>NZ_JBHXVZ010000024.1:0-1434 GCF_042672005.1 Nocardia sp. NPDC127579 | reverse complement strand
AGGACTCTCAATGAACTTGTCAAGCCATAACGACACCCAAAGCCGGTCTGTCGATGCTGAATTCGCGTCCGTCTCGCAGCAGGGCCCACAAGACATCGACCAACCGCCGAGCCAGGGCTAACAGGGCCTGGACATGGATCTGCCGTTCACCTCGTTTGCGGTCGTAGAACCGCCGCGACGGCCCGTTCTCGTGACGCAGGCTCGACAGCGCGGCCATATAGAACACCCGCCGCAGGCGGCGGTTGTAGCGCTTGGGCCGGTGCAGATTGCCCGACACGCGACCGGAGTCACGAGGGACCGGCACCAGGCCGGCGTAGGACGCCAAACGGCCGGCGCTGGCGAAATTCGCCAGGTCACCACCGGTGCCTACGAGGAATTCCGCACCCAGACCCGGCCCCATGCCGGGCAGCGATTCGACGATCCGGGCCCACGGGTGCGCCCGGAACCGGGCGGTGATGAGTTTATCGGTGTCCTTGATCTCGCGATCGAGGTCCAGCAACTTGGCCGCGATCCGTTTGACCAGCATGGCGGTATCGGCCTCGCCGGGCAGAGCCAGGCCCTGGCGCTGCGCGGCGTCGACGGCCGCGACCGCGGTCTTGCCGATCGCCGGTTTCCACGCGCCGCTATCGCTGAGATATGTTGCGACACCGTCGATTCCGACGGCACGAATCTCGGCAGGAGTGCACATCCCGGCGACCAGGATCAACGGGGTCCGGTTCGAGTAGTCGAACGCGGCCTCCAAGGCCGGGAAGATCGAGCCGAGCAGGCCCCGCAACCGGTTGATCCCAGCGACCCAGTCCGACATCAAATCGGTGCGATAGCCGGTCAGCTGGGTCAGCCCGACCACCAGCTCACCAGGCATCGCGACCTGGCCCAGATCACGACGCATCCGCGCGGTTTCGGCGATCACCTTCGCGTCTTTGGCGTCGGTCTTGGCCTCACCACGGAATCCGTGGCTCATCGTGTTGACCACCCGGCCCGGCACATACGTCACCGCCTGATCAGCCGCGAGCAGGACCGTGATCAGCAACAACGCCAACGGACTGTTCAGATCGATCGCCCACCGCACCCGCTGCGCGGCCCGGCCGGCGCGCGCGATCAACGCCTCGATCGCGGCCTGATCGTTGCCGATTTTCTGGCTGAACACCGTCTTGCCGGTCTCATCGACCGCGCAGGCGTGATGCGCTGCCTTGCCGACATCGATACCGACCCATATCTCCGGGCGAACATTCACCCACGTGCTCCTGACTCGAACGTTGGTGCGCCCGTGGACAACCCCGCCGACAGATCCCTGAACAGCGACGATCCGCAACAAGCTCTCAATCAGCAGCCGGAGCGTCCAGCACGGCGGGGCAGCCAGTCCTTCGGAGCCTCACCAAAGGCAAACCGACATGAGCTACACCCCACCGCCCTGGGCATCCAGGGCACCAACCC
>NZ_JBHXVZ010000023.1:0-2713 GCF_042672005.1 Nocardia sp. NPDC127579 | reverse complement strand
GCACAGTGGACGCGTAGCCTCTTCGTTAATAAGCCCTCGGCCTATTAGTACCAGTCACCTCCACACATTACTGTGCTTCCAGTTCCGGCCTATCAACCCCATGGTCTGTAGGGGGCCTTAACCCATCAAGTGGGAGAGAAACCTCATCTTGGAACAGGCTTCCCGCTTAGATGCTTTCAGCGGTTATCCCTTCCGAACGTAGCCAACCAGCAATGCACTTGGTAGCACAACTGGCACACCAGAGGTTCGTCCGTCCCGGTCCTCTCGTACTAGGGACAGCCTTCCTCAAGTTTCTTAACGCGCGCGGCGGATAGAGACCGAACTGTCTCACGACGTTCTAAACCCAGCTCGCGTGCCGCTTTAATGGGCGAACAGCCCAACCCTTGGGACCTACTCCAGCCCCAGGATGCGACGAGCCGACATCGAGGTGCCAAACCATCCCGTCGATATGGACTCTTGGGGAAGATCAGCCTGTTATCCCCGGGGTACCTTTTATCCGTTGAGCGACACCGCTTCCACTTGCCGGTGCCGGATCACTAGTCCCGACTTTCGTCCCTGCTCGAGCTGTCACTCTCACAGTCAAGCTCCCTTGTGCACTTGCACTCGACACCTGATTGCCAACCAGGCTGAGGGAACCTTTGGGCGCCTCCGTTACATTTTAGGAGGCAACCGCCCCAGTTAAACTACCCACCAGGCACTGTCCCTGAACCAGATCATGGTCCGAGGTTAGAAGTCCAATACGATCAGAGTGGTATTTCAACGACGACTCCACCCAAACTAGCGTCTAGGTTTCACAGTCTCCCACCTATCCTACACAAACCGTACCGAACACCAATACCAAGCTATAGTGAAGGTCCCGGGGTCTTTTCGTCCTGCCGCGCGTAACGAGCATCTTTACTCGTAATGCAATTTCGCCGAGTCTGTGGTTGAGACAGCAGAGAAGTCGTTACGCCATTCGTGCAGGTCGGAACTTACCCGACAAGGAATTTCGCTACCTTAGGATGGTTATAGTTACCACCGCCGTTTACCGGGGCTTAAATTCTCAGCTTCGCACCCCGAAGGGCGCTAACCGGTCCTCTTAACCTTCCGGCACCGGGCAGGCGTCAGTCCGTATACATCGTCTTACGACTTCGCACGGACCTGTGTTTTTAGTAAACAGTCGCTTCTCTCTGGTCTCTGCGACCACCCCCAGCTCACGGTGTAAAACCGGTCACCAGGCATGGTCCCCCTTCTCCCGAAGTTACGGGGGCATTTTGCCGAGTTCCTTAACCACAGTTCTCTCGATCGCCTCAGTATTCTCTACCTGACCACCTGTGTCGGTTTGGGGTACGGGCCGTGTACCAACTCACTAGAGGCTTTTCTCGGCAGCATAGGATCACTGAATTCGCCTCAATCGGCTACGCATCACCTCTCAGGCTGAATGCAACACGGATTTGCCTATGTTGCGCCCTACAGGCTTACACCAGTACAACCACTGACTGGCCCAGCTACCTTCCTGCGTCACCCCATCGCTTACCTACTACAACCCGGGTCCCATGCAGCAATCCCCCTTCTCGCCCGAAGGCTTGATAAGAGAACATTTGGATGGTTAGCAAAGCTGATTCGATATTTGGCGCGGATACACGGGTACGGGAATATCAACCCGTTGTCCATCGACTACGCCTGTCGGCCTCGCCTTAGGTCCCGACTCACCCTGGGCGGATTAACCTGGCCCAGGAACCCTTGGTCATTCGGCGGACGAGTTTCTCACTCGTCTTTCGCTACTCATGCCTGCATTCTCACTCGCATGGCCTCCACGGCTGGATCACTCCGCCGCTTCCATGGCCATACGACGCTCCCCTACCCACCCACACCGCTGCGTCACAAACCGTGGTCTGTGACGGACGTATTGTGTGAGTGCCGCGGCTTCGGCGGTGTACTTGAGCCCCGCTACATTGTCGGCGCAGGATCACTTGACCAGTGAGCTATTACGCACTCTTTCAAGGGTGGCTGCTTCTAAGCCAACCTCCTGGTTGTCTTCGCGACCCCACATCCTTTTCCACTTAGTACACGCTTAGGGGCCTTAGCCGGCGATCTGGGCTGTTTCCCTCTCGACTACGAAGCTTATCCCCCGCAGTCTCACTGCCACGCTCTCACACACCGGCATTCGGAGTTTGGCTGATTTCGGTAAGCTTGTGGGCCCCCTAGACCATCCAGTAGCTCTACCTCCGGTGTGAAACACGTGACGCTGCACCTAAATGCATTTCGGGGAGAACCAGCTATCACGGAGTTTGATTGGCCTTTCACCCCTACCCACAGCTCATCCCCTCAGTTTTCAACCTAAGTGGGTTCGGGCCTCCACGACGTCTTACCGTCGCTTCACCCTGGCCATGGGTAGATCACTCCGCTTCGGGTCTAGAACATGCGACTCGAACGCCCTATTCGGACTCGCTTTCGCTACGGCTACCCCACACGGGTTAACCTCGCCACATGCCACTAACTCGCAGGCTCATTCTTCAAAAGGCACGCCATCACCCACAACACACTGAAGTGTTCACAGGCTCTGACGGATTGTAAGCGCACGGTTTCAGGTACTATTTCACTCCCCTCCCGGGGTACTTTTCACCTTTCCCTCACGGTACTAGTCCGCTATCGGTCACCAGGGAGTATTCAGGCTTACCGGGTGGTCCCGGCAGATTCACAGCAGATTTCACGGGCCCGCTGCTACTCGGGA
>NZ_JBHXVZ010000022.1:0-3251 GCF_042672005.1 Nocardia sp. NPDC127579 | reverse complement strand
TGTTGGACGGCACTCAATATGCCTACGTCGCAGGCGATTTGAGTGCATGATGTCTGCCGACGATTTCTGGTGCGTGCCAGTTTCGGGGTTGTGTTGATTGGCGGCGGCACCTTGCCGATTCGGGCACGCGAAGGCCCTCCCGGTGACTTTTGGCGAAGTGCTGTCCGAGAGGGCCGTGTAGCGCATGGAGACGCTGTGATCACGGTAGGCGCGGACGCGGTTCGAGTCGAATCCAGGTTGGCCAATGGTGAGTTCGAGTGCCCCGATTGCGGGGGCGTTCTGCGTCCGTGGGGGTGGGCCAGGACGCGGGAGTTGCGCGGTGCGCGTGGTTCGGTGCGGGTACGTCCGCGCCGGTCTCGGTGTGGTTCGTGTGCGGGTTCCCATGTTCTTCTCCCGGTGTTCGCGCTGGTCAGGCGGGCGGATATGGCGGTGGTGATCGGCGCGGCGCTGGCGGCCAAGGCCGCGGGGGCGGGTGCTCGCGCGGTGGCGGCGATGCTGGGTCGTGCGGTGGAAACGGTGCGGGGCTGGTTTCGCCGGTTCGCTGCGCGCGCGGCGGTGCTGCGGGTGTGGTTCACCCGGCTGCTGGTCGATGTCGGGGTCGATCCGGTGCCGCCGGCCTGCTCGGGCTCGGCCTTCGCCGACGCGGTCTCGGCCGTGATCGGCGCTGCGGTCGCGGCGGGATCGCGATGGCCCGGCGTCGGGCAGGTGTCGCCCTGGTCGGTCGCGGTAGCGGCTTCGTCGGGGCGTTTGTTGTCGCCGAGGTGGCCGGGTTCGGGGTCCAACACGAACTGACTCTGCCGAAATCGGTTGGGGCAAGGCATTTTCGGCGGGTCTGTCGTTTGACCTGGAGGAGGTGCCGACGAGGAATGTCGAAGGCCGATGAAGAAGACAAGGCGCGGCGCGAGCGCGCTCAGGCGATCGCGTTGTTCCGATACATGCTGATCCGCGAGGCCGCTGATGCGTCGCTGACTCCGCGTCAGCGGGGTGCTCTGGTCCGTAAACTCGCCGCTGAGCCCCATACCGACCCGGACGGGCGGGTAGTGCGGATCACCCGCTGGACCCTGGATCGCTGGATCCAGCAGTGGCGGCGTCACGGGTTCGATGCGCTGGTGCCTTCCACGCGCCAATCCCAGCCGCGCACACCGCCGGAGGTGTTCGAGCTGGCCTCGGCGTTGAAGAAGGAGAACCCGAGCCGCAGCGCCGCCCAGATCCAGCGGATTCTGCGGGCACAGCACGGGTGGGCGCCCGATGAGCGGACCTTGCAGCGGATGTTCGTGCGCACCGGGTTGACCGCGTTGCACGCTCCGGCCGAGCCGGCGACGTTCGGCCGGTTCGAGGCCGAGCGTCCGAATGAAATGTGGACCGGGGACGCATTGCACGGGCCCCGGGTCAACGGCCGCAAAACCTATCTGTTCGCGTTCATCGACGATCATTCCCGCGCGATCGTCGGGCATCGGTGGGGTTTCGCCGAGGACACCGTCCGCCTGGCGGCCGCGCTGCGACCTGCATTGGCGGCCAGGGGAATTCCGCGATATGTCTATGTCGACAATGGGTCGGCATTCGTTGATTCGTGGCTTTTGCGGGCCTGCGCGAAGCTGGGGATCAAGTTGATCCATTCCCAGCCCGGCCGCCCGCAGGGCCGGGGCAAGATCGAGCGGTTCTTCCGCACCGTCAATGGTGAGTTCACCGTCGAGATCGCCGCCGGGGACGGCGAAGTCGGGCGCCAGGTCCAGGACCTGGCGGAGATGAACCGTTTGTTCGCCGCCTGGGTCGAAACCGTCTATCACCGGCGGACGCATTCCGAGACCGGGTTCGCGCCGTTGGCGCGGTGGTTGGAGGCCGCGCCGTTCGCGGTCCCCTCGCCGGAGGATCTGGCCGAGGCTTTCCGCTGGTCCGAGCATCGGACGGTGTCGAAAACGGCGTTGGTGTCGTTGCACGGCAACCGTTACCAGGTCGATCCCGGCCTGGTCGGGCGCCGGGTCGAGTTGGTGTTCGACCCGTTCGACCTGACGTTTCTGCGGGTCCGCCACGAAGGCCACGACGCCGGAACAGCGTTGCCGTTCCAGATCAACCGGCACTCCCACCCCAAGGCCAAACCCGAGATCCCCGCCGAGGCGCCCCAGCCGAGCACCGGCATCGACTACCTCGAACTCATCGACAACCAGCACACCGACGAGCTGGCCGCCAAGGTCAACTACGCCGCACTGGGCTGGAACCCGGCCGAGGACCCCTCGGTCCTGGACCTCGATATCCCCGAATAGACCTTCCCGCAACGACTTCGGAAAGAAACACAAGCTCTCATGATCGAGAAATTGCAGGCCCATTACGGTTTCACCCGCACCCCGTTCGGGCGTGACCTCGCCCCGGGAATGCTGCACCGCCACGCCTCCCACAACGAGGCCGTCGCGCGGATCAGCTGGTGCATCAGCGAACGTTCCATCGGGGTGGTCACCGGAGAGGTCGGGGCCGGGAAAACGGTGTCGGTCCGCACCGTTTTGGCCGGCCTGGATCCCTCCCGGCACACGGTGATCTATATCCCGAACCCGATGATCGGGGTTCGTGGCATCCACGAGGAGATCGTCAACGCTTTCGGTCAGCACGTCGCTCACCTGGGTTCGCGGTTGATGGTCCAGGCCAGCAAAGCCCTGGTCGCTGAACGTGAAGAACGTGGCCGCACACCGGTTCTGGTCATCGATGAAGCGCATCTGATGAACTACGAACAACTCGAATCGGTTCGAATGCTGACCAACACCAATCTCGATCAGGACTCGCCGCTGGCCTGTCTTCTGGTCGGGCAGCCGACGCTGCGGCGCACCATGAAACTCGCGGTCCTGGCCGCGCTCGAGCAGCGAACCGCGTTGCGCTACACCATGCCCGGGATGACCTCGGCGGAGACGACCAGCTACATCGCCCACCATCTGAAGCTGTCGGGGCGGGCGGATCCGTTGTTCACCGAGGACGCGATCAGCCTGATCCACACCACCTCGCGCGGGTTTCCCCGCGCGGTCAACAACCTCGCGTTGCAGTCTCTGGTCGCCACGTTCGCGGCGGGCAAGAGCCTCGTCGACGAGGTCGCGGCCCGCTCCGCTGTCAGCGAGGTGATCGGCGACTGACATCGGGCACCTTGCCGACGATCGGCGACACCTCGCCGATGAGGACCCCGCTGCGGCTATGCCCGGCGGGGTTCTCTTGCCTCTGATGGTCGGCATCTTCAACGCCTGGTTGATCGGCATTTTCAGCGTCGCCTAACA
>NZ_JBHXVZ010000021.1:0-3400 GCF_042672005.1 Nocardia sp. NPDC127579 | reverse complement strand
GTCAACGGAACCTGATCGATCACCACGATCGACGACGGCACCATATAACTCGGCAACCGCCGCCCGAGATCAGCCGACAACTCGGCGACATCGATGACATATCCCGGCACCGCAACGACATACGACACGAGCATCGTCACGCCTGCGGACCCGGTGTGACCGACGGTGACGGCGAAATCGACACTGGGATCGACGGTCAGCGCCGCATCGATCTCGCCCAGCTCGATCCGGAAACCACGGACCTTGACCTGGAAATCCGAGCGGCCCACATACTCGACGGTGCCCTCAGCGGTCCAGCGCACCACATCACCGGTGCGATACATCCGCTGACCGTCGGCAAAGGGATCGGCCACGAACCGATCCGCGGTCAGTCCGGCGCGTCCGAGATAGCCCCGGGCCAGCTGAATGCCCGACAGGTAGAGCTCGCCCGCCACCCCGACGGGAACCGGCTGCAACCGAGAATCCAGCACCAGGGCATGCATGCCCCGAATCGGGGCGCCCACGGTCACACGATCGCCCGGGGACAACGCGTCACTGATATTGCTGGCAATGGTCGCCTCGGTGGGACCGTAGGCATTGAAGAACTTGCGCCCGCCGGCAGCGAACTTGGTGATCAGGTCGGCGGAAACCGCCTCACCACCGGCGATCACGACCCGCAGACCGGCCAACGCGGCGGGATCCATCGACGCCAGTACCGACGGCGTCAGCATCGCGTGCGTGACTCGCTCCTCGCGAATCAATTCCGCCAACTCCGCACCGCCGTAGGTGCCCGGCGGCACCACGATCAGCGCGCCGCCGCTACCCACGGCGAGCAGGAATTCCAGCACCGAAGCGTCGAAGCTCGGGGACGCGAAATGCAAAGCGCGAGTGAAACCATCGAGCCCATAACGCTCGTTCTGCTCCGCCCGGAAATTCGCCAGACCGGCATGACTCACGACCACACCCTTGGGGCGGCCGGTGGTGCCGGAAGTGTAGATCACATACGCCGGATGCTGCGGCAACAGCGGCCGCAGCCGATCCCGATCATGCAGCGGCGCATGGGAATAACCATCCACATCGAGCTCGTCGAGCACCACCCAATCCACCGAACCCGGCAACTGCGCACGCACCGACGACACCGTCACACCCACACGCGCACCCGAATCACCGAGCATGTACTCGACACGATCACCCGGCAGATCCGACGCCACCGGCAAGAACGCACCACCGGACTTCGCAATCGCCCACGTCGCCAGATACGACAACTCCGACCGCGGCACCGTCACCGCGACCACATCCTCGACACCCACACCACGCTCGATCAGCAACCGCGCCAAACGATTCGACCGAGCATCCACCTCCGCATACGACAGAGCTGTCCCCTCGAACACCACCGCCGGCGCACGCGGATCACCAGCCACCGCCTCGGCCAACAACTCCGGCAACGTCCGCACCGGCTCAGCAGCCACACCCACACGCGCCACCAACTCAGCACGCTCATCCACACGCAGAATATCGATGCTGCCCACCGTCGCCGACTCGTCGGCAGCGATAGCCTCGAGGACGCGCACCCAGCGCCAGGCGATCTCAGCGGCCGTCGACTCGTCGAAAAGATCTGTGGCGTAGGTCAATTCGAGCGTCCAGCCGCCACCATCGACCTCGGTCAGGGTGAACTGCAGATCGAACTTCGCCAGTTCGACGTCGAGCTCCTCGGCCCGCACCGCCAGACCGTCGAGCTCGAGCGTGGGCCGGCTCAGGTTCTGTACCGCGAGCATCACCTGGAACAACGGATGCCGAGCCTGCGAACGCGCCGGATTCAACACCTCCACCAAACGCTCGAACGGCACATCCGCATGCCCGAACGCCGCCAGATCCGTCTCCCGAACACGACCCAAGAACTCGGTAAACGACTCCCCACCATCAACCCGAGAACGCAACACCAACGTATTCACAAACATCCCGACCAAATCATCGAGAGCCTGCTCACCACGACCCGCAATCGGCGTACCGATCGCCACATCCTCAGAACCCGACAACCGCGACAACAACACCGCCAGCGCACCATGCAAAACCATGAACACCGACGCATTGTGCTGACGACTCAACACCACCAAACGCTGCTGAATCTCCGCCGAAACATCAACAGAAACCCGACCACCCCGGAAACTCGCCACCGGCGGACGCACCCGATCAACCGGCAACACCAACTCATCCGGCAAATCCGCCAACTGCGACACCCAATACCGAGTCTGCCCCGAAATCAACGACTCCGGATCATCCTCAGCACCCAACACCTCACGCTGCCACACCGCGTAGTCGGCGTACTGCACCGGCAGCGGCGCCCAGGCCGGCCCGACGCCGGCGGTCCGCGCGCTGTAGGCGACCATGATGTCGCGGGCCAGCGGCGCCAGCGACCAGCCGTCGGCGGCGATGTGATGCGCGACCACACCGAGCACATACTCCGAGGCGCCGAGCTGGAACAGCCGGACGCGCAGCGGCGTTTCGGTGCTGACATCGAAACCCGCAGCGGCCAGCGTGATCAGATGTTCGAACAGGTCGGCATCGGTGACTCGCAGCAGGTCCAGATCCGGCACGACGCCGGCGGCGTCCAGCACCTGCTGCGCCGGCCCGGCATCGCTGTCCGGGAAGACCGTGCGCAGCGACTCGTGCCGCGCGACCAGGTCACCGATAGCGGCTTGCAGAGCGGCGACATCGAGCTCACCCGACAGCCGGATGGCGAACGGCAGGTTGTAGGCCGAGGAAGACTTGTCGAATTGGTTGAGGAACCACATCCGCTGCTGCGCGAACGACAGCGGCACCAATTCCTCGTCGGGCCGCGGTCGCACCGTCAACCGGGGACGTGTGCCCTGACCGGTCTGCGACTCCAGCCGCGCGGCCAGCGCCTCCACCGACGAGGCGTCGAACAGCGCACGGACCGGCACGTCCACGTCCAGTGCCGCGCCCAGACGCGCGGTCACCCGCGTCGCGATCAGCGAGTTGCCGCCCAGGGCGAAGAAGTCGTCGTCCAGGCCCACCCGGTCGGCGCCCAGCAGATCGGCGAAAACACCCGCCACGATCTCCTGCACCGGCGATACCGGCGTGCGGAACTCACGTGCCTCGAATACCGGCTGCGGCAAGGCCTTTCGATCGAGCTTGCCCGAAGCGTTGAGGGGGAAGGCGTCGAGTACTACGAAGGCCGCGGGAACCATGTACGCCGGAAGTTGCGCCGCCACCTCCGCGCGCACCGTGCCGAGGTCGATCGCCGCGTCCGCCGGAACCAGGTAGGCGACCAGCTGTGCGCCGGTCAGCTCGTCCTCGCGGACCACGACAACGGCTTGGGCCACCTCGTCCAACGCCGTCAACGCCGACTCGATCTCACCCAACTCGATCCGCAGACCACGCACCTTCACCTGGAAATCAG
>NZ_JBHXVZ010000020.1:0-6038 GCF_042672005.1 Nocardia sp. NPDC127579 | reverse complement strand
CCGGTCGGCGGACTTGCCGACGATCTCGATCCGGGTGCCGCTCGGAGGTGGCTCCGCCGCGGCGGAACCGAGCCAGGTCGGGGCTGCGGTGAGCACCAGAGCGGCGGCCAGGACACTCCGTCGGGCGTTTGTGAACGCGACGCGTCGAATCATGAGAAGTCCTAGGGGCATCGGAGCGCGGCCGGCGACGGCCGCGGGGTATTCGGACGATCGGAGATGGTCGCCATCGGCGGCCGATCCGCCAGCGAGATGTCACTGACGGTGCTGCGCCAGACGCCCTGATCGGGCAGGAACTGGCGCAGCCCGAGCTGGGAATCCCGAACGCCGAGGCGGGCGAACATCGTCGCGATGATCTGCCGGCTCATCACCGCGAGCTCGTGGGTGGGACGATTGCGATGCACGCGGGTGCCCAGATCGACCTGCTCGATGACATCGGCCCCGAATCGCATCCAGGTGTCGAGCAGGATGCCGATTTCGACGCCGTACCCGGGCGCGAAGGGCAGCGAGGTCAAAAGTTCTGCCGTGGCGGCATATTCGCCGCCGAGGGGCTGCATGATGTCGGCGAGCGGCGGTGCGAGCGCCGTGAGCAGCGGGCGTGCGACGAGTTGGGTGACCCGGCCACCGCCGTAGTGACCTGGACTGTCCGTGCGCAGCGGTCGTCGATAGCAGCCCTTGACCAACTGGGTATGTGTCTCGAACAGCAAGGGAGCTACCAGGGCGGGCACGAATCGTGGATTCGGGTCGATCAGATCGGAATCGAGAAAGACGATGAGATCGCCGGTGGCCACCGCCAGCGATCGCCACAGTGCCTCACCCTTGCCCGGCCGTGGCAGCAGTCCGGGCAAGGCTTGTTCCCGGGTGTACACGACGGCACCGGCCGCCGTGGCGCGCCCGATCGTGTCGTCGGTGGAGCCGGAGTCGAGGACGATCAGTTCGTCGACCAGGGTGCCGACCAGCTCACGCACCGAGGCGATGACCGCGGCGACGGTGTCCTGTTCGTTCAGGGCCGGAATGACGACCGAGACGGTGCGGCCCTGTTTGCGCGCGATCAGATCGCGCAGCGTCCACGATCGGTGGAACCAGGCAACTTCGGTGGTGTGCATCGCTCGGTCCTTTCGCTGGGCGATCAGAGATGTTTGTCGACGACGAGAGTGGTGAGAGCAGGCCAGCTTTCGGCCCACGATCGGCGCCGGTTGTCGCAGCGCCAGACCGTCACACCACGGTCGATTCCGGGAAATCCGAGGGGGTCGTCGAAACGAACGAGTGGCTCCACATCGGAAAAGAATCGACGCAGCGTGATTTCGGCGGTCGTGGGTGCGACGTAGAGGACGGTTGTGCTGGTCTCCGGTGGCGGGCCGAAGGGCGCGAAACCGCGGTTGGGGCTGTAGACCGCAGGCAGATCCCGGCCGGGGCTGTAGTCGAGCGCACCCGCCTGCCAGTAGGTGGAGGTGACGATGACGGTTCGCGCCCGCTGTGCGGAATCCACACTCTGGTACGCCTCTTCGGCAGCGTCGCGGAGGTGTTCCCAGCCGGTGGTGCCGTTGAGTCGCAGACGTGTGAACAGCTGACCGGAGGTGGTCGTGGGTTCGGTCACGGCCACCGGCAGTGCGAGCACCGCCCCCACCGCGATCGCCGTGGCCAGCGCGATCCCTGCCGAGGCGACCAGAGTCGGCCATCGGCTCCTGGTGCGAGCGAAGAAGCCGACCGCGCCCACAGCTATCACCGCCGGAAAGAACGCGGCCAGGTAATACGGCCGAGATCCGGTGGTCAGGATGAACGCTATCTGAACGGCGAGGGCGACAGCGAGGAGTCGGTACGGGCGTAGCGTCGAATGTCTGACGAGAAACCATGCGCCGCAACAGAATAGGAGTGCACCGAAGGCTCCGAGAAGCAGCGCGTGCTGGGGAAGCAGTCCGGCGGCGCCGCCGGTGGCAGATCCCTGTTCGTCCCGGATCACGCCGCCCATCGCCAGCTGCGGCCAGCCGTGGCGAGCCTGCCAGAGCAAGCCCGGTGTCGCGCTGATCGCGACGCCCGCTACCGCTACCCACAGCAGCGGTCGACGTAGTACCGTTCGCGGCCCGGTCACTACGATCCCGGCGGCGAGACCGGCGAGTAGCACCAGAACAAGCCATTTGACCTGAAGGTCGACAGCGACCAGCACACCGGCCGACAGCAGCAGCCGATCGCGGCGGGTCCGGATCCAGCGCACCAGCAGCCAGACCAGCGCCGCCGAGAGGGTGGCGTCGAAAGCGAAGGTGGACAGCGACGCCGCCTGGGAGAGCAGAAACGGACAGGTGGCGTAGGCGAGTGCGGCCAGCACCTGCGCGTCGCGCCCGCCGCCGAACTCGCGGGCCAAGGCGGCGGTGACGGCGATCGCGAGCACGCTGACCAGGATGGCCGGAAGCCGAAGGGCCACCAGCGATCCGGGAGCCAGCGTGTCGGACAGCCGGGCCAGCAGCGGCACGAGCGCACCCTGGTCGGGGTAGGCGAGCGAGGGGCGGCGACCGGCTGCGAGGAAGTACAGCTCGTCACCGAAATAGTCGTATCGATCCGCGCGCAGGAGCAGAATCGTTCCGGTGATGCCCATGATCACGGTCACCGGCAGACGTGCGAACGGCGGAATGGACCGGGGCGGTGCGTCATCCGGGCTGTGCTGTGCTCGCTGATGGTCGATCGCGTGGTGTGTGGTCGGCCGGGCGGTCACGAGATACTCCGGGGGAGAACGAGCGTGATCAGCGTCAAACCGGTTGCGATGGCAGTGATGACCCACAGCACGCTCTGGTAGGCGGACAGGTAGCTGTGCGCGTTGGCCAGCCGAGCCGCCGCCTCGAGACTCGCGGCGGTCGTCGGGTCGCCGATCCGGCAGGTGGTGGAGGTCAGGTCGGGCGCGGCCGAGGTCAGTGTCGTGTGTGCGCAGGAGGCGAATTCGATGATCGCGGTGCGGCGTGCGGGTTCGGCGCCCGTGATCTCGCGAGCGAGCAGCATGGTCGCCTGGCCGATGCCCTCGTCGGCGGAGGTGGCGACTTCGGCGAACAGTAGTGTCCCCAGGACTGCGGGGCCGGCGGCGCTGCCCACCTGCTGAATGGTCGGAACGGTGCCGGACGCGGAGCCGGAGGTGTCGTCGGTGACGCCCGAGACCAGTACCGCCTGCAACGGGGCCGCGAACCAGCCCATCCCGACGCCGACGAGCAGGACCGAGCCGATGACCGCCGGAGTGTCGACCGCCGCCTGGGCGGGGTCGATGGTAGCCGCGAGTAATGCCGTCGCCGCGGCGACGAGCGCCATGCCGAATGTCAGCGTCCGAGAGCCCGAGCGAGACACCAGGATCGGCGAGGTGACCGCGCCGGCTATGGCGCCGAGTGCGCACGGGAGCATGAGCAGCCCGGTGTCCAGTGCCGAATACCGCAACCCCGACTGGAACGTCACGGACACGGTGACGGGGAAGGCGGCGAACAACAGGTAGAACCCGATCATCAGGATCGCGCCCACGGCGAAGCGCCGATCGCTGAACAGCTCGGCCCGCAGTACGGCATTGTCGCGATGTCGCCGCTGGTGTGCCACCAATCCGATCAGCAGCAGTGCCGATGCGGCCAGTAGTCCCAGTAGCATTGGCGGCCAGCCGCTTTCCCGGCCGACCGCCAGCGGGTACAGCACGCCGAGTAGACCCACCGCGGACAGTGTCATGCCGACGGGATCCAGACGCGCGTCCCCCGGGGGACGTTCCCGCTTCAGGTAGCGCCGTGCCGTCAGCACGGCGAGGCCACCCAGCAGGACATCGATCAGAAAGATCGCTCGCCATCCCGGGCGCGTGGTATCGGCCAGCGCACCACCGAGCATCGGCCCCGCGATCGCCGCGAATCCGGCCACGCCGCCGTAGATTCCGAAGACCACAGCCCGCCGTTCCCGCGGGAATGCCGCGACGATGATCGCCAGCGTCTGCGCCGAGACCGCCGCCGCGCACAAGCCCTGCGCGCACCGCGCGAGGACGAGTTCACCGGCGGTATCGGCCAGCGCGCACCACCCCGAGGCGAGAATGAACCCTGTCATCCCGCCGACGTAGAGCCGACCACGGCCCAGTATGTCGCCGAGCCGGGCGGCCGAGAGCAGCGAACAGGCGAACACCGCACTGTAGGCGGAAACAACCAGCATCCGCGCCGACGCGGTGGCGTCGAGATCGTCGGCGACCACCGGCACCGCGGTACTGACCATGGTCAGATCGAGCATCTGGACGAAGACCGCGATCAGGCACGCCGCGAGCGTTCCCAGCAGTGCGGGAGCGGGCGCTGCCGTTCCTGCCGGTGCGGTCATGAGGCGGCTCGCAGCGGAACGGCGTAATCTCCTTCGGCCGCGACGGACGCGATGATCGTGGTGAATCGATCGCGATAGCGCTCGATCGACCGATGTGCGACCGCGGTGTCGGGGAACAGCAGGGTCATCGTGGTGACATCGGCGAATCGATTGATCCAGATGTAGACCTGGGACGGGCTCAGCGAGTTGGCGTACAGGCCACCGTTGATCTGTTCGAATATCGCCACGTCGGTGCTCTGGCGGACGTCCATGTAGGACAGCATCGGCGCCGACCAACCACGTCGGGTGCGGATGGCCGGGTCCGCGGCGACGAGCTCGAGCACCCGGTGCGGTGATACCGCGGTGAGCGCTCGGGCGTGATCGGCCGAGCGTTGCGCGGCTGCCACCGCTGTGGCGAAGGTGTCCTCGGCGCCGAGCTGCACCGACACCGGAATGAGGTTGGTGTACCAGCCGACCGAGGCGGCTTCGCCCGGCAGGCTGCGGGTATTGGCCGGGGTGAGACCGAAATACCACTCGCGGTCGGCGAGTTCGTACTCGGTGAACGCGAGTGCGGTGAAGATGCCGGCCAGGAACCGTCCACCGTTGTCCATACACACCTGTTCGAAGCGTTGTGCCCCGGCCTCGGTCAGTAGTGGCACCGTCACCTGAGCGCCGCGCGTGTAGCCCGGCCCGACACCGAGATCCAGTGGGAACGAAGGGACGTCGCCGCCGTTGCGCCGCAGTAGGTCAACCCAGGTGCGCACTTCCGGTGCGCGCAGCGACAACTGTGCGCCGCTGCGCCGCTCGCGATCGCAATAGGCGATGTGCCCAGCCACCGGCGCCAAATCGGCATCGGTGCCACCGACCTCGGCAAGATAGATCGTGAGCAGATCGGCGAACGAGACCGCCTGCGCGACACCATCGGTGTGCAGATGGTCGACAGCGGCGTACACGGTGAACGCGCCGGAGTATTCGATGACGCCGAAGTCGAAGCAATCCCACTCGAAGGGGCCGGGTGTACCGGATTGGACGTGGGCGCGAATCTCCGCGCCGTGCTGGAACCGGCCGTGATCGACGGCGGTGACGTCGATCAGGCCCGGTACGAGTACATGGCGTCGGATTCGTCCGTCGGCGTGCAGGGCGAAGCGGCTGTGGAAAGTGTCGTGCCGGCGCAGGAAGGCGGTGACGGTACGGCCGAGGGCGGCGTAGTCGGGAGCGCCCGGGAGATCGAAGGTGATCATGCACAGCCGCGAGGCCCGGAACCCGGTTCCCGCGCTACGGTGTGCCGCGAGCAGATACTCCTCCTGCTGATACGACGGCGGTGCGGGATGGACCGTGGCAGCCGCGGCGGCGGCGCGCGCGTGCGGCGTCGGACGCCAGCTGGTGAGTTTGCCGGGCTCCGGATGCCATTCATCGAAGAAGCCGAAATTGACCACCGAATACCTCGATTCATGAGGCCAGGGAATTCCCCCGGCTACGCAACCAAGAGTTAACGGCACCAGATGAATTCCGGCCATGATTGTGTCGAATCTTGTGATCGCATCCAGCGATGTTCAACTCGGCGATTGGTCGAATGCCCAACAAGTCTTGTCGCACAAACGATCCGATGCCTACCTTGAGCGAAATTCGGGACTGGCGATCAATTGACTGAAGGGCGTCCGATGAGGTTTCTCGCACCGTTGGCGGTAGTGGTGGCGACATCGATGGGGATGTCGGTGCCGGCGGCGACGGCCGATCCGGCGGTCGGTGGC
>NZ_JBHXVZ010000019.1:0-18789 GCF_042672005.1 Nocardia sp. NPDC127579 | reverse complement strand
GGCGGCAACGCCTTCGGTGCCGCCGCGGAGCGGGACGGAGCCGAGCGATGAGCACCATCCCTGCACCCAGCATCGAGGCGACCATGCCCGCGGCCTCGGTCACCCGCACCGATCTCGGTGAGTACATGCGCTCGCATCCGGTGACGCTCGGAGAGGTCGTGCGCGCCGCCGGCCCCTTCGGTGGCAGCGAGAAAGCGGTCGCGGTGCTGAAGGCCCAGGAACCGACCGCGACGGGCAGTGTGGAGGATCGGCTGATCGCGGCGAATCAGCGCGCGGCGCTGCTGGCCGAGCAGCTGGCCGCCGTCACGGCCGAACTCGACGCCGCCGAGCACCGCATCGCGGATCTGGACGACCGTAACCGCGAGTTGGCTGGCGATCTCGACAACGCTCTGGATCAGCTTGCCGGGCACGCCCTGCACGCCGAACAGGAGCGGCTGTTCCACTCGCCGCGTTATGCCGAGACCGGTTCGGCGCTGGCCGGTTTGGGCGGTAACGCCTTCTGTGTCGCCACGTCGCGCGACGGAGCCGAGCGATGAGCACGGTGTCGCCGAGCGTCGCGGTGGTGTCGCCGCAGGCGACCCAGCGGTTCGACTTCGCCGAAATCACCGCGTTGGCGATGACTGTCGTTATCGGTATCGGTGCGTTCGCGTGGTCGGCGGACGCGTTGACCGAGTTGTCGCGGATGGCCGGGATCCGGTGGCAGCTGGCCTGGATTGGCCCGATGTTCGTAGACGGCGCCATCGTGCAATCTGCTGTCGCCCTGGTGTCGCTGCAACGGCGCGAGCGCACCGGGATCGAGATCCCGAAAGCTACTCGCTGGTTCTTCTGGTCCGAGCTCGCGCTCGCGGAGCTGGTCTCAGTGGCCGGAAATGCCTTGCACGCTGCGGAATCCGGTCAGCGTGTGCTGCCCGCGATGCTCGCGGCGACCGTGGCGGGTGCCGCACCGCTGGCGGGCCTGGCCGCCACGCACGGGCTGACCGCGCTGCTGGAGGTACCGCGTCCGGAACCTGCTGAGGCGACAGCAGGCGACACCTGGGCGACGCGAGGCGACAGCACCGCGCCGACCGGCGACAGCGGCGGCGACGCGGCGACGGCCACCGTCGCCGAGGCGACAGTGATCGAACCGGACCCGATCGCGGTGCGCGACGCGGAGATTCTGCGTCAGCACCAGGCCGGCCGGTCCTACCGCCAGATCGGAGCCGATGTCGGTGTGCACCCGGGCACGGTCGGCAAGATTCTGGCCCGGCTGGCCGACGCCGAGGCTGGCGAACCGCGGGCGTTGCCCGCTCCACACTTCCGGCTCGTGGCCGGGGGAAATCCTGTTTCCGAATTCACCAAGGAGTAACTGTCATGACCTCGTTCATCATGTCCGAAGAGCCCAAAGTCGTCCGTTCGGCCTTCTCCAAGCACGACGAGCCGGGCACCACCGTGGCCGGTGTGGTGCTGGGCCAGCAGGTCACCGACCAGATCGACCCGAAGACCAAGAAGGCCAAGACCACCAGCAACGGCCGGGTGCTCCAGCAGGCCGAGGTCACCATCCTCACCCGCTGGCAGGTCGACCCGGACGACGACGGCCGCCGCAAGCTGTTCGTCAAGGGCAACCTGCAGAAGGCGTTCCGCAAGGCGATCCTGGCCGCCGGTGACGATGACCTGCGCGTTGGCGCCACGGTGACCGTCACCTTTACCGGCACCGGGCAGGCGTTCAACGCCGACTACTCCCCGCCCAAGCTCTACAGCGTGAAGTACGAGCCGCCCAACGAGGCCACGCTCGCCCAGGTCGGCGCGTTCCTGGAGGAACTCGCCGAATAACCGTCTGACCAGCCGAAAAGGCCCCTGCCGCGTGGGATGCGGCAGGGGCCTTTCACATGTCCGGGACCGGGCGAGCCCAGCTCGCGGACCCGACTATCGTCCCCCATCCCTTCCTCATACGTGCCGCCCTGTGTCGTCGCCGGGGTTGCTCAAGGGTGGCCGCCAGGCCATCGCCGAAGGCGACGCGACGCCAGGAGCGCCCTTGAACTGCCCCGGTGACGATCAGATAATGACCGGCCGAGGAAGGATTGCCTTTCGCGTTCCGGTTTCTGATCTTGTGCCAGGTCAGGGTGAGAAAACAGTGAGACAGTCAGGAGAAAGATCAAGAACAAAAGCGCCGGGCGGAGTCACACTTTTTCTCACGTTCTCTCTACCCCCACCCCCTCCTCTGACCTGGGCGGACGGCGCAAGCGCCGTTGATTTCTCCCCACCCACCCAGTCCGACATCTCATAACCACTTCGTGCTCATGAGATGTCGGACTGGGTGGGTGGGGAGAAATCAAAAGAAGTGGTAAGTATCTGAGGGGGTGGGGGTAGAGAGAAAAAGAAAAAAGAAAAAGAAAAAAGACTCTGGTTGCGTTGGGAGGGTTGGCGGAAAGTTAGCTGTTTGGTTACGTGAGCGACGATTCAGCACCTGCGGTGCTGCTTGCAGTGGTCTGGTCAGGTGCGCCGGTGGCGGTCTAGAGATGCGCGGATCCCGAGGATGATCCGGATGCGCTACGCGAGTCGCGATGTGGAGCTGGTGCGCCGGCGCTGGGCGCCGTCGACCGCGAGCTGCGCTCGCGCCTGCGTTGCGCACGACTGGCTGGTGTGGGTTCCTTTCCGCTCAGCCTGACCTGAGAGCTGCCACACCAGATCCTGGGAATCCAGGGCGCCTACGGCGTCGCTGACGCGATGGCGCAAGCGCCACCCTGGACACCCAGGACCTGGCGCGGCAAACCGCTCTCAGGCTGAGCGGAAAGGAACCCACACCAGCCAAAAGCCGTGCTCCACTTCGGAAGAGCCTCGCGGCCAGGGGCCGCGCACGGGGCGCTGCCCCGGAGCCCCGCCGCTCGCCGCGGGGCAGGCCTCGCAGAAAGGGTGGGCGCGGACCCGGCGGCAGAGCAGGTCTACCGCAGCCCTACCGACACGGGCTGCTCGACTGCGGACAGCGGTGAGCACCCGGGCGGCCGTGAGCCGGGGCGGACACCAGCGGACAACCGCGCGTCCGTGCGAAACCGTCCGGGCCTGGTGCGCGTCAGGTTTCAGCGTGGACGATGACCAGCTCGGTGACGATGTCCTGGATGCCCGCTACGCGACCGTGGAAGGCCGCTGGAAGCTCGCGCAGCTGCGAATGACCCTCGCGGTGGTCTACGGGCACCCGAGCGTGCGTCGGCGGGCGCGGCGGCAGCTGCGCTACCTTCCGGACGTGCTCTAGGCGGGTTCGGAGACCGTGCCGTCCGGACCCGGCTGCGGCACACCGGCCGCGTCCAGGTACGCGTTGAGCGCGGCGTCGACCAGATCGGTCAGCGCGGCGCCACGAGCCTGTGCCCACTCGACTCGGGCTTCGGTCTCGCGGCGGATCTGGGTGGCGATCGGGACTTTGCGCTTGGCTCGTTTGAGCGGGAGTTGCACGGTCGGCTCGCCGGGTTCGTGCAGCAGTTGGATATCGGCGTCGAGTTGGTCGTCGAGCTCGGCGGTGCCGTTTCCGCCGGCCTCGGCTTGGCGTTCCTGCTCGAGCCGGATCCGCTCGGCTTCGGCGCGGCGTGCGGCGCGGGACATGGGCCGGGTGCTCGACAGGTCGCCTAGGCCGGGCTTGGCTGCTGCGTTCATGATTCGCGAACCCTTTCAATGATGCGCTTGGCGATAGCGCGGTAGTCCTCGGTGGCCGTGCTGGTCGGCGCGTGGACCGCGAGCGGCATGGATCGCGCGGTCGCCTCGGCGACGCGCACGGTGTGGCGCACCTCGCCCACGTAGCCGCCGCCGTCTTCCCAGTCGCCCCAGTCGCGACGCAGCATCGCCCGGATGTCTTTGGAGACCTGAGTGCGCCCGTCGTAGCCCGCGATCAGCAGGTACCGGATCTCGATATCGGGGTTCAGTTCGTCCTGGACGTCGAGCACGGTGGCTCCGAGCCGCTTGAGGCCCTTGATCTCGTTGGGGCCGGGAGAGATCGGCGTGAGCACGTCGTCGGCGGCAGCCAGCGCGGCCGTGGTCAGCTCGCCGAGGGCGGGCGGGCAGTCGATCAGCACGAAGTCGTAGGTCGTGATCTCGTCCAGCTGGCGGGCCAGCCGCATCTGCCCGCCGGGGCCGAGGCCGGTGCGTTCCATCTCCTTGAGCGCCAGGGCGCCGGGGGCCACGTCGACACCGGGGACCGCGGATGCCTTGATGATGGAGGTGAGCGGGACGCGCTCTGCGCGGTCGAGGTGCAGCACCTCCCACATGGTCGCGTCGTCGTCACCGAGTTCGACCCCGAGGCATTCGGTGCTGTCGGCCTGTTGATCGAGGTCGATCACGAGCACTTTCAGGCCAAACTCGGCGATCGAGGCCGCGAGGTTGACCGTGGTGGTGGTCTTACCGACGCCACCTTTCTGCAGCGCGACTGCCAGTACGCGGGTCACAGCGTCTCCAACCCGTCGATCAGTGCACTTTTGGCGAAGATGTCGGCTCTGGTGGGCAGATTCTGCGGCGAAGTCATAGCTCAATTCTATCTACTTGCATGTGCTCATGCAGGCAAACAGGCATGTATGCCAGTGAATTTACATGTATGACTTGACCTGCGAACTAGCTGAAATCTTGCCGCCTGCACGACGTAGCTTGCGCAAGCCGGCCGGGACCCCCTTGTCTGGCGCGCCCTGACAAGTGCTCGAACTCGCCGCCATCGCGAGCATCTTGCATGCATGTTTACTTGCTTGTGCATTTACATGCATCACTATGTCAGGAATTTCCTGACATGGAGCGTTGTCAGGCGTAGACTGACAGTCGTGGCTTCCGAGATGATCGATCCCGATGACGACCGATTCGCCTACAGCACGAAAGCGCTGGCGCGACTGACGCTTTCGCACCAGCTCGCCGAGCTGGCAGATCGCGCCGCTGCGCTGGTGCCGACGACCGGGGATGCCGGTGCGCATCCAGGGGAGTTTGTGGCTGCGGTCCGCGCGCTCGCAGCTATGGCTGAGGATGCTTTGGCCCGGGCTGTGATCTACGAGCGCGAGAAGAGCACTTCGTGGGAGGTACTCGGGGAGAGCCTCGGTGACATCACCCGCCAGTCCGCACACGGGAAGTTCCGTGAGGACGTGGCCGAGTGGGGACAGGCGCTGCATGAACCCCTGTATCCGATGCGCGGCGGCGTCATTCGCGATCTGCGTCTGCCCGAGGCTGCCTACCGGCCCACGGAAACGCGGCATCGGCTCGACCAGTGGGCGCGCAAGCACGGGGGCTACGAGGCCGGTCAGCCGGTCAGCGACGGGTTGGCCGAACTCAGCACCCTCGAGGAGATGAACCAGGTACTGGCCGGACTGGAGCACGTCTACCGCAATCCGCTCACCGTCGACAAAGCCAAGGTCGCTCAGATGCTCGACCGCAAGGCCGCGCTGCTGGAGCGGATCGGCCAGGAGGAGAACCGGCCCGAGGCAACCGAACAGGCCGCGGAAACAAGGGCCCGTGCGGCGGCACTCCGAAGTGGCCAATGAGCTACATGCATGCACACATGCATGTAGCTCGCAGTGCATGATTGTCGATCGATTCGACACGCTCGACCTCGTGGTAGAGCGTGCGACACAAGCGCGACATCGCGGTGCGATCCTGCCACCATGACAACGATTTTCGAATCTCCGGAACTGATGGCGATGCGCACCGCCTATACCGCCCTGGAACCCCTGAAACCCATAGAGCGGTCCCGGGCGCTGCGGTGGCTGTTCGACGTCCTGGACGTCGGCGTGCGGGTGCAGCTCTCGGTCGGCCCGGACGGGCAGCTTGAGCGCCGATATCCCGATGCGGACGCACGCCCCGGCGCGAGATGAGTACTCCTGATCGGAGTTAAGACCCTTGGCTGCACATCGGGGCTGATAGTGGCGCTGACCAGCGATATTCACGCGCCAGGGTGTCCTGACTTGATCGCGATACGGAACACGACACCGAACACGACACTCGGAATTCACTGGTGAACTCTCGCGCGCCCGCGCGTAGGGAATCCGAGCCGTCAGGCGTGCGGTCGGGTGATGGGCGGGTAGATCATGGCGGCAGGATCGCACCGCGATGTCGCGCTTGTGTCGCCCGAGACCGGCGCTCTGGTGCCCGGTCGAGGTCAGGACTTCGGTGCTGGTGATCTTGCGATTGAAATTCCGCTGATCCAGCGGTGCGCCCCAGATGATTTCGTAGATCTGCCGCAGTTGCGAGATCGTGAATTCGGGTCCGGCGAAGGCGGCCGCGAACGTGGTGGTTTCCAGTTTGGATCGGACCCAGTCGACCGCGTCGGTGGCGATCCGGTCGTGGTCGAAGCCCAGGTGCTGATGTCCGGCCAGGAGCCCATCGACTGGTACCCAGGCGATCGCGCTGACATCACCACCGTCAGAGATCGCGGACAAAATCACTCACCTTTCCTGCGGCCCATCACTTTGCGGCACAAGGTGAGTCGGTCGCCGGGGCGAGCGTAGGTCCAGCCCATACGCCGGGTCACCGATTTGCTGCGGGCCCGGACCTGCGGTTCGGTCAAGGAAACAGACATGAGCCTTGCCATGACGCCGCTATGCGCTTTCGATGCGTTCGAGCAGGCGCTCGGCCGATTCGGCCCACTTGATGAGGTCCTGGGCGCGCCGGGCATCCCCGTCCTTGCTTTCGTCCTCGGCTTCACTTCGATGGCGCCAGGCCCAATCTCGCAGGGCATCGGTGAGTGCGAAGTACTGATCCGGTTCGGCCGGATCATCGAGGTCGATCGTGATGTGCCGATGTTTTTGGCTGTCCATGGCGGCGATCACGGTGGTGAGTCGATCGCGCAGGCCGGCCAGCTCGGTCTGCACGTCGATCGTCTTGAGCGATTCGGTGCCGGTAACGAATGCGCCGACGCCCTGGCGGGTTTCGATGAGCCCTTCTTCGCCGAGCAGCTGCTGAGCCGCGCGCACGGTGTTGAGGCTGTGCACGGCGTACTGCTCTTGCAGTTCGCTGATGCTGGGCAGCTTCGCGCCGATGGGGAATTCGCCGGACTGGATTCGCTCGCGCAGGCGATCGGCGATGTCGTGGTATTGAGCCATACTCCAAGCTTATCAGTACTTATCAGATTATGCACTGATAAGTAGGTCTGACTGCCGATAACGATCACTTATCGGTGGTTGGAACCGGCCGAATTCGCGTCAAGAAATCTTGTCGATTCGACAAGAAAACTTACCGGAGTCAAGTAAACTTGTCTTATGGGAATTCCGTACTTCGCAACCACCGACCTCGGTTACCTGCCCATCGGCACCGACATCGTCGCCCTCCTGCGCGACGGAGACGAACGCGCCCTGCACGCGGCGTGGAACACCTTCCACCACATCCGGTTCCTGCGCGAATCGCTGGCCAAACTCGCCGCCGGTGAGGTCGAACTCAATCCCGAGATCGACGTCGCGGCACTCTGGCGCGCCGAGATCGCCGAACTCGCCGACGTCACCGCTCTACAGGCGCTCGAGGCGAACCGGCGGCTGGTCGACCTGCTCACCGGTCGCCGCTGGGCGACGATGCAAAGTGCCCGCGAGGCCGGCGCGAGCTGGTCGACGATCGGCACCGCGCTCGACATGACCAAGCAGGGCGCGATCGACTGGTACAAGCGCAAGATCGCGGCCCAGGAGCAGTACGTGCCAGAGTTCCACGACACCGCGCGAGCCCGCGCCGTCCTGGACGGTGCCGAGTGAGCACCGCGGCATCCCGGGTGCATCTGCCGTCCGGGTATCTGCCTGTCGGCAAGAAATTCCGGGCGGTGTGCGCGTGTGGGTGGTTGACCACCCCGCGCGTAACAGAGGAGCGGGCGCTGGACGCACTACTGAAAGACCATGGGTGGACCGCACCGATCTGTGTGCTGTGCGAGAAGGACCATCAGGGTTACGTCGGCCGAGACTGGTTCGCGTTGCAGCGTGAGGTCGAGATCCTCGACGATCCGGCGACCGGCGGGACGTTCCTGGTGTGCAGAGACAGCCCCCAGAGCTGCCGAGACCGAACCGATCAGCGGATGCTGCACCTGGACCGCACGGTGGCCGAGAGCTTCGGCATCGACATGCCACGGCCACGGCTGCGTGTGGTCGAGTCGCGACTCGAGTTGGGTTGAAAGTCAACCAGATTCATCGGCACGTCCCGGCGCGCCGATTAGGTGATCACACCGCACGGTGGAAGGATCGCCCGCAGCACACCCCGGGCGAAATTTGTCCGGAAATGCGAAAAGCGCCCCAAATCTTGCCGGATCCAGGAGCGCTTTTCGAAGTCATCAAAACTTCAGGGATGAGGATACCCCAGGAAACCTCAACGTCCCAAGCGCCGCTCCGGTATGCAGGTAGGACGTGTCCGATAGGTGGGATGGCACCCACCATCACCAGGACTTTTCCGCCCCCCGGCTAGCCCTCCGGCAGGACTCAATTGCGGCTTGAGAGCTTCTGGCGTCCCGCGGTGAAGGTGGACCCGACGCGGTGGACGAGCAGATCGACAGAGGTCCGCAGGCATTGGTGTGCGTGCGGCCTTGGCAGCCAGGAGCACAGGACCGGTCCCAGCGCAGGCGAGTAATACCCGCAGCGCTCCCAAGCAGGCTCCATACGCCCGGCTCCATACCGGAGACGACGTACCAACCCGTGCGGGATCCCTTAGAGGCGATGCGCTCAGGCACAGGTGTGCCCGAATCCCGCTCGCCTCTAGGGGGGTCCCGGCGCTCACCACCACCCTCACCACCCGGAGCCGGTTAATGCCAACGGCCACGGTGGTGGGGAGCGCCGAATGGGCAGAGCACGCGCTTCGCGCGTTCCTTTCCCCGCCGACTGGCGGGGAAATCGGACCGGAGATCGCGGAGTCGTCTCACCAGCGATTCGGTAGACGTGCGGTTCGTACTCAAGTAACAGAAGGTCGAGATTCAACTATGCGTTAATGCGCATATTAGGACCTATGCATATATTGTTGCTGAATGCACCTACCAGGGGAACAGTCCAAATGCAGCTCCCTCTACCGAGAACCCAACTCGACATCGAGAAGGTCGAGGAGGTACCGGGTTCGGGCCGGGCGGTCAGGCAGGCGGTCGAGATGAGCTTGGATTGGATCCACGAGGCTCTGCACTTGCTCGATAGACCGCGGGCTCACGCAGCTGGACAGGGACGCAGTAAGAGGTGTGGCGACTACGCCATCCGCGCCGGCCTCAACTGAGCGGGCGATGTGCCGGGATGATCCGTCCCAGGTTCGGAATGCTGGTGCGACGCGGTGGATCTCCTCGATTTGCTGCGGTCGAATCTTCGCGAGTTTGCCGCCAGCGGGAAGGCATCCAGCTTCGACAGCCGCGTGCGCCAGCTCCGCGCCGAATCCGGCGCTGTTGAACATCGGATGGCTGTAGATCGTCGCATCGGCCGGTAAGGAAGCCAGGAATTCCAAGCTCTGGGTGTGATCCATGCCGGCGAGAACCACCATCGGGGTTATCTGGCGCCCACCTGCTTGGACGATATCTTCCGGGTTCCAGCAGCACGCGAGCAGCCGCTTCGGCCCGACGATGTCGGCCCAGAGGTCCAGAACCTGCGCACGTTTGTCGGCGGCCAGCTCGTCGCCGCGGGCAGTTGAGCCGTTCAGGAGGAACCGATCGATCCAGGTGTCGGCAGCCAGAAGGGCGTAACGACGGGTGGCGTCCCAGTCCGGCTCACCATCACGTGTCGTCGGGATCAGCGTGGGGACGACGAGTGTGCGCAAGCGAGGATCTCCTGGATTTGCCCGGCCGCAGTGGCGGCCGACGTGCTTCCGGTGTCTACGAAAAGGTCTGGGCCAGTCAGATGTCCGGTTTCGGCCCAGGCGTGGAGGCGCTCTGCTGTGTCGCCGGTTTGGCGCGCTTCGATGCGCTCGCGAGCGATCTCGAGGGTGCACCAGAGTTCCACCACGATCCAGCGGAACGGCCCAGCCGTTGACCGTATGGCGTCGATAGCCGCGGCCTGGCCGATATGGACCACGGGCACCAGGCCTTCACGAGCCATCCGCTCAAGTTCTGGTCGATCGATGACGTATACCGAGCCGTATCGCTCGTTCTCCCACACGACCTGCCCACCCGCTCGAAGGCTGGCCAAATGCTCAGGGGTCGACATGCGGTAGCCAGCCGTTCGGCCGGACCCGATTTTGATGCGACGAAACAGCTGGGTGTGCTCGGAGACCTGGCCCAACTGCTCTGTCACGGTGTCCTTCCCCGAGGCGGGCCCGCCGTAGAGGATGACCCCAATCGGAAGGTTCATCGTGGTTCCAGTGTGCGCAGGAACGCCGCAATCTGAGTTTGCAGCGGTTCGTCGGAACTGTTGTTGCTGATCACTGTATGTGCCCATGGCGGAGCGAACTTCGGGTCGATCTTGCCCGTGTACTCGCTCCAGTTCGCCAACTTCCAGGTATCACGAGCAGCGCCGCGCCGCTCGATGTATGACCGCATCGAATCGACCGAGCAGCGAATCCAGATCACCGACATATCCACGCCGAGCCCATCCAGGGTTGCAGCGGTCCGCTCGAACCATGCGGGTTCGTGGAACTCCTTGAGGTAGGGCGCGGTCGCGATCACGCTCACCCCGCACGAGACGTTCTCGATGACGGTCGATTCCAGGCACTGATATTCCGCCGGCCTCACCACGTTGAGATAGATGTCGGACTCGCGATCCGAGATGGTCGAGCCGAGTTGGACCAGGGCTGTATCTACGACACTCCTGGTCAGAGTGTCCTTGTCGAGCATCGCCCAGCCAGTTTGCCGAGCCAGGATGCGTCCGGTCTCGGTCTTGCCGCTGCCAGCGTAACCGCCGACGAAAACCGCCCGAGGCCGCGCAAGCGCCGGGCGCGCGGCGCGTTGCGCCGCATCGCTTACTACACGACCTGACCGCGGGCGACTGACGATCAGCCCTTCTCGCACCAGTTGATCCATCGCGGTATTCACCGTGCCGAGCCCGACGTTCCACTGCTCGGCCAGCGTCCTGCTCGACGGCAGTTTCGCGCCCGGCCGGATCCGGCCAGCTTCGATCTCGTTCCGAATCTCACGCGCAATCTGAGCCGATCGGGCATCCCCACTGATCTGTTCAGTCATGTCCCGGTCCCTGTTCTGATCGTTGTTTCAGCAGGTAGACGGTAGCAGTTGCCTGGGACATCCTACGAATTCAAAGGCGCTTAGCTGCGTATTTTCTGGTGAATTTCTTGAGAATCTCTCGACATCTGAACAGTTCAGATGCTACTTTTTGAACTGTTCAGATGTGATATCGATCTCTCAAGGAGAGGAACCGATGCGATCTCTAGCAATGCTCCTGCTCGCCGCGTTGGCTCTATTGGCCCTGCTCACCGCAGGGACGGCTGCAATTGAGCTGCTCGTTGTGGTTCTGTTCGGTTGGGGACTCATCAAGGGCGCTGGACTGTTCAAGCGCACAAAGCGAGCGATGCGATGATCGGCCCGGTTGTGCAGACCGACGCTGCTGTCGCCCGCGGGCTTGGGTCGGCGATCGGGATGCTTCCGCCGCAGGTCAAGCTCGCACTGCTGGTGCTCGCACTGCTGGTGGGCATGGTGGCCTGCTCGGCGGCCTGGGCGGACTACAAGCAGTACGTGCCCAGTCCGAATGTTTGCCGCGCTGATCAGGTCGCGCGTGCCGCGCAGCTGGGTTGCGTTGTGCCTCAGCAGGTCCCGGCGGGGTGGCAGCGATGAACTCCTACACCACCCGCACCGGCACGGTCCGGATCGGTCAGCTGTACCGCGACGCCAAGCGCGACGAGCCGAGGACCGTGGTCGTGCAGTCCATCGCAGCCCCCTACACCGACTACCGGGGCAAGGACCGCTGTGAGGTCACCGTCGCGGTCCAGACCGCCGGCGGGCTGGTGAAGAAGCTCATCACCCTCGATGCCGCGCGCTTGACCAGCAACAACTACGTGTTGGTCGGCCGATGAGCGCCCACACCGAGCCGGGCGGGATCCCGACCTATCCGTGGCGGTGCGCCCCGACGCATCTGCGTACCCGGCGTCAGCTCGCTGCTGAGGGACTCCGGCCGAACGGTCAGGACATCGCGGGTGTGGTGCCGCTGCCTCGGGGCGCGGGAGTCGCCTACCTCTACGACATCACCCAGGCCGCCCCGAAGCGTGAGCCTTCGGCGGCGCAGCTGGAAGCGCTGGCGCGGGCGACCCGCGAGCACCAGCTGCGCGCCGCCGAGCGCCGTGGTGTCGATCGCGCCGAACTCGCCCAGATCGGCGATCCGGGCCCTGCGTGGGCCGAACCGACTTCCCAGGTCAGTGCGCTGGCGGGCCTGGGTGGCAACGCTTTCGCCGCGCAGCAGGAGCAGGAAGGTTTCGACCGTTGAGTCAACGAATGAATCCCCGCGACATGGTCGTGCTGACCATTCTGGCGCTGATGTACGGCGCGCCGATGGACCGCGTCGCGTCGATGCTGGGAGTCAGCACCAAGTCCGCGTATCGGATCACCGCGAAATGGCGGGCCGCGCACATGATCTCGGATCTGCGGATCCGGCCCGTGCTCGGCCCGACGTGGGTGTTTCCGACCCGATCGGCCAGTGAGGCGCTGATGGGGATCTCGGCGCGGTACTGGACGCCGACACCGAAGATGGCCGCGCACGTGACCACGGTGCTGGATCTGCGGATGGCGCTGGTCGGGCTGGATCTGGACCGCTGGATCTCCGAACGCGAACTGCGGGCGCAGGTCGGTCCGGTCAAGGCCGGTCAGCTGCGGCCCCATATCCACGACGGCCGGTTCTACGACGATCAGGGCAAGCTGTGGGCGGTCGAGGCGGAGCTGACTCCGAAGAACGACGCCCAGGCCAAGATTGCGGTCGCGAAAGCGAAAACGGCTGCCGCCCAGGCGGATTGCGCTGGCCTGATCTACTACTGCAAGGGCGCTGCGGTGCGCAGTGTCATCACCGCCGCGGCGCAGGCGTGCGCGGGCATCGAGGGCCCAGCGATCCGGGTGGCCGATATCGAGCAGGTGCTCACACCCAGGACCGAGCATCGTCCAGGTCTGCGAGTGATCGAGGGCGGAGCCTCTGATCACGACGGCCAGGACGACGGCCCCGGTCAGCCGGAGCGGGTGGTGCGGTCATGAGCTGCAAGCCGTTGATCACCCCGCAGGATTGCGACCCGTACCCGTCGCAGATCACCCCGGCGCCGGAGCCGAGCAAGACACCCGGGCCCGAGCCGACCGGGTTCCCCGATACGCCGGATGCCACGTTCTTCGGCGGTTACACGCCGATTCCGGAGGATCTGACCTGGGCTCAGGTCGGGACAGGGCTGTTCGCGATCGGCATCGGCATCGGCGTGGTGCTGGTGCTGATCGGGATGTTGATGTTGACCGCGACGCTGCTGGCGTGGACGCCGGCGCGGATGCGGAACTGGACGATCGGCGCGCTGGTCGCGTTGCCGGGGGCGACGGCCCTGCGCTCGTGGGATGCGCAGGAGCCGTACACCCGGTTCCGTACCGGTGTCGAGATGTTGATGTCCGGGCAGCGGCCCGAGGGCGCGGCGGCGATGCTGGTGCTGCTGATCCCGGGCGCGTGGATCCTGGCGACCCTGCTCTACACCAACCGCCGCGTGCAGCTGATCACGCACGGTTTCCAGTCACCGGCCAAGACCGAGCGGGCGTTGTGGTTGCAGGCCCAGCGTGAACAGCGCAGCGCGGCACGGCTTTCCCGGTACCGGTTGCCGTTCAGCACCGGCGGAATGAACCCGCACATGCTGTTCGGGCGCTTGGCCCTGGAAGACAGCGCCGCACCGCCCAAGGGCATGGTCCGGTTGCTGGTGGCGCGGGTGGAGACCCGGCTGATCGTGCCGTGGATCAACATGCGCGAGCACATGGTCACCGTCGCGTCTTCCGGTAAGGGCAAGACGACGTTGATGCTGCGGGCGCTGCTGTCCTGGCACACCACGGCGTGGTTGCGGCATCGGCAGTGGTGGCGGCTGGACCGGCCCGGACGTCCGTTGTCGATGGTGATCGACTGCAACGGCGGCCCGGAGTCGATCAAGGCCGCGACCCGGTTGTCGCGGTGGTTCCGCGGGCTCGGAGTGCCGGCCTCGCGGATCGGGATCGTCACCCAGCAGCAGCTCAGCGGCGAGGCCGCGCAGTTCGCGGTGCGCCTGAACCTGTGGGGCATCGAGCAGATCGGCGATCTGCGGTCGGTGCTCTCGGCGATGATCTCGGGCGGATCCACCCCGACCACCGACACCGAGCGCTACTTCCACAACATCCGCGAGACGCTGATCCACCTGATCGTCGACGCGCCCGCGCAGGTGATCAACGGTGTTCCGCACGGCCACAATCCGCCCCGGGACTGGCTGGAATTCCTCTCGCGCTTCGACAAGAAGAAGCTCGCGATCCTGTGGGGTGCCAGCCCGGCCGTCTTCGATGAGAAGAACCCGATGCCGTGGACCGGCGTCCCCGGTGTCGACCTGGAGCTCGCGGCCACCCTCGAAGGCAAGCAGCCGGTGATGTCCTCGGCGCGTTCGGAGTTCGGCAACCTCTACCGTGCGCTGGGCGACGCGTTCGACGGCGGCAAGGTCATCACCGATTTCGACGTGCTCTACATCGTGCTCGAAGGCGTGAAGGCACCTGATCAGGCCCGCGCCCAGTTCGCGGCCCTGGGCTGCATGCTCGAACAGCTCGCCGACAAGGACCACGGCCGCGAATCCCTGCTGGCTGTCGATGAATTCAGCGCCGTGAGCGACGGCAAGACCCGCGCGGATGCGTGGGTGATGCGCCTGCGCAAGGCCAAGATCGGCACCTGGTGGTTCGCCCAGCACTGGAACGGCCTGGGCTACAACGACGAGCAGCGCCAGTCCCTGGTCGGTGCTGGATCCGGTGGTGGCCTGCACGGCGGCCAGGAGCTCGGCGGCGACAAGCTCGCCGAGGCCCACGGCACCAAGCGCCGGTTCGAGCAGTCGCGGAAGTTGATCAGCGGCGCCAGCGCGGGCGACGAGGGAAACGTGCAGGTCCACGACAAGTTCCTGCTCGATCCGAACAAGATGCGGCGCATGGGCAAGGGCGACATCGTGTTCGTCTCCCAGGGCCGCGCCCGCTGGGGCCGGGTGTCCCCGCTCGATGACAACACCCTGTCCTCGCTGCGCCCGCTGCCGCGTCTGTCGGCCGTGCGTGAAGCGCCGGCCCCGAAACCGCGGCTGGCTCCGGTCATCGACCTATCCAAGCGCCGCCACGCCTGAGCACCTGATCGAAGGAGAAACCTGCCATGTCCAGCCCGAACGTCAACCCCAACGAGCACGGCGAGGAGATCGTCGGGCTCACCCCGGCCCAGCGCCAGGCCGAACTCGACTCGCTGGCCGGTTTGCAGGCCGACCTGGACGGCTCGAAGGCCGCGCAGCTGGCCGAACAGCTGGTCGTGCCGGTCGTGCCGGACGGCGGCGGCCTGGGCCGTGTGCTCACCCCGCACGTGTCCCGGGCCGCGCGGGTCCGCGACACCGTGCGGTTGTGGGCACCGGCGTGGAGCGCGGGCATCGGGTTCGTGCTCGTGGTGTCGATCGCGCCGGTTCCGGGTCCGCTCCAGTTCTACGGGCTGTGCCTGGTCGGCGCGGCCTGGTGGATGTGCGCGGGCCGACCGGGCCCGATCACCGCGGTGCGCATGACCTTCTACGCGGTCGCGGATTTCTGCGCCGCGGTCAAGCGCCGTGTCACGGCCTGGTCGGTGGCTCGGGGCCGATACGAGCAGCGCCGCACCGCTCAGTAATTCCAGTAGATCCGCCTTTCGATATCAACCAGATAGGAAGTGAAATCGCATGTCGCAGAACGAAGTTGACGAAACCACCCGCGAGACCGGGCGTATGTTCCGTCAGATCCTGGAGTCCGCTCGCGGCTACATCGCCGCGCATCGGGCCCGTCACGGCTACACCGGGGCGCGCCGCCTGACCCGCGCCGAGCGTCGCGAGATGGTCGAGGCGATCCAGGCCCGGGTCGCCGAGGAACGGATCGCCGCCGCGTGGTTCCACAAGCGCGTCGATGACTACCGCACCGAATCGCTGGCCATACAACGGCGCCAGGCGGCCGGGGTCGACATGACCCAGGCCCGGACCCGGATGGAGGCGATGCGGTACAGCATCGAGTCCACCCTGCACGACACCGCGCTACGCCTGGAGCATCGCGGGCAGGTCGTGCAGGCGCTGGACGCGTTGGACCACGACCCCGCGCAGCATTCCGGCCGGGTGTTCGCGCCGATGAACCCGGATGCCGCGCTCTCCGCCCGCGAGGCGGGCGTTCGCTCGGAACGGTGGATCGCGTCTCGTCAGCAGGAGAACCAGCGACTGCTGGCCGAACAGCGCGCCCTGGCCGAACAGCAAGCCCGCGCCGGGGCGACGACGGCCCCGAATTCGGTGCTGGCGGCTGAGAACGCCGAGTTGCGGCGTCAGCTCGCCGAGATGCGCACCCGCCCGACAGAATCCACGCGCCCTGAGCGCACCGAGGCCGGCGCGGCGACCGTGCGGCCCGGCGGTGACTACACCGCCGGGCAGGCCGAGGCGGTGCAGGCGATCCGGGGCGCGGGTCTGCGCTGGCACAACCTGGCGCCGACCGCGTCGATATCGCGGCTCAACAGCCTTGATCACGCGGCTCGAGTGGCCGCCGAGAAGGGACTCGCTGCGGGCATGAGCCCAGCCCAGGTCGCCTACGAACGTGAGTACGCGGTGGAGAACAGCCGGTTCATCGGCCGGGTCGAATGCAACCGTGGGCCGGGCACCGAGACCCACGGGACCGAGAGCTTGCACCCGTCGGAGGCCGAAGCGGCAGCTTGGACCGATCGGAAGGTGCGCGAAACCCCTTGGGTGCCAGGGGTTCAGCTCAAGGCCGCTGTGCACGAACGTGAGGACGCGGGCCCGAATTACCGCCAGGCCGCGACCCGGGTCAGCGACGGCGGTTTCGAGCATGTGGCCGGTGCGACCAAACAGTGGGTCACCGAGCTGGAGCTGGACTCGAACCGGGTGCACAGCAACGCGAACTCGCCGGGCTGGCAGCAGCGCGCCGACGAGCTCGCCAAGCAGGTGTCCAAGCTCGCCGCCGAGAACAAGCAGTTGCGGGCGCAGAACGAGAAGCTTTCCGGTCGTTCGACCAACGGGAAAGCCAACGGCCACAACAACTCTGCCGACCAGGGCAGCGCCCTGGCAGGCCATGGCGGCAACGCCTTCGCCGCTTCCTCCGCTTCCGCCCACGAGACAGGAATGGACCGATGACCTCCACCGACACCACCCCGGTCAACGATCTCGACGACATCTACATCAACCGCTACGCCGGCCGGGTCGCCGACGAGACCGAGGTGCTGATGCGCGCGGACTTCGACCGGGTCGAAGACCTCCGCAAAGCGGCATGGCGGACCGACGACCCCTACCTGCGATACGCGACCTTCGCCCAGGCCGACGAGATCCGGACCGGCTGGGAGCAGCGCGAGGACGAATTCGGCGCGGCCTGGTGGGAACTCACCGACGCGGTGCACTACTGGACCTCCGAGCCGGACTCGATGGCTGTCGCCCTGGAGCGCGCCACCGTCGGCCGGAGCCAGGGCCAGCACACCATGAGCGGGCTGCAATGGCGCAACCAGATGCACGCCCGCGAACTGACCGGCCACGGGCAGTGGACCGCCGGCGCGGACTTCAGCCGCTTCGACGGCACGACGACCGTGCCGCCGCGGTCCTCGGACCCTGCCGATCCGACCAACCCGAACCACTACCCGCATTGCTCGACCTGGGCCGAACAGGTGATGCGCGCCGATTTCGCCCGGATCCATCTGATTCGGGAGGAGATGGCCAATCCTGGGCCGGGCACCGATCTGCGGACCCAGCGCGTGCAGGCCGGAGAGATCCGGGCCCGCTGGGAGACGCGCGACGACGAAATCGGTGAGCAGTGGATCACGCTCAACTCGTTGGCCGGGTGGTACGCCGAGAGCCCGGAAAGCCTGGACGAGGCCACCGCGATGGTGAAGCGGGCGCGGGTGGACAACCTGGCCGGCGTCAGCGCGCCGTACGTGCGCAGCCTGGACCAGGTCCGCGAACTGCTGTCGAATCCCGGCCCGCACAGCACTGCCTGGGAGCAGCAGGCGGCCACGATGAGCGGGTCGGTGCCGTATCCGGTGTCCACAGCCGCCGCTTCGGCTCGGACCCGCGAGTTGACCGGTGCCAGCGCGCTGGCCGGTTTGGGCGGCAACGCCTTCGGTGCCGCCACGGAGCGGGACGGAGCCGAGCGATGAGCCGCGACGCCCTGGACGACATGTACACCGCCCGCTACGCCGACAAGGTCGCCGACCCGGAAGAAGCGCGGATGCGCGCCGACTACGACCGGGCCGCCGATCTGTGGCGGTCCAGCCTGGACGCCGAAACCGAACACGACATGGACCTGCTGATCGAGCAGGCCGACCAGGTCAGCGGCCGTTGGTCGCAGCGCGACGACGAATACGGACAGGCGTGGCGGGACCTGGAAGAGATCCACCAGGACTGGAAACGTGCACCGGACACGATGGGCCGCCTGCACGACCAGGTCATCCACGATCGCGCCCAGGGCTGGGACGTGATGGTTCCGATGACCTGGCGGCACATGCAGCAGGGCCGGGAGCTGACCGGCCACGGCAGCTGGACCGACTCGCTGGCCACGACCAGCGCGGATTCGGCCCGCTACACCCCGGAGTTCCCGCCGCCGGTGTTCGGCCGTACCACCGACCGCACAGCGGATTCCGGCCAGCCCGTCAGCGCGCTGGCGGGCCTTGGCGGCAACGCCTTCGGTGCCGCCGCGGAGCGGGACGGAGCCGAGCGATGAGCACCATCCCTGCACCCAGCATCGAGGCGACCATGCCCGCGGCC
>NZ_JBHXVZ010000018.1:0-35098 GCF_042672005.1 Nocardia sp. NPDC127579 | reverse complement strand
CCCCCCCCCCCCCCCCAAAAAAAAGAGAAGGCCCCCGGCTGCAACCAGGGGCTCTTCGACGACCCAGAAGGGCCTACGCTTTGCGAAGCGGCTCTAAGGGTAGCAAGCCGCACTATGTCTCCCCAAGGATTGGGGCCGGTGGATCGGATCACGGTCCAGTGGTACCTGCGGTTTCGCTGCCCACACATGTATCTACAGAAGGGCGTCGCCGCGCCCTCGGTCCCGCGCGGATCTGCCCGCAGCGGCCACAGCACAGCGAGGCGTCACGGCGTACCGGGGCCTTGTTCAAGCCCCCGCCTCTGCAGCTGGCCCGCCCTGAGGACCTCTACGCCGGCGTCCCGGCGTGCTGGTGGTCCCGCGAGCGGTGGGTAGCGCTGGTCATGGCGCTCTACGACCTGCTCTACGACGAGCTGCGCCGCACCCTGCGCGCGCCCTCGGTCTCCCGGAAAACCTTCCAAGCCTGGGCGATCGCCGAGTCCGAATGCGCCGACATCGTTACCGGCCGCGAATGCCGGCCATCCGTGCGGCACCTCAGCCGAAAGATCGTCCGGTGTGCCCGCACCGTGAAACGCTGCCGCGAGCTGGCCCGGCTGCTCGACGTGCGCCAGGTCGTCGTCACCGGCCGCCACCGCACCAAACTCGAACGCCTGCTGTCCTGGAAGCGCGACGACCGCCACCGCGGCTGGACAGCCGAAGCCGCCCTCATCGACTCCCCCTCCTACGCCCACCTTGTGGATAACTCGACCCTGGAATCCCTTGCCCAACAGGGCTTTGTCACCCCACTGCCACGAAGTGGCGGTTCTCTTGATCTCTCACGACCCCCGAGCGTTCCTCTAAGCAAGAACGTGACCAAGGGACGCGCTCCGCGCGGCAACGAGAAGAAGAGGGCGCGACGCAAGAGCCCAGACTATGACGAGCGAGCCCTGTTGCTGGCGTCCAGGATCCGCGCTGACGCACGTTTTCCGCTCTGGGTACGGAAGATGGGCCGCAACGGGCTCGCGGGCGTCCTGACCAAACGTGCGATCGCGGGCTGGACCGCCGACGACGTACTGCAAGCACTCGACCAGTTCCTCCTGTCCGGCAAGAAGATCTTCACCAACCCCGACAACCCCTACGGCTACCTGGCCTCGCTGCTGCACCCGATCCCGGTCGACGAACCGCCGGCGCTGCTGGACCGGGCCCGCGAAGCCGCCAAGGAGGAAGCACGCCGTGCTGCGGTCCGGCGCGAGTGGGAGCAGCTGCGCGCCGACACCATCGCAGCCGCCGCGGCGGCGGCCACCGAGGACTCCCCCGGCCGGGCCGCGGCGATGGCGTGGTCGGCCGAGCATGGGCGCCGCGTCGTCGGCAAGTCCGCGATGCGGCACCAAGGCGTCGAGGCCGCTCGTCGCGAGATTGCACGTGAACGTCGATAGCTATCGATTTTCGATCCAGGTCGTGTCGGTCGTCATCGTGGCCTCGATGGTGACTGACTTTCCCTCGTGCTCCACAGTGACCGACTCGCCGCGATTCAAGCCCTCTGCTGCCTTGCGGGCCCACTCCGGAAGATCCTTGCGGCGGATGAGTTCTCCGTCTATTAGATAGCTAATGATTTCCACGATGCGCCCCAAGTCTGTTGAAGTTCATGATCCAGTCGCATTTTCCCTTTTCAGACCACTCATCAGTTGAGTTTGCGAAGAATTCGCCATGCAAGTCGGGCGGTGTAGTGCTGACTGCCGCATCCTTCGGGCCTCCAGTGGAGTTTCGCAGTTCACTGGTGAAGTCCTCAGCGCGCGTGCGCGGAGCAACCTCACATGGCCCGCACACGCCCATACCTCGTGTATGGGCGTGTTTACTCGGCCTGTTCCTTGAGTGCTGCCAATCGTGCGGTGAGTTCGGCGGTGCGTTGCTTGGCGAGCTTCTGAACCACAGTTTCGACTTGGTCGGCGCCGGCGGTCAGTAGCGCGGAGAGCGCGACATGACGGGGGGTGTCGTCCCCGAGCAACTGCAGGATCCGGTCGGCGGCGTCCTCGACAGCGGCGGCCGCGGCCGCGCTGATGTAGAACGAGGTGCGCCGCATCCCCGCCGGGTCCGGGCGGGTGCCCTTACCTGTCCTTACCTGGCCCTCACCCTTCTCCACTTGTGTATGGGCAGCCGACTTGCCGACCGGAATGTTCAGATTCACCCGGGAGCGCAGGATCTCGTCGGAGTCGGTGCGGCTCATGTCCGGTGGCGGCAGGTCCTTCTTCCTGGTCACGACGCGACCGCCACCAGCTCCGGCTGCACCCTCTGGGCCAGCGCTCGGAACGCCTCGGCGGACTTACTTCTGGGCGCGTGCTGGAAGACCGTGATGCGCAGCCGCCAGGCCTCACGAATCACGGAGCTGTCCTTGAACACCGCCAGCACGCCCAGCGGGTGAGTCTGAAATGCGTCGTGCGTCGTGGTGGCGATGCGGCCCTTGCGGCCGTCGTACATGTTGATGATCAGGCCTGCGATATCGAGCTCAATGCCCAGCGCGTCCTGCAGGGTCGAGGACTGGCGCAAAAACAGCGCCAGCGCTTTGATGCTGGAATCCTCAGCCTGTACCGGCACCAGCACACGGCCCTGGATCCCCGCCTCCGGGCGGCGCCGACGCGCCGCGTTGAGCGCGTTGTCGTTGAGCGCGCCCAGCGAGGGCGGGGAATCGATCAGCACGTCGTCGAAGACGCCTTCGAGCTTGTCGAGGAAGCGGCTGAGGATCTCCTCCTTCGCCCTCATGGCATACATCTTGGGCTCGAGCAGGAACATGTCATCGCTGGTCGGGATCACGAACAGCCCGCTGGTGGTCTCCACCACAAGCTCACCGAGCTCACCGCTCCACTCGCCAGACAGCAGGCGCGCCAGGTTCGCCCCGCCCGCGGGCGCGGGCTCGACGCCGAGGGCGTCGGAAAGATTGCCCTGTGGATCCCAGTCGATGACCAGCACGCGGCGGCCGGCCTCCGCGAGGGCAGCCCCGAGGTTGATGGTGTCGACCGTCTTGCCCACACCACCCTTCTGGTTGGCAATCGCATAGATCCACATGCACGCGGACCCTACCTGGGCAGTCGCCCATACCAAGGTAAACGTCTCTCCAACTCGTGTATGGGATGCCCATACACGACAAGAAATCTAGTCTTATAGCAAGAAATTTTACCAATCGCCAAGTAGACTTGCCTCATGTCACTTCCGTTCTTCGAAACGACCGACCGGGGGTTTCTCCCCGCCGGGAGCGATGTGACCGCCGTCCTGAGACACGGCGAGGAAGAGGCCTTGCACGCGACATGGCGCACCTTCCAGCACATCGGCTACATCCGCCGGACCCTTGCGGTGATCGACACCGACAAGTCCAAGGCCCTGCTGTCCACGGACTTGCGCGTCGAGCTCGCCGGGCTCGCCGAGGTCACCGCACTGCAGGCGCTGGAAGCCAACCGCCGGCTGACCGAACTGCTGACCGGGCGGCGCTGGAGCGTGATGCGCAGCGCCCGCGAGGCAGGTGCGAGCTGGGCCGCCGTCGGCGCCGCGCTCGGCATCTCCAAACAAGGCGCGATCGACTGGTACAAGCGCAAGATCGAGCACCAGGAACAACACCTCCCGGAGCTCCACGACGCAGCGCGGGCCCGCGCGGTGCTCCCCGAGGAGCCGATGTGATGCCTCCCGCGCCTCTCTCCACTGACCTCCACCATGCCCATACTCAGGTATGGGCGTGTATGGGTCGGGAGATTACTGCGCCGCGCCGCGTAGCTGTCTACCGTCCGACACGCCCACACACGGTGCGCGTCAGCGGCGCATCCGCCCGCGCTCATGCCACACTCCACAGTTTCGCTCCGACCGCGAAGGAGGGGGACATCTGATGTTCCGCCGCAAGCCAACCCACGCTCGTATCGCACCGCGGCGCCCGGATGACGATCCGCTGCTGACCGCGGCTCTGCCCGAGCGCGTGGCAACAGCTCAAGCCAGGCTCGCACACCAATACAACCCGGCATTGCACGAAGCGCTCTCCGAGAGCGAGCTCGCCGCCGATCGTGAGCTCGCCGAACGCCTGCGCTCGCACGACCGAAGCGAGCAGCTCGCCGAGATCCAGACCATCGAGGCCACCGCCGCCGAGGTACGCCGCACCCACACCGAGATCGTGCGCAGCGAAGCACGCGACCTCGCTCTGGCGCAGCGGGCACTGGCTCAGCAGCGGCGCGCGGGAAGCCCGCACGCGCAGCTGGCTCGGCTCTACACGATCGACAAGTGGGGCGGTCGCGCGCTGGCCGGCGTCGTGCTTGGTGCGATGGCGTTCTCGGCCGCCAACGTCCAGCACAATCTCGCGCCCGGCGGACCCAGCGAGCCACTGTTCTGGCTGAGCTATCTGCTCGAAGCACTGATCTCGGTGGTGCTGGTGGTCTTCATGGTCTCCGGCGCCGCGGTCGCCCGTTGGAAGGTCGACGAGGGCAAGGCCACGATTCAGGCGATCGAGCTCGCGCTGCTGGCTGGATCCGTCCTGCTCAACACTTTCCCGTACCTGAGGTCCCCACAGGATTGGGGCTCAGTGGCCGTGCACTCGGTCGCGCCGATCATGATGGGCGTCGCGCTGTTCGGGCATACCGCCATCGCCAACCGCATGGGCGCCGCCATCGCCAAGGCCTCCGCCGAACTCCCGCCCGTCGACGACTCCGCCGAGCGCCTCGAAGCTCTGCTCTCCCGCGCATCCACACCCGCCCATACACGAGTAGAGACGGGTAAGGATGCTGTCAACACAGACGCGATCGACGCCAATCTGCGCGTCGACGACGCCGCCCTGGCGGACTTCGAGCGTGAGTTCGCCGGCGCGGAGCCGCGCGCGGAGCAGGCCGGCGTGCTGTCGTCGATCGCGCGCGAAGCGATCGAGCGCGCACCGATCGCGCGCGGTGAGGCCGAGGTATCGCGCGCGGAAGTCGCTGCCGCGCGCGCGGTGAGCGAGCTTCCCGAGCTCGCGCGCGAAACCACCGTCGCGCGCGAGCCCGATCGCCGTGATAAGGCTTCGCTCGAAGAAGAGGAAGCCGAGGCGTCGCGCGCGTCGCGCGTCGCGCACAACCCGGCTGAGCTGGAAACCGATTGCGACTCGCTCACCGATCGCGAGGCCGAGAGTGACACGCCTGAGCCTGCCGCCCCGCTCGACACCACGGCAGTGGTGACCCTGGTTCGCGCGCCGGAGACCGCGCGCGCGCCACGCGGAATTGCCGCCACTGCGCCGCGCTCGTCGCACACGTCGTCCGCGCGCGGAACGGTTGTCGATGGTGCCCTCGCGCGCGCGACCGATCGCGCGCGCCGCGCGACTGCGGCGCCGAACAGCAGCACCGCGAGCGGCCCGTTCGCGCGCGAGATGACACCGGCGGCGGCCATGCGGCTCGCGCGCGCGGTGAGCGAGCGGGGCAAGTCCAAGCAGCCGATCGAGGTACTGGCGACGATCTTTCGCGCGCGGTCGCAGGGCATGACACCCAACGCGATCGGGGACCAGGTGCACCTGCCGCACTCGACGGTTGGGCGCGCGATCGACGCCGCGCTCGCGGTATCGGGCCCGCGCGCGATCGACTAACCCACAGCGCGGCAGAAGCGCGGCAGCCCCGGCGGGTCGTATCCGCCGGGGCTGCCGCGTGTTCGGAGACTACTCGGTCGGCAGGTCCTCGCCGATGCCGAGTCCGACGCGCAGGTGCAGCTCGGCTTGGCGCTGCATCGCCTGGACGATCTGCCAGCGCAACGCCAGCTCGGCAGCCTTGTCGGGCCGGGAGAAGGTTCCGTCGCCGATGGCGTTTTCTGTGGCCTCTTTGGCCTCGTCCATAGCGGTGTATGCGTCACCGGCAAGCCATTGTGCGCGCCCCAAATGTGATCCGACCATGCGTTCCCACTCCCAAATCCTCACCGTCATGTACAGGCGAAATCATCCACCAGATCTCTTCTGTGCGGTCCCGAATCGGACCTGCCCACCGCTCAACTTCCCGGTAGACTCATACGCAGCTTCAGGCAGAGCAAGGTAACATTTACCCGGGGTAAATGATTGGTCCTCGCTGGGGCGCTCGGGGTCCACCCGGGGGCGGGTGGTCGCTGCGCTGGGCATCGGCTGGAGGCCGGAGAGGTGGTCGCGGTGAGCGTGGAGGCAGGGTTTTCGGAGCAGTCGGCGACGGTTGCGCCGCGGCGGTCGCAGAACATCGCACGGTCTCGTCGTCGACGCCGCCGGCCGAACATCATGGGGGAGAAGCGGACCGTCGAGGTGGTGCTCTCGGTCGAGGAGTACGAGCGCGTAGCGCGGTCGGCCGAGGAGGCGAACTGCACCGTGCCGTGGTACTTGGCTCAGTGCGCGCTCGAACCTGTCGCGCCGGCGACGAAGGACGGCGGGCCGTGGTTGTCGTGGCCGAAGCGGCGCGAGATCGTGCGGGCGTTGATGTCGGCGGCGAGCGCGTTGGACATGCTGCGGCTGCATCATGTGTCGAAGATCGGCGGCAATCTCAATCAGTTGACGCGGTTGGCGAACGTGGACCAGCACATTCCTGACGATGTGCTCGAGGATTTGCCGGTGGTGCTGGAGCAGTTGGAGGCGGTGGGCGAGGATCTGCGTGAGCGCGCCGAAAGGTTGGAGGAGCTGGCGCAGAAAGCGGCGCGGCGATGATCGCGAAGATCCGGCGCGGCAAGAAGATGTCGGGGCTGATCGTGTATCTGCTCGGGCCGGGTGAGCACAACGAGCACAAGGACCGCCACATCATCGGTGGGTCGCCGACGGTAATGCGGGAGATGTGGCTGGCGCATTTCGACGGCCCGGGCGATGACGAGGCCGCGCGTGATGTCGCTTTGGCGGTCGCCGACGAGATCGAGATCCCGCGCCGGTTGTACGGCACGCAGGTTCGGATGAAGGCGAAAGTCGCGGTCGGTGTCGGCGGCCGCGAGCTCGGAATGGATGTTTTCGAGCCCGCGCGCAAGTCCGAGAAGGGGACCTACAAGGACGCCCCGGTGTGGCATTGCGTGCTCGCGGCGCAGCCGGGTGAGGAACTGTCCGACGATCGGTGGCAGGAGATCGCCGGGGTCTTCATGGAGCGGATGGGTTTCACCGCGACGCCGGATGCGCAGCGTGCTCAGGCGCGGTGGGTCGCGGTGCGGCACGGCCATTCCGGGGAGAAGGGCGAGGGCCAGGACCACATCCATATCGCCGCGAGCCTTGTGCGTGAGGACGGCAGCAAGGTCTCCACCTACGACTACGGCCCAGGGAAAGCGAAGGGGGACTGGCCGCGGGCGGATGAGGTGTGCGGGGAGATCGAGCGCGAGTTCGGGCTGAAAATTCTCGCGACACGGAAGGAAGGCGGCGGCCTGTCGGAGAACTCGCGTGCGGAGATCGAGCGCGCGAAGCGGCTCGGCACACCGGAGACCGAGCGTGAACGGTTGCGTCGGATGGTGCGCGCGCACGCGGTCGGCGCTGAATCCGAGCGCGAGTTCGTCGAGAATCTGCGGGAGGCCGGCGTCGCGGTGCGGGCCCGCTACGCCGCTGGCGGCACGAGCGAGGTGACCGGGTATTCGGTGCGGCTGCGGCGCGGCGACGCCGAAATCGGGCCGTGGCTCGGCGGTGGAAAGCTCGCCAAAGACCTTTCACTGAGTGCGCTGCGCGAGCAGCAGTGGGCCGACAGCCCCGAAGCTCGTGAGGACGCGCTCGCGGCTTGGAAGGGCCGAGCCGACCGCGGCAAGCGGTCCGGCCGGAGCCGTGGTGAGGGAATCGACCCGTGGGCGCAGGCCGCCGCCGAGGTCGAGCAGTGGCAGGCGCGTCTGGGTGAGATCCCAGTGAGCGACCGCGGTCAGTGGGCGTGGATGGCCGGGCAAGCCGCGGGGGTTTTTGCCGCCTGGTCGGAAGTGCTGGAAGGTGATGAGCCGGGTGCGTTCGCGGCGGCGGCTCGGGAGATGACCCGCAGCGCGCAGGTTGCGCGTCAGGCCGATCGGTGGCGGCCGCCGCGCGAGCGGCGTCCGGGGCCGATCGGTGAGATCGCCCAGGCGCTGCTCACTCATACCGGCGGGTCGCGGCCCCGCACACACCTGCCCGCCTCGCAGGGTGCCCGTGACGGGCAGGCCGCCGCTGAGATGGCCGTGCTGCTGCTCGCGCTGATGGTGCTGGCGCTACTCGCCGCGATCGCGATCGCGCTCGCCGTTGCACGCGCGCACCGGGCCCGTGGCGAACTCATGCGCGCGAGCGCGATCGAGCATGTGACGCGCACGCAGATCGATCCGGTGCGGGCGGGCTGGGAAAGCGAGCTTGCCGCGCGCCGGGATCAGTGGGACCGCGACGCCGCCCAAGTTTTCGCCGCGGCCGCCGGCCGGGCCGCCGCGCGCCACGTCCTCGGCGACACCGTCACTGCGCAGACCAGGGTGAAACGTCCGGCGATGTCGGCCGAGGTCGCCGCGGCCGCCGCCGGGCCGCTGACTCCGCCTGCGACGAACGTGCGGATCAATCGGCCGTACTACACCGAACTGACCGAGGAGCAGCGCGCCCAGCGGCGGGTGGTCGCGGTAGCCCGAGCGTGGGAGACCGGTCGCGAAGTAGAGCCGCGCCGGTGGGACGACGAGCGCCTGGACGCCGAGCTCGCGCACCGGCGCACCGAGATCGGTCTGCTGGCCGATCTCGTCGCTGCGCGCCGCGACGGACGAGGCCCGCACACCGTCGCGGTGCTCGCCGACAACGCGGAACTGCGCCGCCAGGTCGACAAGATCAGGCCCGCCCGCGACGCCCAGCAAGCCGCTGAGGAGGTGCTCGCCGAGCAACAGAAGCTCACACGGCGACATCAGGCTTTGCAGCAGAAGCTGGACCAGACGCCGCGCCGCCAAGTGCTGGCGCGGCGTGAACTGGCCAGTGAACTGGCCGAGACCCAGGCGGCGCTGGCCGAGCTCGCACCGAAACAGGTCCGCACCGAAGCCGTCGCGCAGGCCGCCGCTGAAGCCACCGGCATCCCGGCCCAGGAGTGGAACAGCATCGAATTCCAGGCCCAGGAGCAGCAGCGTCAAGCTCGCTTGCGCGGCGCTCAGGACAAGGATCAGCGCGAACTCGCGGCCGATGCGAAGGCACTCGAGAAGCTGCAACGTGAGCTCGGGACCGTCGAGGCAGAGCAGCGTCGTCGCAGCCAGCTCACCGGCGAACAGCGTGACGCTGAGCAGCGCCGCCGCGCCCAGACCAAGGGCCTGCCCACACGCAGGACCGGCCAATCGGCCGACAACACGCCGGCGTGGCAGCAGCCCTACCCGCCGTACCAGCCTGATCACGGGCGAGACCACGACACCGGTCTCGGTCGGTAGCCAGGCAACAACGGCTTGGCTCTGAACGCCGAAATGAACACCACGCGAGCGCGAATCCCGACACCACCCCCGGTGGCCGACCACCCGCCGACTTTTGTCGGACGAAACTTCCCCGGAAAATTCTCCGTGGTGCAAGAGGTCTAAGTGAGAAGAGAATGCGGAGGCGTGAGTGGGGGAAGGGAGAGAGATGGTGCAGGCGCGGTGAGGGCGCAGCAAGGGGGATGAGTTGAGGTGAGAAGGGGGGTGGGAAGCGGCAGCGAAGGTGTGTGTGGGTAGTCGAAGCTGCCGCGCCAGCTTCGCTGGCTTGCCCCGCCGCGCCTGGCGTCGCCGGGTGCGGGCATTGTCGGTGCCGACCGCTCTAATGAGCGGCACTATGGGATCGACCTGCGCGGCGGGACAGGGGAGGACAGAGTAATGACGATCGGCCCGTACCGCTATATCTGCCCGCACTGCCTCGTCGGCGTGCACGACACCCCGTTCTGCCCGTTCCGGGCGCCGGCGGAGCATGTGATCACACCCGCGGAGATGGTGACCTATCGCCGCATCCGCGAGCTCGAACGCCAGGGAGTCATACCTCCGCTGGTCATCCGGTGGCGGTGGCTGGGCTACGGCCTGCTCGCCGTCGTCCTGTTCATCTTGTTCCTGATCATCTTCTGACCAGCCCCTGTCGGCCCGGCCGTGCGGGGGCGACAGGCACTACAGGTGCCGACCGGGGTCCATGCGCTGATGCAGGACGCGGATCACGTGGACGATCCCGGCGCCGGTGATCCGGTAGAACACCACGTGGGACCCCGCCGTGAGTTTGAGGTAGCCGGACCGGATGTCATCCAGCGGCCGCCCGATTCGAGGATTCGCAGCGGCGCGCTCGATGGTGTGGCGGAGCGCGTGCAGGTACTGCTCGGCCTGGTCTTCACTCCACCGCTCGGCGGTGTAGTCCCAGATGCGGCGCAAGTCGGCGCGCGCGGCCGGGGAGAGGGCGTAGTCGCTCACGCGCTGCGCTGGCGCCGCGCGGCGGCCTTGCGCTCGGCGATGAACTCGTCGAAGTCGAACGGTTCAGCGGGGCCGCTGTTCTCGCCGTCGATGAGGGCCTGGCGCAACGCGTCGACCCGAGTCTCATGGTCTTCGAGCAGACGCAGGCCAGCGCGGACGACATCGCTGGCCGAGCTGTAGCGCCCGGACTCCACTTCGGCATCGATGAAAGCCACGTAGTGGTCGCCGAGGCTGATGGAGGTGTTCTTGGCCATGACCACAGGATACCAAGCCTTGGTATACCCCTGAAGGGGTTGAGGGCACACAGGTCACGACCGGCGTGGGTAGGTCAGATAGGCGATGCCGTTGTGGACCGGCTCGGCCGCGCTGCCGCGCAGCTGTCCGGCGTCGAGCTGCTCGCGGACCCGCATCAGCACGGCGCGGATCGAGCGGGGCGAGGACAGCACGCGCTCGACGGCGGCGCGATGCTCGGCGGCGACGGTGGGCATCCGCGCCGGCGGATTCTTCGCTACGTTCGGGTCGACCGGAGCGTGGAACGCCTGCCACACATCCAGCACCGTCGGTGCCAATGCGCGGTGGGCGTCGATATCGGTATCGGTGCCGCGGTGACGCCAGCGATGGGCGAGCGTGCGCAGCAGCTGCTCGGTCGCGCCGGGATCGTCGAGGAGGCGGTCGATCTGGCGTTGGACCGATATCCGTTCCGGAACCCGCACCTGCTTTTCCCGGACCACTTCGTGTACCCGGATGCCTTCGTCCAGACCGCGGCGGCGGCAGTCGGCAGAGCACCACTTGCGGCGGCGTCCCATCGGTTTCTGGACGATCGGCATCTCGCAGCGTGGGCAGGTCTCGACCTCGTCCATGTGCTCAGCCTACGAGTTTCGTCGGACGAAACCTGCCTGCCGCGCCACGCGAAGTGCAGAAGGTGTGTCGGAAATGGGCCCACTTTTGTCGGACGAAACTCCCCTGTTCTTCACGAGACGGTGGAAGAGGTGTGTCAGCGGCGAGGGGGGCGTACTGCGTGCGTCGAGAGCCCTCGCGATGGTGGGGTTCGGTGCGATGATGCGCGAGAGCGCGGAGCAGGGGCCGTGCACCGAAACACCTGGGGGTGAGATGACTTCACGCGAGCTGGAGCGTCATTGGCACGAGTGGGACGACCAGGACTACCGGATCGTCGTGACCGGCTGTCTGGCCGGTCTGGCCGATGAGGAGGTGGCCCGCGGCGCGGGCCGGACGCTGCGAGCGCTGGAACAACGCGCGCATGTCCTCCTCGCGCCCGGCAACGGGAACGGGAACGGGTCGGCATGGCGGCGACTACGGCAGCTGCTCGACCGCGACCCCGGCTACGACTGGGAGACGGTGGTGCGCGCCTACCACGCCGACAACGATCTGCCCTACTTCGACCAGGCCGTCGACGACCGCCTGCGCGAGGTGTGGGCGCAGACAGCGCCGAGGCCCCGGGCCTGGCTCAGACCCCGGCGCACCGCCGGCACGGGGATGCGAGATCTCGAAACCGAGTTGGGTTTGCACGAGTTCCTGATCGCGCGTCGGCTGCGCTACCTCGGGGTAGCGGACTCGCTGGCCGAGATCGTCGAACGACTCGGCGCCTCACCGGAGGGTGCGCTGGCTGCCCGGGTCCGGCTGATGCAAGACCGGCAAGCGATCGCGCTGCACGTGCTGACCCTCACCGACGAGGCCGGGGCGGTGCTGCATACCTCCCTGCACCCGAACCACGCCGAGGCGGAGAAGGCGCGCGACGAGCTGGCCGCGGAAGAGCACTCGCTGACGACGTGGACCATCGTCGAACGCTGGCTGGGCGACGGCGACACCGGCCCGGTCCCGGTGACTGGCTCGTTCGGCACGCTGGCCACCGCCCCGGCGGCCGACACGGATCGGCCCGGCCGGCGGCGCACGGCACCGGTGCTGCCGCCGGAGCTGCCCTCGTTCATGCGCCTTCCCCACCCGCCACCACGTCGGCGCGAGGAACCTCCAGCGGATCCCGCCGTGTAGGACCACGATGTCCTCACCAGGAGGGCGGTTCCAGGCCAGCTCATCCAGTCGAAGTGACGTAGCTCACCGGACAGGTTTCGCGTAGTGCGCTGACCTGCTGCTCCTCGCGAGTGAGACGCGAGGCAGATATCGCCGCGGACCACCGCAGACATGAGCGCAGGCATGGAAACGCAGGATTTACGCAGCTATAGGTGTGCTCGGATTCGCGGGAACGGTCACCTGCGCAGAAAGCGAGATCCCATGTCCGACAGCCCTATCGGACCCGCCGAACAGCCCACACCACCGCGACTGCCGCGCGGGCTCGATCGGCTCCGGTTCTGGGCCGTCTACGGGGAACCGTTCGTCCCGTACATTGTCGGGCTGGTGTCGCTGGCCTGGTCGGTCTACGACCTCGTGTAGGTAAACCGGTGAAAATTTTCACGGTCAAACCTATAAGCACTGATCAGCGCTCCGCTACGGCGGTAATCAGGGTGCGGTCGCCCATCTGGACGGTGGTGATGGTCTGTCCCCACCGAGTCGGAGTCGGTTCCCCCGGCCAGTGTTCGTGCACCTCGACGTTCCACAGGTTGCCGCTCTCGTCGGCCTGGGTCACATAGACGCAGTACCGGGTGCCCACCGGCACCTGATCGATCGCTTCGGACTGAATCACCTGCGCAGGCGGCACTTTCGCGTCATCGGTCGTGTAGGAGCGGACCTTGGTCGCGCTGCGGTCGACGTAGAAGGCCCACTCGAACCCGAAAATCGCATCGATCGCGCTGGCGGTGGAGCCAGGCTCGGCGCCGACCGCTGTGCCGACGGTGCGGGTAGCGGTGCAGCCCGGCGTCGCGTGCTCCCACGCCCGCGGCGCGCTGGAGGTCACCGAGGCGGCGGGCGGTGCGCTCGTCGCCGAGGATGCCGCCGACTTCTGATCGGTGGTCGAGGTGATCACCAGCACCACCACCACCGCGAGGACCACCGCCCACACCAGCAGTACCGCAACGATCTTCACGGCCCTCGCGCCACTGCGTCCGGATCCGGCACCGTGCTCGCGGCCGGCGGCGGCGCGTAGGACACCGCGGCCGCCGGAGCGATCTTTGAACGCAGCGCGCGCGGCGGTGCCGTTGTCGGCGTAGTCGGCGGCCGCGGCGTCGTAGCCGGGTAGATCCCACTCGGAATCGTCGTCGACCTCGTCAGAGGGATCGAGGTCGAGATCGATCTCGGGCGCTTCGGATTCCGGGGCTCGGTGCTCGGGATCGGTCACCCAGTCGTCCCACGCGCCCGTGTATTCGCTGTCGCTGTCGTCGACGGGCGGCAGCACCGGCGGCGGGGTGAAGTGGTTCCAGTCGTCGGCGAAGGCCTCCGAGTCCCAGGGCTCTTCGTCCTCACGGATCTCGACCGGTCGACGCCGACGCTTCTTCGCGCCGCCGGCTTTCTTGCGGTCCGCGCGGGTGGGCGGGCGCAGGCCGGGAAACGAGGGCAGGCCCGGCAGCACGAACGGATTGCTGCTGTCGGTACCGGGCTCTGCTGGTGTGGGCGGCTCGCCTCGAACCATGATCTCCCCCTGAAATCGATGATGTTCGCGCGGTTCTCGCGCAGGGCCGAACGTACGGGCTACTGCGCGGAATCGCAGCTAAGTCTCGGGCTGGTCGTTCGTCGGCTGGGCGTCGCGGGGGCCTTTGCCGTCACGGATCTTGGCGATGTACTCCCGTGAGAAATCGGCGTCGCGGGCGATGGCGCTGATCCCGACGCCGTGGTCGAGCGCGGCGCGGATGGAGGTGAACAGCTCGACCCGGGCGTTGTCGTAGGCCTCGCGGGCGGCGCGGACGCCGGCGCGGTACTCGTTCTGCTGCTTCATGCCCCACAGTGTTGCACACAAAGTTGCCAACATAGTTGACAACCACTCTGGCATCCTTCACTGTGAACACAGTTGCCAACTTTGTTCACAGTGGAGGTGGTGTCGTGACCGGCATCGAATGGACCGAGGTCATCGAGGGCCAGCCGTGAGCGCCCCCGCACGCACTCGCACCGCGGTGCACCGTCCTGCGGTACGTCGGAGGCGCTTCCGTCACGACGACCTGGTCGCGGTCGACCTGTTCTCCGGGTTCGGCGGGCTGACCCGGGGGATCGAGGGAGCCGGATTCACCACGATCCTGGCTGCGAACCACAACGAGTACAAAACCAGTGTGCACGAGCGCAACCACCCGGACGCCGAGCACTGGATCGCCGATCTCGTCGACCCCGAGTCCTCGGACTACCACTCCGCCAGGGACCTGCCCGCCGCCGATCTGCTCGCCGCCGGGGTTTCGTGCGTGAACCACTCGCAGGCCAACACCAAGAAGGCGTACGAGCAGCAGGTGAGTCTGTTCGATCTCGAGGACCCCGAGTTCGATGCGCGCGTTACGCGCTCGGAGCGTGACCGGGCCACCGCGAACTGCGTGCTGCACTACGCCGCCCGCCATCACCCGCGGCTGATCCTCGTCGAGTGCACCACCGAACTGGTCTCGTGGGGTCCGGCGATCCCGGGCAAGCCCAAGATCGGGGACGGCTCCACCTACCGGTGGTGGCTGAAGCAGTTCGAGATCCTGGGCTACCGATACAAGGAACTGCGCCTGAACTCGCAGTTCTTCGGCGTCCCGCAGAGCAGAGACCGGCTCTACGTCGCGTTCTGGGACCAGCATCTGCCGACCCCGGATCTCGACCACCGGCCGCTGTCGTGGTGTGAGCGCTGCGACGACGACGTGGAAGCGGTCTGGTCGTGGAAGACCGGGGTGCCGTTGTCGGGAGCGGTTCGCTACGGAACCCAGTACAACTACCGGTGCCCGCGCTGCCGCCGCGAGGTCATCCCGCCGATGACGCCGTCGCTGCACGCCCTGGACCTCACCAACCCCGGCACCCGGATCGGGGACCGCACCCGCCCGTTGAAGTCGACGACGATGGCCAGGATCGAACGCTGCCGCGCCCGCTTCGCCGAGTTCCCGGCGATCCTCATGCCCGCCAAGGGGATCCACGGAACCGAACGCCACCTGGTGCAGCCCATGGCCACCCAGACCAGCCAGCAGGAAACCGCGCTGCTGGCCACCGGGGCGGTGTTCGCCGCGCACCGCCACAACGGCGACGGCAAGCCCTTCAGCCGGCCTATGGACACCGTCACCTCCACCCACGAGCTCGCGATGCTGTTCGCGGCGGTGAACAACTACCAGGGCGCACCGCGCGCAGTCACCGAGCCGATGCCGACGACGCTGGCCTCGGAGACACTGAGCCTGCTGTCGGGGGTGGTGCCGTTCCGCAAGAACACCCGCCCGACCCTGGGCACCGAGCCGATGCCGACCGTGACTTCCGAGCAGATCCCCGGGCTGCTCACCGCGGAATGCGTTGCGGCGCTGGCGGATCTGCCGATAGAGGACTGCTTCTTCCGGATGCTCGGGCCGAACGAGGTCGGGCGGGGGTGCGGATTCGACACCACCTTCCCCGGGCACGAGGGGGCGTTCATCGTCTGGGGATCGGCGCGCGCTCAATGCGACGGGTTCGGCAACGCCGTCAGCCCGTCCGTGGGCACCTGGATCGGGTCGCGGCTACGGGCCGTCCTCCACGCACCAGAAGCGATCGCCTGACATGGGGACATGCGGCGCCGTCAGCCTGTGCGTGTGATGCGAAAGGCGTTGCGCCGCCTCAAAGAGTGCAGCGATGCGATGAAGTCGCGCCAGGCTGCACGTGCGCTGCGCGCCGGTGCCCGGTGGAGGCGGCAAGTAACAGCGCACCAGGATTCATGACCATCTGGAGCCTCCCTCTTGCCTGCTTCCACCGGTCGGTCGAGGGGCTGCGGCTACAGCACACCCCGAATGGTTGAGACGTCACGCGCCGGTTGCTCCGTGTCAACTTTCGGCCGTCTCGGTTGGCGTTGCGAACGCCGAGTGCCATTGAAGCTTCCCGCCATGCCGATGGGCCGGAATCCGGGACGACCCCGGTCATAGCCGAACAATTCGGAACACCCCTGGCTTGAGCGGGCGTGAGTACTGGATTGTCCGGGTTGTCGGCCGGACAATCGACAATCCAGGACATCGGTGAGCGCGATCGCGAACAACCGCTGACATCAGCGGCTGTCGCTGGAGGGCCTCGGCGGCGGACGATGGAGCTCGTCACGCGTGAGCGCAAAGGGACGGCTATCCCGACGCGCTCGATCCGGTTCCAGTCAGAAAGCGGCCCTGCCCCATGCGATCTCAGAAACCCGGCTCCTTCGTACGCCGCAGGAGCCTGCCGGGATGGTGGTTCATCGGCTACGTCATCGTGTTCGTGCTGTTCGTGGCCACGGCGGTCATCCTCGTAGTCGTCTGCGGGGTCAACGCCCTGGTCGCGATCGGCGCCCCGGCGACCTTGAGCGCGGCCGCGGTCGCGGTGCTGCGCGCCCTGGGCACCGAGGAGCCCGATCCCGTACCGCCTCCGGCGGCCGGGCCGGGATCGTAAGTGCGGCAACGATCATGGGACGACGACGTAACCCCATCCACGACCCCGAGGGCCCGATCGGGCAGTTCGCGCTGAAACTCCGCGCGCAGATGGACGCGATCCCCGGGCGCACCTTCCGGAAGATGAGCACGATCGCGAACATCTCGCACTCCACCCTGGCCGAGGCCGCGGGCGGGAAGAAGTTCCCTACCTGGGAAGCCACGCGCGCGTTCCTGATCGGATGCGATATCGACCCCGACCTGATCGAGTCGCAGTGGAAGGCCGAGTGGAGCGATGCCGAACGCGCTGTGGCCGAAACGCAGCGCGTACTCGGCACGCCGCCGGCCAGCGCGCGCGGCAGCGCGCCGGTGCGGGCGGTGCAGCTGCGCGCGGTCCCGCCCGCGCTGGCCGATCCCGAGCAGTGGCGCCCACAGCCGGACACCGTGCAGACCTTCGACGACCTGCTCTATGAGCTCAAGCGGTTCAAGATCGCGATCGGCAACCCCGGCCTGCGCACGCTGTCGGTGATGACCAGCCGTTTCTGCTCGCTGACCGCGCTGTCGGATGTGTTCAGCGGCAAGCGCCCGCCAGCCTATGAGATGTATGTCCGGCTGATCGACGCGATGCTCATGGAGGTCGAAGAGCAGTCGAACCTGTTCGACGCCACCGAGCGCCGCCGGCCCTGGCGGTCGATGACGGAATGGCGTTCGGCCTGGACGCGTTCGGAAACCAACCGGGAACGTCCCGATCTGACCCGGCATCGCCGTTACGGCAACATCTTCCTGATCACCGACGGCCAGGACGAGGGCCCCACGGCCAGCATCGTCGCCGAGATGGACCCGGAAGTCGCCGCGGCGCTGCTGGCTAGCTTGGCGCCGAAGATCGCCGGGAACATCATCAGCGACCTGCCGACCAAGCACGCCCAGGCGGTCCTGACCGCGATCGAGAAGCTCCACCGCCGCCCGTCGCCGGTGGAGCGCCCGGCACCCGGGCCGTGGTGATGCGGGAACGGCGCTATGCGGCAGCCCGGCCCGCCTTCACCTGCATGACCATGGGCTGACGCAGATGCCATGTTCACCGCTCTCGACCCACCTACCAGTCTGGTGTCCGGCTCATGGCCGCCCGGCGGGGACGAAACTCCATGCGCGACAGAGTTCCTGCCTCGCGAAGAACCATTTGAGATTACCCGTCAGTAGATTCTGCTCGAATGTCGGCCATGCGCCAGAACGGGGCCGCTCCACCAGCAGATTCGTTCTGCCGCAGAAAAAGTCGCGCAGATGGACATGACGTGTAGGTGCAGTTTCCGTCATGCGGTGCACTAAACTCCATGACGTCCGATTCGAACGCCAGTGCACTCGAATCCGCCTGATACGGATCCGGCTTTGTCTTGAGCCCCCGGGGGTCAAGAAGGACCCGGCCAGCCACCGGCTGAGGTGGCAAGTATCAGGAGGTTGGCACGTGCTTCGTCACGAGTCGGACGACGTTTCGCTGATGAAGAAGCTCCGGAGGGAGTGGAACATTCATCTGCGGAGCGCGGTCGTTGACAGCAGTGTGATCGGGTTGTTCGGGCTGGAGCTCGGTGTGTATCTCTTCGAGGAACACGACGACGCCAGCCGGGCAATGATGATCGCCCGGCTGGCGTCGGCTGGAGCACGCGCGGTCTGGTCTCTCATTTCCTAACCGCACGCTGCGCCAAGGGCCCGGTGTGGACTCGCGATCCCCGCCGGGCTTTCTGGTGTCCGGGGGCCGGTGTGTGTGGACTCGCGATCCCACCGGCTCCGGGTGTCAAAAATGTTGGTTCGCGGCCTCAACGGTATCCGCTTGCTCTATTGGACACCACCGACGACACCAAGGTTTGTGGAACACCTCACTCTACCTTGTGTGATGCAGGTCACATATTGAGTCGTCCTACTCCCAGCTCAGGCCGCAGATGGCACTGTTGACAGGCCCATTTTCACCATTTGGCAAACCTCGTGTTATGTGAATCAGCTATAAATTGATCGCTTTTTGTTCACATAGTTCGCGCGATTTCGCGAGGTGCGCGGTGCTGTCCGAACCGTCCGAACCGTCCAGCGCCCCAATCGATGTCGACCTCTGGTCAGACGTCGACGCCGTAGATCCTGCGTCCGCTGTCGGAATGGCTCCGATACTCGACGAGCTGCCAGAAGCCGGGGGAGTAGATCCGGGTGCCATAGATTTTGCTCCACATCGAAGATTTCGAGGAAGACGAGTTCGACTCTCCCCGCTTGGTATGACGACTACGACCTCGGCTACGACGAGGGCTGGGAGGACGGCTTCGCCCACGCGCAGTCAGACGAGGACGATGCCGACGGTCCCGTGCCCGACTTCTGAGCGTCGCCTATACCGGTGAAGCCTCAGCTGGTGTGAGTTCGCCTGTGCGGACCCAACGCCTGATCGACAACTCGCAGCCGGTCACCAACGTGACTCCATCAGCGAACCCAGTGTGAGTGGCCTTTCCGGCGCAGCCGCAGTAGCAGCGCCGCCGCGACCGGTACCGCGGCGGCATCACCTTGCTGGTTCGGTGCCCGGACTCCGCCGATCCAACCCTGCCGCCGGTCGCCGGTGCGCCTGTGGCGGCAGCCCAGCCGTAGATGAAATCCCAATCGAGATCCGGTAGATGCCGACGCAGCACACCACCACGCTCACCGACCGGTACATCGCCTGCGATGGTGGACCTGACCCAGGCGCAGGCGCGCGCGTCATCAGTGCCCTGCGCCAGGACCGCGATCTCCCGCAACGACGTGCCAGGCCGGCGGTCCAGGTGCCGCACGGTCGGATCGCGCTCTACCTCGCGGCGCTCGCGCCACATCGCGACGGCTTCGGCCATCACGAACGCGATGAGCAGCAGGTCGCCGGTCAGCCGCTCGTCCAGGGCCATCTCGCGGTGCCGTGTCATTGTGATCTCCCGGGGTTCTGGTCTCGGCGGCGTGAGGGCAACAGGTCGTCGTAGCGGTTCACCGTCGGCAGGCCGGGGCGCGAATCGGCGGGCAGCTCGGCCAGGACCGCGGCGAGTTCGGCCGCGTCGGCTCCGGACTCCGCGTCGGCTGGCGCGCGCTGGTCGTGCTCGCGCAGCAGCCGCATCACCGTCGCTGGTGAGGGGTGCTGACCCTTCTTCGCGCCTTTGGTGATCACCAGGCGTGCGGCGATGTCGCGCAGGCTGTGGTTCTGGTCGCGCAGGTGCAGCGCCATGGACAACATCGCGTCGTCGGCGACGGTGGCGCCGCCGATGGATTTTCCGCGCGCTCGGGCGGATTCGTGGCCTTCGAGGGTGCGGTCGCGGATGTATTCGCGTTCCATCCCCGACAGGGCGGCCAGCACGGTGAACACCACCCCGGCCGGGTCGTGGGAGCCCTGGAGTTCGCCGGTGAGGAATTCCAGGCCGATGTCGGCGGCCTTGAGGTGCTCGGCCAGCGCGGCGAGTTCGATGCCGCGCCCGAGGCGTTTGTGTTCGTGCACGACCAGGGTGACCGCGGCGCCGGAAGCGCGGATCTCCCGCGACAGCGTGACAGCGCGGTCGAGTTCGGGGCGGACCCGGGCGCGGGTGGAGATCTTCTCGGAGAAGATCCGGCCGACGCCGGCCGCGCGCAGCGAGTCGAGCTGGGTGTCCAGGGACTGGCGCACGGTGGAGGCGCGGGCGTAGCCGATACGCACGTGCCCGCTGGAATCGGTGACTGCGGCGGCCGGGCGCGGAAGCTCGATCCAGACCGAGCCGGGTTTGCGTAATGCCGGGGTCGCCACGTTGAGCGCTTTCGCGAGCGAGGGCTCGAGGCGGAAGCGTGCGGTGTGGTACTGGATGGCGACTTTGCCTTTGCCGGTGCGGCACGGTGATCCGGCCGGTGCGGCGCAGCTCGACATCGGGCAGTCGCGGGCCTCCACGCGGAGGAAGTCGTCGTCGCTCACCCACTCAGTGTTTCATAGATGTGTTTCATAGCGCAGGTTATTTGCAACATCCTATGAAACGAGAAATCCGCTGGACGCGCCCCGGATACCCCCGTGTTTCATAGGTGATCACCTATGAAACACGGTAGGGCTGGACCCCAAATGGACAAGGTGCGCACAAATGCAATCGGTGAGCTCCAAGCGCTTGGAGCTCACCGACCTGGGGTGTCGCACGCTCCCTTCGGCAGAGCGCGTAGCCGGACCGATGTGGTTCGGTCCCAACCTCGTGCCGCCCTTCCGTCCGGCGTCCCGGACTGGCCGGACCCTAAACACGTTTCGGGCTACCCGGTGGTGCAGTCGATCTCACGACCCCAGCAGAACAGACGCTACACCGAGGCACCGACATACCTGCTCGTCCACGACAACGCTCTCGCCCAGCGATACTGGACAACTGGGGCGACGAAGGAGACAACATGCTGGGCCGGAACAAGCGTGCCTGGTGCGAGATCTGCGCCGAGCAGGTCGACGCCGAGCACTGGCGGCGGCATCTGAGCGCTGCCGAGGCCGCCGACGTCGCCTCGGTGCTGAGTACGCCGATGTCGGCCGCTGCTGCGCCTGCTGGGCCAGTTCGGCGGTGGGCCTCGTTCCAGGCCCGGAAGATTCGCGCAACCTGGAACGGGCTGCGTAGGGGGCTGGAGCTCTGAAAATCTGACGCTGCGGGCCACGGCCGCTGTCACCCATGGGTGACTCTCTGCCGTTCGATCCGTGGCGTGCTCTGTAGCGAGTTCCATGGCGTGTTCCGTGGCGTGATCAAGTCACGCCACCCTCCGGTACGCAATCCCCCGCTCAGGCCGTACTTTCGCGGGCGCGCGCCGCCCAGGGTTCTATCCCTTCCGGTAGGAATACAGACACCACCCCCGGCCAGGCGAAGCCGCCGTTGAGGGGGCAAGAGTGACTCGCGGGCAACACATCCTGGCGTACCGTCGGAATACGATGTGTGCGACCTCGAGAGGCCCGAGATGGACAGCATGGCAGACCGGTACCGGGACCTGATCGCGGAAATGCAGCGGATCGGGTGGCGTCCGGACCGCGAACGGCTCGCTGCGATCGGCGCCGAGCTCATCGAACTCGCTCACCAGGTCGAAATCGGCGATGCCGCCGGCCGCGAGCGCGACCAGCTCGACGAGCTTCGTACCACCGCCCACGCTCTGCTGTCAGATGCCCGACACCACTATCAGATCGAGCTCGCTACCACCCGCGCCGCCCGGGAACGGGAACTGCACGACCGCATGTACCCGACGCAGCTGAGCCCGCAGCGCGACTTTCCTGAGCGGGGCTTCACCCGCGACCGATGAACACGGCAAGGATGTCGGTGCGTGTCCTTATCGTGGGCGCATGACCGACATATCGCCCCTGGCTGCGGTAGCGCGGTCCACCTTCGGTGACCCCGGTGTCCACGCCGTCGTGCGCGCCGGGCGCACCGTGCACGCGGTCAGTCTCGGGCAGTGGATCGGCGAGGAAGAAGCCCCCGAGCTCCTATGCCGGACCGGCGTCGCCGGATGGTCACCGGACGCGCTGGTCCCCACCCGCGCCGCGGTCACCTGCGCGCGCTGCCTTCGCCGCCTCGGCGGCCCCATCGATCAATCGCGCCAGCTGCCACTGTTCGGCACCACCGGCGATTAGAAGCCCCCGCTGCATAGCGCCGAGCATACTCGGACATATGTTCGAACAATGGGAGCCGGTGTACGAGGTCGAGGGACGTGTCGTCGAGCCGGGGCGGCTGTATCAGATCCGGGGTGGTGCCTGGGCGGAACCGGCACCGGTCGCTTGTCACAACGGACATCGACTCGGCCCGGACCGGGCACTCGTGGGGTCGGCGGCCTGCCAGGCGGTCTCAGGGTCACACCGCCTGCACACCTGCCTCGAATGCTTCTACACCGTCCACACACCGCCGCTACGGCCCGATTGCGATCATCCGCTCACCCGGTTCGGGCCAGCATCGCCGAGAGTGGTGTAACACGACGAACACACCGGCAACGGACCCACGGTCTCACCGCCGGCCTGCACCCGTATCAGATGACCGGGCTCGGCGGCACTCAGACAGACCGACGCGGGCGTACCGCGCCGCGGGTGATAGAGCGCACACACGCACCGGCATCCGCCGCCCTCGTTCTGCTCCCACTGGAACAGGGCGCCAGGTTCGACAGTGAGTACCGGCAGCGGGTCGAAAGCGGTCACGCCGCGATCCCGATATCGTCGACCGCGTCCGGTTTCGCTCGCGCGTGGGACAAAACCTCGGGACACATGAGCGCGGGACACCGACACAAATGTCCCGAAAATAGAAGGTGGCCCTGGCGGATTCCGCCCGCCAGGGCCACCTTCTATTTCAGCGATATCGAGGGCACTACCCCGTTGTCTGGGTGCTCAGCTGGTGAGCGAGCCAGGCAGCCGGATTCTCGGCCCGCTCGGCGAGCCAATCGCGGGTCCGCTCGTCCACCGCCGTTTCGACCAGCGCCGCCCACCTCCGTTCGATGCCGGCGGCGTCGCTGCCTGTCTCATGGAGGCGGAAGCACAGGGCGCCGAAGGCGTCGTCGCTCACGATCGCGGTAGCGACATCGGCGTTGTCGCCGGTCCAGGTGGTGGTGACGAGGTCGGTTACGAGCTGGTGCAGTCGTTCTCTACGCATGGTGTTCTCCGGTCAGGGCTGGTAGTCGATGTTTTCGATGTTGGTGGTGGCGTCGGCGAAGTAGCGCACCGCGCCTGCTGCGGTGACTTTCGGACGCCACCCGGTCAGGCGTGTGTACCCGCCGGAGGCCAGGACGGTGTCGAGCGCGTCCAGGGTCACGGGCAGCTCTGGGGTGGTGGCCACCGATTCCCACCACCCGGCCACGCCGCGGCGGGTCACACGGGTGGTGGTGTCGGCGAAGACCTCGCAACAGAAGATGTCCGCGACCGCGCAGTCCTGGCCGAGCCTGGCGATCATGTACAGGTCCACGAGCACGGTCTCGGTCACCGCTCGACCCCTTCCCCGCGCTGCTGGCGGTGGACAGGTCGGCTGGCCTGGGCTTGAGCTCGAGCATGGGCGTCGGCCTCGGCCCCGGTGCCGCGCTCGGACCGCGGTGAGCTGGCCCGCCCGGCATGCGACGCACGTCCTGCGGCGGCGGCCTGACGCTGCGCGCGCACGTCGTTGCATGCGGCGGCGACCTGGGCGACCTTGGCCTCCCAGTGCCGCGCCCGCTGGGAGGCGACTTTGCCGAGCTCTCCGGCCTGGCGGGCACGCTCGTCGATCAAGTCGCGGATCTGCCCACGCACGCCGGGTTCGATTCCGGCCAGTGCCAGGGCTTTTCCGAGCCGGGCGCGGCGGTCGGTGAAGACCTCACGCTCCTGCTGAACTCCCGAGGCGCGGGCTCCGGATGCTACGGAGTAGATCGAATTTCCCATCATGTCTATCGCGAACTGCACATTGCTGCCCTCGCGGTTGCTGGGATCGACCGTGACCGCGCCGTCCTCGATCCGCTGCGTGATCGCCTCCCGCGTCGCTTTCGAAAGCTGGGAAGCCTTCGCCCCGGCCCGGGTGTCGTCCGCAGCCGCCTTCGAGCGCTCGTCAGCGAACAGCAGTTCCGGCAGCGCCTTGGCGTCGGCGATGCGGCCGTGGTCCACATCGGCGAGCACCGCGCCCAAATGGGCGCGCTCCATCCCCGCTAACCCCGCGCCGTTTTCGATGGTGGTGCGCAGCTGCTCGCGCTCTTGCGCGAGGTGGGTGATACGGGTGTTGATGTCATCGGAGACGGTCATCGCACCGCCATAGCTGACCACAGCACCAAGTTTTCCCCGCTCCTGTGGGTCGATCCCGCCCTCGGCGAGGAAATCGGCGTCAGCGCGCAGCGCGGCGACCTCGTCGGCGTAGAGCTGGAGCGCTTCGGTGAGCACGTAGCGGTCGACATGGTCAGGCCACAGCTGCACATCGACATCACGCCCGGCGGCGATCTCGCTGCCCGCCTTGCGGACCCGGTCCTGGTCCTCGGTGCTCATCACCGCGATCTCCTCGCGCACGATCGCACCTGCCCGCGGGTTGGCCGCGAAGGATGTGAGCAACTGCGGGATGCGAGGACGCACCTCCATCCCGGGATCGACGAAGGCCGGGGACGCCAGCAGGTCGACTTGGCTGACGTCGGCGCGGCCGAGGTAGTCGACGACGAACTCCACACGCGCCTGATCGTTTTCGGACAGCCGCGCCGCGGCCAGGTCGATGCTGAGCTGCTCACGGCGCCGCGCCTCGTCGGCCAGGTGCCCGCGCGGGTCGGCGGCAGCCTCAGTCGTGCCCCGCCACGCTGAAATCGCTTCGGTGACCGCTGCTTTCGCCTGGTCGGGCAGTGCGAGTGCGGCGATGATACCCATGGCCGCAGACTCGCGTGCGGCCATGCGGTCGGCGTCCGCGCGGTCTTGGGCTCCGACCGCATCAAAGGCCGGATCCAGGCTCGCTGTCAGGTTTTCGGCGTCTACGATCACCCCCCATCGCGCGGCGTAGGAGCGGGTGAGCCGGTCGAGATGCGTGGCGGCGATCGCGGAGCTGGGATGCCAGAGCAGGGCATCGGCGAGCGCGCCGACAGTCGCCGCGGCTGTAGGGTCGTTCGCGGGTGCTGCTTGCAGCCGGGCCTCGGCGCGAGCCTGGGTCTGCTCGGCTCGGGCGGTGACTTCCGCGACCGCCTCGGGGCCGGCGGCATGGGCCTCGTCCAGGGCCCGCAATAGGCGGGCGTCGTTCCAGCGCGCCTGGTTCACAGCGACCGTTGCCAGCAGATACGCCATTCGCTGACCGGTGCCGATCGGGTGGCCGAAACCGAGTTGCTCGGCGGCAGTGGGGGTTTCGGCGAGGGTGGTGGGATCAGACATGTTGTTTCCTTCCAATCGGGTGGGCCGGTTCTGCTCCCAGGCGGGAGCAGGTTCGACCGGGGCGCTCATCTCGGTGCGGGAGATGCCGCGTCGTTCGGCGGCCCGGAGCTGGTGTTCGCGGGTGGCTTTGCCGATCGCCGCCAGTTGCGCGGGACTCGGCGTGCGCTTCTCCGGCGCGAGGCTGGGGTCGAACAGCCGCGCGATGACCTGTCGACCCCGCAACTTGCCGACCATGCGCGCGGTGAGGGACCGGCCAGGGCTTTTGCCCATCTCGCGCAGCTGGCGGCGGGTCTTCAAATGCGCTGGTGCCATCCCCCAGGGGTATTCGTCGACGGCGGTCATCGGCCCAGGTCGCCCTCGTCGCGACCGCGGCCCTTGCCGCGATGGTGGGTGTGCTGCACGCCCTGCCCAGGTGCGGTCCTGCGAGGCTGACCGGGCTTGACCAGGAACTGCGCGGCCTTCCTGGCGCGTCCGGCGTCGGCGGCCAGGCGCTGAGAGACCTCATCGGGGTCCAGGCCCGCACGCTCGAGATTCGCCGCGAACACCGCGCGTCGCGCGGCGCTGTCGTAGGCCGGCGGTTCCGGCGAGCGCGTCGCCTCCACAGCCTCGCGGCGCTCCTCCCACCGCTCGGCGATGCGGGCAGCCTGTTTGCCCATGCTGGCGGCCTGCCCCACGCCCTGGTACAGCTCGGCTTGAATCCGGTCGCGCATCGGCTTGCTCACCCCCGCAGCGGCCAGGGCGCTGTCGAGCTTCGCCGTGGCACCGGACTGTTCGTAGTCGCCCAGGCTGGCCCGCCCGGCTGCCACCGCGGACTGGGTGTCCATCACCCTGGTGATGTCGTTGCGGGTCCGGCGCGGGGTCCCGCGCGGGACCGCGTTCGACTCCATGAGCAGTTCGACCTGGCGGCGGGTGGCGGCGCTGGCGTTCGAGGCGAGCCGTCCCGCGCGTTCGGCGTCGATCGCCGCAGCGGTGACGTCGTCGGCGAACAACATCTGCGGCAGCGGTTTGCCCGCCTCCACATCCCGCAGCACGGCGTTGAGCTGGTCTTTCTCCAGCTGATGCAAGCCCTTGCCGTTGGTGATGGCATCAGTGATCGCCGTACGATGCGCCGCGGCCTGCTTACGCATCCCGGCGGCGGCGGTGTCGTCGATCCTGTTGGCGCGCACCGCGGCCGCGTCGGCCTGTGGCGCCAGCACCGCATACATGCGCACCTGGGCGCCGAGTTCCGCGCGGTCGACATGCTCGGGCCACAACGGCGCGAACGTCTTGGTGGGATGTTGCAGGATCGCGTTGCCGCGCTCACGTGCTTTGGCTTGATCTTCCGGGGTCAGCACCTTCAGCGCCGCGTTGAGCTTCGCGCGCGTCACCTCGATCAAGCTGCGGTTGCCGACCGGCCGATCGGGGTGGCGTGACGCCAGGCGAAGCTGATACTCCTCGAACAGCTTGTCGATCCCGGGCTTGGCCTCCTCTGCCGGGTCGACCAGGCATTCGCTGAGCTTGCGCAGCTGGGTGGTCGCTGTCGCCGCCTGGACCCGCCCGAGTTCGGAATCGGGGACCTGCTGATCCGGTGTGCCCAGGAACGCGGCCACGAACCGCACCCGGGTGACGGTCTGTTCGCCGACGCCCTTGTCGGCCAGCTTCTTACTCAACTGCGACAACCGCTGTGCGCTCGGGTCGGCGCGCCAGGCCGCGATCTCGGCGTAGAGCTCCTCTTTCACCGACTGGTCGAGTTCCTCGCGGGCGATCATCTCGACCATGCGGGTCTGGGCGTCACGTACGCGGGCTTGCGACGCGCGGGCGATCTCGGCGTCGCGCAGGCCGGCCGCCAGCTGCGGCGCCGCACCCGCATCCACAGCGGTGCCGACCGCGCCGGTGGTGGCGTCGATCTCGATCCCGAATCGCGTGTGCACGTGGGCTTTCAACTGGATCAGCGATTCACGCGCCACCTCGCTGTCGGGAGCCCACATCGCCGCGTCGGCCACCGCCTCGGCGATCTCGGCGCGCGAGGCCCTGTCGAAACCCTTCTCGCGCAGTTTCCGCAGGCGGGCTTCGGCCGCAGCCTGTTTGACCGCGAGTTCGGCATCGGCTTTGGCTTTCGCGGCCGCGTCCTCGGCAGCGGCCCTCAGCGCTGCGGCGCGAGCGGCGGCGACCTGGCGCTGGGCGAGGGTGAGCGCGTACTGCATCAACAACCGCATGAACGCGACCCAGGCGCCGGAGACATGGTCGACGCTGTCGTCGTGGTGGATGGTCGTGGCGTCAGGCATCGAGGAAGGCCCTTCCTGGTCAGATGAGACAGCCGAGACGACATCGGTCTCGGCTGTAGGGGATTGCGGCGCGATAGCAGGCGCTGGTGGTCTGGTAGTGAAGGGATCCAGGTGCGGGATCGGCTCCAGATCGGCGATCTCGTGCCCGGCCTGCAGGTGGTCGTGCAGGTCCTTACCGGTCGCGGCCTGCAGCACCCGCACGCGCTGCACGAGTCCGGTCAAGCTGGCCATGACCTTCTCGGCACGCCGATATCCCGGTGCGTCGCGGTCGGCGACGATCACCACCGTGCCCGCGCCCCGCAACCAGGCCGCATGCTCTGGCTTCCACGAGCCAGCACCGCCGGCGTTCGTCGTCGCGGTCAGACCAACGGCTTCGGCGGCCAGGACGTCCTTCTCGCCCTCGCACACATAGATCACGCGCCCGGATTCGATCGCGGCCAGCACACTGGGCAGCTGGAACGGGATCGGCGCGAAACCGGTCTCGGCCCAACCCGACTCGTGGCTCCAGGACCGCTGATGAAACGTCTTGTCGCGTCCCTGGGCAAAGCGGGCCTCCTCACGGATGACCTCGCCGACGACCTCACCATCACGATCGGCGTAGGAATAGACGGCGGTCTGGCGCCACGGCGAAACCTGCTGCCCCAGATCCTTTTTCCGCTGGGTCAGCGGCAGCCCGGCAGCGTCGATCGCCCGATCCGCCGCCGAGACCTGCCGCACCCGCGCAGGCTGGCGGGCTTGTCCGCGCGTCCGGGTGATCGGCTTGTCGTAGAGGTCACTCAGCCCCAACCCGACCTTGTCGAGCACCGCGAGGTCATCACAGCCCGCCCGGCACTGCACCTTCGTCCGCCCGGCATCGGCCAGGTACTTCACGATCAACGACGGCTTGTGCGGGCGGCCATCGGCCTCATGCACCGGGCAGCAGTACTTCGTCCACGCCCCGGCAGGCCGTCCCGGCCCGACCGCCTGCTCCAGCGCGGCGGTGACCGTCTCCCACGAACCCCGGCTACGATCGGCCTTGCGCGCGCCCGCGCGCCCCCGCGCCTGCACGCGCATGCCGGGAGCTGGCGCGCTCATCCGGGAAACTCCCAACTCCCGTGGACCTGTTCGCGGCGCCCGATCGGCGCGCCCGGCAGCACCAGATGAGCGGAAATGATCTCCTGATCGCCGCTGTAGCCGTCGTCGAACGCCTCCTGCGGCGCGATCTCCACCGTCAACCGCGTCATCCGCGCCGTGTGGCCCTGGTGGACCGAGCAGTGCTTGAACGGGCCTGACGGGTCGAGGATCCGGTCCATCATCGGGTCGAAATAGACGAGCCAGAACGCGGCGAGCTCGGTCTCCTCGCCATGACGCAGCAGTTCGAAGCACTGGTGCAGCGCCTCGAACCGGGCGACCACCTCACCATGGACCCACCACAACGGGCACCAGCGCAGCTGACCCGAGGTGCGGCCGTTCACATCACGGCGGTAGATCTCGACGACGTACTCCTCGACAAACTCCTTGACCGTCGGATACAGCCATTCCCGCACCTCGACCGGCTCCTCGGCATCGGCCTCCGGCCCAGGTTCGGGTTCGGGTTCCGGTTCGGGGTTGAGGGCCCGTTCGGCTTCGACCACGGCGGCCTCGCGCATGCCGGAAACGACTTCTTTGGTGAGCAGGTCCGCGACTACGCCCTCGGCGACCTGCTTGGCGGTCGCGTTGATCTGGGCGTTGACGGCTTTGCGGATCGCGGAATCGAGCATCTCGCCGAGATCACCGCGCGAAAGCCCTGCCGCCTCTTCGGTGCTGGTCGTCTCGTCCTGCTGAAAGTTGCTGTCGGTCATGCGATCCGGCCTTCCTCGTCGTCGTCTGTCCATGGCCGCACCACGTGCAGCGGCGCACGTCGCGGGCGGGTCTGGGGGCTGGTTTCGAGCGCGGTGAGCGCGTCGGTGATCCGGTCGGCGTACGGGCGGTCGAACCACGGCACGGCCGCGGCCAGGGTGGCGCGGTGACCGGCGGGAAAGACGACCATGCGGCCTTTGGGCAGGGCGCTGATGTCGCTCGGGGTCAGGGTGGGTTCGGTGGTGCGCTGGGTCGAGGTCGACCGCGACACACCACCACGCTCACCGCGGCTGACCGAGACCGAGGTGGACAGTTCGTAGTGACTTCCGACGAGCTCGCTCATGTCCCTGAGGAAGCTCACGTCCTTGACGTTCGCCCCGATGACCAGCACGTTCGACGCCGACAACAGCGCCCGCATACCCAGCTCGCCCCAGACCCGCATGCCCTGAGCCCAGGACTGAAGGATCGTCATCACGACCATGCCGCGTGACCCGAAATGGCTGTACATCTCGGGCAATTCGCGCCAGCGCACAATGTTGGCGGCCTCATCCAGCACGCACAGCATCGGCACCGGCAACCGCCCGCCCGGGTGGAAGCTGCCTTCACGCGCTCCCGCGTCGGCAATCGCGGCGCACAACGCGGTCAGCAGCGGTGCGGCCGAACCCGCCTTCTCCTGCGACAGCAGATACAGCGTGTCCCGCGAGCGCACGAACTCGTCCGGGTCGAACGCCCGCCGCGGCGCCTCACCCTTGACCGGCGGGGTGACCCACGGCGCGATGTGCGGGAACCTCAGGCACCCGGCCTGCTTCTTCGCGGTGGAGAACACACCGGACTTCTCTTTGTCGGCCGCCCCGTACTGGGCCGCGAGCGCCCCGGCGGCCAGGTCGTAGCCGCCGGACTGCAAGATGTCGACCGGCTCCTGATCGTTCGGGGTGGTCACCCACTTGAACACCTGGGTGATCGGGGCCTTGGCCACCGCGCACGCCAAAATCAGCCCCGCCAAAAGGTCTTCGCCTTCCTGGGGGAAGAAGTTGTCGCCAGAGCCCTCGCCGTCCTTGGACGTGGCGAATTTCCCGGCGAGCTCGGCCGCGCGCTGCATCGCACCAACGCCGCCGTCATCCCCGGCCACCCACTCGATCGGATCCCAGTACCAGGTGCAGCGCTCACCGGCGATGCCCTGAGGGTCGAAGACGTGCGTCGCGCCGACCTCACCACGCACGGTGCGGGTCGCATCGACCACGTCACGTTTGTTCGATGTGGCGATTACCGCACCGGGAGCCTCCACGATCGCCGGAATCACCCGGCTGGTGGACTTGCCCGAGCGCGGACCCCACAGGTCAAGGTGCAGATCCTCATAGGAGGCATACAACGGTCGACCATCCATGACCGCCCGCGCGATCATGACGCCGGGCTCGTCGTCGTCGCGCAGCGCCACCTTCAGCTCACGAGCCTTGCCGAGCACCGCATCACGGGAAAGATCAGCCAGCTCCTTCCCATGAGCCATGTAGCGGGCCTGGCTGTCCACAGCTTCGGCCTTGATCCGCTTGCCGCCCACCGCTTTCCAGCCACCGCCGCGCAGCTGCTGGCATTTCCGGCATCCGGCCATCCACGCCCACACCGACCCCGCCGCTACCGCAGCAGTCCCGGCCACGAGGGTGGCCGCACCCCACGACGAGGCAGCAGTCCACGCCAGATCACCCGTGGCCAAATGGACGCCCAGACTGATCGGGTTCCACGGCACATCCGGATCCGGGGCGCTGGAATACAGACGCTCACCGACGCGGATGCTCATCCCGGCCGCCTCGGCGACTCCGAACACACCCGCGACCGCGATCAGCGACTTCCACTCCGAAAGATCGCCGCTGCCGGGCTGTTTCACGCGGCGGTCCACGACGGCTCCTTCGTTTCGGTGGCGATCGCAGCCAGCTCGTCCCGCGCGGCTTCGGCCTTGCGGCTTTTCGGGTCCAGCGGCAGATACACCCCAGCGACGACGCAGCCGCTCAGCGCGCCGGACGCGGCCATCGGCAATGCCCAGGCCGCGCACTGCCTGAGCCGCGGGCACGCAGTGCAGAAGCCCTTCGCGGTTCGGATCGCGCCCGCCGCGAGCCCGTAAGGGAAAAAAATGTCCTGGTCGACGCCGGCGCAGGCGCGGTCCGGGAAACCAGCAGGATCTGGGAGACGGGTCATCGCAGCTCACCGCCCTGCGGTGCCGGAGTGGTGGTCGAGCGGGCGATGCAGAACGGCGCGCACGGGCCCGGCGTCCGGGTGGTGCTCGGCACGGTCGAGTACTCGGTCTGCGGGTACGCCCGCACCACCAGCACCAGCGCCAGCAGTGCGGTGAACACCACGAACCCGAACAGGCCGGCCATCACGCCGACGCCGCCGAGAACACCGCCACCGCCGCCGGACAGCACCACCGGGATGGGGATCACGCGTTCGCGAATTCTCATGCCGTCGCCCCCGCGACGGTCGACTCGGTGGCGGTCTCCCGGCGCCGGGCACGTGGTGTGCCCAGGCGGGTCATGGCCGCGGCGGTGGTCAGTGTCTCCATGCGCGGCGAGTTGATGTACATCGACTCGCGATCGGACATGTCGTCGATCAGCACCTGCATCGTGCGCAACTCGCTGCGCAGGCGCTGCACCTCAGCGGTCGGAGTCGTTGCGCGAGTCCAGATCTCGCGTAGCCAGGCCGCCGGGGTCGTCATCGGGTCCACTCCGCCCGCTCGGCCGCGGTCATCGGCCAGTGCGACTGCTGCACCCGGATCACGGCATCCAGCGCGTCCAAACCCGCCGTCTCGGCGTGCATCCGGATCAGACCCCAGACCATCGCCACGTTCGGGCTCTCCGGCTCCCACAGCAGCGGGCCCCACTGGTCGACGATCTCGGCGATGCACAGGCCGGCCACCGCCTGCGCGCGGGTCATCAGCCGATCCGGCGTCAGTGACAGCCGGATAGCGCCCTCCGCGATCTCGCATCCGACGTGCTCGGTGCGAGAGCTGGTGAGCCACTCGCCATCTCGGTGAATTGTCATCACGCCTCCACCTCGGCGACCGGAATGCGGACGATCAGCTTCAGCACGTCGGCGCGATCCACGCGGATCGCGTGACCAGAGACCCGGTAGGCGGGGATCTTCTGCTCGCTGATCCAGCGGCGCATCGTCTTCGGGCTGATGCCGAGCATCTCGGATGCGCGGGCAAGGGCGATCAGCGTCGGGGTCGATTCCTGAGCGTTTGGCATCCCATGTCCTCCAATGTCCATCTGTTCTACTGTTAGCGTGTTCTAGTGAACCATAACACTGGAATGGTGCGCTAGGGTTGGGGCGAAAGGAGGCGGAATGGCCATTAACGAGCAATCAGGTGTGAAGCCATCTGTGCAGGTGGCGAGCGGTATCCGCGATGACATCGCCAGCGGCAAGTACCCCAAAGGGAGCCGCATCCCCTCGGCACGCGAGCTGGCCGATACGTACGGCGTCGCCCTGACTACCGCCTTTAAGGCCGTGGAGAAACTGCGTGAGGAGGGACTAGTCGAGACGCGCCGCGGGAAAGGATCCTTCGTATCCGCTCGCACTGAGCTGTTCCGCCAAGGAACCCGCCGCTACGCACGCACCCCCGCAGGTCACGCCCCGAACATGACCGAAGCGAACGCCGGTGGATGGCGCGACGAGGTGAAGGCGGAGCGCTGGCGGGAACAGGCATCTGCGGCCATCGCCGAGCGGTTACAGATCGCTCCAGGCGACGACGTGACCGTCGCCCGCTACACCTGGTTCGTCGATGACGCACCGATCCAGGTCGGCACCCAGTACGAGCCCCTCGCGCTCGTCCGAGGAACCGCCATCGAAGAGCCCGTCGACGGCACACGCGGAAATCCCGGTGTAATCGCTCGATACGACTCGATCGGCATCTACGTCGACCGTGTCGAAGAGCGCACCCGCGCGCGAATGCCCACACCGGAGGAAAGCCGCATTCTGCAGATCAAGTCGGGTGTGCCCGTGCTTTTCCTCACCCGCACCCACTACGCCGGCGACACCGCCGTGGAGACCGCTGACATCGCCATAAGAGGCGACCGCATGGTCATCAACGCCATCCACGAAGTTCCAGTCCCCGAAGGGAAACCACAGTGACCAACCCGATCACCAGCAAGCAAACCAGCGAGCCCTGGCAGCAGATCGCCGACCTCCGCGACATCGCCACCCTCCGCCCTGGCCTGCGACAGCTGACTGACCCCCACCACGCCGCCGAGCTCCTCCGCGCTGAGATGCGCGACCGGCTCGAGGCCGTGCTGAAAGCCTTTCCGCACGAGCCAGTCATCCTGCTCAGTGGTGGTGTCGACTCGATCGCCGTCGCGGCCGCAGCCGTCGAACTCGGGGCACACCCACACGCGATAACCGTCGTCACCTCCGAGGGAACCGATGCCGCCAACGCCACCGTTGCGGCGCAGGCCCTCGGGCTCACACATGAAGTGATCGAGCTCGACACACAGGCTGTTGGAGACCTCGCACGAGAATCGGTCACGCGCCTGGGGACATCGGAACTGTGGGAGGTCAGCTACGCAGTGCCACTATTGGCCGTCGCGAACAGTCTCGACAAGCGCGGTCCAGTCGGCCCGCTACTCACCGGCTCGGCGGCCGACGCCATCCTCGCTGGCGGAAAAACACTCCATCAGCCCATCGAAACCGCTGCGGCCGTCGAGGAACTCGACCAGATCATCCGCAAGGAATCGGCGCACAACTTCCAGTACGAGCGGCTCGTGCCAGACTTCCAACATCGGATACTCCCTCAGTACGAGGACCGCTTCATCCACCTCTTCCAGACACTCCGATTCTGGGAGCTCACCGAAACCTTTGCGCCTCCAGCGCTCTTCGGCGAGCTCGGCGGATCTAGCGTGGACAAGCTGTGTCTGCGAATCGCCTGCGAACAGCTGCTGCCCGAGACAGCCAAATCGCTTGCGACGGCGAAGAAGTCGCCCATTCAGCGGTCAGCCGGAATTATGGGCGCACTCATGGATGCTGCGCGCCAGGCAGCAGCTGATCTACCTGGGGCACAGACCTACACCAATCCGCTGACCGAATCGCCTGACGCCGTAGCGACTCGGCTCTACCTGGCCAGCCTGAGCAACTGAAGTCAGAAAAATCTTGGAGAAAACCCACCGACGCGGCGCGCCTCCGCGCCCGCAGATGGCGGCTGTACTAGTACTTGGACCCATGGCTATCAGAGAGAAGCTTCCCGCCACGAAACCTGTCGGCACGAATCTCTCGTACGAAGTGATCGCTGCCCTGGACGAAGCGGTGAAAAAGCGCGGATTGAGTAAGCGAGCGCTGCTCGAGATCGCACTGCGGCGTGAGCTCGGAATGCCTGAATACCCCGGTGCCCGGACCAACCAGCAGGAGCTGCCCATCTCGGCATAACACGATGACCGCGCTCGAAAAGTCGCGGTAAGTCCCCCCCCCCCCCCCCAAAAAAAAGAGAAGGCCCCCGGCTGCAACCAGGGGCTCTTCGACGACCCAGAAGGGCCTACGCTTTGCGAAGCGGCTCT
>NZ_JBHXVZ010000017.1:0-39226 GCF_042672005.1 Nocardia sp. NPDC127579 | reverse complement strand
GCGAACACAGCCAACATCGACGGCACGAACGACGTCATCGTCACCCGCTCAGCCGCAATCACATCAGCCAAATACTGAGGATCACGATGCCCGTCAGCAGCAGCGATCACCAAACGACCACCACCGAACAACAGACTGTAAATCTCCCACACCGACACATCGAAAGTCGCCGGAGTCTTGAACAACACCACATCATCGGCACCGATACCGTATTCACTGGTGATCCAACGGATTTGATTCACCACCGAAGCATGCGAAACCGCCACACCCTTCGGACGACCCGTCGAACCCGACGTGAAAATCACATACGCCGTATTCTCCGGCCGCAACGGAGCCAGCCGATCCGCATCCCCCACCGGCGCGGACGAATAACCGGACAGCTCCAGCGTGTCCAGGTCGAGCAGACGGTGCCCGTCGGCCACCGCACCCATCTCGGCGAGATCAGCGCCGACGGTCAGGACACAGACCGGATCCGCGGTCGCCAGGACATAGGCGGTGCGCTCGGCCGGATGGTCCGGATCCAGCGGCACATAGCCACCGCCGGCCGCGGCCACCGCGTACATGCCGACGACCAGGTCCACCGATCGGCGCAGGCCGAGCGCGACCAGGCTGTCCGGTCCGACACCGAGCGAAATCAGATGCCGCGCAAGGCGATTGACACGCGCCGCGAATTCGGCGTAGGTCAGCGACTCACCCTCGAAGGTCACCGCGACGGCATCCGGGGTCCGCTGGACCTGCGCCTGGAACAGCGACGCCAGGGTGGCGGTCGAATCCATCGGGACGACGGCGCCGGAGCCCGCTCGCAGCACGTCGGCGCGCTCGGCGGAGTCCAGCAGTTCGACCTCGCCGACCAGGGTCCGCGGTGCGGCGGCGAGCGCCGCCAGCACCCGGCCGAACCGTTCGGCGAACGCAGCGACGGTCGGCTCGTCGAAGATGTCGGTGGCGTAGGCGAAGCCGATCGACAGCTCGCCCAGGGACCGGTCCGGGTGCACGACGGGCTCGACGTCGATGCTCAGGTCGAACTTCGCCGCGACAGCGTCGAACGGCACGCCCGCGATGGTGAGCCCGGGCAGCTCGAGCTGGGCGGCCTCGGTGTTCTGGAAGGCCAGCAGCACCTGGAACAGGGGATTCTGTTCGCGGCCCCGGCCGGGCGCGACCTCGTCCACGATCCGTTCGAACGCGATGTCCGCGTTGTCCAGGGCGGCCAGGTCGGTCTCGCGGACCCGATCGATCAGGGCGTCGAAACCGAGGTCGCCGGCGACCTCGGTGCGCAGGGTCAAGGTGTTGACGAACATTCCGACCAGGTCGTCCAGCGCACGGACGCCCCGGCCGGCCACCGGCGTGCCGATCGCCACGTCGGTGCGGCCGGACACCCGGGCCAGCAGCACGGCCAGCGCCGCGTGCACCACCATGAACAGGGTCGCGTTCCGTTCGCGCGCCAGCTGATCCAGCGCCCGGTGCACCTGCGCGGGCACCGTGCACGTGGTCATGGCGCCGCGCATGGACGGGATCGGCGGATGCGGGCGATCCTGCGGCAGGCCCGGCTGTGCGGCCAGACCGGCCAGCTGCGCCCGCCAGAATGCCAACTGGCTTGCGGCAAGGGAGTTTTCGTCGGTCTCGTCACCGAGAACCGCACGCTGCCACAGGGTGTAGTCCGCGTACTGGACCTCCAGCGGCGCCCAGGCCGGCGCCGCGCCGGCGCTGCGCGCGCCGTAGGCCAGCACGAGATCCCGCGCCAGCGGCGCCACCGAGGAACCATCACCGGCCACGTGATGGATCACCATCGCGAGCACGTGCTCGCGCTCGTCGGACGTGCTGGTGAACAGCGCCGCACGCACCGGAACCTGCCGTGTCACATCGAATCCCGCGGACATGAACGCGCCGGCTTCGGCCAGCGGATCATCGGTGCGGCGCACCTGCAATCCGCCGGGCACCGCCTCTTCGGCCGGGAGAATCTGCTGGTAGGGCAGCCCGGTGGCACCATCGGCCGGATACCGGGTGCGCAGCGACTCGTGCCGTTCCAGCACATCGCCGACGGCGGCGCGCAACGCGGCCACATCCAGGTCGCCCGTGAGCCGCAGCGCCAGCGGAATGTTGTACGCGGGCGATGCGGTGTCGAGCTGGTTCAGCGTCCAGATCCGCTGCTGCGGCAACGACAGCGGCACCTGGTCGGGACGCGGGAGCGCGGTCAGCTTCGGCCGGGTCGCACCGGCGCCGGGCACGATTCGTTCGGCCAGCGCGGCGACGGTCGGCGCCTCGAACAGCGTGCGCACCGCCAGACGCGCCTCGATCGCCTCACCGAGACGGGCGGTGGCCCGAGCGGCCAGCAGCGAATTGCCGCCGAGATCGAAGAAGTCGTCGTCCAGGCCGACCCGCTCGACACCCAGCAGATCCGCGAACACACCTGCCACGATCTCCTGGGCCGGGGTCTGCGGCGCCCGGAACTCACGCGCCTCGAAGTGCGGCTGCGGCAACGCCTTCGGGTCCAGCTTGCCGGAGGCATTGAGCGGGAACTCCGCCAGCGCCAGGACCGCCGCGGGCACCATGTACGACGGCAACCGGTGCCCGAGCGCGGCGCGCACCGCCTCCACGTCGAGATCCTCCGCACCGACGACGTAGCCGACCAGCTGGTCACCGGTCACCGTCGACACGACCCGCACGACCGCCTGACGCACACCCGAATCGGCCAGCAATGCCGCTTCGATCTCCCCCAGCTCGATCCGCTGACCGCGGAATTTCACCTGGAAGTCGGTGCGGCCCAGGTACTCCAGCACGCCGGACGCGTTCCACCGCACCAGATCACCGGTGCGGTACATCCGCGCGCCGACGGCACCGAACGGATCGGCGACGAACCGCTCCGCCGTGAGGTCCGCCCGGCCGTAATAGCCACGGGCCAACTGCGCCCCGGCCAGATACAGCTCGCCGCGCACACCCGCCGGCACCGGACGCAAGTCCGAATCCAGTACGTACGCCTGGGAATTCCACACCGGCGCACCGATCGGCACCGCCACGGGCACGGTTTCCGGCACCCGCCACAGGCTCGCGTTGATGGTGAATTCGGTGGGCCCGTACGAGTTGTACACCGCCGCGTCGGAAACCTGACGCAAAGCGCTCACCAAAGCGGGCGGCAACACCTCGCCGCCGACGAGAACCGTACGCAGCGAACGGCATTCGGCGCGGGTGGCGGTGGCGGCGAAAACCGAGAGCAAGGACGGCACGAAGGAGGTCATGGTGACCCCGTACCGCTCGATGACCTCCGACAGGTACCTCGGATCGCGATGGCCGTCGTGCGTGGCGATGATCGTGCGCGCGCCGATCAGCAAGGGGGCGAACAGCTCCCGGACCGACGGGTCGAAGGTGAACGGCGTCTTGTGCAACACCACGTCGGTCTCGTCGAGACCGAGTTCGCCGATCAGCCAGCTCATCTGGTTGAGCAGCGCGGCATGGCTGACGGCCACGCCCTTCGGGCGGCCGGTGGAACCGGAGGTGTAGATCATGTAGGCGAGGTGGTCGGGACGCAGCACGCCGTGGCGCTCGTCCGCCGTCACCGGCGCACCGGAATATCCGGTCAGATCCAGTTCGTCGAGCGTCCACACCGGCGCCGACCCGGCGGCCGCCGGGTCGAAATCGTCCTGGCTGGTGGTAAGTACCCCGACCGGTCGCGCACCGGCGAGCACGTATTCGGTGCGCTCGGCCGGGTGACTCGGATCGATCGGCACATACGCGCCGCCCGCCGACAGGGTCGCGTACACGGCGACCAGCATGTCGATCGATCGGCGCATCGCCAGGGCGACCAGCGTGTCCGGGCCGACACCGGCCTCGATCAGCTTGCGCGCCAACTGGTTCACCCGCAGGGAGAACTCCAGGTAGGTCAGCTGTCGCGCATCGGCGCCGTCACCGGGATCGAAGATCAGCGCGAGCGCGTCCGGCCGCGAACGGACCTGCTCCTCGAACCGATCGAGCACGGTCACCACGTCCGGCACCGGGTGCGCGGTCCGGTTCCACTCCCGCAGCACCAGCGCCCGCTCGTCCGCGTCGAGCAGCTCGATATCGCGGATGCGCTGTCGCGGATTCGCCGCGATGGCCGTCAGCACCCGCAGATAGCGGTCGGCGAAGCCGGCGGCCGTCTCGGCGTCGAACAGATCGGTGGCGTAGGACAGGGTGGCCTGTAGGTCGGCGGCGTCGGGCCCGCCGTCCTCGCCCGTGGTCGCGCGGATGGTCAGCGTCAGGTCGACCTTCTCGGTGGGGCTCTCGAGACCGAGACCCGCGACCCGCAAACCTGGAAGTTCCAGGGCGCCCTCGGGCATGTTGTGGAACGACAGCATCACCTGGAACAGCGGGTTTCGATTGAGGGAGCGCTCCGGCGCGAGCAGATGCACCAGCCGTTCGAAGGGAATGTCGCTGTGCGCGAACGCCTGCAGATCGATTTCGCGGGTGGCGGCGAGCAGCTCGGCGATACTGGCTTCGCCGCGCACGGGCGTACGCAGGACCAGAGTGTTGACGAACATGCCGACCAGATCGTCCAGCTCCGCCTCACCACGACCGGCGACCGGCGTACCGATCGCGATGTCGTCGGTGCTCGACAGGGCGGCCAGCAGCACGGCGAGCGCCGCGTGCAGCACCATGAACAGCGACCCCTGCTGGTCCCGGGCGACCTCCTGCAACTGCTGATGCAGCTTCGCCTCGATCGGGAACGTCAGCCGGGCACCGGCGAAGGAGCGGCCAACCGGACGAGGCCGGTCGAAGGGCAGCGGTAGCTCCTCGGGGACTCCGGCCAGCGCCTGCCGCCAGAACGTCGCCTGCGCCGAGATCAGGCTCTGCGCATCGTCTTCCGAGCCGAGCACCGCGCGCTGCCAGATACTGAAATCGGCGTACTGGACCGGCAGCGGCGCCCACATCGGGGCCGACCCGGCGGCCCGCGCGAGGTAGGCGGTCATCAGATCGGCGGTCAGCGGGCGCAGCGACCAGCCGTCACCGGCGATGTGGTGCACCACGCACACCAGCACATGCTCGGTGTCGCTGATCCGCAGCGCACGCAACCGCACGGGCGGCCGGGCGGTCACGTCGAAGCCGCCGGCGAAGGTCTCGATGACCAGCTCGCGCACCTGGTCGGGATCCGCGGACAGAACCGGCAGTTCGGGCACCGCGCGCGGATCGTCGGCGGCGAGCACGACCTGGTACCCCTCGCCGTCGGCTTCGGGGTAGATGGTGCGCAACGCTTCGTGCCGGGAGATCAGATCGCGCACCGCGGCGCGCAACGCGTCCAGATCCAGCGGCCCGGACAGCCGCACCGCCATCGGGATGTTGTCCACCACGCTGTCGGGGTCGAACCGGTTCAGGAACCACATCCGCTGCTGGGCATAGGACAGCGGGATGCGCTCGGGACGCGGCATCGGCCGCAACCCCGGAACCTCCTCGGCGCCCGCCGGTCCGGCCTGCTGGTCGATCTGGGCGGCCAGCTCGGCCACACCGCCCGCCTCGAACACCAGATACAGCGGAATCCGGGTGCCGAGCGCGGCGCCCAGCCGCGCGGCGACCTGGGTGGCCAGCAGCGAATTGCCGCCGAGTTCGAAGAAGTCGTCGTCGGCGCCGACGGGCGTGTCGTCGTCCGGCCGCAGCACGGCGGCGAAGACCTCGGCCACGATCTCCTCGGTGCGGGTGGCCGGGGCCCGGAACTCCCGCACCGCGAACACCGGCTCGGGCAGCCGGGCCCGGTCCAGCTTGCCGACCGGAGTGAGCGGCAGTTCGTCGAGCACCGTGATCGACGCGGGAACCATGTAGGCGGGCAACGAGACCGCCAGGAAATCCGCGAGCTCGCCCGGCACCAGCGTGGTACCCGGACGCGCAAGCACATAGGACACCAGCGCGGTCGTCCCCGAGGACAGCGCCTTGCCGATGGTGACGGCGAAGGCGACATCCGGATGCGCGGACAACGCGCTGTCGATCTCACCCAGCTCGATCCGCAGACCCCGGATCTTGACCTGGAAGTCCGAACGGCCCAGATACTCCAGGCTGCCGTCTTCGGTCCGGCGCACCAGGTCACCGGTGCGATACATCCGGGCGCCGGACAGGCCGAGCTCGGCCGCCAGCGGATTGGCCACGAAGCGCTCCGCCGTCAGCTCCGGACGGCCCAGATAACCCTGTGCCAGACCCGATCCCGCGATATACAGCTCACCGGCCACTCCGCTGGGCACCATCCGCAGCCGCGAATCCAGGATCAGCGGACGCGAGCCCTCGGTGATCCGGCCCAGGGTGACCGGCGCTCCGGCGGTCATCGGACCGGTCGTCACGATCACCGTGGTCTCGGTCGGGCCGTAGGCGTTGAACACCACCCGATCGCCGGTGGTCCATCGGTCCACCAGCGCGGGGGGCAGGGTGTCACCGGCGCAGATGACCGTCCGCAGGTCGGGATACGCGCGCAGCGGCACCGATTCCAGCGCGCCGGGCGTCACCGTCAGATGGGTGACGCGCTCCCGCTCGACCAGCGCCGCCAACTCCTCACCGCCGAAGACGGTGGGCGGCACGACGACCAGCGTCGCACCGGCCACGAAGGTGTGCAGGAACTCCAGGATCGAGAAATCGAAACTGGGTGAGCTGAGGTGGGTTACGCGGGACGCGGCGGTGATCCCGTACTGCGCGGCGGCCACCCGCGCGAAGCCGTCGCTGGTGACGACCACGGCCTTGGGGCGGCCGGTGGAACCGGAGGTGTAGATGATGTAGGCCGGATGCTGCACGGTCAGCGGCCGGACCCGATCGCCGTACCAGAACGGGTGCGTCGGCCGTGCCGCCACCTGCGCCTGGACCGCTGGATCGTCCAATTCCAGCCATTCGATGCTCGCGCCGAGACCCGGCCGGTGCGCCGCGGTGGTGAGCCCGAGCACGGCCCCGGAATCGGCCAGCATGAACTCGATCCGGTCCTTCGGATAGACCGGATCGACGGGGACGAAGGTGGCGCCGGTCCGGGCGACCGCCCAGACCGCGAGCACGGACTCGACGCTGCGGGCGATCGCGATCGCGATCATGTCGCCGGGACCGATGCCCCGATCGATGAGCTCGCGCGCCAGCTGGGCCGAGCGCTCGTCGAGCTGACCGTAGGTGAGTTCGCGATCCTCGAATCGCACCGCCACGTTGTCCACGGCGGTTTTCGCCGCCGCGGTCAGCAGATCGGCGAAGAGCGGAACCACCGGTCCACGACGACGACCGGAGCGCCCGTCACGACGCGCGTTCACCATGCCACTTCCTCACTCTCCGGACGCACCCATCCGCATGAAGCGGGCGGCGCGTCATTCGCGCCGCCCGCAGGTCGATCACATTCCACGGGTTGTCGCCCGAATTCGCTTGGTCAGGAGGCCGACGTCATGCCGCGCTCGAGCAGGGGCCAGGACTCCCGGAACGTCTCGTCCCAGTACGACCAGCGATGGGTACCGATGGAATTGAAGTTGTACTGAGCCGGGATGCTCAGCGAGTCCAGTTTGTTCTTCAGGTTGCGGGTGCACTGATCGACAGCGCCCTCGATGACCGAGCCCACCGTCAGATTGACCATGCCGACCGGCCCCGGCGCGTTGGTCTGGTACCACTGCAGATCCTCGAACACCGGGATGCCGCTGCCGGTGGAAATGTAGAGCTCGGTGCCGCGCAGCTTCTCCGCGTTGATCACCGGGTCGTTGGCCTGCCACAGCGGGCTGTTGGCGGGACCGTACATGTTCTCGACATTGCCGCCCGCCCAGTTCTCGACCGACAGCTTGAGCGCCGTCCGGCCGAGCGGGTCGGCGATCTGGGCGCAACCGCTGTAGGCGGCGACCGACTTCCACAGGCCCGGCTTGGCCTCGGCCAGCTGCAACACCGAGGTGCCCGAGGTCGAGACTCCGGCCAGCGCGTTGCGGCCGGTGGACTGCAACGTCTTGTCCAGCAGCGGGGGCAGCTCCTCGGTGAAGAAGGTCCGCCACTTGTTCACCCCGAGCACGGGATCCGGGTCGCTCCAGTCGGTGTAGTAGCTGCCGCGGCCACCGATCGGCTCGATCACATTGACGTGCTTCTCGGCCAGGAACGGCAGCACGGTGGTCTGCTCGCGCCAGCTCGCGGAACTCTCCCCGGCGTCCAGGCCGCTCAGCAGGTAGAGATTCGGCGCGGGCGTGGACTCATCGATCGGTCGCTGCACATCGATGGTGATTTCCTTGTCCATCGCCGCCGAGTACACCTTCAGATGCCAGGTGCGGCCGTCCTTGACGACCTCGGTGACAGCTGACGGTTTGGCCGGTGCCGCGGCACCGGTAGCACCGAACGCGGTAGCGGACACCACGGCGGCGAGTGCCGCCACCATGGTCCGGCGCAGGTTCACCCTGTTTAGTACAGAACGCTTCATCGAACAGTCGACTCCCTTGATTGGCCGCGGCCGGGCCCACCCGAAGCTGTCCAGCCGCCGTGTCGATCATCGTTACGACGTCCGACTTCGCTACAGCTTCCGGGGCGGCCCGAGGTGATGTCGTCACCGCCGGGTGTGCCCGGCTTACTCGGCGACGATACGCGATCCGTCATCGACGGCCTCCTTTTCGTGTACCGAGCCCCCGACCACGAACCAGTGGGTGACCTCGCCTTCGGCCCGGTCGGCCGCCGGATCTCCGGTGGGCAACACCGAGAGCGCGCCGACGGTGCCGGCCGCCAGGAATTCGTTCAGCGCCGCGGCGCCCGATTCGGCTGTGGTGTATGTCACCGATTCGTAGTCGATCTCGTTGGCCGCGCACAAGGCGTGCGCGCGCTCCAGCGCCTGTGTCTGCGTGAGCACACTCGACGCACCAGCGGCGGTGACGACGAAGGCCGGATGATCCGCGCGCAGCGGGCGGACCCGCTCGCCGTCGGCGATCGGGTGCGCCGCCGCGGCGGCCAGTTCCGCCTGCGTCGCCGCCTCCGGCAGCACCAGCGCCCGTGACAGCCCGTCGACCGCGTGCGCCGTGACAGCGAAAACCGCACCTGCGGCCTGGATCTCGTCGCCGGACAGATCACCGGCCAGCAGCGCGGCCGCGCCCGCCTTCTGCACCGCCCACACCGCGAGCACCTGCTCGACCGAATGCGGCAGCGCCACGGCGACGATGTCGCCGGGGCCGATATCGCGGCCGATCAGCACCCGGGCCAGCTGCGAGGACCGCGAATCCAGCTCTGAGTAGGCGACCTCGGTGGCGCCGATCAGCAGCGCCGCCGCGAACGGATCCGCCCCCACGGCCGCACCGAGCACCTCGGCCACCGTCCGCGAATCCGCGTTCGCGGGCACCGCGACCTCGGCATCGGCGGGGGCCGAACCTGCCCCGCCGAGCAGGGCGGCCCGCTCGGCGGCGTCGAGGACGTCGATATCGGCGACCGAGGTCGCCGGATCGCCCAGCAGTGCGTCCAGTACCCGGTGCATACGCGCCGCGAGGACCGTCACCTCCTCGTCGGTGAACCAGCTACTGCGGTAGGTCCAGGCCAGATCCATCGTCGACTCGGCGGTCACCACCAGGGTCAGCGGATAGCTGGTGACGGTGTCGGCGACAGCGACGCCGGTGATCGACATGCCGTCGATCGAATTGGCGGCGGCGATGGCCTCCTTGTCCACCGGGTAGGACTCGAACACCAGCAGGGTGTCGAAATGCGCTCCGGCACCGGCGATTCGCTGCACATCGGTCAGATTCGCGTAGTGGTGCTCCAGCAGTTCGGCCTGGTCGTACTGCACACCGCGCAGATACTCGCCGACCGATCCGTGCGCGTCGACGCGGATCCGCACCGGCAGCGTGTTGATGAACAGACCCACCATGGCCTCCACGCCGGCCAGTTCGGCCGGACGACCGGACACGGTGGCGCCGAACACGACGTCCGAGCGGCCGGTCAGCCGGCCCAGGACGATGCCCCAGGCCGCCTGGACCAGCGTGTTCACCGTGACCCCGAGGGCGGCGGCGTGCTTGGCGATCCGCTGCGTGTACTCGGCGTCGAAGGAGGTGATCAGCTTGCCGACCGCACCGGTGTCGGTGCCGCGCGATTGCGGCGCCAACTGGGTCGGTTCGGTCACCCCGGCCAATGCCTGCTGCCAGACCTCGAGCGACGCCTGCTCGTCCCGCCCGGCCAGCCAGGCCAGGTATTCACGGTAGGACGTCACCGGCGGCAGCGCGGTGGTCTGGCCACGGACCGCGTACAGCACCAGCAGATCTCGCGTCAGCAGCGGCAGCGACCAGCCGTCGAGCAGGATGTGGTGCGTCGTGACCGCCAATTGCCAGGCCTGTTCGCCGGTGCGATACACGGTGAAGCGCAGCAGCGGGCCCGCCGTCATATCGAAGCGGGTCTCGCGGTCGACGGCCACCAGGCGGCGCAGTTCCGCCTGCCGCTGTGCTTCGGGCAGCGTCGTCAGGTCGACCTCGTGCCACGGCACCTCGACCTGTGCCTGGATCACCTGCACCGGCCGGCCGGCCGCGTCGGTGGTGAAGGCTGCCCGCAGGTTCGGGTAGCGGTCCAGGATGCCCTGGGCCGCCGCCCGCAGCCGTTGCGCGTCGAGCGTGCCGCCGAGATCCACGACCGCCTGCAGGGTGTAGCCGTCGATCGACGAGCGGCTGGTCGCGGTCTCGACCAGCAGGCCGGACTGTAGCGGCGAGAGCGGCCACACCTCGGCCAGCGCCGGGTAGTCGCGTTCCCAGACCTCGATATCGGACTGCTCGGCCGCGACCAGGGGCAGATCCGACGGCGTCAGGCCGCCCGCCTCCGGCCGCCGCGCGTGCTCGGCCAGCGCGGTCAGCGCCGCCGTCCACAGCTCGGCGAGTTCCCGCACCCGCGCGTGGGTCAGCAGGCCGGCCGGGTAGGCGAACGTGGTGCGCAAGCTCGGCCCGTCCGCCTCGTCGGTGACGTGGGCGGTGATGTCGACCGTCGCGCCCGCCGCCAGGTCCGGATCCGTGTCCGGCAGGCCGAGCTCGGCCACCGGTACCCGGCCCGTCTCGACCGGCTGATGACCCGTGTAGCCGAACCGGATCTGACCCGGCAGCTCCGGCCCGGCACCGCCGAGCTCGTCCGCGGTGTCCGCGTTCAGGTACCGCAGCAGGCCGTAGCCCAGCCCGTTGCCGGGCACCGAGAGCAGTTGCTCCTTCACCGATTTCACGATGCCGCCCAGCGCGGGCTCGCCCGCGAAGGCCGCGGTCAGGTCGGCGGCGGCCAGGTCCAGGCGGACCGGGAACTCACCGGCGAACCAGCCGACCGTTCGCGAAAGATCAACGCCGGCAACACTGTCGGCCGCTCGACCGCTGTCGGCGACCCGCACCAGCGCGGTGCCGCCCGCCGCCGCACCGCGCCAGCGGGAGAGGGCAAGGGCGAGTGCCGAAAGCAGGCTGTCCGTTGCGGTGCCGCGGTACAGCCGTGGAATCGCGGTCAGCACGGCCTCGGTCACCTCGGCGGGCAGGCTCACCTCGACCCGCTCCACGGTGGCGGCGGTGTCGATCCGCGGATCGAACGCCCGGGCACCGAGCAGCGGATCGGGCGTCGCCGAAACCTCCTGCCAGAACGGCAGTTCGGAGTGCCGGGCCGGATCCTGCGCGGCCTCGGCCAAGGCGTGCGCCCAGCGCCGCATCGAAGTGCCGGTGGCGGGCAGCGCGACCGGCTGTCCCTCGGCCAGCTGCGCGGCGGCCGCGCTCAGATCCGCGGCCACGATGCGCCAGGACGCGTCGTCACCCAGGAAGCGGTGACCCACCACCAGCAGCGTGTCCGGCCGCGCGCCGTCGAAGGCGAACCAGAGGAACTGGATCGGTACGCCGTTCGCGGGATCGATCCGGCCCAGGGCCGCTTCGTATTCGGCGCGTGCCAGCTGCGCGAGCCCAGCGGCGTCCGCCGCCTCGATCCGGTGCACGAGGACATCGATGTCGAGCGCGCCGTGTGCCATCGTCTCCAGCACCCAGCCCGCATCGCCCGATCGGCGCAGGCGCGATCGCAGCGCGTCGTGGTGCTCGACCACGGCGCCGATCATCGCGACCAAGCTCGCCCGATCGATGGTCTCGGGCAGGCCCAGTGCCACCGAGGTGGCGAGGTGTCGTGACGACTCGCCACCGGCCAGCGCCGCCAGCATCGCCGGGGACAGCGGGATCTCGCCGACGCCGCCGCCGGGCAGCTCCGGCAGCAGTCGCTGCTGCTCGGCGCCCGCGATCAGGGTGGCCACCTCGGCCAGCGCGGCCACGCTGCGATGCTCGAACACATCCCGGGGAGCGAACCGCACGCCGCGTTCCTTGGCCCGCGAGACCAGCTGGATCGTGCGAATCGAGTCGCCGCCCAGGCCGAAGAAGTCGTCGTCCAGACCGACCCGCTGCGCGCCGAGCACCTCCGCGAACACCTCGGCCACGATCTCCTCGATCGCGGTGCCGGGTGCGCGGAAGGCAGCGACCTCGAACTCCGGCTCCGGCAGCGCCTTGCGGTCCAGCTTGCCGTTCACATTGAGCGGCAGGGCGTCCAGCACCACGAAGGCGGCCGGGACCATGTAGGAGGGCAGTGCCTTGGCCAGCTCCGACTTCACCTGTGCCACATCGACATCGCCGTCGGCGGAGACGAGGTAGGCGACCAGGCGATCACCCGTGCGCGGGTCGGACTTGGCCAGCACCGCCGCCTGCGCGATCCCCGGCAACGCCAGCAACGCCGCCTCGATCTCACCCAACTCGATACGGAAACCACGAATCTTCACCTGGAAGTCGGTGCGACCCCGGTATTCCAGTTCACCGTTGTTCCAGGCGACAAGGTCACCCGTGCGGTAGATGCGCTCGCCGGAACCGAACGGATCGGCCACGAACCGATCAGCGGTCAGATCCGCCCGGCCGAAGTACCCACGCGCCAGCTGCGCACCCGCGAGATAGAGCTCACCGGGAACACCGGCGGGCACCGGGCGCAGACGTGCGTCGAGCACGTAGACCCGCGAATTCCATTCCGGCGCACCGATCGACACCGACACCTCGTCGGCATCGGTCACCCGGTGGCTGGTGATGGACACCGCGGCCTCGGTCGGACCGTAGAGGTTGAAAAGCTCCGCGCTGTTGCCCCGGCGGAACCGCTGCGCCACCGCAGCGGGCAGCGCCTCACCGATCGCCAGTACGCGCCGCAGCGAACCGCTCAGCACACCGTCGGATTCGATCAGCAGCGCGTCCAGCATCGAGGGCACCACATGCAAGGTGGACACCTGGGTGTCCCGCATCAGCTCGTTCAGGTATCCCGGATCCTGATGCCCGTCGGCGGCGGCGATGACCAGGCAGCCACCGCTCACCGCGGCCGACCAGAACTCCCACACCGAGAGGTCGAACGTCGCGGCGGTCTTCAACAACACCGCGTCGTCGGCGCCCAGATCGAATTCGGCCACCTTCCACTGCAATTGGTTGGCGATCGCGCCGTGGCTGACAGCGACGCCCTTGGGGCGACCGGTCGAGCCCGACGTGAAGATCACATACGCGGTACTGGCGGCGCCGAATCCACGGACCAGCTCCGCCGGGTCCAGCGCGTGTGCGGCCTGGCCGGACAGGTCCAGCCCATCGACGGCCACCCACTCCGCTGCCCCCTGCGCCGAGGACGCTTCCCGCGCCGCGACCGTGGTCAGCACCACCGCCGGAGCGGCCGTCTCCAGAATGTAATCCAAGCGCTCAGCAGGCTGCGCCGGATCCAACGGCACATACGCCGCACCCGTACGCGCCACCGCGTACATCGCGACCACCAGATCCACCGAACGCGAAATCGCCAGCGCCACCCGATCCTCGGCACCGACACCACGCCCGATCAGCCACCGCGCCAGCCGGTTGACCCGGGCGTCGAGGTCGGCGTAGGTCAGGACCTGCCGTGCCTCGGGGCCCGCCTCGTCCGACATCAGCGCGATCGCGTCCGGGTGCGTGCTCGTGGTCGCGTCCAGCAGCGACGCCAGCGTCGCCGTGGTGTCGACCGCGTGCCCGGTCTCGTTCCAGCCCAGCAGGATTCGATCGCGCTCGGCCGGTTCCAGCAGTTCGATATCGCCGATCACGGAACGCGGCGCCGCGACGATCTCGCCGAGCAGACGCGTGAACCGATCGACGAAGCCCCGCACGGTCGCCTCGTCGAACATGCTCACGGCGTAGGTGACCGCGCCACCGATACCGGCGGGCGCACCCGACTCGTCGTATTCGTCGCCCACGATCCAGTGCAGATCGAACTGCGAGACCTCGGCGTCGAATTCCACCCCGGACACGGTGAGACCGGGCAACTCGAATCCGGTCTTGGCCAGGTTCTGGAACGACAGACCCACCTGGAACAGCGGGTGCCTGGCCTGCGAACGCTCCGGATTGAGCACCTCGACCAGGCGCTCGAACGGGACGTCGGCGTGGGCGAAGGCCTGGAGATCGACCTCGCGCTGACGCGCGAGCAGCTCGGTGAACGGCGCGTCGGCGTCCACCCGGGTACGGAACACCAGGGTGTTGACGAACATGCCGATCATGTCGTCGAGCACGGCCTCGCCGCGACCCGCCATCGGCGATCCGATCGCGATGTCCGAGGTGCCCGACAACCGGGCCAGCAGCACCGCGAGCGCGCTGTGCACGACCATGAACAGCGTCGCGCCCTGCGCCCGGGCCAATTCGGCCAGGCCCCGGTGGGTCTCGGCGTCGATCGACAGTTCGACGCTGCGGCCGGCGAAGGACTGCGCCGCCGGGCGCGGGCGATCGGTGGGCAGATCCAGCTGATCCGGCAGGTCGGCCAGCGCCTGCTGCCAGTATCCGATCTGCTTGGACACCAGCGATTCCGGGTCGTCCTCGCTGCCGAGCAGTTCGCGCTGCCAGATCGAGTAGTCGGCGTACTGCACCGCCAGCGGTGCCCAGCCCGGCTCCGCACCCGCGGCGCGGGTCGCGTACGCGGTCATCAGATCCCTGGTCAACGGGCCCATCGACGAGCCGTCACCGGAGATGTGGTGCACCACCAGTGCCAGCACGTATTCCGGTTCGGCGCCGTCGATCCGGAACAGCGCCACCCGCAGCGGCACCTCGTCGGTGACATCGAAGACCGACGACAGCAGCTCCAGCACGGCGGTCATGGTGTCGGTCGCGGCGACGGTCCGCACTTCCAGCTCCGGAACCGCCTGTCCCACCGGCAGAATCACCTGCTGCGCGACACCGTCGCGGTCGGCCGGGTACACGGTGCGCAGCACCTCGTGCCGGGCCACCACGTCGGCGACCGCCTGTTGCAGCGCGGCCACGTCGAGCGCGCCGGTGAGCCGCACCGCTACCGGCACGTTGTAGGCCGTGGAATCCGGGTCGAACCGGTTCAGGAACCACATCCGCTGCTGGGCGTAGGACAGCGGGATCCGCTCGGGACGCTCGAGGGCGCCCAGCTCGATGCCGCGACCGGCGTGGGCCTGCGAATCGAGCACGGCGGCCAGGGCGACCACCGTCGGCGCCTCGAACAGCGTCCGCACCTGCACCCGTGCACCCAGTACGGCGCCGAGGCGGGCGCTGACCCGCGTGGCCACCAGCGAGTTGCCGCCCAGGGCGAAGAAGTCATCGTCCAGGCCGACCCGGTCGACGTCGAGCACCTCGGCGAACACCGAGGCCACGATCTCTTCGATCGGGGTGGTCGGCGCCCGGAAGACGGCTGCCTCGAACTCCGGCTCCGGCAGCGCCTTACGGTCCAGCTTGCCGTTCACATTCAGCGGCAGAGCGTCCAGCACCACGAACGCGTCCGGGACCATGTAGGACGGCAGTCCGGCGCTCAACGCCGACTTCACCTGTGCCACATCGGCGGACCCCACGAGGTAGGCGACCAGGCGATCACCCGTGCGCGGATCGGACTTCGCCAGAACCGCCGCCTGCGTGATCCCCGGCAACGTCAGCAGCGCAGCCTCGATCTCACCCAATTCGATACGGAAACCACGAATCTTCACCTGGAAGTCCGTGCGGCCCCGATACTCCAGCTCACCGTTGTTCCAGGCGACAAGGTCACCTGTGCGATACATCCGGGTTCCCGCACCGAACGGATCGGCCACGAACCGATCAGCGGTCAGATCCGCACGACCGAAATACCCACGCGCCAATTGCGCACCCGCGAGATAGAGCTCACCAGAGACACCGGCGGGCACCGGCCGCAGACGCGAATCCAGCACGTAGACCTGACTGTTCCACTCGGGCAGACCGATGGACACCGAGGTCTGATCGGCCGGGGTCACGCGGTGGCTGGTGATGGACACCGCGGCCTCGGTCGGACCGTAGAGGTTGAACAGCTCGGTCCGGCCGTAATCGCGCAGGAACCGCTGCGCCAGCGCGCCGGGCAGCGCCTCACCGATGGCCAGCACCCGCCACACCGAATCGGGGAACGAATCGGCGGTGAGCGCGTCGAGCATCGAGGGCACCACGTGCAGGGTGGTCACCCACTCCGCGGCCATCAACTGGTTGAGGTAGGCCGGGTCCTGATGCCCGTCCGGTGCGGCGATGACCAGGCGGCCACCACACACCGCGGCCGACCAGAACTCCCACACCGAGAGGTCGAAGGTCGCGGCGGTCTTCAGCAGGAACGCGTCCGCGGCGTCGAGGCCGAATTCGGCCGCCTTCCACTGCAATTGGTTCGCGATCGCCCCGTGACTCACGGCCACGCCCTTGGGGCGGCCCGTCGAACCCGAGGTGAAGATCACGTACGCGGTGTTCGACGGCCGCAGCGGCCGCAGCCGATCGGCGTCGGTGACCGGCGCATCGCTCACCGCGTCCAGGTCCAGGTCGTCGATCCGCACAGTGGGCGCGACCTCGGTCTCGAATCCCGCCTCCGCGTTGGTCAGCACACACACCGGGGCCGCGGTCTCGAGGATGTAGCTCGTCCGCTCGGCGGCCTGATCCGGATCCACCGGCACATACGCGCCGCCGGCCTTGGCAACCGCGTACATGGCCACGATCAGATCCACCGAACGGCGAATCGCGAGCGCGACCCGCGATTCCGGTCCCACACCGAGTGAGATCAGATGCCGGGCAAGGCGATTCACCCGTGCGTCGAGTTCGGCGTAGGTCAGCGTGGTGCCGTCGTCGGTGACCAGCGCCGCGGACTTGGGGTAGTCGGCGACGGTCGTGTCCAGCAGCGACACCAGTGTCGCCGTGGCGTCGACCGCGTGCGCGGTCGTGTTGCGTGCGACGACCAGTTCGGCCCGCTCCGCCGGAGCCAGCAGTTCGATGTCGCCGACCGGCGTGCGCGGCGTCGCCACGATCTCGCCGAGCAGACGCGTGAACCGATCCACGAAGCCCTGCACCGTGTTCTGATCGAACAGGTCGGTGGCGTAGGTGAAGTAGCCGGTGATGCCCTCCGCGTCGCCGGTCGCGCCGTAGCGGTCGGTGGCGATCAGGTGCAGGTCGAACTGCGAGAGCTGGTTGTCGATATCGACACCGGCCACGGTCAGACCGGGCAGCTCCAGCACCGACTGCGCCAGGTTCTGGAACGAGAGACCGACCTGGAACAGCGGATGCCGCGCGGTGGAGCGCACCGGGTTGAGCACCTCGACCAGCCGCTCGAACGGCACGTCGGCGTTGGCGAACGCCTGGATATCGGTTTCCCGCTGGCGTGCGAGCAATTCGGTGAACGGCGCACCCGGCTCCACCCGGGTGCGGAACACCAGCGTGTTGACGAACATGCCGATCAGATCGTCGAGCACGGCTTCCCCACGACCCGCCATCGGCGTGCCGATGGCGATGTCGTCGCTGCCCGACAGGCGTGCCAGCAGGACCGCGAGCGCGGTGTGCACGACCATGAACAGCGTCGCGCCCTCGGCGCGCGCCAGGTCGAGCAGGGCCTGATGGGTTGCCGCGTCGACCCGCAGGTCCACCTTGCCGCCCGCGAAGGACTGCACGGCCGGGCGCGGGCGATCCGCGGGCAGATCCAGCTGATCGGGCAGATCGGCCAGCGCCTGCTGCCAGTAGGCGACCTGCTTGGCGGCCAGCGATTCCGCGTCGTCCTCGCTGCCCAGCAGCGCGCGCTGCCAGATCGAGTAGTCGGCGTACTGCACCGGCAGCGGCGCCCAGCCCGGTGCCGTCCCCATGGTCCGGGCCGCGTAGGCGGTCATCAGATCGCGGGTCAGCGGGCCGACCGAGGAACCGTCGCCGGAGATGTGGTGCACGACCATGGCGAGCACGTATTCCGGTGCCGGACCATCGATCCGGAAGAGCGCGGTCTTGACCGGCACCTCGGTGGTGACGTCGAAGCTCGCCGAAACCAGTGCGAGGACCGCGGATTCGACCTCCTCCGGCGTCACGGTCCGCAGTTCCAGCTCCGGCGTGGCTCCGGCCGGCGGCCGGATCACCTGTACCGGACCGGATTCGGTCTGCGGGTAGACGGTGCGCAGGATCTCGTGCCTGTGCACCAGATCCGCGACGGCGGCGCGCAGTGCGTCGACGTCCAGCTCGCCGGTCAGCCGCACCGCGATCGGCACGTTGTAGGCCGCCGACTGGGTGTCGAAACGGTTGAGGAACCACATCCGCTGCTGCGCCAGCGAGAGCGGAATGTGTTCCGGCCGCTCGATACTGCCCAGTTCGATGCCGCGCCCGCCGTGCGTCTGCGAATCCAGCGCGGCCGCCAGCGCGGACACGGTCGGCGCCTCGAACAGCGTCCGCACCGGGACCCGGGTATTCAGCACGGCCCCGAGGCGGGCGCTGACCCGCGTCGCGACCAGCGAGTTGCCGCCCAGAGCGAAGAAGTCGTCGTCCAGGCCGACCCGCTGCACACCCAGTACCTCGGCGAACACCTCGGCGACGGCGCGCTGCATCGGCGTGGACGGCTCCCGGAAGGCGGCGGCCTCGAACTCCGGCTCCGGCAGCGCCTTGCGATCGAGCTTGCCGTTCGCGTTGAGCGGCAACGTGTCCAGCCGCACGTAGGCGTCCGGAACCATGTAGGACGGCAGCACCTTGGCCAGGGCAGAGCTCACCTGTGCGGCATCGAACGACTGCGCGGAGCCCGGTACCACGTAGGCCACCAGACGCTCGCCGGTACGCGGATCGGACTTGGCCAGCACCGCCGCCTGCGCGATCCCCGGCAACGTCAGCAGCGCAGCCTCGATCTCACCCAACTCGATACGGAAACCACGAATCTTCACCTGGAAGTCCGTGCGACCCCGGTATTCCAGCTCACCGTTGTTCCAGGCGACAAGGTCACCTGTGCGATACATCCGGGTTCCCGCACCGAACGGATCGGCCACGAACCGATCAGCGGTCAGATCCGCACGACCGAAATACCCACGCGCCAACTGCGCACCCGCGAGATACAGCTCACCCGAAACACCCGGGGGCACCGGCCGCAGACGCGAATCCAGCACGTAGACCTGGGTATTCCACTCCGGCGCACCGATCGACACCGACACCTCGTCGGCATCGGTCACCCGGTGACTCGTCACCGACACCGCGGCCTCGGTCGGACCGTAGAGATTGAACAACTCCGCGGCATTACCGCGACGGAACCGCTGCGCCACCGCAGCCGGAAGCGCCTCACCAATAGCCAGCACCCGCCGCAGCGAACCGCTCAGCACACCATCGGATTCGATCAGCAGCGCGTCCAGCATCGAGGGCACCACATGCAAGGTGGACACCTGCGTATCCCGGATCAACCGGTTCAGATACTCCGGATCGCGATGGCCCTCCGGCGACGCGATCACCAATCGGCCACCGCTCACCGCGGCCGACCAGAACTCCCACACCGAGAGGTCGAACGTCGCGGCAGTCTTCAGCAGCACCGCGTCGTGCGAGCCCAGCGCGAATTCCGTGCTCTTCCAGACCAATTGGTTGGCGATCGCCCCGTGACTCACGGCGACGCCCTTGGGGCGGCCCGTGGAACCCGACGTGAAGATCACATACGCCGTCGTGGCGGCACCGAACCCGCGCACCAGCTCCGAGGCTGCCAGAGCGTGATCGGGATAGCCGGACAGATCCAGCTCGTCCACGGCCACCCACTCCGCGGCCCCCTGCGCCGAGGACGCTTCCCGCGCCGCGACCGTGGTCAGCACCACCGCCGGAGCGGCCGTGGTCAGAATGTAATCCAAACGCTCAGCAGGCTGCGTCGGATCCAACGGCACATACGCCGCACCCGTACGCGCCACCGCGTACATCGCGACCACCAGATCCACCGAACGCGAAATCGCCAGCGCCACCCGATCCTCGGCACCGACACCACGCCCGATCAGGTTGCGCGACAAGCGATTCACCCGGGCGTCGAGCTCGGCGTAAGTCACCGCGGCGCCGTCGTCGGTGATCAGCGCCACCCGATCCGGATGCGCGGACACCGTGGCGTCCAGCAGCGACACCAGCGTCGCCGCCGGGTCGACCGCGTGCCCGGTCTCGTTCCAGCCCAGCAGGATCTGTTCCCGCTCGGCCGGTTCCAGCAGCTCGATCTCGCCGACCCGGACCGACATGTCGGCCAGCACCGCGTCGAGCACACGAACGAAGCGGTCCGCGAAGCTCTGCACCGTCCGCTCGTCGAACAGGTCGACGGCGTAACCGATTTCGGCGCCGAGCGCGGCCGGCGTGCCGTCCTCGGCGTAGTGGTCGATCAGCGTGAAGTGCAGGTCGGTCTTGGCCAGCTGCGAATCGAAGTCGACCGCGCTCACCGACAGGCCCGGCAGCTCGAAGGTGGTATCGGCCAGGTTCTGGAACGAGAAGCCCACCTGGAACAGCGGGTTGTGCGCGGTGGAGCGCACCGGGTTGAGCACCTCGACCAGGCGCTCGAACGGCACCTCCGCGTTGGCGAACGCCTCCAGGTCGCGTTCGCGCACCTCGGCGAGCAGGTCGACGAAGCGGTCCTCCGGAGTTACCCGGGTACGGAACACCAGGGTATTGACGAACATACCGATCATATCGTCGAGTTCACGTTCGCCACGACCCGCGATCGGGGTGCCGACCGCGATGTCATCGGTGCCGGACAGGCGCGCGAGCAGCACCGCGAGCGCCGCGTGCACCAGCATGAACAGCGACGCGTTGTGCGCACGCGCCAGCTCGTGCAGCCGGGCATGCTGCTCGGGCGCGAGCTCGAAGCGAATCGCCTTGCCCTGGAACGACTGTGCGGGCGGGCGCGGCCGATCCGCGGGCAGTTCCAGCCGGTCCGGCAGGCCGGTCAGGGTGGCCTGCCAGTAGGCCAGCTGCCGCGCGCCCAGCGATTCCGGATCGTCTTCGGAACCGAGTACCGCGTGCTGCCACAGCGCGTAGTCGGCGTACTGCACCGGCAGCGGAAGCCACTGCGGCACATCGCCTTGCGCACGCGCCACATAGGCGGTCATCACGTCCCGGGCCAGCGGCGCGAGGGAGAACCCGTCGGCGGAGACGTGATGCACCGTGAAGGCGAGCACATGATCGTCCGGCGCGACCTCGAACAGCGCCACCGCCAGCGGCACCTCGAGGGTGACGTCGAAGGCGGTCAGCGCGAATTCGATGACCTTGCCGACCAATTCGTCCTCGGCGACCAGCACCGGCGTCAATCGCCGCGCGGTCGCGTCCACCGGCAGGATCACCTGGTGCGGCCCGGCCGCCGACTGCGGGTAGATCGTGCGCAGTACCTCGTGGCGGGCCAGCAGGTCGCCGATCGCCTGTTCCAGCGCCGCCACGTCGAGCGTGCCGGACAGCCGGACGGCCAGCGGGATGTTGTCGACCGCGGAGGTCGCCGGATCGAACTGGTTGAGGAACCAGTAGCGCCGCTGCGCCGAGGACAACGGGATCAGTTCCGGCCGTTCGCCGGCCACCAGCGCGGGACGCGCCCGGCCGCCATTGCCGTTCTGCTCCAGCCGGGCCGCGAGCGCGGCCACGCTGGAGGCCTCGAACAGATCGCGCACCGACAGCTGCCGGTCCAGGGCGGCGCCCAGCCGGGCGTTCACCCGGGTGGCGATCAGCGAATTGCCGCCCAGGGCGAAGAAGTCGTCGTCCAAGCCGACCCGGTCCACACCGAGCACCTCGGCGAAGACACCGGCCACGATCTCCTCCACCGGGGTCACCGGCTGGCGGAAGGCCACGGCCTCCAGCACGGGCGCGGGCAGCGCCCGGCGATCCAGCTTGCCGTTGACGGTCAGCGGCAATGCCTCGAGCACCATCAGCACCGAGGGCACCATGTACGCGGGCAGGGTCTGCGAGATCTGTGCCCGCACACTCTCGGTATCGAGCGCACCGGCGGCGGCCACCACATAGCCGACCAGCTGATCGCTGACCCGGCTATCGGAACGGACGATGACGGCGGCCTGGGCAACCTCGTCCAGCGCCAGCAGCGCCGCTTCGATCTCGCCGAGCTCGATGCGGAAACCACGCACCTTCACCTGATCATCGGCGCGACCCAGATGCTCCAACTCACCCTGAGCGTTCCAGCGCGCCAAGTCACCGGAACGGTACAACCGCTCCCCCGGCCCACCGAACGGATTCGCCACGAACCGGGCCGCCGACAGATCCGCGCGACCGAGGTAACCATCGGTCAATTGCGGTCCCGCGACATACATTTCACCCGGCACACCCACCGGCACCGGGTGCAGGCGCGTGTCGAGCACGTACACCGACAAGCCCGCGATGGCCCGGCCGATCACCGAACCTGTTGCGGTGGTGACGGTTTCGAGATCGAGGACCCGATGCGTCACGTGCACGGTGGTCTCGGTGATGCCGTACATGTTCACCAGACGCGGGCCGACCGAGCCCGCCGAACCGTCACCGTGGCGGGTCATCCAGTCGGCCAGGCGGCCCAGATCCAGTGCCTCACCACCGAACACCACGTACTGCAACGCCAATGGCGCGACACCGGCGGTCCGCTCGACCTCGGCCAGCTGGTAGAACGCCGACGGGGTCTGGTTCAGCACCGTCACCTGTTCGCGGGCCAGCAAGGCCAGGAACTGCTCGGGCGAACGCGACACGAAGTAGTCGACGACGACCAGGGTGCCGCCGTACACCAGCGCGCCCCACAGCTCCCAGACCGAGAAGTCGAAGGCGCTGGAGTGGAACATGGTCCACACGTCCTCGGGACCGAAACCGAACTCGGCATCGGTGTTCGCGAACAGCCGCACCACATTCCGGTGCGCCACGACCACGCCCTTCGGGCGGCCGGTCGAACCGGAGGTGTAGATCACGTACGCGGTATTCGACGCGCGTAGCGGCGCGATCCGGTCCGCATCGGTGATCGGGCTCACGTCGGCCTGCGCCGGGAGATCGGCCATCGACACCACGGTCACGTCGTCCGGCAGCGCGACCTCGACGCTGTCGTCCACGACCACACCGGCCGGCGCCGAATCCTCGAGCACGTACGCGATCCGGTCCGCCGGGTAGGACGGATCGATCGGCACGTAGCCCGCACCCGACTTCACGACCGCCAAGAGCGCCACGACCAGCTCCAGCGAGCGCGGCAGCAGTACCGCGACCAATCGGCCCGGCCCCGCACCCTGTGCGATCAGCGTGCGCGCCAGACGATTCGCGCGCTGATCGAGCTCGGCGTAGGTCAGCGCCTCGGCACCGAATTTCACCGCGACCCGGTCGCCGTGCGCGGCGACCATGGCATCGACGAGATCCGGCAGCGTCACGCCCCGATCCGCGAAAAGCCCCTGGCCACCGTCGATTCCCGACGACACCCACTGCTGGGTGACCTCGGCGCGCTCGGCCGCGCCGAGCAGATCGATATCACCGACCGCGACGTCCGGGTCGGCCGCCACGCGTCGCAGGATCCACAGCAGCCGCTGCGACAGCGTCGCCACCGTCGCCGCGTCGAACAGGTCGGTGGCGTAGTTCCACGACATCGCCAGGCCGCCGTCGACCGGATCGTCGACCGCCAATTGCAGATCGAACTTGGCCATGCCCGGATCGAAGTCGACCGCCGCGATCTCCAAGCCCGGCAACGTCATCCGGTTGCCGGTCGCACCGCCGGCCTCGAAGGACAGCGCCACCTGGAACAGCGGGTGATGCGCCTGCGACCGCTCCGGGCTGAGCACCTCGACCAGCCGCTCGAACGGCACGTCGGCGTGCGCGAACGCGGCCAGATCGGTGTCCCTGGTCTGCGCCAGCAGTGTCGAGAACGGCACACCGGGATCCAGCTCGGTGCGCAGCACCAGCGTGTTGACGAACATGCCGATCAGGTTGTCCAGCTCGGCCTCGCCGCGCCCGGCCACCGGCGTTCCGATCGCGATATCGCTGCTACCGGAGAGGCGGCCGAGGAGCACCGCCAGCGCCGCGTGCACCACCATGAACATGCTGGCGCCGTGCGCGCGGGCGAGCTCGGTCAGCTGTCCGCGCAGCTCGTCGTCGACCGGGAACGGATGCACCGCACCGCGATTGGAGGCTGTGCTCGGACGCGGCCGGTCGGCGGGCAGATCGATCCGGCCGGGCAGCCCGGCCAGCGTCGCCGTCCAGTACCCGGTCTGCTCGGCGATCAGCGATTCCGGATCGTCCTCGGAGCCGAGGGTTTCGCGCTGCCACAGCGCGTAATCGGCGTACTGCACCGGCAGCGGCGCCCAGCCGGGCACCTCGTCGCGCGAGCGGGCGACGTAGGCGACCATCACGTCCTGGGCCAGCGGCCGCATGGACCAGCCGTCACCGCTGATGTGATGCACGACGACCACCAGGACGTGCTCGTCCGGCCGCACGCGCAGCAGCTCGGCGCGCACCGGAACACCGGTGGTCACGTCGAATCCGGTCAGCACCGTCTCCTCGATGCGGGCACGCAGGTCCGCCTCGGTGACCGCGATCGGTTCCAGCGCCGGGGCCGCTTCGGCGGCCGGGAGGATCACCTGCACGCCCTGACCGTCGGCGGTCTCGGGGTAGTAGGTGCGCAGCACCTCGTGCCGGGCGATCACGTCTCGCACGGCCTGTTGCAGCGCGAGCACATCCAGGTCGCCGGTCAGCCGGATCGCCAGCGGCAGGTTGTTCACCGCGCTGGCCATGTCGAACCGGTTGAGGAACCACATGCGCTGCTGTGCCAGCGACAGCGGGATCTCCTGCGGCCGCGGACCGGCCACCAGCGCACGGCGACCGCCGGTCCCGACGTGGGTCGTCAGCCGTGCGGCCAGCGCACCCACCGTCGAGGCCTCGAACAGCACCCGCACCGGGATCCGGGTGTCCAGCGCCGCGCCGAGGCGGGCGATGACCTGGGTGGCGATCAGCGAGTTGCCGCCGAGCTCGAAGAAGTCGTCGTCCAGGCCGACTTCCGTGCCCTCCGCGCGGAGACCGAGCACGTCCGCGAATGTGTCGGCCACGGTCTGCTCGACGGGGGTGACCGGCCTGCGGTACACCCGGGCCGCCAGCACCGGCGCGGGCAGGGCCTTGCGGTCGAGCTTGCCGGAAGCGTTGAGCGGGAAGGCGGTCAGGAGCACGAACGCGGTCGGAACCATGTAGGCCGGCAGCGACTGCGCCAGATCCGCGCGCACGTCATCGATATCGATGACGTGACCGGCGGCCGCGATCAGGTAGCCGACCAGCTGGTCGCCGAACCGTTCGTCGGAGCGCACGACCACGACCGACTGCGCGATCGAATCCAGCGCGGTGAGCGCGGCCTCGATCTCGCCGAGCTCGATCCGCAGGCCACGCAGCTTCACCTGGAAGTCGGTGCGGCCCAGGTATTCCAGTTCACCGGCGCCGGTCCAGCGCACCAGATCGCCGGTGCGATACATCCGCTCGCCCTCGGCGAACGGGTTCGCCACGAACCGATCCGCGCTCAGATCCGGTCGCCGCACATAGCCGCGCGCCAGCTGCGCACCGGCCAGGTAGAGCTCACCGGCCACACCGACCGGTACCGGATGCAACCGCGCGTCCAGCACGTGGAGCTGGGTGTTGAACACCGGCGCGCCGATCGGGACCGACTCGGTGTCGGCGGCGGTCACCTCGTGGAAGGTGACGTCGACGGCGGCTTCGGTCGGGCCGTAGAGGTTGTGCAACCGAGCGCCGGGCCCGCCCGTCGCCCGACCACCACCCCCCATCGAATCGCTGCGCGATGCAGTGATTTCCCGCAGTTGCCGTGCGGTCGCCGCGGGCAGCGCCTCGCCGGAGGCGAACACCTGCCGCAGCGAAACACTGCGCCGATCAGCACCGTCGGTGGCCGCGGCGAGCTCGGCCACGAATACCGACAGCATCGACGGCACGAAGTGCGCGATCGTGACCTGCTCGGCATCGATCACCTCGGCCAGGTAGGCCGGATCACGATGACCGTCCGGGCGCGCGACCACCAGGCGCGCACCGATCTGCAAGGGCCAGAAGAACTCCCACACCGACACGTCGAAGGTCGACGGCGTCTTCTGCAACACCACATCCGCGGCCGTCAGGCCGTACTCGGCCTGCATCCACACCAGACGATTCACGATCGCCGCGTGCGAAACCGCCACACCCTTGGGCCGGCCCGTCGAACCCGACGTGAAGATCACGTACGCGGTATTCGAAGGCCGTACCGGCACAGCGCGTTCCGCGTCGGTGACCGGCGCGTCGGAGTATCCGGACAGGTCGAGCAGATCGATCCGCACCTGCGCGGTGTCGGTCGGCAGATCGGCGCCGCTGGTGAGCACGCACACCGGGTCGGCCGTGTCGAGCACATAGGCGGTGCGCTCGGCCGGGTGATCCGGATCCAGCGGCACGTAGCCGCCGCCCGCCGCCACCGTCGCGTACATGCCGACCACCAGGTCGATCGAACGCCGCATACCCAGCGCGACAAGCGATTCCGCCCCGACACCGCGTTCGATCAGCCAGCGGGTCAGCTGCCGGACCCGGCCGGCCAGCTCGGCGTAGGACAGACTTGTCCCCTCGAAGCTGACGGCTACTGCGTCGGGCGTCGCCGCGACCTGCGCTTCGAACAGTGCGATCAGCGTCCCGGCAGCCGCGCCCGCGGGCACGGTGACCGGGTAGCGGGTGTCGTTCCAGTCCCGCAGCACGGCGTGCTCGGTGACATCGAGCAGCGGCAGATCGCCGACCGGCCGGTCCGGGGTCGCCGTGATCGCCCGCAGGATCCGGGTGAACCGGCGGACGAAGTCGGCGATCGTCTCGGCGTCGAAAAGGTCGGTGGCGTAGATGAATTCGGCGTTGATCCCGCCGGTCGGCGCTTCGGCCAGCACCAGCTGTAGATCGAACTTCGCGGTGTCGCTCGGCAGATCGACGGCGCTGACCGACAGCTCCGGCAGTTCGAGCGCGGTGTGGCCGGTGTTCTGCAGGGCCAGCATCACCTGGAACAGCGGATTGCGCGCCTGCGAGCGGGCCGGGTTGATGATCTCGACCAGGCGCTCGAACGGCAGGTCGGCATGGCCGAACGCGGCGATATCGGTGCCGCGCGTCGCCCGCAGCAATTCGTTGAATCCGGCGGCGCCGTCGACCTCGGTGCGCAGCACCAGGGTGTTGACGAACATGCCGACCAGATCGTCGAGCGCGCGTTCACCACGACCGGCGACCGGGGTGCCGATCGCGATGTCGGATTCCCCGCTCAACCGCGCCAGCAACACCGCGAGCGCGGCGTGCACGACCATGAACAGGGTCGCGTTCTGCGCCTGGGCGAGCTCGGCCAGGCCCGCGTGGGTGCCGGGGTCGATCTCGAAGCGCAGCCGCGCGCCGCGACCGGACGCGATCGCCGGACGGGGCCGGTCCGAGGGCAGATCCAGCTGATCCGGCAGCCCGGCCAGCGCCGCCCGCCAGTACGAGATCTGCTGGGAGATCACCGATTCCGGATCGTCCTCGGCGCCGAGCACCACACGCTGCCACAGCGCGTAGTCGGCGTACTGCACCGGCAGCGGCGTCCAGGTGGGCTCGCCGCCCTCGACGCGTGCGGCGTAGGCGGTCATCACGTCCCGGGCCAGCGGTCCCATCGAGAAACCGTCGGCGCTGATGTGATGGGCGACCAGCAGCAGCACGTGCTCGGTGGGGCTGATCTCGAACAGCTGCGCCCGCAACGGCACCTCGGCGGTGACGTCGAAGCCGCGCAGCACCAGGGCCGAAAGCCGCTGTGCCAGTTCGGACTCGGCGACCTCCACGGCGGACAGATCGGGGATGACCTCGGCGGTCGGCACGATCTGCTGCTGCGCCGTGCCGTCCACCTCGGGGTAGCGGGTGCGCAGCGATTCGTGGCGGGCCAGCACGTCGGCCACCGCGATCTGCAGCGCGTGCCGGTCCAGCAGACCCGAAAGCCGCACGGCCAGCGGAATATTGTCCACCGCCGATTCCGGATCGAATCGGTTGAGGAACCACATGCGCTGCTGCGCCAGCGACAACGGCACCCGCGCCGGTCGCTGCTGCGGCACCAGCGCCTGCCGCGCACCGGTTCCGATACCGGACCCGGCGCGTGCGGCCAGCGCGGCCACCGTGGCGGCCTCGAAGATCTCCCGGACTCCGATGTGGGCGTCCAGCGCCGCCGACAGGCGGGCAGCCACCCGGGTGGCGATCAGCGAATTGCCGCCCAGGGCGAAGAAGTCGTCGTCCAAGCCGACCCGCTCGACACCGAGCACCTCGGCGAAGACACCGGCCACGATCTCCTCCGCGGCGGTCACCGGCGCGCGGAAGGCCGCAGCCTCGAGCACGGGTGCGGGTAGTGCCTTGCGATCGAGCTTGCCGTTGACCGTCAACGGCAACGCCTCCAGCGTCATCAGCACCGAGGGCACCATATACGCGGGCAGGGTCTGCGAGAGCTGTTCCCGCACTAGTTCGGTATCGACCGGACCGGCCGCGGGCACCACATACCCGACCAGCTGATCGCTGACCCGGCTGTCCGAACGGACGATCACCGCTGTCTGGGCGACCTCGTCCAACGCCAGCAACGCGGCCTCGATCTCACCGAGCTCGATACGGAAACCACGCACCTTCACCTGATCATCGGCACGCCCCAGATGCTCCAACTCACCCCGGGCATTCCAGCGCGCCAAGTCACCGGAACGGTACAGCCTGGAACCCGCGGCACCGAACGGATTCGCCACGAACCGCGCCGCCGACAGATCCGCGCGACCGAGGTAACCATCGGTCACCTGTGGTCCCGCGACATACATTTCCCCCGCGACACCGACCGGCACCGGGTGCAGGCGGGTGTCGAGGACATACACCGACAAACCGGCGATGGCCCGGCCGATCACCGAACCTGTTGCGGTGGTGACGGTTTCGAGATCGAGGACCCGATGCGTGACATGCACGGTGGTTTCGGTGATGCCGTACATGTTCACCAGACGCGGACCGGCCGAACCGTGCGAGCCGTCACCGTGGCGGGTCATCCAGTCGGCCAGTCGGCCCAGATCCAGTGCCTCACCACCGAAGACCACGTACCGCAACGCCAACGGTGCCGCGGTGCCGGCATTGCGGTCGGCCTCGGCGAGTTGGTAGAACGCCGAGGGGGTCTGGTTGAGGACCGTCACCTGTTCGCGGCGCAGCAGCTCGAGGAACTGCTCGGGCGAACGGGAGACGAAGTAGTCCACGACGACCACGGTGCCGCCGTAGAGCAGCGCGCCCCACAGTTCCCAGACCGAGAAGTCGAAAGCGCTGGAGTGGAACATGGTCCACACATCACCCGGGCCGAAACCGAACTCGCGATCGGTGTTGGCGAACAGCCGCACCACATTCCGGTGCGAGACCACCACGCCCTTCGGGCGTCCGGTCGAGCCGGAGGTGTAGATCACGTAGGCGGTATCGGAAGCGCGCAGCGGCGCGATCCGATCGCTGTCGGTGATCGGGCCCTCGCCCGCGTCGACGAGATCGCCGGTCTCCACACCGAATCCGGCCATCGACACGACCGTCCGGCCGTCGAGCAGTTCGGCGTCGACACTGCCGTCCACGATCACGCTCGCGGGGGCGGCGTCGGAGAGCACGTAGGCAATCCGGTCGCTGGGGTAGGACGGATCGATCGGCACGTACCCCGCGCCCGACTTCACCACTGCCAGCAGCGCCACCACCAGATCCAGCGACCGTGGCAGCAGCACCGCAACCAGCTGACCCGGCCCCGCACCCTTGGCGATCAGCTTGCGCGCCAACTGATTCGCGCGCTGATCCAGCTCCGCGTAGGTCAGCCCGTCGTCACCGAAGCGCGCCGCGATCCGGTCGCCGTGCGCCGCCACCGCCGCGTCGACCAGGGCCGACAGGTGAGTGCCCGGCTCGGCGAACAGGCCGGAGCCGCCGTCGGATCCGGAGGAGACCCAGCGCTCGAGCACATTCGAACGCTCGGTCACGCCGAGCAGGTCGACGTCACCGACCGGCGCGTCGGGCGCGGCGACGAGCCCGGTCAGCACGCGGGTCAGTCGCTCGGCGATCCGCGCGACGCTGTCGGCATCGAGCAGGTCGATCAGGTATCCGGCGCGAATACGCAGCCGGGTGTCCAGCCGGGCGATCAGCGTCAGCGGGTAGTGCGTGGCGTCGGCGACATCCAGGCCGGCCACCGCCATGCCGTCGATGTCGGCGGCCTGCGCCCGGATGCCGTCGGCGTCGACCGGATAGGACTCGAACACCATCAGCGTGTCGAACAGAGCGCCGAGACCGGCCGCGGCCTGGATGTCGGTCAAGCCGATGTGATGGTGATCCAGCAGGTCGGCCTGCTCGCCCTGCACGCGGGTGAGCAGCGTGCGCGCCGACTCGGCCGGGTCGAAGGCCACCCGTACCGGCACGGTATTGATGAACAGGCCGACCATGTTCTCCACACCGTTCAGCTCGGCCGGACGGCCGGAGACGGTGGTGCCGAACAGGACGTCGTCCTTGCCGGTCGAACGACCGAGCACCAGACCCCAGGCCGCCTGGAGCACCGTGTTCACGGTGACGCCCAGTTCGGCGGCCAGCGCGACGAGACCGGCGGTCGCGGTCTCGTCCAGTTCGAAGGCGTATTCACCGGACAGCGTGGCGATCTCACGCCCGGCCTGGGTGGGGGCCAGCCAGGTCGGCTCCGAAACACCGTGCAGCGCACGGCCCCACGCCGCCAGGGAAGCGGAGTTGTCCTGCTGCGCCACCCAGTCCAGGAAGTACCGGTAGGACCGGGCCGGCGGCAGCACAGGACTTACCCACCCCGGCGGCTCCGCCGCCTGCCGACCCCGAAGGGCATCGGCCCGGGTGGCGTACAGCACCAGCAGATCGCGCATGAGCAACGGCATCGACCAGCCGTCGAGCACGATGTGGTGGTTGGTCACCGCCAGCGACCACTGCTGCTCGCCGACCTGGATCAACGTGAACCGGATCAGCGGCGGCGCGGCCAGATCGAAGCGCCGCAGGCGATCGGCCTCGATCAGGTCGCTCGCGTCACCGGTCGAGCGGCGGTCCTGTTCGGTCCACGCCACCTCGGCACCGTCGAGGACCAGCTGCACGGGGTTGCCGTGCGTATCGGTGACGAAGGCCGTGCGCAGACTCTCGTACCGGTCCACCAGCGCCTGGGCCGCGGCCCGCAGCCGGTCCGGGGACACCCGGCCGGTCAGGGTCAGCACGGCCTGCGAGGTGTAGACGTCGACCGAACTGGCCGCGAGCTGCGCGTGGAACAGCAGACCCGCCTGTAGCGGCGACAGCGACCACACATCGGTGAGCGCCGGGAAACTCCGCTCCCAGCCGTCGATATCGGCCTGCGTGGTCCGCACCAGCGGGAAGTCGGACGGGGTGTAGCCGCCCGCGTCCACGGTATCTGCATGGCGCGCAACCGATTCCAGCGCGCGCACCCACAGTCCGGCGAATGCGCGCACCTGCTCGGTGTCGAGCAGCGTGGTGGGATAGGTGATCCGGGTGCTCAGCCGGTCCTCGGTGACGCCCGCGTTGATGTCCAGCGGGGCCATCACCGGCAGATCGGCGTCGGCGACCCCGGCCACCGCCCCGAGTTCGGGCGCGGGCAGCCAGCCCAGCCCGCGCAGTGTCTCGGGCGCCGCGTTCTCGGCGATCCGGCCCAGGTAGTTGAAGCTGATCTGGCCCGGCATCTGCTCCGGCAAAGCCTCGGCACCGTCCGCGTTCAGGTAGCGCAGCATGCCGTAGCCCAGGCCCCGATCGGGCACGGCCAGCAACTGTTCCTTGACCGCCTTGATGGCGCGGCCCATGTCCGGTCCCCCGGCCAGCGCGGCATCGATATCGATGCCGGACAGGTCGAAGCGCACCGGGAAGATGGCGGTGAACCAGCCCACCGTGCGGGACAGGTCGGCGCCGGGGACGACGGTCTCTTCGCGGCCGTGACCCTCGAGGCGAATCAGGGCGGAGTCCGTGCTGATGCCCTGCTCGGCACGCCAGGCCGTGACAGCCAGAGCCAGGGCCGTCAGCAGACCGTCGTTCACGCCGCCGTGGAACAGCGCGGGAACCGTGGTCAGCAGCGACTGGGTGACCTCGGCGGACACCTCGACCCGCAGCGTGTCGGCGACACCGGTCACATCGACGGCCGGGTCGAACGCGCGCGTGGACAGCAACGGGTCGGGCCCGTCGACGACACCGCGCCAGAACTCGAGTTCGGCCCCGCGCTCGGCGGCCGCCTGCTCCAGGGCGTGCGCCCAGGTGCGCATGCTCGTGCCGATGGCTTCCAGCTGCGGGCGCTGCCCACTGGTCACCTGTCCCCAGGCCGCGACGAAGTCCGGCACCAGAATGCGCCAGGACACACCGTCGACGACCAGGTGATGCGCGACCACGATCAGGTATCCGGCGCGCTCGGCGGGCCCCGTCGCGGTGACCGGCTCCAGCCACACGAACCGGATCACCACGCCCGCTTCGGGATCCAAGCGATCCAGGGTGGCATCCAGGGCCGTCGCGGCGATATCGGCCAGTTCGGTCTCGGAGGCGGTGGCGTCGAATTCGGTGCGGTCGATCAGCGCGTCGGCCTCGACGGCGCCGGGCGCCGCGGTCTCGACGCGCCACTGGCCGTCCGGGCCCTGCCGGTCCAACCGGGCGCGCAGCATGTCGTGGCGATCGATCACGGCCGTGACGGTCGCGGCGATCCCCGCGCGGTCGATGCCGACCGGCAGCCCCAGCGTCACCGCCTGATGGAAGCGGCGGAACGAGCCCGGACGCCGCACCATGAAGTGCTCCACCGGGGTCAGCGGCCGGGCGCCCACCCCGCCGCCGGGCAGCTCGGCCAGCACCGGCGCCACATCCGTTCGGGCCGAGGTGGTTTCCGCGACGACGGCCAGTCCGGCGACGGTGCGCTGTTCGAACACGTCGCGTGCGGAGAACACCACGCCGCGTGCCTTCGCCCGCGACACCAGCTGGATCGACACGATCGAATCACCGCCCAGGGCGAAGAACGAGTCGTCGACACCGACCCGCTCCACCCCCAGGACCTCGGCGAACAGCTCGGCGACCAAGTGCTCGATCGGATTGCGCGGCGCCCGGAAGGAGGTCTCGGCGGTGAACACCGGCTCCGGCAGCGCGCGCCGATCGAGCTTGCCGTTGGCGTTCAACGGCAACTCGGGCAGCACCATGAGCACCGCGGGCACCATGTGCGACTGCAAGCGACCGGCCAGGTAGGTACGCAGGGCCGCCACATCCACCGGTGTCGGCGCGCCCGCGGCCGTAGCGGCGGGGACGACGTAGCCGACGAGCTGGTCGGCGGAGGCCTGCGCGCTGACCACGACGACGGCCTGCGCCACCGATTCGTGTGCGGTGAGCGCGGATTCGATCTCACCGAGCTCGATCCGCATACCGCGCAGCTTCACCTGGAAGTCGGTACGACCCAGGTAGGTGATCGCGCCGTCCGGACCGCGGCGCACCAGGTCACCGGTGCGGTACATGCGCGCTCCGGCGGGGCCGAACGGCACGGCCACGAAGCGGTCCGCGGTCAGATCGGGGCGGCCCAGGTAGCCGCGCGCGACCTGATCACCGGCTAGATACAGCTCACCCGCGACACCCGTCGGCACCGGATGGAACCGCGCGTCGAGCACGTAGGCCTGCGCGTTCCAGACCGGCGCGCCGATCGGAACCGCGCCCGGCCCCGAACCCGCCGGCGCGTGCGTGGCATGCACGGTGAACTCGGTCGGGCCGTACAGGTTGTACAGCAGCGCCGAGCTCACGCGGCGGAACGCGGCGACGGTGTCGGAGGTGAAGGCCTCACCGGCCACCAGCACCACGCGCAGCGACGACAACTCAGCGCCTTCGACCGCACCGGCGAACACCGCCAGCATCGATGGCACGAACGAGGTCATCGTGACGTGCTGCCCGGCGATCACCGCGGCCAGGTATTGCGGATCGCGGTGGCCGTCCGGCGCGGCGACCACCACGCGGCCGCCGACGGCCAGCGGGCCGAACAGCTCCCAGACCGACACGTCGAAGGTCACCGGGGTCTTGAACAGCACCACGTCATCGGCGTCGATGTCGTATTCGCCGGTGATCCAGCGGATCTGGTTCACCACCGCCGAATGCGGCACCAGCACGCCCTTCGGGCGGCCGGTCGATCCCGAGGTGAAGATCGCGTAGGCGGGGTGGGCCGGCCGCAGCGGAGCGCGCCGATCGGCGTCGGTCAGCGGCGTGTCCGGGTACCCGGACAGGTCCAGCTCGTCCACCACGAGTGCGGGCCTGCCCTGCGCGAGGTCGATGCCGGCACCCGAGGTGACCAGCACACACACCGGGTTCGCGGCGTCCAGCACGTAGGCGATGCGTTCGGCGGGCTGCTCCAGATCGAGCGGCACGTAACCGCCGCCCGCCTCCACGATCGCGTAGATCACGATCAGCAGGTCCAGCGAGCGGGGAATCCCCACCGCCACAAGGCTTTCCGCTCCGACACCGGCCTCGACCAGGCGGTGCGCCAGGCGGTGCACATGCCCCGCGAACTCGGCATAGGTGAGTGTCTGCCCCGACTCCGGATCGACCACGGCGATCGCGTCCGGGGTCCGCCGCACCTGGTCGGCGAACAGTTCCACGAGGGTGGCGCCCGGACCCAGCTCACGCCGGGTCTCGTTGTGGCCGTGCAGTTCCCGCGCGGTTTCGGTGGCGTCCAGCAGCGCGATATCGCCGAGCACGACCTCGGGGTCGGCGGCGACGGCCGTCAGCACCCGGGTCCACTGGCGCACGATGGTCGCGGCGCTGGATTCGTCGAACAGATCGGTGGCATAGTTCAGGACCACAGCCATACCGTCCGCGCTGTCCGACAGCGTGAACTGGAGATCGAAACGCGCGGTGGTGATGTCGACGTCGAGCTCCGAGACGGCCAGCCCCGGCAGCTCCAGGGTGGTGCGGTCCATGTTCTGGAACGCCAGCAGCACCTGGAACAGCGGGTTGCGCGCCTGCGAGCGCTCCGGCGCCAGCAGTTCCACCAGGCGCTCGAACGGCACATCGGCGTGGCCGAAGGCTTCGAGGTCGGTGTGGCGCGCCTGGGCCAGCAGCGTGGTGAACGGTGCGCCGAAGTCGAGCTCGGTGCGCAGCACCAGGGTGTTGACGAACATGCCGACCAGGTGGTCCAGGGCGGCATCGCCACGTCCCGCGACCGGCGTGCCGACGCTGACGTCGCCGGTACCGGCGAGGCGGCCGAGCAGCACCGCCAGGGCCGCGTGCGTCACCATGAACAGCGATACGCCCTGGGCTCGGGCGACGCCTTCGAGCGCGGCGACGAGGTCGGCCGGCAAGGTGGCGGTCACGGTCGCGCCGCGATAGGAGGCGATCGCGGGCCGCGGCCGGTCGGTCGGCAGCGTCAGCTCTTCGGGGCTGCCCGCCAGGGCGCCCTGCCAGTAGGAAACCTGTTGGGCCAGCAGCGATTCCGGATCATCCTCGGAGCCGAGCACGGTGCGCTGCCACACCGCGAAATCGGCGTACTGCACCGGCAGCGGCGCCCAGTCCGGCGCTGCTGCGCGAGTACGGGCGAAGTATGCGGTCATCACATCGCGCGCCAGCGGGCTCATCGAGAAACCATCGGCGGCGATGTGGTGCACCACCACGACCAGGACATGCTCGTCCGCGCTCACCCGGAACAGCCGGGCCCGCAGCGGGACCCGCTCGGCCACATCGAAACCGGCGCCGACGAACTCGGTGACCGCGGCCACCACGTCCTCGGCCGCGACCGGATGCTCGGGCAGCCGCAGGCCGAGCTGCTCGGCCGGGACCACGACCTGCACCGGGGTGCCGCCGTGCTCGGGGTAGCGGGTGCGCAGCGACTCGTGCCGGCGCACCACGTCGAGCAGCGCAGATTCCAGTGCGGCGGTGTCGAGTTCGCCGGAGAGCTGGATCGCCAGCGGCAGGTTGTAGGCCGAGGACGACTTGTCGTACTGGTTGAGGAACCACATCCGCTGCTGCGCGAACGACAGTGGCACCAGTTCGCCCACCGTGCGGGTCCGTGGCGTCAGCCGCGAGCGGGCGCTCTGGCCGGTGTGCGACTCCAGCCGCGCGGCCAGCGCCTCCACCGACGAGGCGTCGAACAGCGCGCGGACCGGTACGTCCGCGTCCAGTGCCGCGCCGAGCCGCGCGGTCGCCCGCGTCGCGATCAGCGAGTTGCCGCCCAGGGCGAAGAAGTCGTCGTCCAGGCCCACCCGGTCGGCGCCCAGCAGATCGGCGAAGATCCCGGCCACGATCTCCTGTACCGGCGTCACCGGCGCACGGAACTCGCGCACCTCGAATACCGGCTGCGGCAAGGCCTTTCGATCGAGCTTGCCCGAGGCGTTGAGGGGGAACTCGGCCAGCGCCACGAACGCGGCCGGGACCATGTAGCCCGGCAGCTGCGCGGTCAGCCTCACGCGCACCGCGTCGATGTCGAGCTCCGCGGCCGCGGGCACCAGGTAGGCGACCAGCTGTGCGCCGGTCAGCTCGTCCTCACGGACCACGACCACGGCTTGGGCCACCTCGTCCAGCGCGGTGAGCGCGGACTCGATCTCGCCGAGCTCGATGCGCAGGCCACGCACCTTCACCTGGAAGTCGGTGCGGCCCAGGTATTCCAGCTCACCGGCGGGACCGTCGGCCGCGCCGGTCGCGTCGATCCAGCGCACCAGGTCACCGGTGCGATACATCCGCTCGCCGGTCGCGAACGGGTTGGCCACGAACCGATCCGCGGACAGATCCGCGCGTCCCACATAGCCGCGCGCCAGCTGGGCGCCGGCCAGATACAGCTCACCCGGCACACCCGGCGCGACCGGGTGCAGGCGTGCGTCCAGCACGTAGACCTGGGTGTTGAACACCGGCAGGCCGATCGGCACGGAGACGGTGTCGGTGTCGACGACCTCGTGGAAGGTCACGTCGACGGCCGCCTCGGTGGGGCCGTACAGGTTGTGCAGCGCGGCGCCAGTCAGCTCGCGCAGCTGCTGGGCGGTCTGCGCCGGCAGCGCCTCACCGGAGGCGAAGACATGCCGCAGGCCGACGCATTCGCCGGCTCCGGCATCGGCCACGAACACCGCCAGCATGGACGGCACGAAATGCACCGTCGTAATGCCCTCGGCGACGATCAGCTGGGTCAGGTAGGCCGGGTCGCGGTGACCGTCGGGCTTGGCCACCACCAGCCGCGCGCCGACCTGCAAGGGCCAGAAGAACTCCCACACCGAGACGTCGAAGGTCGCCGGGGTCTTCTGCAACACCACGTCACCGGCCGTCAGTCCGTACTGGGCGTGCATCCACACCAACCGGTTGACGATCGCCGCGTGCGATACCGCGACACCCTTCGGACGACCCGTCGAACCCGACGTGAAAATCACATACGCCGTATTCTCCGGCCGCAACGGAGCCAGCCGATCCACATCCGTCAACGGCACATCCGAGAAACCCGACACATCCAGAGTGTCGATCTCCACCCGACGCACCGACTCCGGCAACTCCAGCCCATCACCCGAAACCGTCAGCACACACACCGGCAGCGCGGTCTCCAGAATATGAGCGATCCGATCAACCGGATGATCCGGATCGATCGGCACATACCCACCACCAGCTGCAACCACCGCATACATACCGACGACCAGATCCACCGAACGCCGCATACCAAGCGCCACAAGCGATTCCGGACCCACACCCGACGCGACCAACCACCGCGCCAACCGCCACACCCGACCCGCGAACTCGCCATAGGACAGACTCGTCCCCTCGAACGTCAACGCCACCGCATCCGGCGTCCGCTCCACCTGCGCCTCGAACAACGACACCAACGTCGCCGGATCGATCGTGTACTCGGTGGCATTCCACCGATCCAGCACCAACGAACGCTCCTGCGCACCGAGCAGATCGATATCGCCGACCGTGCTCTCGGCATCCGCGACCAGCGCGGTCAGTACACGATCCAGACGCAGGGCGAAATCGGCGATGGTGGACTCGTCGAAAAGATCCGTCGAGTACGCGAACGCGGCCGACATTCCGGCGGGTTCGCCTGCCGCGTCGGAGGTTTCCTGCACCAGCAGCTGTAGATCGAACTTGGCCAGCCCGGATTCGTGCTCGACCGCCTGCACCGTCAACCCGGGCAGTTCCAGTTCGGCCTGCCGCAGGTTCTGGAAGGACAGCATCACCTGGAACAACGGATGCCGAGCCTGCGAACGCGACGGATTCAACACCTCCACCAGACGCTCGAACGGCACATCCGCATGCGCGAACGCATGCAGATCCGTATCCCGAACCTCCGACAGCAGATCAGCGATACTCGACTCACCGGAAACACGCGTACGCAACACCAGCGTGTTGACGAACATACCGACCAAATCGTCGAGCGCAGCCTCACCACGCCCCGCCACCGGCGTACCGATCGCGATGTCATCCGTACCCGACATCCGCGCCAGCAACACCGCCAACGCACTATGCATCACCATGAACAACGACGCATTGTGCTTACGACCCAGCTCGACCAGCCCACGCTGAGTCTCCGCCGAGACCACGAACGGATAGTTGCCGCCGCGATACGAGGCGAGGGCGGGCCGCGGCCGATCCGAGGGCAACGCCAGCTCATCGGGCAACTCCGCCAGGTGACCGGCCCAGTAGCCGATCTGCTTGGCGATCAGCGAGTTCGGGTCGTCCTCGGAGCCGAGGACCTCGCGCTGCCACAGCGCGTAATCGGCGTACTGCACCGTCAGCGGCGGCCAGCCGGGTTCGCCGCCGCCGATGCGAGCGGTGTAGGCGAGCATCACGTCCCGGGTCAGCGGCCCCATCGAGAAACCATCGGTCGAGATGTGGTGCGCCACCAGCGCCAGCACGTGCTCGGTGGGGCTGATCTCGAACAGCCGGACCCGCAGCGGCACCTCGGTGGTGACATCGAAGCGCGACAGCACCAGCTCCGTGAGCTGTTGCGGCAGTTCGCTTTCGGTGCTGGCGATCGGCGTCAGATCGAGGATGTCCCGCCCGAAGGGCACGACCTCCTGATACGGCTGCTCGTCGAACTCGGGGTAGCGAGTGCGCAGCGACTCGTGTCGATCGATCACGTCGATGACGGCGATCTGCAACGCCGCCACATCCAGCTCACCGGACAGCCGGATCGCGATCGGAATATTGTT
>NZ_JBHXVZ010000016.1:0-40900 GCF_042672005.1 Nocardia sp. NPDC127579 | reverse complement strand
CTTGTGGGCCCTGCTGCGAGACGGACGCGAATTCAGCATCGACAGACCGGCTTTGGGTGTCGTTATGGCTTGACAAGTTCATTGAGAGTCCTCCTGTGCGGTGGTACTTGACACTCTGATCTGGAACCGGCAGTTCCGGTACCAGGGGTATCGTATGGTGGCGAAGCGTCGATGCCCAGCAGGTGTGCGCAGGATGACAAGCGTCCGTGGCGATTTCGCCGACGGCTAGGGCGTCGCCGGGGGGATGACGCCCATCGACAGGGCGTCGGTGACCATGTGCGCCACCGTGTGCGCGAGTTGCGGTGTGCGCGCGGCACTTTCGCCGAGCATGATCTGCCAGGTGAACAGGGGCCCGAGTAGGAGGCCGTGCACCAGGGCGGGATCGGGACGGGTGGGGAGCTCGCCGCGTGCCATGGCGCGATCGATGAGCGCGGCCAGGATGGAGCGCTCCAGGGTGAGATAGGTGTCGGTGAAACGGGTTTGCAGGGCGGGGTCGGCGTGGATGTCGGCCACCAGTCCTGCCATCACCCCGGCGTCGGCGTGTGCGATGCGGTCGCCGAACCAGGCGGCGAGGGCCGTGATGTCGCCGCGCAGCGTGCCGGTGTCGGCCGGTGGCTTCTCGCTCATGCCGTGCAGGATCACCGCGAAGATCATTTCCTGCTTGGTCGCGAATCTCCGGTATATGGCGGCCTTTCCGATCCCCGCGCGGGCGGCGACCGCGTCGACGGTGAGCGCCGCGTAGCCGTGCTCTGCCAGCAGCGCGCGCACCGCCTCGGCGATCGCGTGATCGACCCGACTGTCGCGGGGCCGCCCTCCCGCCTGTCCTGGTTTCGGCATGACGGAATCATACGAGACCCGCAGTATCGACACCGTAGGTTCCATATCGGCGGTGTGATGCCCACGATAACTCTTGCTGGACAGGGAGGCGACTGGCTAGGCTGATCGAGTTCGTGTTCAGCCGAATCGATGACCTGGAGGTGAGTTGATGACCGCGCCACAGATCGCTGTCGTCGCTCGCCCCACGCGCTGAACCTTTTCGCGTTCACATCGGCCGACAGCGGTCCTCCTCGAATTCTGTGTCCCATTCTTTCGACACGACAGTCCAGGAGACTTCGACCATGTCCAGCAACCATCAGTGGCTGACCCGTCCGGAAAAGCCCTCCGATATCGACTCCGTCCGCCGGATCAATCTCGCGGCCTTCGAAACGGCCGAGGAAGCCGATCTCGTCGACGCGCTTCGCGCGGATCCAGCGTGGATCGAGGGCCTGTCGATGCTGAGCACCGGCATCGACGGCGCGCCGATCGGTTACGCGCTGCTCACCCGCTGCCATATCGGCGATGCCCCGGCACTGTGCCTCGGCCCGTGTGCCGTACCGCCCGAATACCAGCGCACCGGCGCGGGTGCGGCCGCCGTTCGCGCGGCGCTGTCCGCGGCAACGGACCACGGTGAGGATTTCGTCGTCGTCCTCGGGCACCCGGCCTACTATCCGCGGTTCGGTTTCGGCCGCGCGAGCCTGCACGGCATCCGACTGAGCATCGATGTCCCGGACGAGGCGCTCATGGCGCTGAGTCTGTCCGGTCGTCCGATTCCCGGCGGAACCGTTCGCTACGCAGCGCCTTTCGGTATCTGAATCGCTGAAACGCCGATCCCCGCCGGTCTGGACCGGCGGGGATCGTTGCTGTGCGGAGTTGCGGTCACGGTGATCGGAAGGGTGTTTCCGGTGGTCCGGGCCGGTGATACTGCCAGTCGTTCCGTATCCGTCCCAGGAGAACTATGACACTCGCGATCGGCTGGACAGCAGCTGACAGACAGGCCGCCACCGCACCGCGGCGTGGGCGACAGGTCCTGCGCAGCCCGTGGCTGTTGCGTTCGGTGACGCCGTTGGCGTTGCTGCTGGCCTGGCAGGTGGGGTCGGCGACCGGGGCGCTGCCCGAACAGATCCTGCCGGCGCCGTCGGTGATTCTGGACGCGGGGATCGAAGTGTGGCAGGGCGGTGAACTCGGGGACGCGCTCGCGGTCTCGGGTCAGCGGGTACTGCTGGGTTTCGCGCTCGGCGCGACCGTGGCCGTACTGCTGGCGGTGCTCGCGGCGTCGAGCCGGGTGGGGGAGTACCTGGTCGACCCGCCCATGCAGATGCTGCGCACGGTGCCACTGTTCGGCCTGATCCCGGTGTTCATCATCTGGTTCGGCATCGACGAACAGCCGAAGATCTTCCTGATCGCGCTCGGTGTGGCGTTCCCGCTCTATCTCAACACCTACGCGGGCATCCGCCAGCTCGATCCCAAACTCGGTGAGCTGTCCCAGGTTCTGGGCCTGACCGCGTGGGAGAAGTTGCGCGCCATCGTTTTTCCGGGCGCGCTACCCCAGGTGCTGGTCGGCCTGCGGCAGAGCCTCGGCATCGCCTGGCTCTCGCTGATCGTCGCCGAACAGATCAACGCCAGTGCCGGACTCGGCTTCATCGTCAACAACGCGCGCGAGTTCCTGCGCATCGACATCGTCATCTTCGGCCTGCTCGTCTACGGCGCGCTCGGCCTGCTCACCGACGCGCTGGTTCGTGCGGTCGAACACCGGGCACTGCGCTGGAGCAGGCGATGAGCGCCCCGGCGACCGATCGGCTGCTCCGAATCCGGGATGTCGGAAAGAGTTTCGGCGATCGGCCGGTGCTGCGCGGCGTCGACCTGGACCTGCGTCAGGGCGAGATCGTCGCCCTGGTCGGGCGCAGCGGCTCGGGTAAGTCCACCCTGCTGCGGGTGCTGGCCGGTCTGGCGGGGGAGCACACGGGCCACGTCGAGGTCGGCGGCCGTGTCTCGGTCGCTTTCCAGGAGGCGCGGCTGGTGCCGTGGCTGTCGGTGGCGCGCAATGTCGCGCTCGGACTGCCCGACCGCCGTCGCCGTGCCGGGGGACTCGATCAGGCCCGCGCGGTACTCGACGAGGTCGGTCTCGCGAATCGCGGTGACGCCTGGCCGATCACCCTGTCCGGCGGTGAAGCCCAGCGCGCGGCACTGGCCCGCGCCCTGGTCGCGGAACCGGCCCTGCTGCTGCTCGACGAACCCTTCGGCGCGCTGGACGCGCTGACCAAGATCGCGATGCACGACCTGCTGCTGCGCCTGTTCGCCGAGCACGGCTTCGGTGTGCTGCTGGTGACCCACGATGTCACCGAGGCGGTGACCCTGGCCGATCGCGTCCTGGTACTCGAGGACGGACGCCTCGCGCACGAGATCGACATCCCCCTGGACCGGCCGCGTGCTCACGCGGCTCCCGAAGGCGCGGCCTACGCGGCTCGCCTGCTCGAACTGCTCGGCGTCGAGCAGTAGTAATTGGAGAACCCCTGTGAAGAAGTTGTTACTGTCGGCTGCCCTGGCTCTGGTCGCGACCCTGTCGCTGACGAGCTGCGGCAGCGACCAGGCGCCGCGGGCCGACGGCCCGGTCGACCTGAGCACCGTCACCCTGAAAGTCGGTGACCAGAAGGCGATCTCCATCGAAGTGCTGCTGAAAGCCGCGGGCCAATTGGAGAACCTGCCCTACAAGCTCGAGTTCTCCACCTTCACCGCGGGCCTGCCACTGGTGGAGGCCGCGAGCGCTGGCGGTATCGATCTCGCCCAAACCGGCAACACCCCACCGATTTTCGGCGCGGCGGCCAAAGCCGACGTCAAGGTGGTCGGCGCGCTCGCCGCCACCGGCAAGGGCGACGCGATTCTGGTCGGGAAGGACGCGCCGATCAGTTCGGTCGCCGAGCTGAAGGGCAAGCGGGTCGCGGTGTTCAAGGGCAGCTCGGCCAATGCCCTGCTGCTGCTCGCGCTCGGGCGCAACGGCCTGACCCTGAAAGACATCGAACCGGTGTACCTCTCGCCGGGCGATGGCTACACCGCGCTCAAACGCGGTGATGTGCAGGCCTGGGCCACCTGGGATCCGTATACGGCCATCGCCGAACAGGAATCGGGTGCCAGGCAGATCATCGCCGCCGATACCGTCTCCAACGGCAACAACTTCTGGGTCAGCGGCAACAAGGCGCTCGGCGACGCGGGTAAGGCGCAGGCCATCGAGGACTTCCTGCGGCGCTACGCCGCCGCCACCACCTGGTCGCAGCAGAACGTCGCCGAGTGGAGTGCCGAGTACGCCGAACTCACCCAGATCAGCCCGGCCGCCGCGCAGGTCACCTGGACCCGTTCGATCAAGGAGCCGATCGCGCTGACCGACGCGATCGTCGCGTCCGAGCAGCAGATCGCGGACGCGTTCACCGACGCCAAAGCCATTCCCGGCAAGGTCGATTTCGCGAAGTTCGTCGATCGGAGGTTCCAGAAATGAGCGCGCTGTCCTTCCATTGGTTCCTGCCGACCTACGGCGATTCCCGCGGGCTGGTCGCGGGCGGGCACGGCTCGTTCATGTCCGGCGATCGCCCGGCGACCCTGCGCTACCTCAATCAGCTCGCGGCCGCCGCCGAGGACAACGGCTTCGAGGCCGTGCTGACCCCCACCGGCGCCTGGTGCGAGGACGCCTGGCTGACCACGGCCATGCTGGTGGAAACCACCGAGACGCTGAAGTTCCTGGTCGCGCTGCGGCCGGGGCTGGTCAGCCCGACCCTGACCGCGCAGATGTCGGCCACCTATCAGCGGCATTCGCGCGGCCGGCTGCTGCTGAATGTGGTCACCGGCGGTGAGCCGCGCGAGCAGCAGGCCTACGGCGATTTCCTGGACAAGAACCAGCGCTACGCCCGCACCGGCGAGTTCCTGGATGTGGTGCGGTCACTGTGGACGAATACCGAGCCGATCGACTTCGACGGCGCGCACATCCGGGTCCGGCAGGCGCTGTTGAGCAGCAGGCCGGATCCGATTCCGCCGGTGTTCTTCGGCGGTTCGTCACCCGCCGCGGGCCCGGTCGCCGCTCGCTACGCCGATACCTATCTCACCTGGGGTGAGCCGCTGGACGCGGTCGGCAAGAAGCTGGACTGGATTCGCGGTCTGGCCGCCGTCGAGGGCCGGAGCCTGGAGTACGGCCTGCGCATCCACGTCATCAGCCGGGACACCGCCGCCGAGGCCTGGGCCGAGGCCGACAAGTTGCTGTCGGGCATCGCGCCCGGCGAGATCGAACGCGTGCAGGCCTCGCTGGCGCAGAGCGAATCCGAGGGACAGCGGCGCATGGCGGCGCTGCACGCCGGTCGCACCGACGGTCTCGAGATCGCCCCCAATCTCTGGGCGGGCGTCGGCCTGGTACGCGGTGGTGCCGGAACCGCGCTGGTGGGTTCCCACGGGGAAGTGGCCGACCGGCTCACCGAGTACGCCGAACTCGGCATCGGCCACTTCATCCTCTCCGGTTACCCGCATCTGGAGGAGGCGTATTGGTTCGGCGAGGGGGTGCTTCCGATCCTGGAACGCCGTGGCCTGTGGTCACATCCGCACCGTGCCACCGCGGTTGCGACCGGAACTCCGTTCGCCGCCACCAGCTGAGCCGGGGGTGCGGAGCAGTTCGGCGATGTGCCGTCGCGCCTGTTTGCCTTCACGGGTGCGCAGTAGCGGGTAGCAGTGCTGGCCGCCGGGGCATTCGACGTAGTCGATGCCGGTGCCCGCGGCGGCCAGCCGGCGGGCATCCGGGTTGAGCAGTTCGGCTGTGCCGCTGAACAATACGATCGGAGCCAGACCGGTCAGCTCGCCGTGGATGGGGCTGACGCGGGGGTCGTCGACCGGCAGGTCGCCCGCGTAGAGGCGGCCCGCCTCGAGCAGTCCCGGAATATCCAGGATGACATCGGTGCGTGCCAACTCCGCTGCGGCGGGGTCGGGGATCGTCACATCCAGCCAGGGGGAGAGGAGCACGGCGCGGCGCGGTTGCGGCGCGCGCCGCAACCGAAGCTGTTGCAGGACAGCGAGAGCCATGCCACCGCCCGCGGAGTCGCCCATCAGGGTGAATCCGGGTGCTGCCCGCGCGGCGATATCCGTGGCCGTCGCCACCGTCCGCTCGGCGGTCGCCGCGGGGGCGAGCGGATAGATGGGTACCGTGATCTCGATACCGGACCGGCGCGCGATATCGGCGAGTGCCCACCAGTGCGTGGGCTGGATCTCGGCCACATACGCGCCACCGTGCAGATACAGCGTGCCCGGCCCGGGTGCCGAGTTCGGCGGAGTCAATCGATAGCACAACCACCCGCACAGCATCTGCGGCACGATCGACACCTTGCGGCGCAACGATTTCGGCGGCTCCGCCGACGCGGGGTGCCGCCGCCGGAACTCGATCGCGCGATGGAACAACTCGGTGTCGGTCAGAACTCTCTTCTGCTCGATCCGCCGCAGTTGCGCGGTGACCAGTCGGCTCGACAGGCTCGGCATGCTGTGCTCCGTTCAGGAATGGTCCGCGCGGGCGGACAATTCGGGGAATCGCGCCGGATCGATCGCGCGTTTGAGGATCTTTCCGGTGGCACCCTTGGGCAGTTCGCCGACGAAGGCGAATCGATGCGGCACCTTGTAGGCGGACAGCCGCTCCTTCGCCCACCTCCGCAGCGCATCGGGATCGGGCGCGCTGCCCGGTGCGGCCACCACGAGCGCGGCGACCTCCTCGCCGTAGCGCTCGTCGGGGACGCCGATCACCGCGGCTTCGAGAATGTCCGGATGCCGGTACAGCACGTCCTCGACCTCGCTCGGATACACGTTGTATCCGCCTCGAATGATGAGATCCTTCGCGCGATCGACGATGTAGACGTAGCCGTCGGCATCGACCCGGCCCAGATCTCCGGTGCGCAGCCAGCCGTCGACCAGATCGGCGGCGGTGGCCTCGGGGCGATTCCAGTAGCCCTTCATGATGCCGGGGCCGCGCAGGAAGATCTCGCCGACGGCGTCGGAGGGCAGCACGGTGCCGTCGGGGTCGCGAATCTCCAGCGCGGTGCCCGGCAGCGGGATGCCGACCGAACCCACCCGCTGTTCCCGGTCCAGGGGGTTGTAGGTTCCGGCACTGGAGGACTCGGTGAGGCCGTAGCCCTCGAGAATGGTGCAGCCGAATCGCTGCGTGAACGCCCGGATCACCTCGCCGGGCAGCGCCGCGCCCCCCGACGCCGCCAATTTCAGGCTGCGCAGATCGTCGGGGCCGAAGTCGACGGCGTCGTGCAGCATGGCATTCCACATGGTCGGCACGCCCGACACCATGGTGAGCCGGTGCTCCCGGATCAGCTCGAGCATGGCGCGCGGCTGGAACGGGGACAGCAGCGACAGCGAGCATCCGGTGTGCAGCGCGGTGAGCAGTCCGGCCGCCTGACCGAACACATGGAACAGCGGCAGCCCGGTGCCGAACCGCTCGTCCGGCGTGAGCCGCAGCTGGGTGCTGAAGATCCGGGCGGTGTCCAGCAGGTTGGCGACGGTGAGCTGCACGCCCTTCGGGGCGCCGGTCGTGCCCGAGGTGTAGAGCAGAACAGCGGTGTCGTCGTCGCGCCGCTGCACGGGTGCGGTTGCGGGCGTGCCGGATTCGGTGCCGACTCCGGGTGCGAGCCGGAGCACCGGAAGGGCGCGCCGGCTTGCGGCCTGCTCGGTGGCCGTGCGGGTCTCGTGCCACACGACGGCGGCTGTGGCATCGGAATCGTCCAGCACATATCCGATTTCGGGTGCGACGGCCATGGGGTTCATGGTGATGGCGATGGCTCCGAGGTACTGCGTGGCCAGGTACGCGATGGCGAACTCGGGCACGGTGGGCGCTACCAGCAGCACCCGATCGCCCGCACCGATGCCGGCCGCGCGCAGCAGATGACTGTAGGCGCAGCTACGAGAGGCCAACTCGCCGTAGGTGATTGCCTCCTCCAGGGTGCGCAGCGCAATTGCGTCGGGCCTGGTCGTGGCGTGCAGGTGTAGTCGGTCGGCGATACTGGGCACGTCGGCTCCTGTGCTCGAATCGGATTCAGGGCGTGACGGGTTCGGCAACCGGCCGCGCGACCACCACCGTCTCCGGCAGCGCCCAGGCGCACGCGAGGGTGCACAACCCCATGGCGACCAGGAACGCGGAGACCGCTGTCGTACCACCGGTGGCGGCGAGCAGCGCGGTCATCAGGAACGGTGTCCCGCCGCTGATCAGGATCGAGGCCAGCTGGTAGGCCAGTGTCACACCCGAATAGCGGATCCGGGGCTCGAACAGCTCGGAGAGATACGCTGCCAGCGGGCCGTAGACCACGCTGGAGGCGAAACTGCCGCCCACCAGATTCGCGACCAGGATGGCGGTCAGCGATCCGGTATTCACCAGCCAGAAGTAGGGAAAAGCCCAGGCTGTCATGAGGATCGCGCCGGTCAGCAGCAGCGGCCGTCGCCCGATCCGATCCGAGAGCGAGCCGGCGAGATAGATGACGACGATGCCGGCCGCGGCGCCGGCCAGCGAGATCATCAGCAGGTCGTCGCGTGCCAGCCCGAGGTCGCGGACACCGTAGTCGAGCACGCCCGCCATGCCGATGTAGGCGACGGCATTGCTCGAGAACAGCAGCCCGGATCCGAGCAGGATTCGCTTCCAATGACCGCGCACCGCTTCCAGAATCGGAGCTTGCGCGACCGTGGCCGCCGCGTCGGCGGCCCGGTGCTGTAGCCGCCGGAACTCGGGGGAGTCCTCGATCCGGAGTTGGATGAACAGTACGACGGGGAAGAGCAGGGCACTGGCCAGGAAGGGCACGCGCCATCCCCAGGACAGGAAATCCGGACCGGTCACGAAGTGCCCCACGAGCAGGAAAGCGCCTGTGCCCAACAGTAATCCGAACGGAACACCCATCTGACCGAAGGTCCCGGCGCGGCCGCGGCGGTGCGGTTCGGTGGTCTCGGTGAGCAGCAGCGTGATACCGCCCCACTGCCCGCCGACCGCGATGCCCTGCACGAAGCGCAGGGTGACCAGCAGGATCGGGGCCAGCCCGCCGACCGCGGCGGCGGTGGGTAGCAGGCCGATCGCACAGGTGGCCACTGCCACCAGGGTCAGGCAGGCGACCAGTGCGGGTTTGCGGCCGAACTTGTCGCCGATGTGGCCGAAGACGATCCCGCCGATCGGCCGGGCGATGAACCCGGCCCAGAAGGTGCTGAACGACAGTAGGGTCCCCATCAGGGGCGATGCGTCGGGGAAGAAGAGTTTTCCGAAGACCAGGGCGGCGGCGGTGCCGTAGATGAAGAAGTCGTACCACTCGATCGAACTGCCGACCAGGCCGGCGGCCATCAGTCTGCGCAGTTTCCTGCGATCGGGTGGGGTGGCGGGAATCGAAGTCATCGATATCTCCAGGAGATCAGAGTGCGCGATCCGGTGTGGCCTGGGCCACTGATCAATGCCCGGGAACGCTACTTGAATCTGGCGTCACATTCAACACATTCGGGCGGCGACCGTCGTGCGCTGTTACGATCGTGCACGTCAGCCGGACCCCGAAGACAGTGAGCAGTGGTGAACCCCGAAGCAGGTGTCGAGGACCGAGCCGGTCGCGCGGCCCCGAAGAGCAAGCGGGGCTTGCGAACTCGCGCCGCGCTGATCGCCGCGGCACGCGAGGTCTTCGAGCGGGACGGTTTTCTCGACGCGCGGATCAGCGACATACCCAAGGCGGCGGGGATGGCGTCGGGCACCTTCTACACCTATTTCGACAGCAAAGAAGAGATCTTCACCGAGGTGGTCCGCCAGATTCGCGAGGAGATGCTGCATCCGCACGTCCGCGAATCGATCGGCGACGACGACCCCCGCGAGCTCATCGCCGCCGCCAATCGTGAGTATCTCCAGTCGTATCGGCGCAATGCCCGGCTGATGGCCGTGCTCGAGCAGGTGTCGAAGGTCGACGAGAAGTTCCGGACGCTGCGGCGCGAGCGGGGCGCGGCGCTGGGTGAGCGCAATGCCGCGATGATTCGCGACCTCCAGGAGCGGGGCCTCGCCGATGCTCGGCTCGATCCACTGATCACCTCGTGGGCGCTGTCCAGCATGGTCGGCCGGATGGCGTACACGGTGTTCGTCGAAGGGGACGAGGTGCCTTTCGAGCGACTGGTCGAGACGATGAATCAGCTCTGGTACAACGCCCTACGGCTCGGCGACTGACTCTGTGATGTCTTCTTGCTCTCGGTTTCGCAGCCACATTTGAACTTGACGCCAGAATCAATTTCGGGGAGTCTGACTCCGCAGCGATCAGTCAGCGCATCGGAGGAACCACATGAAAGCCTGGCGGGCAACCGAATTGGGCGAACCGGAGCGCGTGCTCACCCTGGTCGACACCGCCGAGCCGGCTCCCGGGCCCGGGCAACTGGTGGTCCGGACCCGGGCCGCGGCCGCCAACTTCCCGGATGTGCTGCTGTGCCGGGGCGAATACCAGATCAGGCCGGAATTGCCGTTCACCCCCGGCGTCGAATTGTGCGGCGAGGTGGTCGCGGTCGGAGCTCGGGTCACGGCGTTCGCGATCGGTGATCGGGTGGTCGGCACCGCGGTGCTGCCGTGGGGTGGCTGCGCCGAACTGGCCGTCATGAACGTCGACGAGACGTTCCCCGCGCCCGAAGCGCTGGACGATGCCGAGGCCGCGATACTGACGATCGGCTATCAGACGGGCTGGTTCGGACTGCACCGGCGCGCGGGCCTGCGACCCGGTGAGACACTGCTGGTGCACGCCGCCGCGGGCGGAGTCGGCAGTGCAGCAGTGCAATTGGGCAAAGCCGCGGGCGCACGGGTGATCGGAGTCGTCGGCAGCCCGGCGAAGGCCGAAGTAGCGCGGGCGCTGGGCGCCGATCTGGTGATCGACCGCAGCACTGTGGATTTCGTGGAGACGGTGCGCGCGTTCACCGACGGTCGTGGCGCCGACGTGATCTACGACCCGGTCGGCGGCGACGTGTACGAGCGATCCACCAAGTGTGTCGCTTTCGAAGGACGCATCCTCGTGGTCGGGTTCGCCGGCGGGCGGATCCAGACCGCCGCGCTCAATCACGCACTGGTGAAGAACTATTCGATCCTCGGGCTGCACTGGGGGCTGTATCGCGAACGCGACGCGGACGCGGTCTGGGACTGTCACACCGAGCTCACCCGGCTGGCCGACAGCGGCCGGGTGCGGCCCTTGATCGGTGAGCGGCTGTCGTTGGACGAGGTGCCGCTGGGGTTGCAGCGCCTCGCCGACGGTAAGACCGTGGGCCGCGTCGTCTTCACCGGGAATCGAGCATGAACCGTCGAATGAAAGGCGCACTGGCGCTGGCATTTCTACCGGCCTTGCTGATGACCTGGGTGGTGCGATCCGGCCCCGTGGCCGCGCAGAGCGAACTCGGCCTCGGCCGGGAGCGGATCGCCGCGAACGACGGCTGGGCCGCCGCCGAGGGCGGCACCACCGGCGGGTCCGCCGCCACCGCGGATCAGGTCTTCACCGTGGACACCAAGGAAGAGCTGCGCCGAGCCGTCGCGGGCGATACGCCCAAGATCGTCTATGTGCGGGGGCACATCCAGTTCCTGGCCGAGTGCGCGTCGTACAACGCGCCCGGGTACACCGAGCAGGCGTACCTCGACGCGGTGCGTGGCACCACCCTGGACCCCGACCACGCCAACAGTCCGGCGCCGATCAAGGCCATCGAGAAACTCCGGAAAACCTCGGAGAACAACCAATCCGCGGATATCACCATGGAGGTGGGTTCCAACACGACGATCGTGGGCCTGGCCGGAGCCCAGATCACGGGTCTGGAACTCGGGCTGACCGGCAAGCGGAACGTCATCATCCGCAATCTGTCGATCCAGGACGCGTACGGCTGCTTTCCACGCTGGTCCGGCTACGACTGGAAAACGTACTTCTCGAATATTCGGATGGAGGCCAGCAGTCATGTCTGGCTCGACCACCTCACCCTCGGTGACGGCACCCGCACGCTGGCCACCGAAACAAAACAGGACGGCAAGACCTACCTGCACCACGACGAACTGATCACCGCCATGAAGGGCAGCGACCTGATCACGGTCTCGTGGACGCGACTGCACGACAATTTCAAACCGGTGATGCTCGGTGTACTCAACGACGGTGGCTCGAGTGTCGCCAACACCCGAGTAACCATGCACCACAACCTGTTCGACAAAACCGTGCTGCGTTCGCCGTCGGTGTACTACGGCAAGGTGCACCTGTACAACAATTCGCACGTGGTGCCGCCGTCGGTCTGTTGCTGGTACTACCAGTGGGGTGTCGGCACCCAGTCGAAGATCTACGCCGAGAACAATTCCTTCACCGGCGGCATGCCGAAGAATCGTGACATCCTGTGGAACTTCGCGGGACAGGAGGCGGGTGGCAAGGACGGGGCCGGAGTCATTCACGAATCCGGCTCGATGGTCGCGGGCCAGCCCGTGAACCTGGTCGCCGAGTTCAACGGGAACCGGGAAACCGGCAAGGACTATGTCCTGGGCACGAACGTCGGCTGGGCCCCCACCCTGCACGGGACGATCGATCCGACCGCGCAGGTGCCGGCCATCGTGGCGGCCGGAGCGGGGGCGGGCAGAGCCGTCGGCGGATCGAATCCGCCGGCCACGTCCCTGCCTCCGACCTCGACTACCACGCGGCCTACGACCACGCCGCCTACTGCTACGCCGCCGGCTACCACTACGAAGCCGTCGGCGACGACGAAACCTCCGATCACCACGACGAAGCCACCGACCCCCACCTGGTCCTGTCCGGACTGGTGGCCCTGGTGCTAGCAACGAGGAGAACTCCGATGGCAATCTTCGACATGTCCGTACGCGCCCGCGGGTACCAGCGCGATCTGCTCGCGTTCATGGACGAACTGATATATCCGGCCGAGCCGGTCTACGAGCAGCAGATGCTCGAAGCCGGAAACCCACACCACTATCCGAAGATCCTCGACGAGCTCAAGATCGAGGCGCGCCGGCGCGGGCTGTGGAATCTGTTCCACCCACATCCGGAATGGGGCCCCGGCCTGAGCAATCTCGACTACGCGCCGCTCGCCGAAATCATGGGCCGCAGTCCGATGCTCGCTCCGGAAGCCTGCAACTGCAACGCGCCCGACACCGGAAACATGGAGGTGCTGACCTTGTTCGGCACCCAGGAACACAAGGAGCGCTGGCTCGAACCGCTACTCGCGGGCACCATCCGGTCCGCGTTCGCCATGACCGAACCGGCCGTCGCCAGCTCCGATGCCACCAATATCGAACTGCGCATGCGGCGCGACGGTGACCACTACGTGCTCGATGGCCGAAAGTGGTTCGCTTCCAACGCCATGCACGCCAACTGCAAGGTCCTGATCGTCATGGGCAAGACCGATCCGGACGCGCCGAAGCACCGCCAGCAGTCGATGATGGTCATGCCGATCGACGCACCGGGCATCACCGTGGTGCGGAATATGCCGGTGTTCGGCTATCACGACCGCGAGGGGCACGCGGAGATCGAGTTCACGGGCGTGCGAGTGCCGGTGACCGATGTCCTCAAAGGCGAGGGGGAGGGCTTCGCGATCAGTCAGGCGCGGCTGGGCCCCGGGCGCATCCACCACTGTATGCGAGCCATCGGCATGGCCGAGCGGGCGCTCGAATTGTTGTGTGTCCGTGCGGAATCCCGCACCACCTTCGGCGAGAAACTCAGCGCCCGGGCCAATATCCAGGATTGGATCGCCGAGGCCCGCATCGCCATCGATCAGGCCCGCCTGCTCACCTTGAACGCGGCCCGGATGATGGACACCGTCGGCAACCAGGCGGCTCGCACCGAGATCGCCGCCATCAAGGTCGCCGCGCCGGAAATGGCGCTGCGCATCGTGGACCGTGCCATTCAGGTGTACGGCGCCGCCGGTGTCAGCGACGACGTTCCGCTCGCGAGCATGTACGCGCATCTTCGTACCTTGCGTATCGTCGACGGACCCGACGAAGTACACAAACGCACGATCGCGCGCGCCGAACTCGGAAAATACCGGTCCGCCACGAGCGCGTAGGCAGAGAGCACGAGGAAGCCGATGAGCCCCGGACTACTTCGCCCGAGCGCCGACGGCGCGGCCTTCGATATCGAGGGGGCCGCGTTCCAGGGCTGGCTGTCGGACCTGGGAGAGCCGTGTGAACTCCCGGTCCGGCCCGCCCGGGTCGGCGTCGGCCAGTCGAATCTGACCTTCCGCGTCACCGATGCCGCCGAGCGGCGCTGGGTGCTGCGCCGCCCGCCGCTCGGTGAGCTGCTGGCCTCGGCGCACGACGTGGCGCGCGAGGCACGGATCCTGAATGCCTTGGCCGACACCGAGGTTCCGGTTCCGCACGTCCACGATGTCCGCACCCACGACGGGGTCGCCGTGGTGCTCATGGAATTCGTGGACGGTTCGGTCATCGACCGGATGGACAGCGCCGAACAGCTGACCGAGCAGCAGCGGCGCGCCGCCGGACTCGATCTGGCGCGCACCCTCGCTCGCATTCACGCGGTCGACCTGGGTGCGACCGGACTGATCGATCTGGCCAGTCACAAACCGTACGCGCCACGCCAGCTGAAACGGTGGTCGGCGCAGTGGGAGAGGTCGAAAACGCGCGAGCTGCCGCTGCTGGACCGGCTCACCGAGCGGCTGCACGCGGCTGTTCCCGAACAGCACGAACTCAGCTTGGTGCACGGGGATTACAACCTGCGCAATGTCATCACCGACCCGGAGAGCGGTTCCATCGCCGCCGTCCTGGACTGGGAGCTGTGCACCCTCGGCGACCCGCTGGCCGACCTGGGCAGCCTGCTCGCCTACTGGCCCGAACCCGGCGAACCCACCGTCGCCGACCTCGCCATGTCCACGCTTCCGGGGTTCCCTGCCCGCACCGAGCTCGTCGGCGAATACCTCTCGGTCACCGACCGCGACCCCCGGGCGCTGGACTACTGGCACGCACTGGCGCTGTGGAAACTCGCCATCATCGCCGAGGGTGTCCTGCGTCGCGCCCTGGACGACCCGCGCAACCGCGCGGCGGCGGGCACCCCGACCGTCGACTCCATCGACGGTCTGGTGGCCACCGCCGACCGCATCGCCGCGGCCGCCGGAATCTGAACCCTATTGCGGTGGCGCGGGTCGGCGCGTGCGTGCATGATCGAGGACGGCCGGGGAAGATCCTCATCCTTCATCTCCGGTATGGGTCGGCGCTGCCAGTGATGGGCTACCCGGTGTCGACGCAGTCAGGGCCCCGGATTACTCCGGGGCCCTGAGCGTTTCGAGGGAACTCAGCCGAGGCTGAACGGCTGACCCCACAGGGTCACCACCGAGACGCCCTGCGCGCCACGGACTTTGACAATAACGAAGGCGCGAGCCTGGGCGTATCCGGCGCAGCCCTCGAGTGCGATGGTGGCGTCGGCCCAGGAGACGCTGCCGGTCGGGCCGCGGAAGGAGTTGGCCTTGCTGTGCTCCTCGTTGCCGTAGTCGTCGGGCGCCTCCAGGTCGAGGATCATGTGCCGCCCGGTCTGCCCGGGGCCCAGCCGGAGCGAGCCGCCCGCGGAGGTGGACACCGAGGGGTTCTGGCCCTCCCAATCGGTGCGTCCGTTGAGCGAGCCCTTGGCGGCGCCGCCGCTGATATCGACCTGGCAGCCCACGATGTAGCCCGGTGCGATCTTCGCGCCGACGCTGGATCGGTCGCCACCGGTCAATTCCACCTGTGCGCTGCCGGACACCCATGTATTCCGGTGCAGGGGAGTGTTTCCCAGCGACGGGTTGATGGTGGCGGATTCGCCCACCAGCCGGACCGTGATGGTCATGCCGTTGGGCAGGTCGCGAGTGAGTTCGCCGCCCGGCAGCGGCACGAAGGTGTCGGCGTCGGCGGCTCCGGCGGACAGCAGCCCGATCGTCGTGGCGGCGGCGAGTCCGGCGAGCGCCCCGCGACTTCTGCGGTTGATCATGAAGAGGTAGCCCCTCGGTAAGGATTGGTGGGTGGACGTCGAGGCGCTCAGCCGATGCTGAACGGCTGCCCGTAGAGGGTGGTCTTGGTGTGGCTGTCGCCGATGATCTCGAGGTTGGTGTACGCGCGCGCCTGCGCGTAGCCTGCGCAGCCTTCGATGGATATCTCCACATCGGCGTAGTTCACGAAATACGTTCCGGGCTCGGTGATGTCGGCCCGCTCGAGCTGCACCCACTTCACCTCGCCGGGCGCGAGCTCGACGCCGATGGCGCCATTGACCTTGCCGCTCTTGAGGTTCGCGCCGACGGACGCGCTCGCCGAGACGGCGTCATCGGAGATGCTGACCTGGCAGCCGATGATGTAGCCGGTATTGAGCTGGGATGCACCGAACGTGGCGGAGTTGTTGGTGCCGGGATCGTTGCTCGGCCCGCTGTCCGGTCCGACCTTGCCCTTGGGGGTGTCGGTGACTTCCGCCTGCACCATGCCCGTCACCCACACCACGCGCCCGGCGCCGTTGGCCGCCAATGACGGTGATACCAGGGCGCTTTCGCCGGTGCGGGTGATGAGGCCGCCGGGTGCGGCCTTCTGCCCGTCGGGGAGGGGGACGAAAACGTCGGCGTTCGCCGCGCCGGGGGCGCTCAGGCCGAGGGCCGCGACGGCCGTGGCCACAGCTGCGAATGTCCGCTTACGCACGATCAACCCCTGCTCCTCTGTTGTCTGCACATCAGGCGAAGCTAGCCTAACCTTCATTGTCGCGCGCTCGGCAGGGGCGATGTTGTGACCCAAGTCACCGATGATTCGGCCGGTGTGGGGGTTCTCGACTAGCACCGCAGACGGATTCCAGGCCATACCAAGGTATTACGAGCAACGAGACGACCGCCGATAGCGTCGGGGCATGAGCACACCCGCGGTGATTCCCGCCTCCCGTTCACGGTCGCCGCGCGGTGGCGCCGACGGCGATTACGCCCGCCTGCTGCGCCGCGTCTCCGCGGCGGGACTCATGCAACGGCGACCCTGGTATTACGCCGTTCGGCTCGGACTGGTCGGACTCGCGTTCGTGAGCGGCTGGACCGCGTTCGTCCTGGTCGGCGACTCGTGGTGGACGCTGGCGGTCGCCGCCGCGCTGGCCGTGGCCTTCGCCCAGGTCGCACTGGTCATGCACGATGTCGCGCACCGGCAGGTCTTCCGGCTGCGCCGACCGACCGAGCTGACGGGGCGGCTGGTCGGCAATGCCGGAATCGGCCTGGGGTATGGGTGGTGGCAGGACAAGCACACGCGTCATCACGCGAATCCGAACCACGAGGAACTCGATCCGGATGTCGCGCCCGATGTTCTCCTCTGGTCCCAGCGGCAGGCGCGGGCCAGTCGCGGCCTGCCCCGGCTGATCGGGCGCGCACAGGCGTACCTGTTCTTTCCGCTGCTCGTCCTCGAGGGCCTGAACCTGCATCTCGCGGGTGTGCGCGCCTTGCGGAACCGCGCATTGAAGCATCGAATCCAGGAGGGGGCGCTGCTGTTCGGTCATTTCGCCACCTACGCGACCGCCGTGTTCGCGGTGCTGCCCGCGGACAAAGCCCTGGCGTTCATCGCCGTTCACCAGGGCCTGTTCGGCGTGTACATGGGCTGCATCTTCGCTCCGAACCACAAGGGCATGCCGACCCTGACCGGCGACGAGCGCCCCGACTATCTGCGCCGCCAGGTCCTGACCTCGCGGAACGTGCGCGGCGGCGCATTCACCGATATCGCCCTCGGCGGCCTCAACTACCAGATCGAACACCATCTCTTCCCGAGCATGCCGACCCCGAATCTGCGCCGCGCCCAGGTGATCGTGCGCGACTACTGCGCCGAAATCGGTGTGCCGTACCACGAAACGGGGCTCATCGCCTCCTATCGCGAAGCGCTGCGGCACCTGCATGATGTCGGTGTGCCCCTGCGGCAGTAGGGCGGCTCAGGCCCTGCTGAGCGCGTACAGCAAGGGGCGCAGACGGTCCGGGGTGTCGTGGTTCTCGCGCCAGACCAGCCGCAGCCCCAGCGGTGGCGCAGGGATGTCGACGGCCGCGAGGCGGTCGGAATCGAGGTCGGATCGGACGGCGAATGTGGGGAGCAGGGCGATGCCGCGGCCCGTGGCGACCCAATCGCGGACCTGAGCCAGGCCGCCGACGGCCGTGAGATCGACATCGGGGCCCAGCCAGTGCTGGGTGGCCATCCAGAAGGCGCAGCGGGGTTCCCGGCCGATCAGGCTGCCCGCGCGGTGGATCTCGTCCATGGACACCGGATGTCCGAGCAGGGGATGGCCGGGCGCGACGACCACGGTCATGGCGACCTCGCGCACATCCAGGAACTCCAGGGGCGTGGTCGGTGTCGGAAACCCCAGATCGCCTACGCGCGCACCGGTATCGAGCAGTACCACCGCGTCGAGGTCACCGCGTTCGAGCGCCTCGAGGAGGCGGCCGCGGTCGGTCTCCGGCCGCAGTCGCACCTGGATGTCGGGGTGGTCGACGCGGAGTTCGTCCAGAATGGCAGGAAGCAGTTCGTTCGCGATCGAGGCCTGCGCTCCGACGGTGAATCCCGGTGCGGCACGCACCATCTCGGCCGCCTGATCGAGAGTGCCCAGTGCGGCGGCCGCCGCGCGGAGATAGCCGGCGCCGATGCCGGTCGGGTGCATACCGGTATGGTCCCGCAGGAACAGCGGCGCGCCGAGTTCGGTCTCGAGCCGGCGTATCCGGTCCGAGACCGAGGACGGTGCGAGTCCCAGGGCGGCGGCCGTCCTGTTCACGGTGCGATGCCGCGACAGCGCGAGCGCGGTGCGCAGTTGATCGAGGTCCACCCGCGCACTCTAGCCGGGCATTCGGATATTCCGAATGCCCGTGCGGTGTGACCGGTCGAGCTCCGGGTGGTGCGGGCGGACGCTGATGCCGCGTAATTCCGCCGCATCCAAGGAGATTCATGTCCGTGCTCGCAACCGTCGCCGATCGACGCCGAACCAGCGCGTCACTCGTCGGCGTCTCCCTCGCCTACTTCATGGTGCTGCTGGACACGACCGCGCTCGCCGTGGCCGGTCCCAGCCTGATGTCGACCCTGCACACGGGGGTGGTGGGCGTGGGCTGGGCCACGACCTCCTACACCCTGGCCCTGGCCTCGACGCTGGTCCTCGGCGGCAGTCTCGCCGATCGTTTCGGCCACCACCGGGTCTTCGCCTGGGGAGTGCTCGGCTTCGGCGCGGCATCGCTGGCCTGCGCGCTGGCGCCCACCCTGGTGGTCCTGCTCGTATTCCGAACGCTGCTGGGACTTTTCGCCGCCGGGATCGTCCCGAGTTCGCTGGGCCTGATCACCGCGCTGTACCCGGAGCCCCGGGCCCGGGGCCGCGCCATCAGCGCCTGGGCGGCGATCAGCGGCGCCGCGATGGCGATCGGCCCGGTCCTGGGTGGCTGGCTGATCGCGGTCGCCGGCTGGCCCGCGGTATTCGTCGTCAACGCCCCGCTGGCGCTGATCGTGCTGCTGCTCTGTCGAACTCGCGTCGCGATCCCGCGCCGAGCGCGCGCCCTCTCCTGGCTGCCGCACCTCGGCCTGGCGGCCACCCTGGCCGCCGCGACACTCGCGATCACCCAAGCCGGGCAGCGATCCTGGATTCCGGCCGTGCTGTCCGGTCTGCTCGCCCTGGGGCTGGGTTACGCCACGGCCGCCGCCGACCGGACCTCGCGCGCGCCCCTGATCCCCGGCGCGTTGCGCGGTAATCGGGCCGTGTGGACCGCGTTCGGCTGGGGCGCGGCGGTCAACTACGCCCTCACGACGGTGCTCTTCGCCCTCCCACTGCTGCTCGACACGGCCACGGGGGTGACATTGTTGCCGATGACGCTGCTGGTGGCGGTGAATCCGCTGATTACCGGGCGGCTCGTGGCCGCCTTCGGGTCGCTGCGTCCGATCCGGATGGGGCTCACCGCGTTCCCGGCCGGTCTGGGACTGGTCGCCGTCGCCATGGCCGATCATGATCGGCCCCTGTTACTGGGCGTCGGCTTACTGCTGTGTGGCCTCGGCGTCTCCTGGACGCTGCCCGCCCTGGTCGGTTTCGCGGTCGATCACGCCGCGGCCGAGACCGTCGGCTCGGTCGGCGGCATTCTCAACGCGACCCGCCAGGTCGGGGCGACGTTGGCCGCGGCGGTCGCCGGCGCCACCCTGACCCAGCACGCAGGTGCCAGCGCTGCCTTCCCCTTCGTGTTCGCGGCGGCGATCTGTGCGCTCGGGCTCGGCCAGGCGCTCGTCACTCGCTGAACAGCACCGCCGTGGCCGCCGGGAAATCCAGTGCGCCGCTCGGCGCGGCGGGCAGACCCGTCACCGGATCGAGGTCCAGCCAGGTGACGGTGCCGGAGGTCTGATTGGCCACGTAGAGGCGGGTGCCGTCGGGGGCGAGGTGCAGATCGCGGGGGAGGGCACCGCCGCAGGGCACGCTGTGCACCTGGGTGAGCTCGTCGCCGGTGATCTCGAAGGTGACGATGGTGTCGGGGCCACGGCTGGCGAGGTAGAGGCGGCGACCGTCGTGGGCGAGTACCGGTTCCGACGGAGCGCCGTGATCGGCCGCGTCGGTCGGAATCGATTTTCCCGGGCGCAATTCGCCGGTCTCGGCACGCCATTCACAGACGGTGACCGTGGAATTCAATTCATTGGCCAGAAATGCGCGGCGGCCGTCCGGGTGCCACACCAGATGCCGGGGACCACTGCCCGGTGTCATGGCGACGCGCGCATGCTGGTGCAAAGTGCCGTCGACGAGCCGATAGACATACACCGCGTCGACACCGAGGTCTACTACCACTACCCAGTGCCCGCTCGGATCGATCAGTACCTGATGGACATGAGGTCCGGCCTGCCGATCCGGATCGGGCCCGGCGCCGTGATGCGGTACGACATCGGTGAGCGCGCCGAGCCGGCCGTCCTCGTGCACGGCCACCACACTGACGCTGCCGGACATGTAATTGGCGGTGAGCACATGCCGTCCGTCCGGGCTCAGACACAGGTGTGTGGGGCCGATGCCTTGCACCGCAACGGAATTCAGGACGACGGGCGGGTCGGCGCGCAGGTCGACGGCGGTGACCGAACCGGGCCCGGCGCCTTCGTTCACCGCGTACAGACACCGGCGGTCGGCCGAGATCGCCAGGTACGACGGGTCGGCGACGGCGACGATGTCGTCGATCACCGGGCTCCCGGTACCGGGATCGATACTGGCGGTGGCGATTCCACGCCCGCCCGCGGCGCCGGTGGTGTAGCTGCCGAAATAAGCGCGATCGCGCATTTCGTCTCCTTCCGCCCGGCGCAGTCTAACAATGCCCAGGCAATTGTTCAGATAACGGTCTGAGCATTTCCTGGGAATGCCGCGGCGGCGTGGAATAGAGTTTCCCAGCGTTGTACTCGAGCAGCTTTCGCCGGTGACGGGAGTGAGCGGATGCAGGGGTTCTCCGAAAGTACGGGAGTACGTGGCCCGCTCGAGCACATTCCGTCCGCGGGAATGCGTAAAGTCGTCCGCTGGGCCGCGATCATCGCGGTCGGCGGGTTTCTCTTCGGCTTCGACACCGGTGTCATCTCCGGCGCCCTGCTCTTCATCAGCGACGAGTTCGGCCTGAACGCCGCGCAGCAGGGCAGCATCGTCAGCGTATTGCTGATCGGCGCGATGGTCGGCGCGCTGTCGGCGGGCCGGATCGCGGATCGCTTCGGCCGGCGCTGGACCATCGTGGGCGAGAGTGTGCTGTTCATGATCGGAACCCTGATCGCGGTGCTCGCGCCCGGGTACTGGGTCCTGCTGCTGGCCCGTGTCGTGCTGGGCCTGGCGGTCGGCGCCGCCTCGGCGACGGTACCGGTGTACCTCTCGGAGATCTCTCCGGCCGAGATCCGCGGCCGGATCCTGACCATGAACCAGCTGTTGATCACGGTCGGCATCGTGGTGTCCTACCTGGTGGACCTCGGGTTCTCCGGCAGCGGAAGCTGGCGGTCGATGTTCGCGGTCGGCGTGATCCCGGCGGCGGTGCTGTGCCTGGGCGCGCTGTTCGTGCTCCCGGAATCACCCGCCTGGCTGCTCACCCACGGTCGCCCCGAGCAGGCCCGCGACATCGTCACCCGCGTCGCCGGACCGGAACTGACCGAGAAGCTGGTGCAGCGGTATCGGGAACGGCAGCGCGAACAGCAGCACACCGAGCAGAAGCAGCGCCCCGGTATGCGCGCACTGCTGGCGCCCGCGGTGCGCCCGGCGTTGATCGTCGGCCTCGCGATGGCCGCGATCCAGCAGTTCGGCGGGATCAACACCATCATCTATTTCGCGCCGACGATCATCGAACAGACCGGGCTGAACGCCTCCAACGCGATTCTGTACTCGGTGTTCATCGGTGTCATCAACCTGGTCATGACCGTGGTCTCGATCGGCGCGGTGGACCGGTTCGGACGTCGCCCGCTGCTGATCATGTCCCTGCTCGGCATGATGATCACGGTGACGCTGCTCGGCCTCACCTTCATCTTCGCCTCGAATCCCAAGCTGTCGCTGGTGTTCATGGTGCTCTACATCGCCGCCTTCGCGGGCGGTCTGGGGCCGGTGTTCTGGGTGCTGGTCGGCGAGATCTTCCCGCCGCATCTGCGCGCGTCCGGCTCCAGCGCCGCGACCACCGTCAACTGGCTGTCCAACTTCGTGGTGAGCCAGGCGTTCCTGCCGTTGGCCAATGCCCTCGGACAGGGGCAGACCTTCCTCATCTTCGGCGTCATCTGCCTGGTGGGTCTGCTGTTCGTCACCCGGTTCGTGCCCGAGACCAAAGACCGCAACTACGACCAGATCGATGATTCGCTGCGGGAGCGCTTCACCAGCACCCACCACACCGGCCCACGTCCCGGCCGCGCCGTGGGCTCGCCCGGATGACCTTGGCGCACAAACTGACCCCGGCCCTGTCGGCGGCCGGCGTGCGAGTGGGCCGCGGGCTGTGGCCGGTGGCCCAGCAGACCGCCGCGGCGGCCGTCTCGTGGGGGCTGGCCTCGGCGGTCACCGGGCATCAGGCGCCGATCTTCGCCCCGATCACCACCCTGGTCGCGCTCAACGCCGACCGCGGCGGGCGCGGCAGCAACGCGGTCCGTTTCGTCATCGGGGTCATCCTCGGCGTCGTGATCGCCAGCTGGGCAACGGATCTGCTCGGTCACGGCGTGCGGGCGGTGGCGCTGGCGGTGGCCCTGTCGTTGCTCGCCGCGCTGATCATCGGCGGCGAGCGCATCATCATGGCGCAGGCGGGCGTGAACGCGATCGTCGCGGTCGTGACCGGCACGCAGGCCGGGTTCGCGCGGGTCATCGACGCGCTGTTCGGCGCGGCGGTCGCGCTGGTGTTCAGCCAGGTGCTGTTCCCCGCGCATCCGCTGGCCCTGCTGCGCCGCGCGGAGTCGGCGATTCTGGCCGACCTGTCCGCGGCCCTGGCCTGGACCGCTCGTGCCATGGCCGCCGGGCCGGGCGATTCGCTGGACTGGGCGCGTGGACCGCTGCGCGCGGCCTACGCCCAGCTGGCCGAGTTGAGCGAGGCGCGCGACCGCGCGACCGTCGCCGCGGTGCGGGCGCCGGTCTGGTGGGGGCAACGGGAACCCATTGCCCGCGAATGCGATTCGGCGGCCCAGTTGGATCTGCTGAGCAACAGCTGCCTGACCGTCACCCGGACGGCCATCGCCATGGACACCGGCACGCGGGAGGCGTTCGCGGCGGATGTGCGTGAGCTGTCGGAGATACTGGCTTCCCTGGTCGGGAATCTGGATCGCCGAGCGGTGCGGCAGCATGCCGCCGAGCGGGTCGCGGCGCTCGCCCGGCGTGGCGCGGAGGCGCAGGCGTGGTGGCCCGCGGTGGAACTGCTGCTGTTCGACATCCTGGTCTTCCTGGGCGTCGGGCCAGGCGATGCCGACCTGATCGTGCGCGATCAGCACACCGACGTGCGAGTCGCCCCGCCGCCCGCACTGAACCGCCCTGTCCCGCAGCGATTTTCGAACCGTAGATCTCCCGATGAGAAAGGCGGCAACCGTGAAGGCGATCACCGCGGTACCTGGAAAGCCCGACGAGCTCCGCGTCGGCGAGGTTCCTGAACCCACTGCAGCGGAAGGTGCGATGCTGGTCCGCGGGAAACTGCTCGGCATCTGCGGCACCGATGTCGACATCGTCGACCACGGCTACGGCTGGCTGCCGCCCGGCTCCGATCGGCTGGTGATCGGGCACGAATCGCTCGGGGAGGTGATCGAGGCGCCGCCGGGCAGCGGATTCGCGCCCGGCGATCTGGTCGCGGGCATCGTCCGCCATCCCGATCCGGTCCCGTGCCCGCCCTGCTCGCAGGGGAACTGGGATTTTTGCAGCAATGGGCAGTACACCGAGCGGGGGATCAAGGCGCGCAATGGTTTCGGGTCGCAGTATTGGCGGGTCGAACCGGAGTTCGCGATCCGGCTCGACCCCGGTCTGGGTGACTGCGGCGTGCTCATGGAACCCACCTCGGTCGTGGCCAAGGCATGGGAGCAGACCGACCGATTCGCAACCCGCATTCCCGTGCCGCCCCGCACCGTGCTGATCACCGGCGCCGGCCCGATCGGGTTGCTGGCGGCGCTGCTGGGGGTGCAGCGCGGGCTCGATGTCCACGTGCTGGACCGCAACGGCGATGGCGGCAAACCCGAACTGGTCGCCGACCTCGGGGCCACCTTCCACATCGGGGATGTCGCCGATGTCGGTATCGCGCCCGAGGTGGTCATCGAGTGCACCGGTCACGGACCGCTGGTGTTCGACCTCGGTGAGGTCACCACCTCCAACGCGATCATCTGCCTGACCGGGATCTCCAGCGGCACCGGCAGCAACAGCATCGCCACCGACGCCATCAACAAGCAGATGGTGCTGGAGAACACCGTGGTGTTCGGCAGCGTCAATGCCGCCCGCCGCCATTACGAGCAGGCCGCGGATGCCCTTGCCGCCGCCGCTCGCGACTGGCTGGAGCGGCTGATCACCCGGCGGGTGCCCATGGACGACTATGCCGAGGCGGTGCACAAGAAGCCCGACGACATCAAGGTCGTGGTCGACCTGAACTGAGCTGCCCCGAGTTTCGGTGGGTCGACGCCGATTATGCTGAAGCATAATATGCTTCGCATGAAGCAGACGAAATTCCTTGCCGCCTTTGCGCTTTCCGCCGCGGCGGTCCTGCTCGCCCCCGGCGCCGCGACCGCCGACGACGGCGTACTGGACGGCGTCGCCCCCGACTGGCTGGACTGCGCCCTGACCTGGAACGACGAGAACACCGCCGGAATCACCTGTACGGGCGGCGCATTCATCGCCATCGCGCAGTGCGCCAACGGCCAGCTGCTCAACGGCGCCGCCGCGGCGCCGGGTACGACCTCCTACGTCTACTGCACATCGGTGAACTCCGCACTTCAGGTGCCGGTCCTCTGGGATGCCGTCCCCGCCTGATGGGGTCCGGCAGACCGCTGGTGATCGAGGCCGCGATCAACGGGTCGACCTCCAAGGCGGCCAATCCAGCGGTGCCGCGCACGTGTTCGGCAGGTGCCGCGAGGTCGATCTCCCCCTACACGTCTCGGTCTTCGAGCCGGGATTCCTGCGGCTGACGCTCGCCCATCGCCGCGCCGGTCGCCTGCCCGAGCGCACGAAGATCCAGTTGTACTTCGGCGGACCGGCCGCGCTGTTCGGACTTCCCCCGACGCCGGCGGCGCTGGCGGGCATACGTCGAGATGCTCAGCGGGACAGGACTTCCCTGGATGGTCGGGGTTCCCGGGGGTGACGTCGTCGAATCGGGTCTGGCCGAGGCTGCCGTGCGCGCGGGCGGCCACGTGCGGGTCGGCCTCGAGGACTACGCCGGACCGGGGCGGCCCGCCAACGAGCACCTGGTTGCCGGGGCGGCCGCTCTGGGCCGGCGCGCAGGGCGCCCGCCGGCCGCGCCGGCGGAGGTCATGGCCGCGCTGTGGGGCTAGTGCGCCGGGCGCGGAGCAGGTCCAGGGCGTAGCCGGTGTACTGGTCGACGATCTGGTCCGGGGTGTAGGCCAGGGCGGGATTGTACCAGTGGGCGATGCGCATGCACATGCTGGCGATGGCGACGGCCGCCAGGGGCGGGGCGTCGACCTCGAACCGGCCGTCGGCGGCGCCGGCGCGGATCGTATCGGCCAGCAGGTGGAAGCACTTGTCGCGCTGGGCGAGGGCGGCCTCCGCGCGGGCGGCGGGCAGGACGTGCAGTTCGTTGTTGATGACAACGGCCAGGGCGGCGTAATCGATGTGCATGCGCGCATGGGCGCCGACCAGGGCGACCAGGCGGTCGGCAGGGTCGGTGTGCTCGGCCGCGGCGGCCTCGAGCGCGCGCCACATCTGCTCGTGTCCCACCGTGATCAGCTCGGCCAGTACGTCGTCTTTGGAGGGGAAATGCGCGTACAGGGTGGCGGTGGTGATCCCGACGCTCGCGGCCAGTTGCCGGATGGATGTACCGTGAAAACCGGTCTCGGCGAACAGGATCAGGCTGGCGCGCAGAATCGCGCCGCGGGTTCCGGCGGGGACGGCCGATTCGGGCAGGGCGGGGCTCACGGCGGCGAGCCGGCGCTGCCGAAGCGCGACCTCGCGCGTGTCGATCCCTGGCATTGCACTCCTCGTGGCGATCGGTCGGGTTGACAGCCTACCCCGGCATCTGTGACCCTGATCACCGGAGCCGATCGATCGATCGGTAGGGAGTAGGTCGGCATGGCAATCGACGAGCCCGTGGTGTCGGTCGGCGGCGGGCGGATCCGCGGCCGGACCAGCGGGGGAGTGACGCGTTTCCTCGGAATCCCTTATGCCGCACCGGTAGTGGGCCCGGCGCGATTCCGGTTGCCGGAGCCGGTCGCCCCCTGGTCCGGCATTCGCGACGCGTCCGAACACGGCCCGGCCGCCCCGCAACTGCCCTATCCCCGGCAGGTGCAATCGTTGCTGGGAGTTCCGGAGCGCCAGGCCGACGACTGTCTCAACCTCAGTGTGTGGACCCCGGATCCGTCCGGTGCCGGACTGCCGGTCATGGTCTGGATCCACGGCGGCGCGTTCACCCGCGGCGCGAACTCGTATCCGCTCTACGACGGCACCGCCTTCGCCCGCGACGGCGTGGTCCTGGTCTCGATCAACTACCGCCTGGGCATGCCGGGATTCGCCGTGCTGCCCGACGCGCCGCACAACCGTGGATTGCACGACCAGCTGTTCGCGCTGCGCTGGGTGCGCGAGAACATCGCCGCCTTCGGCGGTGACCCCGACAATGTCACGGTGTTCGGCGAATCCGCCGGGGCGATCAGCGTGGCCTGCCTGCTCGCGGCCGAGTCCGCTCACGGTCTGTTCCATCGCGCGATCCTGCAGAGCGGCAACGCTTCCGCGGTGGCGACGACGGCGGATTCGGCCCGGGTGACCGCGGCCGCTGCGCAACTGCTCGGGGTCCGCGCCGGCGCCGCGGAGTTCGGCGCGCTGCCGTCGGAACGGCTGCTGGCCGCGCAGGCGGAGGTCGGCGCGAACCTGGCCGCCGATCCGGATCCGGCCCGCTGGGGCGCCTCGGTGATCTCGGGCGGGTCCGCGATCATGAGCATGTTTCCGGTGATCGACGGCGACCTCGTGTCCGGTGTCCCGCTCGACGTGCTCGCCGCGGCGCCCGGTCGGTGTGTGCCGCTGCTCGTCGGGACCAATGCCGAGGAATTCCGGCTGTTCGCCGTGCCGATGGGGCTCGCCGGTGCGATCGACGCGCAAACCCTGCCCCTGCTGCTGGACCGCGCCGGTATCGGCCCGGGCGTGCTCGCGAAATACCGCCACTCGGAGGCCAAACCCGGCGACCTGTACTGCGAGATCCTGACCGACCGCTTCTTCCGGGAACCCGCGCGACTCCTCGCCGCCGCCGTCGACACCTGCTACCGCTACGAATTCACCTGGCCCACCGAGGTCCTGCAACTGGGCTCCTGCCACGCCCTGGAACTGCCGTTCGTCTTCGACACCCTCGCCGTATCCCACCAGCTCACCGGCGACCACCCACCCCAACACCTGGCCGACGAAATCCACAGCGCCTGGGTCTCTTTCGCCACCGACGGCGACCCGGGCTGGCCGGTGCGGGAGGCGGACGCGCCGGTGCTGCGCTCCTTCGGCACATCGGTGGTCAGCCACTAGACGCGGGTGCGGAGCTCGGTGGCGGGGGCTCGGTCGAGGAGTTCGAGCAGGCGGGCGGTCCAGGTGAGTTCGGCCGCCATGCGGTGTTCGTCGAATTTGTCGAGGTGGCCGTCGGGGATATCGGCGCAGAGATAGTTGGGGCCGCCGATATAGGAGACACCGGGGAGTCCGGTGGTGTGGAGTCCGGCGCCGACGCCGAAGAAGGTCGGGCCGATCGGGGCCAGCAGGGCGCTGCGGCGCAGATCGGTCTGCTCGGTGGCGGCGATGGCGGCGGCACGGATGCCGGTATCGCTGTGGAAGGCGACGGTCGGTTCGACCTGGCCGGTCGGCAGGTAGCCGGCGGGGGAGTCGATCCACTCGGTCGCGCCGAAATGTTCGATCGTCACCGAGGCGACGGCCCGGCCGAGCAGGTCCGGATGCCGTTCGACGAATCCGGCGGTCTCCGGTAGTCCGGGCCCGAAATGACCGGTGACCGAGCTGAATACGAGATCCCGGTCGGTGCCCCGCCCGGCGAAGTATTCGGCGAGGCGCAGCTGGGCCAGCGCGCCGTTCTCCTCGAACGCGTTCATGCCGTCGGTGTGCGTGTGCACGATCAGCGCCTCGCCGGATCCACCGCGCCCGGGCAGTACGGCGACGAGACTGTCACTGCTCGCCTCGGCCCGTTCGGCCCGTAATTCGAGGACGGCATGCGCGCCCGTCGCGCCGCGCAGGCGAGCGCCCTGCACCCGGTCGACGATCACCGCGGGCAGATCCTGGTACCCGCGCGTGAACGGAGTGTATTGGCCGAGGGCGTTCTCGGGTGCGGCGTCGAGGATCAGCACCGCGCCGACCGCCCCGGCCTCGCGGAACGCGGTCAGCGAGGTGGCGGTGAGCAGGGTGAGCCAGACCCGGGCGTAATCGTCACCGGGGCGCCAGAGTCCTTCGGGATCGTGCCGGTACCTGGTGACGGAGTCGAACACGCCGAGCGTCAATCGCGGGATCGGATTGTCGACCACCACGATCTTCCCGCGCACGTCCCCCACCGCGACGAGCGCCGTCCGCACCAGTCGGTCGACCAGACCCTGTGCGCTGGAGAGGCTTTCGGTCTTGCCCGGATGGACGAGTTCGGGCACGGTCAGGCCGGGCAGGTAGATCAGCTGCCCCGACACACCACCGGGTGCGGTCGCACCGGAATTCGGGTACGGAGCGGCGACCGGGATCAACCCGGGGGCGCCACCGCTGGTGACTGTCAGGGCCGGCGCTTCGGATGTCCAGCGGGAGAAGGTGAATCGGTCGCGCTGCACGTGCAGCCCATGGCGCTGGTAGGTCGCGTGCATGTGATCGACGAGCGCGTCGTGGGCGGCGCTGCCCGGGTAGCGCGGGCCGAGATCGACCATCGCCGCGACATCGGCGGCCAGTGTGGCCGGTCCGGCGAGCCTGGGGAGTGGTTCGGCGCGGGCCCGGGTACGGGCGGTCGCCGCGAGGGCCAGGGCCGCGCCCAGCAGGGTGCGTCGCGGCAGCGTCGGTCGAAAGCCGGTCATTGGCGGTGCTTTCCGGAGTAGGCGACGGCTGGGCGCTGCGGGAGGACGAGCAGAGTGGACGGTACGCGGACGACGGTACGGACGCCGCCGTATTCGGACTCGGTCAGCCGCACCGTGACACCGTGTGCGCTGGCCAGGCGGGCGACCACGAACAGTCCCATCCGGGAGTCCTCGGAGAGCCGGCTCAGCCCGAATTCGGCCGGCTCGGTGAGCAATTCGTTGTAGCGATGGAAATCGGCCGCGCTCAGGCCGACGCCGCGGTCGCAGATCTCGAGCACGAGCCTTTTGCTGTGGAAGCGGCCGCTGACCTCGACGTGGGCGGTGGGCGGGGAGAAGCCGGTGGCATTGTCGACGAGTTCGGCGATCAGATGCACCAGATCGGCGACGACGGCGCCGATCAGCGACACCTCGGGGATGGTGCCCAGACGCACGCGGGTGAAGTCGGTGGTCTCGCCGATCGCGCCGTGCAGGATGTCGATGATCGGAACCGGGTTGCGCCACTGCCGATCCGGTCGGCTGCCGCCCAGGATCAGGAGGTTCTCGGCATTGCGGCGCTCCCGGGTCGCCAGGTGATCGAGTTTGAACAGCATGTCCAGCAGCGCCGGATCCGCCTGTCCGCGTTCGGCATCGTCGAGTATCTCGAGCTGGCGGTGCACCACCAGTTGACTGCGCCGGGCGATATTGACGAAGACCGCCTGCACGCCTTCGCGGGTGCGTGCTTCGTCGACCGCGGATTTCAGCGCCGCGGACGCCGCGTACTCGAAAGCCTTGGCCACGTCGCCGATTTCGTCGCGGCCGAAGTTCAACTTGGGTGCGGCCGCGTCGAGTTCGGAGCCCGCTCCGGTCTTCGCGTGCCGCATGGCGGCCGGGAGCTGCCGGTCGGCGACGGCCAGGGTCGCGTCGCGCAATCGCCGCAGCCGCCGGATGATCCGATTGGCCAGCAATACGGCGATCAACAGTGCCACCACGCTGCCGGTCGCCACGATGGCGGCGGTCAGCAGGGCCGACCGCTCGGCGCGGCGTGCCGCCGCGGCGGCACTGTCGCTCGCGTACAGGTGCTGACCGGAGTAGACGGCCAGTAGCCGATCGCCGACCTCCGTGGCCGCCGCCTGCCAGTCGTCGAAGGCGATGGCCGGTGTCGTGCTGGATTTGCTGTGTATCCGTTCCAGGACGGCGGTTTCCATCTCCGAGAGCCGCCGCCAGGCGTCCCCGGCGGTCAACTCGACCAGGGCGGCGTTGCGTGGCTCGCCGAATTCGGTTGCCAGATTGCGGATCTCGGCCCGATAGAATCCGACCCGGGTGTGGAATTCGTCGAGCGGAAAGGCGCGTCCGTTCGAGCCGATCAGCGCGACGGCCACCGCGTTGGCGCGCGACATGGCCTCGGTCGCGCTGAGCAGGCGCACCGCTTCGGACACCATGGTCGCCAGCATCGGGTCCGGCGCCGCCTGCTGTGCCCGGCGGAATCCGTCGTTGAACAGCGAGTAGGGGGCGTTGAAGAAGGCGTAGGCGTCGGCGGGTGAGATCCGGCGGCTGTCGACCGCCGCGCGCACCGCGGTGATCGCGCCCGCGAACTTGGCGTGCTGTTCGGGGATGTTCGCCTGCACGTGCCGCAACGAGTCTGCCTGGGCGAGTGCGTAGAAGCCCTGGTCCACGCGTAGTCGTGCCGTCGGTAGCTCGGGTAGTTCGGCGTCGCCGGTCAAGCGGCGCAGCGACAGCAGCCGTTCGTGCTGGACCGCGGCGAGCAGTTCGGTCGCGACCGGACGTACCCGCTCGATGTCCTCGGCCCAGTCGCGGATGCGGTGGCTGTCGCGGAGCAGATCGCCCGCGGTGAGCGCGCCGAGGACGAGCAGGGTGAGGCTGGGGATCAGCGCGATCGCCGAGATCCTGGTCCGAACGCCGAACCGTAGCGTGAACATCGGCTCAACCTAGGCGGGTGGCGCGGTCGCGATGCGCGGTCTCGCGCCGTTTTGTGTGGGTTGAGTAATCCATCGACGGGCGGATGATGAATTACCCAGCGCCGGTGCTCGGACGCCGTTCGGTGGCCCGGTCCGGCCTACCGTTTGCCGACAGTTCGACGAAAGGCAAAGGCATGGTAATCATCCGACCGCGTGGGCCCCTGCTGTCGGCGACGCTGATCGCGGCGCTGGCGATGCTCGCCGCGACCACGCTGACCACCGTGGGTGCGCCGACGGCCGCGGCGGCGGGATGCGCCGACATCCACGTTGTCGCGGCGCGCGGCACCAATGAGCCCGGCGGCGCGTGGAGCAAATTCAAGCTGGGCACCGTGGTCGGCAATCCCGTGTACTCGGCGATCGCCGACACGCTCGACGTCTCGACCAACGCCTACCGGGTCGACTATCCGGCCAGTTTCGATCAGCCCGCGTCGGTGCAGGCCGGAAATCGTGATCTGGTCGAGCATGTCGTGGCACAGGCCGACGCGTGCCCGGATCAGCGTTTCGTCCTCCTCGGGTATTCGCAGGGCGCGAATGTGGTGGACAACTCGCTGGGGTTCAGTAGCGAGGGCGCGAAGGTCGGCGGCCCGATCGTGGCGACCGTGCCGAACGCGCTCGAGCCGCGGATCGCCGCGGTGCTGTTGTTCGGCAACCCGATTCGCGAGCTGGGCAAGGAGATCACCGGCACCTACGCCGAGCGCACCTTCGATGTCTGCAACGACAACGATCCGGTGTGTGACCCGAAGGGGACCGACTGGAACGTGCACACGCGCTATGCCCGACATGCCACTGCCGCAGCGGAATTCGTCGCAGCACGGATCTGAATCGGGCTTGGAAACCAGAGCATAGCGAGTTATGCTCTGGTTTCGTACAGGGCGGAATGCCATGAGGTGAGGGGGGCACATGGATGATCTGAATGTCATCCACCAGCAGCTGACCGGCTTCGCGCTGGATCTGCACGACGTCGCGACGACGTTCTCGTCGAACGCCTCGCGGCAGTTGCCGGGTGTGGTGCTGCCCAGCGGAGCGGCCGAACTCATGCGCACCCTGGCCCCGGCGTTCGAGAAGTTCCAGAACGCGGTGGCCACCGCGCACAAACAAGATGTGACCACGGTCGCCACCCTGGGTGCGCGGCTCGGCGGCGCCAAACGCGAATACCGAACCACCGACTCCGGCTCGTCGGCCACGCTCGCGGCGATCCAGAGCGTCGGATTGTCCGGTGCGCCCGCCGAATCGGCTGAGCCGCAACGGTTCAGCGGTTTGAATCTGCCCTATCTGGCCCCGGTCGAGGACGCGCCCGCGAAGGTCCGCAACGTGGTGACCGCCGGGATCGACCTGATCGCTCCGTTCGACGAACCGTTGAGCCGCACCATCGGTATCAAGCCCGCGGCGGACTACCTGGACCCGCTGGTCGGCGATTGGGAAGCCCTGCAAACCGTGGGGGAGCGGATCGAACTGCTCGGCATCAACGACCACACGGCGTCGGAGAACATCGTCGGCGGCACGAACTGGCTGCAAACCGGCTGGACCAGACTCGGCTCACAGGCCTTCGGTGACAAGGCGAATCCACTCGGCGAGACCATCGCCGGGCGCAGCTGGGATTTCGACGCGGTATCCAAGATCGTCGGGCACGCGGGTGCCAGTCTGGAACGCCTGGTCTACAACCAGTCCGTCGAGCTGAGCAGCGGGCTGACCCGGCCGATGACCTTTCTGCGATTCACACTGCCGCTGGGGGTGTGGGCTCAGCTGATCGATCTCCCCATGCGCGGTTCGCAGCGATCACAGATCGTCACGGCGGCCGAGGAGTTGAAGCGATCGGTGAAGGCGCGGCACGACACGATGACCGACCTGCTCGATCAGGTGTCGTCGGCGCTGAGCTATACGCCCGACCGGAACGCGCCGAAGTTCACCGCCGCGGATTTCGAGGTTCCGGCGAAAGTCACGCCCGGTGCGCACGTCCTGAACTACGGGTACGGCAGCAACATGTGGTGGCAGGACAAGCCGGTGTCGGACAACGGCGTACTTGCCGTCTGAAGCAGCCAGATAAGAGTAGATCGACATGGTAGTAACCAGTCCGACGCCCAAGCCGTCACCCGGGCTCGCCCCGCAGGCACCGGCGGTTCCGTCACCCACACCGAATCCGGCACCAGGGCCGCCTCCGCAGGCGCCGCCGCCTCCGGCGCCGATTCCCGGCGCGCCGGCCAAGCCGAAGTCCGATGCCGGTGCGGGCGAATGGGATTCGGAACCCTGGTACAGCAGGGGCGAGGATATCGCGTACGCCAAGATCGCGGCCGCGGTCGTCGACGCGGCCGACGCGCTGGGCTACACGCACGCGGCCGCGCATCTCGATCATTACCTGGACAACACCGGGGACACCCTGGATGTCAATGTCGACTCGGTGCTGCACGACGTTCCGGAGGCCAATACCTACGCCAATGGGATTGCGGCGAAGGAGATCCGAAGAATCGCCGCGGCCGCGGTCGCGGCCTCCGACTACGACCGGCTGATCACATTCGAGACGCCATGGGACGGCGACTTCTACATCAAGAAGAGCATGAACGACGACTGGTTCTTCGCCATGGGAGGCATCTGGCTGTCGGCGACCGGAGTAGTGATCACACGTGAGGGGGCGGAGGGCGCCGCGCCGAACGTTGAGGTGGAATACCGGATCCACCTCTACGATCGGTACAACTGGGACGACGGTAAAGAGACCGAAATCCTCTTCGTCACCGTCTCCGACGAGACTCTGGCGGGCTTGCACACGGCGGGTCTGGCGCGTGAGTACGATATCGAGGGCACCAGCGACGTGCGTAAGTACTCGGGGCCGGTCCCCTCCGATGGTGCCATGAAATTGCCGGGCTCGAAGGACAGCCGCGACGGGGAACGAACAGATCCCGGTCGGCAGCGGAATTGATCGGCTCGGATGAGTATCGGGAGTCCTCGAATGGCGCGTAGCGCGGTCACCATCCTCACCGCCGGCGCGCTGGCCCTGGGGCTGACGACGGCGTGCGGCGATTCCGATCCTGCCGAGATCGCGGCGGAGGCAAGCGAATTCGGCGGCATCGTGCTACCCGAGGGCGCGACGGTCCTCGGTACGCGAAAGGACGAGGACCGCACCACCCTCTATCGGCTCACGCTCTCGACGGACCCCGAGGGCGTGCGGCACCTGCTGTCCGCTTCGACGATCACGGCGCCGCCGGAGCGCGCGTTCGAGGTCGGGGAAACCACGATCGCTGGCCCGCCCCTGGAAACCTCGCCGATGTTGCTGCGCGTCGCGGACGACTATCAGCGACCCGACGGCAAGTCGATCGCCCGGATCGTGATCGTCGACGAACGCGACCCCGGCCTGCGCTACGTCCACATCCAGCTGTCGGATACCTAGGCCGAGCGGCTTCCTCGGGCGCTCGACCTCGGCACCCCGAGTATGCGGTGATCAGCCTGGAACCGCCTGCCCGTGATCGTTCAGCCGGTCGGACGACGCGGTCGGGAAGTCATGAGGCACTCAGCGATTCGAGCTGCGGTACGCGTCGCAGATACCAGCGCGGCGTTCGCTGCTCGACGGAGCAGGAGACGAGCTCGTATCCGGCGGACAGCAATTCGCCCAGGCGGGTGTAGAACAGTTCGCTGGATCGGCTCGGAAGTCGACCCGCTGTCCCGCATTCGACGAGTTCGAGACAGTCGTCGTACCGGTCGGTGGTCTCGAGCCGGGCCCGGGACGGGCTGACATCCCATTCGGCGATGACGCGATGGCTGGGCCGCGTGCCGTACATGTTCGGGACGAACCACCGCCCCTGCGCGCCGATGACATCGAGATAGAAGTGGGCATTTCGTGCGTTCCGCGGGTCGAAAGCCCAGCGCACGCGGTGGACGCCGATCACGCGGGCATGGTGGGCGATCGCCGCCATCAGACGTCGTCCGATGCCGAGGTTCTGATACGCGGGGTGCACCACGATGAGCTGCAGGTATAGGTGCGCGCCCGTGGCCCGGCCGGTGATGCCGGTGAAGCCGTAGGCGAAACCGACCAGGGTATCCCCGATATGAGCGCCGAGGACGAATCCACCCTGTCCGGCCATGGCGGCGAGCAGCCGCGGCGCCATCGTGCATTCCGACGCGGGCGCGTGGAACACGGTGCGGTACAGGTCTATCCCCTCCGCGATGACCGACGGATCTGTGATCGGAGCGATTGCTGGACTGCCCGGCGGAACGTCGGTCGCGCTGTGGTCGATACTCACCGAATCCTCCTGCATCTTCTGGGTGTAATCCGAAACCGGCAAGATGCTACAACGTTGCTGGACTATTCACGTCGAGCAAGTGTGTGCGGGTGAGTCGAGTGGAGATGTCTCGTTTGCCGCTGTGTTAGAGGCGAATTCGAATACTTCGGCGGTATCCGCGTCCGGTATGCCTCATTCGAGGTCTGATAACTGGTTCATAGCTGCTGCTGGTCGGGCGGCGAGACTGATCTGCGCCGGTACGGCCGATGAGCCGAAAGACATTCGGGTGCAGGCGAATTCGTTTAGTGACCGCCGGCGCGGGGTCCGCGAGCGAGTCGGTGAACACGTTGGAACGCCGATTCGACCGTGCCGGACGCTACGTCGAGCGCGAGGACGCACCAGACTACCGACCGCGCGTGGCACGCGCGGTCGGTAGATGGCAGCTGAGGTCGGTCTAGCCGCCGGACACGGCCTGCCGGCGGAACTCGGCGGGACTCATCCCGGTCTCGGCGCGAAACGCGCGATAGAAGTGCCGATCGCTACTGAACCCGCACACATGCGCCACCGACGCCACGGTTTTGTCCGGGTACTGCGTGAGGAGCGTGCAGGCACGCTCGATCCGCAACCGCCGAAGCAGGCGCATCGGGCCTCCCCAGGGCTCGGCGAGCAACCGGTGCACTGTGCGCCGTGAGAGCCGGCAGGCGACAGCGATGGTTTCCACATCCAAGGCCGCGTTGCCGAGTTGCCGATGCAGGAACGACAGCACTCGTTCGCGCTCCATGGTCCGCATGGCGTCCTCGCTCGGCCGGCTGATGCGTCCCAGCGCCAAACCTGCGCCGAGCAGATCGATTCCGGCGCGCAGCAGCGCCGGCGCTGCCTCCGCGGACGGCGGCAAGGTGGCCAGCCGCCGGAAATAGTCGACGACCAGCGCTCCGTGCGCGGTTCCGTCGAGCACTACGGCCGAAGGGAACTGATCCTCGCCCAATCCGGAGGCGGCCAGAACGAGCTCGCGGTCGGCGCGGATCATCAGAGACTGGAACACCCCATTGCGCTCCATCTGTGGGTGCAGGTCGTCGATGATGTACATCGATCCGACCGGCGCCGAGAGCTTTTGGTCGTCGATCATGATCTCGCACGATCCGGCGAGTGGTAGCAGTGCGACGACTTGGGGCCGGTCCCCACGGGCGATGTGGCGTGCGGTGCGCCGGGCAAGCTGGGGCGCGGCGTTGCTGATCGCGACGGTCGACATTTCCGAGGTGTAGAGCGGGGTGAACGACCAGTTGAACGGGCCCGTACCGATCGGTTGTAGCGAGCACGCGGTCATGTCATCGGCGAGCACGGCCTCCCACGCGGCGAAGGAGTCCCGCGGAGGCATGCCCGCCGCCGACACCGTTTCGCCGCCCACCACGACCTGGTCCATGCGGGCCAGTATTCCCGATCGCTATCGACACGCGAGAGCCGCGACGCGCTCTGGCGCAGTACCACTCCGGAGAAATCAGGCCACCCTGAAGCCAGGTGGCCTGATGACTGACGGGATGGCCGCTAATCGACGCGCAGCACGATCTTGCCCGACGTCTGGCTCAGTTCCGCTTGCCGATGCGCTGCCGCCGCCTCGGCCAGCGGGAACACCGAATCGACCACGACCTTCAGCTTGCCCGCGATCACCAGGTCGGTGATCGCGGTGAGAGCGAGCCGATCGGGCTCGACCAGGGTGAAACCGGTCGAGATTCCGCGCCGTTGCGCTTCGGCGGCCGCGAACTCGTCCACGGCCAGAATCGACACGAGCGCGCCGCCGTCCTCGAGCACACGCAGTGAACGCGCGCTGTATGGGCCGGAGATCGGATCGAACACGATGTCGACCGGGTTGCCGGCCAGCACCTCCACGAAGTCGGCACCGCGATAATCGATGACCTCGTCCGCACCGAGACCGCGCACGAAGTCGTGCTTGGGCGCACTCGCGGTCCCGATCACATACGCGCCGCGGCTCTTCGCGATCTGAACCGCCAGGTGCCCGACGCCGCCCGCGGCCGCGTGGATGAGCACTCGCTGTCCGGCGGTGAGCCTGCCGGTGTCGATCAGGCCCTGCCAGGCGGTGAGCGCCGCGAGTGGCAGCCCGCCGGCCTCGTCGAAGCTCATATTGGCCGGTTTGGGCACGAACTGTCGTGCCGGTGCGGTCACATACTCGGCGTATGCGCCGGGCAGAACCGGGAATTTCGGCATGCCGAGCACTTCGTCGCCGACTTCGAAATGCGTGACGCCGGTGCCGCACTGCGCTACGACACCGGCGACGTCATAGCCCATGATCGCCGGGAACGCGACAGGCTCCATCCCGTTCCCGGCGCGGATCTTCCAGTCGATCGGGTTCACGCCTGCCGCGCGGACGCGCACCAGGATCTCGGTCAGCCCGGGTTCGGGGCGCTCGATCTCGACCAGTTTCTGGACATCGGGATCTCCTTCTCGATCCGCGACAACGGCGCGCATGAGCGGTCGGTTCGGTGAATTGTCGCCCAGGCGGTGCAACGTGGAAGTCATTGTCTCTCGCAAGAATCTGCTCCTCGACTGTCGGTGGTGGATTCGATCAGACGCGATTACCGAAGAAGGACACGACGCCGGCGATCACCAATTGCTGTTCGCCGTAGGTCAATTCGGGATAGATCGGCAGGCACAGCAGCTTGGAATTGTTCGCGCATGCGACCGGTGTCGGCTCGACACGATGCGGAAGATCCGCGAACGCGGGTTGTTCGGAGAGCAGGTACGGGTAGATTCGCTCGGTCGATATGCCGCGGTCTTTCAGATAGGACTCCAGTTCGGCGGCGTGCTCGGTGTGCACGGCGTACTTGTAATAGACGTGTTCGCGTCCCGGCAGTACGGTCGGCGTCTGGAGCGGAAGCTGGGCGAATGCCCTGTCGTAGGCTTTGGCGATCATCCGGCGCTGGACGTTCCAATGTGTGAGCATCGATAGCTGATAGTCCAGGATCGCGGCGTTGAGTTCGCTGAGCCGTGATCGGGTGCCCCAGCAGTGGTGCAGATAGCGAACGGTGCGGTCGCGGCCGAGATTGTGCATGCGTTGCATGGCAACAAGATTCTGCTCGTCGCGCACGATGACGAATCCGCCGTCGTCCAGGCCGCCGATATTCTTGCCGACCCACATGGAGAAACAGCCGAAGTCCCCGAACGAGCCGGCCGGACGGCCGTGGTAGGTGGCGTCGTGCGCCTGAGCGCAGTCCTCGATGACCGCCAGACCGTGTTCGTCGGCCAGCGCCATGATGTCGTCCATGTCGGCGACCTGGCCGTACAGGTGCACCGGGATGATCGCCTTGGTTCTCGGCGTGATCGCCCTGCGGATCGCCTCGGGCGAGATGAGCCAGGAGCCGGGCTCGACATCCACGAAGACCGGCACGGCGTGCGCGGCGTTGACCGCGAAGGCCGTGGATACGAACGTCATATTGGGCACGATCACCTCGTCGCCGGGACCGACGCCCGCGATACGCAGCGAGAAGTGCAATGACTCGGTGCCCGAGGAGGTGGCGACCCCGTAGCGATTGCCCCAGCGCGTGCCGAGCTGTCGCTCCAGTCGGTGGGTGTACTCGCCGAGCAAGGATGTTCCGCTGTCCACGATGTCGTCGAGATATCGATGAATCATCTGTTGCATGTTCGCAATTCGACGGTGCTGTCCGTCGGGTGGCACCGGGACGAATTCCGTGCCGCCGGTTTCGATAGGAGCAACTAAGGTTCCAGACATGCTGAATGGTCCTCTCGGAAAGAGGATCCGGAATGGATCCATCTGGTCGACTCGAGGTGCTGAGACGTCGAACTGGGCCCTGGTGGGACGACCTTGGTTATTCGACGATAGGCTATTGGTATGCCGCTCAGCGCAACTGTGGTGGGCCTCCGTGACCCGGGATAAATTGGCCCACCAATCTGGTTGGAATGGATGCAACGCGAATTGTGTGGGCCGGGTGAGTGTCGACGACAATACGAGAGGCACTGCGTTAGCGACGAGTTTGCGGTTAGTGGGTCGCTGACGCAGCGCCGCGCAGTTAGTCGGCGACGGGCGCCTCGGCGGGCGACTCCGGCTCGGGCCGCCCGGCGCGTTCGACCGCGTCCGCCAAGACGATCCGGCCGACCCGGGCATAGATCTCGGGCCGCCTGGCACGCAGGTACAGCGCCAGCAGTACGCCGAGGGCGGCGGTGCCGGCGATCAGCCACGGAATCGCGCGGAAGAACGGCGTCCCCGCCGCCGCGCCCGCCGCCGCGCCGAGATTGACGAACAGCAGCGCGACCACGACCGTCATCGCGACGCCGCCCACCAGCGGCGCCACCAGCGTGCGGAACCAATGCCGGGCCTCCGGGCGGCGCCGGTGGAAGTAGACGACCACCGCGAAGGAGCATGCCACCTGCACGATCAGGATCATGCCCGTGCCGAGCACCGCGGTCAGGGAGTACAGGCTCGAGTAGGGATCCTGACCGAACGCGGCGAACAGCAGCACGACCGTTGCCGCGAAACCGGTCTGGACCAGCGAGGCGATATACGGCGAGCGGTGGATTCGGTGGGTGCGGCCCAGCCGGACCGCGACGATACCCTCGCGGCCGATCGCGTAGAGGTAGCGGCTCGCGCAGTTGTGGAACGCCAACCCGCAAGCGAAGGAGCCGGTGATCATCAACCAGGCGGCCACGTGCACTGCCCACTGCCCGACGAACTGCCCGAGTGGGTTGAATATCAGGCCGAACGGATCGTGCTGCGCGATCTCGACCGACTGCTGTAATCCGTTGCCGGACACTGCCATCCACGACACAAAGACGTAGAGGAGGCCGATGCCCACGACCGAGACGATGGTGGCGATGGGGATGATTCGCTTGGGATCGCGGGACTCCTCGCCGTACATGGCCGTCGATTCGAAACCCACCCAGGACCAGAACGCGAAGAACAGGCCGAATCCGGGGTCGACGCCCTGAAAGGCGTTGACGGGGTTGATCGGAGCGGCCGGGATACCGTCCGGACCGCCGCCGTGCACCAGCACCGAGACGGCCATGGCGATCAGGATGGCGACCTCGCCGACGAGCAGCACGCCGAGCACCTTCGCGGCCAGATCCACCGCGAAATAGGCCAGCGCCGAATTGAGCGCGAGCACGATCACGGCGATGAGCAGCCATGGCACCCGAAGTCCCAGTTGGGATTCGAGGGTGGACTGCGCGAACGAGGAGATGAGGCCGACCAGTGTGTTAGGCGACGCTGAAAATGCCGATCAACCAGGCGTTGAAGATGCCGACCATCAGAGGCAAGAGAACCCCGCCGGGCATAGCCGCAGCGGGGT
>NZ_JBHXVZ010000015.1:0-88749 GCF_042672005.1 Nocardia sp. NPDC127579 | reverse complement strand
CCAGCACGGCGGGGCAGCCAGTCCTTCGGAGCCTCACCAAAGGCAAACCGACATGAGCTACACCCCACCGCCCTGGGCATCCAGGGCACCAACCCTAGACACCTACGAACTTAGGGACCGACATGGTCGACGATGTGGAGAAGCGCTGGTCGGGTGACGGGACGTTCCGTCGGGCGGCGGCCTATGTGATCGTGGTGCTGAGTTTCGCGGGCCTGGTGGCGGCGCTGACCTTCTGGTGGGCGGCGTCGCGGGCGCGCTGCGCGGCCGAGGCGGTGCTCTGCGACACGAGTTCGGCCGTGGCGGTGGTCTTCGGCCCGGGTGCGGTGCTGCTGCTGGGCGGGCTCGGCGCGTTCGTCGCCACCTATCTGGTGTGGCGGCGCGGCGGGAAGTGGGTCGTCTGGCAGGGGGCGGGCTGGTTCCTGCTGGTCATGATGACCGTCTATCTCGCGATCGGCGGTGTGTCGGCAGGTAGCTAGGCGGATTCGGCCAGGCCCGCCGGGCGGCAGGTGTCGGCGAGTTCCTGTAGCGGCAGGTCGAGTGCCTGGCCGAGGGCGACCACGGTGCCGAACGCGGGGGAGGGCAGCCGGCCGGTTTCGATCTTGCGCAGGGTTTCCGGAGAGATTCCCGCGGACCGCGCGACCTCGGTGAGGTCGCGGTCGCCGCGTGCCGCGCGCAGCAGGCTGCCGAGGCGGCGGCCGGCTTCGACCTGGGCGGGGGTGAGCGGGAGGCGAACCATGCGCCCCAGGTTACCGCATCGATTGGTATTTAAATACCGGCGCCGCTAAGGTGGTATTAAAATACCGACGAAAGGTGGACGTGTGGTGGAATTGAAGTCGCCCGGCGAGATCGAGCGCATGCGGGTGACCGGAGAGTTCGTCGCGGAGGTGCTGGCCGACCTGCGCGCCCGCGCCGCCGTCGGGGTGAATCTGCTGGATCTGGAAGCCCATGTGCGCGAACGGATCCGGCAGCGGGGGGCGGTGTCCTGCTACTGGGACTACACGCCGTCGTTCGGGCGCGGGCCGTTCCGCAACACCGTCTGCCTGTCGGTCAACGACGCGGTCCTGCACGGGCTTCCGCACGACTACGCGCTCGCCGACGGCGATGTGCTCACCATGGATCTGGCCGTCGGCATCGACGGCTGGGTCGCCGACGCGGCGAGCACCGTCATCGTCGGCACCGCCGCGCCGGAGGACGTGCGGCTGATCCGGGCCACCGAGGAGGCGCTGGCCGCCGCCATCGCGGTCGCGCTGCCCGGCAATCGGATGGGCGATGTCTCGGCCGCGATCGGCGCGGTCGCGAAAGCCCATGGGTACCCGGTGAATCTGGAATTCGGCGGCCACGGGCTCGGTCGCACCATGCACGAGGACCCGCACGTGCCCAATGCCGGGCGACCGGGCCGGGGCTACCCGCTGCGCCCCGGCCTGACCATCGCGATCGAACCGTGGTTCGCCCGTACCACCGATCGCATCTACACCGATCCCGACGGCTGGACCCTGCGCTCGGCCGACGGTTCGCGCACCGCACACTCCGAGCACACCATCGCGATTACCGAGGGCGGCCCGCGGATTCTGACCGCACCGGCCGCCTGAGTGCGGCCCGGTCCCCGAGCTTCGGCGACGTTACTCCGGCTGCGCTGGGCCCGGCCTCGGCGCGGTCCGTTGCCGGAAAGGGGCCCGGTCTCGTCGCGGACCGCCGTCGGAGGTGGGCGTGGCCCGAGGCCGGGTCCGAGGATTCACTCCGAGAGCCAGCGCTCCAGATCGGTGCCCGCGCGCAGTTCGTCGGCGACGACGGCTCGGTCGGCTTCCGAGAGGTCCAGCTCCTGTATCTGCCCCCGGTACTTCGCCGCGGCCTCCGGATCCTCCTGGGCGACAGCGATTTCCGCGAGCATGGCCAGCGCGCGCCCACGTTCCACCGGGGTGGATCGCAGGGCGAAACGACCCAGCCCGACCTCCAGGATCCGGGCGGCGGCCGCATCGTCGTTCTTGAAATCCCGCACGATGCGGGCGTTGTCGAGTACCTTCGCCAGATTCTCGAGCTCCTTCGAACCGCCGTAGTCCAGCTCCCACGGTTCATCGCGCTGGATGAACAGCAGGCAATTGCCGTGCGGGTCGATCAGGGTGAAGCGGCTCTGGCCCGGCCGAAATCGGGTGATCCGCGGATAGCCCTTGGCCGGGATCTTGTTGTACCGGGCCCGTAGGCGCTCGGTGAAATCGCGATGCCGATCGGCCACGTCGTCGACCATGACCAGGCAGGTCACTCCTTCGAAGGGGCTGGTGATTCCGTCGGGCATCCCCGTGAAGTGCAAGGGGCAGTCGTTGCGTTCCAGCGCGAGGTAGATGTACGGCCGGGTCTGGGTGTCGACCACGGTGTAGCCGAGGGTTTTGTAGAAGTCGAGGGTTTCGTCCGGGTCCGCGCTCCACATGATCGGGACTGGGGTGTCGGGCATGTATCTCGCCTCCAAGCAGCATTAGTCAAGTTTGACTAGCCGAGGTTAGTGCGGTCGAGATCCGGAAGTCAAGTTTGAGTAGTATGAGCGCGAGCAAAGGAGCCGATCATGTCCGCAGTGCGCCTGCTGGTGCTTGGTGTCGTCCGTCAGCAGCAGCCCACCCACGGTTACGCGGTCCGCCGCGAGCTGCTGTCCTGGCGCGCCGAAACCTGGACCAATGTCAAGCCCGGCTCGATCTATCACGCGCTCAAGCAACTCGCCGCCGAGGGCAAGCTCGCCACCGTCGGCACCGAGAACAGTGCCGAAGGGCCCGGTCGCACCCTGTACGAAATGACCGAGGCGGGCGAGGCCGAATTCCGCCGGCTCATGGACGGCGCGCTGGTGAGTATCGATATGGAAGAGCTCGGCGCGGCGATCGCGTTCATGGACGCCCTGCCTCGTGATCATCTGGTGGCGAAACTGCGTGAGCAGCAGCGCAACAGCGCCGAGACACGCGACGGGCTGCTCGCCATGATTCCCGATTTCCCCGGCAGGCACGAGCCGCCGCACGCCACCGATCTGCTGGAACTCTGGAGCGGAGTCTTCGCCAACCTCACCGGCTGGACCGCCGGACTGATCGAACGCTTGGAGGCGGGCGAATATCGAACAACCGACTGACGCAACAGGATCCGCCGCCAGTAGGCTGACGCCATGACGAACAGCCTCGGGGCCGTCGGCAGCGCCGACTATGTACTGCTGACCACCTTCCGCAAGGACGGCACGCCGGTCGGCACCCCGGTGTGGGCGGTCGCCGCCGACGACAAGCTCTACGTCTGGACGGTCGCTGACAGCTGGAAGGTCAAGCGGCTGCGGCGCGATCCCGCGGTGACACTGCAACCGTGCAACCCGGCCGGCAAACCGCACGGCGAGGTGATCGAGGGCACCGGGCGGATCCTCGACGAGGCGGGCACCGCCCGGGTGCGCCGACTGCTGAGGAAGAAGTACTTCATTCTCGGGCCGCTCGTCATCCTCGGTAGCAATCTGCGCCGCGGCAAGGCGGGCACGATCGGAATCGAGATCACTCCCGTCGCATAGCTACTCGCGTCCCGGCATGTCGCCTCCGGCGAATCGCCAGGACTTCCGACGGACCCGCACGCGCTCGGCTATCCTTCCTCCCGCACGGGGGTGGTCCGCAGCCGAAATACTGTCCGACACCGGCACGTGAGGTAAGGCCCGGAGAAGGCAGCCCGCGTGACCTGTCCGGGCCCCGAACACGCCGAACTAGACACTGCCCAGTAGAGGGAGGGACTGCATGACCGCACCGACGAGACGGCCGAACCCGGCTCGCCCCTATCCGATCGCCGAACCCGAGGACGAGCACGACCCCAACGGCTGGGTGCCCGTCATCATCGCCGGCGTGGTGGCCGCGTTCGTCATCGCCATCGCCGGAGTGATCGCGGGCTTGATCGTGGTGAACATTCGCGAAAACGACGCGCCCGCACGCAAACCCGCGCCCGCGGCCGCGCCTCAGGTGCCCGCCGTCGCCCCCATCGGTGTGCTGCCCAGCACGCCGGTGGCCGCCGCCGAGCCGGAGGTGCCGGACAATCTCGATCCGAACGCCGTGCAGCGCGGTATCGCCCAGGTGCTGAGCGAGTCCTACGGGCTGGTCGAGGTCAAAGACGTCGTCTGCCCGACGGATCTGCCGGTCGTGGTGGGCGGCAGCTACGAGTGCAGCGTCCGGGTCGATGGCACGAAGAAGACCGTCGCGGTGACCGTCACCGACCATGACGGCACCTACGAGGTCTCCCGCCCGCACTAGAACACTCAGGTCGCCTGGCTCACCGAGGACATGTGGAAGTCGGGAATCCGCAACGGCGGCATGGCCGTCCGGGAGAACCAGTCCTTCCACTCACGCGGCAGCGTGATCTCGGTGCGGCCCGCCTCGCCGACCCGGCGCAGCAGATCCAGCGGACTCTCGTTGAAGCGGAAGTTGTTCACCGCGGCGGTGACCTGGCCGTTCTCGACCAGGTACACGCCGTCGCGGGTGAGGCCGGTGAGCAGCAGGGTGGCCGGGTCGACCTCGCGGATGTACCACAGGCAGGTCAGCAGCAGGCCGCGCTCGGTGCGGGCGATCATCTCGTCCAGGGACGTGTCGGCTCCGCCGGTCATGAGCAGGTTGCCGCCCGGAACCGTCGGCTGCGCACCGAATTCGGCCGCGGTCGCGCGCGGATACATCAGCGACCGGATGACGCCCTCGTGCACCCAGTCCACCCGCTGCGCGCAGAGCCCGTTGTCGAATACCGACACCGCCTCCGAGGACGACCCGGCGGTCACGAACGGCTGGTACTCCAGCTTGGCGGCCGTGGGGTCGGAGTACAGGGTGAGCGGAATATCGGTGAGCCGCTCACCGATTCGAGTGCCGCCCGGCCGGGCGAACGCGGTGTGGCCCTCGTGCGCGCCGCGGCCCTCCATAGACCAGTTCAGGTAGATCATCAGGTCGGCGACCGCGGACGGCGGCAGCAGCGTCTCGTACCGCCCGGCGGGCAACTCGACCCGTCGCGCGGCCCAGTCCAGGCGCTGCGACAGAGCGTTCAACAGCCCCGGGACATCCACATCGGTGAAATCCTGGGTGCCCGCGCCGACCCAGGCGCTCGCCAGATCCGCGCCCGCGCCGCGCTTTCCATTGATCTCGATCGAACCGGTCGGCTGGATCCAGCGGCGGCGGATGCCCGTGGAGGTGCCCAGCCAGGTGGAGTGCGCCTGGTGGTGGGCGAATCCGTACAGCTTGTCGGTACCGTCGAAACCGGTTGCGAGATCTCGGGCGACCTCCGCGAAGACGGTGATGTCGGTGCCGGCGGGGGCGCCGTCCCAGGGCAGGTCCCGATTCGGCGCAGCCGGGTTCGCTGTATCCGGATCCAGCAGCGGCACGGCGTCCTTGGCCGGCTCGGCGGTGCGGGCCGCGTCCTCGCTGGCGCGCACCACGGCCTCGATATCGGCGGCGTCCACGCTGGTGGCACTGACACTGCCGACGCGGGCGTCGTTCGGCCCGGTGCGGAAGATCGAGATCACCGACCAGGACCGCGCGACCGAGGAACCATTGGTGGTCATGGAATTCCCGGCCCAGCGCAGCGACGCCTCGTGCGCGTCCGTGACGAGCACGATGGCCTCGTCCGCGCGCGAGAGCCGCAGCGCCCGCTCCACGACCTCCGGGGCCGCCGAAACCGTTGTCGCTGTCACTGTCCCGCCTCGTTTCGGGTGTTGAGGATATTGACGCCGCGCACCAGCACCGACGGGCAGCCGTGGCTCACCGCCGCGACCTGGCCGGGCTGGGCCTTGCCGCAGTTGAACGCTCCGCCCAGCCGCCAGGTGGACGGGCCGCCGACCGCCTCCATCGAACCCCAGAAATCGGTGGTGGTCGCCTGGTAGGCGACGTCGCGGAGCTGGCCGTCCAGTTCGCCGTCGCGGATACGGAAGAACCGCTGCCCGGTGAACTGGAAGTTGTAGCGCTGCATATCGATCGACCACGATTTGTCGCCGACGATGTAGATGCCGTCGCGCACCCGCGAGATCAGCTCCGCGGTGGTGGTGTCGCGTTCCGGATCCGGTTGCAGGGAAACGTTGGCCATCCGCTGGATCGGCACATGATGCGCCGAATCGGCGTAGGAGCAGCCGTTGGAACGTTCCAGGCCCAGGCGCGGCGCGAAGACGCGATCCAGCTGGTAGCCGACCAGGATGCCGTCACGTACCAGATCCCAGCGCTGGCCGGCCACGCCCTCGTCGTCGAAACCGACGGTGGCCAGGCCGTGCGTTTCGGTGCGGTCGCCGGTGACCTGCATGATCGGGGTGCCGTACTTCAGGGTGCCGAGCTGGTCGGGGGTCGCGAACGAGGTTCCGGCGTACGCGGATTCGTAGCCGATGGCGCGGTCGTACTCGGTGGCGTGGCCGATGGACTCGTGGATGGTGAGCCACAGATTGGTCGGATCGATGACCAGATCGGTGGGCCCCGGCGTGACGCTGGGCGCCTTGACCTTCTCGGCCAGCCAGACCGGAATGCGCGCGAGTTCGTCGTCCCAATCCCACACCCGATCGGCGCCGGTCACGTATTCCCAGCCCCGTCCCGCCGGAGCGGCCAGGGTGCGCATCGATTCGAAGACCCCCGCGGCGGAATCGACGGTGATCGCCTCCAGCTCCGGATGCACGCGCACCCGCTGCTGGGTGATCGAGGTACCGGCGGTGTCGGCGTAGAAGGTCTGCTCCTTGACCTGGAGCACCGACGCCGTCACGTGGTCGACGCCGTCGGCGGCCGACAGCCGTCCCGAATAGTCCTGCAGGACATCGACTTTGTCGGCGGTCGGAAGGGCGAACGGGTCCACCTCGTAGGCCGAGACCCACCGCGCGCCGGCGTAGCGCGGCTCGGCGGCGAGCTCCACCCGCTCCCGGTTCAGCGCCCGCAAGGTCTTGGCCACCGTCACCGCGCGCTGGGCCACCTCGGCGGCCGCGTCGGGTGTGAGCGCGGCGGCGGAGGCGAAACCCCACGTGCCATCGACGATCACGCGGACCGCCAAGCCCAGATCGGTGGCATTGGTGATCGCCTCCACTCGGCCGTCGCGCAAGCGGATCGACTGTGTCACCAGCCGATGCACCCGCAGATCGGCGTGCGAGGCGCCCAGGACGCGGGCGGTGGACAGGGCGGCGTCGGCCAGCGTAGCCAGTGGCAGCGCGAGGAATTCGGCGTCCACTTCGGCGGGCCCGCCCCTCGTCGAATCGCTGCGCGATGCTGAGTTCATAGACCAACGCTACACGCTCGGCCGAATTGCCCTGAGCGACTGCGAGACCGGTCTTTCAAGATCGCGCGGCGCGCGGAAAACCCGTGGTTACACTACTTAAGCCGACAAAAGCAGTACTGTGCCCGCGTGCCACCATCCGCCCTCCGCGACCGTAAACGGGAACGTACCCGCCGCGCTCTCCTCGAAGCCGCCGTCGAGCTGTTCGAGGAAAGAGGTTACGAGGACACGACGGTCGCCGACGTGGCGGCCGCCGCCGAAGTGGGCACCCGCACCTTCTTCAACTACTTCGCCAGCAAGGAAGAACTGCTCTTCCCCGAACCCGACGATCGGGTGCGGGCGGCTGTCGCCGCGATCAGTTCCCGCCGCCCCGGCGAGCGCCCGGTCGAAGTGCTGCTGCGCGCGCTGCGGGCGGCCGGCGACAACCCCGGCGAACACCTGGTCGACGATCTCAATGCCCGCATCGCCGCTGTGCGCGCGCAGGTTTCGCGCACCGTGCCCGCGGTGAGCGGACGAGCCGCGCACGCACAGCTCGTGGCGCAGCGGGAGATGGGGCGGCAGCTGCACGCCGCGTTTCCCGACGAACTCGACGAGGTCGGTGCGGCCGCCCTGGTCGGCGCGGTCGTCGGTGCGGTGTCGGGTGCGCTGACGGTCCTGTTCCAGCAGCCGCAGGAGACCGTCGAGGACGGCGAGCGCCTGCACCGGCGCATCCACGAGACCACCTCGCGGGTGCTGCAACCCTGGCTGGCCTCCACCCGACCGGCCACGCCGGAGCCCGTCGCCTGAAAGGTCCGCTCGCTCAACCGAATTGCTGCCAGCCCAGCCGGGCCACCATCGCCACGACCACCACCAGCAGGACGATGCGCACGAACTTCGCGCCGTTGCGCAACGCCATGTGCGAGCCGAGCACCGCGCCCGCGATATTGGCGAGGGCCATGGCCGCGCCCAATGCGACCAGGATGTGGCCGGTGCACCCGAAATAGATCAGCGCGCCCACATTCGACCCACAGTTGATCACCTTCGCCATCGCCGCCGCCCGCACGAACTCGGTGCCCAGCAGGGTGGCGAAGGTGATGATCAGGAAGGTGCCGGTACCGGGACCGATCAGGCCGTCGTACAGGCCGATCAGACCGGCGGCCAGCGCCACCACCAGGATCACCTTGCGGCGGGTCGGGGGATGGGTGGCCATGGTGACGCCGATCGAGGGCCGCAGGGTGACGAACAGCGCCACCCCCACCAGCACCACCAGCACGATCGGAATGAACAGATCGCGGTCGATGAGCGACACCGCGGCCGCGCCGCAGGCGGCGGTGACCGCGGCCAGCGCGGCGGCGGGCACCATCAGCCGCCACTGGATCGGCACCTTGCGCGCGAAGGTCGCCACCGAGGCGGCGGTGCCCGCGACCGCCGCCATCTTGTTGGTGCCCAGCGCGGTCTGCGGCGCGATGGACGGCGCCACCAGCAGCAGGGTCGGCAAGATGATCAAACCGCCGCCGCCGACCACCGCGTCCACCCAGCCCGCGGCGGTCGCGGCGGCCAAGAGCGCTGCCCAGTCTCCGAGATCCACCCCGTCAGCCAACCAGACATCCCATGATTGTTCGTTCGGGGGTGCCCGAATTATCGGCAGGGCGTCCTAGGGTGGGCGCATGCGCCGGTTCAGCCTGTGGCTTCGTGGCAAGCCCGTCGTCGCGGACTCCATCCTGGCGTTCGCGTTACTGCTGTGCGACATCTTCATCGGCATCGGCGAGAGCAGTCAGCCCGTCGCCTTCCTGGTACTGAGCGGACTGCTGCCCCTGCCGGTCGTACTGCGGCGGATCTATCCACGCGCCATGGCGGCTGCCATGCTGGTGCTCGCGATCAACACCACCATGATCGGCTACCTGCTCGACGACGACGCCGTGCATCCGGCGCTGATCGCCCTCGGCATCATGCTCTACACCCTCGTCGCCTACGTCGGGCGGCGCGAGGGCCTGCTGTTGCTGGCCGGTCTCGCGGTGGACACCGCGCTGTCGGTCTGGCTGCTGCGGCAACCGGTACTGAGCACCATATGGACCATCGGCATGTACTACGCGCTGTGCTGGACCCTGGCCGAATTCAACGGCGCCCGCCACGCCTACGACGCCGAGGTGGCCGCCCGGCTCGCCGTCGCCGACTACGACCGGGAACGCCGCACCCACGAGGCCGTCTCACGGGAACGCACCCGCATCGCCCGCGAACTGCACGATATCGTCGCGCACGCCGTCAGCGTCATCATCGTGCAGGCCGACGGCGCGAAATACGCGCTGCGCCGCGACCCGGACACCGCCGAACAGGCGCTCACCACCATCTCCGGCACCGGGCGCGAAGCACTGCGGGAACTGCGGCGCACCGTCGCGCTGCTGCGCACCGAACACGCGCCCGACCAACTGCCGCAGCACGGGACCGCGGGCATCGCCGCCATGGTCGAGATGATGCGCGGCACCGGGCTTGCCGTCGACCTGGAACTGACCGGCGAACTCGACGGCATCTCACCCGAGGTCAGCCTGGGCGTGCATCGCATCATCCAGGAATCGCTGACCAACACGCTGCGGCACGCGGGCACCAGCCCCAAGGCATGGGTGCGGGTGCAGCGGCACGACACCGACGTGACCGTCGAGGTGACCGACTCCGGCGGTGTGCCCGTACACGGGCCGGCGATCCCGAGCAGCGGGCTCGGACTGCTCGGCATGCGCGAACGCATCGCGGTGCTGGGCGGCACGATGACCGCCGGACGCCGCGCCGACGGCGCCTGGCGCGTGCACGCCAGCATCCCGCTCGACCCCGGCCGCACCGAATAGTCGTGGTCTGCCGATAGATTGAGACCGTGCCGATCACCGTTCTCGTCGTCGACGACCAGGAATTGATGCGCATGGGCCTGAAAATGGTGCTCGGCGCACACCCCGACCTGGACGTGGTGGGCGAAGCCGAGAACGGGGCCGTCGCGGTGTCGCGGGCCCGGGAACTGCGGCCCGACGTGGTGCTGATGGACGTGCGGATGCCCGTGGTCGACGGCGTCACCGCGACCGGGCAGATCGTGGCGGCCGGGCACAGCAGGGTCCTCGTGATGACCACCTTCGACCTCGACGAACACGCACTCGGCGCGTTGCGCGCGGGCGCCAGTGGATTCCTGCTCAAGGACACACCGCCCGAAGACCTCGTCTCCGCGGTGCGCAGCGTCGCCGCCGGTGACGCGGTGGTCTCGCCGAAAGTCACCAAACGCCTGCTGGACCGGCTCATTGCCGAGGAGCCCGGCGGTATGCGCGACCCGTCGGTCCTGGATGTGCTCACCGCGCGGGAACGCGAAGTGCTCGAGCAGATCGCGGCCGGCCGCTCCAACGCCGAGATCGCCGAACAGCTGTTCCTGTCCGAAGCCACGGTGAAGACACACGTCGGCCGGGTGCTGACCAAACTCGGGCTGCGGGACCGGGTGCAGGCGGTGGTGCTGGCCTACGAGACCGGGCTGGTACGGCCCGGCGGCTGAACTCTCAGGGGGTTCCCAGCTCGGGCGGGAGAAAATCGAGCCCTCGCGGCGTTGGAACAGATAGACCGAAAGGATCGTCCATGCCCGCCCTGATCTTCGCCCTCTACGCCGTCGTCGAACTCGCCGCGCTGATCGCCGTCGGTCACTTCTTCGGCGTCATCCCCGCGATCCTGGCGCTCATCGCGGTATCCGCCACCGGCATGCTGCTCATCGGGTCGCAGGGCCGCCGCGTCTTCGAACAGTTCCGTCGCGCCCGCCGCGGCGAGATCACCCCCGGTACCGCCGTCGCCGACGCCACCCTCGTAGCCGCCGGTGGTCTGCTCATGTTCATCCCCGGCCTCGTCACCGGCCTGATCGGCCTGCTCTTCCTGCTGCCACCCACCCGCTTCCTGGTCCGCCCCCTGGTCGGCCGCATCGCCGACCGGCGCGTCGCCACCCTCCGCGCCCAGATGCCCTACCGCGGCATCGTCATCGACGGCGAGGAGGTCGTCGACCGCGGCGATGTCATCGACGGTGTGGTCGTGCAGCAGTGGTACGACGACGGGCAGGGGAACGCGCGGCGGGTCATCGGGCCGGCGGTGTGAGTCGGGCAGCTGGTATATCGTTGGGGTTCAGCCGTTCGCAAGGGTTGGAGTGATCGTTCGTGAGCGTCCCCAGCATCCATCCGCGCCCCGGGAATCTGCGCGTTGTCGCGGAGGAAATCGAGATCACGACGGGTCTGCGTGTGGAGATACTGGGAGGGAACCTCGTGATGTCACCGACGCCGCGTGGCAAGCACGCGGGCACGATCTTGCGTCTCCGGCAGCAATTGCAGCCGAGAATGCCGCAGGGGCTCCAGCCTTTCGAGGTCACGTCGATTCCGATGCCCGATGATGACGACGACTACTGCACTCCGGATCTGATCGTTCTGCCGGAATCATGGGCCGATGATGATGATTGGCTGGCTGACGCGGCAGATGTCGAGTTGGCCGTAGAGGTCATCTCGCAGTCCGAGAAGGCACGGCAGATCACAGACAAGAATGGGTGGTACGCCGTCGCGGGCGTAAAAACCTTGTTGGTGATCGATCCTCGGCAGGGTGAGTGGTCGCTGTACACCCATCCCAAGAGCGGGGAGTACAAAGGCAGATTGGACGGAATCTACGGTGATTCCATCCCGCTGCCCGAGCCGTTCGGCTTCGAACTCGACAGTGGTTGCCTGCCGAGGTACGGCCTACAGAGCTGAATGCAGACTTTCGAGGATGCCGACGAATTCCGCGGGCTCGATCTCGACCTCGAAGACTCTTCCGACATGGTCGGGATGATCGAGCAGATGCGCCGCACGTCGGAACTGCACTGTGATGACCAGGTGGTTGCCGACGCGGAAGGCGTAGCTCTGCACGTTGTCGGTCGTGGGTCCCCAGTGCAGGAACCAGAACTGCTGGCGCAGATCGCAAATCGGGACGTCGTCGGTCGCGGTAGCGAGCCGGCGATGCGTGGCGACCGGGGACAGTCCGGCAAAGGGCAGCGGCGGAATGTGCCCGGAACGTACGAAGACAGCAGTGGTACATGGATCGTGCTGTCGGCTGATTCGAGTGCGGTGTGGCACACGAGGGCTGTCTGGTGTTCGGGGGTCGAAGGGGGATACGGCAGACTGGTCGCTCGTGGGTACCCAGTTGCTGATCGGTGGTCGGATCTACAGTTCCAGTGCGCCTGACGCGACCGCGATGGCGGTCACCGACGGGATGGTGGTGTGGCTGGGGGCCGACAGGCCAGGGCTTGCCCTGCATCCGGACGCGGAAGTCATCGACTTGGCCGGGGCTTTCGTGGCGCCGGGGTTCGTGGATCCGCATGTACATGTGACAGCGCTCGGGTTGAAGCTGACCGGGTTGGATCTCGGTGGGGTGCGTTCGCTGGCGGAGTTGCTGGCGGCGGTGCGGGAGTTCGCGGCCGCACATCCGGACGGCACGATCCTGGGGGACGGCTGGGACGAGACCGCATGGGCCGAGGGCCGGGCGCCGACCGTCGCGGAGCTCGACGCCGCGGCGGGTGCCGGACGGCGGGTGTATCTCGCCCGGGTGGACGGGCATTCGGCGATCGCGTCCTCGGCGCTGCTGGAAGCAGTACCCGAGGTGGTTTCGGCCACCGGGTACCGCGCGGGGGAGCCGGTACGGGCCGACGCTCATCATCTGGTGCGAGGTGCCGCCCTGGCGGGTTTGACTCGCGCGCAACGGGATTCGGCGCGCAAAGCGGCGCTGGACGCGGCCGCCGCGCAGGGGATCGTGGCGGTGCACGAGTGCGGCGGGCCGGATATCGCCGGTGCCGCCGATCTGCGCGAGCTGCTGGAATTCGAGCACGGGGTGCAGGTGCGGGCGTACTGGGGTGCGGCCGTGCGGACCGCCGAGGAAGCCGAAGCGCTGGTGCGGGAGCTCGGCGTGCACGGGCTCGGCGGTGATCTGTTCGTCGACGGGTCGATCGGCTCGCATACCGCGTGGCTGCGTGAGAAATACGCCGACGCCGACGGTACCGGCCGCTCCTATCTGGACGCCGACGCGATCGCCGCCCACGTGCGGGCGTGTACCGAGGCGGGGATCCAGGCGGGCTTCCATGTCATCGGCGATGCCGCCATGGATGCGGTGGTCGCCGGATTCGAGCAGGTCGTCGCCGAGTTGGGCGGTCCCGCTGTCGCGGCGCGCGGACATCGTGTCGAACACGCCGAACTGCTGGACGCCGACCAGATCGCGAAGCTGGCCGCCTGGGGTGTGATCGCCAGTGTGCAGCCAGGTTTCGACGCCGCCTGGGGCGGGCCCGACGGCATGTACGCCGCTCGCCTCGGCGCCGCCCGCGCCGCCCGCCTGAATCCGTTCGCCGCCATGGCCGCCGCGGGCATCTCCCTCGCCATCGGCTCGGACGCCCCGGTCACCCCGCTGGACCCGTGGTCCGCCGTCCGCGCCGCCGCCCACCACCGCACCGCCGGCAACGGCATCTCACCCCGCGCCGCTTTCGCCGCCGCCACCCGCGGCGCGTGGCGGGCCGGTGGCGTCCGCGACGGCCTCGCCGGCACCCTTGTCCCCGGCGCTCCTGCCTCCTACGCGGTCTGGGACGCCGCCGACCTGGTGGTCGCCGCCGCCGCGGACACCGTCCAACGCTGGTCCACCGACCCCCGTTCCCGAGTCCCCGGCCTCCCACCCCTCGACCCCACCACCCCATTACCCCGCTGCCTCCGCACCGTCCACCGCGGCACCACCATCTACAAAGCCTGACCCGACCCGATCTCCATCAGCCCGTGTGGGGCCGCCCTTGGTTGGTCGGCTCGCAGGGGTGGGTGGTGTGTAGGGCGGGTGGGGTGTTGGTATTTGTTGAGGGAGGGGGTGGGCGATGAGTGGAGGACTTGGGGCGATGGTGGGTGTGGTCGGGCGGTATCCGGTGGCGAGCCGGGTGGTGGGGGCGGTGGTGGCCGGGGCGCTGCTGTTCGGGAGTTTTCCGCCGCGGCCGTTCTGGTTTCTGGCGCCGTTCGGGATCGCGCTACTGACGCTCGTGGTGCGGGGGAGTGGCCGGCTGCGTGGCGGGTTCGGATACGGGGTGCTGGCCGGGCTGGGGTTCTTTCTGCCGCTGCTGCCGTGGACCGGGATCTATGTGGGGCCGGTGCCGTGGTTGGCGCTGTCGGCGGTGTGCGCGGTGTATGTCGGGTTGTTCGGGGTGTTGGCCCGGCTGCTCGGGGGGCTGCGGGGATGGCCGGTGTGGGTCGCGCTGGCGTGGGTGACCACGGAGTGGGTGCGGTCGAGTTTCCCGTTCGGCGGATTCCCCTGGGGGCGGCTGGCATTCGGGCAGGCCGACGGCTGGTTCCTGCCGCTGGCGATGGTCGGCGGAGCGCCGTTGATCGGGTTCGCCGTGGCGCTGACCGGAACCGGAATGGTCGCGCTCGGTGATCGCCTGCGCGCTCGATCACCAGGCGATGCGCTGTCAGATGGTGCTGGCCGTGCCGGAGCGGTGCCGGGTGGTGCCGGGCAGGGTTCTGTGTCGGGCGGATCGGTCTCGGCCGTCGAGCATGAGGGGGCGCTGGCTAGCGATCCGGAATCTTCGGTTGCGAAAGAGGATTCGCAGGTCAGGTGGGGTGGTCGGGTTGGGATTATTGCTGCGGCAGTGACTCTGGCTATCATGCCTCTTACCGGAGTGATCCTTCGGACCGCGCTGCCCGGCCCGGACGAGGGCGACCGGATGATCACGGTCGCCGCGATCCAGGGCAGCGTGCCGCGGCTCGGACTGGATTTCAACGAGCAGCGGCGCGCCGTGCTGGACAACCATGTCCGGCGCACCGGGGAATTGGCCCGGGCAGTCGCGGCGGGGACGGCGAAACAGCCGGATGTGGTGATCTGGCCGGAGAATTCATCCGATATCGATCCGCTGCGCAATGCGGACGCGCAACAGCTGATCACGCAGGCGGCCGCCGAGATCGAGGCGCCGATCCTGGTGGGCGCGGTCCTGGTGAACGGTGATCGCACCACCACCAACTCGGTGATGGTGTGGGATGCGACCGGCCCGGGGGAGCGCCACGACAAGAAGATCATCCAGCCGTTCGGTGAATATCTGCCGATGCGCTCGTTCTTCCGTCTGTTCTCCGAATATGCCGACCGCGCAGGCTATTTCGTGCCCGGCAGCGGTGACGGCACGGTCCGGGCGAACGGCGTGGACCTCGGTGTGGCAACCTGCTACGAGGTCGCCTTCGACCGGGCTTTCCGTGATTCGATGCGCGCCGGCGCGGATCTGCTGACGGTGCCCACCAACAACGCCACCTTCGGTGACAGCGAGATGACCTACCAGCAGCTGGCGATGTCGCGGGTGCGTGCCGTGGAGCACGGCCGGGCCCTGGTGGTGGCCGCCACCTCGGGAGTCAGCGCGATCATCACCGCGGACGGCGCGGTGGCCCAGCAGACGCCGCTGTTCGAGCCGGCGGCGCTGGTCGCCGATCTTCCGTTGCGGGACAGCACAACACTCGCTACCCGATTCGGCCCCGTACCGGAACTGCTGTCCGTTATCCTCACCGGTGCCGCTGTGGTGGCGGTGCTGTGGGCCCGACGCCGGGCGCGCCGCGCGGCCGCCGCCGCGCCCGACGCTCTCGCCCAGCCGCGCGGCTGACGCGAGACGACGCACCCCGCTAACCGAACACCCCGTGGACTCCGGGGCCGGTGCGACTGGCCCCGGGCCGCTGCACGCTGTTCGCTTTCCTGTAGCCAGCGGGCTCGGAAATGGTTCTCCCGCAGACCTGATGACGGTATTTCTCATGCGTATGCCGATAAAATCATAAAGTAGCTAGAAGATAGCTATCGAATTCGGCGCTCCGCCAACGCACTTCAATGTGAAACAAATCCAGATCCGCGACCATCCGTTGGTCTTGATGCTCCGAATCATAGGGCGTGGATCACGTCCTACGGCTGGCGCGTGCGCGGGCTGTGGTGGGGCTCGGGGAGTTGCGTCGACTGCGGCAGAACGGAGTGATTTGATGAGGTCATTGGCCACCGAACGCGTAGACCAATGCTCGTCCAGCGAATTCTCGGCACAACCATTTCCGCTGACACCCGCGCAGTCGGGCATGTGGTACGCGCAGCGGATCCGTCCGGAGGTGCCGCTCACCGTCGCCCAGTACGTAGAGATCCGCGGTGACCTGGACGTCGGCCGTCTGCTGTACGCGATCGAACGGTTCGGTGCCGAGACCGAGGTCGGTCATGTCCGCCTGCTCGAGATCGATGGCATTCCGCACCAGGTGGTCGACCTGTCGATCCGTCCCGGCTGGGCCCGGATCGATCTGCGCGACGAGGCCGACCCGAAGGCGGCCGCGCTGCGCTGGATGGAGGTGCACGCCGGCTCACCGATCGACCTGGAGCGCGATCCGCTGACCACCAACGTGGTGCTGCGCGTCGGCGACGCCGACTACATCTGGTACGCCCGCGCTCACCACATCGTGATCGACGGCTACGGCGCCATGAACGCACTCACCCGCACCGCCGAGATCTACACCGCGCTCGAGCACCGGACCGAGCCCGCCGTGTCGCGCGCGACCCCGCTGGCCACCATCTACGCCGACGAGCAGAGCTACCGCGATTCCAGCCGTTTCCGCAACGACCGCGAGTACTGGTCCGAGCAACTCGCGGGCGCGGGGGAGATGCCGTCGCTGTCCACCGGAACCACCGGCTCGACCCACGACACGGGCCGCCGCACCGCCACCGCGCTGCTCGATACCGACACCGACGCCGCCATGACCGCCGCGATGGCGGCCTTCGGCACTCATTCCTCCACCCTGTTCGTCGCCGCGCTGGCCTGCTACGTACGCTCGGTCACCGGCAATCCGGATGTGGTGCTGAGTCTTCCGGTGTCCGCGCGCACCACGGTCGCGCTGCGCCGCTCCGCGGGCGTGGTGTCGAACGTGGTCCCGATCCGGATTCGTTTCGGCGCGCAGACCACGGTGGCCGACGCGGTGCGGGCCGCCGAACTCCAGATCACCGGCGCGCTGCGCCATCAGCGCTACCGCAGCGACGATATCCGCCGCGACTGCGGCTACTCCCGGGATTCGCGCGGCTTCTTCGGCCCGATGGTCAACATCATGCTGTTCCACAACGAGCTCGAGTTCGGCAGCCTGCCGGGTTCGCTGCGCGTGCTGGCCACCGGCCCGGTCGAGGACATCTCGGTCAACCTCTACAACGGCGACGGCGGCCGCATCCACGTCAACTTCGAGGCCAACAACCGCCTGTACACCGAGGCCGAGAACAGCGCCCACCACACGCGTTTCCTGGATTTCCTGAGTCGTTTCCTGGCCGCCGATCCGGCCACCCGGACTGCCACGCTCACCGCGATCACCGCCGCCGAGCGCGACGCGGTGCTCTACGACTGGAATGCCACCGAGGCACCGGTCCAGGCGGGCACCCTGGCCGGTCTGTTCGCCATTCAGGCCGGCCTCTGCCCGGACAGCGTCGCCGTCGAATTCGGTGACGACGCACTGACCTACGGCGAATTCGACGAGCGGGCCAACCGCCTGGCCCGGCTGCTCATCGCGCGCGGCGCGGGCCCGGACAGCACCGTCGGGCTGTGCCTGCGCCGCGGCGTCGACCTGGTCGTCGGCATGTACGCGATCGTCAAGGCGGGCGCGGCGTATCTGCCGCTGGATCCGGACCATCCGGCGGACCGGATCGAGGAGATCACCCGGCAGGCCCGGCCGGTCTGTGTGCTGAGGACCGCCGAGGGCCCCACCCTGTCCGACGAGGTGCCGACGCTTGCCGTCGACACGCTCGACCTGTCCGAGTTCGACGGCGCGCCGGTCACCGACGCCGACCGGCGCGCCCCGCTGCGCCCCGACCACCTCGCCTACGTGCTGTTCACCTCCGGGTCGACCGGCAAGCCCAAGGGGGTCGGCGTTCCGCACGCCGCCATCGTCAACCGGCTGCGCTGGATGCAGCACGCCTACCCGCTGGACGCCACCGACGCGGTACTGCAGAAGACGCCGACCACCTTCGACGTCTCGGTGTGGGAGTTCTTCTGGCCCTTGCAGATCGGGGCCCGGCTGGTGGTCGCCGCGCCGGACGGGCACCGCGATCCGGTGTACCTGGCTCGGCTGATCATCGACAAGCAGATCACCACGGCGCATTTCGTGCCGTCCATGCTGTCGGTGTTCGTCAGCGACGCCGACGTGCACGGCTGCACCGGCCTGCGCCAGGTGTTCTGCAGCGGCGAGGCACTGCCCGCAGCCACCGTCCGCGACTTCCGGGCTGCCCTGCCGGACACCGCACTGCACAACCTGTACGGACCGACCGAGGCCGCGGTCGACGTCACCTATTGGGCGTGCCCACCCGAACCGCACACCGTGCCGATCGGCAGTCCGGTCTGGAACACCCAGACCTACGTGCTCGACCCGCAGTTGCGCCCGGTCCCGCCCGGCGCGATCGGCGAGCTGTACCTGGCGGGCGTGCAACTGGCTCGCGGCTACCTCGGCCGGCCCCGCCTGACCGCCGACCGTTTCGTGGCCAACCCGTTCACTCCCGGCGCGCGCATGTACCGCACCGGCGATCTGGCTCGCTGGCAGGTCGCCCCCGATCACGGCGCCGACCCGGCCGACGACACCGTCGGAGTGCTGGACTACCTGGGCCGCACCGACTTCCAGGTCAAGATCCGTGGCCTGCGCATCGAACTCGGCGAGATCGAAGCCGCCCTCGCGGCCGACGACACCGTGTCCCGAGCGGTCTGCGTGGCCCGCGCCAGCCGCACCGGTGACGAACTCGTCGGCTACGTGGTGCCCGTCCCGGGCCGCACCGTGGATACCGTCGCCCTGCTCACCGCGCTGCGCCAGACCCTGCCCGGCTACATGGTGCCCGCCGTGCTCGTGGCGCTCGGCGAACTACCGCTCAACTCCAACGGCAAGATCGACCGCAAGGCCCTGCCTGCGCCCGCCGCCGCGGCGCGCCCGCAGCACGTGCGTTCCGCGCCGAGCACCGAGGTGGAACGCACCCTGGCCGGGATCTTCGCCGAGGTGCTCGATCTCGACGTCGCCGAGATCGGCACCGCCGACAACTTCTTCGACCTCGGTGGCAACTCCCTGGTCGCGGCCCGCGCGGTCGCTCGGATCAACGCCGCGCTGGACGCCGGGCTCACCATTCGCGACCTGTTCGAGGCCGCGTCGATCGCCGCGCTCACCGTCCGCTTCGCCACGCACACCCCCGCCGCGACTCCGAAACTCGTGGCAGGCCCACGCCCGGACCGGATTCCGCTGTCGCTGGCACAGCAGCGGCTGTGGATCCTGAACCGCTTCGCCGAGCACGCCGCCGCCTACAACATGTCGCTGGCGGTCCAGGTCGACGGCCCGCTCGATCTGAACGCCTTGCGGGCCGGGCTGATCGACGTGCTGGAACGGCACGAGAGCCTGCGCAGCACCTTCCCCGAGTCCCCGGCGGGCCCCTACCAGGTGGTGCATCCGGCCGCGGAGATCCCACTCACGCTGGATCCGATCGATGCCTCCGGCGCCGACGCCGCCGAGCTGGCGGCCGAATTCGCCGGTTACGGGTTCGATCTGCGCAGCCAGGCCCCGATCCGGGTGGCGCTGTGGTCGACCGGACCGGACACGCACGTGTTCCTGCTGGTGCTGCACCACATCTGCGGTGACGGCTGGTCGGTGGCGCCGCTGGCCCGCGACCTGATGTCCGCCGTGGCCGCCCGGTCGCTCGGCGCCGCGCCCGCGTGGTCGCCGCTGCCGGTGCAGTACGCCGACTATGCGCTGTGGCAGCGTGAACTGCTCGGCGACGAATCCGACGAGTCCAGCGCGCTGAGCCGTCAGCTCGCCTTCTGGCGCACCGCCCTGGACGGCCTGCCCGATCAGCTGGACCTGCCCCTGGACCGCCCCCGCCCGCTGCGCCGCGGCACCGGCGGCGGCCGGGTGGAGTTCACCATCTCCGCCGAAACCCGCAGGGCGGCGAGCGAACTCGCGGCTGCCCGAGGCGTCAGCATGTTCATGGTGTTGCACGCCGCGCTGGCGACGTTGCTGGCCCGGCTGTGCGGCAGCGGCGATATCGCGATCGGCACGCCCATTGCGGGCCGGTCCGATCCGGCGCTGGACGACCTGGTCGGCATGTTCGTCAACACCTTGGTGCTGCGTACCGAGGTCGACCCGGCCGCGGGCTTCGATCGGATGCTCGACCTGGTTCGTGAAACCGACCTGAACGCCTTCGCCAATGCCGACGTACCGTTCGAGCGGCTGGTCGAGGTGGTCAACCCGGACCGTTCGGCGGCCCGCCACCCCCTGTTCCAGGTCATGCTCTCCTACGACCGCGCCACCGAGCTGCGCGTCGAACTGCCGGGTATCGGCGGCGCGCCGGTGCGGGCCGAGATCCTGCCGCTGGACGCGGGCATCGCCAAGTTCGACCTGCAGCTCGAGATCCGCGACGGGCAGGCCGACGGCCCGATGACCGCCGAATTCGGCTATGCCACAGATGTTTTCGACGAGCGCACGGTGGCCGCGTTCGCGCGCCGGTTCGTCACGGTGCTCGACGCCGTCGTCGCCGCGCCCGGCACCCCGGTCGGCGATATCGAGATCCTGGACCGTCGCGAGGCCGCCAAGCTGGTGCCGATCGCCGGGTCGCCGGCCGAACCGGCGGTCACCCTGGCCCGCATGCTGACCGAGATCGCCGAGCGTCTGCCCGACGCGGTCGCGGTGCGCTTCGACGGCCGCGACACCACCTACCGGGAGCTCGACGAGCAGTCGAATCGCCTGGCGCGGGTGCTGATCGGGCACGGCGCCGGACCGGAGGTCGTGGTCGCCGTCGCGCTGCCGCGCGGCCTGGACTCCGTGGCCGCCGTCTGGGCCGTCGCCAAGACCGGCGCCGCCTACGTGCCTATCGATCCGGGCTACCCGGCCGAGCGGATCGGGCACATGATCGCCGACTCGGGCGCCATGATCGGGTTGACCGTGCCGGACTGCTTGGCCACCATGCCCGCCTGGCCCAGCGCCACCGGCAAGCACCGTCGCCAGTCCATGGACTGGCTGGTCCTCGGATCCGACACGCTGGCCGAGGAATCCGCGCGCTACAGCACCGCCCCGATCCGCGATACCGAACGGCATCAGCCGCTGCGGGTCGCGCACCCGGCCTACCTGATCTACACCTCGGGGTCCACCGGGAAGCCCAAGGCCGTCGTGGTCACGCACGCCGGTCTGGCCTCGCTCGCACACGAGCAGATGCACCTGTTCGGCGTCACCGACGCGGCGCGGACCCTGCACTTCTCCTCGCCGAGCTTCGACGCCTCGGTCCTGGAGTTGCTGCTCGGTTTCGCCGCGGGCGCCACCCTCGTGGTCGCTCCGGCCGGGCTGTACGGCGGCGCGGAACTGGCGAATCTGCTGCGCGCAGAACGGATCACGCACGCGTTCATCACCCCGGCCGCGCTGGCGACGGTGCCCGACGAGAATCTCGACCAGCTCGAGGCCGTCGTCGTCGGCGGCGAGGCGTGCTCGGAGGAGCTGGTGGCGACCTGGTCGCGGCGGCACCGGATCCACAATATGTACGGCCCGTCGGAGGCCACCGTCGCCGCGACCGCCTCGGGTCCGATGCGGGCCGGAAAGCCGGTGCCGCTGGGGCTTCCGGTGCGCGGCATGCGCCTGTTCGTGCTCGACGGACGGCTGCATCCGGTGCCGCCGGGTACACCGGGTGAGCTGTATCTGTCCGGGCCCGGTCTGGCGCGCGGCTACCTCGGCCGCCTGGGCCTGACCGCGCAGCGGTTCCCGGCCAACCCGCACGGCCGTCGCGGTGAACGCATGTATCGCACCGGCGATCTCGTGGTCGCCGACGCCGCCGGGCACCTGCGGTTCCTGGGGCGCGCCGACGACCAGATCAAGATCCGCGGCTTCCGGATCGAGCTCAGCGAGATCGATCATGTGCTGCGCACCCATCCGGGGGTGAGCTTCGCGCTGACCGTCGTGCACACCGACGAGCACGGCCAGCCCCGCCTGGCCGCCTACGTGACCGCCGCCGCACCGGTCACCGGCGCCGAGGTCGCCGAGACCGCGCGGCAGCGGCTGCCCGGCTACATGGTGCCCGCCTCGGTCATCGTGCTGGCCGAGATGCCCGTCACCCAGGCGGGCAAACTCGATCGAAAAGCGTTGCCGGAACCGGTTTTCGCGGCGGTCGGCAGTTCCCGCGCACCCGAGGGGGATGGCGAACGCCGGGTCGCGGAGGTGTTCGGGCAGGTACTCGGGCATCCGGTCACCGGGGCCGAGGACAGTTTCTTCGACGTGGGCGGCAACTCGCTGCTGGCCACCCGCCTGGCCGCGGCGCTGCACGCCGAATTCGGGGTGGACCTGCCGGTACGGGCGATCTTCGAAACGCCGACCGTCGCCGGAGTGGCCGAGCAGCTTACGGAAGCGCCCCGGACGCAGCGGCTGGCGCTGGCTGTGCACGCGCCGCGTCCGGGACGCATTCCATTGTCGCTGCCGCAGCAGCGACTGTGGTTCCTGAATCGATTCTCACCCGAATCGAGCGCCTACAACATCGCATTCGTCATACGAATCGACGGCGATCTGGATGTACCGGCGCTGCGGGCCGCGCTCACCGACCTGGTGGACCGGCACGAAGTGCTGCGCACGGTGTTCCCGGAGGACAGCGCGGGGCCGTGGCAGCGGGTGCTGCCGCTGGCCGAGGCGATGCCCGAGGTCGTCCCGTGCGACACCGACGACGCCGGCGCCGAGCAGGCACTGCGGGCCCTGGCACGCCGCGGCTTCGATCTCACCACCGAGGTTCCGTTGCGAATCAGCTTGCTGCGCACGACATCCGGGCAGCACCTGCTCGGCATCGCGCTGCACCACATCGCCGCCGACGGCTGGTCGCTGACCCCGCTGACCCGCGATCTGGCCACCGCCTATGTCGCACGCCATGCCGGATCCCGGCCCGCCTGGACGCCACTGCCGGTGCAGTACAGCGACTTCGGGCTGTGGCAGCGCGAGGTTCTGGGCGACCAGAACGATCCGGAGAGCATCGCGAGCCGCCAGCTCGCCTACTGGCGCACCGCGCTGGCCGGGATTCCGGAGGAACTCCCGCTGCCCTACGACCGTCCACGTCCCGCGACACCGGGATACGAGGCGGGCACCGTCGCGTTCACCGTGCCCGAGCCGATGCAGCAGGCGCTGGCGGAGCTGGCCCGGGAGCAGGGCGTCAGCCTGTTCATGGTGCTGCGCTCCGCGCTGGCGGTGCTGCTGCGCTGCGTCACCGGCGGCCGCGACATCGTGATCGGCACTCCGATCGCGGGCCGCACCGACGCCCAGCTCGACGAGCTCGTCGGCATGTTCGTCAACACCCTGGTGCTGCGCTCGGAGGTCGACCCGGACCACTCGTTCGCGGCGCTGCTGCGCGCGGATCGCGATACCGAACTCGCCGCCATGGAGCACGCCGATCTGCCGTTCGAGCGGATCGTCGAGGAGCTCGGCAAGCAGGTGCGCTCCACCAGCCGGCCGCCGCTGTTCCAGGTGGCGCTGACCGTCCAGGAGGGGCCGCTGCCCGCCCTGGAACTGCCGGGGCTGGCGCTGCACGCGGACGAACTCGACATCGCGCTGGCCAAGTTCGATCTGGAGCTGCGGGTCGCGGCCCCGATCGGCGACGCGTCCGGCCTGGCCTTCGAATTCGGCTACGCCGCCGAGCTCTTCGATGCCGTCACGATCGAGACCCTGGCCGACCGGCTGCTGCGGGTGCTGGCCGCGGTGACCGCCGACCCGCGGGTACTGATCCGCGATATCGACGCGCGCACCGAAACCGAGCGCCGCCTGCTCACCCCGGCCACCGGTCCCGCGGCCAACCCGCCGTGCACCCTGGCCGCCTGCTTCGCCGCCACCGCGCACATGCATCCCGACAACCTCGCGCTCAGCTCCCGGCCCGACCCCGCCGGCGAGCCGATCACGCTCACCTACGCCGAAACCGACCGGGTCTCCAACCGTTTGGCCCGCGCGCTCATCGCCCGCGGCATCGGTCCCGGCGATCGGGTCGCGCTCGGCCTGACCCGATCGATCGAATCCGTGGTCGCGGTGCTCGCGGTCACCAAGGCGGGCGCGGCGTTCGTCCCCGTCGACCCCAAGTACCCGGCCGACCGTGTCCGGTACATGCTGGCCGATTCCGGTTGCTGGACCGGCATCACCACCGCCGAGTACGCGGCCCGGCTGCGCGCGGCCGGGCAGCCGCACGACGGTGGCCGGGTCACCGACTGGCTGCTGCTCGACGACGAGCATCTGATCGGCGAGCTGGCCGAGCACGACGACGCCCTGGTCGACGACTGGGAGCGCACCCGCGCCACCCAGATCCAGGATCTCGCCTACATCATCTACACCTCCGGCTCGACCGGAACACCCAAGGGCGTGGCCGTCACCCACGGCGGCCTGTCCAACCTCGCCGACGACCTGCGCGACCGCATGCGGATCGACCGCGATTCGCGGGTGTTCCACTTCTCCACGCCCAGCTTCGACGCCGCCCTGTTCGACGTGCTGCTGGCCTGGGGATCCGGTGCGGCGCTGGTCATCTGCCCGCCGGAGGTCTACGGCGGTGACGAACTCGCGGGGCTGATGGAGCGGGAGGGGATCACCCACACGTTCATGACCCCGGCCGCACTGGCCACCCTGGACCGCGACCGCTGGTCGCTGCCCGAGCTGCGGGCGATCTGCGTCGGCGGCGAGGCGCTGGACCCGAACCTGGTGGCGCACTGGGCGCCCGGCCGGGCCATGTTCAACGGCTACGGTCCGACCGAGACCACCGTGGTCGTCACCATGGCCGGTCCGCTCACGCCCGGACTGCCGGTCACCATCGGCATCCCGGTGCGTGGCGCCCGCGCCCTGGTACTCGACGAGCGGCTGCGGCCGGTCCCCGCCGGTGTCCCCGGCGACCTCTACGTCGGCGGATTCGGTATGGCGCGCGGCTATTTCGATCGCGCCGGGTTGAGCGCGGGCCGGTTCGTCGCCGACCCGCACGGACCGCACGGCTCGCGCATGTACCGCACCGGTGACGTGGTGCGCTGGAACACCGTGGGCGAACTGGTCTATCTCGGGCGCAGCGACCATCAGGTGAAGGTGCGCGGTTTCCGGATCGAACTCGGCGAGATCAGCAATGTGCTGGCCGCGCATCCGAGCGTGAACTACGCGCACACCCAGGTGTACCGGATCGCGGAGATGGATCGGATCGTCTCCTACGTCCAGCCCGCCGGCCCGCGCGGCGTCGACACCGAGGCGCTGCGCGCGCATGTCGCGAATCAGCTTCCGGCGCATATGGTTCCGGCGGCCATCACGGTGCTGACCGAGCTGCCGCTGACCCCGGTCGGCAAGCTGGACACCGCCGCGCTGCCCGAACCGCGCTTCAGCGTGCGCGCGGCGACGCGCGCGCCGGAGACCGAATCCGAGCAGCTGGTCGCCCGCGTGATGGGCGAGCTGCTCGGCGCGGAGTCCGTCGCGGCGGACGACAGCTTCTTCGACATCGGCGGAAACTCGTTGCTGGCAACGCAATTGGTGGCCCGGCTGGCCGCTGCCGGTGCGGCGCGGCTCGAGGTGCGCAGCGTCTTCGGTGCGCCGACCGTCGCCGAGCTCGCCGCCCTGCTGGACGCCGGATCCGGTGACGATCGAACGGGGCCGGAGCTGGTGCGCCGGGACCGTCCGGCCCACATTCCGCTCTCGGCGGCGCAGCGGCGGCTGTGGTTTCTCAACCGATTCAACGAGGTCGGGGCGGGCGGTTCCGACGGCGCCTACAACATTCCCGTGGTGCTGCGCCTGAACGGCCGGTTGGAGGTCGACGCGCTGGTGCGGGCGCTGCACGAGGTGCAGCGGCGGCACGAGACCCTGCGCACGGTGTTCCCCGAACGCGACGGCCGGCCCGAGCAGTGCGTGCTCGACGCGGCCGACGCCGCAACCACCCTGTTCGTCGCCACCGTCACGCCCGGCGAAGTCGAGGGCGCGGTGCGGAGTTTCGCGGCTCCGGGCTTCGACCTGGCCGACCAGGTGCCGATGCGCGCGGCCCTGATCACGGTCTCGGAGCAGCCGGATCCGGACGGTGTGCTGCCGCCCGCCGCCTCCACCGAGAACGTGCTGGTGCTGGTGGTGCACCACATCGCAATGGATGGGTGGTCGCTGGAACCGCTGGCGGCCGAGGTCGCCCTGGCCTACCGGGCGGCGTGCGCGGACACGGACTTCGATTGGCCCGAACCCGAGGTGCAGTACGCGGATTACACGCTGTGGCAGCGGGATACGCTCGGCGCCGAGGACGATCCGAGCTCGGTGGCCGGGCGTCAGCTGGCCTACTGGAGCGAGCGGCTGCGGGGCATCCCCGAACTGCTCAGCGTGCCCGCCGACCGGCCGCGCCCGCCCGCGCCGTCCTACCGGGGCGGTCAGGTGGAGTGCGCGATCGACGCGTTCACCCACCGGGAACTCGCGGCGCTCGCGTCCGCGAGCAACGCCAGCATGTTCATGGTGCTGCACACCGCGCTCGCGGTGCTGCTGCACCGGATGACCGGCGTCGGCGACATCACCGTCGGCACGCCGATCGCCGGGCGCGGGCACCCCGCGCTGGACCGCATGATCGGCATGTTCGTCAATACCCTGGTGCTGCGCGCCGAGATCGACCCGGCAACCGGTTTCACCGAGCTGCTGCACCAGGTCCGCGACGGCGACCTGGATGCCTTCGCGCACGCCGACCTGCCGTTCGAGCGTCTGGTGGAGGTGCTCAACCCGGCGCGCTCGCAGGCGCATCACCCGCTGTTCCAGGTGATGCTCTCGGTGCGGAACCAGCCGGTGCGGGTCCTGGAGCTGCCCGGGCTGCGTATCTCGGGCGAGGAGGTCGACGCCGGCGTCGCCAAGTTCGATCTGCAATTCACGCTGACCGAAAACCACACGGACACCAGGGAACCCGACGGCATCGCGCTGCTGGTGAACTACGCCAGCGATCTGTTCGACGAGTCGACCGCCCGCTGCCTGGGCACCCGGCTGACCCGCCTGCTCGCCGCCGTCGCCGCCAACCCCACCGCCGCCGTCGGCGACCTGGAGATCCTGGACCAGGCCGAATGGTCCGGGCTGGCCCCGGTCCGCGGTCCCGAGCCGCAGCGGCCGATCACCTTCCCGGAGGTGTTCGCGGCGGCGGCCGCGGTCGACCGCACCGCCACCGCCCTGCGCTCCGGTGACACCCAGGTCGGCTACGACGCGCTCGACCGGTGGACCAACCGGCTCGCCCGAGTACTGATCGGCGATGGTGTCGGCCCGGAAACCCTGGTGGCCCTGGGGCTTTCGCGGTCGGTCGAATCGGTGGCCACCATGCTCGCGGTGGCGAAGGCGGGCGCGGCGTTCGTGCCCGTCGACCCGTTGTACCCGCCGCAGCGCATCGCCCACATGCTCACCGATTCCGGTGCGCGCATGGGCATCACCCTCGCCGAGTACCGTGATCAGCTGCACGAGGCGTCGCCCGGTACGCACTGGTTCACCCTCGACGACCCGGAGTTGCGGGCCGAGGTGCTCTCCGCGTCGGACGAACCGATCACCGCGGCCGAGCGGAACGCGCCACTGCGCGTGGACAACCCGGCGTACGTCATCTACACCTCCGGGTCCACCGGTACGCCCAAGGGCGTGGTGGTCACGCACGGCGGGCTCTCCAATTTCGCCGCCGAGACCGCGCAGCGCTTCGACGTCCGGCCCGGGTGCCGGGTCCTGCACTTCGCGACGCCCAGCTTCGACGCCGCGATGCTCGACCTGCTGCTGGCTCTGGGCGGCGCGGCCACCCTGGTGATCACCCCGCCCGGCGTGGTCGGCGGCGCGGATCTGCGCGAGGTACTGATCGAGGAGGCGATCACGCACGCCTTCATCACCACCTCCGCGCTCGGCACCGTCGACCCGGCCGGGGTCACCGAGCTGGCGCACGTGCTGGTCGGCGGTGAGGCGCTGCCACCGGATCTGGTCACCCGCTGGGCGCCTGGACGTCATCTGCACAATGTGTATGGACCGACCGAGACCACCATCGTCACGGTCATCTCCGACCCGATGACACCCGGCGAGACCATCACCATCGGCGGCCCGATCCGCGGTGTCGGAGCCACCATCCTGGACCCGCGCCTGTACCCGGCGCCGGTCGGCGTCACCGGGGAACTGCACCTGGCGGGCAACGCGCTCGCCCGCGGTTATCTCAACCGGCCCGGGCTCACCGCGCAGCGGTTCGTCGCCAACCCGTACGGCAAACCCGGCGAACGCATGTACCGCACCGGTGATCTGGTGCGGTGGCACAGCGGCTCGGTGGCCGAAGCGAGTAGCGCCGCCCCTCGCGAGATCGAGTACGTCGGCCGCACCGACCATCAGGTCAAGATCCGCGGCTTCCGCATCGAGCTCGGCGAGATCGACGCCGCCCTGGTCCGGCATCCGCAGGTGGAGTTCGCCATCACCATCGGACATCGCACGCAGGCGGGCGCGACCGCGCTGGTCGCCTACGTCAAACCGTGCGACGGCGCCGCGCCCGGCGTGGCCGAACTGCATCAGCACGTATCCGCGCTGGTGCCGAATTACATGGTCCCGCAATCGATCATGCTGATCGACGCGGTGCCGCTCAGTCCCGTGGGCAAGCTGGACCGCCAGGCGCTGCCGGAGCCGGTGTTCACCGCGACCGTCGGCTACCGGGCGCCCGCCACCCCGATCGAGGCGGCACTGTGCGCGGCGTTCGCGAGCGTGCTCGGGGCCGAGACGGTCGGCGCCGACGACGGGTTCTTCGAACTCGGCGGCAACTCGCTGCTGGCCACCAAGGTGGTCGCGCAGCTGCGCGCCACCGGCGTCGACCTGCCGGTCCAGCTGATGTTCGGCGAGGCCACCCCGGCGGCCATCGCGGCCCGGCTGGCCGGCGAAGGCGGCGCGGAGGCGGCCATGGCGGCCGCGCTCGCGCCGGTGCTGCCGATCCGTCCGCTCACCTCGGCCTCCGGGCCGGGCCCGCTGTTCTGCGTGCATCCGGCGATCGGATTGTCCTGGTGCTATTCGGGTCTGCTCCGGCACCTGCCGCCGGACCGCCCCGTCTACGGATTGCAGTCGCCGCACGTGGCGGGGCAGGACGGCTTCGACTCGATCGCGCTGGCCGCACGACACTATGTGGACCGGATCAAGTCGATCCAGCCGTCCGGGCCGTACCATCTGCTCGGCTGGTCGCTGGGCGGGCTGATCGCGCACGAGATCGCGGTCCAGTTGCAGGAGGCGGGCGAACAGGTCGAACTGCTCGCCATGATGGACAGCTACCGGCTCTCCGACGCCTGGCTCGAGCACGCGATTCCGAACGTCGCCGAGATCATCGAGGAATTCGGCGGCGACAGCCTCGGCGATCTCGAACTCGACCCGGCCATGAACCTGCGCGACGCCGCCGAACTGTTGCGCGCCCAACCGGGTCCGTTCGCGGCGCTCACCATCGACCACCTGGAACGGCTGTACACCGGTTACACCAACGGGACGGTGCAGGCGCACGGCTTCCGCCCGCGCACCTTCGAGGGTGACCTGGTCTTCTTCACCGCGGCCGCCGACGAGGTCAACCAGGCCGACCCCGACCGTCGCGCCGCGGCCTGGGAACCGTTCGTCACCGGCGAGATCCACGACTACTCGCTGCCGTGCCGCCATTCGGCGATGACCACACCGGAAGCGCTCGCCGTGATCGGCCCGGTCCTGCACCGGCAGCTCGACACCACGTCAGCTCGTACCGAGGAGAAGGAGACCGTTCAGTGACCCAGGGCCGGCCTTTACCCACCCCGTCGGCTTCGCCGACCGCCATCCCCGGAGAACCGACGGCCGACCGCGCGGCGCGTCCTGGTAGATCCGAGACCGCAACGCAGACAATCCCGTACGACCCGAACGAGTTGAGCGCGCTGCTCACCACAAAGATCCTGCGGGCGCGGCTGACGCCGCGGCCGCGGGGAGGGGTGTCATGAGTTTGGCGGTGGAAGTCCAGGGTCTGGTGAAGACCTACGGCAAGTTCAAGGTGCTGGACAATATCGATCTACAGATCCCCGCGGGCACCGTGATGGGATTGCTCGGGCCCAACGGCGCGGGCAAGACCACCACCGTCCGCATCGTCACCACCCTGCTGCGCCCGGATTCGGGCACGGTCCGGGTGGCCGGAGTCGACGTGCTGCGCGATCCCGCGGGCGCGCGCCGCCGGATCGGCCTCTCGGGGCAGTACGCCGCGGTCGACGCGAACCTGACCGGGTACGAGAACCTGCGCATGGTCGCCCGGCTCTACGGCATGTCGCCGAAGCAGTCCGCCGCCCGCGCCGAGGAACTGCTGAGCGCGCTCGGCCTGGACCACGCCGCGCAGCGGCGGGCGGGCACCTACTCCGGCGGTATGGCCCGGCGGCTCGACCTGGCCGGCGCGCTGGTCGCCCGGCCCGCCGTGGTGGTGCTCGACGAACCCACCACCGGCCTGGATCCCCGTGGGCGCCTGGACATGTGGCGCGTCATCGGCGATCTCGTCGACGACGGCACCACCGTCCTGCTGACCACCCAGTACCTGGAGGAAGCGGATCTGCTCGCCGACCGGATCACCGTCATCGATCGCGGGCGGGTCATCGCGCGCGGCTCGGCCGACGAACTGAAGACCTCCATCGGCGGCGACCGGCTCACCGTCACCCTGGCCGCCGGACAGGACATGACGCCCGCCCTGGCGGTGCTGGCCCAGGTCGGCATCGGCGAGCCCAGCCACGAACCCGGGACCGACGAGGCGTCGGTGGTGGTCGGCGACGGCACCCGGACCATGGTCGAGGCGCTGCGCCGACTCGACGACGCCAATGTGTGCGTCCTCGACGCGAGCGTGCACCGGCCCAGCCTGGACGACGTGTTCCTGTCCCTGACCGGCACGATGGCTCAGCCCGAGCCGGAGGCCGCCGACGCAACCGACGAGGTAGAAGAGGAGGTCATGTCGTGACCGCCGGTGCAGTGCTGCATGATCCGGAGCTGGAGCCGGAGACCCCGCCCGAGGCCGCGCAGGCGGCGCCGCGGGAGGCCGGCGATCCGCGACTGCGGATCGTCCGGGACAGCGCGATCGTCGCCTACCGGAATCTGCTGACGATTCTGCGGGTTCCGACGCTGCTGGTGACCGCCACCGTGCAGCCGCTGATGTTCGTATTCCTGTTCGCCTACGTCTTCGGCGCGTCACTCGGCGGTAGCCAGTACCGGGAGTTCCTGCTCGCCGGAATCTTCGCGCAGACAGTCGCTTTCAACGCGGCCTTCACCACCGTCGGCCTGGCGGGTGACCTGCACAAGGGCATCATCGACCGGATGCGCACGCTGCCCATGTCGCGGATGGCGGTGCTGATGGGCCGCACCCTGTCGGATCTGGTGGTCAATGTGCTCAGCCTGTCGGTCATGGCCGGCTGCGGCTATGTGGTGGGCTGGCGGATCCACGGCGGCCTGATGGACGCGGTCCTGGCCTTCGGCGTGATCCTGCTGTTCGCGTTCGCCATGTCCTGGGTGGGCGCGCTGACCGGTCTGCTGTCGCCGAATGTGGAGGTGGCCCAGAGCGCGGGCCTGATCTGGCTGTTCCCGCTCAGCTTCATCTCCTCGGCCTTCATCTCCGCCGAGACCCTGCCGGGCCCGCTGCGCACGATCGCCGCCTGGAACCCGATCACCGCTGTCGCCGCGGCCGGTCGCAAACTCTTCGACAACAGCGCCCCACCCTCCTTCACTCCCGCCACCGGCTGGGCTGCCGAGCACTGCGTCGAATACGCCGTCCTGTGCTCCTTGGCGATCCTCCTCGTCGCCGCCCCCTTGGCCCTGCTGCGCTACCGCAAGGTCGCCAGTCACTGAGCTCGACACACGAAAGGCCGCTTCCCTTGCGGGAAGCGGCCTTTCACGTGTCACGACCTAGCCGCGGCGGCGGGTCTTGAGGAGTTCGAGGCGCTCCTTGAGCAGCTCCTCGAGCTCGTCCTTGCTGCGGCGCTCCAGCAGCATGTCCCAGTGGGTGCGCGGGGGCTTGACCTTCTTGGTCTCCTGGGTGGTGCCCTCCATGAGGGTGCCCTCCTGGCCGTTACGGCACAGCCAGGTCGGCGGGATCTCGGCGTCGTCGGCGAACGGCACGTCGAACTCTTCACCGTTGTCGGTGCGATACCGGGCGATCCGACGCGGAGCCAGGTCGTGGTCGCGATCGGTTTCGTAGCTCACCGCTCCGAGCCGACTGCCCCGGAGTACGCGATCTGCCATGGTGTGCCTCTCCCTGTGTGCTCGGGTGTTCGCTGGACCATCAGTACAACGGCCAGCCGGTGACGATTAGTTCCCGGCACGGCTGGCAGCGACGGTGAACCTCAGCATTGTAGTTGTTGGCGTGTCGTGGTTTTCCCACGCCTCACCCGAGGGGTTACTGTTCTGCCTCATGTCGCGCCGCTTGCTGTCGTCCTGCCTGTGGTGTGGGCGGGAGATCGTCGATTCGGAGGCCGGTCGCCGTCGCCGGTACTGCCGTCAGTCCTGTCGCCAACGCGCTTACGAGCACCGTTCCAGCCTCAAGGGCACCGGCATCCCCGAGGATTCGGTGGTGCTCAGCGCCCAGGAGGCGGCCGATCTGGCCGATCGCTGGTTCGCTGCCCGCTGCGCCGCGGAGGATGTGGCGACCGCCATCGGGGAGGGCGCCGGAGCGGAGGAACTGACGGTGCTGAGCAAGACTCTGCTCGAACTCACCCGTGACGCCGAACGCCTGCGCTAGCTCGCCGGTACACCGTGTAGCCGAGCAGTCCGGTCCCCGCGAGGACGCCGCCGTACCCGGCCAGGGTGGTCGCGTCCGGATGGATCAGCGGCTGTGCCCGCATGGCCTGGAGGAAGGTCATCGCGAACAGTCCGGTGTAGCCCAGGGCCAGCACGCCGATCAGCGCGGCGCGGGTGTTCTCGGTCCGCAGCCAGGCGTAGCGGGGCGCCAGCCAGGTCAGTGCCACCACCGCGAGTAGCAGCACCTGGATGCCGTGCAGTCCGACGAAATGCGGGATGCGCAGGTCGCCGCCGATCGTGCTCCAGCCGAGGATCGGCATGCCCGCGTCGTCGCGGGCGGCCTCGGTCCGGCTCGCTGGATCGAGCACGGTGTGCCCGGCGATCAGTTCCACGCTGTTGCCTTCGGAGTCGAGGACGCGCTGGGTGCCGGTGAAACCCATCAGATACGCCTGGAGCATGCCGAGTACGGCCAATGCCAGCCCGGCGTGGATGGCCCGGGTGATCGGCCGGTCGAGAAGCTTCTGCCACGCGAGGATCAGCACGATGAACAGATTCGCGAAGAACAGCCCCGGCACGCCGGACATGAAGATCTGCTGGCCGATCGTATTGACCGTGTCGGTGTCGTGATTGTTGAAATGGCTGTAGGTGCCGCGCGCGGCCTGCACGGCGATGAAGCCGACATCGACGAATCCGGTGACGGCGAAGACGGTGCCCAGCCACCAGGTGGCCCGTGACCCGCGGTGCGGCAGCGCCAGCAGCCAGGCCAGTGTCAGTCCGTAGAGGGCGAAGGCGAAGCCGAACTTCAGCGGCTTGACCCAGACCGATTCGCCGAGCAGCATCCGGTCGTCGACGAGCAGTCCGCCCAGCGAGCACACCACCAGGCCGCACATCGCGACCACCATGGCCAGCAGCGGGCGGTGCAGCGGCCCGCTGATCCGGACCGAATCGGCCCCGCGGCGCCGGGGGAGCGGGGAATCCGGTGCTGCGGAAGGGATCTCGATCGTGGACATGCGTCGACGGTAGGAATCGGGAGCGCCGGCGCACCTCCCGCTGTGGCGCCATTCGATCGTCATACCCGGGTACTGCCCCGTGCTGCCGGACAACCCCGCGGACGACGGTGTCCGCGGGGTTGTCCGGTGGGTCGGTCGGCCCCTCATCGACCGGCCGACTCAGGGTGTGGCGACTAGCCGCCGAGGCTCTCGATGGCTACGCCGCGCTCACCGAGCCAGGGCGCGGGGTCGATCGGGCCGAACTCGGGGTGGTGCACCTCGTAATGCAGGTGCGGCCCGGTGGACTGGCCGCGGTTGCCGACGGTCGCGATGATGTCGCCGGCCCGGACCTGCTGGCCGACCTGCGCGAGGATCTCGTTGACGTGGCCGTAGACGCCGATGGTGCCGTCGTCCTGCTGCACGCGCACCCACAGGCCGAAGCCGGCGGCGGGACCGGCCTCGATGACGACGCCGTCGGTGACGGCGGCGATCGGGGCGCCCAGGGCGTCGCCGAAGTCGAGGCCGTTGTGCATGGCGCCCCAGCGGCTACCGTAGTTGGAGGTCAGCGCGCCGGCAACGGGGCGCACGGTGCGCGGCCGGTTGTCGGCGGCGGGCAGGTGGCCCTCCCAGGGCAGCGGGATGCCCGGGTCGAGGCCGGGGATGCCCGGGATCTCGGGCAGGCCGAAGGCGACGGGCTGAGCGGCCGGCCGCGATTCGGCGGCGAGGTCGACGCTCTTGGCGACGTCCATCCGGCCGGTGTCGGCCATGTGCTGATCGGCGCCGGCCAGCACCGCGAATGAAGCAGTGACGACCGCTGACACGGTGGCCACCTTGGTGGCGGCGATGCGGCGGCGGGCAGTCATGATTCCGCCGGTCCGCCGCGAAGATAACGGATCGGTTACGGGCATGAGCTGAACGTACGGGAGCTCGCTCAGGCTTCTGTAATCATGTGGCAACCGTCACAGACACCTAAAAGCCCAGTTCGAAGATCACGAAGGGGTAACGGTTGCGTCGATAATCGGAAACGACCGGGGGAAACAGGGGCTTTGCCCGAATTCGCCAAAAGTATGCCAAACGATCACACTATGTAAGTGGCCACTAAAGGAGTGCGGGCGCTGGAGGCGCTGGCCGACCCCACCCGCCGGGCGATCTTCGAGGCCCTGCCGCAGGCGCCGCGCGCGGTCGGTGAACTCGCGGCGCTGGTCGGAATCAGCAGCTCGGCGGTGTCGCAGCACCTGAAGATCCTGCGTGCGGCGCGGCTGGTGATGATGCGCGCGGACGGCACGCGCCGCCTCTATTCCCTGGACCCGCGCGGGCTCGCCGACGCCCGCGACTACCTCGAACAGTTCTGGCCGAGCGCGATCGCCGCCTATTCGGCGGCACTCAGCGCGGCCGAGGAGCAGACCGGGCAGCAGCCCTAGCCGACCCGGCGATACGGGGACCGGCGGCGTTCGGTGCCGGGCCAGTGCCGCTGGCTGAGCTGCTTGTCGACGGCGCCGATCACCTCGGTGACGCCGATGCGCAGCAGCCCGGCATCGGGGGTGTCGGCATCCGGATCGCCGATCTGCCCGGACCACAGCACCACATGCCGGCCCAATAGATGCGGCGGCGGCCCGCCCCACCGCGGCGGCGTCGGGCCGAACAGCTGGACGGTTCGGGTCCCGAACGCGGTCGCCAGGTGCGCGGCCCCGGTATCGCCGCTGACCATGAGCGCGGCCTCGGCGACGGTGGCGGCGAACTCCAGCAGGCTCTGATCACCGGCCAGCACCCGGCTGCTCGGCAGCCCGGCCCGCGCGGCCACACCGAGGGCGATATCGCGTTCGGACTCGTCACCGGTGAGCACGACCTCCCGGCCCAGCACCAGCAGGTGCCGGACCACGGCCGCGAATCGGTCCGCGGGCCAGCGGCGCGCCTTCTTTCCCGCGCCGACGTGCACCACGACGCTGTCGCGATGGCTGATGGTCGAAACCGGCGGCACCAGACCGAGATTGCGGCGGTCGGCGGTGATCCCGTCGGACTCGAGCAGCTTGCACCAGCGCTCCACCGGGTGCATATCGGTCTGCCACACCGGGCCCTCCAGATCGGGGAAGGCGGGGTTGCGGTAGCTCAGGATCCGGCCGGCGGCGGTCTTGGTCAGCTCGACGATGCTCTCGGTGCTCGGCCAGTGCAGGTTCACCGCCAGCTGCGGCGGCGGCTCGTCCCAGCGCAGCGCGCCCAATTCGGGTGTCGGCACGATGGCATCGACGGCAGCGGTGAGGTCGATGATCGGCTTGAGGCGATGGGGTGCGGCCAGGACGATGTGATCGCGTGGCTTGGCGCGGCGCAGTGCGCGCAGCGCCGGGACCGCGGTGAGCAGATCGCCCAGGCCGCGTGCCTGTAGCACGAGTACTACCGCCACCCTCTTCTCCTAGCCACCGATAGACGCACCGAACCCGACCCCTCACAGAGCCACTGCGAAATGACTTCCCCAGCGGCTCAGGCGATAAACCACGGGCGGGGGATGCGTTACCCATCGCACACCCGCGCGGTGCGCAGTAACCTCGCAAGTGGCACGTACGGCAGTAATACCTACGGCGAAGGAGCGTCTCCGATGGTCTCCCGGCTCAATCCGTACATCAGCTTCGGCGACAGCGCGCGCAGCGCGCTCGAGTTCTATCGCGAGGTCCTCGGCGGTGAGCTCACGATCAGTACCTTCGGTGAATTCGGCGATCCGGGCGGTGACGGCGCCGATCTGATCATGCACGGTCAGTTGGAGACGCCGAGCGGTTTCACCCTGATGGCGGCCGACACTCCTCCGGGTATGGAGTACACCCCGGGTAGCAGCATCTCGGTGAGCCTGAGCGGTGACGACGCGGCGGAACTGCGCGGGTACTGGGAGAAGCTGAGTGCGGGAGGCACGGTCAGCGTGCCGCTGGAGAAGCAGATGTGGGGCGACGAGTTCGGCCAGTGCAAGGACAAGTTCGGCGTCGACTGGTTGGTCAATATCAGTCCGCCCGGCGCGTAGCGGGTTCGGTCACAGCCCGGCGCGTTGTCTGGCAAATCTTCAGCGAACTAGATCGGTGCGGCCTACGATCGCGGCATGACGACGACAAATGCTACGAACGAGGGTCCGCTGCAGGCGCTCGCCCGCGGGGCCTGGCAAACAATTCTGCTGATGGGCGTGCTGTCGGTGGCGCTCGGCGTGCTGATCCTGGTCTGGCCCGGGCAGACCGCCCTGGTCGCCGGCGTCATCTTCGGTGTCTACCTGTTGATCAGCGGTGTGCTGCAGCTGATCGCGGCCTTCGGCGCACCGGCCAGCGCCGGGATGCGGGTGCTGGCGTTCGTCAGCGGCGTGCTGTCGATCATCATCGGCCTGTTCTGCTTCCGCGACGAGTTCACCGCCGTGTGGTTGCTCGCGCTCTGGATCGGCATCGGCTGGCTGTTCCGCGGTATCAGCACGCTGATGTCGGCCATCTCGGAGCCCGGGCTGCCGGGACGCGGCTGGATGGGCTTCCTCGGCCTGCTCTCCGCGATCGCGGGCATCGTGCTGATCATCTGGCCGCTGGAGTCGGCGGTCACGCTGGCCTGGGTGGCCGGTATCTGGCTGGTCGCGCTGGGCATCACCGAGATCATCACCGCCTTCGGGGTGCGCTCGGACGCCCGTCGCCTGCACGTGGCGGCCGAGGACCTACGCTCCGGCCAGCATCGCGCCGCCGAATACCGCTCGGGTACCGCCCGCCCCTCGAGCTACGACGCCACGATCTACCGTTCCGGCGACAATGAACCCGCGGCACGCCGCACCACCGAAACCCGCGACACCCTGTAAGCGGACGGTACCGAGGTGGGGCGGCCGCCACCGCTCCACCCGGACCGGATTCGCTGAGTAGTGAAAATCCACGACACTTCGTAGTAGACCGGCTCGGGATCCACTAGCGTGAGCGCATGGAATTCGTATACAACCTGGTGGTCGTCACCCACCTGCTCGGCATGGCCGCGGTGGTCGGCGGGTACGCGTCCGGGCAGCCCAAGGTCAACGAGATCATGGTGTGGGGCGCTCGGGCGCAGCTCATCACCGGCATCGCGCTGGTCGGGCTGGCCGAGTCGATCGATTCGCTGGGCAAGGATCCGAACATGGTGAAGATCGGCGTGAAGCTGGCGCTTTCCGTGCTGGTCGCGGCCTTCGCCGAGATGGGACGGGCGGATGCCAAGCGCGGCAAGGACATTCCGTGGATGACCCACGCGGCGGGCGGCCTCGCCGTGGTCGCGGTCCTGGTCGCGACGCTGTGGACCTAGGCGCCGCGCCGACGCTCTGGTCGACAGCACAGCCACTGTCGACCTGAGCGCGGCGCCGGATCCTCAGGATTCGAACAGCGACTGCCCGACATATCCGCCGGGGGCGGTGACCCCCGGCGGAATCACGAACACCGCCGACCCGATCGGCGTGGTCCACACATTCAGGGCGTCGAAATCCGCCAGGCGCTGCTGCACCGGCAGATACTGCGTGTCCACGTCGCGCTGGAACGCCGCGAACAGCAGGCCCGAATTGGAGACCTGCCCCGCCTCGGGCGCGTCGTCGTAGTTGTAGCCGCGCCGCAGGAAACGTTCCCCGGCATGGGTGTGGCGGGCCCGCGCGATATGCGACGATGCCGGGATCACGGGAATCCCGTGCTGGTCGACCGCCGCGAAATCCGGTGCGTCGAACTCGTCCGTGCCGGTCAGCGGTGCCCCGGTGGCGAGCGTGCGGCCTACCGTGAGTTCCCGTCCCTCCGGATCGATCTCGTCCCAGGTCTCCAGGTTCATCGCGATCCGCCGCAGCACCAGTGCGGTGCCGCCGGACAGCCACGGCTGAGCCGCGCCGTCGTCCCAGACCAGGCTGTCCAGTTCAGCGGCGGCGAGGTTCTCGGTACCGTCGATCTGGCCCATCAGATTGCGCGGAGTCTGCCCGGGTGCGGCATTGCGGAACCCGCGCTGCACCCACCGCACCGTGGTCAGCGTGGTGACGGCCCGGCACAGTACCCGGACGGCGTGCGCCACCGTGGTCGCCTCGTCGGCGCACACCTGGATCATCAGATCGCCGTCGCTCCACCGGGATTCGAGCCGGTCGATCGGGAACGACGGCAGTGGGCGCAACCAGGCGGGGCGGCGCTGGTCCAGACCGGCGGCGGTGAAGACACCCGGACCGAGGCCGATGGTGACCGTGAGCCGGGCTGGACGCGCGGTCAGCTGCGGTTCGGTGTCGGCCAGCGCGGGTGTGCCCTGTGTCAGCCGGGCCGCGTCGCCGGACCAGAGACGCAGGATGCCCGCGATGTCGTCCCGGGTGACGCCCGGGCGCAGGTCGAACGCGACGAACGCGACGTGATCCTGTGCCGCGGTGCTGATCCCGGCCTGGTGCGGACCGTAGAACGGTTCGGTCGCGGGCGGCGGCGCCGGTTCGGGCCGGTCGAGCAGGCTCCATCCGATTCCGGCCGCGCCCGCCGCGGCGGCACCGCCGCCGAGCAGACGCCGCCGGGACAACCCGCCGAACCGTGTGCGGTGGTCAGGCACCGTGACCGCCGTGCTCGCCGTCCGGGTCGTAATTTTCCTGATTGCCCGGGAAGTCACGCACCTGCGCGGTGAACGTCTCCGCCGAACCGTCGTCGAACACGAGGGTGATCGAGGTGTCCGAGCCGGTGCGCAGCGCCTGGTGCAGGCCGATGAACATGATGTGGTCGGCCCCGGGCGACAGGGTCAGGCCGGTATGCGGCGCGATGGTGAACCCGCCCGCCTTGGGCTGCATCACCTTGGTGCCGTCGGCCTTGGTGACGATCTCGTGCAGTTCGACCGTGGCCGAGACCGGGCTCGAGCCGGACACCACGGTGACCGGCCGATCGCTGTCGTTGGTGAGAGTGCCGAACGCGGCCGACATGCCTTCCGGCGCAGCCTTCACCCACTGATCGGTGACGGACACGGCGTCCGCCGCGGACTCGGGTGCGTTATCCCCGGTCGACGAGCATCCGGCGAGCAGGAACGAGGCCGCGGCCACGGTGGCGGCGACCCGGGTACGGGATATGGACAAGACAGGACTCCGAATCTCGAGGTGGGCGAGCGCGGTTCGCTACTCGCCGAGGATGGGACAACCCGCCACTCCCGCCGCCTGATCCGCACATCGGCCTTGCGGCCCCGGACTCCGGAGTGAACGGCAGCGCCCATACCGGCCGTAGTGGTTGCCGACCTGACCGGTCGCTGGTCGCGCCCGACAGACCCAGGTCCGGGCGAGACGCACGCGTTGCCGCGGTTCGGCCCCCTCACGGCTCGGCGTTTCGAGTCGGCACAGGTTTCCGGCGCCGGCAGCATGCCTGTCGATCGCGTCGGCCTGGATGTCGACGACTCCGCCCGCGGTACTTGTCGGCCGGAGTGCCCGGTGCCTGGCACCCGTCGGTGAAGGCTGCGGCCATGTGTACTGACCGGTGACCTGGTGTGCTGTTCGGGCCGACCGGCTGATCGGTGCGCGCTGGATCGGTCCGGCGCGACGCGCCCGCGCATTCGAGGTACCGGTATCCAGTGTCGTGCTCGCTGGGTTCCGGTCCCTTCACGCGCCCACGACGCCGGGCTGGTTCAGCGGACTTCCACGGGCCTGCTGTGTTCGTGCTCGGCGGGAGTGTCAGGCAAGGGGTGCACCGGCGCTGTGTGGAGCGGGGCGGTGCGGCGAGTTGCCATGGTGCATGGCCCGATCCGACGGGGTGAGCACGAGTGGCGTGCGGTGCGTTGGTGCATCGACTGCCGGATGGCAGTGCGTGTGACGCGCGGCGGATCGGGAGACGGGTCCCGCAGGACCGGTCAGGTATACGCGGGCGGCCCCCTGGTCCCGAGGCCGGAGCTGAGCAGCAGGCGTCGCGCGATGCGCGCCGGGGCTCCGGTGCTGATCGAGCGGACCGGCTGTGCGGCGGTAGGCCGGGTGCTGAGTACCCGCACGATCCCGCGCACGCCGGCCGCGGCGGCCGCGAGTGCGGTTTCGGCGGCGCGAATCAACAGCGCCCCCACCGGGATCGCCACCATATGCGCGACCAGCATGCGCGCCTCGGCGTGCGAGCCGTGCGTATGCCCGGGTCCAAGAGTCAGCGCGGTATGCCCGACCGCCTGACCGGCGATCAGTTGCAGCGCGAGTCCACCGAGCCCGGACCGCCCCCGTGACAGCACACCGACCACCACACCGATCAGCGCGCACGCGCCGACCAGCATCGCGACCGAGGCGTCACCGGGTGCGACGACTCCGCCGCCGATCGCGTGCGCCGCGATACTCACCGCACCCGACGCGGCTCCGACGAACGCCCCACGCCCGGGGCGCGCGCAAGCTCGCGTCGCTGCTGCCGCCGGATGTCGCACGAGGGCATACTACTGCTCGTCGTAGTTTGGGTCAGGGGTGGGCCGAGGTGACTTCAGGCCGGATGGAAGCCGGCGCCGGCGCCACCGGCCTCATCGATTTCGGCGAGGATCATGGCGATCTGCATACCAGGTCGCCGGTGTGGGGTGGGTCGCCGAGACCGTCGATGCGCACGCCACCTCGCCGAGTACGATCCCGAATTCCCTTATGCCGGTTGGACTCCAGTGCTCGACCGCGTAGCGTTCTCGGCATGACTGGTGGGGGTGTGCCGACGTCGGGCCAGAATCTCTCGGTGGTGCCGGAGCAGGTGCGAGATGTCGGCAAGTATGTTTACGAGCTGGCTGAATCCCTGCGCACAGCATTGGATTCCGCGGCAAAGGACGTCGCGTCGCTGCTGGATGGCAGCTGGACCGGTGACGCGGCGGCGGAGTTCTCTGAAGGATGGACCGACGTCCGTGACGGCGGTACCCAGATCATGACCGCTCTCACCGGAATGGCGGAGAAGCTGGGTGTCACCGCTGACACCTATCAGGCGCGCGATGAGAGCAATGCCGCGCCGTTGTCCGGGTCGAGTCTGGAGTTGCCGTGAGCTCGGAATTCAAGGTCGATCTGGACCATCTCGATGAGATCGTGGCCCGGTTGGCGGGGTTGGCGGGGTTCGTCGGTGAGCATCTCGACGAGATAGACGATCGGGTGGCTACTCTGGCCGGTAGCGGCTGGGAAGGCGTTGCCGCCCAAGCCTATTCCGAAGCGCATGCACAGTGGGCGAGTGGTGCGCGAGAGTTCGTCGAGGGAGTGGCCGACATGAGCGCGGCCGCCAAGTCGGCCCTTGGTCGATATACCCGCGCAGCAGATACGAACAACAAAATGTTCAACGGGGGATAAAACTCATGGGCGTGTTGGTTATCAACTGGCAAACCTATTACGACGCCGCCGGGAAATGCCACGCTCTCGCCACCGACCTCCGCGCTGCGGACAAACCGGTCCATGATGCGGTCAAGGGTTCGTGCAAGGGTATGGCAGGCGATACCGAGACCTGCGCCAAATGGGGTAAGGCATATGACAAAGCCGCCCAGAGTACGTTGCAGACCTGTACGAATCTGGCTGACGCGCTGACCAATATGGGATACATGCTCTACGCGGCCGGGTACAACTGGGCGTTGGCGAACAACTCGAACCCGATGCCTGATCGGCCGACAGTGGCTGCGATGTCGGAATGCAAGCTGTCACTGCCGACATCGGTCGGCGCCGACGGCGACGGTCTCGGCGACGGTGGCGGTATTCCCGGCTTCTACGACGCTTTGGTCAAGGAGATCCAATCACTTTTCGGCAGTAGCCTGCCCAACGGAAACAAGGACACCCTCGCCACGGCGGCATCGACATGGAAGACGTTCGCCGAGCACGCGACGATCACCAGCGCTGCCGGGCGGATCGCCGAGATCAGCAACTTGTTCGCCGACATCCAGGACAAGAGCGGCGGCTTGGACGCCATGCTCGGCCACCTGGGCACACTCAACACCGGCGCCACCCAGCTCACGGCGGCCACGACCAACCTCGCCGCACCGGTCGCCAGCTACAGCGAGGCGACCGGCGAAGTCCGCGACAAGTTCAAAACGGCTGTCGACAATGCACTGATCGCCGCGGGGGCGACCGTCGTAATCGGTGTCGCCGCCGCCTGGATCACCGCTGGCCTCAGCGCGGCCGGCGCGGCCGGCGGTGTGGTCGCCATCGCGGGCACTACCGCTCGGACCATCAAGGCCACCTACGACATCAGCAAACTCATCAAAATCATCGGTCTCGCATCGGCGGCAGCGGGAGGCACGGCGTTCGTGGTCACTGCTTTCGATGGCGTCGCGCCGGACGAAATGCTCGGGCACGCAGCCAAACTCGGCGCTATCATCGCAATGAAGGTTTATGTCGACAGCGACGACGCTGTGCCGGCTGAGACCGATCGGCCGACAAAGGTTCCCAACACTGGCACCGGTAAGGAAAAGGCTTCGGATGCGCCGAGCTGGGCCAAAGGAAAGCCTCCATATGTCGGAGAAAGCGGAAATGCCTATGCGCGGCGTTTGATGGATGAACACTATGGTCCGGGTAACTGGCAAGGCACGGGACCTGGCACCGAGTTCAGTAAGATAAAGAAGTACGGCGATCGTTCGTGGAAGAATCCGAACTAGATGGGTGGTGAGTATGTCGATACGTGAAGTTTTTATCCTGGATCATTGGATCGAATTGGAGAACGGGGATGAGATCGTCAAGACGATCGGCATGTATTCGACCGAATCGAAGGCCTGGCGCGCCGCCGATCGAATGAAGCTTCTTCCAGGGTTTTGCGATCATCCTGACGAATTTCATGTCGAGCGGTATATTCTGGGCGAGGACCATTGGGTCGAGGGATTCTTCACGGCAGGTAATTGAGTACCTCGGAGGCATAAATGGATTCGGTGTTTCTGCTCGAGCATGTATATGAGATCGGCAACGGTGTGGAGGAACGCAAGCGGATAGGTGTGTACCTGTCGGAGGAGGATGCTCGATTCAGAATCGGTCGGCTCCGTTTGCAGCCAGGTTTTCGTGATCGCCCTGAAGATTTCGTCATCCAGCGGTTCGAGATAGACAGGAGCTATTGGGCTGAAGGCTACGGGGGCGGCGACGGCTCTTCGAGCAAGCCCGAAGTGATAGCTCCGGGGTGACGGCGTGTATCTAAATCCCGATGTGGTTGTTGATCTGGATTCCGGAGACGTGTACCCGAAGGACGGCACGGTTTCTGAGGATAGCATCGGTAATATGCGTGACGAGCTGGAGGGGAATCGAACATTTCTCGGTATATCAAGGAGTACGAGGACCGGTGGATCATGGAACCCATTCGGGGGGTTCACATCTCCGGTGTCGACTGGAATGACGAGACTGCAGATATCCGGCTCGGCTCCGCGGCGGTGCTGACTGTCGCCTACGACGATGTGGAGCTTTCGTCACGATCGCTTGCGGCGGATGATCCGGATCGGCACCCGATCCGGCACTGGTCGAATACCGAGGTCGAGGAGATCTTCCGGACAACCGTTGTTTCGCCGGTGCTCTTCAAAACCGGCAATGTGCGGCTTGGATTGCGTAACGGTTGGAACGTGTTCGTCTCGGGTCGTCCGGGAAATGCCGGTGCGGTATTGCGATTCGGGGCCGACGGGGTCTGGACGCGGTCGGGTTGGTCGTGTCCCCCGGAGTATCCGATTATCCAGGTCGATAAATGGACTGCAAGGCGAATAGTCGCGCCGCCCTGGCCGGGGAGGCCCGCCGACCTACGACTCAATTATGGTTCGGACGACATCAACGATTAGGGCAATGACCGCTGGGCTCGGTGGCCCTTGGCATTTCGCCCGGATCAGCGCACGAATACCGTCGCGCTCATGGCCCCTGTGTGCCCCGCGCCGACCGGAGATCGTTCAGCGTGAATGCGACGATCGGTTAGGGGAACAGCATGTCGCCGTAGGCTGCGACGACGCCGATGCGGGGGAGGTTGGGGATCGGCGGACTGTCGGGGCCGGGTGTGGTGCCGGTGGCGGGGTCCAACCAGGTCGCGCCGGGGTTGAGGCGGACTTGGTAGATGCGCCCGACCCCGTCCTGGGTGCGGACGTACACGCCGTACGGGTCGGCGGAACCCCAGGTCGCGATGAGGGGGCAGCTGGCATTCTGCATACCGTTGACGGCGAATTCCGCCGACCAGTTCCGGCCTCGATCATCCGAGGTACGCGCGTACAGCTGTCCGTCGCCCGTCCGCACGTAGCAGAGCATGAGGGTCGAGGTCTCGAATCCGGGAAATCCGTACACCCTCGGGGGAAGGTTCCCCAGGTTGGCGGGCAGCACATACCGGTCGTTCACGTCCCAGTAGTAACCGTCCTCGGACCAGTAGAGAATATTGTCGCCGTTGGCATCTCGGGCGGCCATGTAGATGCGCGACGCGAAGGCATTCGTGACGTAGATGTTCGTCTCGGTGACATTCCGGCCACCGAGGATGGCGCCCTGCTCCCACCGGGTGCCGTCGAACGCCGCGTGATAGACCCGCTTGTCCTCGTTCCCGGCCAAATCCAGTTCCCCACGCCAATACATGTGCAGTTTGTCTCGATGCGCGATCAGGAATGGCGCGGCCTGACTGCGGCTGCCGAAGTGCTGGACCGTATCCCACTGATTGCCGTCGAAACTGGTCCACCACAGCGACGGATCATCCTCGTCGTCGGTGTGCACGCCCCGCCAGGCGAGGTAGAGCCGGTTGTTCCACGCCATCAGCGACTGTCCCACGCCGTTAGCTCCGGGGATCACATGGTAATCACCCCAGGACCTCCCGTCCGTACAAGCCGACCACCAGTAGCGCTGGTCGATATTCGAAGCGTGACGACCCACCATGTACAGCGGCACAGCGACCTCCCGGGGGCGAAATTGGCTGCGGCGAATACAGTTCGAGTTCCCTCATCATTCCAGCCGCGCATCCCTCCGGCGGTCCGGCACGCCGAAGACTCGGACCCTCGGCGATCTCTTCCGAGAAGAGGCGCTCCACTGAGAACTCTGCCGAACCGAACGCAAGGTCGCGCGGCGCGCGCCCCCTCGAGGGGGCCTCGTCGTGGTCAGCGACCGGAGTAGTGCAGCCGCCGCGGCCTACTGTTGCCACAGGATGTAATGAAGCGAGATCACGCTGGGGTAAGAACTCAATTTGACGATTTGCAGTGAGGCGATGTTTCCTTCGACGGTCCGCAGACAGTAAGCCTCGCCGGATTCGATCATGTTCGTCGACGCCGAGTTGGCCTCGAGGCGTTGAGCGCACTTTTCCGGGTCGGCTCCCGTGGAGATCTCGGCTATGGCCCCGCTCGATGGGTTCAAGTACTGAAGTATGCCCGTCGATGATGTTGACAAAGACACGTCATGGTTCGGGACCGCTATGCCGACCACCCCGGTTTCAAGGTCCGCACTTTCACCATCTTGCAGGGTGAAGTCGCCTTGTTGGGGTCGGGCGGTCTTGTCCTGCGTCGGTGCCGGACCAGTGCTGGAAACCGAAGTCGTCGTAGTCGATGTAGGGCTCGTCGACGTGCCGGTGCCGGTATTCTTGTCGTCCGAGCCGAAGGGGCCGAACAGGGCAATCACGGCGATCAGAACACCGACGATAGTGCCTGCCGTGCCGATAATGGTCGCTCGTTCGACGGTCGAATAGCTGCTCCATCCCTCGCTGGCCATTTCGTCTCCGTTCTCGGGTCCAGTTTCACTGCCCGAAGCGCTGCCACCACTGGCGGGCGGCGTGGTTTCCGAGGTCATTGCGCTGTCCCCCTGCTGTTTTCGCGTGGCGGCCGCCGACGTTGGCAGCCAACTTAGCAGCGTGCCGGTGCCGGTGTGAGTGCTGCGCGGATGGGTCGATATCCGACATTGTGCTTGCGCTGGATCTCGCGGCCGGAGAGTCCTTTGTCTGCGTCGCGGCGGATGTTGACGTAGAGAGTCTGCTTGATCGATTCGTTGCGCTGCTTGGCTTCTCGTCTGGCCTGGGTTATGCCCTGCTGTTTGGTACGACGTCGTTCGGCCAGCTCAGGAAACATGCGCATGAGAGCTGGGAGTGTGCGGCCCGAGACCGCGGCGAGCTTGGCTGGATCGATGCAGCCGGTTCGATATCGGCCCGGAGTGACGTGTCGGCGAAGGTAGCTGGGTCGCAGGTGGTTTGCGATGTGCTGCTTCGCGGATCAGCGCCGAAAGGCTACCCATCATCCCGTTGGCGCGTTTGTGCAGGTAGCGGTCCAAGTCGATGAGCGTTCCCGGCGTGTGGTCGTGCAGGCGGAGCGTGTTCTCCAGGGTGGCGACGACGGCGCGCCAGTCAGCGGTATAGGGGAAGCCGAAGGTGCGGATCATGGTGAATCGGCCAGCGATCTGTTCGCTGCAAGTGCCGGAGATTTCGGCCCCGGACTTGGTCGCCAGCGAGATGTTGTGTAGCTCATCGCAGATCACGACACTGGTGCATGTGTCGCAGCAGACGCCGCAGACGGCTTCGATGATGTCGGTGAGGTTCGCGCGGTGGGTGACCGGCAGGCCGAGGAACCGCGCGAACTCCGCTGCGAGCATCCGTGGTGTCGCAGCCGGCGGGACTGTCACGTAGAGGACCGGGATGCGGTCGCTGCGGTGCGGGTGACGGGCTTGGTCGGCGGCCTCGTGCATCTTGCCGAACTGCGTGATCGCGGTGGTCTTGCCGGTTCCGGCGGCTCCGGACAGGATCATTCCGCGCCGCGCGCTGACCGGGTGCCGGTTGAGCAGGGTCAACCGGCGGCCCTTCTGTGGTCATCTTGGAGATCGGTGCGGGCAAGCAAGTCCTCGTGCCTGCCGTCCCACGGCGTGACGACCGCTTCACCCTTGCCCATCGGAAGTTGGCTTTCGTCCCATTCCTGGCGCTCGTCCATCGAGACGAGACCGGGAATGTACTTCTCGAGGCCGTCTACGAGGTTGGTATGTGCCAGGCCTGTCAACAGGATTCCGGGTCCGCCGTACTGGCGGACGGCGTCGTGGTGTACCGCCGCCATATATGGTGCTCGGAAGACCCTTCCGTCTCGGAGGGTCCTCGTCTCGAAGGGATTCCTCGCTGTGCTTCCCAGATCGGTGTCGCCGGCGACGACGGGCATACGTTCGATTCTGGCCGCGTTCAGCACATCCAGGAGTCGGTGGCCGTATCTGCCGATTCCGGCCTTGTCGAAGCTGACCAGGAGCGCTGTCTGATCGGGTCGGTCGCCGGAACTCTCGAGGTACCGATTGACGTCAGCTTGTAGGGACCGTGGAAACTCCAACTGTACGAACCGATAATTCGCGCCTTTCAATTCGGCCATGTGCTGCGCGAGCCACGGGCGAACCCTCGAGTTCATTCCGTGGCTTTCACCGAGGGCGAGGCTCTTGCCTGCGCGTCCAGCGACCCGCGCGACGGCGAGACCCGCATCGGGGAGTTGGGGGTCGCCGATACGTACCAACCTTCCGTCGACAACGGTCCCCAACTCCTTCCCGATCAGCTGCAGGTTCTTCTGGTTCTCGTCCCGTGCTTGATCCGGAGTGAGATCGTGCGGGTTGGCCGCGACGGTCTCGGCCCAGTCCACACTGCGGACGACGGTACGGACCAGAGTGATGATGCCCTCGCGAATGTCTTTGAGGCGAAAGTGGTTCGACTGAATAGTCCGTATCACCGTGTCGGTCCATGGTCTGGAGAACAAGGTATGCCAGGGCAGCCCATTGATGAGCTTCGCCACGAGACTCAGACCTTCACGGAGATCCGCTGTCTCCGTTGTGAGCCCCACGTCCCGCTTCTTGATATGGCCCAGTATGTCGGTGCGCTCGGATAGCAGGCTCCGGCCCTGTCGTTCCATTCTCTTTACACCCAGGTGGATCTGGGTGATCAACTCGCCTGCCATCGGTTGCAGGCTGTCGGCTCCGGCCATGGTCAGATACTTGGTTTCGTATACGTTGGGCAGTCCGCGTTCGTCCTTCCCGAGCATTTCCGCCGTGATCCGAAAGTCCTCCTCCAGGGCACTGATCGCGTCGTTCAACCATGCGCGGCGCTTGACACGGGATTCCTTGATTGCCAGCAGACCCACCCCGGGTAGCGAAACATCAATACCAGTCATTTGCTCACCGATTCGTCGAACACGCAGGGCGGGTCTCCACTTCCTCCATTCTTGGGTATTCTCTGCTGTGGCGGCGAAATGTTGTCAAGACCTGTGGATCTGGTGGCATTGCAGTATTTAGCGGTCTTCGAGCCGGTTCAGCGCACGAACACCGCCGCGTTCTCGGCGAGATCGAGCAGCGGCTGGGGGAACAGGCCGAGGGCCAGTGTCACCGCGCCTGCGGCGAGCACGATCGACCAGGTGAGCCGAGGTGTCACGATCATCGGCGGTTCGGCGGGCGGTTCGGTGAAGAACATCAGCACGATCACCCGGATGTAGAAGAATGCCGCGATGGCGCTGCATACGACACCGACGATCACCAGGTACGGGGCGTGGTCGGCGGCCGCCGCTTGGAACACCGCGAACTTACCGACGAAGCCGGAGGTCAGGGGCAGGCCGGCGAACGAGAGCAGGAACAGCGCGAACAGCGAAGCCAGCCACGGTGAACGGCGGCCGAGCCCGGCCCACTGCCCCAGTGCGGTCGCCTCGGTGCCGTCGGGTGCGCGCACCAGGCTGACCACCGCGAACGCGCCGATCGTGCCGAGTCCGTAGGCGGCCAGATAGAACAGGATCGCGGCGGTGCCCGCGTCGGTGGCGGCGGTGAGGCCGACCATGAGGAAACCGGCGTGCGCGACCGAGGAGTAGGCGAGCATGCGTTTGACATCGGTCTGGGTGATCGCGAGTACCGCGCCCACCGCCATGGTGGCGATGGCGACGGCCGCGAGCACCGGCCGCCAGTCGTCGCGCAGGCTGGGCACGCCGATCTGGATGACCCGCAGCAGCGCGCCCACCGCCGCGATCTTGGTGGCGGCCGCCATGAACGCGGTGACCGGTGTCGGCGCGCCCTGGTAGACATCGGGCACCCAGGACTGGAACGGCACTGCGCCGATCTTGAACAGCAGCCCGACCGCCAGCATGGCCACGCCGAGCAGGGCCAGCAGCGCGTTGGAGGGATGGGCGATCAGCGCGTCGGAGATCCCGGCCAGGCGCACGGTGCCGGCCTGGCCGTAGAGCAGGGCGACGCCGTAGAGGAAGAACGCGGACGAGAACGCGCCCAGCAGAAAGTATTTCAGCGCCGCCTCCTGGGAGAGCAGCCGCTGCCGTCGGGCCAGTCCGCACAGCAGATACAGCGGCAGCGACAGCACTTCGAGGGCGACGAACATGGTGAGCAGATCGTTGGCGGCGGGGAACAGCAGCAGGCCGCCGACGGTGAGCATGGTCAGCGGGAACACCTCGGTGGTGGCCAGCCCGGACCGTTCGGCCGTGCGTTCGGCGGCGCTGCCGGGCACCGCGGAGGCCTGCGGGGTGAACGCGTCGACCAGGCGCGGGCGGGCGGCATCGAGTGTCCAGGTGCCGGGGCCGGAGCGCCGGATGATCGGCTGGCCGCGGCGTTCGGCCATGAACGCGATCCCGAACAGCGCGACCACCAGGATGGTGCCCTGGAGGAACAGGCCGACCCCGTCGATCGCCACCGCGTCGACGATCGCGGTCGCGGAGGTGCCGGCCAGTCCGATCACCGCGGCCAGCGCCGTGCCGAGGCCGAGCACGGCCACCGCCACCTGCGTCACGTAGCGGGCGGGCCGCGGCACGAACGCCTCGACCAGCACGCCGGCCACGGCCGCGCCGAAGACCAGCAGCATGGGCAGGATCAGGTGGTATTCGATACTGGGCGCGGGCACGGTGGCCGCGAGAACTGCGGTGCTCACTTGTGCGTACCTCCGTGGCTGGGTCCGGCCTCGGTGACGGCGGGGACGGACGGTTCGGGATCGCTGCGTCCGATGGTGCTGAGCGTGTGGCCCACCGCGGGATCGATGAAGTCCAGCACCGGTTTCGGGTACAGCCCGAGGAAGATCAGCGCGGCGATCAGCGGGACGACGACGGCGAGTTCGCGGGGGACCAGGTCGTGGATGCGATCGTTGTCCTTGGTCACCGGCCCGGTCATCATGCGCTGATAGAGCCACAGGACATACAGTGCGGCCAGGACCAGCGCGGCCGAGGCGACCACCGCGGCGACCTGGTAGCGGCTGAATGTGCCGACCAGGACCAGGAATTCGCTGACGAACGGCGCCAGCCCGGGCAGTGACAGGGTGGCCAGGCCGGCGATGAAGAAGGTGCCGGCCAGGATCGGCGCCACCTTCTGGACGCCGCCGTAGTCGGCGATCAGGCGGGTGCCCCGGCGCGACACCAGGAATCCGGCCACCAGGAACAGCGCGGCGGTGGAGATCCCGTGGTTGACCATGTAGAGCGTGGCGCCGGTCTGGGCCTGGCTGGTCATGGCGAAGATGCCGAGGATGATGAATCCGAAGTGCGAGATCGAGGTGTAGGCGATCAGGCGCATCACGTCGGTCTGGCCGATGGCCAGGACCGCGCCGTAGATGATGCCGATCACCGCGAGCGTGATCACCAGCGGCGCATAGGTTTGCGCGGCGTCGGGGAAAAGGGTCAGGCAGTAGCGCAGCATGCCGAAGGTGCCGACCTTGTCCACGATGGCCATCATGAGTACCGCGCTCGACGGTGTGGCGGCGACGGCGGCATCGGGCAGCCAGGTGTGCAGCGGCCACAGCGGCGCCTTCACCGCGAAGGCGAACATGAAGCCGAGGAACAGCGCGTTCAGCACCGCGGGACCCGCGCCGAGCTGACCGGAGTTGGCGGCCGCGACCACGACCCGCAGGTCGAAACTGCCGCTGCCGCCGGGGCCGAGGGATTCGCGGGCGGTGAGCACGTAGAGGCCGATCACCGCGGCAAGCATGACGAGTCCGCCGAACAGGTTGTACAGCAGGAACTTCACCGCGGCCCGCGCGCGCTGACGCCGCAGCGCGGTGTCCGCGCCGCTGGGCCCGAAGCCGCCGATCAGGAAGTACATCGGGATCAGCATGGCTTCGAAGAAGACGTAGAACAGCAGGATGTCCAGCGCGACGAACGACACCAGCACCATGGCCTCGACCAGCAGCGTCAGCGCCAGGTAGGTGTGGATCACCCGCTTGCCGTCGCCCACCTCGCGGTCGTCGTGCCAGCCCGCCAGGATCAGTAGCGGTACCAGCGCGGTGGTGAGCAGTACCAGGACCATCGCGATACCGTCGAGCCCGAGGGTGTAGCCCGCGCCGAAAGCCGGGATCCACTCGTGGGATTCGACGAACTGGTACTGCGCGCCGCCGGGTTCGAAGCGCACGGCCAGCACGACGGCGAACACCACCGTGGCCAGCGCGACGACGAATGCGACGCCGCGGGCCAGGGTCGGCCGCGTGGCCGGGAGGACGAACACCAGCGCCGCGCCGACGACCGGCAGCAACCACAGGGTGGTCAACCAGGGGTAGTTGTTCACCGCAGCCTTCCTTCACTTCGGGGAGCAGGTCGGGGTTCGGTCACCAGATCCTCACCGCCAGCAGCGCGGCGGCGACCAGGGCGGCGCCGGTGAACATGGACAGTGCGTAGGAGCGGACGAAACCGGTCTGCACCCGCCGCATCCGGCCCGACAGCCCGCCGATGAAAGCGGCTGTCCCGTTGACGATTCCGTCGACGCCGCGGTTGTCGAGGAAGACCAGCGCGCGGGTGGCGTGCCGGCCCGGCCGCATGAACACGCCCTCGTTGAACGCGTCGCCGTAGAGGTCGCGGCGGGCCGCCACGGTGAGCGGGCTCGCCGGAACCGGTGCGGTCTGCGGGATCTCGCCCAGCGCGTATTCGCGGTAGGCGACACCGACGCCGATCACGACCACGCTCAGCGCCAGCACCGTGACGACCCAGGCGGGCAGCACATGCTCGACATGCTGTTCGCCGACGACCGGAGCCAGCCAGTTCTGCAACGCCGAGCCCATGACCAGCAGCACACCGGCGAATACCGAGCCCATGGCCAGCAGGATCATCGGACCGCCCATGCTGACCGGCGCCTCGTGCGGGTGGGTGTCCGGGCGCCAGCGGCGCTTGCCGAAGAACGTCATCAGCATGACCCGGGTCATGTAGAACGCGGTCAGGCCCGCGCCGAGCAGCGCGACCGTGCCGAGCGTCCAGCCTTTGGCGCCACCGGCGTTGAAGGCGGTCTCGATGATCTTGTCCTTGGAGAAGAACCCCGCGAACGGCGGCACGCCGATGATCGCCAGATACCCGAGCCCGAAGGTGGCGAAGGTGACCGGCAGCAGGGTGCGCAGTCCGCCGTAGCGGCGCATATCGGTTTCGTCGTTCATCGCGTGCATGACCGAGCCGGCCCCGAGGAACAGCCCCGCCTTGAAGAAGCCGTGGGTCAGCAGGTGCATGATCGCGAACGCGTAGCCGGCGGGCCCGAGTCCGGCCGCGAGGAACATGTAGCCGATCTGGCTCATGGTGGACGCGGCCAGGGCCTTCTTGATGTCGTCCTTGGCGCAGCCGATGATCGCGCCGAACAGCAGGGTGACCGCCCCGACGACGACGACGCCGAGTTGCGCGCCGGGCGCCAGGTCGAAGATCGGCCCGGATCGCGCGATCAGGTAGACGCCGGCGGTGACCATGGTGGCCGCGTGGATGAGCGCCGACACCGGGGTCGGACCCTCCATCGCGTCCCCGAGCCAGGATTGCAGCGGTACCTGCGCGGATTTACCGCAGGCGCCCAGCAGCAGCAAGAGCCCGATCGCGGTGAGTGTGCCCTCGGTGGCGCGCGGCGCGGCCGCGAAGACCTCGCCGAAGTCGATCGAGCCGAAGGTGGCGAACATGGTGAACAGCGCGATGGCCAGCCCCATGTCGCCGACCCGGTTGACCACGAACGCCTTCTTGGCCGCCGTTGCCGCGGTGGGCTTTTCGTGCCAGAACCCGATCAGCAGGTAGGAGGCCAGGCCGACGCCCTCCCAGCCGAGGAACAGCACCAGGTAGTTGTCCGCCAGCACCAGCACCAGCATGGCCGCCAGGAACAGGTTCAGGTAGGCGAAGAATCGGCGCCGGTTCGGATCGTGGGCCATATAGCCGATCGAGTAGATGTGGATCAGCGAGCCCACACCGGTGATCAGCAGCGCGAAACACATGGACAGCTGGTCCACTTGGAGCCCGAAGCCGACGTTCAGGCCCGCCACCGGCACCCACTGGAACAGTTCGGTGTGCACGGCGCGGGCGGCGTCGGCGCGGCCCAGCATCCCGAAGAAGGCGACCGCGGCGAAACCGAAGGAGGCCAGCGCGGCGACGGTGCCGAGCAGATGACCCCACTTGTCGCTGAAACGACCGGTGAGCAAGAGGATTACGGCGCCTGCCAGCGGCAGGGCGGGCATCAGCCAGAGCGTTGCCGTCTCCATATCAGAACTTCAGCAGGTTGGCGTCGTCGACCGAGGTCGAGCGGCGGGCGCGGAAGATGGTCATGATGATCGCCAGTCCCACCACGACCTCGGCCGCCGCGACGACCATCGTGAAGAACGCGAAGACCTGACCGTCCAGGTTGGAGTGCAGCCGGGCGAAGGTGACGAACGCCAGGTTCACGGCGTTGAGCATCAGCTCGATGCACATGAACACCACGATGGCGTTGCGCCGCAACAGCACTCCGGCCGCGCCGATGGTGAACAGCAGGGCGGACAGGAACAGGTAGTTCTCAGGGTTCACCGCGTGCCTTCCTCGTCTGCCTGGGTGATCTCGGCGGCGTCCGCGCCGACCGAGACCACGGCTGCCTGGGTGAGTGCTTTGTCGCGGCGTTGCCGCAGGATGGTGCTGACCGACTGTTCGGCGAAGGAGCCGTCGGGCAGTCGCGCCGGTACATCGACCGCGTTGTGCCGGGCGTACACGCCCGGGGTGGGCAGCGGGGTAGCGCGGCTCTTGCCGTCGCGGAAGCGCAGCCGCGACAGTTCGCGCTGCCCCAGCTTCGGTTCGAGCTGATCGCGGTGCGCCAGCACCATGGCGCCGATGGTGGCGGCGATCAGCAGCGCGCCGGTCAACTCGAAAGCCCAGACGTACTTCACGAAGATCAGCTCGGCGAGTTCGCCGATCACGTCGCGCCCGGCGAATCCCTCGGCCGGGAACGTGATTCCGGAATCCCGGATCCCGTTGGCGATTCCGCTGATGAACAGGATGCCGAACCCGACCCCGACCGCCGCCGCGGCCGCGCGCTGACCTCGGATGGTCTCCTTCAGCGATTCCGCGGAGTCGACGCCGACCAGCATGAGCACGAACAGGAACAGCATCATCACCGCGCCGGTGTAGACCACGATCTGCACCACACCCAGGAACAGCGCGTCCTGGGCGATGTACATGACCGCCAGCGCGATCATGGTGGCGGCCAGGCAGATCGCCGAGTGCACCGCCTTGGCGGCGAAGACCATGCCGAGCGCGCCGAGCACGGCCAGCGGGGCGAGAATCCAGAACTGTACGGTTTCGCCGGTGTCGGCGCGGGTCAAAGGCTCTGCGGCGAGCAGGAATTCGTTCACCGGGCCGCTCCTTCGGGCTCGCTCGCGGGGATGGTGCCGCGGTAGTAGTCGCCCTCGGTGGATCCGGGGTGCATGGCGTGCGGCGGGGCCTGCATGCCGGGTTGCAGCGGCGCGAGCAGGTTCTGCTTCTCGTAGATCAGGTCGGCCCGATTGTCGTCGGTGAGCTCGTAGTCGTTGGTCATGGTCAGCGCCCGGGTCGGGCAGGCCTCGATGCACAGGCCGCAGCCGATGCAGCGCAGATAGTTGATCTGGTAGACCCGCCCGTAGCGCTCACCCGGCGAGAAGCGTTCGTCCTCGGTGTTGTCCGCGCCTTCGACGAAGATCGCGTCGGCGGGGCAGGCCCACGCGCACAGCTCGCAGCCGATGCACTTCTCCAGGCCGTCCGGGTGCCGGTTGAGCTGGTGCCGCCCGTGGTAGCGCGGCGCGGTCGGCTCCTTCTTCTCCGGGTAGTACTCGGTGTTCGGCTTCTTGAACATGGTCGCCGCGGTGACCGCGAATCCGGACAGCGGTTCGAGGATATTGCCCTTGGTGGCGTCGATATGGTTCTGGCCCGCGGGCAGCGGAGGAGTCGGAAAACCCAGGAACACACCGGATTCCGCGGTCGTCACCGGTTCCTCGGGCAGCGGCGGCAGCCCCGGCCTCCGTCCGGCCCGCAGGAACATGCCGATCATCAGCGCCGTGATCAGGAGGCCGCCGCCGACCAGCAGCGGGGTCTGGATGCGCAGCCCTTCGGCCTCGGCGACCCGGGCCCCGGCCACCAGCATCACCCACAGCAGCGACACCGGGATCAGCAGCTTCCAGCCCAGATTCATGAACTGGTCGTAGCGCATGCGGGGCAGCGTGCCGCGCAGCCAGATGAATACGAACAGGAACGTCCACACCTTCGCGACGAACCACAGCAGACCCCACCAGCCGGCGTCCGCGCCCGGGATCATGGTGAACGGCCACGGCGCGTGCCAGCCGCCCAGGAACAGGGTGGTGGCCAGCGCGGAAACCGTTGCCATGTTCACGTATTCGGCGAGCATGAACATGGCGAACTTGAGCGAGGAGTACTCGGTGTGGAAGCCGCCGACCAGCTCGCCCTCGGCCTCGGGCAGATCGAAGGGCGCGCGGTTGGTCTCGCCGACCATGGACACGCAGTAGATCAGGAACGAGGGCAGCAGCAGGAACACGAACCAGGTCGGATGCTGCGCGGAGACGATGCCCGAGGTGGACATGGTGCCCGCGTGCAGGAACACCGCGGCGAAGCACAGCGCCATCGCGATCTCGTAGGAGATCACCTGCGCGGTCGAGCGGAGCCCGCCCAGCAGCGGATAGGTCGATCCGGAGGCCCAGCCGGCCAGCACGATGCCGTACACGCCGATCGAGGTGATCGCCAGGATGTAGAGCACCGCCACCGGCAGGTCGGTGAGCTGGAGCGCGGTGCGCTCCCCGGCGATGGAGACCTCTCCGCCCAGCGGGATCACCGCGAACGCCATGAACGCCGGGATCACCGAGATGATCGGCGCCAGGATGTAGATCGGCTTGTCGACGATGGCCGGGATGATGTCCTCTTTGAGCGCCATCTTCACGCCGTCGGCGACCGCTTGCAGCGAGCCCTTCGGGCCGACCCGGTTGGGTCCGACGCGCATCTGCATGCGCGCCACGATCTTTCGTTCCGCGACCACCGCGATCATCGGGGTGAGCAGCAGGAAGACGAAGATGGCCAAGGATTTCGCGACCACCAGCCACAATGGATCGTGGCCGAAAAGACTGAGATCACTCATGACGGTGTTCCTTTGCTTCTGGTCGCTCCGCGGGCTGCGCTCCTGCCATCCGCGCGTGCGATCCGCGCCGGATCTCGACGACGCCGCCGGGCACGGTGGCGAGCTGTTCGGTGATCGAGCAGCCCGGCGAATTCTGTGGCACCCACACCACCCGGTCGGGCATCGGCGTGATCAGCAGCGGCAGCGTGATCTGTCCGTGCCGCGTGCCGACGGTGACCTGTTCGTCCTGTGCTGCACCGATTTCCGCGGCGGTGGCGGGGGAGAGGCGGACCACCGCGGGCTGGGCGATACCGGCGAGATTCGGTTCCCCGTCCTGCATGCGGCCCTGATCGAGCAGCATGTGCCAGGACGCCAGTACCGCCGAGCCCTGGGTGGGCTGGGTGATCGGATGCGGCCGATGCTCGGGCGCGGGCACGGGCTGGCCGTCCCACACGCCGAGTTCGGCGAGTTCGGCGCGGGCCGCCGCGGCGTCGGGCAGTTCGAGCCGCACCCGCATCTCGTCGGCGATGGCGTGCAGCACCCGGCCGTCGGACAGTTGCGCGGGCGCACGGGTCACCATGGATTCGCCGAGGGCCGCCTCGAATCGGCGCGGGCGGCCCTCCCAGGTGCGGAAGGTGCCGGATTTCTCCATCGCGGTGGCGACCGGGAAGACGACGTCGGCCCGGTCGGTGACCGGGCCGTGCCGCAATTCCAGGCTCACCACGAAGCGGGCGGCGTCGATGGCGGCCAGCGCGGCGCTCGGATCGGGCAGGTCGGTGATGTCGACGCCGCCGATGACCAATGCGCCCAGCCCGGCGGCGGCATCCAGGATGCCCGCGGTGTCGCGGCCCGGTGTCGCGGGCAGCTCGGTGACGTTCCATGCTTCCCGAACCTGGTGGCGGGCAGCGGAATCGGCGACCGGACGACCGCCGGGCAGCAGCCCGGGCAGCGCGCCGGCCTCCACCGCGCCGCGTTCACCGGCGCGGCGCGGCACCCAGGCCAGCGCGGCCCCGGTCTCCTCGGCGAGATGAGCCGCCGCCGAGAGCGCGCCGGGAATCCCGGCCAGCCGTTCGCCGACCAGGATGACCGCGCCGGGCCGGCGCAGCAGCCGCCCGGCGGTGTCGGCGATCTCGGCGGCGCCGGTCCGAAGTGCCTCCAGCACATGCGGTTCCGCGCCCGGCGCGGTGCTCAGCAGGGTGCCGGACATGCGCTCCAGGCCGCGCGAGGCGTACGGCGCCAGCGAGTAGACGGGCAGGCCGCGCTTGCGGGCGGCCTTGCGCAGGCGCAGGTAGATGATCGGCGACTCCTCCTCCGGTTCGAAACCGGCGAGCAGCACGATCGGCGCGCGCTCGAGGCTGTCGTAGTCGACGCGCACACCCTGCCCGGCCACCCGGGCGGCCAGGAAGTCCGCCTCCTCGGCCGAATGCACCCGGGTGCGGAAGTCGATATCGTTGCTGCCCAGGGCGATTCGGGTGAACTTGCTGTAGGCGTAGGCGTCCTCCTCGGTGACCCGTCCGCCGACCAGCACGCCCGCGTTGCCGAACGCCGCGGCCAGCCCCTCGGCGGCGGCGGCCAGCGCCTCCGACCAGGAGACCGGTTGCAGGGTGCCGTCCCAGCCGCGCACCAGCGGCGTGGTGATCCGGTCGCGTTCGGTGGCGTAGGTGAAGGCCCAGCGGCCTTTGTCGCAGTTCCATTCCTCGTTGACCTGCGGATCGTCACCGGCCAAGCGGCGCAGGACTTTTCCGCGCCGATGGTCGGTGCGCTGAGCGCAGCCGGAGGCGCAGTGCTCGCAGACGCTGGGGCTCGAGACCAGGTCGAAGGGGCGGGCCCGGAACCGGTAGCTGGTGCCGGTGAGCGCGCCGACCGGGCAGATCTGCACGGTATTGCCGGAGAAGTAGGAGTCCAGCGGTTCGGCCTGGGCGGTGCCGACCTGTTGCAGCGCACCGCGATCCATCAGCTCGATGAACGGGTCGCCGGCGACCTGCTGGGAGAAGCGGGTGCAGCGTGCGCAGAGCACGCAGCGTTCCCGGTCCAGCAGCACCGCCGAGGACAGCGGAATCGGTTTGGGGTAGGTGCGTTTCACGCCGTCGAACCGGGTCTCCGGCCGCCCGGAGGACATGGCCTGATTCTGTAGCGGGCATTCGCCGCCCTTGTCGCAGACCGGGCAGTCCAGTGGATGGTTGATGAGCAGCAGCTCCATCACACCCTCCTGGGCCTTGTCGGCGACCTGGGAGGTGAGCTGGGTGCGCACCACCATGCCGTCGCTGACCACCTGGGTGCAGGAGGCGACCGGTTTGCGCTGGCCCTCCACCTCCACGATGCACTGCCGGCAGGCACCCACCGGATCGAGCAGGGGATGGTCGCAGAAGCGCGGAATCTGGATGCCGACGAGTTCGGCGGCCCGGATCACCAGGGTGCCGGGCGGCACGCTGACCGCGGTGCCGTCGATGGTCACGGTCACCATTTCGGCCGGCAACACACCACTATCGTTCGAACCGACCGTCGATGGCCCACCTGTCGCCCGACCACCACCCCGCACGGAATCGCTGCGCGATGCAGTCATTTCGCCTCTCCTTCCGCCCACGCGGTGCTGCGCGCCGGATCGAACGGACAACCCGCGCCCTCGAGATGCGCGACGTACTCGTCGCGGAAGTACTTCAGCGAGGAGACGATCGGGCTGGCCGCGCCGTCACCGAGCGCGCAGAACGACTTGCCGTTGATGGTGTCGCTGATATCGAGCAGTTTGGCCAGATCCGATTCGGTGCCCCGGCCCGCTTCGACCCGCTTCAGCAGCTGGACCAGCCAGTAGGTCCCTTCGCGGCACGGGGTGCATTTGCCGCAGGACTCGTGCGCGTAGAACTCGGTCCAGCGCAGCACGGCGCGCACCACGCAGGTGGTGTCGTCGAAGATCTGCAATGCCTTGGTGCCCAGCATGGATCCGGCGGCGGCCACGCCCTCGTAATCGAGCGGGACGTCGAGGTGCTCGTCGGTGAACAGCGGGGTCGAGGATCCGCCGGGGGTCCAGAACTTCACCGTGTGCCCGGCACGCACCCCGCCCGCGTAGTCGAGCAGTTCCCGCAGCGTGATCCCCAGGGGCGCTTCGTATTGCCCCGGCCGCGCGACGTGGCCCGACAGCGAGTACAGCGTGAATCCGGGTGATTTCTCGCTGCCCATGGACCGGAACCACTCGATGCCGTTGAGCAGGATCGGCGGTACGGACGCGATCGATTCCACATTGTTGACCACGGTCGGGCACGCGTAGAGCCCGGCGACCGCCGGGAACGGCGGGCGCAGCCGCGGCTGTCCGCGCCGCCCCTCCAGGGAGTCCAGCAGCGCGGTCTCCTCACCGCAGATGTAGGCGCCCGCGCCCGCGTGCACGACCAGATCCAGGTCGTAGCCCGAGCCGAGGATGTTCTTGCCGAGATAGCCTGCCGCGTAGGCCTGTTCGACGGCGGCCTGCAACCGGCGCAGCACCGGTACCACCTCGCCGCGCACGTAGATGAACGCGGTGTTCGCCCGGATCGCGTAGGAGCCGATGATCACCCCCTCGATCAGGGCGTGCGGGCTGGCCAGCATGAGCGGAATGTCCTTGCAGGTCCCCGGTTCCGACTCGTCGGCGTTGACCACCAGGTAGTGCGGTTTGGTGATGCCGTCCGGGCCCGGGCCCTGCGGGATGAATCCCCATTTCAGACCGGTGGGGAAGCCCGCGCCGCCGCGACCTCGCAGCCCGGCGTCCTTCACGGTCTGGATGACGGTGTCCGGTTCCATCCGGAGTGCTTTGCGCAGTGCCTCGTACCCGTCATGACGGGTGTATGTATCCAGGGTCCAGGATTGCGGATCATCCCAGTACCGGGACAGGACCGGTGTGAGGGCGGTGGTCATGCGTTCTCCTCCCGCGCGCTCCGCAGGCCGGCCAGCGTCGCCTCGCCCGCGGGGCCGTCGAGCACGCCGGGGCGCTCGTCGGGGAAACCGGCCAGGATGCGGGCGGTCTGCTGGAACGTGCACAAGGTCGCGCCGCGGGTGGGCGTGACCGGCTGACCCGCGCGCAGCGCGTCGACCAGGGCCTGCGCCGATTCCGGGGTCTGGTTGTCGAAGAATTCCCAGTTCACCATGACCACAGGCGCGAAATCGCAGGCCGCGTTGCATTCGATGTGCTCGAGGGTGATCGCGCCGTCCGCGGTGGTGTCACCGTGCTCGATCCCCAGGTGCTTTTCCAGCAGGGCGAGGATCGCGTCGCCGCCCATCACGGCGCACAGGGTGTTCGTACACACCCCGACGTGGTACGTACCGGTCGGGGTGCGCCGGAACATGGAGTAGAAGGTGGCGACCGCGGTCACCTCCGCGCCCGTCAAACCCAGCATGTCGGCACAGAATTCGATGCCGGTGCCGGAGACGAAACCCTCCTCGGCCTGCACCAGATGCAGCATCGGCAGCAGGGCCGAGCGGGCCACCGGATACCGGGCGATGATCGCCTTGGCGTCGACCTCGAGCCGCTCCCGCACGAACAGCGGGAACGGCTCGGGCCGAGTCGACAGTTTCAGCAGTATCTCCGTCATCGGTCCACACCACCCATCACCGGATCGATGCTGGCGACCGAGGCGATGACGTCAGCGACCATCCCGCCCTCGCACATCGCCGCCACCGCTTGCAGATTCGTGAACGAGGGGTCGCGGTAGTGCACGCGATAGGGCCGGGTGCCGCCGTCACTGACCATGTGCACGCCGAGCTCGCCGCGCGGGGATTCCACGGCCGTGTACACCTGGCCCGCAGGCACCCGAATGCCCTCGGTAACCAGTTTGAAGTGGTGGATGAGTCCCTCCATGGACGTGCCCATGATCTTGCCGATGTGCTTGGGGGAGTTGCCGAGTCCGTCCGGGCCCAGTTCCAGATCCGCGGGCCAGGCGATCTTCTTGTCCTCCACCATGACCGGGCCCGGCCGCAGCCGGTCCAGGCACTGCTCGACGATCTTGAGCGATTCCTTCATCTCCTCCACCCGGATCAGATAGCGGCCGTAGCAGTCGCAGCCGGTGGTGGTGGGAATGTCGAATTCGTAGTTCTCGTATCCGCAGTAGGGCTGCGACTTGCGCAGATCGTGCGGCAATCCGGTGGCGCGCAGCACCGGGCCGGTAATGCCCAGCGCCATGCAGCCGGTCAGATCCAGGTACCCGATGTCCTGGGTGCGTGCCTTCCAGATCGGGTTCTGGGTGAGCAGATGCTCCATGTCCCGCAGGCGTTTCGGCATCAGGTCCAGCAATTCGCGGACCTTCTGCACGCCGTCGTCCGGAAGATCCTGGGCCAGCCCGCCCGGGCGGATGTAGGCGTGGTTCATGCGCAGACCGGTGATCGTCTCGAAGACGTCCAGGATCAGTTCTCGCTCGCGGAAACCGAACAGCATCGGGGTCAGTGCGCCCAGCTCCATCCCGCCGGTGGCCAGGGCCACCAGATGCGAGGAGATCCGGTTCAACTCCATCAGCAGCACGCGAATCACGCTGGCGCGCTCGGGAATCTGCTCGGTGATGTCGAGCAGGGACTCCACCCCGAGGCAGTAGGCGGTCTCGTTGAAGAACGGCGAGAGATAGTCCATCCGGGTGACGAAGGTGACGCCTTGGGTCCAGTTCCGGAACTCGAGGTTCTTCTCGATCCCGGTGTGCAGATAACCGATGCCGCAGCGCGCCTCGACGACGGTCTCGCCCTCGATCTCCAGAATGAGCCGCAGCACACCGTGCGTGGACGGGTGCTGCGGTCCCATATTGACCACGATGCGTTCCTCGGCCGCGCCCTCGCCGGCCGATTCCTTCAGCGCCGCGCTGACCTGACCCCAGTCCTGACCGGCGACGGTCACCGCGGGGAGTGTGTCGATGTCGTTCACTAGCTGTATGCCCTCCGCTCGTCGGGCGGCGGGATGCGCGCGCCCTTGTATTCGACCGGGATCCCGCCGAGCGGGTAGTCCTTGCGCTGGGGATGACCGCGCCAGTCGTCCGGCATGGTGATGCGGGTCAGCGACGGATGTCCGTCGAAGAGGATGCCGAAGAAGTCGTAGGTTTCCCGCTCGTGCCAATCGACGGTGGGATACACCTCGAACAGCGACGGAATGTGCGGATCCGCGTCGGGCGCGGACACTTCCAGCCGCACCCGGCGATTGTGCGTGATCGACATGAGGGGATAGATCGTGTGCAGTTCGCGGCCGGTGTCCTGCGGATAGTGCACGCCGCTGACGCCCAGGCACAGCTCGAAGCGCAGGGCCGGATCGTCGCGCAGCGTCCGCGCGACGGCGATCAGGTGCTCGCGGCGCACGTGCAGGGTGAGCTGGCCGCGGAACACCACGACCTTTTCCAGCACGGTCTCCAAGGTGAGATCGGCGCCGCCGAGCGCGGCTCGCAGCGTGGCCACCAGTTCGTCGAAGTAGCCGCCGTAGGGCGGATGGCTACCGCCGGGCAGCGCGACCGGGCGGACCAGCCGGCCGTACCCGGAGGTGTCGCCGGTGTCGCTGATCCCGAACATGCCGCGCCGCACGCCGATCACCTCCTCGGCGGTGACCGGAGGCTGGTCCACCGGCAGGGTGCCCTCGGGGCCCGCGGTGGCGGCGGCGTCGATCTCGGAGCGGGTGTTGTCGGGGGAGTCGAAGGTCATCGCAGCAGCCCCTCCATCCGGATGGTCGGGGTCGAGGCGAGTGCGGCGGCTTCGGCGGCCCGGATCGCCTCCTCACGGTTCACGCCGAGCGGCATCTGCTGGATCTTCTCGTGCAGGGTGATGATCGCGTTCAGCAGCATCTCCGGGCGCGGCGGGCAGCCGGGCAGATAGATGTCGACCGGGACCACGTGGTCTACGCCCTGCACGATGGCGTAGTTGTTGAACATGCCGCCCGAGGAGGCGCAAACCCCCATGGCCAGCACCCATTTCGGCTCGGTCATCTGGTCGTACACCTGGCGCAGCACCGGCGCCATCTTCTGGCTGACCCGCCCGGCGACGATCATCAGATCGGCCTGGCGGGGCGAGGCGCGGAAGGCTTCCATGCCGAACCGGGCGATGTCGAAACGGCCTGCGCCCGTTGCCATCATCTCGATGGCGCAGCAGGCGAGGCCGAAGGTGGCCGGCCACAGCGAACCCTTGCGCAGGTAGCCGGCGAAATCCTCCACGGTGCTCAGCAGGAATCCGCTGGGCAGCTTTTCTTCGAGACCCATTGCTGTTTCAGTCCCAACTGAGCCCGCCACGGCTCCACTCGTAGGCATAGGCGACGGAGACATTGACGACGAACAGGGCCATGGCGGCGAAGCCGAAGACGCCGAGCGCGTCGAAGTGCACGGCCCACGGGTAGAGGAAGACGATCTCGATGTCGAAGATGATGAAGAGCATGGCGGTGAGGTAGTACTTCACCGGAAACCGTTGCCCCGCATTGTTTCCCGGACCAGCGGAGACGGCGTGCGGCGTCGGTTCGATACCGCACTCGTAGGCCTGCATCTTCGCGCGGTTGTAGCGCTTGGGGCCGACGAGCGACGCCATGATGATCGAGAAGATCGCGAACGCGGCTGCTACCGCGCCCAATACGAGGGTGGGCATCTCCATTGGTTTCCCCTCCTTGTGAGCTGGGGCCACTGTGAATGTCGACCGGTCGGTCGGAGCGGGTTCGATACCGTGCCCGCGCTCGTGTGAGCTACGGCACAGACTACAACTGAACCCGGGGCAGGCTACCCGATTGGTTCCCGTCTTTGATCGAATTCGGAACTGCGATTCATGACAGAAACGGGGGTAATCCACGGGCGGTGTCACGTGACGAACCGCGAGGTGGTTCCAGGGTGTCGGGAATGTCGGAGCTACTCGTGAGTATCGGTGTTACCGATGAGTTGCGTGCGACGCAATCGACCACCGACGCCCGCGACCACCCTAATTGACCGAGTTTGCTCATAGATCGCTGACAGGTGCCGGTCGGGCGGCGATGATCAACTGATGTGCAACGGCTATTGCCGTCGGGGTCACGCGGCCGCGCGCTCGCGCAGCAGGGCGACCACGGTATCGGTGAGCTGGATCGGATCGATCGGATGCGACACCGCCGCCTCGGCCCGCGACCAGCTCGCCAGCCAGGCGTCGTCGGGGCGGCCGGTCAGCACGAGAACCGGTGGGCAGTGCTCGATTTCGTCCTTGAGCTGCTTGGCGATGCCCAAACCGCCGGTGGGCGCGGACTCTCCATCCAGGATGGCGAGATCGATTCCGCCCGCGTCCATCCGCTCGATCACCACCGGGCCGGTGGCGACCTCGAGGTACTCGAGTTCCGGTAGTTCCGGATGCGGGCGTTTGCCCAGCGCCATGGTGACTTGGCGCCGAGTATCGGCATCGTTGCTGTAGACCAGCACTCGCAGCGGAGTGGAACGGTTCGCGTCGGCCACGCACGGATGGTACGTCCGAGAAGGCAGGCGGCGTGGCAGGTTCGGTGGATTTCGCCGCCGCGTCGCCCTCGACGGCCCCTGGATGCCAAGCGTCGCTTCGCTTTCTGCCGGTAGCATCCGGCACGAAGGAAGGGGGCGGCCATCACCGATCTGCCGGAAATCGAAGTGCTCGCGGGGACACACCTGGTCGCCGGGATGGACGGCGTGCTGATCGTGGTCGCCAACCGGGATGATGCGCCCGCGACCGCGACGTCGGCCGCCGGTGCGGCCCTGCTCGAGCTGCGCGGACTGGTGCGGGCGGCGGCGAAATCCGAGAAGCAGCGCACCGGAAAGGCTTTCGCGCGGCTGGCCACCACCTGGCTGATGGGGCTCGGTGACGACAACGCGCTCGAATTCGGGGTGCTGTCGCCGACCGGCGACGGGGTGGCGGTGTTCCTGCACGGGCGGGTGACGGCGGTGCTCACCGGCGCCGAACGCAGCGAGGTGCTGCGCGGCGGCGAGGCGGGGTTCACCGTGGACCGGCTGGTGCGGCCCGCGCCCGCGGTCGGCGCGGGCGTCTTCGTGGACGAGGGGGATCAGGAGTTCGATCTGCCCGGTGTGCGCGGAGTGTGCACCCTGACCGCGGGCGCGGTGCCCGGCTCCGGGGGCGTGCTCTGGTACGGCGAGCCGGTGTATCGGGTGCCCGACGAGCGGCTGACCACCCGGGATCCGGCCCGCCCGGCCGCGGATCGGGCGGTGGCGCGGGCGCATTCGCTGACCAAGGCGCGCCATGAGCCGGTGTCGCCCGCGCCGCCCACGCCCGCCGCGCTCTCGGCGGTGCGGCGCGACCCGTTCCGTGATGTGCTCGCGCCCGCCACCGGAGGCCCGCCGATCGTGGCGGGCCACCGGTGTGCCCGCCAGCACCACAACGATCCGCGCGCCGCGTTCTGCGCGGTCTGCGGTATCCGGATGGGCCAGTCCGAGTCGCTCATCGACGGCATCCGCCCGCCGCTGGGCCTGCTGCTGTTCGACGACGGCACGATCGTCATCCTCGACGCCGACTGCGTCCTCGGCCGCGAACCCGAGCATTCCGCCGCTGCCCGGCGCGGCGCCCGCCCCGTCCGCCTCGACGACACTTCCAGCGGAATGTCGCGCACCCACGCCGAGATCCGCCTGATCGACTGGGACGTCACCGTCGTCGACCTCGGCTCCGCCAACGGCACCCACCTGCGCACCCCCGGCGCCGACTGGCTCCGCGTCCCACCCGGCCATCCTCACCCCCTGCACCCCGGCGCCCAACTCCTGCTCGGCGCCCGCACCGCCACCTTCGACTCCCAGCACGGCCGATAACCCGCCGGGCCGATTCGACTCGCGGGACGAATCGGGCAGCTTCAGCGGATTTCAGAACATGCGTTCGAACCGGTGGCTACCTTCTCCTCCGTGCCATCGATCCGCCACGAAATCCCACTCCAACTGCTGCGCAACCGCGCCGAGGTCGCGCCGCGGATCGCCACCATGCTCGGGCTACCGGTACCCGACCTACCTTGCTGGCGTCCCGGGCCCGAAACCGTCACCCTGCTCTCACCCGGCGAGCTGCACCTGGACATTGTCGTGGTCGGCAGCCGCGCCGACAAACCCGAATACGCGATCATCCACGAGGTCCAGAATTCCTGTACCGGAGACGAACTCGACCGCATCGCATTCAGCTGGCCCGCCTACATCACGCACGTCCGCCAACGCCTGCACTGCCCGGTCGTCCTGCTCGCCTTCTGCCCCGACGAACGGAGCGCCACCAAGATCGCCACCCCGATCGACACCGGCCACCCCGGCTTCGTCTTCAGCCCCCGCACCTACTGGCCCGGCGTCCTGCCCGCTGTCACCACCGTCGCCGAAGCGGACCAGTGGCCTGAGCTTGCCTTGCTCTCGGCTCCCGGCCACCTCGGTGAGTCCGAACGCCACGATGTCCTCGCCATGGCGCTGGAAGCCATGCAACACCTCGAGCCCGACAAGCGCGTCCTTTACCATGACTACATCAGCACATGCGTACCCAAGAGGTACCGAAAGGAGTGGGAGGAGCTCGTGTCCATGGCGATCGAGAACTACCACTGGGAAAGCTACTTCGCCCACGAACACCAGGCCATCGGCCGGGCCGAAGGGCATGCCAAAGGACATGCGGAAGGCCGGGTCGACATGATCAAAGAGTCGATTCTGCGGATTTTGGAACGACGCGGAATCGTCGTCGACGCTGCGGTCACAGCCCGAGTGACCGGCTGCTCCGATCTCGAGCAGCTGACACAGTGGCAGGACCTGGCGCTGGAGGTGGACACCGCCGCGCAGTTTCTCGAATCCGCCGCGGATGTTTCGGGATAGTGAGTCGTACACCGTCGATTCGTGACTGACGGGCCCGGCCGCCCGGAATGGTTGGGCGGCCGGGTTTTTCGGGTCAGTTGTGGCCGGAGTGTTCGTGGGAGCAGGTGTCGGTGCGGCGGCCGGTGGCCTGGCCGGCGCCGTGGCCCTCGAGGGCGGCGAAGGGGCCGCATTGGTGGGCGGCGATCCAGACGTGCACCATGGGGTTGCCGGAGCCCGGGTTGACCGACTGGGGTGGGCAGTTGCCCTGGGCGTCGGTGACACCGGCGACCACGGGCCCGCCCGCGCCCTGTTTCCAGCACAGGTTGTCGTGGACGTGCCACTGCATGAGGGAGCCGCCGTAGTTCACCAGGTCCGGGTCGTCGATCTTCTTGCCCTTGGCGATGTACATGGCGGAGACCAGGGTTCGGCTGTCGCCGTCGACCTTGTAGACCAGGGACTCGGGGTAGGCGGGGTCGAGGAAGTAGTCGTCGCGGATGTAGGACATGTTGATGTAGTGCTCGTAGCCGGTGGCCGCGTCACCGATGGAACGGAAACCCAGCGCGCCGACGGTGGACACATCCGCGAACGCGGGCAGGCGCTCGAGCGTATTGCGGATCAGCGCGGCCGCCCGCTGCTCCTGGTCGGCGGTCACACCGGGCACACCGGACACGTCGATCGCGGCCTTCGGATCGAAGGGACGCGGCCACGTGGTCCCGTCGTGCGAGTGTTCCCCGCCGGCCGCGTGCGTGTGGTCGCCGCCGCCGTCGTGACTGTGCACGTGCCCGGCCCCGCCGAGCATGGCCGCCACGGCCAGCACGCCGGCCAGCCCGGCCGCCGTCGCCGTCGATACGGTCGGCAATTTCGCCTCGGGCCGGAGCAGCGCGACCGCCGCACCCGCGATCGCGAGCAGCCCCAGCGCCGCGCAGGTGCTGTCCAGGAACTGCGGAGCCTCGGCCGCATCCAGCCCGTCGGGCCACGGCAGCCCCGCGAACCGCGTGTAACCCCACACCACCACCGCGACCAGGTTCACCCCGATCACCGACAGCGGCACCGGCTTTCGCGTACTCACCGATGCCAGCAGCCCGGCCGCGACCTGGAGCGCCGCCAGCACCACCATCAGCCGGGCGAGCGCCGCGTGCTCGGTGTGCAGCCCCGCCGCGAACAGGTGCAGGGCGCCCGCGCCGAGCGACGTCACCCCGCCGAGTAGCAGGAATCCGTTGCGTGCTCCGGTCATCATCGATCTCCTCATCGTTCCTCCGGACGGTACCGCGTCGACCCGGGATTCCCGGGCTCGCGCACTGTGAGAGAACTCTGAGGGTTCGGCTACATTCGGGGCATGCGCGTGCACCGGATCATGCCGATCGTGAGTGTCGAGAACCTGGATCAGGCGATCGAGGCGTATCGCCGGGTACTCGATCTGGACGTGATCATGAATCACGGCTGGATCGCGACGCTGTCCCCGGGTGACGCCTCGACGCCGCAGCTCGGCCTGATGACGAAAGATCGGACAGCGCCCTGTAATCCGGCGGTGTCGATCGAGGTGGACGATGTCGACGCCGCGCACGCGGAGGCCGTCGCGGCCGGATTCGAGATCGTGCATCCGCTCTCCGATGAGGAGTGGGGCGTGCGCCGGTTCTTCTTCCGCGATCCGCAGGGGGCCGTCATCAATGTGCTGACCCACCGCTGAACGCACCCGCGGCCGCCGCGAGGGCGGCGGTGCGGGCCGCTCGGTCGGCGAGTGCGGGGTCCGGCGGGGTGCGCAGCAGCACGAGCTGGTGATAGAGCGGCGCGGTCGCGGCGATCAGCAGTGCCCGCGCATCGACCTCCGGCGGGAGGTCGCCGCGCCGGATCGCGCGCTCCACAATGACTTCCGACTGCGTGTAGCGGTCGTCCCACAGGCGGCGCAGGGCCCGCGCGGCTTCCTCGGACCGGAACGACACCGCGATCAAAGCCAGTGCGATGGACGGTGTTTCGGTCATCGAATCCTGGATCTCGGCATTGAGCGCGGTCAGATCGCCGTGCAGGGATCCGGTATCGCGCGGCTGCCAGGGCAGATCACCCGCGGCGTCCACCACGTCGGCGAGCAGACCGCCCACATCACGCCAGCGGCGATACACCGTGGCCCGGTGCACACCCGAGCGGGCGGCGACGGCATCGATGCTCAGCGCGTCGAACCCCTGCTCGGTCAGGACGGCGCCCACCGCGTCGAGCACCTGGGTGCGGATGCGCGCGGTGCGCCCGCCCGGGCGGGCACGGACGGAATCGGGGGAGGGCACGGCGGGGAACGCTCCGATCGCTTGACGAACCAACGACTCGACGATACCTTAGTGCGACAGTTGTCGTACTAAGTGAGGTTATGCCGATGCTCCTGCGAAGTGTTCACGTCCTGCGGTCCCTGACCGTCTCGTCCTCGAATGCTTCGGAGTGTGTCCATGCGAACCCAGATCACCGCGCACGCGGTCAGCAAATCCTTCGGCGGGAAGCCGGTGCTCGAGGCGGTGACGTGTGCGCTCACCGCGGGTGAGCGCACCGGCATCGTCGGCGAGAACGGATCCGGCAAGACCACCCTGCTTCGCCTGTTCGCCGGGCGGGTGCGGCCCGACGAGGGTGCGATCGTCGTCCAGGCCGATGGCGGCGTCGGCTATCTCGCGCAGGAAGAACGACTTTCGCCGCGTCTGACGGTGCAGGAAGTGATCGATCGGGCGCTCGCGGAGCTCCGCTCGATCGAGCGCCGCCTGCGTGAGCTGGAAGCCGCCATGTCCGACGACGAGTCGCTGCTGGCCGAATACAGCCGCCTGACCACAGTTTTCGAGCTGCGCGGCGGCTACGAGGCCGATGCCCGGGTGGAACGCGCGCTGCACGGATTGGGTCTGCGCCTGGTGGGCCGAGACCGGACCGTCGCCACCCTGTCCGGCGGCGAACAGGTGCGGCTGCGCCTGGCGGCCGTACTCGCGGCGGGCACCGAGGTGCTGCTGCTGGACGAACCCACCAATCATCTCGACGACACTGCCCTGACCTGGCTGGAGGAGCACCTGCGCAGCCGGCGCGGCACCACCGTGACCGTATCGCACGATCGCACCTTCCTCGAACGGATCGCGACCACCCTGCTGGAGGTCGACGCCGATCGTCGTCGAGTTGTCCGTTACGGCAATGGATATCGCGGCTTCCTGGCCGAGAAGGCGGCCGCGCGTCACCGGTGGGAGCAGGAATACACGCGGTGGCGCGCCGATACGGAACGGCTCCGTGAGGTCGCGGCCACCACCGCCCGTCAGGTCGCGCCCGGCCGGGCCATGACCGACAACAACAAGATGGCCTACGACCGGGCAGGCGGCCGCGTGCAGCAGTCGCTGGCCGGCCGCGTCCGCAACGCGGAGGAACGGCTGCGCCGCCTGCTCGCCGACCCGGTGTCGCCGCCCCCGCCACCGCTGCGCTTCGCGCCGAACCTGCGCGGCGGTGTCGGCGGCACCCTCCTCGAAGCCGTCGACGCAGGCGTCGAAGGACGCCTGGGCCGCATCGACCTGGCGCTCGCAGCAGGAGACCGGCTCCTGGTCACCGGTCCCAACGGCGCAGGCAAGACCACGCTGTTGCGTGTACTCGCCGGACAGTTGCGCGCCGACACCGGCGTGGTGCGCCACCGTGGCCGCGTCGGCTATCTCGGCCAGGAGCCGCCACCCGCCGTCCCCGGGCAAACCCTGCTCGCCGCGTTCGCCGAAACCTATGTGCCGGATCGCGAGCGCACGCAATCGCACCGACACCACGATGTGGAACCGACCGACTCCGGCCAGACCTCGAATGCACTGTCCGAGAGGCCGATTGCGACCTGGGCCCGGGCTCGGGTCGGCGGCGGATCGGCCGATGAGCGGCACACGACCGGCGCGGACCTCGATTGGGCCCGACTCGATGACGGCGCGGATGCCGCGCTGCTGTCGCTCGGCCTGTTCGAGCGCGAGCAGTTCGGCACTCGCGTCGCGGATCTCTCGACGGGGCAGCGGCAGCGACTCGCCCTGGCGCGGTTGGTCAGCGCGCCTGTCGATGTGCTGCTGCTCGACGAGCCGACGAATCATTTGTCGCCGGGGTTGATCGAGGAACTGGAGGCCGCGCTGCAGGAGTTCCGCGGCGCGATCGTGATCGTCAGTCACGATCGCCGGCTGCGTGCCCGCTGGCGGGGCACCCAGTTGGATCTGGCCGCGTCCGCGGCGGTCTGAATTGCCTGCTGGTCCCAGGAGATTCGCGGCCCTGAATGCGCCAGTCGGACGGCCACGCTGCATGGGTTCCGCGCGCGGCTGGCTCCGGCCCCGTCGGTGTCCATCTGAATTACCCATTGATCCGAGGAGATTCGCTGTGCCGAGAAATGTTCCCGCCGATCCGGACGTGCTGCACCCGATGCCCGGGCAGCCGCGGGTCGTGCAATTGAAACCACTGGTGACCTCGCCGCTGATCGAAGTCGGCGAGTACTCCTACTACGACGACCCCGACGACGCGACCGCCTTCGAAACCCGCAATGTGCTCTACCACTACGGGCCCGAGAAACTGATCATCGGGAAGTTCTGCGCGCTGGGCACCGGCACCCGGTTCATCATGAACGGCGCCAACCACCGTATGGACGGGCCCTCCACCTTCCCGTTCCCGACCATGGGCGGGTCGTGGGCCGACCACTTCGACCTGCTCACCGGACTGCCCAGCCGTGGCGACACCGTTGTCGGCAACGACGTCTGGTTCGGCAACGGCGTCACGGTGATGCCCGGCGTGCGAATCGGTCACGGTGCCATCATCAGCACAAGCTCTGTCGTGACCGCCGATGTTCCCGACTACGGCATCGTCGGCGGCAACCCCGCCCGCCTCATCCGCACGCGATACTCCCCGGAGGACATCGCCCGCCTCCTGGCCGTCGCCTGGTGGGATTGGCCGATCGACCACCTCACCACCCATATCCCCACGCTCATGTCCGGCAGCATCGACGACCTCGAAGCCGCGAACCCGAAATGAGCAATCACCCTTGCCTTCTCGTCACCACACTCACGGTGTACCGGGATCCTCCCCGGCGGTGATCCCGTCGAAGGTCAGATCACCGGTGAACCGTCCACCGGTGATCTCGGCACCGGTTCCGGTCGAGCGGATGTTCTTCGCTGTCACCCCCGCACCCTCGACATCGTGCAACACGATTCCGCCGGCCGGAGCGGCGGCGGGCTGACGGCTGTGCAGCCACAGTGACACGCCGAAACTCAGTGCGGTCAGGGCGGCGACGGCGAGCCACAACCACACCGAATCGATGCTTCCGGTGGCCAAGTTGACGACGATCGCCAAGCCCGTGGAGACGAGAGCGGTGGCGGCGGTGGGCGCCGCAATCCGGCTGAGAGCTGTTGGGGCCACGTGGTTCTCCTACACCGGGACGACAGTGAGCGGCGGACCGCAGGCCCGCCGCTCACCAGCGTAGAGCTCGGATCAGCCGATGCTGAAGGGTTGACCCCACAGCACGACGTTGCCGATGTAGTTGCTGCTGTCGATCTCGGCGGCCACGAACGCGCGGGCCTGCGCGTAACCGCCGCAGCCGTTCACGGCGAAAGTCTCGTCGATCCAGGTCACGCTGGTGTGCGGACCCGGAATCTTGTTGTAGCGCTTGTGCGATTCCTGCCCGTAGTCGTCGGGCCGTTCCAGATCGAGCATCAGCTGGCCGATCGAGGCGCCGGGGCCGAAGGTGATTCCGGCGCCGAAGGATTCGGTCGGTGCGATCGGCATGGTGCCCGACTGCACGGTCGCGGATTCGTTGTTGGTGCCGCTGACGCCGCTGATATCGACCTGGCAACCCACGAGATAGCCGGGGCTGATCTTGATTGTCGCGGTCGATGCGCTCGGACCGGCGAGGTCGACATTCGCGCGGGCGGTTACCCACACATTGCGATGCAGCGGAGTCGCACCCATGGATGGAACGATCCGCGCTGATTCGCCTTCCAGTGAGACCGTCACGGTGGTGCCGTCGCCCAGTTCGCGTGTGATCGTGCCGCCGGGCAGCGGTATGAAGGTGTCGGCGGTGGACACCGCCGACTGGCCGATCCCGAACGCCGTCGTGACCAGCGCCGCAGCCAGGATTTTGCCGAACATGTGATCCTTTCTGTCGGAGCGGCCGTCAGCCGAGGCTGAATGGGTGGCCGTAGAGGGTGGCCTTCACGTATTCGGTGCCGATGATCTCGACCACGGCGACCATCCGGGCCTGGGCGTACCCGGCGCACCCCTGGATCTCCATCGGCACATCCTGGTAGTTGATGGTGTAGCTGCCGCTCTTGACCAGCTCGATGTTGTTGATCGACACCCACTTGATCTCGCCGGGGGCGAGCGGGAAGCTGAAGCCGCCGGTGATACTGGGCGTCGCGCTGAGGGTGAATGCCGTGTTCGCGCTCAGATTGCTCAGGGCCACCTGGCAGCCGACCACATAGCCGACGGTGAGGTTGGACGAGCCGTGCGTACCCGAATTGTTGGTGCCGGGATAGTTTTTCGGCCCGTTGTTGGGCCCGACCGTGCCGTCCGGAGTTTCCACATCGGCTGTCACATCACCGGATACCCAGGAGGTGCGCCCGATACCGTTGGCCGCCATGGACGCCGAGATCACCGCGCGTTCATGCCGGCTGTCGATTCTGATCCCGGGGCCTTCGACGTGGCCGTCGGGTAACGGCACCACGGTGTCGGCGGCCGCCTCGCCGTTCGGTGCGATCAGCACCACCACGGCGAGGGCGGTGACCGCCCAATGACCTATTCGATACCTGCTCATTCACCCCTCGCTCATTGTGGCGCGGCCGTTGTCCGAATCGGAGAACGGCCGCGCTGCGCCAACATTCACTGAGGTCAAGCTCGGATATGCCGAAACCCTCGCGCGGAGACCGCGAGCGGAAGATACGAACCGGTTCGGCGCCTGAATCTAACCACAGGTCCGGGGAATCGAGCGGGTACCGGGAGCGGCGGGCGAGGCGGGCTCAGCCTTGGCGCACTCCGGCGACCTGTAGTTGCAGTGCGGTTCGGCTCGGAGCGGCGGCGGCGACTCCCGGCGCCAGCAGGAACCCGGCGGCTACCGCGACGATGGCGACGGCTGCACGAATCATCGACGAACCCCTTCGCTCACTCGGCCGAACGTATTGCTGCGACAGTACGTCGCGCGGGGGCGGTTCGGTGCGGGCGACACGCATGGCTGCGGGACCGGATCGTCGAGTTACAGACCGGTCGGCCGTCTGGATGCGTACCGGAGGGCCAGCACGGTCTGGATGACGGTGAGCAGTTCGAGCGTGCGGAACGGTTTGATCAGGAAGTCGTACGCGCCGGCGATGCGGGCGAGGGTGATGACATCGGGGTCGCGCCGGGTGGACATGACGATGAGGTGGGGCGGCGGGCCGCCCCCGGGTAGTCGATTCCGGTCGGCGAGTTCGAATGCGCCGGGCACCGACGAGTCGGCGAGGACCACATCGGGGGACCAGTCGGCAGTCAGTGCCAGCGCGTCGGCGCTGTGCGCCACATGCAGCGGATCGTGGCCCGCGGCCTCGAGCACCAGCGTGGTCATCTCGGCGACGGCCGGATCGACCTCCATGACCAGGACGCGCCCCTGGTGGCGGGCGCCGTCCGGGGGGATGAGCGGACGGCGGCGGCGATCGGGTGGCGGCGGGAAAATGTTCATGACGAGCAGGTCCTTCGTTTGACAAAGACTGCTGACAGGCGCTTCTCACAGTATCCGGACAGTTATCTTTCAGCAACCATTTAGTGAGATTTCCGACCGGAAGGTCTGTTCTATCGGTGAGTAGCGGGCCGCGCAATCCGGACACGCCGATCGACCGGCGCGTTCTCGATATCGTCGAGCTGGGCGAGCACGGTCCGGCGCAGATCGTCGTAATTGTCGAAGCGGAAATCCTGGAAGAGCGTGTAACCCGTCCACATGAGATTGGCGCAGACCCGCGCGGGCACCTGGCCGGTCCGAGCGCCCAGGCCGACCAGTGCCACCGACCGGATGCTGCCCGGCTCGGCGCTGTTCTGCTGATGGATCGCCTGGAAAGCGGCCGCGCACGCCAGCGCCACATTCAACGTTTCGCTGACGTTCTCCGCCGAGGTTTCCATGGTGGGTGTGGAGATCAGGAACTTCGGGTTGGTGGCGCCCGACGACACGCATACCGCGCTGCCGATCGGCAGGCGACCGTCGAATTGGTCCCGGATGGCGCGCTGCACCCGCAGCTGGATGCCCGCGCCGAGATGGCGCTTGATCACCCCGTCGACGCCGCCGTCCATCAGGCCGCGCGAATTGGTCGGACTGACCCAGGCATCGACCCGCTGATCCAGGATCGAACCCCGGTGGATCTCGATCTCCGGATTATCGGCGAAGGCCGCCAACCAGGCCGACACCACCTCGGATTCGATATCGGTCAGCACTACTCGCAGCTTCTGGTCACTCACGGCAAATCTCCCATCGATGTGTGGTCTTCCCACTACCCGAGACGCTACCCCGACCCACCGACATGTCATCTCCCACAGATCTTTTCGTGAAATAGTGGCCCGGTGCCGAATGTGAACGACCCCCTGTCCCTGACCGAACTCTTCGACGGTGGCGGCGAGCCGTGGTTGCCGGTATTGCAACCGGTCATCGAAGCGCGGGCGGACGCGCCGCAGTTCATCGCCCCGGGACGCGGCAAGCACGTGGTTCCCGTGCGGGAGCTGACCTTTCAGGCACTCAAACCCAACCCGCCGCACAAATGGAAAGTCGTCGCCTTCGGGCAGAACCCGTACCCGCGGCCGGAGAGCGCCACCGGTATCGCGATGTTCGACAACACCTTTCACCATTGGAAGGACAGCCAGTTCGGCAAGACCATCAGTGTCCGCTGCCTGATCAAGGCCGCGGCGATGTGGAAATACGGCATCCCGAAGAAGACTCCGATCGCCGATATCCGCAAGCTGCTGGCCGAGCAGGACACCGTCCAGCCTCCGGAATGGTTCCAGGCCATGCTCACCCAGGGCGTGTTGCTGCTCAATGCCGCGCTCACCGCCAGCAGCGACGGCGCGCGCGGCACCGAGGAGCACACCGCGTTCTGGCGGCCGGTGATCGAGCGGATCATCGAGGAGATCCTGCGCGCCAAACAGCAGGCCGCGGACCCGGGCGATCGCGCGGTGGTCTTCGCCTGGTGGGGTGCGCACGCCCGGAATCTGAAGCCCGTGGTGCGGCGGCTGGCGAAGAAGTATCCCGGCGTGCAGGTCCGCCACGTCGACCACGCCAATCCGGCCGCGCAGGGCGACTTGTTCTGCGACGGAGCACATTTCGAGACGGTCAACGGGGCACTCGCGGCCATGGGCGCGGACGGGATCGACTGGCTGCCCAGCGTCGGCTGGAACGCCGAGAACTCCGGCGACGCCGAGCGCATGGGCGCGTTCATCGCCTCCACCATGGAACTGCACCAGCTCTATCTGGAACGTCTGGCCGACGTCAAGGACGAGGGCCTGGAGCTGGCGCCGATCACCGGCGTCTTCGACACCCCGCTGTCGAACTTCCCGGACGCCATCGCCCCGGTCGTCAAGGAGCTCGGCGGAATCGACGTCTATGCCCGTATGTCACACGACTACGGCAAGCGCCGGGCCGACGAGTCCTCGGAAACGTTGTCCGCCGACGCCATCGCCGCCCTCTACCTCTACACCTGCGAATCGGCCTTCTACCGCGTGATCAACCGCGTCCTGCGCGACTGGGACCGCCGCAAGCTCGCCCCGTACCTGCCCTATCTCCGCCTCCTCTTCGCTGCCGTCTCCGACCTCCCGGTCCACACCCGGCCCCTGTGGCGCGGCGTCTCGCTGGACTTGCGCGCCCAATATCCCGAGGGCAAGACCATCACCTGGTGGGGCGTCTCCTCCTGCACCTCCGATCCCGCCGTCGCCCGCGGCTTCCTCGGCGGCCGCGGCAAACGCACCCTCTTCGAAGTCCATCCCGCCCGCGCCGTCAGCATCCGCGACTACTCGCGTTTCACCGGAGAGGAGGAGTACGTTCTGCTCCCCGGCACGCAACTCGAGGTGACCCGCATCGAAACCCGACCCGCCGGGCTGTCGATCGTCCACCTGACCGAATCCGCCGACCAGCCCCTGGTGTCCTGACGCGGCCGAAGAGTGTGCAATGGAACTTTTCGGTCTACCGCGGCTTCGGTGTGAAAGCGGGTTTCAACGGCACATTTCGCGCTTCTCGGGCCCGGCGGGGACAAACCGTTCCCATTCGTCGGCGAGAAACGGCCGGCCGGCCCGCTGGCACAGATATGCCTCGATTCCATCCCGCAGGTAGGACACGTCCCACACCTCCACCGTCCGTACGTTCACGATGGCGACAGTCCGCCCGTCCGGAAGCCACAGCACCTCTTGGGCCCGGCTGTCGAGGGTATGCAGGAGCTTGCCGGTGACCACGTCCCAGAGCGGGGTGGCGGTGCCCCCAGCGGTCGCGAGAGTTTTGCTGTCGGGGCTGAATACAAGCTGACTCTGGTCGACGGGCGTGGTGCCGAGAGGTTCGGTGATGGTGTGCTCGAGCTCACCTGTCGCGACGTTCCAGAGCTGGGTGTCCTTGTTTCTGGCGGTAGCGAGCACAGTGCCGTCCGGGCTGAATGCGAGCGTCGAGAACGCGCCGGTCAGGGTATGCCGAGCCTCGCCGGTGGTGAGGTCCCACAGCTGGATTGTTTTGTCGTCGTATGTGGCGAGTGTGGTGCCGTCCGGACCGATTTCTATCGACTGGGCCGAAGCGGTGGGCCCAAAGAGAGTGTGCTGTTTGCCGGTGGCGAGGTTCCAGATTTGAACCGAGTTGTCGCGACCACGTGTGGCCAGGGTGTCGCCACCCGGACTCAGGGCCATCAACGAGATTCCGGAAGTGTCGCCGGAGAAGGTGTGACGGGTCTGGCCTGTGTGTGGGTCCCAGGTCCGGATGGTGTGATTGTCGATGATGGCGGCGACAGTGGTGCCGTCCGCGCTCGATGTCGTCGACGACCGAACTTCGCGAGTATCGATCTCCCGGTCGGCATCGAGGTCCCATGCCCGGACCACATCATTGCTGGTCGTGGCGAGGGCGGAGCCATTCGGGCTGAATGTCATTCGCTCTGGCGTGCTGGGGTGTCCGGGAAGGGTGCGCTGGCGTCGGCCGGAGCGCAGGTCCCACAGCTGGATGACGTCCTTGTCGTCGTTGCTGATCGTCGCGAGAATGGTGCCGTTCGGGCTGATTGCCGTTGAATCGATACTGTCTGTGTGGCCTGCGGCACGCCATGGTGTCCGCACCACATCGAGCGTATGCCTGGGCTGCCCCAACGTGACGTTCCATAGCCGGATGATGCCGGGCCAGCTGATGCTGGCCAGGGTGCCGTCAGGGCCGAATGTCATCGACTGGAGGGTGCCTGTGTCGCTGGTGAGCTTGTCCAACTCCTCGCCGGTGCCGACGTTCCACAATTGGATGGTGTCGCCGCCGGTGGAGGCAAGTATGCTGCTGTCGGGGTTGAAGGTCGCCGACCAGCTGGGCGCTATACGGTTGGTGCGCGCGGTGATGGTATGCAGCGCAGCACCCGTGATGACGTTCCACACCCGGATGGTGCCGTCGTTGATAGCTACAAGCAGTGTGCCGTCCGGGCTGAGTTTCACCGATGCGGAGTTGTGGGGGAATCCGGTGAGTCTGTGTAAGAGCGTATTCCGAGCGACGTCGACCACACTGATGGTGTCGCCGTCGGTGGACGCCAGCGTAGCGCCGTCCTGACTGAGTACCATCGCCGCCCCTGGGACGGTGCGGGTCCCCAACGATCTACCGGTGGCCCTGTCCCAACGTACGGCGAAATCGTGCGTGACGGTGGTTAGAGTGTTGTCGTCGCGGCCGAATACCACTGACGTGATGGTGGTCTCGAGAGTGGGAAGGGTCAGCTGGAGCCGTCCGGTGTGGGTATCCCAGAGCCGGACGGAGTCGTCGGAGCCGGTCGTGGCGAGGGTTTTGCCATCGGGGCTGAAAGCCAGCGGCGAGCCGGGCTCGGCGAGGGTGTGTAGTTGCTGGCCGCTGCCAGCGGCCCACAACCGTACGGTCTTGTCGTCACCAGTGGTGGCCCACGTGTTGCCGTCCGGACTGAAGATCAGCGACGAGAGATCATCTGGATATCCGGTAAGCACCTCCCGCCCTGGGGAATTGGCGGCGGCCAGAACAGCGGCGTAGGCGGCGTCTTCCGACGGCGCGAGTTTCCATGCTGCGAGCGCGATGAGCTTAGCCCGCCGAGGATCGGATTCCAGCACCAGGCCGCTCTGGCTGAGTAGTTGTCTGGCGATGGCCAAATCGCGTTGCTCGGTGGCATCTTGGCTGGTTCGGTAGGTGACTACGGTGAGCGTTCCCAATACCAACGCGATCACCACACCCAATACGATGAGGGATCTGCGTATCAGCGTGCGGCGGCGCCAGGCTTTGTGACCCGCCTCGTGGAAACGGCGGACCGATTCGGCGACCGCCGGGTAACGGGTCGGGTTGGTAGCGACTCGCTGCAGGGTTTCGGTGGCGGATTCCAGGCGGGTGCCGGTGTAGAGATAGGTCGGGTCTTCGGCGCTGTCGGACCATTTTCCGGCTTCGTCACGCAGATGCGTGAGGACCCGTCGATCCGCGCGGGTTTCCTCCAGCCAGTGGTCGCGGAGCAGAGGCCATGCGGTGAGCAGGGTTTCGTGGCTGATTTCGACGGTGTTCTCGGCCAGGGTGAGCAGGCGTTCGGCGGCGAAGGTGTCGATGACGGCTGCGACATCGCCGGGGTCGGCGAGGGTGGCGAGTTCGGTGCGGGTGGCGCGGTCGGCGGCGTCGGTTCCGTTGCTGTCCGTGGCGGTCAGGCGGACGAAAATCACTCGGGCGGCAGCCTTTTGGCGTTCGGTGTGGCTGGCGTAGGCGCGTTCGGCGCTGTCGGCGACTGCGCGTTCGATGCCGCCGGTGCGTTCGTAGTCGGCTAGGGTAAGGGCGTCGCCGGAGCGGTGCCGCCAGGATTGGTCGAGGGCGTGCGACAGCAGCGGCAGCACGCCCGCGCTCGCGCTCGCCTGGCTGATGAGTAGGTCGATCAGATCGCTTTCGATATCGGCGCCAAGAGTGCGGGGTGGCTGGCTGATCGCGACGCGAAGTTTCTGTTCGTTCATCGCATTGATCAGGTAGCGGTCTTGCACGACGTCCTGGAGGAGCGGGAACTCGCTCGCGCACCGGGCCTCGAAGTCCGCGCGCACGGCAAGGACGACGAGTGCCGCGGCGCGTTCGCTATGGCGGGTAGTGGCCGCGGCGTGTAGTGCGGTGACGAAGGCAGCGCGCTCGGTGGCGTCGGCGCAGCGGGTGAAGATCTGCTCGAATTGGTCGACGATCAGCACCAGCCGACCGTGGTCCGGGTCGGCGGTGCGGGCGATCTGGGCAGCGGCGAGTGCGAAGTGGGTGGGGTCGGCGGTCAAGGTGGCGGTGAGGGTGGCAGCATCGGTCTGCAGGAATTCGGTTGCGCGCAAAGCAAGTTCGGCGAGCGGCGCCTGCCCGGGTGTCAGTACCAGCGCGGGCCAGGCTCGGGAGCCCGGGATTTCGGCGAGTCCAGTGCCACGCAGCCGCGCCAGCACCCCGGCCCGGAGCAGCGAGGATTTACCCGCACCGGACACACCCGACACCATGGTGAGGCCCGGTTCCTTCAGGCAAGTGTGGAGGCGGCGGAATATCGTGGCGATTTCGGTGTCACGGCCGTGGAAGAACGCGGCATCACGTTCTTCGTAGTGCCCCAGACCCCGGTAGGGCGAGTCGACCTCACCGGATACTCGCCGCAGCGGTGGCGGTGCGACTCCGTCGCTGACGGTGTGGCCGTGGAAGGTGTAGTTGACCTGAGTGTTGTGGTCCCCCACCTGGATTCCGGCTGCACTGCGCGCGTCTACGCCCGGAGCCGGGGTGGGTTCCGGTGTGTCGCACGCACCCGGATTTGGTGTCACCAGTGGTTGGTCTGGGTGTTGTTGTCGCCGACCTGGACGCCTTTCGCTGCACGCAGGTCGATCCGAGTCGCGGCAGGATCTTCGTTCGGGAGCCGGTCGAGGAGTGCCTGGGCGGCCGAACGCAACTCGTCGGTGTCGTCCAATCCGGCGTCGGCGAGCGCGGCTTCGAGCCGTTCTGCATCGGTTCCAGCTTCGGCGGCTTCGATTGCTGCCGCGGCCTCGGGAGTGGCTGCGGTCTTGCGCCGCAGCAGATTCCGCAATGCGTTATAGGAATCACGCACGGCGGCCGTGGCGGCATCCTGACCGCCGGCGGCCGCCCCGGCAAGCAGTGCTGTTGCGATGATGCTGAAAGGTTCCACGATCGCAGCCTCCCCAGGTGGACAACGACCCCAAGATTAGCCGACGATCGGTATGTAGTCTGCTGCGTGCTCAAAGCTACTGTGGCAGTTGATATTCGGGTAACCCCCGAAGGGTCAGAGCTTGACCACCTGACGCCGGAGCGGGTGGCCCAGTCGGGCGGCGAGTTCCTGGTGGAAGGCATCCGTCAGCGGCGGCCAGTTCCAGAATTCGAAGGCGAGGCAGGAGAGGGTGAAATCGGAGGACCAGCGCCAGTCGGTGACGGAGGTGGCGGCGGTGCAGGTGGGACAGGTGGCGGTGGCGGCGCCGGTGGTGCGCCAGGTGCTCAGGGCGGCGGCGAAGGGCGCCCAGATCTCGCGGTCGGGTTCCCAGGAGCCGCCGGGGTAGTCGATGACGACGGTATCGGTCCGGCAGGCGGGGCACGTGGCGTGGGCGGGGGTGTCGCTACCCTGACCTTCGACGAAGATGTTGCGGCCCAGAGCGATCGCCACGGGGCCGTTCCCCCAGTCCGCGCCGGTGATGGCCTGCCAGTTCGGGCCGGGAACATAGCCTTCGGCGGCGTAGTCGCTGTACATCCGGTCGCGGGATAGCTCACGGGTCAGAATGTGTTCGGCGACAAGCCAATCGATGATCCGGGTCGCGAGGCGCGGCGCGTCCGCGGCGGTGGCCTCGAGGTCGACGATTCTTTCGCAGTAGACACCCATCACCGCATCATGCCCGAGCTGCTAGGGCGGGTAGAACGCGTCCCCGCCGACCTGCCCCTGATCGAGCAGGTGCGCCAGGAACAGGCGGGTGGTGGGGGTGGGGGTGCCGGTGGTGATGGCGTGCCAGGGGCGATCGAGCGGGGTGCCGTCGACCGGCAGGATGGTGAGCGCGCCGGATTCGAGATCCTGGCCGACCGCGTCGCTGTGGATCAGGGTGACGCCGAGGCCTTCTCGTGCCGCGGCCAGCACCGCGCCGTGCGAGCCGAGGGTGAGGGTCGGCGGTTCGAGGCCGAGCTGGGCGAGCAGTTCGAGGGTGGCGTCGCGGGTGCCGGAGCCGCGCCCGCGCAGCAGCCAGGTGCTGCGCAGTGGATGCCGGTCCGGCGCGCCGACCACCACCAGGCGGCTGGGCCGCCGGGCCCGCGTGACCAGTCCGGCGTCGCGCGGCGGCCGCCCCGCGATCACCAGATCGCTTTCGTGGTGCTGCAATTCGACGAACAGCACGTCGCGCGGGTGCACGGAGAGACTGAGTTCCACATCCGGATAGCGCCGCCGGAACGACGCCAGCGGGCGCAGCAGCACGTATTCGCCGGCGGTGGCGACCACGCCGATCCGCAGCCGCCCGGTCTCGGCCTGCTGGACGGCGGCGTGTGCCTCCTGCATGAGCCCCAGGATGCTGCGGCAGTATCCGGCGTACACCCGGCCGGCTTCGGTGAGCGCGATACCGCGTCCGGTCTTGGCGATCAGCTTGGCGCCCAGTTGTTTCTCGATGTGCGCGACCGCCGCGGACACGGCCGCCTCGGTGACGTGCAACTGCCCGGCGGCCTTGCGGATACTGCTCTGGCGGGCGACGACGAGGAAGGTCTCCATCCGCGTCGCGCTCACCGTGCCCATGCTCTCGACGGTACCAAACTTAAAGAAAGCATTGAGTATTCGCAGAAACAATCAAATTGTTTGTGATCTTCGACGGCCGCATCCTGGAATTCCCCACCAGCTCAGGAGGATTCATGGCGGACAACACCGAACGGGATCGCTGGGATCCGGGCGTGCAGTCGTATGCGTCGATGGGGTACTACGCACCCGATTACCAACCCTCCGACACCGATGTCCTGGCCGTCTTCCGGGTGACACCGCAGCGCGGCGTGGACCCGATCGAGGCCGCGGCCGCGGTGGCGGGCGAATCCTCCACGGCCACCTGGACCGTCGTCTGGACCGACCGGCTCACCGCGCACACCCAGTACCAGGCCAAGTGCTACCGCGTCGACGAGGTACCGGGCCGCCCGGGCGAATATTTCGCCTACATCGCCTACGACCTGGATCTGTTCGAGGAGGGTTCGATCACCAATCTGACCTCCTCGGTGATCGGCAACGTCTTCGGCTTCAAGCCACTGCTCGCACTGCGCCTGGAGGACATGCGCATCCCGGTCGCCTACGTGAAGACCTTCCAGGGCCCGCCGCACGGCACCGTCATGGAACGCGAATACCTCAACAAGTACGGCCGCCCGCTGCTCGGGGCGACGGTGAAACCGAAACTGGGTCTGTCCGCCCGCAACTACGGCCGCGTCGTCTACGAGGCGTGCATGGGCGGGCTGGATTTCACCAAGGACGACGAGAACATCAACTCCCAGCCGTTCATGCGCTGGCGCGACCGGTTCCTCTACGCGATGGAGGGCGTGAACCGGGCGATGGCCGATACCGGCGAGCTCAAGGGGCACTATCTCAATGTCACCGCCGCCACCATGGAGCAGATGTACGAGCGGGCCGAATTCGCCAGGGAACTCGGCAGCGTCGTCATCATGATGGATCTGACCGTGGGCTATACCGCCATGCAGTCGATGTCGCACTGGGCGCGGCGCAACGGCGTGCTGCTGCACCTGCACCGGGCCGGGCACTCCACTTTCACCCGGCAGAAGACACACGGCGTGAGCTTCCGGGTGCTGGCGAAATGGTGCCGGTTGATCGGGGTGGATCATCTGCACGCGGGCACCGTGGTCGGCAAGCTCGAGGGTGACCCGGCCACCACCCGCGGCTTCTACGACACCCTGCGCGACAACCACATTCCCGCCAACCTCGGCAACGGCATCTTCTTCGACCAGGACTGGGCCAGCCTGCCCGGCGTGATGCCGGTCGCCTCCGGCGGCATCCACGCGGGCCAGATGCACCAACTGCTCGATCTGTTCGGCGACGACGTGATCCTGCAGTTCGGCGGCGGCACCATCGGCCATCCGCTCGGCATCGCGGCGGGCGCGGAAGCCAACCGGGTGGCGCTGGAAGCGGTGGTGCAGGCCCGCAACGAAGGCCGCGATCTGTTGAAGGAGGGGCCCGAGGTGCTGCGCAACGCGGCGCAGTGGTGCCGCCCGCTCGAGGTCGCGCTCGCCACCTGGGGCGATGTTACCTTCGACTACACCTCCACCGACGCACCCGACGCGGTGCCCACGGCAACCCACTGAAAGGCACCGCCATGTATCTGCGGCACGGAACCTTCTCCTATCTGCCGGAACTCAGCGACGCCGAGATCGCCGCGCAGGTGCGCTACGCCCTGCTCAACAGCTGGCCGGTCTCGATCGAGTACACCGACGATCCGCATCCGCGCAACGCCTACTGGCAGATGTGGGGACTGCCGCTGTTCGATCTCGACGAACCCGACGGCGTGCTCGCCGAGATCGACGCCTGCCGGGCCACCTTCCCGCGGCACTATGTGCGGGTCCTGGCCTACGACGCTCGCTACGGCAGACAGACCACGGCCCTGAGTTTCCTGGTGCAGCGCCCGGAACACGAGCCCGGTTTCGAACTGACCCGCACCGAGGGCGCGGACCGGCGGCAGCGCTACGGCCTGCGCCCCTACGCGACCGAGCAGCCACAGGGCGCGCGGTATGGCGCCTGAGGGCAACGGTTTCCGGCTGCACCGGCCGAGCGTCACGGGGCCTGCGCCGGTGCCGGCCGTGCCGGAGGAACCGCCGATCCTCGACGACGACGCCCTGTTGGACCTGTCCTGCGATATCGCCGGGGACGATGTGGAGTCGACCCTGCACCGGCTGGACGCGGAACTGGTCGGCCTGGCCAATGTGAAGCGGCGGGTGCGTGAGATCGCGGCGCTGCTGCTGATCGACCGGGCCCGGCAGCGTTTCGGGCTCGACTCCACCCGCCCGACCATGCACATGAGTTTCACCGGCGGCCCCGGCACCGGGAAGACGACCGTCGCGCTGCGCATGGCGGAACTGCTGCACACCCTCGGCTATATCCGGAAACCGAAGGTACACACCGTGACCCGCGACGATCTGGTCGGCCAGTTCATCGGGCACACCGCCCCCAAGACCAAGGAGGCCATCGCCAAGGCCGCCGGCGGCGTGCTGTTCATCGACGAGGCCTACTACCTGTTCCGCCCCGAGAACGAGCGCGACTACGGGCAGGAGGTGATCGAGATCCTGCTCCAGGAAATGGAGAACGACAGGGCCAGCCTGGTGGTGATCTTCGCGGGGTATCCGGATCGGATGGAGCGGTTCTTCTCCGCCAATCCCGGCCTGTCCTCGCGGGTGGCGCACCATCTGGAGTTCGACGACTACACCCATGCCGAACTGCTGGCCATCGCCGCGCTGATGGTGGCCGAGCAGAACTTCCGCTTCGACGACGCCGCGCAGAGCGCGTTCGCGGAATATCTGTCGCGCCGGATGCGGCGTCCGCGGTTCTCCAATGCCCGCAGCGTCCGCAACGCCCTGGATCGGTGCCGTCTGCGCCAGGCCAAGCGCCTGGTCGAACTCCACCGTCCGCTCACCAGATCCGATCTCATGACGCTGACCGACCGGGATGTCTACGGCAGCAGCGTATTCGACGGCGAGCGCCTGGAGGAAGCGAACCATGCCGCACCGATTGAAGACCCTGACCCGCTACACGATCGAGGAGGAGCACCGCCATCCGGGATCCTCCGGTGAGTTCTCGGCGCTGGTCAATGTGGTGGCCACCGCCACCAAACTGATCGCCAATCAGGTGACCCGGGGCGCGATCGCGGGCTCGCGGAGCACGCTGGACGCGGTCGCCCACGACATCATGGTGTCGGAAACCCTGTCGACCGGCCAGCTTTCGGCCGTGCTGTCCGAGCAGATGAGCGCGGTGCGCCCGGTGCCGACCCGGCGGCGCGGCAAGTATCTGCTGGCCTTCGACCCGCTGGACGGTTCGTCCAATATCGATGTGAACCTGCCCGTCGGCACGATCTTCAGCGTGCTGCGCGCCCCGCCGGACGCCGGCGATGTTCCGTGCGACGCCGACTTTCTGCAACCCGGCACCCAGCAGGTGTGCGCCGGATTCACCCTCTACGGCCCGGCCACCATGCTGGTGCTGACCACCGGCAACGGCGTGGACGGATTCACCCTGGAGCGTGAGATCGGCGCCTTCGTGCTCACCCATCCGCGCATGCGCATCCCGGAGGAGACAACGGGTTTCGCGATCAACGCCGCCAACGAGCGGTTCTGGGAGCGGCCGGTGCGCCGCTATGTACACGAATGCCTGGACGGCGTGGACGGCCCGCGCGCCCGCGACTTCAACATGCGCTGGGTGGCCTCGCTGGTCGCGGACACCTTCCACATCCTGACCCGCGGCGGGGTCTACCTGTACCCCTACGACACCCGGCCGCCGCAGCGGCCGGGCCGGGTCGCGCTGCTGTACGGGGCGAACCCGATCGCGTTCATCGTCGAACAGGCCGGCGGCTGGGCCACCACCGGCGGCGCGCGGGTGCGCGAGGTGACGCCCACCGACGTGCACCAGCGGGTCCCGCTGATCTTCGGTTCGCGCAACGAAGTCCAGCGCATCGAGCACTACCACAGCGAACCGGAGGAGGGGCCGCGGTTCGACAGCTCCCTGTTCGGTACCCGCTCACTGTTCCGCCCCGCGGGCCGCGCCAAGCCCGTGTAGCACCTAGGAGGCGCCTTGTCGGTCAAACATCCCGTCGTCGCCATCACCGGATCCTCCGGTGCGGGCACGACCAGTGTCACGCGCACCTTCCAGGAGATCTTCCGGCGCGAGGGTATCTACGCGGCGATCGTGGAGGGTGATTCGTTCCACCGCTTCGATCGCAACGAGATGAAGCTGGCCATGGCCGAGGCCGAGCAGAACAGCAATTTCACCTTCTCGCATTTCGGAGAGGAGGCGAATCTGCTGACCGAGCTGGAAACCCTGTTCCGCGACTACGGCGAAACCGGCGTCGGCTCGGTGCGCAAGTATCTGCACGACGAGCACGAGGCGAAACCCTATGGGCAGCCCGCGGGCACGTTCACCCCCTGGGAGGATCTGGCGCCGGGCAGCGATCTGCTGTTCTACGAGGGGCTGCACGGCGCGGCGATCACCGAGACGGTCAATGTCGCGCGGTACGCGGATCTGCTGGTGGGGGTGGTGCCGATCGTCAATCTGGAGTGGATCCAGAAGGTGATCCGGGACAAGACCGAACGCGGGTATTCCAGTGAGGCCGTGATCGACACCATCCTGCGCCGCATGCCCGACTACGTGAAATACATCTGCCCGCAGTTCTCCCACACCTATGTCAACTTCCAGCGCGTCCCCACGGTGGACACCTCGAATCCGTTCATCGCCCGGACCATCCCGACCGCGGACGAGAGTTTCGTCGTCATCCGGTTCGCCGATCCGAAGGTGATCGACTTCCCGTACCTGCTGTCGATGCTGCACGATTCGTTCATGTCGCGGCCGAACTGCATCGTGGTGCCGGGCGGGAAGATGGATCTGGCCATGCAGCTCATCTTCACCCCGCTGATCCTGCGGCTGATGGACAAGCGCCCCAAGCGATCCCACTGATCCGCCGGCCGGGCACACCCGGCCCCGCCGGCCGCGGGGCAGAATGATCCGCAGTGTGCGGTGAATTGAGCGGGTGATGTGATGATTGGCGCCGTGGCCGGGACTCTGGTGAAACTCGCGCCGGTGCTGCTGGTGTTCAGCGGCGGCGCGGTGTTCGGAGCACGCAGGCTGCTGGCCCGGGTGTTGGACGGCACTCAATATGCCTACGTCGCAGGCGATTTGAGTGCATGATGTCTGCCGACGATTTCTGGTGCGTGCCAGTTTCGGGGTTGTGTT
>NZ_JBHXVZ010000014.1:0-92627 GCF_042672005.1 Nocardia sp. NPDC127579 | reverse complement strand
CTTGTGGGCCCTGCTGCGAGACGGACGCGAATTCAGCATCGACAGACCGGCTTTGGGTGTCGTTATGGCTTGACAAGTTCATTGAGAGTCCTTCGGTGGTGGGGATGCTGTAGGCCAGCACCACATGACAGAACAGGTCGATGCGCCGCTGCCGGACGCGGCGGCTGCGGGGTTCCATCAGGACTTGCACGGCGGTGCCGTCATGCACGGCGACCAGCGCCTGCCCCAGCGCGGCCGGGTCGGGGACCGTGCGCCCCACCCGGGCCAGCGCGGCCACGATGGTGGGGATGAGCGCGGCGACGATCGCTTCCTCGCGGGCGGCCATCACCCGCCGCAGGGCCGGGTTGCGCAGGGCGTGCGAGGTGAATTCGGCGGTGATCCGGAACCACGCCTCCTCCAGCGGGACCGCGCGGACCAGCCGGTCGACGGCGGCGGCGATGTCCTCGACGCCGTCGACCGAGATGTCGTCCAGCGTGGCGCGGACCTCGGTGAGCATCTCGGCCGAGCGCTGCTCCCACATGGCGAGGAACAGCTCGTCCAGTGAGGTGAAGTTGGAGTAGAAGGCGCCCCGGGTGAACCCGGCCCGCTCGCAGACCCGTTCCACCGAGGCGCGTCCGAAGCCCTCTTCGGCGAACACCTCGTAGGCCGCCGTCAGCAGGCGGTTGCGGGTCTCGACTCGTCGGCGGGTGACGCGCGGCGCGCCGGTGGGCGACGGCAACGTGCCTCCTCGGTCGATACAAAACTGTATTCAATACAGGAATGTATCAGAGTGCGGCGGCGTGGATGCGGTTTCGGTACCGACCTGCCGCGTGGTGGGCGTTTCACCCGGGGGCGGCCGGGGAAATATGGGAGGACCGCCAGGCCGTGCCGGTGTCGCGCACCGCCGTGACGAAATATGTTTCAGGTGGCCACTCTTCGCGCGCCGAGCGCTGAATCTCCTACTGTGGCAAGCGAACTCGATTAACGATTGGATGCCGGACCCGTCTCGCTTGACATCATCTGCTTGACCGCCACTGTCAGGATTCTTACCTTCGCGGATATACGGCCATTCGGCCACTCACAACGGCGTGAGACGGGTGATCACAATGGAAAACCGGAAGACATTTCGCTTCGAGACGTCGCGACTGGTCAGGGCATTCGCGCTCGCGATGTTCTGCGCCGGGCTCGGCGCGGCCCAACTCGGAGCGCAGGCGTGGGCGAATCCCTGCACCGCCGTGGAACTCGTGGCCGCCCGGGGTACCGAGGAGCCGGGCTGGCTCGGCAGCGCGGTCGGTGATCCGCTGTACGGCACACTGCGGCAGGCGCTTCCGGTGGATTCCTCGGCCTACGCGGTGAACTATCCGGCCAACCTCATGGTGCCCACCTCGATCAGTGACGGCACCCGGGATCTGGTCGCGCACCTGGAGCATCAGGCCGCGATGTGCCCCGGCCAGCGGTTCGTCCTGGTCGGCTACTCGCAGGGGGCGCTGGTAGTGCACGGTGTACTCGGCACCGGAAACGTCTCCTCGGTCGGCGGCATCCATCGCCTGCCCGCCTGGGTCGAACCGCGGATAGCGGCGGTGCTGCTCTTCGGCGACCCCAACCACCTGGCGGGCTGGGGTGTGCCCGGCGAATACGGGTGGCGCACCGGAAACTACTGCGCCGCGGGTGATCCGATCTGCGGGGCCGGTGTCGACTGGTTCGCCCACTCCGCGTACGGATGGGCCCTGTGGCCCGCGGCCAGCTTCGCCGCGGCGCGGATCTAGCGCCGCGCGTGCGGTCAGCCGCCGAGTACCTCATCCACCGTTGTCGCGATGCGATGCCGAAACGCTGTGGGGGAGAAGGTAATGGCGTGCTCGCGGACAATGTCCGGGCAATAGTCGTCCCGGGCGAAACCGGCGAGGCTCTTCGCGAGCGCCTCGATGACCGCCTCGTCGGTACCCGGCGGAATCAATTCGCCGGTGACGCCCGGCAGCACGCTGTCGAGAGCGCCACCGGCGCCGACGGCGATGACCGGGGTGCCGCACGCCATCGCCTCGACGGGAACTATGCCGAAGTCCTCGATGCCGGGCATGAGGACGGCCTGGGCGCGCCGATACGCGTCGAGCAGCACCTCGAAGGGCGTGGCCCCCAGGAAGACGGTCTCCTGGCCGGCGATGGACTCCAGGTGGGAGCGGAAGCGGCCGTCGCCGAGGACGACCAGGCGGACGCCGGCGCGCTGGGCGGCGCGGATGGCCAGGTCGGCGCGCTTGTAGGGGACCAGGCGGCCCGCGCAGAGAAAGAAGTCGCCCGGGGGAAGGGCCGGATCGGGGGTGAAGCGGTCGACGTGGACCGGTGGATTGACCACCGAGGCGGGCAGGCCCCACCAGTCGTGGATGCGCTCGGCGACGGCCCGGGAGTTGGCGACGACGTGATCGAGATGCAGGGCGGCGCGTAGTTCGTTGCGGCGGGCGAACTCTCCGAGTATCGACAGGGCGGCCTGTCCCATCCGGCCACCGGCCTCCTGTGCCCGGAACGCGGGGTCCCAGGCCCAGCGTGCGGGGCTGTGCACGTAGGCGATGGTGGGAGCGTCGGTGGCGAAGACGGCCTGGGTGGCGAAGGCGAAATGACTGATCAGGACCGCGTCGAAGCGGTTGCGCAGCGGCAGCTTTCGCAGTGCGCGCGGAATGAACGGCAGCAGCGGCGCGTGTGATCCGAGGACCGAATGCGCCTTGCTCAACCAGGTGTCATGCACCGTGTGCAGCGGCGGCCGCACACTGTCGAGTTCCACGATGGGCGCGAAAACCTCGGCGCGCGGCCAATTCTCGAAGAACTGCGCCACGCAGGTCTCCGAGCCGCCGAGTTCGGTGAACCGTTCGTGCACGATCGCGATGCGGGGAGCGTTCATCGGGACTCCACTCGCCGCGGTGCCGCGTAGCGGCGCAGCGCGGGCGCCACGGGGCGGCCCTGCAGCAGGCCGTCGACACTGCCCTGCTGCAGGGCCTTGCGGTAGACGAGGGCCGCTTCGCGGCAGGCGGCGACGGTTTCGGCGATATCGGTGTCGGTGTGGGCTGCCGAGGTGACGAAGGATTGACCGAGTACGCCGCGGTCAAGCAGTTCTTGCAGGAACAGGGTTCGGAAGGACTGCGACGGCTGCCCGGCCGGGTCTCTGGTGACGAAGATCAGGCACGATGGGCGGCCGAGAACCTGAAGGTGGGCACCGATGCCGAAATCGGCGGCGATCGCGTTGACGCCGTCGGCGAGCCGACGACCGGCGCGCTCCATGCGCGCGATCGGATCGCCGGTCGTGTACTCCCGCACGACGGCGCGGAAGGCCGCCAGCGAAGCGGTTTCCGGACCGTGCGTGGTCGACAGGAGGAATACGCGTGCGCGATCGGTGCGCAGGCCGCCCAGCTCCATGAACTCGCGTTTGCCCGCGAGTGCCGAGAGCGGGAAACCGTTGCCCATCGCCTTGCCCCAGCACGACAGGTCGGGCCGCACACCGTACACCGTCTGCGCCCCACTGGCCGACCAGCGGAATCCCGTGATCATTTCGTCGAAGATCAGCAGCGCACCGTGCTGGTCGCACAGGTCCCGAACCCCTTGCAGGAAACCGGGTTCCGGTTCGGCCAGCGCGGTCGCCGCCTCGAGCACCACCGCCGCGACCGGCCCCGCCTCGAGCACGATGCGCAGCGATGCGAGATCGTTGTACCGGAATGTCACGGTCGCGGCGCTGTGGGGAATGCCGCTGTCCATCGCGGTGGTGCCGATGAACCAGTCGTCGACGGAGAAGAACGGCTGGTCGCAGATGGCGACCGTGGTGCGCCCGGTCGCCGCCCGCGCCAGGCGCACCGCGGCCGTGGTCGCGTCGGATCCGTTCTTGGCGAACTTCACCATGTCCGCGCCGGGTACCAGGTCCAGAAAGTCCTGCGCGGCGAGTAATTCGAGCTCGGTGGGGCGACTGAACCCGACACCGTCGGCGATTGCCCGCCCGACCGCCTCCAGGACCGGCTCGAACGCGTGCCCGAGCGTCACCGCCCGCAATCCCATGCCGTATTCGACATAGTCGTTCCCGTCCGCGTCCCACACCCGGGCTCCCTTGCCGCGCACCAGCACCGGCGCCATACGCTCCGGATACTGATCGGGCCCCCGGGCATAGGTATGAGCACCGCCGGGCACCACCTCGTGCAGCCGCGCCTGCAATTCATTGCTGCGCGTGAAATCGCGCTGCCGAGCGAACTGTTCTTCCTCACGTGGCACAGCGGCACCTCCATACGGACTGGCGTTTCCTCGCGGCGACGCTGCCGTTCACACTTGTATCGATTTCCTCGGGCGGACAGGGCTATTCGGGGCGGGTGATGGCCCAGAGGTCGTGATCGGCGCGATGGCCGGTGGGGCCGGTGTGGTCACGCATCCGTCCCTCGCGGAGCATGCCGACTCGGGTCGCGATCTCGGCGGAGACGGCGTCGGCCGGGGCGATCTCGGTGGCGATCCGGCGCAGGCCGAGGGTGTCGAAGCCGTACGCGATCAGCAGGCGCTGTACGGTTTCTCGAACCCGGGGCCGGGGCGGGTGGGTCCAGACGTTGAGGTGCGCGTTGCGGTCGAACATGTCCAGACCGAACAGACGAGCCTCGCCGATGTAGTTCCCGTCCAGTTCGACGGCCAGCACCAGCCCCGCGGGGGAGCTCAAACCAGCTCGTGCACACAGGAATTCGCGAATCCAGTGCGCGGAGCCCGACGGCGGGCCGGCCGCGACGCCCAGCGTCGGACGCGACCATCGCGGGATGGTCCGTGTTCGGTGCGGCCGCGTCTGGGCCGCAGTGCGCTCTGACCGCCGGGTGTCCGCCCCGGGGGCAGTCGGCCGCAGCCATCGGGCCGGCAGGGGTGCGCGGTGACCCGTGGGTGCGGTCAGGCGCGACCACTGGGTGCGATCGGACCAGCGGCGGGTGCGCAGGACCACCTCGGGGTGCGCGGGGTCGGTCAACCGCACTCGATCCGCGGCCCGAAGCGGGTCGAGCAGGTGCCGGACGCGCCCGGCGTAGTAGCGTCCCACCGCCACCGCGATCGACCAATGGCTCAGCGTCGCAGCCGGTTCCGGTGTCCCTTGGGGCATCGGCGCGCCTTCGGTGTGACGAGTCAGCCAGCCCTCGGTCGCACCGCCGGCGGGGAGATCGGAGGCCAGGATCGCCCACAGGTCGTGGTCGCGGCGCTGCCCGCCGGCGTCGAAGTAGCGGGCCATGCGGGCCTCCCGGCGCAGCCCGAGTGCCGCCGCTCCGGCCGACGTGCCGTGATTGGCGGGGGAGATGGGCGCGGTGATGCGGTGCAGCCCGGCGACCTGGAAACCGAAATCGAGCATCATGGCGACCGCGAGGCCGCCGACGCCGTGCCGGGCCAGCGTGGCGTCCACCCAGATGCCGAGCTCGCCGGTGCCGGCGGAGAGCGAACCGAGTTCGATCTGACCGGCGAACCGGCCGTCGACCTCGATCACCGCGCCGAGGCGACGGCCGGTGCGCGCGTCGGACCGGGCATCGAAAACTTCACGCACCCACAGCTTTCCGGTGTGCCGCTCGGGCCAGGACAGCGGGGAGGAGGTCCAGAACGGTTCGATCAGCCGCTGGTCGCGCAACCGGATGCACCGCCACTCGGCGAAGTCGCCGATTCGCGGCGGGCGTAGCACCACGGACGCACCATGTAAACGCACGGGGCCCAATCGAATCCCGAGCATTACCTCACCCCCGTGGACGCTGGCGGCCCAGCGGCGCGGTACCGAGCGCGCCCTCGGGGGATACGGTGAGCCGCCAGTACCCGCCGGCCGTGTCCTTCAAGATGACACCCGCCTCTGCCCGCTCGGAAAGCCAAGCCCCGCTGGACAATACGGCCGAGCGCACGGCGTTGTCCGGGCCCTGTGCCTGGAAGATATCGGCGTCACCGGCCCCGGCCCGCCCGACCATCGTCCCGGCGAAGTAGGGCGCGCGCATACTGTCCCGGCCGATCACCGTCCACCCGTCGGGAAAGGTGCCCGGCCGCAGATCGTCGGCGTTGGTGGAGATCAGGTTGATCGCGGTGCCCTCCGGGCAGCCGACGGGATCCACCCGCACGTCATCGGGTGGCCGCTCGAGATCCTTGTCGAAGATGACATTCGCCAGATACGGCTGCCGGCAATAGATCAGATCCAGTCCGATCGTGCGGGCCGCGACCTTGCAGTTGGTGAGCCCGAACTGCGCGGGACCGCCGCGCTTCGCGTCGCCGATGGACAGGGCGATATCGGCGCCCTCGAACCAGACGTTGGTCAGCCACCAGTCGTTGGCGGCGCCGTCGACCCGGATGTGGTGGACCGTGGTGCGCGGATCCCGGTCGGACACGAACTCCACATTGGCCAGCGCCAGCCCGGCATTGTGGTCGCTGCCGGTGCCGAGCACCCCGACATAATTGCTGGTCAGTTTGGACGCTGTCACATAGTTCTGGATGCACGAGGTGAGGATGCCGGTCCCGAAATTATTGATATCGCAGTTGAGGAACGTGGTGCCACCGGTGTTGTCCTCGAGCACCACGCCGCGCTGCTGCACGAACCTCGGATGATTGTCGCTGAGATGGTTGCCGCGCAGCACCACGGCGTCGAAGGAGCAGCGGAAGCAGTGCGAGAGCAGCACGGCGGTCGAGGCGGGCCCGGACATGAAGACGCCGAGCCGGGAGAAGCGCACCCGATTGCGTTGCCGCAGTTCGATCAGCACGGTGTTCGTCTCGCAGGTGACGAGCGTGACGTCGGCGCCGTCACCGAGCACCGTAGCGAAGTCGGGCAGCGCCGGAAACGCGGTTACCCGGTATTTGCCCGCGGGCAGGTACAGCACCAGCGGCCCGTCGCCGACCGCGGCGGCCCGGGCCAGGGCCGCGGTATCGTCGGCGACGCCGTCACCGACCGCCCCGAAATCCTTGACATTGCGGGCCGAGGGCGCGTCCGTCACGTGCGGTGACCGGAATTCGACACCGGGTGACTCGGGGGAGGCGCAAGCCGCCAGGGGCAGCGCGGCGGCCGCGCCGAGGGCGGTGACGAGCATGCTGCGGCGAGCGAGACCGGCCTCATCTGTCATCTCCGTGTTGTCTTTCCGATCAACCGGTTCAGGCTGGTGCCCGGCTTGCTGTACGCTACCGCGCCGGTCAGCCCGTCGGCGCCGAATGTGGCCACCGCACCGCGCAATTGGGGGATCGAGGTGGCGCCGAGTTCGATAATGCCCAGGGTGTGCTCGCAGTGCGGGGCGACGGTGATCGCGTCGGCCGCCTGCGCGACGGGCGCGACCTCGATCAGGACATGGTCGAAATCGGCGCGCAGTTGCGCCAGCGCGGCGGCGAACCGGTCGGAGGCGAGCAGGTCGGCAGTCTGGCCGTCGGCCGCGCCGAGCGGCAGCACGGTGATCCCGGCGGTGGGCCAGGCGGTGAGCGCGTCCGGCACCGGCGTGGATCCGCGCAGCACCGCGGCCAGGCCCGGCCCGGTGTGCTCGCGGGAACTGCCGGCCCCGGTGGTGTCGGCGTCGACGAGCACCACCGTGTGCCCGGTGTCGGCGAAAGACTTCGCCAGCGCCTGCGCCACCTCCGGCCGCGAGCGCGGCGACAGGCTGGTGACCAGGACGGTGCCGGCGTCGCCGTCGCGCAGCAGCCGGGTGCGCAGCCGCCGGGTTTCGCCGAGCGCCCCGGGGCGCCCCTCGTCGATGATGCCGAGAATCGGAATGTCGGCGCCCAGCACACCCTCGAGTTCAGTGGAGGTACGCAGGGTCCGGTCGGTGCGGTCGCGCAGGAACGCGGCCAGCCCGCCCAGCGCCAGCCCGGCCAGCAGCCCGATCAGATAGACGCGGGTGCGCTGCGGCCCCGCCGGTGTGGTCGGCAGCCCGGCCTTGTCGATGACCTCCACTCGAGCGGCGGGCGCGGCCGCGCGTTCGATCGTCTCCAGTTCGCTGACCAGCTGCCGGAAATGCGCGACCACGGTATTGGCCAGATCGCGGGCCAGCTGCGGGTTCTCGTCGGTGACCGAGATGATGATGGTGGTGGTCGCCGGTGGTGAGGAGGCGGTGATCCTGCCCCGCACGTCCTCGACCGACAGTCCGATGCTCAGGTCGTCGATCACTCGTTGCGCCACGGTGGCGCTGGTGGCCAGCCCGAGGTAGGAGCGCACCCGTCCCTGCGCCGCGAGCCCGCCCTGGTAGGAGTCGTTGACCGAGGTGCCCGTCGCCATGGAGACATAGGTGCTGCTGGAGGCCACGTAGACGGTGGGTTGCCCGCGCAGGTAGACACCGGCCGCCAGCAGGCATAGCGCCAGTACCGCGATGATGATCGGCCAGCGCCGCCGCGCGATTTTCAGATAGTCGGTCAATCCCATTGCGCGGAACCTCTTTTCCCTGCTGGAAGAGCTGAAACGTCGTGGGGCGGCGGTTTGGCGCGGCGCCGGAATTCTCGGACCGCCAGATAGATCAGGTAGGCCAGCACGGCGGCCTGGAGGAATTTGCCCAGGTTCTCCATGGCGCCGAGGAATCCGCGTTCGAACAGCGCCGAGGATCCGGTCATCGCCAGCGCCAGCACGACCAGTGGGAAACGGCGCGAGTACAGCGCTTTCGCCCAGGCGAGCAGCAGCAGGAAGGTGAATCCGGCGCCGAGCGCCACGCCGGTGTATCCGCCGATGACATAGCCCTCGTTGACATTGCCCTCGGCCAGCGAGACCGACACCTGACTCATGTCGACCGAGGCGCCGCGCACGTCATTGGCCCACGCGACGCCGGACTGGAACTTCTCGATACCGAGCAACTGGCCGGGGATGAGGCTGAGCAGGCCGTGGCGCAGTACCTCCTCGGCGGTCAGCCAGTAGTCGGGGCCGTGATAATAGGCGTCGGTGGCGGCTTCGAGCAGATCGAAGCGCCGCAGGATGGACAGGAACGGCCGCACCAGCGCCGGATACTGCGAATCTGTCAGGGCGACTTCGGATTTGGCGAACTCGGTGGTCTTGAACGACTGCAACCAGCCGAATCCGCCGATGCCGACCAGGGCGAGCGCGCCCACACCGTAGGCCTTGGCCCGATCCCAGCCGAGGATGGCGAAACGAACGGCCACCGCCATGGCGGCGCCGAGGATCGGAGTCTTGGATTCGACCACCGTCGTCCACACCAGTTCCATCGCGAGCAGACCGCCCAGCACCAGCACCGTGGTCTGGCGCGGCGCCCGCAGGAAGATGATCAGGCCCATGGCCGCGATGGTGGCCAGGATGGTGACGAAGCTCAGGATCGGATTGGCGCTGCCGACATCGCCGGCCTGGCCGACCGAGCCGGTGGCGACGGTGGCGGCGCGCCCGAGCAGTCCGACCACGTACATGGTGGCCAGGGCCGGAACGAAATCCGGGTCGGCGGTCAGTGCCGGTTGCGCCGGAGCCGGGCGGCGCGCGGCCCACAGCGCGTAGGCCAGCACAAGACCGGCATAGACCCACAGCCCGAACACCACGTGGTCCAGGACCAGGGCCATGATCCGGTCGTAGCCGAGATCGGCCAGTCGCGGATCGGGCACGTTGTCGCCGTAGTGGGTCTGCGGCTGGACCACCAGCAGCACCACCGGCCGGGCCACATACGACAGCGACCAGAACGCGGCCTGCGCGATCAGGAAGACCCGGGCCACGCCGGGAATCCGCAGTGCGGCAAGCGCGATCGTCAGGAGCGCGGCGGCGATCAGGATGATATCGGCGGTGGCGCTCACGACCGAACCTCCGCGAGCGTGGCCACGATCTCGCGGGCCCGGTCGACATAGCGGTGCCCGCCCTCGGTGATCCGCCGATGCCCGGCGGCGGCGATCAGCTCCGCCCGGTCCGGATGCGCCGCGCACCAGTCGAGGATCTCGGTCAGTTCGCCGGGATCGTCGAAGAGCAAGCACTCGGCGTCCTCGCGCAGGAGTTCGGCGTGTTCGTCGGTGCGCTCGCCGACGAACAGCCCGCCCGCCGCGGGGACCTCGAAGGTGCGGCAGGTGTGGGTATCGCGGTTATCGGAGTTCAGCAGTACCAGGTTCGCCGTAATGGCCGCTACCGCAGCGGAATACGACTGCCCGTAGACCGGGCCGCCCACCGTCGCGCCGGTGCCGCGCAGCTCGGGTACCCGCCGCCATCCGGGCCCGCGCACCAGCATGCGATCGCCGTAGCGCCGGGCCAGGGCCACCAGTCGGTCGCGGCGATCGGGCCGGCACACTCCGATGAACCCGGCCAGATACTCCCGGGTGCCGCGCCGGGCGGCGCGGTGATGCCAGGCGGGGTCGTAGGCGCTGCGCACGAACGACACCTGCCGCGCCCCACGGGCTTTCAGCTCGCCCACATTGTGCCGCTTGGTGGTCACCACCAGATCCCAGCCGGATTCGTGCGCGAGGTAGTCCGCGCTGATGTTGTCCGGATTGGCGACGTCGTCGGGGCTGTAGTGCACGCGTAGCGGCGCGGGGGTGGCGAGCAGCCGCTGCTGATCCAGGTGCACCCCCTTGAACACGAACAGCAGATCGGGCCGGAAAGCCGTTGCGGCCCGCTCGATCTCGTCGTGCAGCCGGTCCACCCGCCAGGGCGCTCGCCGCCGGGTCACCTTCGAGTACGCCCAGGGTGCGGAGCCGCGCGCGGGTAGCGTCACCGGGGTGGAATCGAGCACCACCACCTCGTGCCCGGCCTGCCGGAACCCGTCGGCGAGCGAGCGTGCGTTGCTGCCGACCCAGTCGTCGCCGAGATAGAGGATTCTCACGCCGCACCCTCCGCGAGGACCGTGCGCTCGCGCAGCATCAGCCAGCGCACCCGCACGAGATACCAGGCGGCCACGGTGCATTCGATGACCACCGTCCCGTAGACCAGGGTCCACACCGAGTGGGTCCGGAACGCGATACCCAGCGCGACCGCGGCGACACAGGTGCCGAGCACCGCACCCACCAGCACGCCGGTGGTGTCCTGGCGGACCGGCAGCAGCGCGGTGGTGACGAAAGAGGTCACCGTGGTGGCGGGCAGGATCAGCACCTCCACCCGCAGCAGCGCGGTGGCCGCGTCGAATTCGGCGCCGAAGACCAGCCGGATCAGCATGGGCGCGGCCAGCCACACCGCGCCGGCGGCGAGCACGGCCGCGCACACGCACAGCGCGAGCGCCCGCAGCGCGTGCCGCCAGAAGAGTTGATCGCCGCTGCGCCGGGCCATCCGGGGCAGCAGCGCGAAACCGATCGGGTCCAGGGTGGATTGGATGGCGCGGACCAGGCGGTCGCTGGCCGAGTACAAGCCGAGGGCGACCGTGTTCAGCACGGCGGAGTACACCGCCGCCGCGCCCTGGCCGTACAGCGTGACCAGCAGCCGGGAGGTGAGGATCGGCGCGCCCGTGCGCAGGACGCCGCGGATCAGATGCGGCCGGGCCGGTCTGCCGAAAGTGCGCAAGGAGTCCCACCAGGTCAGTGCCACGGTGGGCGCCGAGGATATGAGCAAACAGCCCAGGGCCAGCTGTGCGCTGGGAAATCGCGGCAGCAGCGCGACCAGGAGGATGAGATAGCCGATCCGGCCGACCGCCTGATACGCGGTGGAGGTCCCGAACCGGCCCTGCCCGATCAGCAACCAGTCCTCCGACACCGACCAGAACCCGCCCGCGAACAAGCCGAGCAGGATCATGTCGAGGACCTCGGGTGTGCCCACCATCAGACCCAGCAGCAGCGCCGCACCGAGCACGCCGAGGATCGCGGCGCGGATGGCGAGATAGTCCCCGCGCAACTGGTTGATCCGGGTCCGCCGATCGGAGGTGTCCTCGGCTGCCTCGTGCACGCGGGCGGCCAGAAACTGGGTGATCCCCAGGTCGACCAGCAGCGACCCGAGGAAGTACGCCGACATGCCGATCGCGACCAGGCCCATGCCGTGTGTGCCGAGCAGTCGCGCGATCAGCGGCACCGTGACGACGGTGATCAGGTACTGGCCGTACTTGCCGAACATGACGAAGCCGATATCGCGGAGCAGCCCGACGGCCCCGCTCCGATGGTGGGATTCAGCCATGGCGCGGCCGTCTCAGGAACGCGGTGACCGCGCGGGCCGCGGCGTGCGCAGCCGCGATGACTCTCGTGCGGCCCCGATTCCGTGTATTGCGTTGTGCCTCGATGCCGTTCAAGAACCCGGCGACGTCGCGGGCGATCGCGTCGACAGCGAAGTCGGCGGCGCGGAGGCGACCGGCGGTGGCGAGGCGGAAGCGCAGCGCGGGATCCAGCAGCAGCGTGTCCAGCGCGCTGGTGAGTTCGCGCCGGTCCCCGGATCGCACGAGGACACCGTCGACGCCGTCGCGGATGATCTCGGTGGGACCGCCGGGACCGGAGGCGACGACCGCGCACCCGGCCCGCATGCCTTCGACCACCACCTGGCCGAACGGTTCCGGCAGGACCGAGCAGTGCACGAGCACATCGGCGTCGCGCAGATACGGCCGGGGATCGTCGACGTGCCCGGTGAAGGTCACCGGGAGAACGAGTTCGGCGGCGATTCGCTCCAGTTCGGCCCGGTAGGGCTCCTCGTCGAAGAACGTGCCTCCGACCAGAAAGACCTGGCGTGGCCGGACTTTCGCGTCGGCGAGCGCACGCAGCAGCAGGTCCTGGCCCTTCCACGGGCTCAGTCGGCCCACGACCGCGACCACGCTGTCCTCGGGTGCGCGGGGGCCGGGGCGGGGTGGCTCCGGTTCGAATTCCACACCGGGATAGGCAACGACGGCTGGTCTGCGCCCGGTGGACAGTGTGGCCAGGGTGGTGCGGCTGTTCGCGAGAAACCCGTGCGCGGCCACCCGTCCGAGTATCCGGATGATCAGCGCGGGCCACCGGCCGAAATAGTCCGCGGCGATCCGATCGTGTACGTGCCAGACCAGCGGCACCCGCGCCCGCCGGGCCGCAACCGCGCCCAGCACCAGAGCCTTGGTGCTCTCGGCGACGACGACATCCACGCCGCGCGCCGCCGCGCCGAGGGTCCATCCCAGCCGCAGCAGCGCGGCGAATCCGCGCAGCAGCCGCAGCGGCCCCGCCCCGATGGTCATCGCGCGGCTGTCGAAAGCGCTACGCAGCACCCGGGTTTCGACCCCGCGTGCTCGCATGCGCTCGACCATCGGCCCGTCCTCGGTGTAGATCACGCTCGGTTCGCATCCCGGCACCCCGCGCAGCGCGGCAGCCAGCCGCAGCGTGGCCAGCTCGGCGCCGGAGGGGGCGGCGGTGTGCGCCAGGAAAAGGACCCGAGTCATCTGATATCCCGGTACATCGTCGAATGTCGTTCGGCTGTGACATCCCACGAGAAAGTTTCGGCGTGCGCCCGGCATTTCGCGGTATCGGGCAGCTCGCCGTCGAGCGCGGCGATGATTCGCGCGCCGAGTTCCTCGGCCTCGCCCGCGCGCACGATCAGCGACGGGTCGAGTCCGCGAACCGAATCCGGGAGCCCGCCGCAATCGGTGACGATCGGCGCCCGGCCCGAGGCAAGCGATTCCAAGGCGATCAATCCGAAACCTTCCAACGCAATTGTCGGGACGACGGTGAATTCCGCTTTTTCGTACAGGCCGGTCAGTTCGCTGTCGCTGATATGCCCGGTGAATCGCACCGAATCCCCGAGCGGTTCGGCTCGTGCCCGCAATTCCCGCTCCGCGGTTCCGGTTCCGACGAGCACCAGCCGCGCCGCGGGGTGCGCGGCGCGTACCCGCGGCCAGCAGTCCAGCAGGGTGCCGATGCCCATCCGCCGTTCCAGTCGCCGCACGCACAGGACGGTGCGGAACTCGCCGTCGCGGGGCGGCGGGGTGGCGGTGAACCGACTCAGATCCACGCCGGGCGGGATGACCTCGATGCGGTGCGCGGGGACGCGGTAGTCCGTGCTGAGCACATCGCGGAAGCCGGGGGAGAGCACCACGAAGCGGTCCGCGCGGAGGTAGCGCAGCCGCTCCACGAGATATTTCGCGCGCGTGAGCAGCTCGCGCTGCCCGGTGAGGCGGCTCTCGGCGGCCCAGGGCCCGTGGAAGTGCACCACCAGCGGGCGGCCACCGTGCCGGTCGATCGCCGACGGGCCGTAGAGGCAGAAGTGGCGGTCCAGCACGGTGCCCGGGTGCAGTGCGTGCCGGTCGAGGAACGCGGTGCGCGCCCGGCGCGCGGTCGAACCGCCGAGCGGCCCCCAGGAATACGCGCCGGGATGATCGGGAGCGGTGCCGAACGCCGCCGCCGATACCGAGACCTCGGGATCGCGGGCGAGCGCGTGAAAGAGATCGGTGAAATATCGGTTCAGTCCACCGGGGGCCGCCCCGAACCATTCCGAACCCGTCATATGGACAGAAACAGACCCGGGTCCTGCGGACACCCCTGCCCCCTAATTGCCTCGCATCGATGGACTCCGTGTGCGGCCGTTTTCGCAGCACAATGCCGAACTCGCTACCCGCGCAACAGTCTAGGTGAATGCGCCGCCCGCGGGACGGCAACAACGGAGTCCGAGGACTCTGGTCGACAGCGGCCTCGCGGGTGTAAATTGCACAGCGAGTTCGCGCTCGCCGACGAGCCGACCCGCGGGGGGCCAGCGGGAGGAATCACTGACTGTGGGGACAGGATCGTCTGTGGCCGAGCACAACAAGATCGACGAGCGCGAAATTCGCGTGCTCGTGGAGAACGGCGAGTACTGGCTGCGCAATCGCGGCGATATCGCCATGATGGCGGTCACCGTCGAGCGGATACGCGCGCGCTGGCCGCATGCGCGCATCGGCCTGCTCACGCACCAGCCCGCCGTGCTGCACGGCCTGCTGCCGGAGGTCGAGCCGATCTGTGCTCCCGACTGGAACTGGGGCTCGCGCGACTGGCTGACCCGCACCGCTGCCACCAAACTCGTGGGTCCCGCCGCGCTGTGGTGGCGGGCGCGCACCGACGGGCCGAAGGATCGGCTGCGCGCGCTGCGCCGACCGGAGCCCGAGCCGCAGGCGGCCGCGGCGGACGCCGAGGAGTTCCCGGTGCGGATTCCCGAGGCGGTGCGCACGGCCTCGCTGGTGCTTGCACTGGGCGGCGGCTACCTCACCGATGTCGACCGCTATCAGGCGCACCGCACCCTGGATCTGCTGGAACACGCACGCGGACTGGGGATTCCGGCCGCGTTGGTCGGTCAGGGGCTGGGCCCGCTGCACGACGAGGGGCTGTGGCGGCGTGCCGGTGCGGTGCTGCCCGGCGTCGACTTCATCGGCCTGCGCGAGGCGCGCCGGGGGCCGGAACTGCTGGCGCGACTGGGGGTTTCCCCGGACCAGGTCATGGTCACCGGCGACGACGCGGTCGAATTCGCCTACCGGCTGCGCGATCCCCGGATCGGCGGCGATATCGGGGTGTGCCTGCGCGTCGCCGACTATTCGAAGGTGAGCGCAGACGCGCAGGAGATCCTCGGCACGGTGGTGCGGGCTCGCGCCGCGGCCTTCGACGCCGGCCTGGTTCCGCTGATCATCTCCGAATACGCCTCGGAGGACCGGCTTTCCACGCTGCCGCTGCTGGCCGGGGCCGACCGGACCCGGCCGCCGGTGGGCCGCGGCGCCGACGCCCACGATGTCGCCCGGCAGGTGGCGCGCTGCCGCGTCCTGGTCACCAGTGCCTACCATCTCGCGGTTTTCGCACTGTCCCAAGGCATTCCGGCCGTCGGCATCACCGCCTCGGAGTACTACGACGACAAATTCCATGGCCTGGCGGGCATGTTCGGCGCGGGGCTGCGGGTCGTACATCTCGACGATCCCGACCTGGCCGACCAGCTCGGCACCGCCGTCACCGAACTGTGGGCCGCCGCACCCGCCCTGCGCGACCCGCTGCAACAGCGCGCGACCGATCAGATCGACGCCAGCCGAGCCGGATTGGAACGTGTCTTCGGATTGGTGGAGGACGGCCCGCTGCGCCCGGCACAACGATTGGGGGGTTGCGGATGAACAGACTGTCCGTGGTGGTCCCGGCCTACAACGCCGGGCGCACCCTGGAGACGACGCTGCACACCGTGCTCGAGCAAGACGTCGACTTCGAGCTCCTGGTGCTCGACAACGCCAGTACCGACGCCACCGGCGAGATCGCGCGCTCGATCGATGATCCCCGGGTGCGGGTGCTGCGCAACGAGACCGTGCTGCCGATCGGGGACAACTGGAACACCGCGATCCGGGCGTCCGCCGGGGAGCTGGTCAAGGTCGTCTGCGCCGACGACGTGCTGCGGCCGGGCGCGCTGGCCGCGCAGCTCGAGGTCATGACCGATCCCTCGATCGCCATCTGCTCCAGCCGATTCGAGGTGATCGACGAGGCGGGCGCGCTGCTGGAAACCGGCCTGGGGCTACCCGGTCTGCTGGGCCGGCAGTCGCCGCGGGCGCTGGCCCGGGCGATCGTGCGGCGCGGCCCGGCCGATTTCGGGCCGACCGCCGCGGGCATGTTCCACCGCGCGCATTTCGACAAGGTGGGCGGCCTGCGCGGCGACCTGGTCTTTCCGATGGATGTCGATCTGTTCGCCCGGGTGGCCGCCTTCGGCGTGTTCTTCGGCATGACCGAGATCCTGGCGGCGTGGCGCAATTCGTCGTTCAACCTGTGCAGCCAGACCTCGACGGTGAGCAAACTGACCGACATGCTCCGTTTCCATCACCGCCTCGCGGGTGATCACCCGGAGTTCGTCACCCGCGCCGATGTGCTGGCCGGTGATTCCCGGCTGGCTCGCCAAGCGCTGCACCGGCTGGGGGTGCGGACCGTGGCCACGGTACGCAATCGCCCGGATCTCCGGTGAGATCCGGGCGATGGGCGATCCTGCTCAGATGCTCCAGAGCTGACCGTAGGTGATCACGGTGTCCCCGCCGTCACTCACCACGGCGACGAACGGCCGGATATTCGTCGGGCCGAGAACACCGGTCACGGTGCCGTGGAAGGCGCCCAGCCGCAGGAACCCCTCGGTCCCGCGGACATCGCCGCTGGCCACCTCGACGGTCTTGATGCCGGGACCGAACCCGACCTCGAGCTCGATCCCGGCGCGCGGAATCAGGCTGTCGATCTTGAGCACCGAATCGTCACCGAGATCCAGGCCGAGGCCGGGGGTGGAGTATTCGAACCGGAGCCGGCCGTTGAGCGTGGCCGGGAACCCGACCTGATAGCCGATGGTGATCCGGCCGCGCCAGTCCTCGGCGTGCGGACCCGATACCCGGTAGGCCGCCGTGCCGTTGTGGAACCACTCCCGGGTGAGCGGATTGCCGTCCAGTGGTGGCACGAAATCGATCCGGGTATCGGCTTGAATCGCCTCGACGGTGCGTGCGCCGTGGTCGACGATGCTGTTGGTGCTGTCGACCGCCGCGGCGGCCGATCCGGCGCCGAGCGTGAGCCCGGTCGCCAGGACGGTGGCCATCGCGAACAGCCGTGCGCTCCGGACGCGGAGCTTGGTTTCCCTCATCTGTCATTCCCCTTGGTGATCCCCGCGCCCCGTTGCGCTCGCCGGGCGCCCTGCCGCGCCCGGGACAACGCTCCATTGTCGAACGTCATCGGGGTGAAGGTAAATAGTCGAATACAGAAAGTGCTGCGGCGCAGCGAATTCGGGGCGGTCAGTCTCCTTTCCGTGGGCCGCCCGGATCGTCCAGAAACCAACGGCCCGCGAGTTCTGGACAGTGCTCGCGGACCTCGGGTAGCAGATCCGGCAGGGTGAGCAGCACCCGATCCGGTCGTGCCGCCGCCAACGCGGCCGGTGCGATGATCGGAATATCGGTGCCGGGCATGCGGCGGTCGTGCTTGGCGGGCGAGGCGTCGGCGACTCCGGCGATCAATCCGCGGTGTGCGCCGGCCAGGCTGAACAGGGCGACCGCGCGCGACGCGGCGCCGTAGGCGAAGACCCGATTGCCCTGTGCGGCCTGGCCTTCCAGCCAGGACCGCAGCGCCCGCACATGCTCGTCGGTGACGCGCTGGAGGTGGCGCAGCGCCGCCAGTTCGAGTCGCGGCGCCTCGGCGGCCAGCACGGCCCGCACCGAGTCGTCCGGCTCGGCGGCGCCGTGCCGCGCGGCGAGCAGGACCGTACCGCCGTACAGATCGAACTCCCACGCGCTGGCCACGCTCATACCGGCGGTGGCCAGCAGGCGGCGCAGCGCGGCCAGCGAGTAATAGGCGAAGTGCCCGTGCCGCAACGCATTCCACTGCCCGGCGGCGACGATGGTGGCCAGCGAGTGGTATTGGAGCAGCAGCAGGCCGCCGGGCGCGGTCGCCGCGGCGCGCTCGGCGAACGCGGCCCGCTGATCCGGCTCGTGCATGATCCCGAAACAGTCCAGTACGACGTCGGCGACCCCCGTGACCTCGTGGAACCCGCGTTCGGCCAGCAGCGGCAGCCAGGTACCGCCGTGCGGGCTGCCGAACTCCCGCACCGTGGCCCCACGCAGCCGGTCGGCGACCCGCTCGACCGCGGCGGCGGCCTGCTCGCGCAGCGCGCGCGGTTCCACACCGCGCGGCTCCTCGGTCCGGGTGTCGTCCTGTGCCAGCTGTGCCAGCCCGCACGCCGGGCACCGGTCCATGCGCAGCGGGTGCGCGGTCTCGGCGCCATCGATCGGGGATCCGGCGGGCGGAAAATGGTCCGCCGCAGGAACTTTCCCCAGATCGAGAACGGTCGCCAGCTCTGTTCCGCGGCATCCGCGGCACACAATCACCACCCTGGGCCCTTCCTCATGCGACGATGACGCGGTGCGTATCGAGCGATGCGATCTGGCGGATGTCCTGCTGCTGATCCCGCAGCCCCACCGTGACGACCGCGGCCTGTTCACCCGGACCTTCGACGCCGAGATCTTCGACGACTATCTGTCGGCCCCCGGCGCTGCCGCGAGGTTCGTGCAGGATTCCCAATCCCGTTCCGCGCGTGGCGTCATCCGCGGCATGCACGGCCGGGCCGGGCGGGGCGAGGCGAAACTGGTGCGCTGCGCCAACGGCGCTGTGCACGACGTCCTGGTCGACATTCGCCCGCATTCGCCGACTTTCGGCCGACAGCAGTCGTTTCGCCTGGACGACATCGACTTTCACACCCTGTTCGTGCCGCCGGGCTTCCTGCACGGCTTCCAGGCCGTCTCCTCCTACGCCGATGTCTGCTATCGCATCGACCGTCCGCACGACCCGGCCGAGGATCTCGCCGTGGCCTACGACGATCCGGAACTCGGCATCGAGTGGCCGATGCCGATGACCATCGTCTCCGATCGCGACGCCGCCGCCGGTAGCTGGGAGCATCTGCTCAGGACCGTGTGGCGGGGGTGAGGCGGCGCATCGAGGCGTCGAGCACGCCGCCCGCGCGCAGACTCTCCAGGCGGGCCAGCCGGGTGAAGCGCTGGAAGAACCCGGCGCTGGTGAGCCCGCGGGTGGTGTACTCCTGGTAGAGCTGGGCGGCGCCCGCAGGCACGCTCCAGCGGGCCTGGAAGCCCAGCTCGCGGCGAGCGGCCGTGAAATCGACGCGGTACGAGCGCGGGTCGGGCCCGGCCTCCCCGGTGATCAGCAGCCGCGAGCCCGGCACGGCGTCGACCACGGCCGACGCGATCTGCGCGACCGTGAGGTTGTTGGCCTCGGTGCCGATGTTGTAGGCCCGGCAGTGGATCGCCTCGATCGGCGCGCTCAGACAGCCGGTGAAGGCCCAGGCGATATCCCCGGCGTGCACCAGCGGCCGCCACGGCGTCCCGTCGGAGAGCACCTTCACCTCGCCGGTCAGTACCGCGTAGCCGACCAGATTGTTCAGCACGATATCGGCGCGCAGGCGAGGTGAGAAGCCGAAAGCCGTTGCGTTGCGCAGGAATACGGGCGAGAAGCCGGAATCGGCGAGCGCGGCCACGTCGTCCTCCACCCGCACCTTGCTCTGCGCGTACGGCGTGAGGGGGCGCAGCGGCGCGTCCTCGGCGACCAGCTCCGCACCGCCCGCCCCGTACACCGAGCAGGTCGAGGCGTACAGGAACCGCCGCACCCCGGCCTGTTTGGCGAGCCGGGCCAGCCGCACCGAGGCGTGATGGTTGATGTCGTAGGTGATGCTCGGTTCCAGTGCGCCCAGCGGATCGTTGGACAGCGCCGCGAGATGGATCACCGCGTCGAAACCCCGGAGCTGCTCGACGGTGACATCGCGCAGATCCACCGCGAGACCGGGCGGATCGCCCGGCAGCTCACCCAGGACGCAGTCCGCGAAGTATCCGGCGTCCAGCCCGTGGACCTCGTGCCCCGCGGCGCGCAGCACGGGGACCATGACCGTGCCGAGATATCCCTGGTGTCCGGTGACCAGTACCCGCATTTCACTTGCCTCCCAACGTGATAACGGCCTTCTCCAGAACGAACGCCTCGGCGTGCGGTGCGCGGCACTGCACGCCGCGCAACCGGGTCAGGCCGAGAAAGGCCTGCTCGTCGAACCAGTCCCGCTCCCGCTGGGACCGATAGTGCTCGTGCAACAGCCGCGCTTTCTCCTCGGCGATCTCGGTGCCGACCGGATGGAAGACGGTGGGGCGCGGCGTATCGGTCTCCCACTTGAGGATCTCGTAGCCCAGGATCAGGTGATCCCGGAATTCGGTCGGCACCAGCTCGGCCAGCACCCGGTGGTCCTGATGCGCGTCGCGGCGTTGCGGCGCGAAGACCAGATCGGGAGCGATCGGGTCGCGAAAGGCGCGCAGGGCGTGTTTGACCCGGTCCCAGTGTGCCGGTGCGTGACCGTCGGGCAGGTCCCCGACGGTCAGGGCCAGCTCGGCGTCCGGGCAGAACGCGGCCAGTGCGGATCGCTCCTCGTCGGCGCGCGGGGTCGCCGCGCCGGAGAGCACCAGTGCGTGCACGCGCAGCCCGGGCGTGCGCCGGGCCAGCGTCAGCAGGGTGGCGCCCAGGCCGATCGCGATATCGTCGCAGTGCGCGCCGAGCACCGCGATCTCGGCCACCGGGGCGGCGGACAGTCCGATCACGGTCGCTCCCACACCATCCAGGGGCGCTTGCCGGTGCGGTAGGCGTCGTCGAGTTCCGCGCGCTCCTTGAAGGTGTCGGCCGGCTTCCAGAACCCGAGGTGCTGGTAACCGAAGAGGCGGCCCTGCCCGGCGAGCGCGCCGCAGGCGTCGGCCACCAGGTCGCCGCCGGGCGGCAACAGGTCGAACACCTCCTGGGTGAGCACGAAGTACCCGCCGTTCTCCCACAGCGGCATTCGCGAGACCGGCATGATCTCCTTGACCTCACCGGCAGGGGTGAGATCGACGCAGTGGAACGACTGCTGCGGCGGGACCACCAGCATGGAGGCGGCGGCCCCGGCGGACTCGAAGGCGTCGATCATGGTGTCCAGCGGTGCGTCGGTGAGCACGTCGGCGTAGTTGGCCAGGAAGGTCTGATCGCCGTCGAGATAGCCGCGCACGCGCCGCAGCCGTTCGCCGATGGCCGAGTCCACGCCGGTGTCGACGAAGGTGATCGACCAGTCGCTGATGTCCTCACCCAGCAGTTCGAGCTGGTTCTTGCGGATGACGAAGTCGTTGGACACCGACTCGTCGTAGGTGCGGAAGAAGTTCTTGATGTGCGTGCCGCCGTAGCCCAGGCACAGGATGAATTCCTTGTGCCCGTAGTGGGCGTAGTAGCGCATGACATGCCACAGCAGCGGCCGCGGGCCGACCAGCTGCATCGGTTTGGGCAGTAGGTCCGAGCCGTCGCGCATGCGCATGCCGTACCCACCGCAGAAGAGCACTACCTTCATGAGTTTTCCCTCCCCGGGAATCAGTCGGCCCGCAGGGCCGCGTGATGCAGGCGGGGCAGCGGGAAGACCAGCTCGCCGCCCCAGTCGCCGATGTGCCGCAACTGTGCGGTGAGCTCGGCCTCCAGATTCCACGGCAGGACCAGCACCACATCGGGCCGGTCGGCGTCGATCCGCTCGGGCGCGTGGATCGGAATCCGGGTGCCGGGAGTGAATCTGCCGTGCTTGTACGGGTTTCGGTCGACCGTGTACTCGAGCAGGTCGGGCCGGATACCGCAGTAGTTGAGCAGGGTGTTGCCCTTGCCGGGTGCGCCGTAGCCGACGACACGCTTTCCGGCGTCGCGCATGTCGAGCAGGAACCGCAGGACGTCCTGGCGGACCCGCTGGGCGTGCGCGGCGAAATCGGCGTAGCCCGCGGGGGAGTGCAGCCCCGCGGCGCGTTCGACGGCCAACACCTGTTCGACCGACGGGCCGGGCTCGGCCACCGCTTCGGGCCGCGCCCACAATCGAATCGAGCCGCCGTGGGTGCCGAGCAGTTCCACCTCCACCACTGTGAGGCCGGCGGTCGCGAGCGCGCGCTGCGCGGCAAGGACGGTGTAGTACTGGAAGTGCTCGTGATAGATGGTGTCGAACTGGCCGAGCCGAATCAGGTTGTGGGCGTGGTGCACCTCGATCGAGAGCCAGCCGTCCTCGGCCAGCAGCGTGCGCAACGCCCGGGTGAAGCCGCGCAGGTCGGGCACGTGCGCGTAGACGTTGTTGGCCACCACCAGGTTCGCCGGGCCGTGCGCGAAGCGCACCTTGGCGGCCGAATCCTCTTCCAGGAACGCGGTTTCCGTGGGTACGCCGAGCGCCCGTGCGGCCGCGCCGACATTGACCGAGGGCTCGATGCCCAGGCAGGGCACACCCGCCCGCACCAGGTGCCGCAACAGGTAGCCGTCGTTGCTGGCGACCTCCACCACGAAGGACTCGGCATCGAGACCCAGCTTCGTGCGCGCCTGCGAAACGAAAGACTCGGCATGACGGACCCAGCTTTCCGAATACGACGCGAAATACGCGTATTCGGTAAATGTTTCCTCCGGGGTGATCAAAGCCGGAATCTGTAGCAGAAGGCAGTCCTCGCACAGGCGTAGATGCAGGGGATACGTGGGCTCGACAAGATCGAGTTCCGCGGCGGTCAGGAATTTCTCGCACGGCGGTGTGGTGCCGAGATCGAGCACACTCGACATCCGCTCGGAATCACACAGTCGACAACGCATGCAGCACCCACCAAGGCCGGAGGAAAGGTATGCGTGGCGCACTGCCCGCATGCCGGGTAGTTCGAGTCGATCCAGTGAGACGTTACAACGAAGGCCCTGCGTGTCGGGGGTGAAATCGACTGGGTAGGCGAAGTTTCCGGGTGGGTTAGGGGCGGTTTCGACCCATGGCATACCGATGGCTACCTATAGCCCCCTAGGGGATTCTCCGACACGTGTACCGGTGACATCCTGCCACCAGGCGAATTTTCACGGTAATGATCGAATATCGGAGGGGTTGCAAACCGACCGCCCCAATTACGGCTACTGCGCGGAATACTCTGCGCCCCACGCCATTTACTACCTGACCTGGATTGTGTTCTGTAACAATTACCGGTTGGCCGCCGAATGACCGGACACCCCCGGCGGTCGATGTTTGCCGCAGGGGCCGATCGATGGCGATCGGGGGTGACAACTTCGCTCTCCCAGGGGGAGGTGTGTGTTCATGAGCTTCGAGCTCACCGACGACGACGCACTCGAGGTATCGAGACGTGCGCGGGCCGTGCCGCGATCCGAGCGCGAGCGCTGGCAGGCCGAATATGTAAAACGGTTGGGTGCAACGGATCTGGCTGTCGTCGTGGGCGCGGTCGGATCGGCCCAGGTGCTCCGCTTCGGCGGGCCGGCGGCCGAACCGCTGGCCATGCAGTTGCCCTACGAGGTCGGCTACAGCGTGGTCTCGATTCTGCTGGCGCTGGCCTGGCTGGGCCTGCTGGCCAGCGGCAACACCCGCGCACCGCAGGTGGTCGGGGCGGGCACCGAGGAATACCGGCGGCTGGTGTCGGCGACCATGCGGCTGTTCGGGCTGATCGCGATCCTCGCGCTGCTGCTCCGCGTCGAATTCGCGCGCGGGTACCTGGCGATCGCGCTGCCGCTGGGCCTGCTCGGGCTGATGCTGAGCCGATTGGCCTGGCGGGTGCACGCCCGCCGGCGGCGGCGGGCCTACGGGGAGTACCTGTCCGCGGTGCTGGTGGTCGGTTCGCCCGAAGCTGCCAAGGCGATGGCGATGGCCTTCTCCGAGGATCCGGCCTCGGGGTATCGCGTTGTCGGCGTGTGCATTCCGGACGGCCCGGCCTCCAGCACCGAATACGAGCTCGCGGCCTCCGGGCGCAGCTTCAGTGTGGTCGGCGACGACCGCTCGGTCCTGGCGGCCGTCCGGCACAGCCGGGCCGACACCGTCGCGGTGACCGCCACCGATTACCTCGGCCCGGCCGAATTGCGCCGCATGGCCTGGGAACTCGACCCGCTCGGCATCGAGCTCATCGTCACCCCCGGCGTGGTCGACATCGCGGGCACCCGGCTGACCAACCGGCTGGTGGCGGGCATGCCGATGCTGCACATCGCCAAACCCCAGTACGATCGCGCCAAGTCGACCAAGAAGGCCGTCTTCGACATCTGCTTCGCGGGCGGTGTGCTACTGGCCATTCTGCCCGCGCTGCTGGTCATCGCGCTGCTGGTGAAACTGACCAGCGCCGGGCCGGTGTTCTACCGCTCCGAACGGATCGGGCGGGGCGGCAAGCCGTTCCGGATGATCAAGTTCCGCAGCATGTACGCCGGAGCCGACCGGGAAGCCGCGGCGCTGATCGAACAGCACGGCGGCAATCCGCTGACCTGGAAACTGGTGGACGATCCACGAGTCACCCCGTTCGGCAAGCTCATCCGCAAGTTCAGCCTGGACGAACTGCCGCAGTTCCTCAACGTGCTGCGCGGTGACATGAGTGTGGTCGGACCGCGCCCGCAGGTGCAGCGTGAGGTGGACACCTACGACGGCGAGATGCGCCGCCGATTGCTGGTGAAACCGGGCATCACCGGGCTGTGGCAGGTCAGCGGCCGCTCGGATCTGAGCCCCGAGGATTCGGTGCGCCTGGATCTGTCCTATGTCGAGAACTGGTCGATGGTGCTGGATCTGCTGTTGATCGCCCGCACGATCAGCGCGGTCGCCAAGGGGGAGGGCGCGTACTGAGCCGGTTCAGCTCACCGGGGTGAGCGACGGCACCTGCCAGGTGCCGTCCAGTGCGGCGGGGCGCGGCGCGTACATGCGCAGCGTGAGCGAGAAGGTGCCCGAGGCCGGGATCGGCAGCCAATTACCCCGGGGCACGGCCGATCCCGGGTCGGCGCTCTGCAAGGCGAGGTCGACCGAGCCGTCCGGGTTGGGCACCACCGGCTCGGTGTGGCCGATCGAGTAGATGCGCGGGGCATTGCCGACGAGGTAGTTGTCGGCGTCGTAGGCGGTCAGCGACCAGAAGGCGTCCACCGGCGGCAGTTCACCGGCGGGGAAGTGCATCCGGAAACGAATCGGTTTGCCGCGATTGTCGGCCTCGGTGAACAGGGTCGGGTACACCGCGTCCTCGGCGAGATTCGCGCCGAGGCCATCCGCGGCGGTGCGGGCGCGCAGTCCGTAATCGGTGCCGTAGGCCCCCAGGTCGGTGGAGAAGGTCCAGCTGTCGGCCTCTTTCTCCGGCGGGTCGCCGTAGACCGGGATGGCCGACTTCGCTTGCCGCACACCCGCATCCAGCGTCTCGGTGAGGCTCGTGTCGATCTTCGCGCCGGGGGCGATGCCGATCCGGGCGAAGCGGCGCAGCGCGGGCGCATCGGCCTCGGCGGGCGAATTCTCGGCCATGAGTGTGCACATCCGCTGGAAGTAGGTGCGGCTGTCCAGCGCCGCCAGCTGTTGCCGTGGCGGAATCTGCCCCGGCGTGGGCGCGTCCGGGCGGCCGGTGGACTCGGTCCGGCCGCCCAGCCAGGCGGTGAGCGGAACCAGTTTCAACTTCTGCTGTGCGCCCGCGACGGCGGCGGCATCGTGGTCGCTCTTGACCTCGATGCGGCCGAGGATCCAGGCGCTGGCCGTCGGCATGGCGAGCTGTGTCATCCCCTCGGGTACCTGGCCGCGCCAATTCGGGCCGGTGACCAGATAGGTGAACGGCGGCTCGGTGCCGGGCGGCTGGACTTTCGGCCGCACGCTGCTGGGACTGTGGCAGGTGTTGGTCCAGGCGTCCATGATCTGCATGATCCAGTAGCGATCCGGTTCGATCGCCGGGACCTGGAGCACGAGCGGTTCGGCGCGCAGATCCAGCCAGGCCTGCGAGTAGAGGGTGTCGAGGTTGGGGCGCACCATGAGGCGGTCGGCCGGATCCGGCCGCGTCACCGCGTTGGCGAACTGGTTGGGGGTGGTCGTCGCGGCCCGGGTGATATCCAGCAGAACCAGCGGGTAGCCGAACATATAGGCTTCGGCGGCAATATCTTCCAGCTCGTCGGCCGCGGTCGGCTCGGGTTGCGCCGAGTCGTCGCCGCCGCAGGCGGTCAGTCCCAGTCCGGCCAGCGCGGCGGTGCCGAGCAGCCACCGCCTGGATAGTCGACGGCGGTAGGGACTGCTCGACGACTCCACAGACAACCCTTTCGCTCCGGCGATGGTTGCCCGAGATTAGCAGCAGGTGGCGCGGTATCCGGCCGACATTCCGGGCGTGCCGTGCGACCGGAAATTCGAACCAGGCTGTCGTTCGGTCACCCTCCCGGTCCGGGCAGGTACTGGGTCCTCGCGCGCACGGCTCGCCTCGGATGTCTTGCGCCACATTGCCGCTCGCATGCTTTCGCGCGGCCGCCGAGCGGAGTAGCTTGCGAATATACGGTGCCGTATATGAGGAGGATCCAATGACACTTCCCCCTGGTCAGCGTGCGGTCGACGGGTTTCCGCGATTCGGTACACACCTGCATCACCCCGCGCCGCCGATTCCGGACGATCCGGTCATCACAATCGGCGGCCACCTCACCGAGCCGCTCGCGCTGGCCGTATCCGATCTCGGATCGCTGCCGCGCCGCGAGATCCAGGCCGACTTCCACTGTGTCGCGGGATGGTCGGCGACCGGCCTGCGGTGGGCGGGGGTTGCGTTCGACACGCTGTACCGCACCCGGATCGCGCCGATCGTCGAGCCGGGCGCGTCGCTGACCCACGTCACGTTCGAGGGGCTCGACGGTTTTCGATCGATCGTGCAGCTCGACGACGTGCTCGGCGACGACGTCCTGATCGCCGATCGGCTCGACGGTGCGCCGCTGTGCAGCGACCACGGTGCACCCGTGCGCCTGGTCAGCCCCGGCCAGTACGGCTTCATCAACACCAAGCACCTGTGCCGCATCGAGTTCCACACCGTCGCGCCCCCGGTGACCGATCGCTTCTCCCCGCTCGCGTCGCACCCCAGGGCCCGGGTCTGGGCCGAGGAACGGCACCGCTACCTCCCCGGCCGTGCGATCCGCCCGATCTACCGCTCGCTGATCGGCCCGATCCGCGCCATGAGCGCGCGCGGCAGCAGCGCGTGAGCCCTGGTCGAACGGCCGCCGGAGCTCAGCGTCGCCGGTAGCGGTGCAGCACCACACCCGATTTCGAGAACGGGCGGGCCTCGACGAGGCGCAGCTCGACCGCGCGGTCGCCGGCGGCGAACAGCGGTCGGCCACCGCCCAGGACGACGGGGAACACGAGCAGGCGGATCTCGTCGATCAGGTCCAGGCGCAGGAATTCGCGGGCGGTTTCGATGCCCGCGAATACGATGAGCGGCTTACCCGGCTGGTCCTTGAGCGCCGCGAACTCCTCGGCGAGGTCCGCGCCGACCCAGGCGGCGGGCTGCCAGGTCAGCTCGGGGCGCCGCCGCGCGACGACCAGCTTGAGCAGCCCGTTCACCTGCGGCGCCAGCATCTTGTCACCGGGCGTGCTCGGCTGCTGCCCGGCCTCGGGCCAGTACCGCCCGAGCAGCTCGTAGCTGATCCGCCCGAACACCTGCCCGCCGACGCTGTCCAGGAGAGCGGACAGGTACTGGTCGAGTTCGGAATCGTCGACATCGACCCAGTCCAGGTTCCCGCCCGGCCCCTCCGCCATCCCGTCGACCGACACCATCATCTGCAAGATCAACTCGCGCATGCGACTCCCTCATCCGAAAACGACACACTTCGCGACATGAGACGGGGCCGCGCGCGCGAACTAATCGGTGCTCACGACAACGCCTCGGTCATGGCCACCGCGATCGGACCCAGCAGGGGCAGACAGACATTGGACAGCGAGTAGACGATCGTGTACGAGATCAGCGGTGTCGCGTTCCCCGCGACCTGTTGCACCGCCGTGATGCCCGGCGTCGAGCACTGCTGTCCGGTCACCGCGCCCAAGGCCAGCGGCGCGGGCAACTTCATCACCTTCCAGGCGACGAACAGCGACAGACACGCGGGAATGCCGGTCATCAGAACCCCGGCGATCGGCAGTCCGACACCGAATTTGCGCACCAGCTCCACCGCCTGCGGCCCCGAGGTCAGGCCCACCACCGCGATGAACACCGACAGGCCGAGCGTCTTGATGACATCGGCGGCCGCGGGCGCGTACTGCCCGATCTTCGGATTACGCGACCGGAACCAGCCGAACAGCAAACCGGTCAACAGACAGCCGCCGCCGGTGCCGAGCGTGAGCGGAATACTGCCCACCGGGATGACGATCTTGCCGATCATGAACCCCAGCGCGATACCGAGCGATATGTAGACGATGTCCGCCTTGACCGTGGGGTCCAGCCGATAGCCCAGGGTGGGAACGACTTTCGCCAGATCCGCCTTCGCGCCGGTGAGCTGGACGGTGTCACCGCGCTGCACCGGCATGCCGGCGCGCAGCGGCAGCTCCTTGTCCTCGCGGACCACACCGGTGACATACAGGCGGTGGCCGAGCTTGCGCTCCAGATCACCGAGCGTGGTGGCCTTGTCCTGGCGGTGATCGAGCACCACCTGGTCGCGTTCGAGCGTGGTCTCGAGCGCCTTGCCGGGCACGATCTCGGGCCCGATCGCGTCCTCGGCGGGCACCATTGCCGTGCGCGGCCCGACCACCAGCACCTGATCACCGGCCCGCAGTTCCAGGTCGTCGGCGACGGCGACAACCTTGCCGCCGCGCAGGATTCGCTCGATCGTCAACTGCCCGCCCAGATCCGCGGTGACCGCGGCGAGCGTGCGCCCGGCCACCTGCCGCACCTGGAAGGCGCGGCCGACCAGATCCGGTGCGGCGGGCACCTCGTCGTCCGACTCGGCGCCGCCGCCGCCGAGCCGCTGCCACAGCTTCGCCGCCTCGTCCCGCAGATTCACCCGCATCACCAGCGGGAAGATCTGACTCGACAGCAGCACCACCACGATCAGGCCGCAGATATAGGAGATCGAGTACGCCGTGCCGACATTGGCCTGGAGCGCGCTGATCTCCTCGGCGGGGCGATCCAGGCGCGCGATGGCGTCGGTCGCCGTGCCGACCGCCGCGGATTCGGTCGCCCCGCCGGCCAGCAGACCAGCGGCGGTGCCCGGATCCAGTTTCATCACCACGGTCGCCACGGCCGTGATCGCCAGCACGCTGGCCACCTCGATCAACGTGAAGGTCCCGTATTTCAGACTCTTGCGGTTCAGGCTGGCGAAGAAGATGGGGCCCGAGATGTAGCCGAGGGTGAAGATGAACATGGCGAACGCGATGTTCTTCACCTGATCGTTCACCGTGATCTTGCCGGCCATGCCGACGAAGATGGCCACGATCAAGGTGCCGGCCACACCGCCCAGCGACAGCTTCCAGATCCGGATCTTGCCGACGGCGTATCCCAGTGCCAGGCACAGGAACAGCGCGACTTCGGGCGTGTCTTGCAGGAACGTCTTGATCGCGTGCATCGAGTCGTCCTCCGGGAGGGTCAGCGCGTCGTGGCGCGGCTCTGGAACTCGCGGTGGTATTCGTCCATGATCCGGCGCAGCCACTGCCCGATCTCGGCGTAGCTGTCCTGGCGCAGATTGGCCAGCGAGACCCGCACCGACCATTGCGGGCCGTCGAAACCGCCGCCGTTGAGCAGCACGATCGAGCCCTGCTCGGCCAGCCGGAAGACCGGGTCCACCGGCTCGTGCTCGGACTCCAGCCACTGCGCGAACTCGTGGCTCCAGTGCCGTTTCACCCACGCCATCAGGTCGAGTTCGACGTAGTAGTCGGCGGCATTCGGGTCCTGCGGCACCGGAATATCCAGGCCGTCGCACAGGGCGCGCAGGCGGCGGGCGATGATCGCCTCGCAGTCGTGGCGGTGGCGCGCGTCCTTGTCGAGCAGGTCGCCGAGCGCGAACAGGGCCATCTGCACCTGCTGCGGAGTCGACAGTCCGGCCGTGTGGTTGAGCGCGACGTCGCGCGAATCCGCCACCATGCGGTCGATGAACTTCAATGCCGCCGGATCGAGCGCGATGCTGGAATACCGTTCGATCAGCCGATCCCGCTGCGCGGCGGGCAGTTCGGCGATACGGGTGTCGAAGACATTGTCCTTGGCCACCGCGATGACGCCGAGCCGCCAGCCGGTGCAGCCGAAATACTTGCTGAACGAATAGACGCCGAGGGTATTGGCCGCCGCCACCGACATCAGCGAACGGAAACCTTCGACGAAGGTGCCGTATACGTCGTCGGTGATGATCGTCAGCCGCGGATTCTCGGTCGCCACGATCTGCGCGATCCGGTCCAGGGTGCCCGAATCCAGCATCACCGAGGGCGGATTGGAGGGATTGACCAGGAACAGCGCTTTGACGCTCGGATCGGTCAGCTTCTCGATTTCCTCGGCCGGATACTGCCAGGTGTGCATGCCGTCGGTCGTGGTTTTCGACGCCCGCACCTCCACCACGTCGAAATGGAAGCGGTCCAGGTGCGGGATCTCCAGATACGGGGTGAAGATCGGGGTCATGATCGCGATGCGGTCGCCGGGGGCGAGTAAGCCGTTCACCACGCAGCTGTCGAACAGGTAGCACATGGCCGCGGTGCCGCCCTCGGTGGCGAACAGGTCCCAGCCGCCGGCCGGTGCGCCGCCCATGGTGAGGTCCAGGTAGGCGTGCACGACCTGCTCGATATGGGTCAGCATGCGGTCCGGCACCGGGTAGTGATCGCCGTGAATGGCGTCGGCCAGCTCACCCACCCAGGCGTCGGCGTCGAAATTCAAGGTGGCGGTGCCGTATTCGACGGACTCGCGCAGCAGCCGGACGGCGTCGGTCTCGGATTCGGCGGTCAGGAATTCGTCGAAGCGCGCCGCGATGCCGCGCGGCTGCGGCATACCGGCCAGGCCGGGAAATTCGTCCCAATCGCGCCTGGCTTCGGCGAGGGCGAACCGGCCGAGCAGATAGAAGGCTTCGCGGGCGATGGCGGAGGTCCAATTCGGATTGCCGCGGCCCGCGTTGATCATCGCGTGCGCGGTCTTGTGCATGTGCTCATCGGCGAGATCGATCAGTTCGTCCTTCAGCTCGAACGGGCTGAGTTGTTCGTACCGTTTCTCGGTAGCCCGATCGACCTCATGGTCAAGACTCATCGTCCACCCTCCGTATGTCGAAGCCCGGTCGATCCGTATCCGGCGGATACCGTGACACGACAAGATCATGTCCGAAAGCTATTACGCGCGGAATTCCGGAATTCGAGATCGGGTTGTCACTGGTCACCGGCCATATCGAGAAAAGGGGACGCACGATGGCAGGACAGTCCATGCTTCGCCTCGCCGGTCTGGCGGCGTGTTCGGCCGTGCTGGTCCTCGGCTGCGGGAACGACGCCCCGGACCCGGCTCCGGCCGCCACCTCGCCCGCCCCGGCGGCGCCGGGAGCGCTGCCGCGGATCACGATCCTGGCCACCGGCGGGACCATCGCGGGCAAGGCCAATGCCAATTCCGCGGTCGGCTACACCGCGGGTGAAGCCACCGCACAGGATCTGATCGATGCCGTGCCCGGGCTGGACAAGATCGCCACATTGGACGCGGTACAGGTCTCCAATATCGGCAGCCAGGACATGAACGACGAGGTGTGGCTGGATCTGGCCACCCGGATCAACCAGATCTTCGCCGAGGACCGGGCCGACGGCGTGGTGATCACCCACGGCACCGACACCCTCGAGGAGACGGCGTTCTTCCTCGACCACGTGGTGGCCAGTCCGAAACCGGTGGTGCTGGTCGGTTCGATGCGGCCCTCCACCGCGCTCAGTGCCGACGGCCCGGCCAACCTACGCTCCGCGGTGCAGGTCGCGGCCGACCCGCGGGCGCGCGGGCGCGGCGCCATGGTCGTGCTGAACGACACCATCCACGGCGCCGACGACGTCACCAAGACCAACACCACCAGTGTGCAGACCTTCGTCTCGCCGAATACCGGGCCGATCGGGCATGTCGACGCGGCCGCCGTGCAATTCGCGCGCCCGGCGCAGGACCGGCAGCGCCTGACCTTTCCGGTGCCGGGCGCGGCGCCACTGCCGCGGGTCGCCATCGTCTACTCGCACGCGGGCATGGACGCGACCGCGGTCGACGACGCCCTGGGGCACGGGGCACGGGGTCTGGTGCTCGCGGGCGTCGGCGACGGCAATACCGCGAAACCGGTGGTCGACGCGCTGAGTGGCGCGGCGCGGCGCGGCGTGCTGGTGGCACGGTCGAGCCGGGTCGGTTCCGGCAGCGTCGTCCGCAACGCCGAGTTGAACGACGACGAACTCGGTACCGTCTCCGCGCTCGGATTGAATCCGGCGAAGGCGCGAATCCTGGTGCAGCTGTTGCTGACCCAGGGCATCACCGACCCCGCCGAGGCGCAGCGGAAATTCGCCGACAGCTGACCTGCCCGTCACCTTCACCGTCCCGCGCAGGGTGTGCACCCGACGGAGTATGAAGGAGGTGGCGACAAGGAGGTCGATGCCATGCCCGCACAACAGGATTCGAGCGGCCGGGATTCGGTGGTCTACCGGAGATCGACGGTGGCGCGGTGGGCATCGGGGGCCTGGCACGGTCGCGGGTCGGGCGGCATCGTGGACCACGCTCGGACGACAACCGCCGGCTCGGCGAGCGGTAGTCGCCGATCGGGCCCGGGGGACCGTATGTTTCGTGTCGGAGTGTGGTTGTGATCGCTGTTCGGGTCGCGGTGGCTCAACCGGCCGTGCGTCCCGCGCCGCAGCTGCTGGCGGTGGTGCTGGTCAGCAGCTTCGACCGTTTCGCGGTCAGTTCGATGCTGGTGCTCATCGCCGTGGCACAGCGCGTCCCGCTGTCCTCGGTGGTGGTGCTGGCGGGCGGCTATTTTCTGGCTTATGGCCTGTCCCAACCACTGTGGGGCCTGCTCTCGGATCGGTACGGGCGGGTGCGGGTGCTGCGGGTGGCGTTACTGGGGGCCGCGGTCGCCGGAACCGTCTCCGCGCTCGCCCCGACCCTGTCCGTGCTGATCGGCGCGCGGGTGGTGGCGGGCGCGTGCTTCGGGGCCGTGCTGCCGACATCGATCACCTATGTCGGTGACACCGTCGATTCCGGCAATCGGCAGCGAACCCTGTCCGACATCATCGCCGTGACCGCCGTCGGGACCGCGCTGGCCACCGGCCTGGCCGGCGTCACCGCCGAGCTGCTCGACTGGCGGGTGGTGTTCGCCGGGCCCGCGCTGGCCGCGCTGGCCGGTGCCTACGCGGTGGGCAGGTTGCCCGAACCCGCTCGGCCGCCGGTCGTCTCGCCGCGCGCGCAACTGGGATCGGTGCTGCGGAACCGCTGGGCCGTCTTGGTTTTCGCGCTCGCCTGCACCGAGGGCGCCGTGCTGCTCGGGGTGATGACCTTCCTCGCGACCGGCCTGCAAGCCCACGGTTCCAGCGCGGCGATCGCCGGATCGGCCACCGCCGCCTACGGTCTCGGGGTGCTCGGCCTCTCGCGCCTGGTCCGAATCCTCACCCGCCGGCTACCGGTCACCGCGCTGATGGGGATCGGCGGCGCGCAGATGTGCCTGGGCTACGTCGTGGCCGCCCTGCGCGTCGACCCCCTGACCGTCACCGTGACCGCATTGCTGCTCGGCGGCGGCTGGGCCTTCCTGCACTCCTCGCTGCAAACCTGGTCGACCGAGGTCGACCCCGCCGCCCGCGGCACCGTCGTCTCCCTGTTCGCCGGAGCCCTGTTCCTCGGCAGTGCCGCCGCCACCGCCATCGCCGCGCCCGCGGCCCAATACGGTCATTACACGGTCCTGTTCGCGGGCGCTGCCCTGCTGACCGTCCCACTCACGGTGCTCTCGGTTCTGGGTCGGCGCCGCTGGCAGCGACGTAATCAGGGGGAGTGTGGTGTCGTGTCGTGAACGGGGCCGTTGGTGTAATTGTGACGGGGATCGACGCGGTACGGGTGGGCGGAAGCCACAGCGCAGAAGGGCGCTTCGTGGCGGAGTCGCATCCACGATCGGATGGGGTGAGGGATCGTGCTCGGCTGGTACCGACGGGAAGGTGTTGCGCAGGTGGGTTATTCGGATTCGGCACGGCGGGAATCGTCGGCGTGGGGCCGCTCGAATGGAGCGGGCGGCGGCGGGTGGGGTGGCGTGGGTACCGGCGTCCCCGGGGGTGAGTCGATCGAAGCTGGGCGTGGGCGCGGGGCAGCGAAGGGTGCGGATCGCGCCCGGTGGGCCGCGGTGATCGCGGCGCTGGTGCTGGTGCTGGTGCCCGTGCGGACGACGAGTGCGGGTGCCGAGTCCGGTGTGGCGTGGCAGGCATGTCCCGCTGCGGCAGGGGCCGGGAATGCCCTGTGCGCAACGATTTCGGTGCCGTTGAACTATGCGGACGCGGGTGGTCCGCGGATCGAAGTGATGGTCAGCCGGATTCCGGCGGCCGGACCGAGCAAAGGAGTGCTGTTCGGCAATCCCGGAGGTCCGGGCGCGGACGCGCTCGGGTTCTGGGCGGCGGCGAGCGGGCGGGTGCCGGAGTTACGGGAGTTCGAGCTGGTCGCGGTGCAGCCGCGGGGATTGCGGTGGTCGACGCCGCTGAGTTGCTCCTCGCCCGTGGACAGTCTGTCGATGACGCTGCGGATGGCCTGCGAAGTCCAGCGACCGGGATATCCGGAAACCGTGACCACCGAGACGATCGCGCGCGATACCGAGGAGGTGCGTCGGGCGCTGGGGGTGGAGCGGATCAGCTTTCTCGGCATCTCCTGGGGGACCAATCTGGGTGCGGTGTACGGCACGCTGTTTCCACAGCACACCGACAAGCTCGTGCTGGACTCCAATGTCGATCCGAACACCGGCTGGGCCGAGCAGACCGCGCGCGTACCGGCCGGAGTGTCCCGGCGGCTGGAGGACATGCTCGACTGGATCGCCGCCAACGACTCGATCTACGGGCTCGGCGACACCCGGGACGCGGTGCGCGCGGAATGGCGTCGCCAGATCGGCGCGCAGAACGGCGGCTGGTTCGCGCCGACCGTGCAGGCCACCACCTTCGCCGCCTACACCCGCACCCTGTGGCCGTATCTCGCCCAGGGGATGCGGGAATACCGCGACGACCCACAGCAACTGCGTTTCCTGACCTACCTGTCCCGGCCCGCCGCCGTCACCGACCCGACCTCGGGCTGGATGCGCACAGCCACCCAGTGCAACGAGGACGGCGGCGTTGATCTCGCGGCACTCACCGGCGCGGCGGTCACGGCGCTGGCCGAATCCGATCCGTTCCGCCAGCAGGAAGCCGTGACGCGGGCCGGAATCACCTGTGTGGGCTGGCCGCGCAGCACGACTCGTGTCCGAGCCGACGGCGGTGCGCTCACCACCGCGCCGCTGCTACTCCAGAGTCGACACGACCCGGCCACTTCCGGCGCCGCGGCACTGTCGGCGGCCCTGCACGGCAGCATCATCTGGGTCGGCGGCGGGGATCACGGCAACTTCACCCGGGACAACCCGATCCTGAATCAGGCCGTCCTGCACTATCTGCGCACCGGCGAGGTCACCCGGACCGAAGTTCCGGAGCCGCCCATCACCACCCCGAATCCGCCCGCCACCGTGCCGGGCAGCTGACATCCTAGTTGAATCGCGGTCCGGCAAGGGGTCTTACGAAACCGGCCGAACTTCTTCCGCAATCGGCGCTCCCGCCACCGGAAACCACACCGGCTGAGCGAATTCGCCCAGCTCATCCATGCTTTCGGCGGGTTCGGACACTCGCGCCCGCGCGGATCGGCGCGCTCTGGTCAATCGATGGCCGAACGGCCGCTCCGAATGCGGCGCGCCGGAAGGCGCTCCAGCTGACGTGGCGTGTCGCCCGGAATCCGGACATCAATGGTTAGCTGACTCTGCGCTGGGTACCAACCCTGTCGAGTGCACCCTGATGAAACTACCGTGGTTGCGGAATGCGGCGAATGGCGTCGCATTCCGTTTTGGTCGCAGCTTCACACGTTGAGGAGGCAGTCCATGATCAGTCGTCCGTCCGGGTCCGATTCGCTGATTTACAACATCCGAGAATCCGGTGCACCGCTCAATATCGTCATGGTGGCTCCACCGTATTTCGAAATTCCACCCGCCGGCTACGGCGGCGTGGAGGCGGTGGTGGCTCAATTGGTGGACGCACTGGTCGCTCGCGGACATCGGGTCACCCTGCTCGGCGCGGGGCGGGCGGGAACGACCGCCACGCGGTTCATTCCGGTGTGGGACAAGATCCTTGCCGATCGGCTGGGCGATCCGTACCCGGAGGTGGTCAACGCGCTGAAGGTGCGGCACACCATCGCCGAACTCGCGCGTACCGAGCACATCGACGTGATCCACGATCACACCTTCGCGGGCCCGCTCAACGCCCCGGTCTACCAGGCGCTGGGCATTCCCACCGTGGTGACCGTGCACGGGCCGGTCGACGGTGAGGAGCAGGCCTACTACGGCGCGCTCGGCGATTGCGCCCACCTGATCGCGATCAGCGATCGCCAGCAGAGCCTGGCACGACATCTGAATTGGCTAGGGCGGGTCTACAACGCCGTCAAGCCGAGCGAATGGCCTTTTCAGAAGGAGAAACAGGATTTCGCGCTGTTCCTGGGCCGATACGCACCTTATAAAGGCCCGGATCTGGCGCTGAAAGCCGCGCAGGCGGCCGGAATTCCGCTGGTGCTGGCGGCGAAAATGAACGAGCCGCCGGAAAAGGCGTACTTCCAGCGTTCGGTGCGGCCGCTGCTGAGTGAACGGGATTTCGTTTTCGGCGAAGCGGATGCGGTCGCCAAACGTTTGCTGCTGTCCCAGGCGCGCTGCCTGCTGTTCCCGATCCGCTGGGAGGAGCCGTTCGGCATCGTCATGATCGAGGCGATGGCCTGCGGCACGCCGGTGGTCGCGCTGCGCGGTGGCGCGGTGTCGGAGGTCGTGGAGGACGGCGTCACCGGATTCATCTGCGACGACCCGGCCGAGCTGCCCGCCGCCATGGCCGAGGCGGCGAAGCTGGACCCGGTCGCGTGCCGTCGCCGGGTGGTGGAGCACTTCTCGGTCGACCGGCTCGGCGCCGGGTACGAGGCGTCGTACTACGCGGCGCTGGATTGTGCTCGGCTGCCCCGGATTCCGGCCGGGACGGAGCGGCGCACGGCGGTCGGCGGACGCGTTCTCGATCGGGTGTCGATCGTCGCGAATCCGTAGCCGAGCCCTTCGGTCGATCCCTGCCCGGACCTCATTCGGGCGGGGATCGACCGTTATCGGCGGCGCAACAGCCGCCGCAGCCGCGCCCGGGGGCCGGCCGCGGCCGGGGGTGCGGGCTGCTCGACGGCCACCGCGGTGGCCTGCGCATAGCGCGCGTGCAGCTGTTCGCGGACCTGCTCCGGGGTATAGGCCCGGCGGCGGCGCTCGGCGCGCACGATCACCACGCCGGTGGCCACGACGCCGGCCGCACCCGCCAAACCCACTGCCTTCCACCACCTCATAGCGCCTAGGCTACTGCTATGACGGGGACGAGCATCGGTCTCGATCGGGCGCTGGAGCTCACCAGAACCGGTGACATCTGGTTGTTCCGCGGGCATTCGGCGGCGGATCGGGCGATTCGGATGACGACGAACAGTCCGGTGAACCATGTCGGCATGTCGGTGGTGCTCGACGATCTGCCCGCGCTGATCTGGCATGCCGAGCTCGGCCGGTCGCTGCCCGATATGTGGTCGGGCGCGACGCATCGCGGTGTCCAGCTGCACAATCTGCGCGACGCGGTACTGGTGTGGGCACACCGCTACGGACAGCGCGCCTGGTTGCGTCAGTTGAATCGACCGGCCACCCCGCGGATGGAAGACGAGCTGCTGCGCACCATCGCGCGGCTGGACGGCACGCCCTTCCCGTCCACCGCGAGCCTGGCCGGGCGCTGGTTGCGTGGCCGCGGCGCCCGGCTGCCGCGCCGCCGCCGGGCGGCCCGTGACCTGGAGAGCGCCTACTGTGCCGAGATCGTCGCGGCCACCTATCAGTCGATGGGACTGCTGCCCCAGGATCGCAGCCCCAATTGGTATGACCCGGGCCGCTTCTGGAGCGGTGACGAACTGCGCCTGTCCGACGGCTACGAGCTCGGCGGCGAGATCGCGGTGCAGGTGCCGGACGCGCCGCCCTCAGCCGGTGAGTAGCGCGTCTGGCTCGGCGGCGAACAGGCGGGCGGGACCCACGCCCAAGCCCGCGAAATGACCGGCGAGTTCGAGCGAGAGGACGCGAGGAGAGCTGGAGCGGAGCTCAGCTTCCTCGGGATGGGCCTGCAAGCTTGGCTGCGCGATCTGAAGGCCGCAGCCGAAGCCCGCTCGTGAGGTGGGAGAACCGCTGTGGCTCAGTCCCTTTCGTAGACGCTGGCGTCGCTCAGCAGTGCCGCGCGCAGCATGCTCTCGGGCACGCCCAGTGCCTCGACCATGGTCAGCGCGTGCGGCCGCAGCCGGTCGACGAGCTCATTGACTCCGCGCCGCACCGACTTGGCCCGTTCGACCGACATGAACCGGTGCATGATCAGCCACGCCGTGTGCTCCTCGAGCAGCGAGTACACGTAGAGATCGCACACGTCCTCGGCGAGTGCCCGCGCCGCGGGATCGGAGATATCGGCGATCCCCTCGATGAATGCCTCCAGGACCAGGCGGTCGATATGGGCCGTCCCGGCCGCGAGGATGTGGTCCTGCGCGTTGTTGAACGCCTCGAACGGCCCGGTTTCCTTGGCGCGGGCGCGCAGCCGGTGCGCGGCGGTGCGTACCAGATAGTCCTCGCGGTCGGCGAACAGTCGCAACTGCACCGCTCGCCGTGACAGATCGGCCTCGTCGACGCTCTCGCCCGCGCGGTCGCCGAGGGTCTGGATCATCTGCCGCACGCCCGACCGTTTGCGCACCACGTCACCGGCCATGGTGGCGGCGAACCGCACCCAGCCCAGCGCGTCGAGATCACGGACCTCGTCGGAGTAGGCGGTGAGCAGCTCCTTGGCCACCAACTGGGTCAGCACCACGTTGTCGCCTTCGAAGGTGGTGAAGACATCGGTGTCGGCCTTGAGGGTGACCAGCCGGTTCTCGGTGAGATAGCCGGCGCCGCCGCAGGCTTCGCGGCATTCCTGGATCGCGCGGGTGGCGAAGCGGGTCTGGGCCACCTTCAGCCCGGCCGCGCGCTTCTCGAGCGCCCGCTGCGCGCCGGGATCCTGATCCTGGCCGGTCTGGACCAGGTGCATGCGCCGCACCAGATCGTTCTGCGCGAACGCCAGCGCCCACGACTTCGCCACCAGTGGCAACAGTCGCCGCTGATGGCTGCGGTAGTCCAGCAGCAGCGTTTCCCGGCCGCTGTCCGGATCGGCGAATTGCCTGCGCTTCAAGGCATATCGGACCGCGATACTCAGCGCGACGCGCGCGCCGGCCGCCGCCGCGCCGCCCACGCTGACCCGGCCGCGCACCAGCGTGCCCAGCGTGGTGAAGAAGCGCCGGCTCGGATTGTCGATCTCGGAGCTGTAGCTGCCGTCGGGCGCCACATCGGCGTAGCGGTTGAGCAGGTTCTCGCGCGGAATCCGGACCTGGTCGAATACGAGGCGGCCGTTGTCGACGCCGGGCAGCCCGCCCTTGAGCCCGTCGTCGAAGGTGGTGACGCCGGGCAGATCCGCGCCCTGCTCGTCGCGGATCGGCACCAGCAGGCAGTGCACGCCGCGATTCTCGCCCTGGGTGATCAGTTGCGCGAAAACCGCTGCCATGCGAGCGTGTTCGGCCGCGCCGCCGATGTAGTCCTTGCGCGCGGAGGGTGTGGGCGTGTGCACCACGAATTCCTGGGTGGCCGGATCGTAGGTGGCGGTGGTCTCCAGATTGGCCACGTCGCTGCCGTGCCCGGATTCGGTCATGGCGAAGCAGCCGAGCAGGTCCAGCGCGAGCAGCCGGGTGATGTGGTCGCGGTGGCGTTCGGTGCCGAGGTTCTCCACGGCGCCGCCGAAAAGCCCCCACTGCACACCGGATTTGACCCATAGCGACAGGTCGGCATAGGCGAGCATCTCCAGCCCGGTGACGGCCGCGCCGGGCTCGCCCGTGCCGCCGTTCTCGCGGCGGAAGCCGCGTTCGGCCAGGCCGAGCCCGGTGATGAGTTTCATCTGGTCGAGTACGCGGGCGCGTGCGGCGTGGTAGTCGAGGTAGGGGTCGCCGGTGAATCGGTCGTCGGCGAGCTGGATCCGGGCTTCTTCCCGGACCGCGGCCCAGGGCCCGTCGAGGGCCGCGCGGAGGTGATCTGCCGTTGTCGAGCCGCCGTGAGTCATGTTTTCGACAGTAGCGCCGGATTCCCGGCTCGGACCCCTTGCCACGGATTGAACGCGTGTTTAGTATATTGAACATGTGTTTAATCAACAGCCCGTTCCGCAAAGATCCGCCGCGGCCGTGACGGCCTCGGACCTCTCGACCGCAGCCCGCATCCGCGACGCCGCGATCGAGGTGTTCGGCGAACAGGGCTTCAGTGTCGGCGTTCGCAAGATCGCCGCCGCCGCCGGAGTATCGCCCGGGTTGGTGAACCATCACTTCGGCTCGAAGGACGGCCTGCGCGCTGCCTGTGATGAGCGGGTGCGGCAGCTGACCTTCGACAAGAAGACCCAGGCGGCCACCGCCGACAATCCCGGCAAGGGGATGCTGGCGGCGCTGGCGGAGATCGAGGAGTACGGCCCACTCGTCGGCTACATGGTGCGTAGTCTCCAGGCCGGCGGTCCGCTCGCCGAATCCCTGTTCGAACACATGGTTTCCGACGCCGAGGCCTACCTACAGGCCGGAGTCGACGCGGGCACGATCAAGCCCAGCCGCGACCACGCGGCCCGGGCCAGATATCTGATGCTGATCAATCTCGGCGCCACCATGCTGTGGATCCAGTTGCACGAGGCGCGCGGCGAGAAGATCGATTTCGGTAAGGCGATGCGTGAGCTGACCGATGTACTCACGCCCCCGGCCCTGGAGATGTACACCCAGGGCCTGCTCACCGATCCCACCCTGCTGGAGACGGTGCTACACCCCGAATCTCGAAAATAGGAGGACCGATGTCCGAGGTCATCGAAGTCCACGATCTGGTCAAGACCTTCGGTCACGTCATCGCCCTCGACGGATTGAATCTGTCGGTCACCGAAGGCGAAATCCACGGCTTCCTCGGCCCGAACGGGGCCGGAAAGTCCACCACCATCCGGGTTCTGCTCGGCATCCTGCGCGCCAGTGCCGGCCGAGCGAGCCTGTTCGGCCGCGACCCCTGGAGCGACGCGGTCGCCCTGCATCGTGAGATCGCTTATGTGCCAGGCGATGTCACGCTGTGGCCGTCGCTGTCGGGTGGGGAGACCATCGATCTGCTGGCGCGCATGCGCGGCGGGGTCGACACCGCCCGTCGCGACGAGCTGATCGAGCGCTTCGATCTGGATCCGCGCAAGAAGGCGCGCACCTACTCCAAGGGCAATCGGCAGAAGGTCGCGCTGGTGTCGGCGTTCGCCTCCGATGTACCGCTACTGCTGCTCGACGAACCGACCTCGGGTCTGGATCCGTTGATGGAGCAGGTTTTTCGCGATTGCACCAAGGAGGCGCGCGAGCGCGGCAGCACGGTGCTGCTGTCGAGCCACATTCTCTCCGAGGTGGAGGCGCTGTGTGACCGGGTGACCATAATCCGGGCCGGGCGCACCGTCGAAACCGGCACCCTCGCGGAACTGCGGCACCTCTCGCGCACCTCGATTACCGCCGAATTGATCGGCGACCCAGGCGATCTGAGCCGCATCGCGGGTGTCGAGGACATCGAACGCGACGGTTCGACCCTGCGCTGCCAGGTCGACAGCGCCCACCTCGGCGAGCTGATCCGGGTGCTCGGCGACGCCGGCGTGCGCAGCCTGACCAGTGCGCCGCCGACGCTGGAGGAGCTGTTCCTGCGGCACTACCACGTCGACGGTCAGGCGCCGGCCGCCGCGAGCACCGGGGAGAAGGTGCGGGCATGACCACCATCGCCGCCGAACGTCCCATGGCCACCCCGAGTTTCGGTTCGGCCTCGGATTTCACCGGCACGGGGCGGCTGCTGCGGCTGTTCCTGCGCCGGGATCGGATCGTGCTGCCGCTGTGGGTGCTGCTGATCGGCGCCATGCCGGCCATCCAGGTCGCCAGCGTGAAAGGGCTTTACACGACCCAGGCCGAATTGGACCGGTTCGCGCTCTCCCTGGAGGGGAGCCCGGCGCTGGCCGCGATGTACGGGCCGGTGTTCAACAGTTCGCTGGGCTCGATCGGCACCTGGAAAGCCGGCGCCATGTACACCATGATCGCCATCGCGACCATCCTGACCGTCATCCGGCACACCCGGGTCGAGGAGGAGACCGGTCGCGCGGAACTGGTGGGCGCCACCGCGATCGGCCGCAACGCGGGCTTGACCGCTGCGCTGATCATGACCTTCGGTGGCGCGATCGTCGCCGGAATCCTCTGTGCCGCAACACTGTACAGTGCAGATCTGCCCGCCGCGGGTTCGGTCGCGTGGGGTGCGGCGCTGGCCGGATCGGGCCTGGCCTGGGCCGGGGTCGCGGCGATCGCCGCGCAGGTGAGCGCCGGTGCCCGGGTCGCGCGTGGCGTCGCCTTCGCCGCGCTGGGCACCGCCTTCGCGCTGCGCGCGGTCGGTGACGCGGCCAACGGTGTGCTGAGCTGGTTTTCGCCGCTGGGCTGGTCGTTGCAGATCCGGCCGTTCGCCGACGAGCGCTGGTGGGTCCTGATTCCGCTGCTTGGCATGGCCGTGCTGGGCACCGCCGTCGCCTACCGTCTGCTGCGTGGGCGAGATACCGGGTCCGGCCTGATCGCCGAGCGGCCCGGCCCGGCGTCCGCCGCACCGGGGCTGGCCGGTCCGACCGGTCTGGCCTGGCGATTGCAGCGCGGGTCGCTGCTCGGCTGGGGAATCGGATTCGCACTGTACGGCATGCTGATCGGCGGCGCGGTGAACAGCGTCGGCAGCATGCTGAACGAGAACAGCACCGTGCGCGAGCTGATCGAGCGCATGGGCGGCTCGGCCGCGCTGGAGAGCTCGTTCGTCGGCTACGCGATCACCATGCTCGCCATCGCGGCGGCGGCGTACTCCATTTCGGCGGCACTGCGCCTGCACGACGAGGAGTCCAGCGGCCGGATCGAGGCCACGCTGTCCGGCGCGGTCGGCCGGTCCCGATATGCGTTGAGCCACATCGGATTCGCGCTACTCGGCCCGGCCGTGCTACTGGCGGTGGCCGGTCTGGCCATCGGGGTGGTGTGGGGCGCGTCGACCGGTGACATGGGCCGGGGGCCCGAAGCTTTCGCCGCGGGCCTGGTGCAGATTCCCGCGGTCTGGGTGGTCACCGGGATCACCGTGGTGATCTATGGTTTCGCGCCGCGCTACACCCCGGTCGCGTGGGGTGTGCTCAGCGCCATGATCGTGCTGTTCCTGATGGGTTCGCTGGACGGCCTGCCGCAGTGGATGGTGGATCTGGTTCCGTTCGTGCATCCGCCGAAGCTGCCGGGTGCGGCGTTCGAGCTCCGGCCATTGCTGTGGCTGTTCGGTATCGCGGCCGTGCTGCTCGCGGTGGGTATCGCGGGCTTCCGCCGGCGCGATCTGCGCTGATCCGCGGAGTGGATCGCCGCCCGGAGCATGCTCCGGGCGGCGATCGCGGTCTCAGGGGTGCAGGCCGAGCTTTCCGGCCAGCTTGCCCAGGTAGCCGCGCACGATGTCGGCGTCGCGGTCGGGCATGCCGAACACCACCTCGGTGACGCCGAGCGCCTCCCACTGTGCCAGCTGTTCGGCATTGTGCGGTCCGGCCAGCGCGATGATCTCCGGCGACCCGGTCCGGCCCTGTTCCTGCCAGATGCGTTGCAGCAGTTCGATCTTCCCGCTGAGTTCGCCCTCGGTCGGGGTGGTGATCCAGCCGTCGGCGTGCTTGGCCAGCCAGGTGAACGACTTCTCGCCGCCGGCCGCGCCGAGCAGCACCGGAATGGACTTCTGCACCGGCTTCGGCCAGGACCAGCTGGGGCCGAAATTCACGAAATCGCCTGCGAAGCTGGCTTCTTCGGTGGTCCAGATGGCCCGCATGGCGTCCAGGTGTTCGCGCAGCACGGTGCGGCGTTTGTTGGCGGGTACGCCATGATGGGCCAATTCGTCGGTGTTCCAGCCGAATCCGACGCCCAGGTTGACCCGTCCGCCGGAGAGGAAGTCCAGCGACGCCAGGGTCTTCGCGAGGGTGATCGGGTGGTGCTCGGCGGGCAAGGCCACCGCGGTGGACAGGGTGATCCGCTCGGTCACCGCGGCGGCCGTGGCGAGCGCGACCCACGGGTCCAGGGTGCGCAGGTAGCGGTCGTCGGGCAGGGTGGCGTCGCCGGTGGTCGGATGCGCCGCGGCCCGCACGACCGGAATGTGGGTGTGTTCGGGAACATAGAACGAATCGAAACCGGCTCGTTCCGCGGTCGCCGCCGCGTCGGCGGGCGTAATGCCCCGGTCACTGGTGAACAACACGATTCCGTAGCGCAAAGCTCTGTACTCCCATTCGCCGAAACTGAAACAAGTTCTACCATGGTTCGCGGTCCGGTTCCCAGCATTCGACTACCTTCGACAACCATGGGTTTGGAAGCAGTCGGGGGTGGAAACGAACAGACGACACCGGCGCCCAGGACCGGCTGGCGGGGCCGACTACGGCCGCGCCGGGTCCGGATCCCGGGTGTCAGTCAAGCGGTCGAGGCGGTGGTCGGCGACCGGCAGGCGACGGTCGACACGATCGTCGCGGCGCCGACGCCACTGCAACCGATCGACCTCACCGACGACGCGAGCGTCGCCGAGGTGCTGGATCTGGCGGTGCGGGTCGGCGAGGTGGTGCTGGCCTCGGGCACCGGCGTGATGGACACGACCAACCAGGTGCGATTCATCGCCGCCACCTACGGCCTGTCCCGCTGCGATGTCGATGTCACCTACGACGCCATCCGGATCTGGGTCGACCGCGGCCCGATGTTGCCGCCCGCCAACAACATGCGCGTGGTCCGCCAGCGCGCCCTGGACTTCACCCGCCTGGCCGCCGTCGACCGGCTCACCCGGCGCATCCGCAACCAGGTGGTGCCTCCGGAGGACGCCCGCGCGGCGCTCGACGAGATCGTCCGCGCCGATCACCCCTATCACCGCTGGACCGCCACCCTCGGCTGGTCGCTGCTGGCCGCCTCGATCGCGGCGCTGCTGGGCGGCTCCCTGCTGGTGGCCGTGGTCAGCTTCGCCGCCACCGCGGCCATCGACCGGACCAACCGGGTGCTCAATCGCTTCGGGCTGCCGTTCTTCTTCCAGCACATGGTCGGCGGCGTGATCGCGGCGACACCGGCGATCCTGCTGGCCACCTTCGTCGAACCGTTCGGCGTCGCCACCAGTCCGACCCTGGTCATCGCGGCCGGAATCACCGTGCTGCTCAGTGGTTTGCAGCTGTTCGGCGCGGTGCAGGACGCGATCACCGGCGCGCCGATCACCGCCACGGCGCGCATGCTCGAGGTGGTGATGATGACCGGCGGCATCGTCGCGGGCATCGCGCTGGCGCTGCGGCTGGGCGAGGCGTTCGGCGCGACCGTCCCCTCGATCGATCTGGCCGCCGGGCGCGACATCACCGACCTGCCGGTCAAGATTCTGGCCGGAGCGGTCGCGGCGCTGGCCTTCTCGCTCGCCTGTTACGCCGAGAAGCGCGCGCTCGCGGCCGCCGGGCTCGGTGGCGCGGCCGGCATCATCTGCTACCTGCTGGTGCTGTGGGCGGGGTTCGGGCCGGTGGTGTCCTCCGGTGTCGCCGCGACCGTGGTCGGCCTGGCCGGTGGTCTGATGGCACGGCGGGCGCTGACCCCGCCGCTGGTCGTCGCGCTCGCGGGCATCACCCCGCTGCTGCCCGGCCTGAGCGTCTACCGCGGCCTTTACGGGCTGCTCAACGACCAATTGATCCTGGGCCTGAATCAGCTGATCGCCGCCTTCGGTATCGGCTGCGCGCTGGCCGCGGGCGTCACCCTGGGCGAGTGGTTCGACCGGGCGCAGTTGCGACCGCAGATCCTGAGCCGATTCGGATCGCTGCGCCGCCCCACCGTGGTGCGGCGCCCGCGCCGGATCCGGCGCGGGCCGTCTGCCCAATGATCGAACCGATTCCATCGAAAGGTGGATACCGGTGGACGCGATCGATCGGTATGGTCGGGTAGTTAGGGTAACCAAAGTAGAGGTGGTTCGTGGTGCGACAGGAAGTTCCCGAGCAGACGCCGTTCTCGGCGCGGATCCGGACGGCGACCGCGGCGCAGCACGCCGAGGCCGAGAACTCGACGTTCATCGGCGACATGCTCGGCGGCGGCCTGCCGATCGACTCCTACCACCGCTACACCGGTCAGCTGTGGTTCGTCTACCGCGCGCTCGAAGCGCAATGGGACGCACTGGCGGCGGATCCGGTGGCGGGGCCGTTCATCCGTCCGGAACTGGCCCGCACCGCCGAGCTGGAGCGCGATCTGGCCGCCCTGATCGGCCCGCGGTGGCAGGCCGAGATCCAGGCGCTGCCCGCGACCATCGCCTACGCGGCCCGGATCGAGGAGTGCGCGCGCGACTGGCCCGCCGGCTACATCGCCCACCACTACACCCGCTATCTCGGTGACCTGTCCGGTGGGCAGGTCATCCGGGGTACCGCCGAGAAACTGTGGGATCTGCCGCGGCGCGGTGACGGCGTGCGCTTCTACGTCTTCGACGGGATCGGCAATCCGGCCGCGTTCAAACGCGAATACCGTTCGCTGCTGGACGAACTCCCGATCGACGAGCTGGAGCGACGCCGTGCGCTGGACGAGGCGCAGCGCGCGTTCACCATGAACACTGCGATGTTCGCCGAGCTGGCCGCCGAATTCCCGGTGCGCAAGCCCTCCTGAGTCAGTATCGGGTGCGCCGGTCCGAGTAGCGCGGCTGCCCCGACGCCGGGCCGGCGTCCAGACCACTGAGCGCCATCGCGCCCTGGCGGCGCGGGCCGCGCCGCTGTGCGCGCTCGCGCGCGTGCCGTTTCTCCGCGACCGCGCGCTCGTGCCGGATGACATACACCAGCCGGGCGATCGCGACGATCAACACCCCGATGACCGCGTAGGTGAACAGATCGCGCACCGCCTGGAGCAGGCTGGACGCGAGCAGCATGAACATGAACGCCCCGGCCACTAGGGCCCACCACGGCGTCTTCCCGGTCATTCGAGCTCCCTTCCCGCCTCCACGGTACGTGCGGGGGAGCTACCGCGACAATGAATTCCCAGCTGCCGCACAGGAAGTGCGATGGCTCACGACGGCGCGGCGCTGCCCGGCCGGTCGGTTCGGTCCCGGATCCGCGCGGCCACCCAGCACAGGGCGATCGACAGGGCCACGGCCGCCGCGGTCCCGCCGAGTACGTCGGTGAGGTGGTGGTAGCCCAGTCCGATCATGCCGATCGTGACCGCCGCCAGGATGAGCGCGGTCGCCAGCGCGACGCCGAATCGCGCCCTTGTCGAATCCGTCAGCAGCACAAAGGTTGTCGCGACGGCGACCAGGTGGACGGTGTGCCCGCTGGGATAGGCGAGATAGTCCGCGAGCGGGCGGTCCCACAGCGGTTTGAGCAGCGCGGCGTTGATCGCCAGCGTCGACTCCGGGACCACGAACATGGTTGCGGCACTCCACCATCGACGCCGACACGCGAACCAGGCCACCGCGGTCAGGAGCAGCGCGACCACGACCGGCCCGTTACTGGCCAACACGAGCGCCGGATACGCGTCGGCGCCGACGTGCCGATGTACGGCGTCGGCGACCGAGCGGTCGAGATCAGTCGAGCCGCCGCCCGCCGGAAAGCTCAGCGGCACAAGCACTGTCACCAGTGCACAGAGGAAGGCGACAGAACTACGGCCCATAGGTGAGCGCCGCGGTGATCACGAACCACAGCACCCACACGACCGCGACGATCATGCCGAAGGCCAGCGCGGCGCGCATGAGCCCGCGGCCGACGTTCACGTGTCCGGGCTCCGCCGGATACAGCTTCCAGGGGCTGTACCAGGGCGCGGTGACGACCCGCCCGCGCGCGGCCTCGCGTTCGGCGACGGCCAGTTCCTCCGCGTAGGCCTCGGCCTGGGCCTGCTGCGGGCCGCCGTGCCACAACGTGATGTCGATCGGGCCGAGGAAACCCTCGGCGAGCAGTTCCTGCGGTGCGGGCAGATAGGGCAGGATGCCCATGGCGCGGAAGGCCACCGCCACGTCGTTGGCGGTCCACAGGTGCTTCTCGGATTCGGCTAGCGTGCCGAAATACGCTTCCAGCGCCTGGGCGTCGTTGCCGAGGATGACATCGAAACTCGGGTCGCTCCAAGCCTGTTCGACCGTGAGCTCGGCGCCGCGCAGCGGGACGATGAGCGCGACGCCGTGTACGGCGCGCTGGCCGAGCCCGCGCGCGGCCAGCCAGTTCTGCAACGCGAAGGTGTGCTCGCGGGACTTGTCCAGCGGCGTGCGCCGATCCCGGCCCTCCAGGACGGCGGGTTCCTCGTCGATGGTCCAGGGACCGTTGAGCGGGATCTCCAAAACCCCGTCCTGGCGCGCCACCAGCGCCTCGGCCTCGATCACCACGCAGCTGGTCGGCGTCCAGATCACCGCGTCGAACTGGAACAGCCGGTCCTCGTGGAACAGGCTGCAATTGATGGTCGCGACGCCCTTGGGATCGGTCGGTTCCTTCCAGGTGCGCAGCCAGTCGATCAGTGCCCGTTCGGCATTCGTGCCCGCCGGATTCTGGACCCGTACCAGCATGGTGACCGCCCTTCAGTCGTCAGTGCACAGAATACGAGCCCCGCGCGCCCCGGAGGGCCCCGACGGGCCCGGCGTGTTCAATCGAGCGGAAGTTCGGCGGGCAGCTGCCCGGCTTCGACGGCGGCGACCAGGCGCGCGTGATCCTGCTCGGTCCGGTCGGCGTAGCGCACCGCGAACGCCGCCACCGCGTCCTCGAAACGTTCGTCGCCGTCCAGATACCCCGCGGTCAGGCGCGGGTCCAGCGACCGGGCGTGCGCGCGGGCCAGCAGCGCGCCCGCGAGCCGGCCGTAGTCGTCGAGGTCGTCCGCCGACAGCGTGGCCGGGTCGATACTGCCCTTGTAGTTGCGGAACTGGCGCACGATGAAGGGCAGCGGTTCGGAGCCGAGCCGCACCGAGGTCCAGCCGAGCAGAATGTCGCTGTGCGCCTGCGACAATCGCGCGGCGCGCACGATCCGCTCGCCCTCGTGTGCCACCGGCGGCGCCGGCAGATACGGCGCCAGCGCCGAGGGGATCGACTGCTTGAGCTGAAGCACCAGGGCCTCGCCGTCGTTGCCGTGCAGCAGCGCCACATAGCTGTGCAGGCCGACGCTGCCGGTGCCGACGATGCGGAAAGCGATGTCGGATACCGCGAATCGGGCCAGCAGGTGCGCGCCGGAATCCCGCAGGGTGCTCGCATAGCCCTCCAGGCCGTCGATCACCGCCTCGGCGATCTCGTCGGGTACCGCGGTCAGCACCGGCGGATCACTGACGAAGCGGTGCTTGCGGATTCCGGTCTCGTGGTCGTCGATGTGGGTCCACTTCGCCACCACTTTGGCGCTGGTGTTCTTGCGTGCCTTCTTGGCGGCCTTCTTGAAGTTGTCCAGCAGATCGTCGGCCTTGGCGGTGCCGATCACCGATTCGTCCGGCAGGGCGGTCCAGGCGGCCAGGAAGGGCATGCGCGAGAGCTGATCGGTCTCGAGCCGGTAGGCGCGGGCCGCCTCGTGCGCGGCGTGGCGGCAGCCGTCGGCGTCGACCCCGGATTCCCGGCCCGCGAGCACCAGGCTGGCCGCCAGCCGGTCCACGTCCCACTCCCATGGGCCGGGCACGCTCTCGTCGAAATCGTTGATGTCCATGATGATGTCGCCCTGGGCGGTGCCGAACAGCCCGAAGTTGGCGGCATGGGCGTCACCGCAGATCTGCGCGGTCAGGCCGGACACCGGGCCGCCGTGCAGGTCCGCGGCCATCAGACCCGCCGCGCCGCGATAGAAGGTGAACGGGCTCGACATCATGCGGCCGATGCGCAACGGCACCAGCTGCGGCAACCGGTTCGCGTGCGCGGCGCGCAGGAAATCCAGGACATCCGGGCGGTCGGCCCCGAGGGCGGCGCGGTCGCGCGCCGTCACGGGAGTTGTCTCCCGCAGTGCGCGGCCCCGGGCGCGCACCTCGGCCTCGGTCACATGCGCGCGTAGATCGATACCACTGTCTGACACAACCGATCACGCTAGCGCGCGCGGATCACCAGCACCTAGTCACTGCACCGGCGTGATGGGCAGGCGAAGTGCGCCGGGCGCGGCGGCCGGCACCGCGGGCCTGCGGGGCGCGACCGGATCGATGCGCCGATACGCCGCGCCGAGCTCGGGCCGCGGATCGGCCTCGTCCTTGTTCGGCCAGAACGCCATCGCGCGCTCGGCCTGCGCGGTGATGGTCAGCGACGGGTTCACACCCAGATTGGCGGTGACCGCCGAACCGTCCGCGACATGCAGCCCCGGATGCCCGAAGACGCGCTGATACGGATCGACCACGCCGGTGTCGGGGCCCTCGCCGATGACGCAGCCGCCGATGTAGTGCGCGGTCGCCGGGATGTCGAACACGTCCATGATCAGGCCGTGGGTATCGCCGTCGACCTTGCGGGCGAACCGGCGGCCGATATCGTGCGCCAGCGGAATCCAGGTCGGGTTCGGTTCCCCGGTGCCGGCCTTGGTCTTGAGCTGTCCGCGCCGCCGGAACGAGGTCAGCGAATTGTCCAGCGACTGCATGACCAGCAGGATCACCGACTTCTCGGAGGCGCGGTGGGCATTGAGGCTGCGCAGGAAGACCAGGGGGTGCACCAGGATCGCGAGCAGGAATCGCAGGAAGCGGAACGCCCCGCCGTCCACGATCGGCACCGACATCGGGAACAGCGCGTTCTGGCCCTTGCCGTAGTGACACACCTCGATGTGGGTGTCGGCCTCGGGATGGATGGAGGAGGTGATCGCGATGCCCTCCGCGAAGTCGGTCCGGGCGCGGCTCACCACGTTCAGGATGGCCTCGGAGTTGCTGCGGGTCAGTTCGCCGAGCCGGGGTGAGAGTTCGGGCAGCACGCGCTCGTCGCGCATCTTGTGCAACAGCTTCTGGGTGCCCAGTGCCGCGCCGGCGAACACCACCTGCTGCGCGGTGAAGGTCCTGGGCTGCTTGCGGATCCAGCGGTCCGGTCGCGCGGTGTCGACGGCGTAGCCGCCCTCGGGCAGCGGGCGCACCGCGGTGGCGGCGGTGAGCGCGTGCACCTCGGCCCCGGCCTGCTCGGCCAGATACAGATAGTTGGTCGGGGTGGTGTTCTTGGCATTGTGCGGGCAGCCGGTGAAACATTGCGCGCAGTGCACGCAGCCGCGCCGGCGCGGGCCGGCGCCGCCGAAATAGGGGTCCTCGACCTCGGCGCCCGGGTCGGCCTCGTTGAAGAAGACGCCCACATTGGTGGCGTGGAAGGTCTCGCCGACGCCCAGGTCCTCGGCGATCTCCCGGATGACCTCGTCGGCGGGGGACAGGCGCGGGTTCGGCGCCACGCCGAGCATGCGTTTGGCCTGGTCGTAGTACGGGGCCAGTTCGGCCCGCCAGTCGGTGATGTGCGCCCACTGCCGGTCGCTGTAGAAGTTCGGCAGCGGTTCGTAGAGGGTGTTGCCGTAGATCAGTGAGCCGCCGCCGACGCCCGCGCCGGAGAAGACCGCGCACTTGCCGAGCACGCTGATCCGCTGGGTGCCGGTCAGGCCCAGGCGCGGCGCCCAGATGGATTTGCGCACATTCCAATTGGACTTCGGCAAATCCTCAGCACTCCACCGCCGTCCCGCCTCGAGGACACCGACCCGGTATCCCTTCTCGGTCAGCCGCAGCGCGCTCACGCTGCCGCCGAAACCGGAACCGATCACTACCACGTCGTAGTCGAAGGCGGGCATGGACTTCCTCTCCCTCAGCGAGCAGAACTTCTGAGATGGTTTCACGTGTGGTCTCTCACGGATAGAGATGTTCGGCCACTCGCGGCGTGCCCGGATAGCGTTTCGGGGGTGCGGTGCGGTATGCACGGGCGTGTGACAAGCGACCTCACCGGCGTGCGTGCGATCCTGGCCGATCGCATCGTGACCGTCCCGAACGTGCTCAGCGTGATCCGCATGCTCGGCGTGCCGCTGCTGCTGTGGTTGCTGCTGGTGCGGCACGCCGATGGCTGGGCGTTCGCGCTGCTGGTCGCCAGCGGCGTCACCGACTTCCTGGACGGAAAACTCGCGCGTCTGCTCGACCAGTCCTCGCGACTGGGCGCGCTGCTCGACCCGTTCGTCGATCGGCTGTATCTGGTGGCCACCCTGCTGGCCTTTCCGCTGCGCGGTCTGATCCCGTGGTGGCTGGTCGGTGTCCTGGTCGCCCGGGAGCTGATCCTCGCCGCCACCCTCTCCGTCTACAAGCGTCGCGACCTGGATCCGCCGGAGGTCATCTACCTGGGCAAAGCCGCCACCTTCGCGCTCATGTCCGCGCTGCCCTGGGTACTGGCGGGCCAGATGGACTGGGCCCTGGCCGGTTTCGGTCACGCCTTCGGCTGGGCCTTCCTGATCTGGGGCGCCGCGGTGTACGTCTGGACCGGCGTGCTCTACACCGCCAAGGCCGTCGCGGTGGCGCGGGCGATACCCGCTGGGGCGCACCACACCCCGTAGCGCATCGGGGTATTCCACCCCGCCGACTGTGTGGGTCGGGCCGGGCGCATTAGAGTTGCGTGCAACCTTCGACAGGAAAGGACGGCCTGTGACCGATCTGCCCGACGATCTGCGCTACACCGAGGAGCACGAGTGGGTGCGCCGTGTCGGCCCCGCCCGGGTCCGCGTCGGCATCACCGACTACGCCCAGTCGCAACTCGGCGATGTGGTGTTCGTGCAGCTGCCGGAGCTCGACTCCGACGTCTCCGCAGGTGATGGCATCGCGGAAGTGGAGTCCACCAAGAGCGTTTCCGACATCTACGCTCCGCTGGCGGCGAAAATCGTTGCGGTGAACCAGGATCTGGACGCGGCGCCGGAAACGCTGAACACCGACCCCTACGGCGACGGCTGGATCTTCGAACTGGAGGTGGAGGACGCCGACGGTCTCGACAAGACGCTTGCCGAATTGCTGGATTCCGCAGGTTATCAAGGAGTTATCGGGGCCTGAAGGTCCCTTCCCAGTTCTCCCTGCACGGGCACGCCCCGGCAGGGTACGGTCAATGCCAACAGTTCCGCCGGGGTCTCGACACCGGTGTAGGGCGGCACGGACCCAGCGTTCGTGCCGGAGATGGCATCACCTGCTTGCATGGATAATCAGGTTCGAGGAGGAGAGAAACGGTGAGCGAGAACAAAGACCCGGGTTACCAGGAGACCGCGGCCGAGACGACGTCGGTCTTCCGCGCGGATTTCCTGAACGAGGTCGACGCGTCGCGCTCCGCAGAGGTGACCGGCGAGCAGCCGGTCCAAGGGGTCGAGGGCCTGCCGGTGGGTGCGGCCCTCTTGGTCGTCAAGCGCGGCCCGAACGCGGGCTCGCGGTTTCTGCTGGACCAGCCGACCACCTCGGCCGGCCGGCACCCCGACAGTGACATCTTTCTCGACGACGTCACCGTCAGCCGTCGGCACGCGGAGTTCCGGCAGGACGACGACACGTTCCAGGTGGTCGATGTGGGCAGCCTGAACGGCACCTACGTCAACCGCGAACCGGTGGACTCCTCGGAGCTGCAGAACGGCGACGAAGTGCAGATCGGCAAATTCCGGCTCGTGTTCCTCACCGGGCCGCGCGCGCAGGTCACCGAGCCTTCGGCAGGTGCGGGCAGCTTATGAGAACGGCAGCGCCGACGATCTCGACGGGATCGGCGCTGTGACGGGAGCGGCGCAGTGGTCGCGCGGCGGAATCTCGATCGGTTCCGTGCTCGACCTGCTGCGACCGGACTTTCCGGACATCACCATCTCGAAGATCAGATTCCTCGAAGCCGAGGGTTTGATCCGGCCCGAGCGCACCCAGTCGGGCTATCGCAGATTCTCGGTCGCGGACACCGAACGGCTCAGATTTGTGCTGACCGCTCAACGCGACCAGTATCTGCCGCTGAAGGTGATCAAGGAACAGCTCGAGGCGATCGATAAGGGTGCGGCGACGCTCGGTGTGCGGGAAGCCCGCGCCCGGAGCTCGGCCGTCCCGGCGGCCGCCGACGCTCCCGAGGTCCGGCTCACGCCGCCGCGCAAACTCGGTGTCGTGCCGGGCGAGGTGTCACCGGAGGAACTGCGCTTCGATCACGAAATCCGGCTCACCCGAGCGGAATTGCTGACCCAGGCGCAGATCGAGGACGCCTTCCTCAACGATCTCATCCGCGCCAACCTGATCGTTCCCGGTGCGGCGGGCTATTTCGACGCCGATGCGGTCACGCTGGCCCGCACCGCGGCCGCGATGGCCGAATTCGGGTTGGAGGCACGGCATCTGCGCGCGTTCAAGCTCGCCGCGGATCGCGAGGCCGCGCTGGTCGCGCAGATCGCCGCGCCGATCGCCAAGAGCCGTGACGCCGGAGCGCGGGCCCGGGCCGAGGAGACCGTGCGCGAACTCGCCGCGCTGTCGCTGACCTTGCACACCTGCCTGGTCAAGGCCTCGGTGCGGAACTCCCTGGGCAACTGAGCGTGCCGCCCACGGCGCGCCCATCTCCTATTCCACCATGGCAACACGCCGATTTCGGCTGTGCACACCGATCGCAGAGGTGCTCCGAGTTCGCTTAGACTCGGTGGTACGGCGAGCCCCGCGGTGGTCAGGCCGGGCCGCGAGTATTGGAGGCAGTTCGATGAGTGAAATGCGGGTCATCGGCATTCGTGTCGAGCAGCCACAGAATCAGCCCGTGCTGCTGCTCCGCGAAGTGTCCGGCGATCGATACCTACCGATCTGGATCGGTCAGGCCGAGGCGACCGCGATCGTGCTCGAGCAGGAGGGCGTGACGCCGATCCGTCCGCTCACCCACGATCTGATCAAGACGCTGATCGCCAAGCTGGGGCATACCCTCGAGGAGGTTCGCATCGTGGACCTGCAGGAGGGCACCTTCTACGCCGATCTGGTCTTCGAGAACGGCTTGCGGATCTCCGCACGGCCCTCGGATTCGGTTGCCATCGCCTTGCGGGTGGGTTGCCCCATCTACGCGGAGGAACCGGTGCTCGAGGAGGCCGGGCTGGTCATGCCGGACGAGAAGGAAGACGAGGTCGAGAAGTTCAAGGAGTTCCTCGAATCGGTCTCTCCGGACGACTTCAAGGCGACCGATAGTTAGAGCATGCTCCCGGTAGGGCCGGGAGTCTGAACCACTGGTCGAGACTTTAACCGCGCGTCGCGCTTGGTCCGATGCTCGTGCTCCCGGGAGAATCAGGGGAGTAACCTCGAAAGTTGGGCGGGCCGCCGAGTCGTCGGATGAGGGCGCGGCGTCGAAGTAAGGGAGTGGTCAGTGGCAGAGCAAACGCAGGATGATGTCGTACAGCCTGGCCTGTTCCCGGATGACTCGGTCCCGGACGATCTAGTCGGTTACCGCGTTCCCAGTGCGTGCCAGGTGGCCGGAATCACCTACCGGCAGCTCGACTACTGGGCGCGAACCGGGCTGGTGGCGCCGTCCATCCGGGGTGCCGCGGGTTCCGGGTCGCAGCGGCTCTACTCGTTCAAGGACATCTTGGTACTCAAGATCGTCAAGCGGCTGCTGGACGCGGGCATCTCGCTACAGAACATCCGGATCGCCGTCGATCACCTGCGCAGCCGCGGCGTGCAGGATCTGGCCGGGATCACCCTGTTCTCCGACGGCACCTCGGTCTACGAGTGCACCTCGCCCGAGGAGGTAGTCGATTTACTGCAGGGCGGACAGGGAGTGTTCGGTATCGCCGTCAGCGGAGCCATGAAGGAACTCACCGGGGCAATCGCCAATTTCCCGGCCGAGCGGGCCTCCAGTGTCACCGAGCGCCCCGAGGACGAGCTGTCCTTCCGGCGCAAGGCGCGGATGAACCGCAAGACAGGGTAGTGACGCACCGAACACGGACCTGGTGACAAGGAAGTCGCGACGCACCACCTAAACTGGGCGGTGCGTCGCCGCCGTGCGGGAGAGTCCCGGTATCGATTCGACACCGGGCGCCGAAGGAGCAGCACCTCCCCGTCAATCTCTCAGGCAACAGGGACCGTACGGGCTTCGGCGCCTCTGGAAAGTGGTGATTTCGTATCACCCGCCCATGGGGAAAGGGACCACCACTCCCGAATCTCTCAGGCTCCAACGACAGAGGGGGAGGGCAGGACCTTGTCGACCGCACCGGTCGACCCGCCCCGACCTTGGAGCCGCCGTGATCCCGACTCGTAGTTTCGCCGACCGCCATATCGGTCCCGATCAGGGCGAACTCGCCACCATTCTGCCCGTCGTCGGGGTCGGCAATCTGGACGAACTGGCCGGTCGCGCGGTACCCGCGAGCATTCTCGACGAGATCGCCACCAACGGCCTGGACGCCCTGCCCCCGGCCCTGTCCGAGCACGAGGCGCTGGCCGCGCTGGCCGCGCTGGCCCACTCGAACACCGTGGCCACCACCATGATCGGGCTCGGTTACTACGACACCCTCACCCCGCCTGTGCTGGTGCGCAACCTGCTCGAGAACCCGGCCTGGTACACCGCCTACACCCCGTACCAGCCGGAGATCTCGCAGGGCCGGCTCGAGGCGCTGCTCAACTTCCAGACCATGGTGTCGGATCTGACCGGGATGGAGGTGGCGAACGCCTCCATGCTGGACGAGGCGACCGCCGCCGCCGAGGCGATGACGCTGTTGCAGCGCGCCAACCGCAAATCCAAGTCGGCCCGGCTGCTGGTCGACGTCGATGTCTTCCCGCAGACCCGCACCGTGCTGGCCACCCGGGCCGAGCCGCTCGGCATCGAGATCGTCACCGCCGATCTCGCCGAAGGTGTTGTGCCGGAAGGTGATTTCTTCGGTGTGCTGCTCCAGCAGCCCGGCGCGTCGGGCCGGATCCTGGATTGCGCGCCGATCATCGCGGCCGCGCACGAGCGCGGCGCGCTGGTCGCGGTCGGCGCGGATCTGCTCGCGCTGACCCTGATCACCCCGCCCGGTGAGCAGGGCGCCGACGTCTGTTTCGGCACCACGCAGCGGTTCGGCGTACCGCTCGGATTCGGCGGGCCGCACGCGGGCTATCTCGCGGTGCACTCCGCGCATGCCAGGCAGCTGCCCGGGCGTCTGGTCGGGATCTCGGTCGACGCCGACGGCAATCGCGCCTACCGGCTCGCACTGCAAACCCGTGAGCAGCACATCCGCCGCGAGAAGGCGACCTCCAATATCTGCACCGCGCAGGTGCTGCTGGCCATCGTGGCCGCCATGTACGCCTCCTACCACGGTCCGGAGGGGCTGCGGAATATCGCGCGCCGGGTGCACGGGCACGCGCAGTGGCTGGCCGCCGGGCTCGGCGACGCCGTCGTGCACCAGAGCTTCTTCGACACCGTGCTGGTGCGGGTGCCGGGCGGGGCCGAGGCGGTGGTGGCCAAGGCCAAGGGCGCCGGGATCAACCTGCGCCTGGTCGACGCCGACCACGTGGCCATCGCCTGCGACGAGGTCACCACCGACAGCCACGTGGTTGCGGTGCTGGATTGCTTCGGCGCGGAGGTCCCGGTCGGGCCGGAGGGTGCGCTGTTCCACGGCCACCGCCGCCCGCATATCGAGAACCGCGCGTCGGAATTCCTGACCGCGCCGGCCTTCACCCGCTACCACACCGAGACCGCCATGCTGCGGTACCTGCGGTCGCTGTCGGACAAGGACATCGCCTTGGACCGCAGCATGATTCCGCTGGGCTCCTGCACCATGAAGCTCAATGCCACCGCCGAGATGGAACCCATCACCTGGCCGGGGTTCAGCCGCGTGCACCCCTACGCGCCCGTCGAGGACGCGCCCGGGTTGCGCACGCTGATCAGCGATCTGGAAGGCTGGCTGTGCGCTGTCACCGGATACGACCGGGTCTCGTTGCAGCCCAATGCCGGTAGCCAGGGTGAGTACGCGGGTCTGCTCGCGATCCGCCGCTACCACCTCGATCGCGGCGACACCCACCGCGACACCTGCCTGATCCCGTCCAGCGCGCACGGCACCAACGCCGCGTCGGCCGCCATGGTCGGCATGCGCGTGGAGGTCGTGAAATGCCGCGCCAACGGCGATATCGACCTGGACGATCTGCGCGCCAAGATCGCCGACCATGCCGAGCGGCTGGCCTGCATCATGATCACCTACCCGTCCACGCACGGCGTGTACGAGCACGAGGTCGCCGAACTGTGCGCGCTCGTGCACGAGGCGGGCGGGCAGGTCTACGTCGACGGCGCGAACCTGAACGCGCTGGTCGGGCTGGCCCGGCCGGGTAAGTTCGGCGGCGATGTCAGCCACCTGAACCTGCACAAGACCTTCTGCATCCCGCACGGTGGCGGCGGCCCCGGTGTCGGCCCGGTCGCGGTGCGCGAGCACCTGGCGAAGTTCCTGCCCGGCAATCCGCTGGAGGCCGGGTCGCACGCGGTGTCGGCGGCCGAATTCGGTTCTGCCTCCATCCTTCCCATCACCTGGGCCTATATCCGGATGATGGGCGCCGAGGGGCTGCGCCGTGCCACCCTGACCGCCATTGCCTCCGCCAACTACATCGCGCGCCGGCTCGACGAGCATTTCCCGGTGCTCTACACCGGCGACAACGGCATGGTCGCGCACGAGTGCATCCTGGATCTGCGCGAGATCACCAAGCGCACCGGCGTCACCGTCGATGATGTGGCAAAGCGCTTGGCCGACTACGGTTTCCACGCCCCGACCATGAGCTTCCCGGTCGCGGGCACGCTGATGGTAGAGCCCACCGAATCGGAGAACCTCGAGGAGCTCGACGCGTTCTGCGACGCCATGATCGCGATCAAGGGCGAGATCGACCAGGTTGCCGCCGGCGTCTGGCCGCTCGAGGACAACCCGCTGCGCGGCGCCCCCCACACCGCGGAATGCCTGGTCGGCGACTGGACCCACCCGTACTCGCGCGAGACCGCGGTCTACCCCCGCGGCCTCGGCCACGCCCGCGCCAAGATCTGGCCGTCCGTCCGCCGCATCGACGGCGCCTACGGCGACCGCAACCTCATCTGCTCCTGCCCACCCGTGGACGCCTACCAGGACTGATCGCGTCGACCGCGGCGCCGGGGTCCTAGAGGACTCCGGCGCGGGCGGCGGCGAGGGCGGCGTCGGCGGCTTTGGTGGCGTCGTCCGGGGTGAGCGGTTCGTGGGTGACGAAGATGCGGTAGTAGATCGGGGCCAGGGCGAAGCGGATGAGTTCGTCGCCGTCCACGGTTGCGGGTAGTTCGCCGCGCTCTACTGCGCGGTCGACGACGATGACCGATTGTTTGCGGCGGGCGGCCGTGAAGTTCTGCATGGCGGCGGCCGCGGCGGGGTTCTGCATGCCCGCGAGAATGAACGCGGATCCGATCGCTCCGCCCTGTGGGCTGGCGAATCCGGCCCGGACCGCTTCGGTCAGCGCGCGCAGATCGCCGGCCAGGGTGCCGGTGTCGGGAATCGGGATGGGCTCGGTGGCGGCCAGTTCGAGCGCGTCGGCCACCAGTCCTTCCGGGCCGCCCCAGCGGCGGTAGATCGAGGTCTTGTGTACGCCGGAACGTTTGGCGACATTCTCGACCGTCAGGCCCTGGTATCCGCGCTGGGTCACTTCCACCAGCGTCGCTTGCCGGACCGCGGCCCGGACACGCGCACTGCGTCCACCGGGCCGGCGCTGGGTCTCCACAAACAACTCCCGCTCGAGTTCAGATCTGGCACCGAAGGTTAAGCCTTCAGTTGTTGCAATTGTCGCTCCCCGGTCGGTGCGACCGACATCCGGGGTTAGGGCGTGGTGAGCGCCTTGACCATCGCGGTGCCGAAACTGAGGTCGTTGGACGTGGCGAGCCTGGTATAGCTGCCCCCCGTGCGCCCGGCCAGATCCTGGAGGGTCTGGGTGCCCGTTCCGCCGACGACGATGATATCGATGCGCACCGGCTTGGTTTTGTCGATGGCGGCGGCGATGTCGGCCAACAGCTTCGCGCCGGTGACGGTCGAGTCGTCGTCGGGTCCGTCGGTCACCAGCAGGATCGAATTGGTCTTGCCCGCAACATAATTCGTGACGGCGCTGCGATAGGCGGCCAGCAGGGTCGGGTAGGCCTGGTCGGTGCGTGAGTCGCTGACCTCGACATCGTCGAGCGCGCCGGTGAACGCCGCGCGCTGGGTGTCGGACAGCGCCTTGGTCGGCGTCAGTACCTCGTACGGGTCGGTGCCGTCGAGGTTCTTCGCGAAGGCCCACAGCCCGAGCCCGAAATCCGGCGGCATCACGTTCACGGTCGATTTCAGCGCACCGATCGTGGTGGCCAGCCGGGTGGCAGAGCCGTCGAGGGTCGACATGGACGACGAGGTGTCCAGCAGCACCGTCGCCTGCACGCCCAGCACCGGATTCGCCAGGGTGGCGCGCACCTTCTCCAGGGCCGCGCGCGCGGCGCCGGGTCCGGCGGCCGGCGGCGTGGTGGTGAACCCGGCGGCGGTGAACACCGGCGCCTGTTCGGGTGCGCGTAGGTATTCGGTGAAGACGCTGGCGATCAGGTTCTGGGTCTGGTCGACCCAGTGCCCGGACATCATGGCCGCGGGATGATCGGCGATCGGGGCGGCGCCGACCGGCCGGAAGATCGCCGTCCCGCCCTGTGCCTGGATCTGCTGTTCGGTCGCGGGCACCGCGTGCACGGCGGCCTGCGCGGGTTGCGGCGCGGCGATGGTGGCCAGCGCGGTCAGGGTGTCGGCCTCGGGTGCGCCGGAGGCCAGTCCGGATACCGCGGACACGACTTGGCCGGACTGTGCGGCCTGTTCGGTGAGTGGATCGGTGCCCGAGGTCGCGGAGGCGACGGCGGTCGCCGCGGCCAGGGTCGCGTCACCCTCGGGGAGCGCCAATTTCAGGCCGCCCCAACTGCCGAGGCCGATCGGGGCGAGTGAACCCTGTTGCAGCCGGGGCAGATCCGCCCAGGTGGTTCCGGCTTCTTCGAGTGCGGCCCGCAACGGTTCGGGAACCGCCAGCACCACCGGGCTGGCCGCGATCGGCACCGGATTACCTTCGATCAGGCCGGGGACCCGGGCGGCTTCGATGGCTCGCGAGGAGCCGGGAATCCAGAGCGCGGGTTGCGGGCCGAGCACTCCGTTCCACGGGCCGTCGGCCGTGAGCCCGGCGACCATCTCGGTCGAGGACCGCGCCGTCACCACCACTTTCGCGCAGTGATCACGCACCAGCGGGGCGGTGGCGTTGTACTTGTCGGCGACGGCCTTGACCGGCGCCTCGATATCCGGATCGACGGTGACGTAGAGGGTCGAGTCGCCCTCGACGCATTCCCCGGCCGCCGCTCGATTGTCCTGCGCGGCCCTGTCTCTGAACTGAAACCATGCGAAGACCGCCCCGGCCAGCAACAACACGGCCACCACTGCGATAACCGGACCTTTGCTGACGCCCCGGGATCTGGTTCCGCTGCGATGTGTGCCCACGGCGCACAGTCTATGGTCACGTCCGATTCGGCGGGCGACCGGTCGTGGGTTCGCCGGTGGCGCGCGGACTGCCGCGCTACGGCGGCAGTCCGCGCGGACGCGGGTGTGTTCTCACTCGCGGATCATGCGGCCACGGTCGAACTCGTGCCCGCCCCAGACGCCGGATTGTCCGGTGTCGGCGGCGAATTCGCCGCAGGCGCGGCGGATCGGGCAGCCCGCGCAGATGCCGCGGGCGTACTCGAAGTCCTCCGACGGGTACGGGAACCACGCGTCGTGATTCGAGTCACCTCGGCACGCGGCCCGATGCCAATCCCGGGTGTCGGAGAGTGGGAGCAGCTCCGCCAGCGTCGGTTCGGTGGCGTTGTCGGCCGCTCGGCTCAGTGCGGTTCGGACAGTCATATCGTTCACTCCCCTCAGGTGGTGGTTGCCAGTTGCTTCCAGACTTGGCGTTGCCGCCGGGCCAGGTGGTCCGGCGCCCGGGGCACCCACAGCAGTCGCATGCCCGCTTCCTCCGGCGTGCGGTCGGCCTTGGCCGAATTGCACGGGGCACAGCAGGCGACGAGGTTGCTCCAGGTGTTGGGGCCGCCGCGGCTGCGCGGCCGGATGTGGTCCACGGTGCGGGCCCATGCCGCGCAGTAACCGCAGCGATGGTTGTCGCGGCGCAGCACACCCGCGAGCGTGGCGCGGCTCTCGTCGCTGGTCGGCACACGGTGCTGGAGGTAGACGTAGCGCAGCAGCCGAATCGTCTCCGGCAGTGCGATTTCCAGCTGCCTGGAGCGAATCGGGAAGTACGGTTCGCGATCGGCGACGGTTTCGGCGGTTCCGCTCGTCACCAGCACCACGGCACGGTCGGCGCTGATCTCGTCGAGCGCCTCGAAGGAGGCGTTCAGGACCAGTACCGGAGTGTGTATCCAATTGTCTGCGGTCAACGCCACCGCATCGGTGGCACGGCGGAACGGCATGGGGCTCACCATGTTTCGTGAAGGGTCGGAGAATTCGACAGGCAGCGGCGACCGAAGTGTCGCGGGCTGGGGGAGTGCGGCGGGTCTAGCGACCGGTCTGGAGGAGGACGGCGCTCGGTTCGCATCCGGTCGCCGAATTCTTCATATCTCGGGGTTGCACAGGCCGTCTCCTCCTTCCGCGGAAGTCTGTCGGACCACCCCGCCGATCGGGGTGATCATCGTCTGAATCCATGGTGGCACACAGCACCGGCCGTTGTCGGCTCATTTTCCGCCGACCGGCCGGTGCTGTTCCGAATTACGTTGTGGTCAGGCCTTTTCCAGCGTCGCCGCACCGAAGGACACATTGAACCGATCGCACCAGATCGACACGCTGGTGTACTTCGCCAGATCCGTGCCCTCGGGGATCGTGTAGTTCTGGCTGCCCTTGTTGCCCTTGAGTTCGCCCAGGTCCAGGTATTGCCCGTCATCGAAGACGCCCCATCCGTCGCGGCCCTCGAGCACCGGCGCGTCGGTGAGCCAGACATGCAGGTCGGGCCCGTCGGAGGTGTCGAGATCCTCGAGGCGCAGCACCCGGCTGCCATCGGGCAATCGCAGGATCACCAGGCTTCCGGTGGTGGTGTGTTCGTGCGAGAGAAACCGGCCGATGGACAGCGGCGCGGGCAGCTGGGGCGCCGCGCCGGCACCCGAACCGGGGGCGGGTGTCGGCGCGGCCTCGCTGACGGTGGTATCGGTGAACAGCTTCCAGGGCTCGAAATACGCCGCCCCCGCGCCGAGCGCCAGAACCAGCACGGCGACCGCGACCAGCGCGATCTTGCCCTTGTGCGAGCCGATCCGTGCGAACACCATGTCCCCATTCAACACCTCTCGGCCGGGACACGCCCAAGCCGCGACCTACCCCAGCGGGCCGCCTCCGAGTGCGACCCGGCCGGTGAATCGGAGCTGCTTGGCCCGCGGCAGCGGGTGGAAATGCACGCCGTGGATATCGCGGTAGTGCATCTCCAGCGGGCACTCTCGCGAATAGCCCACGCCACCAACGGTTTCGATGGCCAGCCGGACGGTTTGGACGAGTTTGTCGGCCGCGACGGTCTTGCGGCTGAGTGTGCGGGCGGCGTAGGCGTCGGTAGCGGCGAAGCGCAGGTTCTCCGATGCAGTGAACATGGCCGCGATCAGGTCCGCGGCGGTGGTGTGCGCGTTGGTCATCTCGCCCGCGAGCTGGACGGTGTGCGGCTCGACGCGCCCGCGGACCAGGCCGGTCGCGACCTCGACCGCGTTGTCGGCGATCCCGAGGTAGGCGGCCAGCACCAGCGGCAGCGCCGCACCGATCACCACATTGAGCAGCGGCGGCCAGATATCGGCGGGACGGGCCAGCGAGATCGCGGCATCGGGCACGAAGACGTCCTCGAGCACCACGGTGTGCGATCCGCTGGCCCGCAGCCCCAGCGTGTTCCAGGTCTGTTCGATCCGGACGCCGGGCGCGCCGAGTGGAACGGCACAGTGCAGTGCCTGCGCGCCGCCCGGCGCCTCGTCCCAGCGGAAGCTGGTCACCAGCACGGTGCCCGCTTCGCACCCACTGGCCGGCCCTTTGCGGGCGTGCACCCGGTAGCCGCCGTCGACCCGGACCGCGCGTCCGCTGGAACCGACCCAGTCCGCAGCGCCCGTGCTCACCAGGATGGCCCCGGCCGCGACCTTGCCGAAGAGCGCGCTCGCGTCCTGGCCGCTGTGGTGGCGCCACACCTGGGTGGCGACCAGGTGTGTGTGCATGGCGAACGCGACCGCGGTGGCGGCGTCGTGCCGTCCCAGCTCGCGCAGCGCCGCCCCCAGCTCGGTGTGTGTCGCGCCGCCACCGCCGAATTCGACCGGGACCAGCGCGGCGGACAGGCCCGACTCGCGCAGCAGGTCGAAGGCGGCGGTGGCGAGTTCGCCGGTGCGGTCGCGCTCGGCGACCTCGGGGCGCAGGGTGAGCCCGACGGCGCGGGCGCGGGCGACCCAGTCGGTGGCGGTGCGGGAATCGGCGGTGGTAGTCGTCATGCCCGGGTGCTACGCGGGCGCCGCCACACCGGTTCTCGCCGTGGCGGGAATCCACCCCCAGGGTGGGGGATGGTCCACCCTCAGAGGTTGCCGACCGCGTGTTCCAGCCGGCGCGCGACGAGTTCGCGCGCCGCTTCGCGCAGGGCGGGCCGGTAGCCGGAGGGGTACACCGGGTCCCCGGGCGCGTAGGCCTTGAGCACCTCCTTGGCGAGGGTGATCTTGTGCACCTCGGTGGGACCGTCGGCGATGGCCATGATCTGCGCGTAGTTCATCATGTCGACGAACGGCAGATCGGTGCTGACGCCGAGCGCGCCGTGCAGGTGCATGGCCCGCTGGGCGATATCGTGCATGACCTTCGGCATGGCCACCTTGATGGCCGCGATGTCGTGGCGGACCTTGCGGTAGTCCTGTTCCTTGTCGATCCGCCAGGCGGTGCGCAGCACCAGCAGCCGGAACTGCTCCATCTCGATCCAGGCCTCGGCGATCTTCTCCTGCGTCATCTGCAGGCCGCCGAGCACGCCCTTGCGCATGGGCCGCGACACCGCGCGCTCGCACATCATGTCGAACGCCTTGCGCACCATGGCGACCGTGCGCATGGCGTGATGGACGCGGCCGCCGCCGAGCCGGGTCTGGGCGACGATGAAACCGAGTCCTTCCGCGCCGAGTAGCGCGTCGGCGGGCACCCGGACATCGGTGAACCGAAGGTGGCCTTCGTTTTCCGAGAACCCGGGCACAGTGAAGTTCTTGACGATCTCCAGGCCCGGCGCGTCGGCCGGGACGATGAACATCGAGAGCCGCTGGTGCGGTGCGGCTTCCGGATCGGTCACCACCATGACGATGTGGAAGCTGGCGAATTCGGCGGCCGAGTTGAACCACTTCTCGCCGTTGATCACCCAGTCGGCGCCGTCGCGCACCGCGCGGGTCCTGAACGCGGTCGGATCCGACCCGCCGGTGGGCTCGGTCATGACGTAGCAGGACCCGATCTCGCCGTCGAGCAGTGGCTGGAGGTACTTCGCCTTCTGCTCCGGGGTGCCGAAATGCGCGAGGATCTCGGCATTGCCGGAATCCGGTGCCTGGCAGCCGAATACCAGCGGCGCCCACTTGGAGGTGCCGATCACCTCGTTCAGCAGCGCCAGCTTGACCTGTCCGTAACCGGGGCCGCCGAGTTCCGGGCCGAGGTGGCAGGCCCACAGACCCTGCTCTTTCACCTTGTCCTGCAACGGTTTCATGAGCGCGCGGACTTCGGGGTTCTGCCGGTCGTAGGGTTCGGGGTAGATCAGATCGAGGGGTTCGACCTCGGTCGCGACGAATTCGGCGACCCAGTCCAGCTTCTGCTGGTACTCCGGGTCGGTATCGAAATCCCAAGCCATGATCAGCCTTTCGTCTTGTCGGTGGTGATGCCGTCGAGGAAGGTTTCGGCGAGCAGGTCGGCGATCTCGCCGGGGGAGTGGTTGCCGTCCGGGCGGTACCAGACGGTCACGCTGTTGAGCATGCTGAGCAGGCTGTTGGTGATGACGTGGTCCGCGGTGCGCAGCAGGCCCGCCGCGTGCCCCTCGTCGAGCACCCGCTGCCAGCAGTCCTGCACGTCGTCGCGCAGGTCCTGGAGCTGTTCGGCGCGTTCGCCGGTGAGCGCGGTGATATCGCGCAGCTGAATCGCGACCTCGCGCCGGTGCACGATGATCAGGCCCACATAGCTGTGGATCAGCTTGTGCAGCTTGGTGATCGGGTCGTGGCCGCTGGCGGCGATCGCCTCGGCGTCGGCGCGCATGAGCTGGATGTAGTCGCGCAGGATCTGCCACAGCAGTTCCTCTTTGGATCCGATGTGGTAGTACAGCGCGCCGCGCTGCACGTTGGCGCGTTCGCCGATCTCGGCGACGCCGGTGCCGTGGAAGCCCTTGTCCGAGAACAGTTCCAGCGCGGCTGCCACGATCCGATCGCGGGTGTCCTCGGCGGTCGTCTCGGAGGCGGGCGGGCGGCCGCGTCTGCGCATCGGCGTACTCATGTCCACGGGTCCAGCACGATCTTGGCGACACCGTCGGCTCGCTCGGCGAACATCTTGTACGCCGCTTCGCCTTCCGACATCGGCATGTGGTGGGTGACAACGGTTTCGGGCCGCAGCCGCCCGGCAGCGGTGAGCCGCAGCAGCGCGGGCAACTCGGATTGTATCGAGCACAGGCCGATATGGAATTCGAGCTCCTTGACCTGTGCGAGCGGCATATTCACCGGGAAGGCCGGATTCTGGCTGACGCCGATGACGCTGACCCGCCCGCGCGGGCGAACCGCGCTCATCGCCAGTTCGATGGTGGCGTCGGCGCCGACCGCCTCGATCGCCACCTCCGCGCCGCCGTCGAGCAGATCTCGAATGGCGGATTTCGGGTCGTCGGATTCGACCGGCTCGGCGCCGAGTTCGGCGGCCCGGGCCCGTCGTTCGGCGATCAGGTCCACGCCGAGCACGCGCGCCGCGCCCATGGCGAACGCGGACTGCACGGCCATCAGCCCGACCGGGCCCAGCCCGATCACCACCACGTGGTCGCCGGGGACGATGCGGGCCCGACGGGCGCCGTACCAGGCGGTGGGCGCGTTGTCGGTGAGCGCGATCGCCGCGTCGTCGCCGATCGAATCGGGCAGGCGCAGTAGGTTTCCCGGCGCGTGCGGGACGGCCAGATACTGTGCCTGCGCGCCCGCGAGTGCGCCGCCGAGACCGTAGCAGGCGTCGATCGGCAGTGGTCGCCGCTCGCAACCGGCCACCAGGCCCCGGCGGCAGTTCCGGCACCGATCGCAGCCGGCCGAGGCGGGCACCAGGACGCGGTCACCGACCGCGAATCCGTGTGCGTCGGGCCCGATTTCGGCGATCACGCCCGTCGCCTCGTGTCCGACGCCGTACCCCGTGCCCGGTACGAAGCCGTGGCCGCCGTAGATGTGCAGGTCGCTGCCGCAGATCCCGGCGGCGGTGACCCGCACGATCGCGCCGTCGGAGCCGGGAAGTACCGGATCGGGCACCTCGTCGTAGCCGATCAGCTTCGGCCCCCGGTAGGTGAGTGCTCTCATCGCCATCCTCCGTCGAGCGCGAGCGTGCTGCCGGTACAGAACGCCGAGGCTTCGGTCGCGAAATACAGTGCGGCGCCGACGATGTCGGCCGGTTCGCCGATGCGGCCCAGGGCGTTGTGGCCGCTCAGATACGCGGTCATCTCCTCGGTCCAGGCCCGGGCGATGTCGGTGGCGAAGGGCCCGCACTGGATGCCGTTGACCCGCACCGTCGGCCCGAAGGTCTGGGCCAGCCCGGCGGTCAGATTGTTCAGTGCCGCCTTGGCCGCCGCGTACGGCACCGCCAGCGGCTCGGGGTGCGCGGCCTCGATCGAGGAGATATTGATGATCCGGCCGCCCGCGCCCGCGGCCATCCGGGCGCCGATCAGGGCGGCGAGCCGGAACGGTCCTTTCAGATTTACCCCGACGACCTTGTCGAACATGGCCTCGGTGACCTCGCCCAGACTCGGATACAGCAGCGACATGCCCGCGTTGTTGACCAGCACATCGACCCGGCCGAACGCGTCGTAGGCGGCGTCGACCAGGGTGCCGCACTGGTCCCAGTCACTGACATTGCAGGCGACGGGCAGCGCCCGCCGCCCGAAGGTGGACTCGATCTCCTCGGCGAGGGCCGTGCAGCCGTCGAGCTTGCGGCCGGCGATCACGACATCGGCGCCCGCGGCGGCGAAGGCCAGCGTCATGGCCTTGCCGAGGCCGCGGCTGCCGCCGGTCACCAGGGCGATCTGGTCTCGCAGGGGTTGGTCGGGCATCCGGCCTCCTGGGGCAAGTAATGTTCCGATCAGTACATTAATTCGGGCAGTGGTTAGAATCAAGGGGTCGACCGGCCGACCGCCGGTATCGGAGAGCTCGCAGACGGCGGACCAGCGCCGAGCGGAACAGATTGCACGCGGTTTGTGTTGACCCGACGCACGAAGTGGCATCTACCGGCGGGTAACATTACGAGCGTCTTATTTAACCCGGTTCTTCTCGACAAGTGAGGCATGAGATGACAAAGCGGATTCAGGTCGGCGGCCTTCAGGTGGCCAGCGTTCTCCACGATTTCGTCGAGAACGAGGCGCTTCCCGGCACCGGCGTAGACTCCGCGGCGTTCTGGGCCGGCGCCGAGCAGGTCATCAACGATCTCGCTCCGCGCAACCGCGCGCTGCTGGCCGAGCGCGACGAGATCCAGGCCGAGCTCGACGCGTGGCACGCCGCGAACCCGGGCACCGGCTACGACAAAGCCGCCTACAAGACCTTCCTGACCGAGATCGGCTACCTGCGCCCCGAGCCGGAAGCCTTCCAGATCTCCACCCAGAACGTCGACGACGAGATCGCCGTGCAGGCCGGCCCGCAGCTCGTGGTGCCGGTCATGAACGCGCGCTTCGCGATCAACGCCGCCAACGCGCGCTGGGGTTCGCTCTACGACGCGCTCTACGGCACCGACGCCATCTCCGAGGAGAACGGCGCCGAGAAGGGCACGGGCTACAACAAGGTGCGCGGCGACAAGGTCATCGAGTGGGGCCGCAACTTCCTCGACGACGTCGCCACCCTGATCACCAGTTCGCACCTCGGTTCGACCGGCTACAGCATCGTCGACGGTGAGCTCGAGGTCGGCCTGGAAGACGGCACCACCATCGGCCTGGCCGATCCGTCGCTGCTCGTCGGCTACCTCGGCGACCCCGCCGCGCCCACCTCGATCCTGTTGAAGCACAACGGATTGCACATCGAGATCCAGATCGACGCGAACTCGCCGATCGGTTCCACCGATACCGCGGGCGTCAAGGACATCGTGCTCGAGTCCGCCGTCACCACCATCATGGACTTCGAGGACTCGGTCGCCGCGGTCGACGCCGACGACAAGACCGTCTGCTACCGCAACTGGCTCGGCCTGATGAAGGGCGACCTCGCCGAAGAGGTCAGCAAGGGCGGCAAGACCTTCACCCGCACCATGAACCCCGACCGCGTCTACACCGCGCTCGACGGCAGCGACCTTGTGCTGCACGGTCGTTCGCTGCTGTTCGTGCGCAACGTCGGTCATCTGATGACCTCCGACGCGATCATCGACGCCGCGGGCAACGAGGTGCCCGAGGGCATCATGGACGGCCTGATCACCTCCCTGATCGCCAAGCACGCCTTGAACGGTGACACCGAACTGAAGAACACCCGTACGGGCTCGGTCTACATCGTGAAGCCGAAGATGCACGGCCCCGACGAGGTCGCCTTCACCAACGAGCTGTTCGGCCGCATCGAGCAGGTCATCGGTGTCCCGGCGAACACCTTGAAGGTCGGCATCATGGACGAGGAGCGCCGCACGACGGTGAACCTGAAGGCGTGCATCAACGCCGCGTCCGAGCGTGTGGTGTTCATCAACACCGGCTTCCTGGACCGCACCGGCGACGAGATCCACACCTCCATGGAGGCCGGGCCGATGGTCCGCAAGGCCGATATGAAGGCCCAGCAGTGGATCCTGTCCTACGAGGACTGGAACGTCGACACCGGCCTGGCCACCGGCCTGCCCGGCAAGGCGCAGATCGGTAAGGGCATGTGGGCCATGCCCGATCTGATGGCCGACATGCTGGTTCAGAAGATCGGTCACCCGAAGGCCGGCGCCAACACCGCGTGGGTGCCGTCGCCGACCGCCGCCACCCTGCACGCCACCCACTACCACCAGGTGGATGTGTTCAAGCAGCAGGCCCAGATCGCCAAGGGCGGCCCGCGTGCCACCGTCGATCAGATCCTCGAGATCCCGCTGGCCCAGGACGTCAACTGGACCGACGAGGAGAAGCAGCAGGAGCTGGACAACAACTCCCAGGGCATCCTCGGCTACGTGGTGCGCTGGATCGACCAGGGCGTCGGCTGCTCCAAGGTCCCCGATATCCGCGACATCGGCCTCATGGAAGACCGCGCCACCCTGCGCATCTCCAGCCAGCTGATGGCGAACTGGCTGCGCCACAACGTCGTCACCGAAGCCGAGGTCCTCGCCTCCCTCGAGCGCATGGCCCCCGTCGTCGACAAGCAGAACGCCGGCGACCCCAACTACCGGCCGCTGTCTCCCGATTTCGCCGGCAGCATCGCCTTCCGGGCCGCCAAGGAACTGGTCCTGGAGGGCACCAAGCAGCCCAACGGTTACACGGAACCGATCCTGCACCGGCGTCGTCGCGAGGCCAAGGGCGCCAGCATCTAGAGTGATATCAAGTGACTGAAAGTGTTCTCTAGCAATGCTTTTCAGTTCGAAGCCCCGCGCTGGACCTACACCGGTGCGGGGCTTCTCGCATCACGGCAACTGAGCCGGAGTATCCCCGCGTCACGTGTTATGTTGTGGCCGAGTTGTATTCGTTGACGAACCGGAGTGGGGGCGGGGTTCGGAGGGGAATGCCTGTGAGCCGGCCGAGCATCGGAAACCGGTCGTAAAGACCGCCTTCGGGGACGGTGAGGAGATGCCCTCCGGGGTCGGCCTCTCAGGAGTCGACCGACGCGATCGCGAGGAAAGCGCTGCGCACCCGCTCGGCGACTTCCTCGCTCGATGTCGCATGCAGCTTGCCGTCGAGGTACAGGCAGGCCAGTCCGTGTGCGAGTCCCCAGCCGGCGGATGCCAGGGCCGAGGCATCCGCCTCGGGAAAGACCTGGTCGAGCGCCTCGGCCAATCGTTCGTGCAGAGCGTCGGCGGCCTTGACCCGCTCGTCGTCGGCATCGTCACACGGCTTGCCGAACATCACGCGGAACAGAGCCGGGCGTCGTAGCGCGAAGTCGACATAGGAGACCGCGAACTCGGCCAAGTCCTGGCGCGAGGTGGGCGGGTTGCGACCCTCGCCGAGATGTGTCAGCAGATCTCGGAATCCCTCGACGGCCAGTGCGGACTCCAGTGCGTCGCGGTCTTTGAAATGGCGGTACGGCGCCGTCTGCGACACGCCCGCCCTGCGCGCGACCGCGCGCAACGAGAAGGGTTCGCCGGCCTCGAGCATTTCCATCGCGGCCGACAGCAGCGCCGCGCGAAGGTCGCCGTGATGGTAGCCACTCTTCTCGAATGTTGACATTGCTCACTTCGCCCTTCTATGCTGTGTTAGCACTGTAAACATAACGCACGTCAGCGGTAACCTGGCCGAACCTCGTTACCACCCCGCGGCGCATCGGCGCGCGCTGCTCGATATCCGAGCGGGCCCGGGCATCACCCATCACCTCGAGGAGACCCCATGCAGACCGTCCTCGGCGCCGGCGGGCCGATCGCCGACGAGCTGGTCAACGAGCTCTACCGCAACTACACCCGGGATATTCGCCTCGTCAGCCGCGAACCGTCACCGGTCAACGACACCGACGAACTCGTGGCTGCGGACCTCACCGATGCCCAGGCGACCCGCCGTGCCGTCGCGGGCAGTGAGATCGCCTACCTCACCGTCGGACTGCCCCTGAACTCGCAGCTGTGGGAGCGCCGATTCCCCGTCATCATGCGCAATGTCATCGATGCCTGCGCCGAACACGGGACCAAGCTCGTCTTCTTCGACAACACCTACATGTATCCCGCGACGCCGACGCCCCAAGTCGAGTCGACAACATTCGCATCGAACGGTCGCAAGGGACGCGTCCGCGGGACGATCGCCACCATGCTGCTCGAGGCCATCCGGGCCGACCGGGTCCAGGGCCTCATCGGCCGCGCGCCCGAGTTCTACGGGCCCGGCTCGACCAAGAGCTACACCAATTCACTGGTGTTCGACCGGATCAAAGCGGGCAAGCGGCCATTCATCCCGGTGAACGCCCACACCGTGCGCTCCCTGATCTGGACCCCCGACGCGAGCCGGGCGCTGGCCCGGCTCGGCAACACCCCCGATGCCTACGGTCAGACCTGGCACCTGCCGGTCGACCCGAACCGGCAGTCCTACGCCCAGCTCGTCGAGATCGCCGGTGCGGTCACCGGTCGCAAGATCAGCTACACCGTGCTGCCGATGCTTGCGTTCCGCCTCGGACGACACTTCGTCGACACGCTCGACGAGATGTACGAGTTGCTCGGTCGCTATCGCGATGACAACATCTTCGACAGCTCGAAGTTCTCGACCCGCTTCCCCGACTTCCAGGTCACCACCTATCGGGAAGGGGTCGAGCGGATCCTCATCGACTGACCGGACGGCTACCGCCGACGCGGTGGACGGCGGCAGAGAAGGCAGTCCGCCGAGGTCCTCGGGGTGGCCGCAGGGCGGGGCGCCAGCCCGCCACCGGCGACGTCGAGTAGTCCGTTGTCCGATCCGGGTAGTCAGCCGATGCCGACTTCGGCGAAGGCGTTCACCAGGAGATTTCGGCCGCCGCACCGTGCTTCGATCGCAATATCGACCGCGTCACGTCCCGGTTTCGAGGCGGTAATCCGGCCGCCGAATCGGATCGGCGCGCCGCCCCGATCCGCGCCGCGGGTTCGGTAGTGGCTGAACTCCGCTCGGTAGGTCGTGACGGCATCGGGGCGTCCGACAAGTGAGGTGATGTACCCGCTCGCCAAGGCCATCCGCAGCAGGCCGGGCGTGGTGCCGATCGAGAATTGTCGCGGGAACGGGTCGTCGGAGACTTCGGTGCCCACCAGCCGATCGTAGTCGCGTATATCGGCGGGGCGGAGAGTGGTAATCCGGTGCGGGAGAACAGCGTTCGCGGTTAGGTCTGCGATATCGCCACGCGCTCGCCAGGATGGCTCGCTTCCGGCATGCGAGATGTCGGAGTGGGTCAGCGCATCGTCGGTCTCCATGAACGTGGCGCGAGGATCCGAAACAGGCGATCTGATCGGATGGGCGATGCCGGTCGACGAGATCAACGTACTGGTGGCGGACTGCACCACGAGCCCGTCCTGGTCGGACAGTATCGCTGTGAGAACCACCATGTCGTATTCCAGGCATCGCTCGAGCATCTCGACATGGATGTCGGCGGTGAGGATGTCGCCGACCCTCAGGAGGCGTCCGAGCCGAAGCGTCTGGCCCACATGGAGGGTCCGTGCGGGGCCGCGGTGGCCGGTGAGACTGTTGACCACTGCGCGCTGTAGTGGGAGCCAGGCGAGGGCGCCGAAAACCGGTGGCGCCACCAAAGTCGGGAAGCCGTGGTGCTCGGCGGAGGAGACCGACTGATGCGCTGGGTGCTGGTTGTGCGTCACGCGGGCGAAACGCTGGATGTTCGGTGCTGTTACGAGATACCGGCGGGTGCCTCGGTAGCGGTGCCCGACGGCGGGTGGAGCTTTCATGTCGGGTTCCGCGGTATGTGCGCGCATATCGGCTCCTGGGCGAATGGTTCCATGTTCGGGCTGGTGGCCGCTACGATGGTCGCCTGATTCGAATGTGTAATACGTTGTATCGGAACAGATATGGAAATTGCACGGCGAAATCGTCGATCGGATTGTGTGACTCGCCGATCAGCGCCACAGCCGACAGAGCGGTAGTGCGGCGGTGACCGGTGCGACGGTGAGATCGTTATGCCGTGCCGAGCCTCGCACCCGGTATTCCGCACGAATTGGAGTATCCACAAGAATTCGAGACGCGTTCTGTAGGAGCCTCCATTTATTGCGTCGATCTTCGAGCTATTACTGTTCCGCGCGGTTCGGGGTATTCGATCGGCGGATATCGAGTAGTCGCTCGATTCCGTCGCCGGTGCACGCTGTCACCTCGCCCGGCGGGCCCGGCCGCTCCGAACAGGCTCGGTCCGCGGTGGCCTGTGAGGCTGCCCAGCGGTTCCGTTCCGATCGTCGTGCACGGTCCAAGAGTCACGATCGCGATTCGAGGACGATCGCGGTCGGCCGTACAGTCGATGGTGCGTGTCGCCGGGGGGCGCGCGTCGATCACCTCGAAGCGGACGAGCCTGCCCGGTTGGTCACACCCGGCGGTGGAACTGCCCAGGAGCGCATGGAAGTGAGGACACCCTGGAGATCGAGCGCGGTGAAGGCCGGTGGGGCGGGAGCGGTGCCGGACCACTTCACGAAATCAACGACGAACATGCGGCGGTGCTGGCACTGGGCCTCGAATTGGCGACCGATTCCGCAGAGCGCGTAAATGATTCGTACGAATCGGCCATGACCGAGTTGATGGCCGCCGGATTGGCCTGTGCGCGTGCCGGTGTCGCGATCGAAGAGGTGCGGTCGGCGGTCCGGGACGGGATTCGTGGGTGTTCGGGCAGGTCTGCGACCTCGGACGGGTTGGAAGCGGACTTGCTCGCGACGGTCACCGAAGCCTACCTGGCGGAGCAAAGCCAGCCGACACGGTAGGACACCGCAATCGACCGTTCGGCGGTTCGCGGAACTGTCCGCCAGGATCGGAGGGCCGAGTAAGCGGCCGGGCCGACGGAGCGACCGGATCAGGGGTGGTAGGCCGGCGCCGGAAGCATCTGCCGGAACAACGAGCCGCCGAGTTCGTCTCGAAATTTCGAGTCGGGCATGACCCCTATTTCCGGCCGAGTCGATGAATTCTGGTGCGCGAGAACAAGGTGCGCCGAGTCGACGAAAGTTTATGCAGAATGTACCTTATTGGACATGCTGCGGGCGCGAGACGAATTGGACGAGAAGATCCTCGATGCGGCTCTCCAGCGAATTCTGCAGGTCGGAATTCGCCGGAGCAGTCTGGACGACATCGCACGACGATCGGGTATCAACCGGGTAACGATCTACCGGCGCTTCGCGGCCAAGGAGAATCTGATCGATGCGGTGTTCGGCCGTGAGATCGAGCGAATCCTCGCCGAGACTGCTGCGATCGCGGCGCGAGCGGACACCGCGGAGGGGCAGATCGAAGAGACGGTCGTCTACATCCTCGGTCTCACGCAGACCCATCCGTTCGCGACGCAGCTGTTGGAGGTCTCTCCCGAGGAAGCCTTGAACTTCTATACCGTGCGAGGCGAGGAGTTGGTGTCGGCGGGCATCACCTTCATCGTGAGCGTTCTCGAAGCCGCTCAGGAACACGGAACCGTCGACCGTTATGACCCACGGCCGGTAGCGGAGCTGGTTGCGCGGCTGGCGCATTCGCTTCTCCTCACGCCGCGGGGCGGTGTGGATTTCGGTGATCCGAAGGCCGCTCGGGAATTCGTGCGGACGGTGATCGTGCCACTGATGGCACACGGCTTGAGGTAGAAGCTGAGTAGACATGATGCACGTCCTGTCGCAGTCGCGGCTGCATCGGTTGGTCGTGCGGTCGCTTCGGACGCCGCAGGAGTCGTCGAGTTTGTGTGGTCGCGACGCCGGAGACCGCTCGAGACGCACGATCGACTTCATCGCCGAGATGCTGACGCGGGCGCAGAGCGCGGGAGCGATCGATGATTACGATCCGCTTCCGGTCGCAGAATGTGTTGCCCGCCTTGTGCATTCGGTAATGCTGACGCCCAGTGCCGGAGTGGACGGCAGGTCGCGTGACGGGCGCCGAATTTCGCCGAGTGGGGCCAGGTCCGCGCTGTGTGCGCGTGCTGACTCGTATGGCCGCACGGCGGGAATTCCCGTTGTGTGGTCAGTCGGTGTGCGCTGATCCGTAGGCGTCGGCGATCACGGCGGAATGCAGGCACCACAGGTCCGCGGGGCGATACGGATCAAGTCCGGTGATTTCCTTGATGCGCCGCAGGCGGTAGTCCACAGTGTTGGTGTGGACGCTGAGGGCTCGGGCGGTGATCTGCCGATGCCAATCGGAACTCACGTAGTGTCGAAGCGTATTCAGCAGGTCGGGGTGCTGGTGGACAGGCTGTAGCAGTGCGAGAAGGTAATTCAGCACGGGGCCGGGACGGGTCACCTGGTATTCGAAAGCCAGGTCGGCAAAGCGGTAGAGCTTCGGCTGGTAACCCAGTCGTTGCACGATATGCAGCAGTTCGTGCGCGAGGTCGGTGCTGGCGGCGATCTGCGCCGGGGTCGTCGAGACTACGGTGGCGGTGACCGGTACCCCGGCGGCCCGGGTCATCCGATCGAGGAGCTCGGCGGGGATCGCCTCGCGGGCAGGCGCTTCGGGGATCAGGACGGTACCTCCGCCGAGTCCGAGCAGCGGCAGTATGTCCGGTCCGGCGAGTTCGCGGAGTACGGCGGTCACTCGACCGGGGCGTCCCCGTACGCTCATCGACTCGTGCTCGGTCGGGTTCGCCGGCTTCGGTGTTCCCGGAAAAGCGACGCCGAGCACCGAGTAGGACTCGGCGATCGGAATGCCTGCCGTGCGCGCAACGATCTCGGCGTTCTCCCCGCTCACGAGCAGTGACGCGAGAGTTGTCTCTATGTCGTGGGCTTCTCCGGTCGCTGCCCCCAGTTGTCGCAGATAGGCGACGACGTCCGGTGGGATGGCCGGACGGCCGCGTTCGACGGCAGGGCGAGACCGCACTCTCTGCGGTGCTGAAGGTGCCGCCGTCGTGGGCTTGAGATATGACGTTTCGCTACCCATTGGGTGCCCCTGTCCTCAGGTACGGGCGTTGTCGCGCTTCTGATCAACATAGCCGGAATGCAACAGAGCATCAATACTTGGTTCATTGGAATGCGCGGGTTTTGCCCCAAAGAAACGTGGTCTGTACCTTTGATGCATGCTGCGGACACCGGACGAGTTGGATGAGAAGATCCTGGATGCGGCGCTTCAGCGGATCCTCCAGGTAGGAATTCGACGTAGCAGTTTGGACGACATTGCCCGCCGATCGGGCGTCAACCGGGTGACGATCTATCGACGGTTCGCGGGTAAGGAAAACCTGATCGATGCCGTGCTCTCCCGGGAGATTCAGCGGATTCTGCTCGAGGCGACCGCGATCGCCGCACGCGCCCGGAGTGCGGAAGAGCAGATCGAGGAGACCGTGGTCTATATCCTCGAGCTGACCCAAACCCATCCGTTCGTCACCCAATTGCTCGACGTGGCGCCCGAGGAGACATTGAGCTTCTACACGGTGCGCGGTGAGGAACTGGTCTCCCAGGGCATCAGTTACATCGTCGGCGTCCTGGAGGCCGCGCAGAAGCACGGCACCGTCGATCCGTATGACCCGCGGCCGATTGCGGAATTGGTGGCACGCCTCGCGCACTCACTCATGCTGACGCCCAAGGCCGGTGTCGATTTCTCGGATCCAGTAGCCGCACGTACCTTCGTGCGCGCGGCGATCGTGCCCTTGATGACGCATGGACTGAAGCCGGTCGAGCCGATACCGGTCAAGGAGGGCAAATCGGGGCGTGCGCCTCGGAAGACGGCGAAACCACGGACGGCGCAAGCGAAATCGCGCCGATCCGAATCCCGGGACTCGAAGACCTGACAGAGCGGGCCCGCGCACTCAGGCGGCGCTGTGCAGATGTTGGACGGCGGCTCCGATGGCGACTTCGTCGGAGCCGATCAGTTTGCGTAGGAAGGTTTCCTGCTGCCTCCGGCCGCGCGCCGCGGCCCGGTCCAGGCCGCCGGGGAAACGTGCCTGGACGCTGCGCGACAGATTGACTGGAATCCGGAGTAGCGGGTACCAGGGCAGTGTGTTGCCGGGAAGGCCGAGCTCGCGCATCGATGATCGGCCCAGGAACATGGTCGCGATGGAGAGGTGCTGGGAACGAGCCAGGCGTCCGCGCAGCGTGGCCATATTGGGATAGTGCCAACCGCGCGGGTCGTCGCCCATCGGGACCGCGAGTTGCGGAGTGGTTTCGTCCGGGTTCGTGATAGCGGTCAGGCTGTGGTAGACGATTCGCACCCCGTCGCGGAATCCACGCGGCAGGCGCTGCTCTTCCACGCCCATCAACCAGCCCGTGTAGCGCGCGAGGTGCGCGGCGTCTTCCAGCTCGCTTCTCCTCGGCACCATGCCCATCGCCAATGCGCCGACGAACGGAGCGATCAACGCACCGACGAGGGTCGCCGCCATATCGGTCTGATTGATCGGCAGTCCCCATTCCGCGGCGCGCCAGTTCGGAAGCGCGGCGACATGGCGCCGGACAATGGCGTGTATCAGTCGAACGTGCAGGGTGGATCGGTAGCCCCGGCCGAAGCGGGCCATGCCGTCGTCGGAGCTGACGTCCAACGCCCACTGCAGCGTCTCCGCGAACCGGCGGGCCGGCCCCTTTTCCAGTGCGCCGGTGCAGAGGAGTGTCTTGTTGAAGCCGGAGGCGAGATAGCCGCCGAGAAACGACACATCGCGGGCGATGTAGAGCCCGTCGGCGCCGCCGGAGCGAAACACGCGTTCACCACGGTGCACCCGCGCGGGATCGAGCCACGTCGGTGGTGTTTCGACATGGAGGAAGAACTGGCGCAATGGTTCCGGTGCCTCCGGCACACTGACGATGCCGTCGCGCAATGCGCTGTCGAACATCGGCCGGACCGAATCCATGCCTTCGGAATACATCCATTCGACGAGCTCGTCCATGCGTGGGTCACCGATGGTGAGCCCTGCACCGAGAAGCTGCCATTCGGCGGTGGTGGGTTTGCCGATCCCGAGAATCCGTGCGACCGGGCGGATACCCGGAGCGCGGACCGGTGACTGCGGATGACGTGTTGGGATGGGCTGGTTCATCGCCGCTCTCCTTCGAGCATCGAGGTCAGAGATTCAGATTTGGTTGCTTTGATTCAGCGCGCTCAGCCTGTCGCGATCCGGCCCGCCCCATTTGCCTGTGGCCTGCGCGGCCAGGTCAGTCGGTGATCCGGCGGTAAGCGCGGACGATCAGCGCGGATCGCAGATGCCAGATTCCGCCCTGTTGTGCTGGATTGTGGCCGGTGAGTTCCTCGATCCGACGCAATCGGTAGTCGATGGTATTGCGGTGCAAGTCCAGCAGCTGAGCCGTTTGCTGTCGGTTGAGGTTGGTGTCGATGAACAGTTGGAGCGTGTGCAGCAGATCCTGATGTGCTTCGAGCGGCTCGATGAGCGAGGCGAGTCCGTCGTTGGCGTGGCCCGGCCGGGTCAGCTGGAATTCGAGGGCTAGATCGGAGAAGCGGTACAGCCGGCTCGGATATCGCAGCCGTTGTGCTACGTCGAGCAATTCGTGTGCTCGGTCTGCTGTGTCGCGAACTCGATCGCGGTCGCTGTAGAGCACGATCGCGAGTATGGGCGTCTGTGCGGCCACGGACAGTTCGGCGACGAAGTTGTCGAGTTCGGCATCGGTGCGCGGTGTCGCGGGAATCAGGATGGTGCCGCCGTGTGCGCCGAGTATTTCGAACGCCCGATGGCCGGTTTGTTCGCTGAGCGCCGCCCGGAGTCGCTGCAGGTGCTCTGTTTTCGCCGATGCCGGATCCGGCAGGTCGGTGTCGTCGGTCGCGTGAGTGATCGCTACCGCCAGAACCGCGTAGGTGTCAGCCAGTTCGAGGCCGGCCGGCGGTGCGCTCCTGTGCCCTGGGGTGAGGGAAACGGCAACAGCCGACAGAGGTCTCGGCGGGCGCCCGGCGTCGGCGTGGGTTTCCGCGACGAAGATCTCCGAAACCGCCGTGGTGATCGCGGCATGCACCCGCAACAGCCGTTGAGTGGAGGCGATGAGTGCACGGGGGTTGGCGCTTGGGGCTTCCGCTGCGGCGGAATCGATAGCCTCGTCGATGGCTTGTTTGATCGCGCGATGCACGACGGCGATCGAGATGCCCTGCTGTGCCCAGGCTTTGGCGTTGTGACGGAACAATTCCAGGCTGGTGGACGGATTGCTTGTGGCAGCGTCGGCATGCCGAGCCAGGCCGATGACGAGTTCGGAGCATGCGCGGATGATCGAGCTGGTCGTCGAGGCGATCGGCAGGCGGGCCGCTTCCGATCCGTGAACCCCTTGCCGCATGACATCCGGGGTGATGGTGGCTGGGAGATGGGGTCGGACTCGGACGTCGGCGGTGACGTTCATGGCTGCTCCAATCGGCTGTCGGTTGGCCTGGCGCGTGGGGTGTCACGCGCTGCGATCGGCCGGAGGTCCACGGGCGTCGATGCGGGCCTGTGGGGCTGGCCTCCTGCGCGGCTTCCGTTCTTGCTTCGGGATGTGAATCACAATAGCGTCGATGTGACAATGCATCAATACTTGATGCACTGTAAGCCGATGTAGTCGGGGTTGATACATTGTTGCTCGATCGGCTCGAGGAGTGAAGCGCGAGTGAACAATTGGCGTTATTTGTTGCGGCCGGGGTGGCCTTACAGACGCTTGTGCAGTCACTGCGAAGACGAGTCGCAGATCGACGCGACCCGGGATGCCGTACGCGGCCCGGATCCGGTTCGGCGGCTGTTCACCCCCGGCCCGGGACGACAACTCGGTCGGCATCGTCGCGGGTATCCATGTCCGCGTGATCACCGAATGGCGAGCGGATCCGATGGTCGGGTACACGCAGGTGATGTCACCGACTTGGGGGCCGGCTCGGCTCGCACACGGGAGCGGGCTGCCTGGGCGAGGTGCGTCAACCTGCCCGATAGCTGCGGGCAACCATTGCCGAGCGCAGGTGCCACAGGCCGGTCGCGAGCGCGGGGTCGAATCCGGTGAGCTGTCCGATTCTCTTGAGGCGATAGTCGACGGTATTGGCGTGTACGTGCATCAGTCGTGCCGTGCGTTGGCGGTTGAGGTTGTTCCCGATATGGATCTGCAGTGTTTGGAGTAGTTCGGGATGGTCGTCGAGCGGATCGAGCAATGCGCCGAGTTCCTCTCGTCCCGGGCCGGGGCGAGTGAGCTGATATTCGAGGGCGAGGTTGTCGAGCTGATACAAGCCCGGCTCGAAGTCGAGTCGACGCACGACATCCAGCAGTTCGCGGGCCTGTTCCGCGGCGGTGGGTATATCGTGCGCGGCCGCCGACACCAGTGCTGCGGTGCCTGGAACATCGACCACGCGAGCTGCTTCCGTCAGGTGTGCCGCAAGGTCGCCCTCGGTGTTCCGCCACGTCGGAACGAGGATTATGCCGCTGTCCACGGCCAAGAGAGACAGGGCCTGGCCCCGGCATCGCCGCGCCAGTTCGGTTCGTAGCCGGTGCAGTCGCCGCCGTACCGACAGTGGATCTTCGGCTGCCCGGCGGCGACCGACGGGGTGGGTCGCGATCGTCAGTGCCACGACGTGATACGAATCAGCCACGGTAACTCCGCATTCTCGGGCCATTGTGGCGGTGCCGAGGCCGTTGAGCAATGCGGACGCGAGTCCGTGCAGGGCGGCGTCCTGGTCACCCGTCGCGGTCTGGAGTTCGGCGAGATAGGCCGATGAAACCGTGGAGGTGACCTGGTTCAGAACATCGCCGACGAGCTTGGCCGCGCCGATCAGTTCATCTACGTTCGACGCCACAGTGTGACTTGCGGGATTTCGGTGTGCCGCGCTGGACGCGAGGAGCTCGAAACCGGCCTGGAATCCCTCGTGCACGGCCTGGTGGATGATGTCGAGGCCGATACCTTCGCGGGCCCATCGCGCGGCCGCGGAATGCAGGCGATTTGTCTTGGCGGGAATATCCTTGCCGTCGAGCATCGCCACCGCGAGATCGAGACAGGTTCTGGTGATGGCGCCGATGTCGCTGCGGCGTGGATTCCCGGGCAGGTCGGCATCTCCGAAGCGGTCGGCCATGTGTCGTGCCAGATTTCGTACGTTCTGGAGGGCGGACGACATGTCGGCCGGGGGACTTCCGCGTCCCGGTCTGGCCGAATAATCGGCGGACATCAACGGCTCCTCACCATCCCCTGATCTGTGTCTCGGGGATCACAGAACGGTAACCGATCGTTCGAAGTGCGCGATCGAGTTCCCGCGGAACTGTGAGTTTGCCGCACGGCCGCACGCGAAGTTGTTGTATCCGTTCACAGCCCACTCTGCGCTGGGGTGATTCCCAGCGAAATGCGCTACGCGCCCGGGGTATTCGACTCCGGCGGTAGCCGGGCGGGGCGTGCGAACGGATGGTTGACCCAATGTAACAGACGCTGTATCTTTGGTGCATCTCGCAGGTAGTCGTACCTATTCGAACGTGTGGTCACTCGTTGGCCGTTTCGCCAGAGAGGGCATCGCAATGAAATCGAAAGTGCCGCTCCGTCATCCCGACGTCCCGCGCCCGATCCCCGGCATCGACACTCTCGCCTCGCTGTTGCGACTCCGGGAGCCGTCGCGGGAGCAGTGGGCCGAGCTGGGGGAAGCGCTGGTGATCGGTGACGAGCCGATGGATCGGCTGGTTGCCTGGATGATCGAAACCGGGCTCGACCGGACTCGCAGCTTGTTCGAGGAGGCACTGAGCCGGGGGGTCGAGACCGTCCCGGAGGCGCCGGAACCATTGCGTGAGTTCTTCGCCCAGGTGCAGACACCCCCGGACTGGCTGGATCGTGACAAGATCCGCCACGGTGCCCAGGTTTATCGGATAGGGGGCGTCGACGGGCTCTACCTCGCGCGCGACGTAGCCTTTCTCGGTGGATACCTGGCCTCCGGGTTCAACAAAACGCTGATACGCACCGGTGCGCTGGAGAAAGGGCCGGCGCAGCGATTCGCGGAAACGCTGCAATGGGCCCTCGATGTGACCTCGGATGCAGGACTCGAACCCTGGGGGCGCGGCTATCGTTCAACGCTGCGAGTTCGGCTCATCCACGCCCTGGTTCGCACACATGTAGCGGCACTGCCGGATTGGGATTCGGACCGGTGGGGACTGCCGATCAATCAAACGGATATGGCGGCGACACTGATCGGCGCGCTGATGGTCCCGTTCCTGGGGGCATTTCCCATGGGCATCGTTCCCGCGGCGCGAGACCTGGAGTCGGCGGCCCACCTGACCCGATACGTCGGCTGGCTGATCGGGGTCGAGGAGAGATTCCTGCCGAACGGGTTTCGAGATTCCGTCCGGCTGCTGAACCATACGCTGGCCGCTATCACCAATCCGGACGAGACCACCCGCCAACTCGCCCTGCCGATGGGTGACGATCCGCTGAACTGGCATTATCAGCGATTATCCGGAGTCCGTGGCCGAGTTGCGCGGTCGCGTCATCTGTCGATCGCGACCACGTTCCTGGGGCCGAAGGCAATGCGGCGGTTGGGCTTACCGGCCCACCTGCCCTGGTATCCGATGGTGCGAGCACCGGTCAATGCCGGGCGCTCGACACTCGTGCGCGCTCTGCCCGGAGCCGCGGAGTTCTTCGCCGCGCGTGGCCGGCGCGCACAGGAGGGATTCCTGCGAACCCTGATCGGTGCCGATTCCGCCGTAATCGGCGAGTCGGTATCCGCGATCCGACCGAACTGAACGAATTCGACCAAGCAGTGGTGGAGCAGCCTGTGAGTCACTTCAAGACCAACCTTCGTGATCTCGAATTCAACCTGTTCGACGTCCTCGGCATAGGAGATCTACTCGACGCGGGAGCGTACGGGTCCATGGACCGCGCGACCGCGCTGTACATTCTCCAGGAGGCCATGGCGCTGGCCGAGGGCCCGGTGGCGGCCTCCTATGTCGCCGCCGATCGTGATCCGGTGCAGTTCGACCAGTTGAACGGCGTTGTGGTCGTGCCCGATCCGCTGCGCAAGTCGGTCACGGCGTTGCAGGACGGTGGCTGGACGGCACTGGGCATGCCGCCCGGGATGGGCGGAATGGTGGCGCCCGCGCCGCTGCACTGGGCGGTCCAGGAAATGCTGATGGCGGCCAATAGGAACGCGCACTTCTTCAATCTCGGTCCGATGCTGCATACGGTGCTGTATCTCGAGGGCAGCGCGATTCAGCGACGCTGGGCCCAGCATTCCTGGGAAAGCCGTTGGGGCGCAACGATGGTGCTGACCGAGCCGGAGGCGGGGTCCGATGTGGGGTTGTGCCGGACCGAGGCCGTTGCACAGGCCGACGGGACCTGGCATCTGCGCGGTGTCAAACGTTTCATCTCCGGTGGGGATCTGGGGGAGACGGCCGACAATATCATGCATCTGGTGCTGGCTCGTCCGGCCGGAGCGAAAGCGGGAACAAAAGGATTGTCGCTGTTCGTCGTTCCGAAATTCCTCTTTCATCCGCACACGATGGACATCACTTTTCGCAATGGTGTCCGGGTCACCGGTGTGGAGCACAAGATGGGTATCAGGTCCGCGCCGACCTGTGAACTGACCTTCGGCGCCGAGCAGCCGGCGGTCGGCTATCTGGTCGGCGACACGCATAATGGCATCGCTCAGATGTTTCGGGCGATTCAGGCCGCGCGGATGAGCGTCGGTGCCATGGCGACCGGCACCCTGTCCTCGGGCTACCTGCACGCACTCGAATACGCGAAGAGCCGGACGCAGGGCCCGGACATGCGGTTCATCACCGATAAGGCAGCGCCCCGGGTGACCATCGCGCACCACCCGTCGGTCCGGCGCGGTCTCATGCTGCAGAAGGCGTACGCGGAGGGACTGCGCGCGCTCTACCTGTACTGCGCGGCCTATCAGGATCCGGTGCTGGCGCTGCGACGGTTCGGTGTCGAAGCCGCGCTGGCGGAGCGGGTCAGCGAGTTGTTGCTTCCGATCGTCAAAGGCGTTGCCTCGGAACGAGCATACGAGATGCTGGGCCACTCGATGCAGGTGCTCGGCGGGTCCGGGTACCTCACGGACTATCCGCTGGAACAGTATGTGCGCGATACCCGAGTCGACTCGATGTACGAGGGCACGACCGCGATTCAGGCGCAGGACTTCTTCTTCCGCAAGCTGATGCGCGACGGCGGGGAAGCCCTGCGGCATGTGACCGGGCTGGTCGGGCGCTTCGCCTACACCGACCGGGCCGGGGGCCGGCTTCGAGCCGAACAGCAACTGCTCGGCACGGCCCTCGTCGAGTTCACCGCCATGACAACCGCATTGAGCAAATACCTACTGGAATCGGTCAACGCCGATCAGGACATCTACAAGGTGGGCCTGGCGCTGGAGCCGTTCCTGTTCGCCACCGGTGACCTGATCATCGGGTGGCGGTTACTGGAGCAGGCCGAGATCGCCCTGGCGGCCTCGGAGCGAACGTCGCCGGCCGACAAGGAGCACTTCTACCAGGGAAAAGTCGCCGTAGCCAGGTGGTTCGCCAAGAACCGGCTGCCGCTGCTCGGTGCGGTTCGCCAGATCATCGAAACCGCCGACACCGACATCATGCGACTCAGCGAATCCGCGTTCTGAGCTGAATCGACATCTGCGATCAAGGAAGCAGGCAAATTCATGTTCCACACTCGTTTCACCGAGCTATTCGGAGTCGAGCACCCGATTGTCATGGGCGGCATGATGTGGGTCGGTCGCGCCGAACTCGTCGCCGCCGTCGCCGAGGCCGGCGCGCTGGGTTTTCTCACCGCGCTCACCCAGCCGACACCGGAGGATCTGGCAGTCGAGATCGAGCGGACGCGGGAGCTGACCGACAAACCGTTCGGGGTCAATCTCACCATTCTGCCTGCGATAAAACCGCCGCCGTACGAGCGCTACGCACAGGTGATCGTCGACTCCGGTGTGCCGGTGGTGGAGACGGCGGGCAGCAACCCGGAACCGTTCCTGCCGGTGTTCAAAGCGGCGGGGATCAAGGTCATCCATAAATGCACCAGCGTCCGGCACGCGGTGAAGGCACAGCGGGTCGGAGTCGACTGCGTCTCGATCGACGGCTTCGAATGCGCTGGTCACCCCGGCGAGGACGACGTGCCCGGCCTGATCCTGATCCGCGCCGCGGCACGTGCCCTGACCATTCCGATCATCGCCTCGGGCGGTATCGCCGACGGCGCCGGGCTGGTGGCGGCGCTCGCGCTCGGTGCGGATGGGGTGAATATGGGCACCAGATTCATGTGTACGCAAGAGGCGCCGATCCACCACAGGATCAAGCAACAGATCGTCGGCAACTCCGAACTCGATACCCGGCTGATTCTGCGTACGCTGCACAACACCGCTCGCGTGGCCAACAACGCGGTGAGCCGCAAGGTGATCGAGATCGAAGCCGCGGGTGGCGAATTCGAGGATGTCCGCGAACTGGTCATGGGTGTTCGTGGCCGCCAGGCGATGGCGGAAGGTGACATCGACGGCGGTATCTGGACGGCGGGGCAGGTGCAGGGCCTGATCGACGACATCCCGACGTGCGCCGAGGTGATAGCCCGCATGGTATGTGAGGCGGCGGAACTGGTCGGTTGCGATCTGATCCGGATGATCGACGGCATGGGTGCCACGCTGCACTCCGCTGATCTGGTGCGAGGTGTGAAATGATGCAGGGCAACGATTCTCGACGCTATGTGGTGATCGGCGGCGGTTTGGCCGGTTTGGCTTCAGCGGTGTGGCTGGCCGAGGCGGGTAAACAGGTGACGCTGCTGGAGCGCCGTGCCCGGCTGGGTGGCCGGACACAGGCGATGCGGGTCGGGGAGGTCGACGATCTGGCCGACAACGGTCAGCATGTGGTCGCGAGCGGCTACAGCAATCTGTTTCGCTACCTGAAAAGTGTTGGTACCGACCACTATCTGCACTATCCGCACTGCGGCACCCTGCGTTGGCCGGGCGGTCGTGCGGTGATCATGCACACCAAGGGCCTGCGGGCGCTGCCGACATTGATGGGTGCGCATCCCGATGCCTCGCCGGGCGAACGGCTGCGTGCGGCCCGGGCCACGATGCGTTTGGGGTGGCAGGCGTTGTTCCAGCCCGCGGATCTCGCCGACCTGAGCACCGACCAGTGGTTGCGCCGGGTCGGCATGCCTGCCAAAGCGCGTGAGGCACTGTGGGATTGGCTTGCGCTGGGGATCGCGGCCGAGCCGGTGGAGCGTGGATCGGCGAAGGTGTTCGCGGATGTCATGGCGACCGGTCTGCGCGGAGGGATGAAGAAGCGCCGCGGGTCGACCATCGGCTATCCGACAGTCGATCTGGACACGTTGTATATCACCGGGGCTCAGCGGGTCTTCGAGGAACGCGGTGTCGACGTGCGGCATCGTGCGGTCGCGCGTCGAATTCTGCTCGAAGACGGCAGAGTCAAGGGGGTCCTGCTCGCGGACGGCAGCGAGATAGCGGCCGATGCGGTCGTCTGCGCCGTCCCCAATTCCAGTGTGCGCGGACTGCTCGACGATCTGCCGGAACATGCCGAAATCTATGCTGCCGCAGACAAACTCGGCCATACACCGATCGTCAGCACGAACCTGTATCTCGATCGACCTTTGTCGACGAAGGCGGCGATGGAGGCTATCATCGGCGGCCGCGGGGTGATCGACGAAGTGTTCGACCGGCAGCGGATGCACCTTCGCCCACCCAATGGGACGTGGCTGTACTGCCTGACCACCAGTGGCGCCTACGAGCAGATCCACCGCAGCAATGACGAGATCATTGCCGAGCAGATGGATTTGATCCGCCGCTACTATCCGGAAGCCGTCGAGGCGAAGCTCGTGCATGCGCATGTGGTGAAGATGCCGAGGGCAACGTTCTCTCAGGTCGTCGGCACCGCCGGACTGCGCCCCGAACAACGCACGTCGGTGCCGGGCCTGGTGCTGGCCGGCGACTGGACCCGCACCGATTGGTCGGCGACGATGGAGAGCGCCGCACAGAGTGCCGCGAAGGCCGTGGACCTGCTGCTGGAGTTGCCGCCCAAGTACTGAACATGCGACTGGGCAAGGGTCCGCGGGTGGTTACCCGCGGACCCTTTTCTGTGGGCCATCTCTCCGTGACCACCGACAGGCGCGAACCCGTTCACCGCTGGCATTTTTCCAATGCCGTGGCGATCGGGCATCCACGTGCCGCCGGGGCTCGTAGCGTCCGAGGTGATCGTGCGGCACAGGGGCCGGGTCGATGGGAGCGGATGCCGTGGTTACCGAGATTATCGAGCACGTCTACGAGCTGCCGGTGGGGCGGCGCGCGCTGTGGCGGGCGTTGACGGACCCCATGACCTACTCGCGACTGTTCGGTGGGATCGGCGGCTGCGAGTACGTGGCGGGTGGGGACTCGCCACTGCTGCTGTTCCGCATCGGTGCCGATTCCTGTGGAATCCGAGATGTTCGCGTGCGACTCATCGTCGGGCGCCGGCACGAGAAGCTGGAACTGTACTGCCCGGATCCGGGGAGTCTGGCCGCGATTCGCCTGCGCGGCCAGAACCACGAAACAAGTGTGGTGGTAACTATTTTCGCGCCGGGCCGGGTGCACCCGGCGATAGCGCGGGCCACCAACACCGCGGTGATCGCCTGGGTCGGCGATGGATTGCGCCGGGTCGCCGAACGTTGTCGCAAGGCGCCGAGTTCGGTGGTCGAAGGGGAAGCGACCACGGTCCCGCGGCGACAGATCGCGGTGGCCGCGCAACTGATCGCGACCGGTGTAGTTCGCCCGCACCGCGTCGGACTCGGTGTGAAACAGCTGGTACAGCTCGGGAAATGGGGTCTCGGCCTGGCCGGCGGATACGCCGCCGCGGCAGCGTGCGCACCGACTCGACCCGCAGTGGTATGCGGCCCGCACACCCGCGACTTCGCGGCACTACACGCTCGCACCGACTCGATCGCCCGGGCTCTGACCGATGCGGGGCTCGATGGCCGGCACACGGCCGCGGTGCTGGCGCGCAATCACGTCGGGATGATCGAGGTCATGGTCGCTGCCTGCAAGGCGGGCATGGATCTCGTACTGCTGAACGGCGGGATGGCCGGACGGCAGGTCGAGGCGATCACGCAGCGGGAGCGCCTGTCCGCGGTGTTCGTCGAGAGCGAGTTCGTGGAAACGGTCCGCTACCTCCCGGACGATGTCCTGCGGATCGGCATCGGCTCGGTCGCGGACTGCACGAGCATCGACGGTCTCGCCGAGCGCGATCCGGGAACCGCTGCCCGGCCGGCCCGCACCGGCCGCATGATCGTGCTCACCTCGGGAACCAGCGGAAGTCCCAAGTGTGCGCGGCGGCCGCATCCGCGCAGTCTGGACGCTGTGGCCTCGGTGCTGTCGGAGATCCCGATGGCGATGGAGGAGACCATCCTGATCGCCTCGCCACTGTTCCATACCTGGGGGCTGGGGATGTTGCAGCTCAGCACCGCGCTTCGGGCCACCGTGGTGCTCGAGCCGCGGTTCGATGCCGAGCAGTGTCTGCGGACGATCGCCGACCAGCGTGTCGACACCCTGGTCGTGGTGCCCACGATGGTGCAGAGGCTGATCGAGCTGGCACCGGAGATCCGGTCTCGTTACGACACTTCGTCATTGCGGGTCGTCGCGTGCGGAGGTGCGCCGCTGTCCGGTGCGACGGCACTGCGATTCTTGGATATTTTCGGCGACATCCTCTACAACGTCTACGGCTCGACCGAAGTGTCCTGGGCGACGATCGCGACACCGCAGGATCTGCGCTGTGCTCCGGCAACCGTCGGCCGCCCACCGGTCGGTACCCGGATTGCGGTCCTCGGGCCGGATCTACGGCCGGTGCCGGTCGGTGCGGTGGGGCGGGTCTTCGTCGCGAACCAGCTGCTTTTCGACGGGTATGTCAACGCGCCACCACCGATGGTGGCCGATGGCATGCTCGACACCGGTGACAACGGATATGTCGACGTGGCCGGGCGGCTGTTCCTTACCGGCCGCAGCGACGAGATGGTCATCTCCGGCGGCGAGAAGTTCTTCCCGCGCCCGGTGCAGGAGGCGCTCGAGTATCTGCCTCAGGTCCGTGAGGCAGCGGTCGTCGGCGTCCCCGATCCGGACTTCGGTCAGCGCCTGGCAGCATTCGTCGTCACTCGCGAAGGTGCGGGCCTGGACGCACAGATGATCCGCGACTATCTCCGACATCGTCTGGGCCGGGTCGCGGTGCCGCGCGATGTCTCGTTCCTGAGTGCGCTGCCGCGCGGCGCGACCGGCAAGGTCATACCGCGCTTTCTCACGGTGCCGGACGCACGGACTCGGTGACCGAAGGATCGGGTGGGCTCCGCGCATGGTCTCCGAGATTGTGGAAGTCGTCGAGGAATACCTGATTCCCCGGCACGCGCTCTGGCGGATCCTGATCGATCCCCGGATCTACCCGAGACTGTTTGCGGGTATCGGGGCATGTGAGCAGGTGTCGGTGGCCGGGGACCATCCCGTGTTCGCCTTGCGGGTAGGTACACCCGCACTCGGGATCGATGCGGTGTGGGCGCAGTTGGCAGTCGGGCGCAAATACGAGAGTTTCGAGTTGCGGACACAGCAGCCGGACTGCTTCGTTACGGTGGGTCTGCGTGGCACGGGGGCGAATACCCGTGTCACGGTGGTGTTCTATGCGGCCGACCCGAACCATCCGCTGCTGCGCGGGCTCACCAAGAAGTCTGTGACACGGTGGGCCAGAGCGGGACTCGACCGAATCGCCGACTACGCCGTCTGGGAGCCGACCGCGGTGGTGGTGAACCACCGCCGAACGCGGCTCATGCAAGGTATCGAAATCGCCGGGCGAGTGCTCGGAACCGGAATCGTGAGCTCTCGGCCGGATCGTGCGCTGCGCCAGAGCCTGAGACTCGTCTGCCAGGGATTCACACCGAGCGGCGGATTCGCAGTGGCCGCGGCCCGGTCGCCCGATCGCCTTGCCCTCGTCGACCACTGGGGCGCGTGCAGCTATGCGGGAATCGATCGGCGCGCCCGCACACTGGCGTGTGCGCTCTCGCGGCTCGGATTCGGTCGCCGTGACACCTTCGGGCTGCTGGCCCGCAATCACATCGAGACGGTCGAATGCCTGGTTGCCGCAGGACGACTCGGAGCGGACGTCGTGCTGCTCGATGCCGGGCTGTCACCACGGCGAATCGCGCAGATCGCCGCCAGGGGCGGCCTGTCGGCGGTATTCGTCGACGGCGACCTGGAAGCGCTCGTTTCCGAGGTGCACCCGGATGTCGTGGTTTTCAGCACCGACGGAGCGTCGAGTGTGCCCGGACGTGTCGCGGTAGAGGACATGATCGTGGCCGGGCGCAAGCGATCACGTGCGCCGCGCCGCTCCGGCCGGATCGTCGTACTGACCTCGGGCAGCGGGGATAGTCCGAAAGGCGCGTGGCGGTCGCGGTCGAAGGGGTTCGCAGCGGTTGCGGCGATCCGGTCGCGGATACCGTTTCGGACCGGCGAGACGATGTTGATCACCGTACCGCTCACACACAGCTGGGGGCTGGTGGCGCTCCAGGCGGGTGTCGCGCTGCGTGCCACGATCGTGCTGCCGGATTTCGCCGATGCCGAGGAGTGCTTGCGACAGATCGCCATCCAGGGCGTGACGGTTCTCGTCACCGCGCCGGCGATGCTGCGAGCACTGCTGGACCTGCCGGTGGAAGTGCTCACCCGTTACGACATTTCGAGCCTGCGCATGGTGGTCAGCTGTGGCGCGCCGCTGGCCGGTGCGACCGTGCTCCGCTTCCTGGGGGTGTTCGGTGACATTCTCTACAACGTGTACGGCTCGACCGAAGCGTCGGTGGTGTCGGTCGCCGATCCCGTCGACCTGCGAATATCGCCGGAGACGGTGGGCAAGCCGCCTCGCGGCACGACGGTGGCGGCGCTCGGCCCGGACCGGCAGCCGGTGCCGATCGGTGCGGTCGGACGGATCTTCGTGCGCAATCACTGGCTGTTCGACGGCTACGTCGATGCGGTGCCGCCGGATGACTGCGATGGCCTGTTGGATACCGGCGACCTGGGGTATTTGGATGTCTCCGGGCGGCTGTTCCTGCTCGGCCGGGCCGACGAGACGATTCGTGCCCGGGGCGGCACAGTCTTCGCGCGCCCGATCGAGGAAGCACTGGAGATGCTCCCGCAGGTCCGCGAGGCGGCAGTGCTCGGCATCCCCGATGACGACCTCGGGCAACGCCTGACCGCGTTCGTGGTCTGCGGGGGTGGTTTGGACCCGGAGGCCATCCGTCACTATCTTCGCCACCGCCTGGGCCGCCGATTCGTGCCGCACGAGGTGAACTTCCTCAACGCGTTGCCGCGCAGCGGAACCGGGACGGTCCTCAAGCGCCTGCTGGCCGCGTCGATCAGTTGATCAGAGCCGCTTCGAGGATCGGCCAGGACTTGTGCAGGTCCTCACGCCAGTAGCCCCAGGCGTGGGTGCCCTCGGGGCGGTAGTCGATGGTGGCGGGAATGTTCAACTCCCGCAATCGATCACCGAGTTGACGCGTACAGGCCGCGACGACGGCCTCCATGGGCGCACCGATGAGCAGTTGCCACATCAATTGCACGGGGTCGCCGCCGACCGCCGCCACGGTGTCGAGATGTCCCGGGGTGCCGTTTCCGGTGCTGATGTAGAGGGTGGTGCCGCGGAGTTGTTCGGCGTGGAGGTAGGGGTCTTTGGTGGTCCAGGTGGGGTCGGT
>NZ_JBHXVZ010000013.1:0-112224 GCF_042672005.1 Nocardia sp. NPDC127579 | reverse complement strand
AACACAACCCCGAAACTGGCACGCACCAGAAATCGTCGGCAGACATCATGCACTCAAATCGCCTGCGACGTAGGCATATTGAGTGCCGTCCAACAGCAAGGTCTCGACCGGGAGGGGCTCGGGCGGGTTGCGCCTCAGATCCGTCGCGCATGGCCCGGCTCCCTCCGGCTCGATGCGAAGCGCTTGGAGGGTGTTCGGTGCCAGCCGTTTTCGCTGTTCGCGACCAATTCCGCCAGTTCCAGCGACACCAGGCTGGCGCGGACGGCAGGCAGGGGCAGGCCGGTGTGGGTGGACAGTTCGGCAGGTTGGCGGGGCTCGGATTTCGGGAGCGCGGCGTAGACGGTGGCGTCGTCGCCGGTGAGCCCATCTTGCGGATCGGTGGTCGTGCCGGGCAGGGACAGCGGGCCGGTTTCCTCGATCACCTCCTCGGAGCGAGTGACCAGTAGCGCCTCTCCATCACGGATCATCCGGTGACAACCGATCGACGCGGCCGAGTTGACCGAACCGGGCACGGCCAGGGCCGGGCGGCCCAGGCGCCGCGCCCATTTCACGGTGTTGCGGGCACCGCTGCGCAGCCCCGCCTCCACTACGAGCACACCGTCCGCCAATCCCGCGATCAACCGATTTCGGGCGAGGAACTGGTGTTTGCGTGCGGTGACGCCGGGCGCGTACTCGCTGACCACCAATCCGATGTCGGCGATCTCGGCGAGCAACCGCTCGTGTTCGGCCGGGTACGGACGATCGACACCGCAGGCGAGTACCGCGATGGTCGGCGTGCGAGCGGCCAGCGCCGCCCGGTGGGCCATCGCGTCGATGCCGTAGGCCGCACCGGAGACGATCGTCCATCCCTGCGCCGCGAGATCACTCACGATATCGGCGGTCACCTGATCGCCGTACGGGGTGCTGCACCGCGCACCGACGACCGCCAGCGCGCGCTCACTGGCCTCGAGCAGCGACCGCGGCCCACGCACCCACAGCACCAGCGGCACGCCCCCGTCCTGATCCCGCCCACTGTCGAGCCGGCTCAATCCGAGCATTCGCCAGGCCGGCCACTCCGGATCATCCGGCGTCACCACCCGCCCGCCCATCCGCTCCATTGCCGTCAAATCCCGCTCCGCACAATCGATCTCCCGCCGCGCCCGCGTCGGACCCCGCAACGCCTGCGGTAGCGCGCACTCCCGCACCGCCCGCGCCGCCTCCACGACCCCCACCGCCTCGATCAACGCCGACAACGCCGCACACGGCCCAGCCACCACCCGCGACAGGTACATCCAGGCCAGCCTCCGTTCCTCGCCTACCAACCCACCCCTGTCCAAATCCAGCACGCGATCCGCACCGACCCCGGCCCCGCCCCAAGCACCCCCACACTGCCCGACCGGCACATCGACTCGAGCACTCCCGCACCGTTCCGCAGGCACTTCAACTCGAGCACCCCCAGACTCCTCCGCAGGCACCCCGACTCGAGCACCCCCACACCGTTCCGCAGGCACTTCAACTCGAGCACCCCCAGACTCCTCCGCAGGCACCCCGGCTCGAACACCCCCACACCGTTCCGCAGACACCTCAACTCGAGCACCCCCACGCTCCCCCGCAGCCACCCCAACTCGAGCACCCGCACACGGCCCCGCAGGCATACCAGCCCCGCTCCCGCCGAGTCCCGCCTCGTCATCGTTCGCCGCGCTCATTGCGCACCGCGCTGGCGGAAGTTGAGGGCGAGCATGATGTCCTGGGCGGTGGGTAGGGTGGCGCCGCGGAGATCGCAGATGGTCCAGGCGACGCGGATGGCGCGGTCGGCGCCGCGGGCGGAGAGGCGGCCCATGCGCAGGGCGGCTTCCAGTGGGGCGATGGCGTCGTGCGGGAGGCGGAAGCGTTGCCGGAGCACATGTCCGGGGACCTCCGCGTTGGTGGTCCAGCCGTCGTCGTGCCAGCGCGCCGTGGCGGCCTGGCGGGCGGCAGCCACCCGGGCCCGGACGACCGCGCTGGATTCGGCGTTGTCGGAGGTGAAACTGGAGCCGGAGTGACCGCGCATCTGCACCCAGATGTCGATGCGGTCCATCAGCGGGCCGGAGAGCTTGCCCAGATAGCGGCGGCGTGCCAGGGGCGCACAGATGCAGTCGACATCGCGGGCCGGGGCGCACGGGCACGGGTTCGCGGCCAGCACCAGTTGGAAGCGGGCCGGGTAGCGGGCCACGCCATCGCGCCGGGCGATCCGGATCTCCCCCTCTTCCAAGGGAGTTCGCAGCGCCTCCAGCACCTTGGCACCGATCTCCGCGCATTCGTCCAGGAACAGCACGCCGCGGTGCGCGCAGCTGACCGCACCGGGACGGGCAGCGGGCGAACCACCGCCGACCATGGCCGTGGCCGACGTCGAATGATGGGGTGCGACGAACGGCGGCATCGTGATCAAGGGCTGATCACCGGAGAGCAGACCCGCCATCGAGTGAATGGCGGTGACCTCCAGCGCCTCGGACTCCGACAGCGGCGGTAGCAATCCCGGAAGTCGTTGCGCCAGCATGGTTTTGCCGATTCCGGGCGGACCGGTCAGCAACAGGTGGTGGCCGCCGGCCGCGGCGACCTCCAGCGCCCACCTGGCCTCGTCCTGCCCGACGACCTCGCTGAGATCGCCGCCCGTGGGCGCCGGGGCGGGCAGATCACCACTGGGCGTGCGCAATTGCCCTTCCGCGCGCAACCAGGCAACCATGGTCCGCAGGCTGGCCGCGCCGAGCACCTCGATGCCCTCGACCAGACCAGCTTCGGGCAGTGCGGATTCCGGCACCACGACGGTGGGCCAGCCCGCGTTCCGGGCGGCGATCACCGCGGGCAGGACGCCGCGCACCCGCCGGACCCGGCCGTCGAGCGCCAGCTCACCGAGCAGCACTGTCTTCGCCAGCCGCTCGGAGGGCACCGCGCCCGCCGCGTCCAGCACCGCGACCGCGAGCGCCAGATCGTAGACGCTGCCGACTTTCGGGAGCGTGGCCGGTGACAATGCCAGCGTCACCCGGCCGTCCGGCCATTTCTCCCCCGAGTTGGCCACCGCCGCCCGCACCCGATTCCGGGATTCCTGTAATGCGGTGTCGGGCAGCCCGACCAGGTGCACCGACGGCAAGCCCTGCCCGATATCGGCTTCGATCTCGACCAGCAACCCGTCCACACCGGTGACGGCCACCGAGTGCGCCCGCCCGAGCGCCATCAGAACACCGCCTCGAGGTGATCGATGACCGGCCGCTGCCCCGGCAGCAGCAGGACCGAGATGACATCGAACCGCACCCGCCGCAGCGGGCCGTCGTGCTCGTTCAGCCAGAGCAGCGCGAGCGTGCGGATCCGCCGCCGCTTGGCGTAGGTGACCGATTCCGCGGGTACGCCGAAACCCAGACCGCGTCTGGTTTTCACCTCGATGAACGCGGTGTAGCGGGCATCGCGGGCGATGAGATCGAGCTCGCCGTAGCGGCACCGCCAGTTCCTGCCGATGATCTCCCAGCCGGAGGACCGCAGATAGCGGGCCGCCAGCTCTTCCCCTCGTGCGCCGAGCGCCTTCTTATCCGTCACCCGCACAGCGTGCGGGCGCGGACGCTGGCGGGCGCCGAGCCGACCTGGGAGAACGGAAAAGCTGTGGATAACCTTTCGGCTGTGGACAACTCGCGTCCACGAGCACCGAACTACTCGGGCAGTCGCAGGTCAGGCTTCTCCAGCTCCTCGATATTGACGTCTTTGAAGGTGATCACCCGGACGTGTTTGACGAAGCGCGCCGGGCGGTACATATCCCACACCCAGGCATCGCTCATGCGCACCTCGAAGTACACCTCGCCGTCGGCGTTCTGCGGCCGCAATTCGACCGAATTGGCCAGGTAGAAGCGACGTTCGGTCTCCACCACATACGAGAACTGACCGACGATGTCCTTGTACTCGCGATACAGCGAGAGTTCCATCTCGGTTTCGTACTTCTCGAGGTCCTCGGCACTCATCGGGTGGAAGTCCTCCTAGTTCGCGGGTCCTTGATGAGATTCAGCTCCATCGGCGTCGTCGCTGCACATCATCTCGCATGGACCGGCCCGCCAGCCACCCGGCCTTCCGCGGCCTGTTCGGCCAGCACCGCGTCGGCGTGGTCGAGGGCCGGATCCACGGGTACCAGGCCCGCCATTTCCCGGACATTGCGCCAGGACCGGCGATGCTCACTGCTGGGGCCGAGCCGCTGCAACGCCTCGGTGTGCTCGGGCGTGTTGTAGCCCTTGTGGGCGGCGAACCCGTACCCGGGCAGGCGCTGATCGAGGTCGACCATGATCCGGTCCCGGGTGACCTTGGCCAGGATGCTGGCGGCCGCGATACAGGCGGCCGCGGCGTCGCCGCCGATCACCGGCAGCGAAGGCGCGGGAATGCCGGGCACCCGGAAACCGTCGGTGAGCACATAGCCCGGGGTCCGCCCGAGCCCGGCGACCGCGCGCCGCATGCCCTCGATATTGGCGACGTGGATGCCGATGGCGTCGATCTCCCAGGCGGGAACGACCACGACCTCGTAGGCCAGCGCCAATCGCTGGATGATCGGGAAGAGTTCCTCGCGGGTGGCCTCGGTGAGCTTCTTGGAATCGTCGAGCCCGGCCAGCCGGTCGTAGGCCTTGGGCGCGAGCAGGCACGCGGCGATCACCAGCGGCCCCGCGCAGGGGCCGCGACCGGCCTCGTCGACGCCCGCCACCGGGCCCAGGCCGCTGCGGATCAGCGCGGCCTCCAGGGTGCGCAGACCACCTGCCTTGCGCATGACGACGCGCGGCGGCCAGGCAGAGTTCCCCCGCCCCGCCTGCCATCCGCCACTGGTGCTCCGGGTGTAGCCCACGAACCAATTATCCTGCCGCCGTGCGCCTTAAGTTCGCCCGGGGTGTCAATTCACCTGTGGATCGATCGAACTGACCGATCCGATCCGGCTCGGCGGCCAGATCTTGAACACCGCCTTGCCGCGGACATTGTCGACTGGGACCGTGCCCTGCAGCGAATCCGAGACGTGCGCACGGGAATCGGCGGACTGGTCGCGGTTGTCACCCATTACCCACAGGTTGCCCTCGGGCACCTTGACCGGGCCGAAGACCCGCCCGGCCGGGTAGGTGGCGTTCTGCTTACCCGGGAACCACGGGTAGTCGTTCTTCACGTAGGGCTCGTCGAGCGGTTTGCCGTCGACCAGGATCCGGCCTTCGGCGTCACAGCACTGCACGGTCTGTCCACCGACCGCGATGACCCGCTTGACCAGGTCGTTCTCGTCCGGCGGCACCAGGCCGAAGAAGGAGAAGAAGTTCTGCACGCCGCGGATCACGGTGTTCTCCGAGCGGATCGACTGGTACCGGGTGTTCCAGGACTCCGGCCCCACGAACACCACCACGTCACCCGGCTTCGGATCACCGAAGTAGTAGCTGAGCTTCTGCACGTAGATGCGGTCGCCGACGCAGCCGGGGCAGCCGTGCAACGTCGGTTCCATCGATTGGGACGGAATCACGTACGGGCGGCCGACGAAGGTGACCATCAGCGCGGCGATGACCGCCGCGATCACGATGAGAATGGGCAATTCCTGCCAGAACGGCCGCTGCTTCTTGCCCTTCTTCTTGGCGCGCCGCGCCCTGGGGGCGCGATCCGCGCCTTCGTCACCCGCACCCGACACCGACACCGACCCACTTTCGTCTGCCACGCCGAACAGAGTAGCCCGGCACCCATCCTGGCGGCGGGTACCGGGCTACGAAGTATCTGCTGTGGCGAGCGGCTCGCTACAAGATCAGCGCTTTTCCTTGATCTTGGCGGCCTTGCCGCGCAGGTCGCGCAGGTAGTACAGCTTGGCGCGACGGACGTCACCGCGGGTCAGGACATCGATGTGGTCGATGTTCGGGCTGTGCACGGGGAAGGTGCGCTCGACACCGACACCGAAGGACACCTTGCGGACGGTGAAGGTCTCGCGGATGCCACCGCCCTGGCGGCGGATCACGACGCCCTTGAAGACCTGGACGCGCTCCTTCGAGCCTTCGATGACCTTCACGTGCACGTTCAGCGTGTCGCCCGGGCGAAAGTCCGGGACGTCGCTGCGCAGCGACTTTTCGTCGACGAAGTCAAGGGTGTTCATTCTCATCCTTTGTGATGTTTGCGCGAACAGAGGACCCTGGCGGCATTCCCTCGAACCGAAATGAGGGCGCGCGACCGGTTCATGCTCCGAATTAGGGGGTGCTCCCGGGACAGAGATCTCCCCAGGGCAACCCGATTATTGTGCCAGACCACCCGGGCACCGGAGAAATCGGCCCGTCAACGCTCCGATTTGTGCTCCGGGGAGAACAGCGAGTGCTCCGGAGAGAACAGCGGATGCGGATGCGGCGCGGGTGGGGCGGGCACCACCTTACGGGCCAGCTCCGCCTCGGCGGCGCTGCGGACATGCTCGACATCGGGCTTGCCCGCGATCAGGTCCTGGATGAAGATCTTCGCCCGGATCGCCGGCCGCCGATAGCGCCGTTCGCGCACGATCGCGCGGTACATCAGGCGGCGGCGTTCGGCGTAGCGCCAGCGGGCCCAGGGCGCGCCCGGCCGGCTCAGCCGCAGCGCGCCGATCCACAGCAGCGGCGGGAAGAACATGCCGAACAATCCGGTCCAGATCTTGCCCTTGGCGATGACCACAGCCGCCAACAGCAGATTCGACAGCGCGATCGCGGTGGCGAGCGCCTTGGCGTCGACGCCGATGGAACCGCCGATATCACCGATCTCGAGGATCGAGAGCGGATGGAAACCCAGCAGCAGCAGGCCGGTCACGGCGAGCGCGACGAACACCGCGTCCACCGAGGTGCGGCCCTGCTCCTCCCAGTACACATCGCGCAGGTAGTAGATGAGCGCGAACTCGTCGAGCACCAGGGCGGCGCCGACCCCGAACGCGGCGGCGAACGCCGCGGTGACCGCCTCGCTCGCGGTCGAGTACACCGCGATCAGGCCCAGGCCGGAGCCGAGCACCAGCACCACACCGATGACCATGTGGTGGATGTGGGTATCACCGGCGCGCAGATTGCCCGGCCACCACCGCACCTGCGCCCGGATCAGCCGGACGCTGACCCGGATGAACAGGAATCCGACGATGAACCCGAGCAGGAAGCACAGCAGCGGGAGGCGGCCCTGCGCGATCACATCGTTGTCGAGCCACCTGCGCATGGCCGCCTACCACCCTCCCGTCTGTCGTCGCCCTACTGGCCGAAACCCGCCCGGCGCAGCGCGTCGGCCATGGAACCGCTGGGCGCGGGTGCGTTGCGCCGCTGGTTGCCCTGTCCACGCCCCTGCTGTCCCTGTCGTCCCTGACCATTCTGCCGCTGCCGGTTGTCCTGACCGGACTGGCCACGCTGGCCGCCGCGATTACCGCCGCCACGTTCGGGTTTGGCGCCCGCCCCCGGCTCGTCGTCCAGGCGCAGCGACAGGCCGATGCGCTGGCGCTGCACATCCACCTCCAGCACCTTCACCTTGACCACATCACCGGATTTCACGACCTCGCGCGGATCCTTGACGAAGGAGTGCGACATGGCCGACACGTGCACCAGGCCGTCCTGATGCACACCGACATCGACGAACGCGCCGAACGCGGCCACATTTGTGACCACCCCCTCCAGCACCATCCCGGGCTTCAAGTCGGCGACCTTCTCCACTCCGGCGGCGAATTCGGCAGTCTTGAACTCCGGGCGCGGGTCGCGGCCGGGCTTCTCCAGTTCGGCGATGATGTCCGAAACGGTAGGGACACCGAACTTCTCGTCGGTGAACTGGTCGGGCCGCAGCTTGCGCAGCGTGCCGGTGTTGCCGATGAGTTCGGCGATGCCGCTGCCGGTCTGCTCCAGGATGCGCCGCACCACCGGATAGGCCTCCGGGTGTACCGCGGAGGTGTCGAGCGGGTCGTCGCCACCGCGGATACGCAGGAAGCCCGCGCACTGCTCGAAGGCCTTCGGGCCCAGCCGCGGGACCTCCAGCAGGGCCTGGCGGCTGCGGTAGGAACCATGCTGATCACGGTGCGCCACAATGGATTCCGCGACCGAACCGGTGATACCCGACACCCGGGACAGTAGCGGCACCGAGGCGGTGTTCACATCGACGCCGACGGCGTTCACCGCGTCCTCGACCACCGCGCCCAGCGACCGGGCCAGCAGGGTCTCCGATACATCGTGCTGGTACTGGCCGACGCCGATCGACTTCGGATCGATCTTCACCAGCTCGGCCAGCGGATCCTGGAGCCGGCGCGCGATGGACACCGCGCCGCGCAGCGAGACATCCATCTCGGGCAGTTCCTGCGAGGCGTAGGCCGACGCGGAGTACACCGACGCGCCCGCCTCGGACACCACGATCTTGGTCGGCTTGTGCTCCGGAATGCGCGAGATCAGCTCCGTGGCAAGGGCATCGGTCTCCCGGGAGGCGGTGCCGTTGCCGATGGCGATCAACTCCACACCGAACCGGGCGACCAGCGCGCCGAGCACCGCCAGCGACTTCTCGGTCTGCCCCTGCGGCTTGTGCGGGTAGATCACCTCGGTGGCGACCGCCTTGCCGGTCGCGTCCACCACGGCCACCTTCACGCCGGTGCGGTAGCCCGGATCCAGGCCCATGGTGGTGCGGGTGCCCGCGGGCGCGGCCAGCAGCAGATCACGCAGATTGGCGGCGAAGACGTCCACCGCGTCCTTCTCGGCGGCCTGCCGCAGGCGCATGCGGGTGTCGATGCCCAGACTCACCTGAAGTTTGGTGCGCCACGCCCAGCGGACCGTGTCCAGCAGCCAGGTGTCGGCGGCGCGGCCCTGATCGGCGATGCCGAACCGCACCGCGATCCGGCCCTCGTAGAGGGAGCGTTCGCCCGGCGCCAACTCCTCTGTCTCGGACTCCAACTGGAGGCTGAGCACCTCCTCCTTCTCGCCGCGCAGCAACGCCAGGATGCGGTGGGAAGGCAATGTGGTGAACGGCTCGCTGAATTCGAAGTAGTCGGCGAACTTCGCGCCCGCCTCCTCCTTGCCCGGGCGCACCGTCGAGCTGACCTGCCCCCGGTTCCACATCAGCTCGCGCAGCTCGCCGACCAGATCGGCGTCCTCGGCGAAACGCTCGACCAGGATGGCGCGGGCGCCGTCGAGTTGCTCGGCGCTGTACTGGGCGGGATCGGTGGTCGCGTCGGTGATCAGGGCATCGGCGACGGGTTCGTGACCCGCCTCGCGCGCGATCTGCGCCTTGGTGCGGCGCTTGGGCTTGTAGGGCAGGTAGATGTCTTCCAGGCGGGCCTTGGTCTCAGCGGTCATCAGCTGGCCGAGCAGGGCGTCGTCGAGTTTGCCCTGGCCCCGGATGGATTCGATGATCGCGCCGCGACGCTCGTCGAGTTCGCGCAGGTAGCCGAGGCGTTCGTCGAGCTGCCGCAGCTGCGCGTCGTCCAGGCCGCCGGTGACCTCCTTGCGGTAGCGCGCGATGAACGGCACGGTCGATCCGGCGTCGAGCAACTCCACCGCGGCGCGAACTTGCGTCTCGCGCACACCTAGTTCGTCGGCGATGCGGCGGCCGACACTGGCCAGGGGTGTGGTGCTGTTCGTCTCGGAACTGGCGATCTCGGGCGCTGTCGTCACGGCCGCCAACACTACCGCCGCCGACCGACACGGCGTCTACCCCTGGGTGAAGCCTTGGCCCGCCGCACGCTCTCCCGCCGCCGGGACCAGCGATTTCGCCAGTTCCCGCATCTCCGCCTTGCGGACCTTCCCGGTGACGGTCATCGGGAATTCGTCCACGATGTGGACAAAACGCGGAATCTTGAAGTGCGCCAGCTTGCCCGCGCAGAAGGCCCGGATCGCGTCGGCGTCCAGCGGCGCGGCACCGTCGCGCACCCGCAGCCAAGCCATCAGTTCCTCACCGTATTTCGGGTCGGGCACACCGATGACCTGAGCATCCAGAATGTCGGGGTGGGTGTAGAGGAACTCCTCGATCTCGCGCGGGTAGATGTTCTCACCGCCGCGGATGACCATGTCCTTGATCCGGCCGGTGACCGCGAGATAGCCGTCCTCGTCCATCACGCCGATGTCGCCGGTGTGCATCCACCGCGCGGCATCGATCGCCTCGGCGGTGCGGTCGGGTTGATTCCAGTAGCCCAGCATCACCGAGTAGCCGCGGGTGCACAGCTCGCCGGGCTCGCCGCGCGGCACGGTGACACCCGTTGCGGGATCGACGATCTTGACCTCGAGGTGCGGCAGCACCCGCCCGACGGTGGCGGTGCGACGCTCGAGGGTGTCGTCCCGGCGGGTCTGGGTGGACACCGGCGAGGTCTCGGTCATGCCGTAGCAGATGCAGACCTCCGACATACCCAGGCGATCGATGACCCGCTTCATCACCTCCACCGGGCACGGCGATCCCGCCATGATGCCGGTGCGCAGGCTCGAAAGATCCGGCGCCGCACCGCTGTCGAGTTCGCCGAGCACAGCGATGAACATGGTGGGCACACCGTAGAGCGAGGTACATCGTTCGGTCGCGACTGCGGCCAGGGTCGCCGCCGGATCGAAGGCCGGAGCCGGAATCACCACGGCCGCACCATGACTGGTGGCCGCGAGATTGCCCATGACCATGCCGAAACAATGATAGAACGGCACCGGCAGGCAGATCCGGTCCTGCTCGGTGTATCCGCACAGCTCACCGACGAAATACCCGTTGTTGAGGATATTGTGGTGGCTGAGCGTCGCTCCCTTGGGGAAACCCGTTGTGCCGGACGTGTATTGGATATTGATCGGATCGTCCATGGTCAGCGTCGCGCCGATCGCCACGAGCCGGTCGGCGTCGATCTCGTAGCGCGCCAGCACATCCCACGCGACCGTGCCGAGAATCAGCACCTGCTCCAGCGCGGGACAGTTCGGACGAACCTCGTCGATCATGGTGACGTAGTTGGAGGTCTTGAACTCCGGCGCGGCGATCAGCAGCTTCACCCCGGCCTGGCGCAGCACGTATTCCAGCTCGCTGGTGCGGTAGGCCGGATTGATGTTCACCAGGATCGCGCCGAGTTTCGCGGTCGCGTACTGCACGAGGAACCATTCCGCGCAGTTCGGTGCCCAGATGCCGACCCGATCACCCTTGTCGATGCCGAGCGCGGTCAGGCCGGTGGCGAGCGAATCGACGGTGGCGGCGAGTTCGCGATAGGTCCAGCGCCGACCGGAAGGCACGTCCACCAGGGCCTCGCGATCCGGGTACGCCGCGACCGCGCGGTCGAGGTTCGCGCCGATCGTGTCGCCGAGCAGCGGCGCCGCCGAGGTGCCGGACGCATAGCTGGGAAGTCGCATCACGCCCCGTTTGTACCTCGGGGCACCAGCATCCGGGTCGGGATTGGCCGAAAAGTCTTACTCGGTACCGGGCAGCAGGTCCGGACGGCGTTCCCGGGTACGCGTCAGCGATTGCTCGTGCCGCCACGCGGCGACCTTGGCGTGATCGCCGGAGAGCAGAACAGGCGGCACATCCAGACCACGCCAGGACACCGGGCGGGTGTAGCTGGGCCCCTCGAGCAACCCGTCGGAGAACGAATCCTCCTGGTGCGACTGCTGATTGCCGAGCACGCCGGGGATCAGCCGGACGAATGCCTCGGTCATCACCAGCACGGCGGCCTCGCCGCCGATCAGCACATAGTCGCCGATGCTGACCTCTTGCACCCGCACCCGGCGGGCGGCATCGTCGAAAACCCGCTGATCGATGCCCTCGTAGCGGCCGCAGGCGAAAACGATGTGCTGTTCGCTCGCCCAGCGCTCGGCGGTGCGCTGCGTGAATGGGACACCCGCGGGCGTCGGCACGACCAGCAGCGCGTCGTCGGGGCACACCTCGTCCAAGGCATCACCCCAGATGGTCGGCTTCATGACCATGCCCGGTCCGCCGCCATAGGGAGAATCGTCGACCGACTTGTGCACGTCGTGCGTCCAGCGCCGCAGATCGTGCACCTGCACCGACAGCAGGCCCCTGTCGATGGCCTTGCCCAGCAGCGCGGTGCGCAGCGGCTCCAGATACTCCGGAAAGATGGTGACGACGTCGATCTTCATTCGGGATCGAGCAGACCCTCGGGCGGATCGATGACCACGAGCCGGTCCGCGATCGACACCGTCGGCACGATCGCGGTGACGAACGGGATCAGGATCTCGCGCTTGTCCTCGACCGCCCGTACCGACAGCAGCTCGCCCGCCGCGGAATGCAGCACTTCCCCGACCGTGCCGACGACGGTGCCGTCGGTGAGCTGGACGGTCAGGCCCTCCAGCTCGTGGTCGTAGTACTCGTCCGGATCCTCCGACGGCGGCAGATCCGCGCTGTCGATGTGGAACAGGGTGCCGCGCAGTGCGTCGGCGGCGGTGCGGTCGGAGACGCCGGCGAGAAACACCAGGAGTCGGCCCGAGTGCTCCCGGGCCGACTCGATGGTGAAGTCACGGACCTCCTTGGACCGCGGCAACCGACCCCGCAGGGTGGTGCCGGGCGCGAACCGGGACTCCGGTTCGTCGGTGCGGACCTCGACGACGAGTTCGCCGCGCACACCGTGCGACTTGGCGACCCGCCCCACGACGAGTTCCATCTAGGCGTCGGTGTCGACCACGTCGACGCGGATACCCCGGCCGCCGATGCCGGCAACAAGGGTACGCAGCGCGGTCGCGGTGCGACCGCCGCGGCCGATGACCTTGCCCAGATCCTCGGGATGCACATGCACCTCGACGGTGCGTCCGCGGCGGCCGGTGATCAGCTCGACGCGGACGTCATCGGGGTTGGCGACGATACCGCGAACCAGATGTTCGACGGCATCCGCCACGACGGCCGACATTACTCGGCGGCTTCGGTCTCGGCGGGCGCCTCGGCGGCCTCGTCCTTCTTGGCGGCCTTCTTCTTCGGGGTGACGGCCTCGGCGACCGGCTCGTTGTCGGCGGCGGCGAGCGCGGCGTTGAACAGTTCCAGCTTGGACGGCTTCGCGGCCTTCACCTTCAGGGTGCCCTCGGCGCCCGGCAGGCCCTTGAACTTCTGCCAGTCGCCAGTGATCTCCAGCAGACGCTGCACCGACTCGGTCGGCTGCGCGCCGACACCCAGCCAGTACTGGGCGCGCTCGGAATCGATCTCGATCAGCGAGGGCTCTTCCTTGGGGTGGTACTTGCCGATGGACTCGATGGCGCGGCCGTCACGACGGGTACGCGCGTCGGCGACGACGACGCGGTACTGCGGGTTGCGGATCTTGCCCATACGGGTCAGCTTGATCTTCACAGCCATGGCTGATCTGCCTCTTTCAGTAGTTGGTCACGGCGCAATTCAGCGACCCGCACGGTCTGCGAGCCCGGTTTCACGCTTGGAGTGTGTGACCGCCGCGCGGTACGTAACCGGAGACGGGCTGACACTTGTCATTCGAAGGACGAGGGTTCATTCTGCCAGACGGGTCGATCCACCCTGAAATCGGCCATTGACCAGGTGTCACGGAAGCGGTCGTGACCCATGCCACTGCGCCGGGCTCGGTACTGGATTCAGCGCAGCTCCGCTGTATTCACAGTCACCGGTACAGGGCCGGGAGCTTTGACGGTTTCACCGTTTGCGGCATACACGTCCTGCCGGTATCCGGTCTCCCCCAGTGAATAGCCACAGAATTTGGCGGGTTTGCCCAGCGGCAACTCCACGATCCACAGGTACTGGACCCTCGCGGACGCATAGGCCGCGATCTTGGTATCGCGTTCCTCCCGAGTGTTGCCCGGAGACCAGACCTCGACCGCGAGAACGACATCCTCCGGTGCGAAGCTGGTGTGATTGATGTCGGCAGACACCACCGCGACATCGGGAATGACCCCAGTACGGAAGGCCGTACTGATGCGCACCGCGACGCCGGGCAAAGCCCGCAGATCCGTACGCACAGCTTCTCGGAGCGCCTCACGCAACACGGCGAAAAGCTCTCCCGCAGCAAACTGGTGTGGCCCGCCGGGCGCTGGCGTCATGTAGAGGTACCCCAGAATGAGTTCGAGTCGAGATCCGTCGGATGGCTGCTCTTCGGCTAGCCAGTCTTCCACCGTGGTCGGCCCCAGGGGATGGATCATCGATACCTCGGCGCTCATCGTCACGTTTGTCCGATCTTCCCGTTCGCGTGCCGTCGCATGTCGCTCGATTCGAACTTGACCTGGACTGTTAGCAGTCCAGGTAACTGTATCGCAGGGCACCGAAGGCGGTCGCGAAAGCGGTCAGCGCAGCAGGGACGAGAGTGCGGCCGAAGTCGGACTCCGGCATCGGATTCGTGACCGATGGTGAGCCGGTCAGCGGTGGCCGGTGACCGGGTTCGGGGTTTTGACTACGCGGCCGCGCAGGACCACCCACTGCGGGGCGGTCAGCATGGCCGGGTTGGTGCGTGGATCTTCTCGGTAGACGACGAAGTCGGCAGGGGCGCCTGAGGTGATGGAGGGGCGGCCGAGCCAGGTGCGGGCGTTCCAGGAGGCGGCGCCGAGGGCGTCGTGCGGGGACAGGCCGGCACCGGCCAGGGCGGTGATCTCGTCGGCGATCCGGCCGTGGCGGATCGAACCGCCGGCGTCGGTGCCCGCGTAGATCGGCACACCGGCCTCGTGCGCCTTGCCGACGGTGTCGCGGACGCGGCGGTGCAGATCGCGCATGTGCGCGGCGTAGGTGGGGAATTTGCCTGCGCTGTCCGCGATTTCGGGGAAGGTGTCGATATTGATCAATGTGGGGACCAGGGCGGTGCCGTGGCCGACCATGAGCTCGACGGTCTCGTCGGACAGGCCGGTGCCGTGCTCGAGGCAGTCGATGCCCGCGTTGATGAGGCCGGGCAGGGCGTCCTCTCCGAAGACGTGCGCGGTGACGCGGGCGCCGTTCGCGTGCGCGGCGTCGATGGCCGCCTTCAGGATCTCATCGCTCCACAGGGGGCGCAGATCGCCGACGGAGCGGTCGATCCAGTCGCCGACGATCTTGACCCAGCCGTCGCCGAAGCGGGCCTGTTCGGCCACGATCTCGGGCAGATCGCGTTCGTCGTCGAGCTCGATGCCGAGTTCGCGGATATAGCGCTTGGGCCGGGCGATGTGGCGGCCCGCCCGGATGATCCGCGGCAGTTCCTCGTGCTCGTCGATGAACCGGGTATCGATCGGGGAGCCGGCGTCGCGCAGCAGCAGCGCACCGGCGTCGCGTTCGGTTTCGGCCTGCGCCACGGCTCCCGCGCGGTCCTCGTCGCCGCCGCCGTAGCGGATGCCGACGTGACAGTGCGCGTCGACCAGACCCGGCACGATCCACCCTGTGTCACACAGGGTTTCGTCATCGGCACCGGGCTCGTAGGACACCACGCCGTCGCGTACCCACAGGTCGCGCATCTCGTCATCGGGGAGAACCACACCACGCAGATGCACAGCAACCTCCTGGACGTCGTCGGCAGCCTCCAACCTACCGCTCACGCTCTCGCACCGCCCGCCCGCGGTCACCGATTCACCACGTCACAGTGCAGCCGCACACCGCACCGGCGATCACGCCACAGGCCGAACGCCCAGATCCACGGTGCTCACGCCACGGGCCAGCCGCACACAACAGTCCGCAGTGATCGCCGCACCCATCAGAGCGCAGTGATATCCCCACGCTCACGACAGATCGCGCGGACCGCCGCCAACCCGGCGGCGATCGCAGGGTGGCCACTACTACCCCGCCGAACGAACGCGATATGGCGGCGGCTGGGCGCGGACGGTCCGTGCAAGGGAATTCGGACCACGGCATCGTCTGCGGGCAGGTAGGCCAGGCGCGGGATCAGGCTGACGCCGAAACCGCGGGTCACCAGGGCCGAGATACCGATCCAATCCATGCCGCGATGCACGATCCGCGGCGTGAAACCGGCTGCGGCACAAGCACTCAGCTGAAGCTGACAGTGCGCTACGCGGTCCGGCGCGCCGATCCAGTCCTCTGCGGCGGCTTCGGCGAGTTCGACACTGCGGCAGGCGGCCAGCCGATGACCGGCGGGCACGAGCAGATCCTGGGGCTCGTCCGCGAGCGGATGCTGTTCGAACCGCGCGTCCGTCGGCGCGGGGCCGTCCGCGGCCGGGATGACGACACCGATATCGGTGTCCCCGGCGAGCAGCAGATCGAAGCAGTGCCGACTCTCGTCCTCGTTGATTTCCAGTGCCAGCCTGGGATGTTCGGCCCGCAGCCGAGCCGCGGCGGGCGCGACCAGTGCGACCATCGCCGTGGGCATCGCGCTGATCCGCAGCACACCGGACAGGTCCGCGCGCTGCGCGGCCAGATCGGCGCGGGCCCGTTCGGCACCGGCGAACAGATCGTCGGCGTGCCGGAGCAGAGTGTGCGCCGCCGCCGTCAACTGGACCCGCCGCCCGACCTGTTCCAGCAGCACGGCATCCAGATCGTGTGCGAGCTGGCGCAATTGCTGCGACACCGTGGAGGGGGTGAGGTGTAGTGCCATGGCCGCCGCGGTCACCGTGCCGTGCTCGCGCAGCATCCGCAGCGTATGCAACCGCGGATCGATCATGTAGCCATTCAACACGATTCACTGCGGAATCTATTGATGGATTCGCACATCACCGCGTCGAATACTGGGGATATGCCCCCATCACCGTTCGTTTCGAGCTACGACGACACCGTTTCACACTGCCGCCGCTGCGGCCGCACCGTCCGCCAACCCGACCCGTCGGAGTCCTGCCACCGCACCTCCGAGGGTGTGGTCCGCTACAGCCGCTGCGCCTGCGGCATGGCCCAGATCTGGCTGCGGCGCTGGTCGGCCGAAGTACTGCACCGCTGAGGTGCGCCCGGCCGACGGCCGGGCACGACGGGAACTACTTCTTCGGGAACTTCAGCTTCGAGATATCGAAACCTTCGAGCCCCGGCGGCAACTGGTCCAGACCGGGCGGCATATCCGAGAGATCGGGCATACCGGCGGGCATACCACCCGGCAGACCCGGCATGCCCGGGAAACCACCGCGCATCTTCGGCGGGGTCGGGCCGCGGCCGCCCTTCTTTCCCTTCTTCCCCTTCTTGGCATTGCGCCGGTTGCCGCCGGGCAGGCCCATCTGCCGGCCCATGGCGGCCATCATCTTCTTCGCTTCGAAGAAGCGGTCGACGAGCTGGTTGACCTCGGAGACCTGCACGCCCGAACCATTGGCGATGCGCAGGCGGCGCGAAGCGTTGATGATCTTCGGGTTGTCCCGCTCGGCGGGAGTCATACCGCGAATGATCGCCTGCACCCGGTCGAGCTGCTTGTCGTCGACCTGGGCGAGCACGTCCTTCATCTGACCGGCGCCCGGCAGCATGCCGAGCAGGTTGCCGATCGGGCCCATCTTGCGGATGGCCAGCATCTGGTCGAGGAAGTCCTCGAGGGTGAGCTCACCGCTGCCGATCTTGCGGGCGGCCTCCTCGGCCTGCTGCGCGTCGTAGACCTGCTCGGCCTGCTCGATCAGCGACAGCACATCACCCATGCCGAGGATGCGCGACGCCATCCGGTCGGGGTGGAAGACGTCGAAATCCTCGAGCTTCTCGCCGGAGGAGGCGAACATGATGGGCGCGCCGGTGATCTCACGCACGGACAGGGCCGCGCCACCGCGGGCGTCACCGTCGAGCTTGGTGAGTACGACACCGGTGAATCCGACGCCGTCGCGGAATGATTCGGCGGTGTGCACCGCGTCCTGGCCGATCATGGCGTCGAGCACGAACAGGGTTTCGTCGGGCTGCACGGCATCGCGGATGCCCGCGGCCTGCGCCATCAGTTCCGCGTCGATGCCGAGGCGGCCCGCCGTGTCGACGATGACGATGTCGTACTGCTTGGCCCTGGCCTCTTCGACACCGGCGCGCGCGACCTCGACCGGGTCGGCGGCGGAGATGCCGAGCGGGTTCTCGCCGCCACCGACCGAGGTGCCGGGGTGCGGGGCGAACACGGCCACGCCCGCGCGCTCACCGACCACCTGGAGCTGGGTGACGGCGCCGGGACGCTGGAGGTCGCAGGCCACCAGCAGCGGGGTATGTCCTTGGCCCTTCAGCCATTTCGAGAGCTTGCCGGCCAGGGTGGTCTTACCGGAACCCTGCAGACCGGCGAGCATGATCACCGTCGGCGGGGTCTTGGCGAAGGTGAGGCGCCTGGTCTCGCCACCGAGAATGCCGACGAGTTCCTCGTTGACGATCTTGACGACCTGCTGCGCCGGATTCAGCGCCGCCGAGACCTCGGCGCCCTTGGCGCGCTCCTTGATCTTGGCGATGAAACCGCGCACCACCGGCAGTGCGACGTCGGCCTCGAGCAGGGCCAGCCGGATCTCGCGGCAGGTGGCGTCGATGTCGGCCGGTGACAGACGTCCTTTACCCCGCAGATCCTTGAGGGCACCGGTTAGCCGGTCGGACAGTGATTCGAACACCGATCGCGCTCCTGAATCTCGAGGGGACGTCTTTTTCCTTCGCCCAGCGTAATCGGAGTTCGCGGGTGATCGCGCACGGGGAGCGGGCACGACGACGCCCGGCCACCCGCGTGGGGGGCCGGGCGCGCGCGAACCGGTCAGTCCAGGGAGCGGCGGCGGGGCTTGACCGTCTTGCGGTAGTCGTGGTTTTCGGCGCCCACCATGAAGATCGCTTCGCGGCCGGTGAGCCCGAGTTCCAGGGCCAGGTCGTCGAGCAGGGCGTACTCGGCCTCGGTGGGCACGTCGGTGCCGGCGGCGGTCACGGCGATGGTCATGGCGGTGACGGCCTGCTGCCCGGTCAGGGTCCGGCCGGGTAGCCAGGAGACCACCCAGCGGTCGCCGCCGACGCAGCGGGCCATATGCGTTGTCTCGTTGCTCGTCATCATCGACGCCGAAACGACTTCGATTGCCACCGACCTGCTCCCCTCGTGCTCGCGATAGCCGGACGCTCTGATACTAGGTCGCCTCGACCACACCGCCTACAGGTTCCAGCAAATCGCGTGCAACGGTTTGATAGCGCGCTGCGCGTCAGGTGGCCGCGGCCGTCTCCGGCCGCTTCGGCGCCGGTCGCGGGACCACTTCCAGCACCGCCTTTTCGATCGCCGCGCGCCGGGCCGCACCGTCGTCGGCACCGAGATCCAGGCAGAACGCGTCCACCACGGCCGAACCCATGGTCACCACCTTGGCCCAGCGCACATTCGCGCCGCACGCCGAGAACGCGGCGGCCAGCCGGCTCAGCAGCGCCAGCCGATCCTCGGCCCGCAACTCCAGCAGCCACTGACCCGGCGCACTGGTCTGCGACCAGATCAGCCGGGGTTCGGCCTGCGCGTGCGGGCTCGCCGCGATACCTGAGTCCCGTTCGCGTTTGGCCAGCCGGGCCGGGAGATCCAGATCGCCCGCGGACGCGCGAATCAGCTCCTGGCGCAGCAGACCCGGGTCCGGCGGGTCCCCGAATTTCGGCGCCACCACGAAGGTGTTGATCGCCGAGTCGCCCGCCGCGCCGACCGATGCCGCCAGCACCCGCAGCGAGTGCAGGGCGAGCACGCCCGCCGCGTCGGAGAGCAGGCCGGGACCGTCCGGCGCGATGACGGTGACCGTGTAGGTGAACTTGCCCTCGGCGGGCCGCAGATCGACGTGGACGCCACCTGCCTCGGCGCGCTGGATCAGGTCGGGCGCAATGGGTTCCGGGGTCGGCAGCGGTTCCCCGGCCAGTACCAGGCGGCAGCGCCGGACCAGGTCGCCGATGAGCGAGGCCTTCCAGTCGCCCCAGACTCCGGGGCCGGTGGCCAGCGAATCCGCTTCCGCGAGCGCGTGCAGCAGTTCCAGCAACTGGATGTCGCCGTCGAGGGTGTCGGCGACGAAGCGGACGGTCTCGGGGTCGGCGAGATCGCGGCGGGTGGCTGTGTCCGGCAGCAGCAGGTGGTGGCGCACCATGGCCGAGAGCGTCTGCACATCCTGCGGCCACAGCCCGAGCCGACGGCCGATGTGGGTGGCCAGTTCCGCGCCGACCACGCTGTGGTCGCCCGCGCGGCCCTTGCCGATGTCGTGCAGCAGCGCACCGAGCGCGAGCAGGTCCGGGCGAGCCACCCGGGTGCTCAAAGTGCTTGCGTAAGCGACGGTTTCGATCAGGTGGCGATCCACCGTCCAGGTGTGCATGGCATCACGGGGCGGCAGATCGCGCACCGCGCCCCATTCCGGCAGCAGCCGGCCCCACAGCCCGGTGCGGTCCAGCGCCTCCACCGCGTCGATGACCCGGCGGCCGGATCCGAGCAGGACCAGCAGGTCGTTCAGCGCATCCTTGGGCCACGGTTCGCGGAGCTCCGGCGCGTCCTCGGAGAGGCGGTTCAGAGTGGTCGCCGACATCGGCAGCCCGTGCTGTGCCGAGGCCGCCGCGACGCGCAGGATCAGCCCGGGATCGCGCTGCGGGCGAGCGTCCCGGGCCAGCACCACTTCGCCCCCGTGCTCGACCACCCCCTCATCGAGTGGTCGGCGCACCGGTGCGCGGCGGAGCCGGGCCAGGCCGCGGCGGGGCAGCGCGTTCGCGGCGGTGCGCAGGCCGACATCGACCGAGTAGCTCACGGTCCGCGCCGAATCGCTGAGGATGCGGGCGAGGTCGAAGCGGTCGCCGAGGCGCAGTGCGCCGCCGATCTCGTCGGCGTCCTGGGCGCGGAGCTGGTCGCGGGCCCGGCCGGCCACCCGATGCAACTCCGTGCGAACATCCAGCAAACGTCGATGAGCGGTCTTCAAACCACCACCCGGCACGTCCGGCCCGAGCCCCGGCATGGCATCGGTGAGCTGAGCGATAGCCAACGCGTCCAGCAGCTGGATATCCCGCAGCCCGCCACGACCGTTCTTCAGATCCGGTTCGGCGCGATGGGCGATCTCGCCGCTGCGCTGCCAGCGCGCCTCGGCCTGCGTGATGATCTCGTCGAACCGGCCGCGGATCCCGGTCCGCCACTCCCGGCGCACCCCGCCGACCAACAGCGTGCTCAGATCCGCGTCACCGACGATGTGCCGGGCCTCGAGCATGCCCATGGCCGCGATCAGATCGTCGGCGGCGACCCGCAGCGCCTGCGGCACGGTCCGCACGCTGTGGTCGAGTTTGATGTGGGCGTCCCACAGCGGATACCAGAGCTGATCGGCCACCTCGGCCACCCGGGCCGGGTCCACGTCGTCGTGCAGCAGCACCAGATCCAGATCCGAGTACGGCAGCATCTCCCGGCGGCCCAGGCCGCCGACCGCCACCACGGCCAGACCGCTGTCGGCGGTGATGCCGAGCTCGGCGCCCTTGGTGGTCAGCCACAGCTCGTACAGGTCGACCAGGGCCGCGCGCACCGCCTCGGAATCCAGTCGCGGCGTCCGGGACCTGCGCTCCCCCGGTTCGGCGATCGGGCCATTGTCGAGCAATTGCTTTCGTGCCGCGACCAGTTCGGCCGCACCCTTCGACTGACCCACAACCCACCACCGTCCCAATGCGGGCGGCCCCGCCCCGACCGGCGATGAACCGGAAGGAGCGAGGCCGCCGCTCGAATTCGTCGTGCTTGTCCTACAGAGCGTCGGTACCGCGTTCGCCGGTCCGGACCCGGATGATCGACTCGACCGGGGTGACCCAGACCTTGCCGTCACCGATCTTGCCGGTGCGCGAGGCCTCCACGATGACCTCGACGACCTTCTCGACCGAGGCGTCGTCCACCACGACCTCGACGCGCACCTTCGGCACGAAGTCGACCGAGTACTCGGCGCCGCGGTAGACCTCGGTGTGGCCCTTCTGCCGCCCGTAGCCCTGCACCTCGCTGACGGTCATGCCGAGCACGCCCGCCTGTTCGAGCCCGGACTTGACGTCCTCGAGCGTGAACGGTTTGACGATTGCGGTGATCAACTTCATGGTCGTCATGCCTCCTTGACGAGCGAGCTCGGGACCGAGCTGGCCGAGCGTGCCGTGCCACCCACAGCAGCGAAATCGTATGCGGTTTCCGCGTGCTCGGACTCGTCCAGGCCCGCCGACTCGGCTTCCTCGCTGGCCCGCAGCCCGATGGTGAACTTCAGCAGGTAGGCGATCACCGCGGTCGCGATCAGCGAGTACGCCAGGACGACGAATGCTCCGACGGCCTGCAGCTTCAACTGCTCGATACCACCACCGTAGAACAGGCCCTTGACCCCGGCGGGTGCTTCCTCGGTCGCGACCAGGCCGACCAGCAGGGTGCCGACCAGACCGCCGACCAGGTGCACGCCGACCACATCGAGCGAATCGTCGAAGCCGAACTTGAACTTCAGGCCGACCGCCAGGGCGCACAGCGCACCCGCCACCGCGCCGATGACGATCGCGCCGATCGCGTTCACCGAGGAACAGGCCGGGGTGATGGCGACCAGACCGGCCACGATGCCCGAGGCCGCGCCGAGGGAGGTGGCGTGCCCGTCCCGGAACTTCTCCACCAGCAGCCAGGCCATCATGGCCGTACCCGTGGCGACGGTGGTGGTCAGGAAGGTCGCGCCCGCGGTGGCGGTGGCGCCGACAGCCGAACCGGCGTTGAAGCCGTACCAGCCGAACCACAGCAGACCGGCGCCGAGCATGACGAAGGGCAGGTTGTGCGGGCGGAACGGCGACTTCGGCCAGCCCTTGCGCTTGCCGAGCACGATGGCCAGCACCAGACCGGCCGCACCGGCGTTGATGTGCACCGCGGTACCACCGGCGAAGTCGATGGCCTTGAGGTTGTTGGCGATCCAGCCGCCCTGCTCGGCGGTGATGCCGTCGAACGCGAAGACCCAGTGCGCGACCGGGAAGTACACGATCGTGGCCCAGACGCCGGCGAACACCAGCCACGAGCCGAACTTCAGGCGGTCGGCGACCGCGCCCGAGATGAGTGCGACGGTGATGATCGCGAACATCGCCTGGAAGGCGACGAAGACCGGCAGCGGGATGGTGCCCGCCAGCGGTACCGCGGTCTCCACGTCGGCCAGGACGTTGGACTGATCGGCGCCGCCGAAGACCGACTTCAGACCGAAGTACTGGGTCGGGTCGCCGAAGAAGTTGCCCTTGTCCTCACCGAAGGTGACGGAGAAGCCGTAGAGCACCCACAGGATGGAGATCAACCCCATCGCACTGACGCTCATCATGATCATGTTCAGCACGTTCTTCCCGCGGACCATGCCGCCGTAGAAGAACGCGAGTCCGGGTGTCATCAACAGCACGAGCGCTGCGCTTGTCAGCATCCATGCGGTATCACCGGCGTCCGGTGCGCCGATTGCGGGAAATGCCACCTTGAAGTCCTCCTCATCTCGGGCCCCGCCGATCGACGGCGATATGGACCTGAACAGAAAGGTTCCTCACTCGGTGTTTCATCTGGCGTGCCGCGAGGTTTCGCGTGCGTGAACGGATACGCCAGTTGTGTTGCGTCTACGTTTCCTACTGCCGACCGTAGCCAAAACCCCTGGTGTGAGGCTCGGGCGGTGGCTAATTCCCGGCGTCAGCCCAGCAGCGCGTCGACGAAGGCGCCGGGTTCGAACGGAGCGAGGTCATCGGCGCCCTCGCCGAGCCCGACCAGTTTCACCGGCACCCCGAGCTCGTGCTGCACCTGGAAGACGATGCCGCCCTTGGCCGTGCCGTCCAGCTTGGTGAGCACCACACCGGTGATGTCGACCACCTCGGCGAAGACCCGGGCCTGCATCAGGCCGTTCTGGCCGACGGTGGCGTCGAGGACCAGCAGGACCTCGTCGACTTCGGCAGGAGCGGAGCCCGCGGAGCGACCAGAGTTCACGGCCTTTTCCACGACTCGTTTGACCTTGCCGAGTTCGTCCATGAGGCCGGTCTTGGTGTGCAGGCGGCCCGCGGTGTCCACCAGCACCACATCGACGCCACGCTCGATGCCCGCGCTGACCGCGTCGAACGCGACGGCGGCCGGATCGGCGCCCTCCTTGCCGCGCACGGTCTCCGCGCCGACCCGCTCGCCCCAGGTCTGGAGCTGATCGGCGGCGGCGGCGCGGAAGGTGTCGGCGGCGCCGAGCAGGACGCGGCGGCCGTCGGCGACCAGCACCCGGGCGAGCTTGCCCGTGGTCGTGGTCTTCCCGGTGCCGTTCACTCCGACCACCAGCAGGATCGACGGATGATCGGCGTGCGGCAGTGCGCGCACGGAGCGATCCAGTTCGGGGCGCAGCGCCTCGATCAGCACCTCGCGCAGGATGGTGCGGGCCTGCTCGGGGCTGCGCACGCTGTGCGCGGCGATCTCCTCGCGCAGGCGGCTCACCACGGCCGCGGTGGAGGCGGTGCCGAGATCGGCCAGGACCAGGGTGTCCTCGATCTCCTCCCAGGAGTCCTCGTCCAGGTCGCCGGCGCCGAGCAGTCCGAGCAGGCTCTTGCCGACCGCGTTCTGCGAGCGGGACAGACGTCCGCGCAGGCGGAACAGGCGGCCCTCGGTCGGCTCGATCTCGTCGAGGACGACCTCTTCGTCCAGCACCTCGGTGGTTTCGGCCGTCGGCGCCGCGGCGACCTCGACATCGCCCTCGGGCAGGGCCACGTTGGTGATGCCGCGTTTGGGGGCGTCACGCGGGACGGCGGCGTCGTCGCCGATGTGCGGCTGGCCCTCGTCGTCGGTGCGCTCCAGCGGAACGGGTTCCAGGGTGGCGGTGCCGCCACCCTGACTGAAACTGAACCCGCCCTGGGCCGTATAGCCACCGGACCGATCGGTCACCTCCTTGGTGTCGGAGGTCGGCGATGTCAGCGAGACGCGGCGACGCCGATACCGGACCGACCCGGCGACGAGCACGACCAGCAGCACCGCCGCGATCGCGGCAATCAGGATCCAGGCTTGGGAACTCACGTGCCCCATCCTTGCAGAACACCGACACGCCGCCGACGAGGCACAACCGGACGAGTCCGGCGGGCGGGCGGCTCGGTGCAGGCCGGAGGGGGTCGCGCGGTGGACACAGCCCACGAGATTTCTTGTCCTGCGGAACTTCTCGCGACGGGACAATAGGATCGGCAACGTGACAGACCGAAACGTGCTTGGGGGGCCGCTGGAAGAGTGCGGCGCCGATCCTGTGACCGGCTTCTACCGGGATGGCTGCTGCTCGACCGGACCGGAGGATCTCGGCAGCCACACCGTGTGCACCGTCGTCACAGCAGAGTTCCTGGAGCATCAGGCCTCCATCGGCAACGACCTGTCCACCCCGCGCCCCGACAATAATTTCCCCGGCCTGCAACCTGGTGACAGATGGTGTGTGGTCGCCGTGCGCTGGTTACACGCCCACGAGGACGGCGTCGCCGCACCGGTGGTCCTGGCCGCCACCCATGAGAACGCCCTGGAGGTCATCTCCATGGACATCCTGCGCAAGTACGCGGTCGATGTGCCCGATGACGTGAGCGATCTGTTGTAGCCGGTTTCGGTCGATGATCTCGACGGTCGGCTCGCGGCGGAGCGATCCTCCGGGCCGATCAGCCGGCGGTGCGACGGCGGTGGGCTTTCTGGCGGCAGGCGGCCGAGCAGTATCGAGCCGGGCGGCCGGTGGTCGGGCGGTGGACGGCGGCGCCGCAGATCGGACAGCCGCGAGTCTCGTTACGCGACGGAGTTTCGTCATGCGAATCCGGGCCGACGCCGGGTTTCGTAACAGCCGGAGCTGCCACGGTGGCGCGCAGCGAGTCCAGGACGAGGGCGGCGCCGCGGACGAGGCGGCGATCCGGACGCTGATGCCGTTGAATGGCAACGCATCCGGTGAAGATGTCCAGCACATCGCCGAGGGTGATGTCGGCGCGGACCGCACCGTGCCGCTGCGCGGCGACCAGCAGTTCCCCCACGGTCCGGTTGAAGCGCGCGCCCGCGCTCTGCACCAGCGCACGCGGCCAGCCGTCGTCGGATTGCACTATGTCGCAGAGTGCCTGGTTGCCCGGGGTAGACGCGATCACTTCGGCGCATACCTCGAAGAACGCGGCCCCGGGGTCCGCTGCGTTCAGCCGAGCGGCGGCGAACCGGGCCAGCCGATCGATCCGCTGCTGCATGACCGCTTCCAGTAGATCGGCTTTGGTGGGGAAATGGCGGTAGACCGTGCCCGCGCCGACCCCGGCGCTGCGCGCGATCTCGGCCAGTGACACCGAGGTTCCCTGCTCGGCGAATGCTTGCTGTGCGGCGGCCAGGACCTGGGCGCGGTTGCGCCGTGCGTCGGTGCGCGACGCGGGGCCGAGAGCGGCTGGTGGAGCGGACATTTCGTTACGGTCCTCCGATACACGTCCTGGTCGAGCGGGGCGCGTCACCCGTATCGTCCGAAAGCGGGTCACCTGACCCGATTGTATCGGCTCCGACACCAAGGCAGACAACGCGAATGTCACAACAACCCGTTCTCATCACCGCCGCCACCGGCAAGCAGGGTGGCGCGACCGCTCGACGGCTACTGACCGGCGGCGTCCCGGTCCGGGCCCTGGTCCGCGATCAGAACTCCACCGCCGCACAGGCTTTGGCCGCCGCCGGTGCCGAGCTCGCGGTCGGCGATTTCGACGCACCCGACACCGTCGCGGCCGCACTCACCGGCGTCCGCGCCACGCTGCTGGTCCCACCCGCCGAATACGGTGCGGGCGGTTGGAATGTCGAACTCGAGGCGCGACGCGGCGAACAGTTCGTCGACCTCGCCCGCGCAGCCGCCGTCGACCACATCGTGTTCACCGGTATCGCCTCTATGCGCGAGGACGCCAGCTGGGGCACGGCGGGCAAACGCCGCATCGAAGACGCGCTGCGCACCAGCGGTCTGCGCTACACCGTCCTGCGGCCGGTCCGCTTCATGGAAAACTATCTGATGCAGGGTTTTCCGGTGGACGGCATCAACGGCGGGGTGCACCGCCATCTCTTCCCCGCCGACCGCCCGCTACAGATGATCGCGGTCGCCGACGTCGCCGAATTCGCCGCGCTGGCCTTCGCCGACCCGGACCGCTTCCACGGCCTCACCCTCGAACTCGCCGGTGACGCACCGACTCCCACCGCCGCCGCCGCGACGATCAGTGCGCGGGTCGGCCGCCTTATCCGCTACCGGGAGTACACCGAGGCCGAGGCCGCCGCCATCGGATCGGAGATCGCCGAGGTCTGGCGGGTCAGTCGCGACAGCGGCGGCTGGCACGCCGACATCCACGCTCTGCGTGCCCTGCACCCGGGCCTCATGACACTCGAATCCTGGCTCACTGCAACCGGTTCCGCGCAGCTGCGGGCCCTCCCCGCGAACTGACCGCAGGCACCCTGTGCGATCATCCGCCCCCGATGGCGGTGGGGCGCAACTGCCGTCCTGATCAGTTCGCCGCGGCGCCCACCAGGTTCTCCCCGCGCAGGCGCTGGGAGATCACCTGGGTGATGCCGTCACCGCGCATGCTCACCCCGTAGAGCGCGTCGGCGATCTCCATGGTGGGCTTCTGGTGGGTGATGACGATCAGCTGACTCTTCTCCCGCAGCTGTTCGAACAAGCCGATCAGGCGGCGCAGGTTGGTGTCGTCGAGCGCGGCCTCGACCTCGTCCATCACATAGAACGGGGACGGGCGGGCGCGGAAGATGGCCACCAGCAGCGCCACCGCGGTCAGCGACTTCTCGCCACCGGAGAGCAGCGAGAGCCGCTTGACCTTCTTGCCGGGCGGGCGAGCCTCGACCTCGATGCCGGTGGTGAGCATGTCGGAGGGGTCGGTGAGCACCAGCCTGCCCTCGCCGCCGGGGAACAGTTTCGCGAAGACACCGACGAATTCGCGTTCCACGTCCTCGTAGGCCTCGGTGAACACCTGCAAGATGCGCGCGTCGACCTCGGCCACCACATCGAGCAGGTCCTTGCGGGCGTTCTTGACATCCTCGAGCTGAGTGGCCAGGAAGTTGTAGCGTTCCTCCAGCGCCGCGAACTCCTCCAGCGCAAGGGGATTCACCTTGCCAAGGGTGGCCAGGTCCTTCTCGGCGCGTTTGGCGCGGCGCTCCTGGGTGGCACGGTCGTACGGCATGGCGGTGGGCGCGACGACCTGTTCGCCGCGTTCACGGGCCTGGTCGTATTCCTGCCATTCCAGATCGGTCGGGGGCAGCGGCACATCGGGGCCGTACTCCTCGATCAGGTCCGACAGCGCGATCCCGAACTGCTCGGCGATGGTGGCCTCGAGCTGTTCGATCCGCAGCGCCGCCTGTGCCTTGGCGACCTCGTCGCGATGCACGGCGTCGGTGAGCTGGGCCAGCTGGGTGCTCAGCGCGCGGGCCCGCTCTTTCACCTGCTCGACCTGCGCGGCCGCCTCGGTGCGGCGGCGCACCAGATCGTCGCGGCGGGCTCCGGCCTCGGTCACCACCCGGTCCAGCTCGGCGGCGACCCGCGCCCCCGATTCCGCGACGGCGGCGGCCACCGCGGCGGCCTGACGGCGGGCGGCGTGCGCGCGTTCGGCGCGGGCCCGCGCCTCGCGCTCGGCGCGGGCGGCGCGACGCAGCGAGTCCGCTTTGCCGCGAACGGATTCCGCGCGTTCCTCGGCGGTGCGCACCGCCAGGCGCGCCTCCACCTCCATGGCGCGCGCCTCGGCCAGCGCGGCCGCGGCCTCCTCGCGGTCGCGGCCCGCGGACTCGGTGCCCGCGGCGGCCAGTTCGGAATCGTCCTGCTCGAGTTCGACGGCGCGCAGCCGGTCCTCCAATTCGGCCAGGGCCGTGAGGGATTCACCACGAGCCGCCTCGGCGTCGCCGCGCTGCCTGGCCAGGCGGTCGCTGTCGCCGGTGGCGGCGCGCGCAGCCTGGCCGAGCCTGCCGAGCCGGTCGTAGATCGTCATCAGCGCCTGATCGGATTCGTGCAGGGCCAGCAGCGCCTGATCGACGGCATCCTTGCGGTCGGCCTGTTCGTCCAGCGCGCCCGAGAGGGCGGCCTCCAATTCCTCGGCGCGCCGCTGCGCGGCCTCCAGATCGGCTCGCGCGGTATCGATATCGGCCTGGATCTCCAGCTGACTGGGCGCGCGGTCGGAACCACCGAGCACCCAGCCGGTGCCGGTGAGATCGCCCTCCCGGGTGACCACCCGCAGTTCGGGGCGCGTGCGCAGCAGCTCGGTCGCGTCGGCGAGCGTGTCCACCACCGCCACGCCCGCGGTGAGCGCGCCGATCGCGCCGCGCACCGAATCGGGGCAGTCCAGCACCTCGGCGAGCCAGCGGGCCGCTGCGGGCAAAGCGTCGCCGGATGCCGATGGTGGGGTGGCCGTGCCGAAGACGAGTGCGGCCCGGCCGCCGTCGGCCTCCCGCAGCGAGCGCACGGCGGCATGCGCGGTGCCCGCGCTGTCGGCGGCGACCGCGTCGGCCAGCGGGCCGAGGGTGGCGGCGACCGCCGCCTCGAAACCGCCGTGCACCCGCAGCAGGCCGGACAGCGGGCCGAGCAGGCCCTGCGTCTGATGCTCCGCGAGCCACGCCGCGCCGTCACGGCGCGCCAAGCCCATGCTCAGCGCCTCGATCCGCGCACCGAGCGACGCGACCAGTTTGCTCGCGTCCCGATCCTGTTCGCGCAGCTCCTTGACCCGCCGGTCGGCGAGCTCCAGTGCCTGCACGGCGTGCTCGTGCTGGGTGTCGAGGCCCGCCTCGCCCGCGTCGAGCTCGCTCAATTCGCCCTGTACCGTGTCGAATTCGGCCTGGGCCGCGTCACCGCGCTGCCGCGCCTCGGTAATCGCCACCGACAGTCGCGCGATCTCCGCGTCCATCGACTGTGCCTTGGTGCGCAAGGTATCGACCTGGCCGGACAACCGCGCCAAACCCTCGCGCCGGTCGGCGACGGCCCGCACCGCGGCCAGATGCGCCTGCTCGGCGGCCTTGGCCGCCTGCTCCCGTTCGTACAGCGCGTCCCGCGCCGCCTCCAGGGTCTCGGCGGCGATCTCCACGGCCTCCCGCAGTTCGGCCTCCTCGGCCTCCACGCGCGCGGCCTCCGCCTCGAGCTGATCGGGATCGCGGCCGGTACCGACCGGCAGCTCGGTATCCAGGTGACGCGCGCGGTCCTCGGCGATCCGGATGGTCGCGTTCACGCGTTCGGCCAATGCCGAGAGCTGGAACCACAGCTGCGCCGCCGCCTCCGCGCTCGGGGTCAGCCGCGACAGCTGGAATTCCTGCTGAGCCAGCACGGCGTTCGCGGCGTCGAGTTCGGTCTGCACGGTGATGTGCTGTTCGCGTGCGTACGCCTCCTTGCTCTGCTGACCGGCCAGCTCGTTGCGCCGGGTGACCAGATCGTCAGCGGCCAGGCGCAAGCGCGCGTCCCGCAGATCCGCCTGCACGGTCTGCGCGCGGCGGGCGACCTCGGCCTGCCGGCCCAATGGTTTGAGCTGGCGGCGCAATTCGGTGGTGAGGTCGGTCAGACGCGCCAGGTTCGCCTGCATGGCGTCGAGTTTGCGGACCGCTTTCTCTTTGCGTTTGCGGTGTTTGAGTACACCGGCCGCCTCCTCGACGAAGGCCCGCCGGTCCTCCGGCCGCGATTCCAGGATCGCCGACAGCTGGCCCTGCCCCACGATGACGTGCATCTCCCGGCCGATCCCGGAGTCGCTGAGCAGTTCCTGCACATCCATCAAACGGCAGCTGCTGCCGTTGATCTCGTATTCACCCGCGCCGTCACGGAACATGCGGCGGGTGATCGACACCTCCGCGTAGTCGATGGGCAGCGCGCCGTCGGAATTGTCGATGGTCAGGGTGACCTCGGCGCGGCCGAGCGGCGCGCGACCGGAGGTGCCCGCGAAGATGACGTCCTGCATTTTGCCGCCGCGCAACGCTTTCGCGCCCTGCTCGCCCATCACCCAGGTCAGCGCGTCGACCACATTCGATTTGCCGGAGCCGTTCGGGCCGACCACACAGGTGATGCCCGGCTCGAACCGCAGCGTCGTCGCGGACGCGAAGGATTTGAATCCCTTCAGCGTCAGACTCTTCAAATGCAATTCGACACCTTTCCGGAGTCGGCCTGATCGGGCGGGGCGACCAGCCATGATATCCACCCGGCGCCGACCGTCTGGTACGCGGGCAGTGGAGCGCGGATGCCACCGCGGGGGCGTCCTCCAGGGTATCGAGTTCGCCCGGTAGCAGGCACATTCGAGTGTGCCAGAGGTTTGCCGAATTCGCGGGCCGGATTCGATGCCAAGCCGTGATCACCGAAAGGCGGTGCGGGACACCGCGAGGACATACCATCCACCCTGATTCGCCAGCGCGCCGTCCTTTTCTGGAGTATCCGCAGATGCCACCCCTTTTCGGCACCAGCACCAGCTACCGGCTGGCTCGGATCGCCGCGCTCGTGGTCGGCAGTCTGCTGTTCCTGTACGCGTGCGAGCGCAGCCGCAGCACCATGCTGTCGGACGTGTGGGTGGAGGTCCTGCTCGCGGCCGCTTTCGGGCTGGCCGGGATCGGGGCGGCGTGGTTCGAGATCATGATCGATGAACGGGCCGCCCGCAGCGGCAAAGCCGACACCGCCGGGCTGCGTTTCGAGACCGGCGAGCGGGTCATCCGAGGCCGGATCGCCCGATCCGGGAATCTGGTGCTGCACGGACGCGACCTGGATTCGGACTACGAATGGTCTTGGACCTTCCGCCCAGCCACCTTCCCCGCCCTGCGCGCCGCCCTCGGAGACGAGGAGGGCGACCTGCTGAAACTCATGGAAACAACCATCCCCCAACTGGATCGAAACGCCCAGGCCGATCCCGGCGCCTGGTTACGCGCCCACGACGTCCCAGCCACCTACCGGGAAAAGGGCGACAACCCGGCCCAGGCCACCCGCGAACTGCCGATCCTGCACATCGGCCCGCCGGCCCGCCCGCGCTCGGGCTCCGAGCGCCGCCACGATTCCGCCTCGACCGGTGAACGCAACCGCGCAACCCGCCGCCGCACCTCCTCGTCGAACTCCGCTGACGAACGCTCCTCCCGCACACCGGCCTCCGCCACCGCAGCACTCGAAGAGCCCACACGCTCGCGTCGCCGACGCCGCGACGACAGCCGCCGCCGCCGCAGCAGTACCGGTGCCGGGCGAGACAGTGCCGCTGAGCGGGAGGAGGTCGATGTCGACGGCTATCGCGACGCGGGAGAGACCCGGAACAGTCGCGGCAACACCGGCAGTCGCGAACGCCGTGCGGACCTTCGCGACGGCCCAGCCCGGCGGGACACTACCCGCGGCAACCCAGATGCGGACCGGGACAGCGCACTCGAAGGCGGTGTCGATCGCGGCGGTCACCGAGGTCGCAAATCCGACAGTCGCGCGTCCGGCGGCGATCGGCGCAACAGCACGGCGCGCGATCGAAGCGCGATCCGCGACGATGGGCGAGCCGGTCGCGCCGGCGGCTACGGCAGCCGACTCGACGCGAATTCTCGCTACGCCCTCGGCGACCCGAGTGACTCCCGCGACCACGAGCCGGTCACGACCGGCACCCGGCACAGCGAGCAGCGCGACACCCGCCGCGGCAGTCGAGACGAGGGCGACAGCCGCCGCGCGGATACGCGGGACGGTCGAATCGCGGATCCGCGAGCGGATTCGGTACGCCGGTCCCGGCGCACCCAGGCGGAGCTGCCGGAATACCCCGACCGCCCGTTACCCAGCCGCCGGGACCGCAGCTTGCGCGCCGAGGCCGACCAGTCCGCCCGCCGCGGCCAGGCGGTGACCGACCGACCGGTACAGGTGCCACTCAATCGTCTGTCCGCCCGCGAATACGACGACCTCCGCCGCACCCGCCGCAGACGCTGACGAGCACTCGCGCGACCACTCGACTACACCGTGCCCGCACTGCGGGCAGCTACCGCGAATTGCGGATGCGCGAGCGCGACCGGAACATCACCGCGTGATGCGGGCAGCGGCCGAGCGCCGGATTCGCCTGTGTGCCGATCAGATCCGCCGCACTCGTCGCTGACCCGAGCAGGTCGATTCCGAGCGTCGATCAGACTGTTCGACGCTCGATACCGCAGTCCGGCCCGCGGATGCCGCACTGGGCGATCAGGACCAGCGGGCGCGGTGCTTGCCGGACTCGAAGCCGGTGAGCATGCGGAAGGCGAGGACCGCGCCCCAGGGGCCGATGACCCAGACAGGCCAGAAGTAGGTGAATTGGCCGAGGCTCAGGGAGATGGCGCCCCAGATGCCGAGTACCAGGAGGCTGACGCCGAGCCAGGAGGTGGCCTCGATGCGCTGCCAGATGGGGAAGCGGGCGGGAGCGGATTCGCCGGAGGTTTGCTTCGACAGTTTCGGCAGGTCGGTCAGGACCGAGCCGAGGTCTTCGCGGGTGGTCGTCGCGTAGGTCTGCGCGACGCGTTTGTCGTATTCGGCGAGGTCGAGGCGACCGTCCGCCAGGTGGCGGCCGAGCAGCTCGACCACGGTGGCTCGTTCCGCATCGGAGGCGCGGGTGCCGGTGCTGATGTCCATGTCAGACCCTTCGATCCATATTCCACATTGGAAGGTAATTCCAGCATGTACCCTCCACTATGGAATGTCAAGGTCGGAGCGGTTTTTGTGGCCCGCGATCGGCGAACCCAGTACGCTCGACCGCATTCACGCGAGGAGGTTGTTCTTGTCCGAGACCGTGCGCGGCGTCATCGCACGAAGCAAAGGCGTTCCCGTCGAACTCGTCGATATCGTGATCCCGGATCCGAGCGCGCACGACGTCGTGGTGCGCGTGCAGGCGTGCGGTGTCTGCCACACCGACCTGCACTACCGCGAGGGCGGCATCAACGACGAATTCCCGTTCCTGCTCGGGCACGAGGCCGCCGGCGTGGTGGAGACGGTCGGCAGCGCGGTCACCCACGTGGCACCCGGCGATTTCGTGGTGCTGAACTGGCGTGCGACCTGCGGCGAATGCCGGGCCTGCAAACGCGGACGCCCCTGGTATTGCTTCGACTCCAGCAATGCGAGCCAGAAGATGACCCTGGCCGACGGCACCGAACTGAGCCCCGCCCTGGGCATCGGCGCGTTCGCGGACAAGACACTGGTGCACGAAAGGCAGTGCACGAAGGTCGATCCCGGCACCGACCCGGCGGTCGCGGGACTGCTCGGCTGCGGTGTGATGGCCGGTATCGGCGCCGCGATGAACACCGGCAACGTCTCGCGCGGTGACACCGTCGCGGTCATCGGCTGCGGCGGCGTCGGCGACGCGGCCATCGCCGGCGCCCGGCTGGCCGGGGCGCGCACCATCATCGCCATCGATCGCGACCAGCGAAAACTGGAGTGGGCCAAGGATTTCGGCGCCACCCATGCGATCGACGCCGGCTCCGAGGATGTGGTCGAACGCATCCAGGAACTCACCGACGGTTTCGGCGCCGATGTCGTCATCGAGGCGGTGGGCCGCCCGGAGACCTGGAAGCAGGCCTTCTACGGCCGCGATCTCGCGGGCACCGTGGTCCTGGTGGGTGTGCCGACCCCGGACATGACCCTGGAGATGCCGCTGATCGACCTGTTCTCGCGCGGCGGCGCGCTGAAGTCCTCCTGGTACGGCGACTGCCTGCCCGAGCGCGACTTCCCGATGCTGATCGACCTGTACCGTCAGGGCCGCCTGCCGCTGGAACGTTTCGTCTCCGAGCGCATCGCGCTGGACGAGGTCGAAAAGGCGTTCCACGCCATGCATTCCGGCGATGTGCTGCGCTCGGTGGTGGTCTGGTGACCCGGATCGACCGCGTCGTCACCTCCGGCACGTTCGCCCTAGACGGTGGCACCTGGGATGTCGACAACAACATCTGGCTGATCGGCGACGATCGCGAGGTCCTCATCGTGGACGCGGCGCACGACACCGAGCCGATCGTCGACGCGGTCGGTGACCGTGAGGTCGTCGGCATCCTGTGCACGCACGCCCACAACGACCACATCACCGTCGCACCGCACCTGGCCCGGCATTTCGACGCGCCGATCCTGCTGCACCCGGCCGACGACGTCCTCTGGCGCATGACCCACCCGGATGTCGAGTACGACTCACTGGCGGACAAGCAGCGAATCACGGTGGCGGGCACCGATATCGACATCCTGCACACGCCGGGCCACTCCCCCGGCTCGGTCTCGCTGCACGCCCCGGAGCTGACCGCCCTGTTCACCGGCGACACCCTGTTCCACGGCGGCCCCGGCGCCACCGGTCGCTCCTACTCCGATTTCGGCACCATCATCGATTCCATCCGCGATCGTCTGCTCACCCTGCCGGAGCAGACGGTGGTGCACACCGGCCACGGTGACACCACCACCATCGGCACGGAGCGCCCGGGCCTGTCGAATTGGCTGGCACGCGGCCACTGATCAACTCGGGACCCACTCCCCGGTCCGGCGATGCCGGTTCAGTCCGACGACCTCGAATTCGTCGCGCCGCCCGGCCGCGCCGGTGACGCCGAGCCGGTGCAGCGCGATGGAAATCGGCCCGCGCCCGGGATATCCGGTCTCGTGGTAGGTGACCGCGCCGTCCTCCCAGATCGTCGCGGCCTGTACCCCCAGCCCGGCGTGCATCTCCGACCAGGCGTAGATCAGCGGCCCGTGCGCCGACCAGGCGCGCAGCACCTCCTCGAAGCGCTTGCCCGCGAACAGCACCGCCGCGATGTCGTCGGTCAGCGGGATCAGCGCGAGTCCGGACGCCAGCGGCACCACGGGTACCTCGTGCTCGCTGCCGATCGCCGCGAGCATCGTCATGTCACCGATCAACGCGCTGAGTTCGTAGGCCACCGCAACTCCTGAAGTCGCACCACCCGAGGAGTTCCAGGCTACGAGCTGCCGGGCCCACGGGGCGGCGGTTTCCACCAGTACATGCCAGAATTCGATCATGGACGACTCGACGATCGAGGTGATGCTCACTCGCCAGAGCGTCACCGCCGGTGACGATTACAGTGCGCCGCACCATCACTCGGTCGAGTTGCCTCGCGACGGGACGTTCGCGGATCTGATCGAACACCTCTGGGATATCCACTACGCCCCGCGCACCGGTGGCCCCGAACTCGATCCTGACGTCTGGACGCTGTGGTCCACCGAGTACCCGCGCGAGGACATCCTCATCGCCGCGATCCGGGTCTACCGCACCGGCGCGGACGACGACATCGCCTGGGCCGTCGACGAGAACACCGTGCTGTCGGATCCGCGGTTCGTCACCGAGCGCGGATACCTCAGCATGCGTATGCATTCGGCCGGCACCCGAAATCCGCGAGTAGGGCTGAACGAGGCGCGCAGGCGCAGACGCTGAAGGTACGACAGCACCACCCGGCCGAGCGCGAAACGCTGTGGGACCACCCGTCGAGCGACCCGGCACCGCGACGGTGACAGAACTCAGGACGCAGGCGATGCCAGCCGGACCCGGGCGATGAGTGCCCGATGATCGGCGCCCGGTAGCGGTACCGTCTCGACAGCGGTCGCCCGGCCGTCGGCGACCAGGATGTGATCGATCCCGACCATCGGCGGGTAGGGCTTGTCGGTCGGATAGGTCACCAGGTGGCCCGCTCCGGATTGTTCGGCGGCGTCGTGGAATCGGCCGGACAGCATCGCCCGGAATTGGAAGTGGTCGAAGGTGGCGTTGAGGTCGCCGCCGACCAGGGCCGGGCGGTTGGGGGCGCGGTCCAGAATCGCTCGCAGCCTTGACAACTCGTCGGACCACACGTCGGTTCCATAGACCGGCGGAACCGGGTGGAAGGCATACACAGAGACCGGTCCCACGCCGGGAATCGTCGCGGTCGCCGCGAGCTGGTTCAGTACATAGCCGTCGAATTCGATGGTGTCGCTCAGCGGATGGCTGCTCCAGATTCCGGTACCCGTCGCGGTGCGGCCGGGCGAGACGTGACGATGCGGGAGCACCTGATCCAGTCCGGCACGCGCGAGATCGTCCAGCGCCGCGGGCGTGAGCTCGTTCACTGTCAGGATGCTGACGCCGCGCGCACGGACCTCCGCCACCAGCGCAGCCGGATCGGCGCCTTCGAACAGTAGATTCGCCTGCATGACAGTCACTTCGGGGCCGTCTACCGCATCCGCGTCGCCCGCGTAGAGCGGTACCTGAGTCCACAGCCCTGCCGCGGCGACGAATACCGCCACCGCCGCGCCCGCCCGGGCTCGCAGCGCCGCGAACCCTATTACCGCGAGCACGGCGAAGCACATCAGATAGGGCGCACCCGAAGCCGCCAGTACCAGCACCTGCCAGGACGACCGGCTGAAATGCACTGCGACACCGGCCGCTGCGACCACCGTGGCACCCCACGCCAGCAGCACCGCACCGGTGCGCAGCCGACCCGGCTCAGAAAACCGCGAAGGCAACGACCAGGCCGAGGGCGAAATGCGCGGCCGCGACGACGAGCGACGACGGGCTGAACGTGTCGGAGTGCATCGCCTTGCCGATGTCGATCCCGATGGCGCGTTCCAGCACCCGCACCGAGATCACCTGCGCGGCAATGCCGACCAGACCGAACACGGTGGACGCGAGCAGCCCCTCGAGCAGCGCGCCGCCGGAGGTGAAGATCGCGATCACGACGATGAAGGCCATGCTGATCAGGCCGGCGGCGGTGACCACGATGGCGTTCGGCTTACCCGCGGCGACCAGTCCGCGCAGGCGGCCGGGCGTGGTGAGATCGATGGCGTAGAAGCCGATCAGCATCAGGACCAGGCCGACGATCGCGTACAGGATGATGGCCCCGACGCCTTCGCCGAGCAGGCGCCAATAGTCCTGCTCGAGGGCATATGCGGTCATCTGAAGTCCTTCCGGGACAAGGGATTAGGTGGTGGGGATGCGGTGCGGGACGAAGGCGGCGCCGTCGTCGGTGATCAGCCCGGCGGTCTCGCGGATACCGAGCCCGGCGGAGCTGTCGCCGACCATCCAGGCCCCCAGTACCGGGCGCATCTCGTCGAATTCGGGCAGCGGGTCCAGTAGCTGGTAGACGAAGCCCTCGGCGCCGTACACGCCGCCGGTGGCGGTTTCCAGGCCCGCGCCGACGATCGTCATATTGGCGCCCTCGCGGCCCAGTTTGGGTTTGCGAATGTACTCGGTGAGCTCATGGGGCTGATCGAGGTAGGCGGGCAACAGGTTCGGGTGCCCGGGGTACATCTCCCACAGCACCGCGAGGATCGCCTTGTTGCTCAGCAGCGTCTTCCACAGCGGCTCCACCCACGCGGTGGCGGGCAGGCTCGCGAGCACCCGCTTGCCGAAGTCGTCGTCGAGCACCCATTCCCACGGATACAGCTTGAAGATCGATTCGATCGGCGCCTCGGCCAGATCGACGAAACGATCCAGCTCCAGGTCGAATCCGACTTCCTCGATCGGCAGCGCGATGGTGTCGAATCCGGCCTCGGCGGCCGTTTCCTGCATGTAGGCGGTGGTGACGTTGTCCTCGCCGGTAGCGTCGGCGGAGGACCAGGCGAAATGCAGCTGCGCCGCGGGCAGCGTGTCCTTCAGCTCGGTCCAGCGTTCGACCAGCTTCTCGTGCAACGAATTCCACTGGTCGTCGCCCGGGTACTGCGTAGTCAGCCAGTGCCACTGGATGATCGCCGCCTCCAGCAGCGAGGTCGGGGTATCGGCGTTGTACTCCAGCAGTTTCGCGGGGCGGCGCGCGTCGTAGCGCAGGTCGAAGCGCCCGTACACGTAAGGGTCACCGCGCCGCCAGGATTCGGCGATCGGCTCCCAGCTCCATTCGGGCAGACCGAAATCTCGGTATCGCTCGGTCAGGATGACGTGCTCTACCGCGTGCAGGCACATCGAATGCAGCAGTTCGACATCGGCCTCGAGCGCGAGTATCTCGGCCATGTCGAATTCGTAGTGCACCGATTCGTCCCAGTAGGGACGCGGCTGGCCGCTGGCGTCGCGACCGGGCGCGCCGTAGACCAGGCCCTGCTCCTCGATGATCTGCTGCCAGCCCGGTCGGGGCGTGCCGCGGACCCGCCGCATCAGGACCCCCCGCCGCTCTTGCTGCCCAGCCCGCCGCGCTGGATCACGGTGCCGCTCTTGGTCTTGATCGTCGCGCCCTTCGGTTTCACGGTGCTACCGCCGGTGGGCGGCTGACCGATGGTCGGGGTGCCGCCGTAGTAGTAGCGATATTGCGGCCAGCCGCCGAGCAGGATGAGCCCGCCGCCGTGCCAGCCGTCCTCATCCCGGAATCCTTGCTTACCCGGCCCGCATTTGTCGTCCGGAACGACGACTTCTTTGCCGTTCTGGTCGATCTGCACGCAGGCCGCGTTGACCTGGTCGGGTTTGGTGGCGGCGCGATAGGCCAGGTAGCCGCCGCCGACCAGCCCGGCGACGCCGACGATGGCGACGCTGCCGATCAGGACCCGTTTGCGGGTCTTCTTCTTGGCGGCCTCGGCGACTTCGGCCGCGGCGGCCTGCGCCTCGGCCCGCTTGCGCGCCTTGTCGCGGGCGCGGGCCTCGGCGACGGTCGGCGGTCGCGGCTGGGTGACTCCGGCTTCCTGCCGCGCGATGCTGCCGGGCCGGGGCGTTTCGGGCGGCAGGGCCAGCTCGGGTCGTTCGGGTTCCGCGGGCGGCAGGGCGAGTTCGGGCCGTTGGGCTTCGTCGGGGCGGCGTTCGTCGTCGCCCGGATGCTGCGTGCTCACCGCTCCGCCCTCACTACCGCTCCTCGAATCCGGACATTCCGCCCCGCGCAGGCTCCCAGCTTTCCACAACCAGGGTCACCCGGCCGGGAGATTCACCGGAACGCAACAGCTCGAGCAACCGGTCGGCGGCCGCGCGCGGCCCCTCGGCGATCACGTGCACCCGCCCGTCCCGCGCATTGCGGGCATACCCGGTCAGACCGAGTTCCAATGCGCGAGAACGAGTCCACCAGCGGAAGCCGACACCCTGCACGGTGCCGTGCACCCAGGCGCTGAGCCGGACCGCTGCCATCTAGGCGTCGATGTCGAAGTTCACGTTGACCTTGGTGCCCGCCTTCAGCGTGCGCCCGACGGTGCACACCTTGTCGATGGCGCGCTGCACCGCGACCAGCAGCCGTTCCCGGGTGGCCTCGTCGAGCTCGCTGAGATCGAGTTCGAACGACTCGTCCAGCTGCGGATACACCTCGTTCTCCCGGTCGGCGTCACCGGAGACGCGCACGGTCGCGTCGAAATCGTCGCCGAGTTTGCGCGCGAGCGTGAAGTCGGCGCTCAGCCCGGAGCAGCCCGCCAGGGCGATCTTGAGCAACTCGCCGGGGGTGAACGCGCCGGGCACGCCCTGACCCGCGATCTTCACTTCCGCACCGCGTGAGCTGCGGCCGGTGTAGGCCCGGGTACCTGTGCGCTCGACCCACAGGGTGGTCGGGGTTTCTTCAGCCATGATCACGATCCTGCCATCTCGGTGTTCCAGTGTTCTGCACCCCTGGAACACCGGCCCGCGCGGCACCATTCCTACTCCTGGAACCGGTACCCCATGCCCGCCTCGGTCAGCAGATGCTTGGGCCGGGACGGGTCGTCCTCGAGTTTGCGCCGCAACTGCGCCAGATACACGCGCAGATAATGAGTTTCGGTCGCGTAGGCCGGACCCCACACCTCCCGCAGCAACTCCTTGCGGCCCACCAGTTTGCCCTTGTTGCGCACCAGCATCTCGAGCATGCCCCACTCGGTCGGCGTCAGATGCACGGCCGCGCCGTTCTTGGTGACCTTCTTCAACGCCAGATCGACACTGAACGATTCGGTGTGCACCACCGGTTCGTGTACGCCGGGCTCGGCGGCCCCGCGGCGAACCGCGGCCCGCAGCCGCGCCAGCAACTCGTCCATGCCGAACGGCTTGGTGACGTAGTCGTCGGCGCCCTCGTCCAGCGCCTGGACCTTGTCGGCGGAATCGGTGCGCGCGGACAGCACGATCACCGGGGTCGAGGTCCAGCCGCGCAGGCCGGCGAGCACCTCGATGCCGTCCATATCGGGCAGGCCGAGATCGAGGACCACCACATCGGGGTGCTTGTCGGCGGCGATGCGCAGGGCCGCGGCGCCGGTGCCCGCGGTGAGCACCTCGTAACCGCGGACCGACAGGTTGATGCGCAGCGCGCGCACGATCTGGGGTTCGTCGTCGACGACCAGCACCTTGACCGGCGGAACCTCCGGCTTCGCGACCATCGCGGTGTCGACCTCCTTCGTCGGCATGTCAGCGGCTCCCGGCCGCGGTGTCGGCGGCCGACAGGTCGACCAGCATGGTCAGGCCGCCGCCCGGGGTGGCCTCGGCGTGCACCGTGCCGCCCATCGCCTCGACGAACCCGCGCACCACCGCCAGTCCCAGCCCCACGCCGGTGGTGTTGTCGCGATCGCCGAGCCGCTGGAACGGCTCGAAAAGCTGCTCCTCGGTGCCGCTGTCGACCCCCGGTCCATTGTCGACCACGGCGATCAGCACCCGGTCGCCGGTGCGTTCCGCGGTCACCCGGACCGGCGTGTCGCGCGGCGCGTGCCGCAACGCGTTATCGATCAGATTGGCCAGCACTCGTTCCAGCAGGCCGGAATCCGCGTGTACGGACACCTCACCGACCTCCACCCGCACCCGGTTCACCGCGGCCCGGCGCAATCCTCGGGCGCCCATGCCGACGCTCACCAGGGCCCGATGCACGACCTCGTCCACATACACCTGCCGCAGCTGCGGCCGCACCACCCCGACGGCCAGCCGCGAGGAGTCGAGCAGGTTGCCGACCAGCGCGGTCAGCTGGTCGACGGATTCCTCTACGGTTTCCAGCAATTCGGCGGTGTCCTCGGCGGAGAACTCGATGTCGTCGCTGCGCAGGCTCGATACGGCGGCCTTGGCGCCGGCCAGCGGCGTCCGCAGGTCGTGGCTGACGGCCGAGAGCAGCGCGCGCCGCAGCCGGTCGGCTTCGAGCAGCGCGGCCGCTGCCTGCGCCTCGTCGGCGAGCCGCGATTGCCGGACCAGCCCGGCCGCCTGATTGGCCACCGCGTTCAGCACCGGCAATTCCCCGGCGTCGACCGCGCGCCCGGACAGCAGCAGCAGACTGGTCGTATCCCCGGCCTCGATCACGGTGTCCGCGTCGGCGACCCGCTGCGGCGGCAGCTCCCCCGCGACCGCCAGCACCTCGGCGCCGCAGCGCAGGCTCACCGACTTCTGCCCGTAGGTTTCCCGGATCTGCTCCAGCAGTTTCGGCAGATCCGCGCCGTAGAGGACGGCGCCGGAGAACATGGTGAGCAGCTCGGCCTGCCGGGAAGCCTTGCGCGCCTGCCGCGTTCGCTTGCCCGCCACGTCGACCAGGGCGGCCACGGCCACCGCCACGATGAGCAGCACGACGACAGTGACGAAGCTGTCCGGTTCGGCGATCGTCAGGCTGTAGCGCGGCGGCGCGAAGAACCAGTTCAGCAGCATCCCGGACAGCAGCGCCGAGCACGCCGCGGGCACCACGCCCCCGAGCAGGGCGACGGCCACGACGCCGACGAAGAACACAGCGCTCAGTCCGCCGAGCGCCAGGTAGGGATCGAGCGACAGACAGATTCCGCAGACCAGCACCGGGATCAGGACCGCGCCGGCCCAGGCGGTCACCGGCTGCCGCGCCGTGAACGGCCAGCGGCGCGCCCCTCGATTGGCCTCCTCGTGGGTCACCATGTGCACGTCGATCTTGCCCGACTGCTGCACCACCGCAGATCCGATGCCCTCGTCGAAGACGCGCGCCCAGCGCGAGCGCCGCGAGGTACCCAGTACCAGCTGGGTCGCGTTCACCTCGCGTGCGAATTCCAAGAGGGCGGAGGGTACCTCGTCCCCGGTGACGGTGTGCAGACTGGAGTTCAGGCTGGCCGCCAGCTCGCGCAGGCGGCCCAGCCGCTCGGTCGACACACCGGCCAGGCCGTCGCCGCGCACCACGTGCACCAGGACCAGATCGGCGCTCGACTTCGTCGCGATGCGACTGGCCCGGCGCACCACCGTCTCCGATTCCGGCCCGCCCGTCACCGCCACGACGACCCGCTCGCGGGCCTCCCAGAGTTCGGTGATCCGGTGGTCGGCCCGATATTTCGCCAGCGCGGCGTCGACCTGGTCGGCCAGCCACAGCAGCGCCAATTCCCGCAGCGCGGTGAGGTTTCCGGGCCGGAAGTAGTTCCGCAGCGCCGCGTCCACCCGCTCGGCCTTGTAGACATTGCCGTGCGACATCCTGCGCCGCAACGCTTCCGGGGTGATGTCGACCAGCTCGACCTGATCCGCGCCGCGCACCACCGCGTCCGGCACGGTCTCCTGCTGCTGGATTCCGGTGATCTGCTCGACGACGTCGTTGAGGCTCTCCAGATGCTGCACGTTCACCGTCGACACCACATCGATCCCGGCGGCCAGCAGCTCCTCGACGTCCTGCCATCGCTTGGCGTGCTTGCTGCCCGGCGCGTTGGTGTGCGCGAGCTCGTCGACCAGGACCACGGCGGGCCGCCGGGCCAGCACGGCCGCGACATCGAGTTCGGGCAGCGTCGTGCCGCGGTAGTCGATCAGCTTCGGCGGGATCCGCTCGATGCCCTCGAGCAGCGCGGCGGTCTTGGCCCGACCGTGGGTCTCCACCACCGCCGCCACCACGTCGCGGCCGCGTTCGAGCCGGCGGTGCGCCTCGCCCAGCATGGCGTAGGTCTTGCCGACTCCAGGTGCCGCACCGAGGTAGATGCGCAGTTGCCCGCGATTCACTCGTCCATCATCGCGGGTCGCAGCTCCTGATCGGCACGCGACGCGATCGCGCGAATGATCAGCGCGCAACAGATGAATCCGGCGAGCACCGCGACGGTGACAGTCGACATGCGGGAAATCCTCTCCACAGCGGATGGCGTTACCGGTTGCGCTGGAGTTCTCCGCCTGGCCGGACTCGTCGTTTCTACCCGCGTCAGTGCTGGTGGCCGCGCATCTTTACGGCCTGTTGACGGCATGTCGCCGCACCTTGACGGCATCCTTTCGCTGCGACCGGCATCTGCTGTAAACGAAGCGTCAATCGTCACCGTCGCGGCGCTAAGGACCCGTCAAGAAGCTCGGAACCGGCCCGAATCACCGCTTGACTCACCCTGTCGCGCTCCAGCAAGGGGAGCGCCAATGGAGGTTTTCAATGTCTGTCGTGGTGTTCACGGTGCTCACCGTGGCGATCTTCGCGCTGCTGGGCCTGATCCAGCGGGGGGTGGAGAAGCTGTGATCGCGAACCTGATCGGTCTGATCCTGGCCGTCGGCGTCGCGGTCTACATGGTCGTCGCGCTGCTCTTCCCCGAAAGGTTCTAGGTGAACACGACAACGGCGGGGATCGCCTTCGCGGCGGCCCTGATCATCGCGCTCGCCCTGGTGCATGTGCCACTCGGCGACTACATGTACCGCGTCTACACCGCGAAGAAGCACTCGCGGGTGGAACGAGCCGTCTACAAGGTCATCGGCGTGCAACCGGAGGTCGAACAGACCTGGGCCGTGTACGCCCGCAGCGTGCTGGCCTTCTCGGCCGTCGGCATCCTGTTCCTGTTCTTCTTCCAGCTGGTCCAGGGCACACTGCCGCTGCACCTGAACGACCCGGGCACCGAGATGACCCCGGCGCTGGCCTGGAACACCGCGGTCAGTTTCGTCACGAATACGAACTGGCAGAACTACTCCGGCGAGTCGACCATGGGGCACCTGGTGCAGATGGCCGGGCTCACGGTGCAGAACTTCGTCTCCTCGGCGGTCGGCATCGCGGTCGCGATCGCGCTGGTGCGCGGTTTCGCACGCCGCCACACCGGCGAACTCGGCAACTTCTGGGTCGATCTGGTGCGCGGCACCCTGCGCGTCCTGCTGCCGCTGGCGTTCGTCTTCGCGCTCGTGCTCGTCATCGGCGGCGCGGTGCAGAACTTCCAGCTCAACGATCAGGTCGCGCATACGCTCACCGGCGCCGAGCAGACCATCCCGGGCGGCCCGGTGGCCAGCCAGGAGGTAATCAAGGAGCTCGGCACCAACGGCGGCGGCTTCTACAACGCGAATTCGGCGCATCCGTTCGAGAATCCGACCGCCTGGACCAATTGGGTGGAGATCTTCCTGCTCATGGTGATCAGCTTCTCGCTGCCACGCACCTTCGGCCGCATGGTCGGCAGCCGCAAGCAGGGTTACGCGATCGTGGCGGTGATGGGCACGATCGCGCTGGGCAGCCTGCTGCTGCAGAACCTCTTCCAGTTGCAGCACCACGGCACGGTGCCGACCGCGATCGGCGCGTCCCTCGAGGGCGTCGAAACCCGTTTCGGCGTCTCGAATTCGGCGACCTTCGCGACCGCGACCACCCTGACCTCCACCGGCGCGGTGGACTCGTTCCACGACTCCTACACCAGCCTCGGCGGCATGATGTTGATGTTCAACATGCAGCTGGGCGAGGTCGCGCCGGGCGGTACCGGCTCGGGCCTGTACGGCATGCTGATCCTCGCGCTGATCACGGTGTTCGTGGCCGGGTTGATGGTCGGGCGCACGCCGGAGTACCTCGGCAAGAAGATCACCCCGCGAGAGATCAAGCTGGCCGCGTCCTACTTCCTGATCAGTCCGCTCATCGTGCTGATCGGCACCGCGCTGGCCATGGCGATGCCGGGACAGCGGGCGAGCATGCTCAATACCGGGCCGCACGGGCTCTCGGAGGTGCTGTACGCGTTCACCTCCGCGGCGAACAACAACGGTTCCGCGTTCGGCGGCCTGTCCGGCAATACCGAATGGTTCAACACCGCCCTCGGCCTGGCCATGGTGCTCGGCCGGTTCCTGCCCATCATCTTCGTCCTGGCACTGGCGGGTTCGCTCGCCCGGCAGGGCCACACCCCCGAGTCGATCGGCACGCTGCCGACGCACCGGCCGCAGTTCGTCGGCATGGTCGTCGGCGTGACCGTGATCCTGGTCGCACTCACCTTCCTGCCCGCCCTCGCGCTCGGGCCGCTCGCTGAAGGAATCCACTGATATGACCAGCTCTACCGACACGACCGCGCCGGGCTCCGGCGTCCGATCGGGCGTTCTCGATCCGACGATGTTGCTGACCTCGCTCCCCGGGGCGATCCGCAAGCTCGACCCGCGGATCATGTGGCGCAACCCGGTCATGCTGATCGTCGAGATCGGCGCCGTCTGGTCCACCCTGCTCGCTCTCGTGGACCCCGGCTTCTTCGCCTGGGCGATCGTGGTATGGCTGTGGCTCACAGTGATTTTCGCGAATCTGGCCGAGGCGGTCGCGGAGGGACGCGGCAAGGCGCAGGCCGACACCCTGCGAAAAGCCAAGACCGACACCATGGCTCGGCGCCTGGTCGATTGGTCACCGGGCGCCCGAAGCACCGAGCAGAGCGTCGGAGCGCCCGAACTCCAGCGCGGCGACTACGTGGTCGTCGAAGCCGGGCAGGTCATCCCGGGTGACGGCGACGTCGTCGAAGGCATTGCCTCCGTGGACGAATCGGCCATCACCGGCGAATCCGCCCCCGTGATCCGGGAATCCGGTGGTGACCGCTCCGCCGTCACCGGCGGCACCACCGTGCTGTCGGACCGGATCGTCGTGCGGATCACCCAGGAACCCGGCGCCAGCTTCATCGACAAGATGATCGCGCTGGTCGAGGGTGCCGCCCGGCAGAAGACGCCGAACGAGATCGCGCTGAACATCCTGCTCGCCGCGCTGACGATCATCTTCGTCTTCGCGGTGGCGACCTTGCAGCCGCTGGCCATCTTCTCCAAGGCGAACAACCCCGGTGTCGCCGACACCGTCGCTCTGGACGTGCACGGCATCACCGGCATCGTGATGGTCGCGCTGCTGGTCTGCCTGATCCCGACCACCATCGGCGCGTTGCTCTCGGCCATCGGCATCGCCGGCATGGACCGGCTGGTGCAGCGCAATGTGCTGGCCATGTCGGGGCGCGCGGTCGAGGCCGCCGGTGACGTCAACACCCTGCTGCTGGACAAGACCGGCACCATCACCCTCGGTAACCGGCAGGCCTCGGATTTCGTTCCGGTGCCGGGCATTCCGGACGACGAGCTCGCCGACGCGGCCCAGCTGTCCAGCCTCGCCGACGAGACACCCGAGGGCCGTTCCATCGTGGTCTACGCCAAGCAGGCCTACAACAAGCGTGAACGCACGCCCGGTGAACTGCTCGGCGCGGAATGGGTGGAATTCACCGCGCAGACCCGGATGTCGGGCGTGAACCTCGGCGACGGGCACCGGCTGCGCAAGGGGGCAGCCAGTGCCGTCACCGAGTGGGTGCGCGCGCACGGCGGCCACGTCCCCGGCGAGATCGGCACCCTCGTCGACGGCATCTCCGCCTCCGGCGGCACACCGCTGGTGGTCGGTGAGATCCAGGACGGCACCGCCCGGCTACTGGGCGTCATCCACCTCAAGGACGTCGTCAAGCAGGGCATGCGCGAACGTTTCGACGAGATGCGGCGCATGGGTATCCGCACCGTCATGATCACCGGCGACAATCCACTGACCGCCAAGGCGATCGCCGACGAAGCCGGCGTGGACGACTTCCTCGCCGAGGCCACCCCCGAGGACAAACTCGCCCTCATCAAGAAGGAGCAGGACGGCGGACGGCTGGTCGCCATGACCGGCGACGGCACCAACGACGCACCCGCCCTGGCCCAGGCCGATGTCGGCGTCGCCATGAACACCGGCACCTCGGCGGCCAAAGAGGCCGGGAACATGGTCGATCTGGACTCCGATCCGACCAAGCTGATCGAGATCGTGGAGATCGGCAAGCAGTTGCTGATCACGCGCGGCGCGCTCACCACGTTCTCCATCGCCAACGACATCGCCAAGTACTTCGCGATCATTCCCGCGTTGTTCGTGGCGCTGTTCCCGGGCCTGGACCTGCTCAACATCATGCGGCTGGCCAGCCCGCAGTCCGCGATCCTGTCCGCGGTCGTCTTCAACGCCGTGGTCATCGTCGCGCTCATTCCGCTTGCCCTGCGCGGGGTGCGCTACCGGCCCTCGAACGCGTCGAAGTTGCTGAGCCGCAACCTGCTGCTCTACGGACTGGGCGGCGTGATCGCCCCGTTCCTCGGCATCAAATTCATCGACCTGATCGTCCAACACCTCCCTGGGATGTCCTGATATGCGACTGTCAACCTGGCTCCGGCAGCATCTCGCCGCCCTGCGCGCCCTGCTGGTACTCACGGCGATCACCGGAATCGTCTATCCCCTGGCGGTTTACGCCTTCGCACAGCTGCCCGGCCTGCACGACAAGGCAGAAGGGTCGCTGCTGCGGGTCGACGGAAAAGTGGTGGGCTCCAGCCTGATCGGCCAATCCTTCACCGACGCGGACGGTGCGGCGCTGCCGCGGTACTTCCAGAGCCGTCCCTCCGCCGCGGGCGATGGATACGACGGACTGTCCAGCTCGGCGAGCAATCTCGGCCCGGAGAGCATCGTGGACACCCTCGCCGCCGACCCGGCCGAGACCACGCTGAGCCTGCTGTCCACGGTCTGCGCGCGCAGCAAGGAGATCGGCGACCGTGAGGGGGTCGACGGTCACCGCCCGTTCTGCACCGAAGACGGTGTCGGCGCGGTGCTCTCGGTGCTCGGTCCGCGCAATGCCGACGGCCGGGTGTCGCGGCCGACCCGGGTGGTGAGCGTCAACCAGGCGTGCCCGGCCACCCCGTTCCTGACCGCCTACCTGGGCGTGCGGGTCGAATGCGCCGAGCCGGGCGCGGATTACTCGGCGGGGCAGATCGTCCCGATCATCGGCGACGCTCCGGCCGAGCCGGCCGTCCCGGCCGACGCGGTGACCGCCAGCGGCAGCGGCCTGGATCCGAACATCTCGCCGGAGTACGCGGCCATTCAGGTCGCGCGCGTCGCCCAGGCCCGCGGAATCGGCCCGGAGCAGGTGCGGGAGGTCGTCGCGGCACACAGCAAAGGCCGCGCGCTCGGGTTCCTCGGTGAGCCGCGGGTCGATGTGCTGGAGCTGAATCTGGAGTTGGATCGCCGATTCCCGGTCGGTTAGCCCTCGTCCCGGCGCGGAATGTAGACGCCCGCGGCGCGGAGCTTGGCTTCCATGAGCGCGGCCACCTTGGCCGCGGCGGACTCCTGCTCCTCGCCGTGGTCGGCGATCATCCGGTATCGGGCCCCGGCATCGGTGCGTGCCTGCATACCCGTCAGGATCTTCAACTGCTCGGGATTGGCGAGATAGTGCTCGACCATGTCGGTGGCCAGGCCCGGGATGCGGGGATCGTCGGGCGTCCAGGTCGCGACCTCGGAGGCGCGCAGGCTGATCGCGACGAATCCCGGATCCTGCATCGCCTGCTCCAGATGGTCGAGATACTCCTCGAAACCTTCCGGTACCAGGGCTTTTGCCAATACCCAGCCTTCGCGCGCGGTGGCCACCTCGGACTGGCTGAATCCGAGCCCGGGCATCCGCTCCAGCAGCGCCACCGCGCGGTCGGGCAGCAGGGCCCGGTTGCCGTCGGTCAGCCGGTTCAAAGTGTCGCGGCGGGCGGTCAATTCCTCGATCCGCGCGGTGAGGTCACGCTCCACCTCGGCCACGGCCGCGGCGAACCGGTCGGCGTCGGCGTCGAGCAGCGCCGCGATCTCGGCCAGCGGCACTCCCGCGCCGGCCAGGGTGCGCACCTGGACCAGCCGCAGCAGCTCGGCCGACCCGTAGCGCCGGTAGCCCGAGGCGTCGCGTTCGGGCTCGGCGACCAGCCCGTGCGCATGATAGTGCCGCACGGTTTTGGTCGTGATGCCGACGAATGCCGCGGCCTGCCCGATGGTGACGCCGCTCATCGGCGCTCGATCCCGCTGTCGCGGACCACCAACACAGATTTCATGGGCACAGAGCCTAACCGCGTGCCGACACCTCGCTGCGCTCGGCTTTCGGCCCGCTGACCGGATCAATTGCGCATCGGGGGCGCTTCGCTTCCCCGATGCGGTCCAGCTTTGGAGCTTGCTCGCTGCGCTCGCATGCGCTCTGGGTCCAGTAGGACATCAGACTAAGGGCGCGTCCGGCGCGTGGGCTCAGCCCGCGCGGTCCTTGCGCAGTCCGTACAGCGCGAGCAGTGGTTTCAGGGGCAGCCACTCGCCGAAGCGATAGTCTGCGGCAGGTACCAGACGGACGGCGAGTTCCGGACTCTGCCGCGCGAGCAGGCGTCTGGCCCGCTCGGCGTGCAACGGCACCGACACGATCTTGACGCGCTCCACTCCGTGCAGCAGCGGAATTGTGAAAGCGATGTTCTCCCAGGTGGATCGGCTCTGGTCCTCCAGCACGAGGGCACCGCGATATCCACGCGAGCGGGCATAGCGCGCCATCAGCGCGGCCTCGCTCTGCGGGCCCGCGCACGCGCCGCCGCAGAGCACCAGGCGAGTCTCGGAGGCGGCGGGATCGCATGAGCGCAGCCCGGCGCGCACCCGCCACCGGTTCATCGCGTTGGCCCGCGCGCCGGGATTGCGGTAACCCAGCACCACCACCGCCTCGGAACCACCGTGGTCCGGCCCCAGGCCCCGGCGCGAGGCGCGCCAGTTCGCCCATTCACCCCAGAGCAGCGCCGCCCCGGCGGCAGCGACCATCAGCCATGTCCGTTTCCGCATCGCCCCAGCCAAGCACACAGGTGATCAGGAATCGAGAAGCCCGGGACCTGGTCGCGCGCCTACCGTAATTCTCATGTGCAACACACCTTTCGAACCGCCCCGCCGCGCCACCCTCGCGCTCCAGTACTGCCAGATCACCGCGCTGGATGTCGACGCTTCGCTCGCCTTCTACCGTGACGCGCTCGGCCTGGAACTCCGCACCGATCTCGGCACCGGCGACAAGCGCTGGGTCACCCTGACCAGCCCCGATCAGCCCGGCCTGGAATACGTGCTGTCGACCCCGCACGCGGGTCGCTCCCAGGAGGACGGCGACGCGCTGGCGGCACTGCTCGGCAAAGGGGTGCTGCCGATGCTGGTGTTCACCACCGACGATCTCGACGCCACCTTCGAGCGCGTGAAAGCCGCTGGGGCCGAGGTACTTCAGGAGCCGGTCGACCGGCCGTGGGGCCCGCGCGATTCCGCCTTCCGCGACCCGTCCGGCACCACCGTGCGCATCCAGCAGGGCGAGGTGATCACGCGGCGGCGCGGCCAGGTCACTTCTCGATGACGACCTTGCCCGCCTCCGCCGGGGCGAGGAAGCTCAGCAGCGCCTCGGCCTCGGCGCGCACCTCGGCCTCGGCGGAACCGGTGAACGGGTACCACGGGGTGATCCGGACGGTGGCGCCGTCCAGTGCCCAGCGGCCGTGCACGAAGCCGTCGACCAGGTACATCGGGACACCGGCGGAGGCTTCCCTGGCGGTGCGCTGCCGGTCGGCCTCGGCGATGATGCGGCGGCGGTCCTTGTGGCCGAGCAGGGCGTTGTCGAAGGCGGGCAGGAAGCGGACCGGGACCGCCAGGTCCGGGTCCGCGAACGGAGCATCGGGCAGATCGAACAGCACCTTGTGCTGATCGTCGGTGAAAACCGCCAGCTCCGAACGCATTCCATCGATGACCTCGGCCAGCCGGGTAACGCCGGACCAGTTCTGCATGTCGGCGACGGTGGCCGGGCCGAAGGCGGCCAGGTAGCGGCGGATCAATTGCTCCGGGGCGGCCGTGCCGAGCGGCGCGCCGAGCCACTCGTCGGCCAGGCTCATGGTGACGTAGCGATTGCGCCAGCGCCCCCAGGAGCCGGTATCGGCGCTGTGCGCCATGGGCACCAGCACCTCCACCGACTCGGCCAGGCGGCGCACATGGCGATCCGGGAACCGCTCGGCGAGCAGCGTGCCGAGATCGCTGCGGGACAACGCTTTACCGGACAGCAGGGCGCGACCCTCGGTGGCCAGCCGATCCAGATCGATGCCCTCGATCTCGTCGCGGAAGTAGGCCGCGTTGAGCAGGGCGTCGATCCAGGGTTGCAGGGTCGGGCGCAGCCAGGCGAAATCCTCGGCCGCCGCCAGATGGACAGTGCGCCGAATCATGGTGGAGCGCAACACTTTACGATCGACAAGTAGCTTCTCGAGCGCACCCTGCTCGAAATCCGCCAGCCGAGTCCACAACCCGACGTAGGGCCAATTCGGTTCCTGGCCCTGGACCGCCACCAGATGCCGGATCAACTCCAGCGGCGCGAGCTCGACCCGCTCGGCCAGCCGCTGGCGCACCAGCAGCGTCCGGTTCAGTTCCCGCAACGATAGTTCGGTCATGGGTCCATCCTGGCTCAGGCCACCGACAACTTCCGGCTGGCCTACCCTGGAACCATGCTGGATCCCCTCAGTCTCGCGATCGGAGCCGGACTGCTCGGCGTCGGCTGGGCGGTGGGCCGCTTCGGCCGCCGGACCGGCCGCGACAAGCCCATCGTTGCCCGCTGCGGCTGCGGCCACGACCTGTCCATGCACGATCCGGAAAAAGGCCAGTGCCACACCGAGATCCGCCGCCGGACCATCGGCGGCCTCTACGAGTGGGTGCCCTGCAACTGCCAGCGCTACACCGGCCCGCAGCCGATCGAGGAATTGTTCAGCCGGCCGATCCTGCCCCCGGCCGACTGAACGAGCGGCTCACGGCTGCGGCGGCTCCATTCGCAACGGCACGCCGATCCGGTTCCACAGGTTGATCATGGCCGTCACGGCGACCAGACCGGCCCGCGCGCCCTCCTCGAAGTGCTTCTCGACGCCGGCCCAGACCGCGTCGGTCACGCCGTGCGGCCCGAGCGCGGTCACCTCCTCGGCGTAGGCCAGCGCGGCCTTCTCCGCGTCGGAGAACTTCACCGACTCCCGCCAGGCGTTCAGGTAGTAGATCCGCTGTTCGGTCTCGCCGTGCAGCCGGGCGTCGGTGGTGTGCATATCGATGCAGAACAGGCAGCCGTTGATCTGCGAGACACGGATCTTGACCAGCTCACGGACGGTCGCGTCGAGCGGTCCGCGGCGAATCGCCATCTCCGCGTCGTACCAGCCCTTGTAGACCTCGGGCGCGAGCTCGTGCAGGTTCAGTCGAGTCATCGGTGATGTCCTTTCGTCGGTCCTCGCTCATAGGACGCGATAGCCCGGCGGTTTGTGACATCACCGGTCGGGCAGGCAGCGTTCCCGGTCCGGCAGGTCCGCGCACGGCGCGTTGCCGAAGGCCCGCAGCACCTCCTGACCGGTCTGCTCGGTCAGGTAGCGCAGAAACGCCGCCGCCAGGGTATCGCCGGGCGGGTCGCCGTAGGTGTAGGCGTACTCGACGCCCCAGAACGGATAGCTGCGGGCGATCGCGGCGTCGCGGTCGGCCGCGACGCCTCCGAGGGTGACCGGCACCACCTCGGCGCGGCTCGCCTCGGCGAACGAGCTGTAGCCGATCGCACCGGGCAGCAGGCGCACCGCCTCGATCATGTCGCTGGTCACCTGCACGTCGCAGTGCTCGGGCCCGCGGCCGATCAGATCCCGGATGCCGGTACAGCTGACATGGCGGCGCGGCGGCTGCTGCGCGCCGTCCAGCAGGCGGCGGTCGAAGGTGTCGCGGGTGCCCGAACCGGGCAGGCGGTTCACCAGTACGACCGGAATATCGTTGCCGCCCAACTCTTTCCAGTTGGTGATCCGGCCCTGATACAGATCCCGGACCTGCGCGACGGTGAGATCGCGGACCCCGGCCTCGCGGTGCACGATCACCGAGAACAGCGCGACCGCCAGCGCCCGATGCCGCAGCGCGGGATAGGCCGCGCCCTTCGCGCCGTCGCTGATCGTCAGCAGTTCTCGATCTTGCTTGCCCTGCACCGTGACTCGATCCAGGCCACGTTCGGTGCCCTCGAATTCGAAGGTGAATTCCGCTCCGGTGCAGCGCTTTCCGTACTGCTGCGCGGCCGCCCGGATCACCGGCTCGAAGGCCGAGGAACCGACCAGGGTCAATCGGCCCCCGGCGCACTCCAGCGCAACCGGCTCCGGTTCCAGCGCCGTGACCGCGAACTGCACGCCGATCACCAGCACCAGGAAGGCGACCAGCGCCAGCATCACGCGCGAGGCCCCGGTGCGACTCCGGGTCTCGGTGACCCGCCCACCCTTGATCCCGCCCACCAGCGTCGGTACCGGATATTCGCCATTGCCCTCGGAGCGTTGCAGGATCGCCAGAATCTTGTAGTGCTGCGACCGGTCCAGCCCGACCTTCGGTAGGTCGATCACGCCGATATGTCCGCCGGTGTCCTCGCGCACCCCGATACCCGACCGGCTGCCCAGGCTGTCCGCCAGCACCGGATCGCTGAGTTCGGTCACCGCCATGCCGATCACCCGGCGCTGCGGAAACCGCAGGTGCAGACCGATTCTCGGCGAGGGCAGCAGATAGTCGCCGGGCTCGATCGCGCTCGCGCCACTGTTCTCCACCCGCACCAGCACCACCGACAGATCCCGCAGCGTCGCCGGATCCGGGCTCAGCTGCTCCAGCACACCCGGGAACGCCGAGGTGATCTCGCCGGTCACCGGCGTGTCCATCTGCACGCGGTAGCCCAGGCGGCGGCGTCCGACCACCGCGAACTCCCACAGGAACGCGCCCACCGGCACCGCGATACCGATCAGCGCCAGGACCGTGTCCAGCGGAAAATCGCCCACCAGTGTTTCCACTCCCCAACCGACCCGGCGGCCCGCAGCAGCGCACCTGGCCTCCATTCTCGACCGCGGCGAGCGCTCCGCCGACGCGGTGCACGACTGTTCGCCGATCGTTCACCCGGCCGACATCGGCCGCGCCACGAATATCGTTGCGGGACTATCCGGTTCGCCAGTCGAGCAGATCCGCCAGCGGCCAGGTGTTGATCACGCGCTCGGCCGGAACACCATGGGCGACCGCGCGTTCGCAGCCGTAGCCCTGCCAGTCGAGCTGCCCCGGAGCGTGCGCGTCGGTATCGACGGAGAAGTAGCAGCCGGTCGCCAGCGCCAGCTGGATCAAACGTCCGGGCGGATCCCGGCGTTCCGGGCGGGAGTTGATCTCCACGGCCGTGCCGTACTGCTTACACGCCTCGAACACCACCTCCGCGTCGAAGCTGGATTCGGGGCGGGTGCCGCGGCCGCCGGTGACCAGGCGGCCGGTGCAGTGGCCGAGTACGTCCACATTCGGGTTCGCGACGGCGTAGACCATCCGCTTGGTCATCGTCGCGCTGTCGGCGCGCAGATGCGAATGCACGCTCGCCACCACGATATCCAGTTCCGCGAGCAGCTCCGCTTCCTGATCGAGCGTGCCGTCGTCGAGAATGTCGACCTCGATCCCGGTCAGGATCCGGAACGGCGACAGCCGCTGATTCAGCTCCGCCACGACATCCAGCTGACGGCGCAGGCGATCGGCGGACAATCCGTTGGCCACGGTGAGACGCGGCGAATGGTCGGTCAACGCGCAGTATTCGTGGCCCAGAGCCGCTGCGACGCTCATCATCTCGACGATCGGGCTGCCGCCGTCGGACCAGTCCGAGTGAGTGTGCAGGTCACCGCGCAACCGGGCCCGCAACGGTTTCCCCGGGACACCGATGGGTTTCGCGGCCGTACGAAGATCCGCCAGATACGGCGGCAGGGTGCCCGCGCAGGCCTGCTCGATCACCGCGGCGGTCTTCGGGCCGATCCCGGCCAGCTCCTGCCAGCTGTGCGCGCGTTCGTGTCGCACGCGTTCGGCGTCGGAGAGCCGCGCCACGATATCGGCGGCCCGCCGGTAGGCCTTCACCCGATGGGTTTCCGCACGTTCGCGTTCCAACCAGAACCCGATTTCGCGCAGCGCTTCCACCGGGCCGGGCACGATCGGGTCCTGGTCGGTCATGGCGGTTATCGAATCCGGCTGTATTTCACGAACGCGACTCCGTCCTCGAAGACGCGACTGGTGATCACCCGGAAGCGGGCCGCGTCGGGCAGCTGCGGCCCCGACCCGAACAGCGACTTACCGCGGCCCAGCACGATCGGATACAGCTTCAGGAAGATCTGATCGATCTCCGGCAGCAGCGCCTGCGCGAGTTCCCCGCCGCCGCACAGCCAGATACCCAGCCCCTTCTCACGTTTCAGCTCCCGCACCTTTGCCACCGGATCCGCCGCGATCAATTCGACCGCCGGATCCGGACTTTCGGGCAGCGTGGTGGAGACCACGAACTGCCGCAGATGCGCGTACGGGCTCGACGTACCCGTGCGCACCCCGAAGTCGTGCGTCTTGCGCCCCATCAGGACCGTGTCGAAGTAGGCGGCCTTCTTGGTGATCCCCCGCGCCTCCCGCACCTTGGTCGGCAACGTCTCCGGATACTGCGCCGTGATCGCCGGACCGTGGTCACCTCCCACCGGAAAGAAGTCGACCGACCCCTCCTCGGTGGCGATGAATCCGTCGATCGTGGCTGCGACGTAGTACGTGAGCTTGCGCATAAGATCCTTCCTCCCGAGCGGCCGACCCCATGTCCGGCCACCTAGCAGAAACGGTATCTCGCCGCCCGCACACCCCGCGAGGCTTTCCCTGCCCGGCGGTACGCGATCCATGGCTACAGATCGTCTGGGAGTATCTGAAAGGACGGCGCATCGGTCAGCGGACGGATGGCCCGGAAATCCCGTCGATCGAGGGTCAGGATCGCCACGGTGTCGTAGCGGTCTGCGAGAGCCACATTCACGGCGGCGGCAAGATCCAAATCCAATGACTCGTACGCGTCTCGCACACTCTGCGCGACGGCGATCGGTTCATGAACTTCATGTGCTGGACAGGCGCGCCCCAACGCTTCGTCGGCATAGATGTTGCCGACCCTGATCGGCATCGAATTAGACACCGTGGCTGACCTGGGTTAATAGCTCGAGTCCGGAGCTCACACGTGTCTGAACTCAACTGCGAGGGGACGCCCCTCTGATGCGGCGGAGCACAGTTCGGGGATGTGCGAAGCGTCGCTGGACACCACGCGGGCTTGATCCGGGGAGGTGGCCGCTGTCGCGACGACGAGGGCGTCCACGACCGAGCGATGTCCGTCCAACCCTGCGGCATCGAGCAGATCTCGCGCATGCTCGGCGATCTCCTCCGACACCGGGACTCTGATCAACCTCGAGCTCCACCACAGCAAGCGTTGACCTGCTTGGCCGGCCCGGCGTTGTTCGGCTAGCGTGACCACGCTCAGACCGACCATGAAACCTGCTTGTTCGTATGCCTTGAGCAGGCCGACAAGTTGTCTTTTGTCCGGGTGATGATCCGGCTCGCCGAGCAGCGACATAGCTTGCGCGTCGAGGACGACCGCCGACCCGGAGAAGGAGGTCACGGCACTTCGGCGGCTCACAACCCGCCTACACGGCGCACAATCGCCTCCATCTCGTCCGGCGTGATCACCCCGGCGGTCCGCTCGTACTCTTCGATGGCCCGGCGCAGCCGGGTGCGAGCGACCCACTGCGCGAGGGCCTCGTCCGTCGCGGCCGAGAATCCGCGCCGACCTGCGAGGTCTTCGACCTCTGAAATGAGGCTCCGCCGCAGTGTCACGGACTTCTTGTCGGTGTAGTCGTCGCTCGGCAAAGGCATGGCCATACCACAATTGTAGTACTTGAAGTAATACTTCGACCAGGGAACCAGCGAGCCAGCCTGAAGAAGCGAGGACTCCGCGCTCCTACACTCCACGCGGCTTCGGTTGACACTTGCCACAGAAGAAGGATGAACGATTCATGAACCGCATCCGCTGAACCGGCGCACCACACCGCCGACACGGCTCGTCCTCACGCCCGTAGACATTCAGCGCGCGCTCGAAGTAACCGGATTCGCCGTTGACGTTGACATACAGCGCGTCGAAGGACGTACCGCCCGCAGTCAACGCATCGCGCATCACCGCGGTCGCTTCAGTCAGCAGGTCCCGGATGGCGGTCTTGGTCAACGCTGAGGCAATCCGGTTCCCGTGAATCTTTGCCCGCCACAACGCTTCGTCGGCATAGATGTTGCCGACCCCGGAGATGACGTTCTGGTCGAGCAGGACGCGTTTGATCTCGGTCCGCTTCGCCCGAATGGCGGCCACCGCCCGGTCGAGGTCGAACAGCGGGTCCAGCGGGTCACGGGCGATGTGCGCGACGGCCTCGGGCAGCCGGGTGCCGTCGACATCGACAAGTGGGGAGAGTGCCCAACCACCGAAGGTGCGCTGGTCGACGAACCGCAACTGGGTACCGTCGTGCAGGGTGGCGCGAATGTGCGCGTGCTTCTCCTGCGGCGCGTCGGCCGGCTGCACCAGCATCTGACCGCTCATCCCGAGATGCACGACCAGCGCGTACTCGGGATCGTCGAAGGTGAGCCACAGGAATTTCCCGCGCCGCTGCGCGGAATCGACCCGCAGCCCCTGTAACCGGGCGGCGAGATCGGCGGCGCCTTCGAGATGCCGCCGTACCGACCGTGGATGGGTGACCGACACCGCGTCGATGACCCGGCCGACCACATGCTCGGCCAGACCGCGTCGTACGACCTCGACCTCGGGAAGTTCGGGCACGTCAGGATTCGGCGGTCAGCGCCTGATAGGCGGCGCCCGCCGCCTTCTGCTCGGCTTCCTTCTTGGAACGTCCGATGCCCTGGCCGTAGGACTGCCCGGCGATCACCGTGGTCGCAGTGAACTCCTTGTCGTGGTCGGGGCCGGTCGAGGTGATCTCGTAGCTGGGCACACCGATGCCACGTTCGGCGGTGAGCTCCTGAAGGCTGGTCTTCCAATCGAGCCCGGCGCCCATGCGGGGCCCGCGCTCGAGCAGTTCGGCGAACAGCCGAAGCACGACGCCGCGCGCCACCTCGATGCCGTGCTCGAGATGCACGGCACCCAGCAGGGACTCCATACCGTCGGCGAGAATGCTGGGCTTGTCCCGGCCGCCGGTGAGTTCCTCACCCTTGCCGAGCAGCAGGTGCGGTCCGAGACCGCCGCTGCCGAGCCCGCGCGCCACCTCGGCGAGCGCGTGCATGTTCACCACACTCGCGCGCAGCTTCGCCAACTCACCCTCGGACTTGTCCGGGTGCTCGTGGTACAGGCGCTCGGTGATGCTCAGACCGAGTACGGAGTCGCCCAGGAATTCCAGGCGCTCATTGGTCGGCAGCCCACCGTTCTCGTAGGCGTACGACCGGTGCGTCAGCGCGAGGCGCAGCAGATCCGGCCGTACGTCGACTCCGAGGGCGGTGAGCAGGCTCGCGTGGTCACCGGTCGCTCCGGTGGCGTCCTTGCTTGAGGTCACGTCGCGTGCAGATCGAACCGTCAGACGGCTGCGGTGACCTGGCGACCCTTGTAGGTGCCGCAGGACGGGCAGGCCACGTGCGGCAGGGTCTGCTGGCCACAGGCGCGGTTCGGGCAGGTGATCAGGGTCGGCGCGGCAGCCTTCCACTGGCTGCGCCGCGACCTGGTGTTGGAACGGGACATCCGGCGCTTGGGAACGGCCACGACTGACTCTCCTAGTTCTTAACGGGGTTCGTAACTACTACTGGTCTTGGTCTTGCTTGGGCGCGTCTTCATCGAAAGACTCTGCGGCGGCAAATGACGCGAGCTTGGCCCAGCGAGGGTCAAGTATCTCATGCGAGTGATCAGATCCCGCAATCGCCATCCGCACCCCGCATTCCGAGCACAGCCCGGTGCAGTCGGGGGTGCACAGCGGCTGGAGCGGAAGCGCCAGTCCGATCGCGTCGATGATCACCGGTTCCAGGTCGATGGTGTCGTCGACCAGGCGGTGGATATCGTCTTCCTCGGTGGTCTGCTCGGTGGCACTGTCCGGGTAGGCGAACAACTCGGTCAGTGACAGCCGCACGTCGCCGGTGAACGGCTCCAGGCAGCGTGAGCACTCCCCCTCGGTCGGCGCGGTCACCGAACCGGTGACCAGCACACCTTCGGACACCGATTGCAGCATCAGATCGAGCTCCATCTCGGCGCCCGCGGGGACGGCGATCATCTCCAGCCCCATCCGATCGCCGAGAGTGACGGTGCGCCGCAACTCCCGCATATCGCCGGGGCGGCGCCCCAGGCTGCGAGTGTCGAGCACGAAGGCACCGTCGGGCTCGCGGCGCGAGGCCGCACGCGAACGCGATACGGAACCGCGGTCAGCGGGCATCACGAACTCACCTCACGATCGGAAAACAGGATGGGCAACCACTCCACAGTACTGGAGCGGGCTATCCGATCCCAAATGCGAGCGTCAGCGCCGGTACTCGGAGAGGTAGTCGGGGGCGCCCGTGCCGGAGCGCAGCTGGTGGCGGCCACGGCCGACGGTCCGCAGGGTGGTGTTCAGGGTCTCTTCGAAGTCGGCCAGCGTGGAGTCGACGTAGTGGTCGCATTCGTCGCGCATCCGGTCGGCCTCGGCCTGGGCGCTGTCGATCAGGCGCGCCGATTCGGCGTGCGCGGCCCGCACCACTTCGGTCTGCTGCACCAGGCGCGACTGCTCGGCCTGACCATCGGCGACCGAGCGATCGTAGGAGGCCTGACCGGCTTCGATCATGCGCTCGGATTCCACTCGGGCCCGTCCGGTGACGGCCTCGTACTCGGCATTGCCGTCGGCGACGACCCGGTCGGCTTCGGACTGGGCGCTGGCGACGAGCCGGTCGGCGTGCGCGCCGGCCTCCGCGACCATCCGGTCGGCGTGGGCCTTGGCGTCGGCGAGGATGCGGTCGGCTTCGAGGCGGGCGCTGCCGATGGTTTCCTCGGCCTGCTCGTTGGCGGCGGTCACGGTGGTCTCGGCCGAGGATCTGGCGTCGGAGACGAGTTTGTCCCGGTGGTCGAGGACATCCTGGGCGTCGTCGAGTTCACCGGGCAGCGCATCGCGCACGTCGTCGAGGAGTTCGAGCACGTCACCGCGCGGCACGATGCAGTTACGAGTCGGCGGGATGCCACGCGCCTCTTCGACGATGGCCACCAGCTCGTCGAGTGCTTCGAATACGCGATACATGGCTCACTCCCGCTTCTCTGCCGTGTCTACCTAGGCCAGTGTGCCTCCGATCACCGCCCACGCCGAGACCTTGTAGCGGTGTGTCGTCGTCAGTGTCTCGCACGCCACACAAAGAAGTGGAGAACCACCCTCCGCTTGGTGCTACATTTTTAGATGACATTGATGAAGGAATGACCATGACGGTTCTCGAAGCACCACGGCAGGCGGTTCTCCCCGCGAGCATGTACACCCCGTGGGCTGTCGCATACCCGGGCATCGGCACTCTGACCGACGTCCGATTCGAGCGGCTGGTGCGCTACCTGCGCGGGGACCGCGCCTTCGCACAGCTGATCCGGTTCGCGCTGGTCGGCGGCTCCAGCAATGTCGCCTATGTGCTGCTGTTCTTCGCCATGCACGGAATCGGACCGCTGGTGGCCAATGTCGCCGGATCGGTCGTCTCCACCGTGATCGCCAACGAACTGCACCGCCAACTCACCTTCCACGCCGCCGGACGAGTCGGCTGGTTCACCGCACAGTGGGAGGGCGGCGGCCTCGCCCTCATCGGCCTCGGGCTCAGCACGGCCGGCTTGGCCGCCCTCGAGATCTGGGCGCCCGGGCTCGGCGGCGCGGCACAGGCGGGTGCGGTCCTGGCGCTGACCGCGGCGGTCGGCGGGTTGCGGTTCCTCGCGCTACGCGGCCTGGTCTTCTGACGAACGCGAAAAGGCCCCGATTCCCAAGGAATCGGGGCCTTTTCGCGTTCAGGCGCGTTTCTCGGCGAGCCGCGCGAGCAGCCGCTTGTGCACCGACGCGGGCAGCATGTCCGAGACGTCACCGCCGTAGGCGGCCACCTCCTTGACCAGCGAGCTGGACAGATAACTGTAGGTCGGATTGGTCGCGATGAAGAAGGTGTCGACGCCGGTGAGCTTCTTGTTCATCTGCGCCATCGGCCACTCGTATCCGAAATCGGTGGCGTCGCGCAGTCCCTTCACGATCGCCCCGATCCCCTCCTGCTTCGCGAAGTCGACGGTCAGCCCCTGCCAGGACGCCACCCGCACATTCGGCAGCTCCGCCGTCGCCTCGCGCAGCATCTCCATCCGCTCTTCCACCGTGAACATGCCCTGCTTCTTCGGATTCACCGATACGGTGATCACCAGCTCGTCGAATTGCGCCGCCGCCCTGATGAATACGTCGAGATGCCCGTTGGTGACCGGATCGAAGGATCCGGGACACAATGCTCCAGCCATGCCCTCGACCCTAATGCGGGCCGTAAGCCTCGCTGCGCTCGGCATACTGCCCGCTGACCGGATCGATTGCGCATCGGGGGCGCTTCGCTTCCCCGGTGCCGTCCACCTTCGGGGCTTGCCTCGCTGCGCTCGGCAGTTCGCCCTAAGGTTCAGTGGGACCGTCGTATTCGGCGAGTTCGATGCGGGTTTCGCCGTACTTGCGGGCCTTGGCGGGGGTGTATTCCCGAGGCCAGGTGAGTTCCGGGGAGCGGATGGATCGTTCGACCAGGACGAGGGCGCCGGGCGCCAGCCAGCCGTGGTCGGCGAGCAGGCGCAGGTCGTCGGCGACCACGGTGGTGTCCACGTCGTAAGGCGGATCGGAGAAGACGAGGTCGAATTCGCCCGCGCCGCCCTGGCGCAGGATCGAGGCGACCGCGCCCTGACGCAGCTCGGCGCCCGGCAGACCCAGGTCGGTGATGTTGCCGCGGATGACGGCGGCGGCCTTGCGGTCGGATTCGACCAGCAGCGCGTGGCCCGCACCGCGCGAGAGCGCCTCCAGGCCGAGCGCACCCGATCCGGCATAGAGGTCGAGCACGCGGGCGCCGTCCAGGTCGAGCCTGGCGTCGAGCGCGCTGAACAGCGCCTCACGGACCCGGTCCGAGGTGGGGCGGGTCCCGGCGGGCGGCACCCGCAGGCGCCGCCCGCCCGCCGACCCGGCGACGATACGGGTCATTCGGACTCGGTGACCGCCAGTTCGACCAGCAGATCACCGCCTTCGACCTGCTGTACCTTCGCGATCGCGACCCGGGCGACGGTGCCTGCCCGCGGCGCGGTGATCGCCGCCTCCATCTTCATCGCCTCGATGGTGCCGATGACGTCGCCCGTCGCGACCGAATCACCTTCGGACACCGCCAAGGTCACGACACCGGCGAACGGCGCGGCGAGATGACCCGGGTTGGTCTTGTCGGCCTTCTCCGCGACCGGCACCTCGCTGGCGATGGAACGGTCCCGCACCGCGACCGGACGCAGCTGGCCGTTGAGAATGCACATCACCGTGCGCATACCGCGCTCGTCGGGTTCGGAGATGGCTTCCAGGCCGATGAGCAGCGTGACGCCCTTCTCCAGCTGGACGCGATGCTCCTCGCCGTGGCGCAGCCCGTAGAAGAACTGGTTGGCCGACAGCCCGGTGGTGTCGCCGTACTTCTCCCGGTGCGCCTCGAATTCGCCTGCGGGACCGGGGAACAGCAGCCGGTTCAGGGTGGCGCGCCGCTGCAGCGAGTCGCCGGACAATCCGGCCTCGTCGGCCGGGGTCAGTTCGGTCTCCGGCTTCGCGGGCCCGCGCCCGGCCAGCGCCTTGGTCCGGAACGGCTCCGGCCATCCGCCCGCCGGGGTGCCGAGTTCCCCACGCAGGAAGCCGATCACCGAATCCGGAATGTCGTAGCGGCCGGGATCGGTGGCGAACTCCTCGACGCTCACCCCGGTGCCGACCAGCGACAGCGCCAGATCACCGACCACCTTGGAGGACGGCGTCACCTTCACCAGGCGACCCAGCAACCGGTCCGCCGCGGCGTATTTCGCTTCGACCTCCTCGAACCGATCGCCGAGCCCGAGCGCGATCGCCTGCTGCCGCAGATTCGACAGCTGGCCCCCGGGGATCTCGTGGGTGTAGACCCGGCCGGTCGGGGCGGGCAGCCCGGATTCGAAGGGCGCGTACACCTTTCGCAGCGCCTCCCAGTACGGCTCCAGATCGCAGACGTTCTGCAGATTCAGCCCGGTGTCGTATTCGCTGTGCGCGGCGGCCGCGACGATCGCGGAAAGCGCCGGCTGACTGGTGGTTCCGGCCATGGCGGCGCTGGCGCCGTCCACCGCGTCGGCACCCGCCTGCCAGGCCGCCAGATAGGTGGCCAGCTGACCGCCCGGCGTGTCGTGGGTGTGCACGTGCACCGGCAGATCGAAGTTACTGCGCAGCGCCGTAACGAGTTTCGCGGCCGCCGGAGCCCGCAGCAGACCCGCCATGTCCTTGATCGCGAGCACATGCGCGCCCGCATCGACGATCTGCTCGGCCAGCTTGAGGTAGTAGTCGAGGGTGTAGAGGGTTTCGTTCGGGTCGGTGAGATCGCCGGTGTAGCTCATCGCGACTTCGGCCAGCGTGGTGCCGGTTTCGCGGACCGCGTCGATGGCCGGGCGCATCTGGTCGACATTGTTGAGCGCGTCGAAGATGCGGAAGATGTCGATGCCGGTCGCGGCGGCCTCGGAAACGAAAGCGCGCGTGACCTTTTCGGGGTACGGCGTGTAACCGACGGTATTACGGCCACGCAACAGCATCTGGAGGTTGATATTCGGGATCGCCTCGCGCAGGGCGGCCAGCCGCTCCCACGGATCCTCGAACAGGAAGCGCAGCGCCACGTCGTAGGTCGCGCCGCCCCAGCATTCGATGGACAGCAGCTCCGGGGTCAGCCGGGCGACGTGCGCGGCGACGCCGAGCAGACCGCCGGTGCGCACCCGGGTCGCCAGCAGCGACTGGTGCGCGTCACGGAAGGTGGTGTCGGTGACGCCGACCGCCTTCTGCTCCCGCAGCGCCTGCGCGAAACCCTCGGGGCCCAGAGTGAGCAGCCGCTGCCGCGAACCGCTCGGCGGCGGCACGCTCAGATCGATGGCGGGCAGCTTGTCGTGCGGGTACACGGCGGTGGGGCGCGGGCCGTGCGGCTTGTTGACCGTGATGTCGGCCAGATAGTTCAGGATCTTGGTGCCGCGGTCGGCGGAGCCGCGCAGGGTCAGCAGCTGCGGGCGCTCATCGATGAACGACGTGGTGACCCGGCCCGCCCGGAAATCCGGGTCGTCGAGCACGGCCAGCAGGAACGGGATATTGGTCGTGACGCCACGGATGCGGAACTCGGCCAGCGCGCGCCGCGCTCGGGCCGCCGCCGCCGGCAGGTCGCGGCCGCGGCAGGTCAGCTTGACCAGCATCGAGTCGAAGTACGCGCCGATCTCCGCGCCCAGGTTCGCGCCGCCGTCCAGGCGGATGCCCGCGCCGCCGGGGGTGCGGTATGCGGTGATCCGGCCGGTGTCGGGCCGGAATCCGTTCGCCGGGTCCTCGGTGGTGATCCGGCATTGGAGCGCCGCGCCGCGAATGGACACCGTGTCCTGGCTCAGGCCGAGGTCGGCCAGCGACTCCCCGCTGGCGATCCGCAGCTGCGACTGCACCAGGTCGACATCGGTGATCTCCTCGGTCACCGTGTGTTCGACCTGGATGCGCGGATTCATCTCGATGAAGACGTGGTTGCCGCGCTCGTCGAGCAGGAATTCGACGGTGCCCGCGTTGCTGTAGCCGATCTGGCGGGCGAAGGCGACGGCGTCGGCGCAGATCCGGGCGCGCAGCGCCGGGTCCAGGTTGGGCGCGGGCGCGAGTTCGATGACCTTCTGATGGCGGCGCTGCACCGAGCAGTCCCGCTCGAACAGGTGCATGACATTGCCGTGCTGGTCGGCCAGGATCTGCACCTCGATGTGGCGTGGATTCACCACGGCCTGTTCGAGGAACACGGTCGGGTCGCCGAAGGCCGACTCGGCCTCGCGCGAGGCCGCCTCGATCGACTCGCGCAGCTGCTCGGGCGCGGCCACGCGGCGCATGCCGCGGCCACCGCCACCCGCGACCGCCTTGACGAAGATCGGGTACTCGAGCTCCTCGGCCGCGGCCAGCAGCTCGGCGACATCGGCCGAGGGCGCGCTGGACTTCAGTACCGGCAGCCCCGCGGCCCGGGCCGCCTCGATGGCGCGGGCCTTGTTCCCCGCCAGCTCCAGCACCTCGGCGGACGGGCCGATGAACGTGATGCCCTCGCGCGCGCACGCCGCCGCCAGGTCCGGGTTCTCCGAGAGGAAGCCGTAGCCCGGGTAGATGGCGTCGGCGCCCGCGGACTTGGCCGCGTCGATGATCGCGTCGATGGACAGGTAGGCCCGGACCGGATGGCCCTCCTCGCCGATCTGATAGGACTCCGCGGCCTTCAGACGGTGGACCGAATTGCGGTCCTCGTGGGGAAAGACGGCGACCGTCCCGATGCCCAGTTCGTAGGCCGCGCGGAAGGCGCGGATGGCGATCTCGCCGCGATTGGCAACCAAGACTTTGGAGAACATTGACCCAAGGTACCTGGCGCACAGCACTGGACCGACAGGGATCCGGGCTTCGCAGGAATCTTCACAACCGGCCCTAGCAGCGTTGCGAAGTTGCGGAAATCCAGGCGTCACATCTCACCGCCGAGGACGCGGCGGTGCGCGGAGCACATCGCGGCTGCGCCTATGCTGGACAACGCAGCTGGTTTCTCCGGTGTGTGACGAGTTGGAGCCCCGACGTCACATCCGGAGTCGAGATCCCTGGGGATCGAGAGGGAACCCGGTGAGAATCCGGGACTGTCCCGCAGCGGTATGCAGGAACGACCGCCGTCAAGAGCACTGGAATCATCCGGGAAGCGACGGCCAGTAGGTGAGCCCCCGTGAGGGGGTCGGCCAGAAGGCCCGTGCCCGCGAGTCCGAAGACCTGCCGACTGTGCCGGATACGCCGTATCCGGCGGCCACCGCCTCGTGGATTGGGCGCGCGGACCACCAGTTCCGACAGATCGGGCTCCGTTTCTTCGCGGCGCGCCGAATTTGTCGGCTCCGGTGCCGCCCGCCCGTATGGCGTCGGCTCACATCCCACACAGCACTGGAGCGCCATCGTGACTGTTTCTATCGACAATGGGTTCACCGCAACCGTTCTCGGCCTGCCCCGGGTGGGCCCGCGCCGAGAACTCAAGCGCGCCACCGAGTCCTACTGGGCCGGGCGCCTGGACGCCGACGGTCTGCACGGCGTCGCCGCGGATCTGCGGCGCCGGCAGTACGCCGAATTGATGTCCGCCGGACTGGATTCGATTCCGGTCGGCACCTTCTCCTACTACGACCAGATGCTCGACACCGCCGTACTGCTGGGCGCGCTGCCGCCCCGGGTGGCCGCGATCGAGGATCCGCTGGACCGGTATTTCGCGGCGGCGCGCGGCACCGCGGCGATCGAACCACTCGAGATGACCAAATGGTTCGACACCAACTACCACTACCTGGTGCCGGAGATCGGCCCGGAAACCACGTTCTCGCTGCACCCCGAGATGCTGGTGGCGCAGCTGGCCGAGGCACTGGAGCTCGGTGTGCCCGCGCGGCCGGTGCTGATCGGCCCGCTCACCTTCCTGAAACTGGCGAAGGCGACCGATGGTTCCGCGCTGGATCGGCTCGCCGAACTGCTGCCGCTGTATCGGGAGTTGTTGCGGCAGTTGGCCACCACCGGGGCGAGCTGGGTGCAGATCGACGAGCCGGTGCTGGTGACCGATCTCACCGAGGCCGAGATCGAGCTGGTGCGTGACACTTACCGCGCGCTGTCAGCGGGGGACGATCGTCCGGCGATCCTGGTGGGCACCTATTTCGGGCAACCGGCGGCAGCCTTGGCCGCGTTGGCGGACACCGAGATCGAGGCTGTCGCGATCGATTTCACCGCCGTCGCGCCCGGCGCGGTGACAGCCGGTGCGGCGCTGGCGGGCAAGCTGCTGGTGGCGGGCGTGGTCGACGGCCGCAATGTGTGGCGCACCGACCTGGACCGGGCGCTGACGACGCTCACTGCGGTACAGGATTCCGTTGCGGCCGTGGCTGTTTCGAGTTCGTGCTCGTTGCTGCACGTGCCGTACACGTTGGCCGCGGAGACCCGGCTGGAGCCGACACTGCGGTCCTGGCTGGCCTTCGGCGCGGAGAAGGTCGCCGAGGTGCGTCTGCTCGCCACCGCGTTGCATTCGGGAACCGAGGCCGTTGCCGCCGAATTGGCTACGGTACGTACGGCTCTGGAATCGCGCCGCCGTGATCCGCGCCTGGCCGATCCTCAGGTCCGGGCCCGGCTCGACGCACTGGACGCGGACGCGGACCGCCGTGGCCCCGCCGAGGAGCGGCGCGCCCAGCAGGCCGAACACCTGCGTCTGCCCACCCTGCCCACCACCACGATCGGCTCCTATCCGCAGACCTCGGCGATTCGGCTGGCCCGGGCGACCCTGCGCAAAGGCCAGATCGATCAGGACGAGTACGACCGCCGGATGCGCGCCGAGATCGCGGCGGTGATCGCACTACAGGAGCGCCTCGGCCTGGACGTCCTGGTGCACGGCGAACCCGAACGCAACGACATGGTGCAGTATTTCGCCGAGCAGCTGGCGGGTTTCGCCGCCACCGAGGCCGGTTGGGTGCAGTCCTACGGCACGCGCTGCGTGCGGCCGCCGATCCTCTTCGGTGACGTGTCGCGGCCCGCGCCGATGACGGTCGACTGGATCACCTACGCGCAGTCGCTGACCGGGAAACCGGTCAAGGGCATGCTGACCGGACCGGTGACCATTCTGGCGTGGTCGTTCGTGCGGGACGATCAACCGCTGGCCGATTCCGCCGCGCAGGTGGCGCTGGCGATCCGGGACGAGACCGTCGATCTGGAGGCCGCGGGTATCCGGATCGTGCAGGTCGACGAGCCGGCGTTGCGCGAGCTACTGCCCCTGCGCGCCGCCGACCAGCCGGATTACCTCGAGTGGTCGGTGCACGCGTTCCGCCTGGCCACCGCCGGTGTCGCCGACACCACCCAGATCCACACCCATCTCTGCTATTCGGAGTTCGGTGAGGTCATCGACGCGATCGCCGGTCTGGACGCCGACGTCACCTCCATCGAAGCCGCCCGCTCGCACATGGAGGTGCTCGACGATCTCAACGCCGCCGGTTTTGCCCTGGCCGTCGGCCCCGGCGTGTACGACATCCACTCCCCCCGGGTCCCCGGTGTCGAGGAAATCACCACCGCCCTGCGCGCCGCCCTGAAAGCCGTCCCCGCCGACCGCCTGTGGGTCAACCCCGACTGCGGTCTCAAGACCCGCGGCCCCGTCGAAGTAGAAGCCGCCCTCCGCAACATGGTCACCGCCACCCACGCGGTTCGCTAGCCCACCGATCGACCGGCCGCACCCCGGCCGGTCGATCGGCCTCCGAGGTTGTTAATGACTGACCAGTCATTCATAATCGGAGGTGTGCCGAAAAGAGTCGATCGGACCGCACGCCAGGAGGAAATCTTGGCGGCCGCGGTGAAAGTATTCGCACGCAAGGGTTTTGCCGCCTCCCGCATCGAAGACGTTGCGGCCGAGGCCGGAATCGCCAAGGGCAGCGTGTATCTGTACTTCCCCAGCCGGGATGCGTTGCTGGCCGGGGTCTTCGAGAGTTACGCCGCGAAATCCGAACCGGCCTCGGCCGATCCAGGCACCGGGTCAGCCCTGGACCGCCTGGATCACCTGGTGCGCGCCACGGTCGAGATGCTGGCCGCGCACCCGGATCACGCGCGGGTGCTCCTGGATGTGTGGGCATCGAATCCGCCGCTCGATCTGGCCGATATGTATCGGCGCCATCGCGGCGCCATCGCAGATCTGCTCGTCGAGGCGGCAGCGGCGGGTGAGCTGCGCACGGGTATCGGCGCACCACACGCGGCGGTCATTGTCGGCGCGATCGAAGGCTGCCTCGTGCAGTCCCTGGCAGATCCGGACGTTTCGCTCTCGGAGCTGGCCGAACCGATTCTGCAAGTCTGCGTGGCGGGGATCCGGCGATGAGAATCACCGACCGCCTCATCGCGCCGGATGCCACCCGCGGCGAGATCGTCAGCGGTTTCGGTTCCGCGACCCTGGGGGCCACAACGATTTTCGGCCTCGGACTACACGCCGGGCTGGACCTGTGGCAGGTCGTCGTGCTGGCCCTGGTCGCCTTCGACATGTTCGGCGGCGCCGTGGTCAATGCGACCGCATCCGCCAAACGCTGGTATCACCGCCCCACGCGCACCGCGGCGCATCACCTCGGCTTCGTCGCGGTACACATCCAGCCGTTCGTCCTGGCGTGGGCCGTCCCCGGTTTCACCTGGACGGCCGCCGCCACTATCTATCTCACGACGCTGGTCGCCGCGCTGGTCGTCACCGCCACCCCGCAATCCCTGCGGCGACCGGTCGCCTTCGGCGCCACCGCCTTCGGCCTCACCCTCACCACGACCCTCGTGACCGTCCCCCACATCGCGGCCTGGTTCGCCCCGATCCTGCTCGTCAAACTCCTTCTGGCCCACCTACTCCCGGAGGAGCACCGATAACCTGCCCCTCACTCGATCTCGGGTTTCGGCCGCGCCGGTCGCTTGCGGCGCGAGGTGAAGCTCTCACATGCCTCACCGGCCCTGATCGCGGGCCGCATCCGGCCGCGTCCGCTGATGCCTCGGCGCCAGGATTTCGGGTCGTTCGGACAACACGTCATGCCACGCTCCTAGATCACCCGGGGTCGGTCGCCCCTATCTTGTAATCCTTCGACGCACCTCCGACTCATTCGGTTCCGCTATTTCCTCAGCAAGAGCGGCACGCCGAGATGTCACACGGCGAAGGCGCGGGTGATGGCGGCCATGTCGAAGTAGTCGCGCCAGGCGGTGATCAAACCGTCGCGCACCTCGAAGACACCCACGACCGGGAGCGGGGTGTCGCGGCCGTCTTTGCCACGAAGGGTGTCGGTGCGTTCGTTCATGACGACGGGGCCGTTCGCCACTTGGAGGTGGATGTCGAAATCGATGGCGGTGAAGGTGGCGAGGAAGCCCGAGATGAAGTCGGCGATGGCGGTGCGGCCGAGGATGGGTTCCATCGGAATATTGTGGTAGACAGCGTCTTCGGCGAAGAAGCGGGCGATCTCGGCGGGGTCGGGGGTGGACCAGGCCCGGCACATGGCGCGGACGATCTCGTCTGGGCTGGACATCGGGCAACTCGCTTTCGTCGAACGAAACCCGATTCAACCAAACATATGCTTGTTTGAACACCGTGGAACCCGAACGCACCGGACCGCGCCCCCGTTTAGGCTGATCTCATGTCCAACGACCAACCGCTGCGCTACCGGCTGATCACCGGCGTCGACGATGCCACCTTCTGCAAACGCGTCAGCGACCTGCTCGACGAGGGCTACCGCCTGCACGGAGCACCCGCCGTCACCTTCAACGGCACCGACGTCATCGCGGCCCAGGCACTGGTCCTGGGCGGCTTCATGGAGTGATCCAGCAACCGGGTAGCCAGATGTTCCGAACCGCGAACCGGGTCGGTGCGCGTAGGATATGAGCCTTCACTCGTATCCGAGACCCCCGGCGGCGACGCCCGCCGTCCTTCGCACGCTACACACCGGCCCCGCTCCGCAAAACCCAATGCGCCGCTAGCCATTCGCACAACAGAACTGTCCATTCTGCGATGTTTGCGAAGCCGGACGACTACCATTGCGGCTCGTGCGCAAGATGTACGCGGGAGCCCGGTTGCGGCGATTGCGCGAGGAACGGCGAATGACCCAGGCGGCACTGGCCAAGTCGCTGGATCTCTCGCCCAGCTATCTCAACCAGCTGGAGCGCGACCAACGGCCGCTCACCATTCCGGTGCTGCTGAAACTGAATTCGACCTTCGATCTCGACGTGCAGTTCTTCGCCGCCGACTCCGACGCGCGCCTGGTCTCCGACCTGCACGAGGTCCTGGTGGACGCGGCGGGCGGCGACAGCGCGCCGCTGACCGAGGTCGAAGAACTGGCCACCCGGCAGCCGGAGGTCGCGCGCATCCTGGTCGCCATGCACCGGCGGTTACGCGCCGCCACCGACCAGCTCGACCTGCTGTCCTCCCGGGTCTCGGCCCCTACCGGCGCGCCGAGCGTTCCGATGCCCTACGAGGACGTCCGGGATTTCTTCTACGACCACCACAATCACATCCCGCACCTGGATCTGGCCGCCGAGCACCTTTTCGAGGAATCCGGCCTGACCATCGGCTCACTGGACCGCCAATTGGCCCGGATCGCCGACGAACGCGCCGGGGTGACGGTGCTGGTGCGCGGCGACGGAGCCGACCCGGCCATCCCGAAACGCCACTACGACCCCGACAGCCGCACGCTCACCCTGGCGCGCCGCCTGCGCCCCGGTCAGCGCGCCTTCCAGATCGCCACCACCCTGGGCTTTCTGCTCTTCGGCGACGACCTGGACGCGGTACTGGACGAAACACCGTCGCTGACCGGAGAATCCCGCACCCTGGCCCGGATCGGGCTGGCCAACTATTTCGCCGGCGCCCTGGTGCTGCCCTACGGCCGCTTCCTGCGCTCGGCGGAGGAGCTGCGCTACGACGTCGATCTGCTGAGCCTGCGTTTCGAGGTCGGCTTCGAAACCATCTGCCACCGGCTCAGCACCCTGCAACGCCAGGGGCAGCGCGGCGTACCGTTCTTCCTGGTCCGCACGGACCGGGCGGGCAATATCTCGAAACGACAGTCCGCCACTGCCTTTCACTTCTCCCGGGTCGGCGGCAGCTGCCCGCTGTGGGTGGTGCACGAGGCGTTCGCGCATCCGGGGCGGGTGCTGACCCAGATCGCCGCCATGCCCGACGGCCGCCGCTACCTGTGGATCGCCCGCACCACCGGCGCCACCCCGCACGGATATGGCACGGCGACAAAGAATTTCGCGATCGGCCTGGGCTGCGATATCGAGTACGCCGACCGCCTGGTGTATTCGACCGGGCTGCAACTCGACGAGCCCGCCGCGGCCGTGCCGATCGGCGCGGGCTGCAAGGTGTGCGAACGACCGGCCTGCCCGCAGCGCGCGTTCCCGCAGATCGGCGCGCCGCTGTCGATCGCCGAGCACACCGGCACCGACCTGCCCTATCCCCGGGTCGGCCGCTAGGTTCAGGACTTCGCCAGATACTCCAGCCGCTCGGAATCCACCGCGGCGTGCATCATGCCCGCCAACCCCGGGTGCTGCCGCAGGCCCGGATCGGCCTCCACCAGTTCACGCGCCAAATCCTGTGCGGCGGTGATGACTTCGAGATCGTCGAGCAGCGACAGCAGTCGCAGGGAACGGGCGGTACCCGATTGCGCGGAACCGAGCACATCTCCCTCGCGGCGCTGACGCAGATCGAGCACGGACAACTCGAAGCCGTCGGTGGTGCCCGCGACGGCATCCAGGCGCAGCATGGCCGAACCACCCGGGGCCGCATCGGTGATCAGCAGGCACAGTCCGGCGTGCTTACCGCGGCCGATCCGCCCGCGCAGCTGGTGCAGCTGGCTGACGCCGAACCGGTCGGCGTCGACGATCACCATGACGGTGGCGTTCGGCACATCGACGCCGACCTCGACCACGGTGGTACAGACCAGCACGTCGATCTCACCGGCATTGAAATCCCGCATCACCTGGTCTTTTTCGTCCGACGGCAGCCGACCGTGCAGCAACCCGACCCGGACACCGGCCAGCGCGCCGGTGCGCAGCGTGTCGAAGACATCGAGCGCGGCCGCCGTGGTCGGCGCCTCCTTCTGCTCGGCCTTGCGGCCCTTGCCCTTCGGGCCGTTCTCCTCGTCGTCGCCGATCCGCGAACACACCACGTACGCCTGGCGGCCCGCCTCGACCTCCTCCACGATGCGCTCCCAGGCGCGCTCCACCCATCCCGGATGCTGTTTGCGCGGAACGACTTTGGAGGTGATCGGCGAGCGCCCGCGGGGCAGTTCGGTGAGCGTGGAAGTCTCCAGATCGCCCAGAGTCGTCATGGCGATGGTGCGCGGAATCGGGGTCGCGGTCATCACCAGCAGATGCGGGCTGACCCCCGCTTTCGCCTTGGCCCGCAACGCATCTCGCTGCTCGACGCCGAACCGGTGCTGTTCGTCGACGATCACCATGCCGAGATCGAAGAACTCCACCGCGTCCTGGATCAGCGCGTGCGTGCCGATCACGATGCCCGCCTCGCCGGTCACCGCCGCCAGCAGCGCGGCCTTCTTGGCCGACGCCGTCATCGAGCCGGTGACCAGCACGACCTTGGTCGAATCCTCGGCCGCCCCGAGCTCACCCGCCGTGCCGAGTTCGCCGAGCATGCCGCGCAACGACCGATAATGCTGTGCGGCAAGCACTTCCGTTGGAGCCAGCAGCGCGCACTGCTGACCGGCGTCGACCACCTGCAGCATCGCGTGCAGCGCCACGATGGTCTTGCCCGAGCCCACCTCTCCCTGGAGCAGTCGATGCATCGGCTGGGTCCGCGACAGATCCGCGGATATCTCCGAAATCACCTGCTGCTGACCAGAAGTCAGCTCGAAGGGCAACTTCTTCTCGAAGGCGGCGGCGATGCCGTCGGTGCGCGGCGGACAGGGCCGCGCAGTGCGGCCCGACACCTCGTGCCTGCGCTCGGCCAGCACCAGTTGCAGGGCCAGCGCCTCGTCGAACCGCAGCCGCTCCCGGGCCTGATCGATATCGGTCTTGCGCTCGGGCAGGTGGATCAGCCGCAGCGCGTCGGAGACCGCCAGCAGCGCGCGTTCCGCCCGAACCGCTTCCGGCAGTGGATCATCGATCGGGTCGAGCTGTTCGAGCACCTGCCGCACACAGGCCAGCAGATCCCAGCTCTGCACCTTCGCCGTCGCCGGGTAGACCGGGATGAACTCCCGCTCCATGAACGAGACATCAACTCCCCCAGCGCCTTTGGCGCTCTCGGCCAGGCCGCGCAGATCGCCGCCGCCGCGCACCCGGGTGAACGAGCCGACGGTCTCGTCCTCGGTCTCCGGCAGGATCAGATAGCCGGGGTGGCTGAGGTTCCAGCTGCCGGGTCGCCAGTAGCTGACGGTTCCCGACATCATCGCCCGAAGCCCTTCCTTGACAACGTATTTCACCTTGTCGCCATTGAAGAACGTGACCTCGACCGGTTTGCCCGCCCCGGTGTCCAGCTGCACCTTCAGCAGCGAACCGCGCCGATTGCGCATCGGCTTGAGCTCGGTCTTGGCGATCCGCCCGACCACGGTGATGTGCGCGCCGTCCTCGGGCTCGTTCTCGGTGAGCGGCTGGCCCTGGGTGGCGTAACGCAGCGGATAGTGCCGCAGCAGATCCTCGACCGTGGTCATGTCGAAGGCCTCACCCAGCTTCTCGGCCGCTTTCACACCGAGCACGTGGTCCAGCCGGTCACCGAGTGTCGCCATGCCGTAATCCTGTCTGTGCCTGTGTCACCAAGGTCATTCCACGCCGATCTGCACCAGATCATCGTGCTGCCCACCGGAATACACGCTCACCTCGACACCGGGGAAATCCCGCCCGATGTGCTCGGCCAGTTCCCGCGCCAGCCGGTCGGGCGCGTCGGCACCGAGCAGCAGCGTGACGAGTTCCCCGCCGAGCCCGAGCATCCGGTCCAGCAGGGTACGACCGGCCGCGTGAACATCATGGTCGATGACCACGACATCGTGGCCGACCAGACCGAGCCCGTCGCCCGCGGCGCAGGTGCCGACCATGGTGAGCGCCCGCTCCCGGGCCACCCGCAGCGAACCCCAGCGAGTCGCGGCGGCGGCCTCGGACATGGCGAAGGCATCGTCGACGGCGATCCGGCCGCGATCGTGCACGGCGGCGGCCGCCAGCCCCTGCACCACCGAACCGCTGGGCAGCAACAGCACGTCACGGTGCGCGTCACGGGCGGCGACACCGACCGCCACCAGCTCGTGGGCGGGTAGCGCCCCGTTCGGCAGCACCATGACCTCGCGGTTCGGCATCCGCCGAATCGCGTCGAGCAACGAATGCGCGGTCACCGGTTCCGCGTCCAGGACGACCGCGCCCGCCGCTTCGAACAACGCGGCGGCGCCCACGCCGGCGGCGACCGCGAGCATGCCGCGATCGGCTGGGCCATCGGACACCGCTACCCGGCAGCCCGGCCCGTGCACCGGCGCGGTGACGGCGAAACTCTCGATGCGGATCGCGCTGAGCGTGCCCGCGGCCAGACCCGCCTCGACCGCCGCGCCCGCGTCGCCACAGTGCACGTGCGCGGACCAGACGCCCGCACCGTCGCCCACCACGACCACCGAATCGCCGAGTTCGGCCAGGCGGTCCCGGAGCCGGGTGGCGCGGGCTTCGTCGGTGTCGGCGAGCAGGAACATGACTTCGAAGTGCGGGTCGCCGCCGCCGACCGGCTCGTAATCGGTGTCCGCCCGGTCGATCCCACGCGGCCCGGTGCCCACCCGGTCGGTTCCACGCGGCGCGGTGCCCGTCCATTCGGTTCCGCGCGACGCGGTGCTCTGCTCGCCGGAGGGATACGCGGGCCGAGCCGGGGTCTCGCCGGTGGCCACCGCGACGAAACCGTCCAGCAGGACCAGCAATCCGCGCGCCCCGGCGTCGACCACTCCGGCATCGCGCAGCACCCCGAGCTGACCGGTCGTGTCCTCTAGCGCCTTGGCGGCACCGTCCGCAGCGGCCACCGCCACACCGGCGAGACCGGTCTCCGGGCATTCCGCCGCCCGCGCGGCCGCGCAATCCAGGACCGTGAGCATGGTGCCCTCGACCGGCACACTCAGCGATTCACGCACCAGCACCGCCCCGCGCCGCAGCCCGGCCCGCAGCGTCTCGGCGGTGAGCGGCGCCGCACGCACCGCTTCGGCGATCCCGCGCAGCACCTGCGTGAGGATGATGCCCGAATTACCGCGCGCGCCCGCGGTCGCGCCCCGGGCCAGCGCCGCCGCGACCGTCGCGGCGGCGGGCTCCTCGGTTCCGGCGGCGGCGGTGTCGGCGGCCTGCAGCGCGGCACGCATGGTGGCGAGCAGATTGGTGCCGGTATCGGCATCGGCGATCGGGAAGACATTGAGTGCGTTGATCTCGCCGCGCCGCGACTCCAGACCGTCGACGCAGATCCGGGCCCAGCGCAGCAGAACTGCGCCGTCGATCACATCCCGCACGCCGGGCACCGCACCTCCTGTTTCCCGCTCACGTTCCATTCGCCTCCGCGCCCTCTGTGCCGCAGGGCCACACCCCTGGACCACCCGGTCAGGGGCCTCCCGCCAGGTTAGCGGGCGCTACCGACAGCACCGGTGACAGCCGGGCATCTCCGACCGGTTAGAGTGGAGCCCGCATATCGGCCGCTTCGGCCCACCTCCCCGGACCATCGGTTTGGTGGAACCGGGCCGTGCCAGCTACCCTTGCAGGGTTGCCTCGCGCGGCCCTGGCCGGTTCGCGCTGGTCGGCGTCAGCCGACCAGGCATAAGACATTGTTTCCGGACATGCTGCGACACCTCGTAGCGTCCCCACTTAGACATGAAGGAGTTCGCGACTATGGCTGCCGTCTGCGACGTCTGCGCCAAGGGCCCCGGCTTCGGGAAGTCGGTCTCGCACTCGCACCGGCGTACCAACCGTCGCTGGAACCCGAACATCCAGACCGTGCGCGCCCAGGTTGCCCCCGGCAACACCAAGCGCATGAACGTGTGCACCTCCTGCCTGAAGGCGGGCAAGGTTACGCGCTGAGCGTATCCCCGAGATCGAACGAAGAGGCGAGTGCTCGCGTAGCACTCGCCTTTTTGCTGTCCTGAGCCGACCGGCGCGATACTTCGACCATGACGCACTGGGGGATCCGACCACTCACGCCCGAATACACCCGCGGCCTGGCCGAATGCCATATCGCCTGCTGGCGGGAGGCCTACCGGGGCCTGGTGCCCGACCAGTTGCTCGACGCCTTCGAGATCGAACCGGCGACCCGGCGGTGGGCCCGTAACCTCGAGCGGCACCCGGGCAGCATCCATGTGGCGGTCTCCGACGATGTGGTCGTCGGGTTCGCGGGGGCGACGGAGAACAAGGCCGAATCCGCGGTCGCCGAGATCGAGTTGCAGGCCCTCTACGTGCGCTCGCCCTGGTATGGCAGCGGGCTCGCCGCCGAGCTGCTGTGGACCGCCGTCGACCCGGCCCGTTCCAGTTCGCTGTGGGTGTTCGAAGGCAATCCGCGCGCCCGGTCCTTCTACCGCAAGCACGGGTTCGCACTCGACGGCGGCACCAAGCTCGAGGAGTTCACGCCCGCCCTCCAGGTACGCATGGTGCGTCCGGCTAGGGTGCAGGAATGACAGCATCGCAAAGCGATTCCGTGCGAGGTGGCGGTCGGGCGACGGATGGGCGTTCGGAGCGAGCCGAGTACGTGTCGGTCGCCGACGGCGTCCTACAGATCACCATCGCCACCGCCGCCGCGGGCACCTCCATGGATTTCGAGGGCATCACCGCCGGGACCGCCGCCCTGCGGGCGCTGCCCGCCGAGGTGGGCGCGGTGTTGCTCACCGGCAGCGGCGCGAACTTCTGCGCGGGCGGCAATGTGCGTGGATTCGCCGCGGCGGACGACCGCTCCGCCCATATCCACGCTCTCGCAACGACTCTGCACGACTTCGTGCGCGCGCTCGACGCCGTGCCGGTGCCGGTGATCGCCGCGGTGCAGGGCTGGGCGGCCGGTGCGGGCATGAGCCTGGTGTGCGCGGCCGATATCGCGCTCGGTGGTCCCTCGACCAAGCTGCGCCCCGCCTACCCCGGCATCGGCCTCAGCCCCGACGGCGGCATGTCCTGGACGCTGCCGCGCCTGGTCGGCCTGGGCCGGGCGCGCGAAATCCTGCTCACCGACGCGGTTCTCGACGCCGAGGAAGCGGTGCGACTGGGGCTGCTCAGCCGCCTGGTCGCCGATGACGCGGTCCGCGCCGAGGCGGGCGCGCTGGCCCGGACGCTGGCCACCGGCCCGCGCTCCACCTACGCGACGATGAAACGTCTACTGGCACAGTCGGACTCGGCCACACTCAGCGATCAGCTGGACGCCGAACGCGACGCCATCGCCGCGTCCGCGAGCACCCCGGCCGGCCGCGAGGGCGTCGACGCGTTCGCCGAGAAGCGCAAGCCCGACTACACGAAGGCGAACTGAAACCCTAAGTCTCCAGGACGAACTGGGCGACGGCATCGGTGAAGGCATCGTTGTCGTCGCCCGCCGCCGTATGGGCGGCGCCACCGATCTCGGCGATGCGCACATGCGGAACAAGCTCCTGGAACTGGGCCGCGCCTTCGGCACTGACCACATCGGAGCGCAGGCCGCGCACCAGCATCACCGGCATGGTGAGTTGTTTCGCGGCGGTCTCCATGTCCCCGATCATCGCGGTCGGGTCCTCGACGCGGTCACGCAGCATATCGGGATCCCAGTGCCAGTAGAACCGGCCGTCGCGTTCCCGCAGATTCCGCATCAGACCGTCGGTATTCTTCGGCCGCGGACGATGCGGGAGATACGCTGCGACCGCGTCGGCGGCCTGATCCAGTGAGTCGAAGCCGTCGCGATGCCTGCCGAGGAAATCGATCACCCGGGAAACACCTTCCTGCTCCGGCCGGGTGACGATGTCGACCAGCACCAGCGCCCGGATCGGCGCACCCGGTACCGCGGTGGCGAGCAACGCGGTAATCCCGCCCATGCTCGCGCCGATCACGACCGCGCCGTGCTCGGGTGTCGCGCCGAGCTGTGTCAGCGCGCCCATCAGGTCCTCGACCATGGTCGCGCGGCGGTAGTCGGCGTCGGGCGCCCACTGACTGTCGCCGTGCCCGCGCGCGTCGAGCGTGACCACGCGCATTCCGGCCGCGCCCAGCTTGGCGCCGGTCTGCTTCCAGGAGTGCCGGGTCTGCCCGCCACCGTGCAGGAAGACCACGAGCGGGCCCTCGGCCGGACCGAACCGGTCCCCGGCCAGCTCCAGCCCACCCGAACCGATCAGCCTCAGCTGCACCGGCTCGACCAGATTGTTCGCATTACTCACGATCCGAGCATCGCACACGTACACGCGGTTGAAGAATAGGCGTCTCCGCCCGCGCCGAACTCAGCGTCATCCGGAGGGAGTCTTACGACCGACCGTTTGCGGCCGTCTCGCATCCGAGCAGCCGAAGCGCATGCGCCGCAGGCGCGAGTCTCGGCTGCTCGGATGCGAGACACAAGGGGCCGCAAACACGCGGCGCCGCGGGCGCCGCCAATATCAACAGTCCAGTTTCTGGGCACTCAGGGTGCTCTGGAAGACGCAGGCGACCTTGGCGTTCACCGAAGCAGAGATGGTGGACGAACCGGTGGAGGTCATCTGCTCGGACACGGGCTCCGTGGTTTCCGGTGCGGCGGGCTCGAGCCGCAGCGGCTCCGCGCTCGCGGCGGCGGTGCCACCGGCGATGGCGGCGCACAGGGCGAAGGCGGCGGTGGCGCCTCGGAGGGTGGTACGGGTCTGCATCAAAGCTCCTCTATCGGGTTATCGGGTGGTGCACACTCAGGGCAGGCGCCAGTCGACCGGTTCGGCGCCCAGTTCGTCGAGCAGTTCGTTCGCGCGCGAGAACGGGCGGGATCCGAAGAATCCACGCGACGCCGACAGCGGCGAGGGATGCGCGGATTCGATGTACGGAACCTCCGCCGCGGTCAGGGTCGGCTTCAAAGTCGATGCGTCTCGGCCCCAGAGAATAGCCACCAGCGGTTCGTCGCGCGCCACGAGCGCGCGGATGGCCTGCTCGGTGACCGCCTCCCAGCCCTTGCCCCGATGCGAGGCGGGCGCGCCCGGCCGCACGGTCAGCACCCGGTTCAGCAGCAGCACCCCCTGATCCGACCACGGCGTCAGATCACCGCACGACGGCGCGGGATGGCCGAGATCCTTGGCCAGTTCGGCGAAGATATTGGACAGGCTGCGCGGAATCGGCGAAACATCCGGCGCCACAGAGAAACTCAGCCCCATGGCATGGCCGGGCGTCGGGTAGGGGTCCTGGCCGACGATCAGCACGCGCACGTCGGCGAACGGCCGCTGGAACGCGCGCAGCACATTCTCCCCCGCGGGTAAGTACCCGTGCCCGTCGGCATTCTCGGTCCGGAGAAATTCCCCCATGGCCCGGATCTGCTCCGCGACGGGCTCCAGTGCCTGCGCCCAGCCCGGATTCATAACTTCCGCCAATGGTTTCGCGCCCATGACCGCACAACCTAATCGGCGGGACCGACCCAAGTCCAACCCACACCCCTATCCCCCTCCGCACCAACAGTTCCGGCGGGTTCGAGGCCCTATGGCTGGAAGGACTCCCAGCCGGGGTTGCCGGGGTGCGGCAGGCCGTCGAGGGTGACGCCGTGGCCGGGGAGGACGCGGCCGATGCGGCGCCAGCCGAGGGGGAGTTCGGCCGTGGCGGGCCAGGCGGCGACGAAGGCGTGGTCCTCGCCGCCGGAGAGTACCCATTGCGCCGCATCGACATCCAGTGCCGCCTCGACGGCGAGGCGTTCGGCCAGGGCCTCCAGTGCCGGGTCCCACAGCGCCGCCGAATCCAGGTCGATGGCGACCTCGGACGCGTCTGCGATATGCCCGAGATCTGCCAGCAGACCGTCCGAGATGTCGGTCAGCGCGTTCGGGCGCGATGGCTCGTCGAGCACCGCGCTGTAGGGCGGGCGTGGCGCGCGGTGCGCGGCAACGATTTCCGGCGCGACCGAGATATCCGCACCGGCCGCGAGCACCGCCAGACCGGCGCCGGACCAGCCGAGCCGCCCGGCCACCGCGATCACGTCACCCGGGTGTGCCCCGGATCTGGTGATCGGCGCCTGCCCCCGCAGATCACCGAAGGCGGTCACCGAGATCACCAGGCGCGGACTGCGTACCAGGTCACCGCCCGCGATGGAACCACCCGCGCGCCCGGCTTCGGTCCACATGCCCTCGGTTATTCCGTCGATGACCTGGACCGGGGTTTCGGCGGGGCAGCCCAGCGCCACCACGAACGCGGTCGGGACCGCGCCCATCGCGACCACATCGGCGGCGTTCTGCGCGATCGCCTTGCGGCCGATGTCGTGCGGGCTGGACCAGTCCGGCCGGAAGTGCCGTCCTTCGATCAGCATGTCGGTGCTGACCGCGAACCGGCCGTCCGGCGCGGCGATCAGGGCGGCATCGTCGCCCGGGCCGAGCAATACGGCCGGTGCCTGCGCACGGCCCGCGTTGATCCGTTCGATCAGCGCGAACTCGCCGAGTTCCCGCACCGTCAGCGACCGCACCTGCCCCACCGGTCCGGTCGGCTCGGCGCTCTGCTCATTACCGCTGTCGCTGATAACCCGCCCCTTCCGGCGTCGTACTGGCTGAAATCCGGACGACGGTACATTGTCCAGGGGATTCGAGACTACCGAGCAGGGAAGGACCGGCACACATGGCGGCGCAGGAGCCGGAGCACGAAGGAGCCGACACCGGCCAGGCGAATGCGCGGGGAACGGCTCGTCTCTCGGCCGAACCAGCACAGTCCGGCGCCACGGCCGAGACAACGGAGGCGACCGCGACGCCCGAGAAAGCCGTCGCTGCCGACGAGACCGAGACGAGCGCAGCACCCGTGCCCGGCCGGTCACACACCTACCCGCCCGCCCTGGTCGCGACCGCCGTCGCGCTGCCGATCATGCTGGTCGTCGGTGTGCTGGTGGCGGCGGTGCTGGCCAATCGCGCGCCGGTGGAGCGGGAACCGCTGACGCTGGGCCCGGTGTACGCGCCCGCCGCCGAGGGGCCGGCCTGCACCGCGCTGCTGCCCGCGTTGCCGAGCGAGTTGTCCTCCGAGCGCGGCGCCTACACCCACTCGCAGCTTCGCGACCCGCAGCCTCCGGGCACCCGTGCCTGGCAGCCGGCCGAGGGCGGGGATCCGATCGTGCTGCGCTGCGGCCTGGAGCGCCCGCTGGACTTCCACCGGGCCTCGAAGATTCAACTCGTCAACGGCGTGCAGTGGTTCGAGGTCCGCGATCAGGTCGCCGAGACCAGCACCTGGTTCGCCGTCGACCGGGAAACCTATGTGGCGCTGACGGTTCCGGACGGTCTGGGGCCCACCCCGCTGCAAGCTGTGTCGGACACGTTGAAGCAAACGATGCCCGAGCAGCCGATCGACCCGGGCCCGCTGCCGAACTAGCGCAGGCCGGTGCCGCGGGCGATCGCGGTGTCGATGAGCGTGGAGATCAGGGTGGTGTAGTCGATTCCGGTCGCCTCCCACATGCGCGGGTAGAGCGAGATCGAGGTGAAGCCGGGCATGGTGTTGATCTCGTTGAGCACCGGCCCGTCCGCGGTCACGAAGAAGTCGACGCGCGCCAGCCCCTGGCAGTCCAGCGCCCGGAAGGCACGCACCGCGAGTTCGCGGATCCGGTCCGACATCTCGTCGTCCAGTTTGGCCGGCACGTCGAATTCGCAGACGTCGTCGATGTATTTGGTGTCGAAGTCGTAGAACTCCGGCGCCGCGGCGTCGGCCTCGGGCATCAGGATCTCGGCGACGACGCTGGCCTCGATCCGCCCGTCCGGGAATTCCAGCACCGCGCACTCGACCTCGCGCCCGACGATGCCCGCCTCGATGATCACCTTCGGATCGTGCTGGCGCGCAAGGACGATGGCGGCTTCCAGATCTGCCCAGTCGGTCACCTTGGTGATGCCGATGGAGGACCCGGCCCGCGCGGGCTTGACGAACACCGGCAGCCCGAGCCGATCCATGTCGGCGTCGGTGAGTGTTTTGGTGCCGGGCCGCAGCACCACCTGCACACCGATCGGCAAACCTTCGGCGGCGAACAGCTTCTTGGTGAATTCCTTGTCCATGCCCGCCGCGCTGGCCAGCACGCCCGGCCCCACGTACGGCACGCCCGCGAGTTCGAGCAGGCCCTGAAGGGTGCCGTCCTCACCGAAGGGACCGTGCAGGATCGGGAAAACCACGTCCACCGCACCGAGTTCGGCGACCGGCGCGTCGTCGAGGGCGACGAGCTGACCGGCGCGATTGGGATCGGTGGTGAGTGTGAGCGCGGTTCCGGTGGTGTCCACCGACGGCAGTTCGGTCCGGCCGTTCGCGTCCGGCAGCCCCATGGCGGCGACCTCGGAACCGCCGAGCACCCAACCGCCTTCGCGCGTGATGCCGATCGGCACCGGCTCGTACTTCTCCGGATCCAGGTTGCGCAGCACACTTCCGGCAGACCGACACGACACGGCGTGCTCGTTGCTGCGCCCGCCGAACACCACGGCCACCCTGATCCGGTTCGTCATGGCTGGAACCGTACCCGTTCCGCGGTGCCGCTACTCCGCACGGCCGGACGCTAACGCTCCGGTTTGATCTGACGACCCAGCAGATATCCGACCGCCTCGGCTACCGACACGCCCTCGTGGCACACCTGGTGCACGGCGTTCGTCAGCGGCATCTCCACCTGGTGCACCTCGGCCAGTGCCCGCACCGATGTGCAGGACTTCACACCCTCGGCGACCTGGCCATGGGTCGCCTCCTGCGCGGCCTGCATGGTTCTGCCCTGGCCGAGCACGTATCCGAAGGAGTAGTTGCGCGAATCGGCGGAGGTGCAGGTGGCGACCAGATCGCCGACGCCGGCCAGTCCGGCCAGGGTCACCGGGTCCGCGCCGACCGCCACCCCGAGTCGCATCACCTCGGCCAGCCCACGGGTGATCAGGCTGGCCCGGGTGTTGTAGCCCAGCCCCATCCCGGAGGCGATGCCGGTCGCGATGGCGATGACGTTCTTGCAGGCGCCGCCGATCTCCGCGCCGATCACGTCGGTGTTGGTGTAGGGGCGGAAGTATCCGGTGGCGCAGGCATGCTGCACCGCCGCCGCGCGCTCGGCGTCCGCGCAGGCGACGACGGCGGCCGCGGGCTGTCCGGCCGCGATCTCGCCGGCCAGGTTCGGGCCGGAGAGCACCGCGATCCGGTGCGGGTCGCAGGCGGTGACCTGTTCGATCACCTGGCTCATCCGCAGCAGGGTGCCGGTCTCGATGCCTTTGGCCAGGCTCAGCAGGGTGGCATCCTGGCCGGCCACCGCGCGCTCCAGCGCTGGGGTCCACTTCTCGAGATTTCCCCGCAGGGTCTGAGACGGAACCGCCAGTACCACGATCTGCGCGCCGTCCAGCGCGGCCTCGTGATCGGAGGTCGCGGCCACGGCGGGCAGCTGCACATCGGTGAGATAGGACGGATTGCGATGCGTGGTGGCCAGCGCCTCGGCCACCTCCGGGCGGCGCGCCCAGATCGTCACCTCCGTGCCCGCGTCTGCCAGTACCTTCGCGAACGCGGTCCCCCACGAACCCGCACCCATCACTGCCGCCCTTGTCATCTGCCCAATATGCCATCCCCCGTGGCATGGCGCCGCCGCTGCCCGCAGTTAGATTGGGCTCATGCGTCCGCACTCCGTGCACGCCGTGATCGCCGTGAAGAACCTCGATCTGGCCAAGAGCCGACTGGCCGACCGGCTGCGCCCCGAACACCGGGCGCGGCTGGTGCTGGCCATGCTCGCCGACACCGTGACCGCCGCGGCGGCGACACCGGGGATCGGCTCGGTCACCGTCGTCACCCCGGATGCCGCGGTCGCGGCGCTGACGCGCTCGCTCGGCGCGTTCGCCCATCCCGAGCCCGGGACGGCCGGCGATCTGAACAGCGCGCTCGCCGATGCCGCCGCCGCGTTGCGGCGCCGGCACGGCCCGATCGAGCTGCTGGCCCTGCAAGCCGACCTGCCCGCCCTGCTACCCGCCGAACTCGACGACCTGCTCGCCCGCGCGCCGGCCGGGAAGCGTTCGGTCGTCGTCGATCACGCCGGTACCGGCACCGCCGCCCTGTTCGTCGGCGACGGCACCCTGCCCCTGGATCCGCGCTTCGGTCCGGGTTCGGCGCGCGCGCACCGTGCGGCCGGCGCCGTCGACCTCGACGGTGACTGGCCAGGGCTACGTCTGGATGTCGACACCCCTGACGACCTCGAGGCCGCGATCACGCTCGGCGTGGGCCCGGCCACCCGTGCTCTCCTACCCGAAATCGGCTGGTCCACCGGGGTTCACGAGGCTGTTCGCCGGGTGTGCTAGCCGGTCGCCGGCCGAACGTGAGACGCGCTGCATTGCCGGGTGTCGACCTGCGAAGTACGCGCGAAGTGAGGGATGATCGTTGGCGTGAGTGATACGGAAATCGTCAAGCAGCAGTTGCTGCCGACGCCGCCCCCGGCCGCGACGCCGCTGGCGGCCGATCCCGAGGCGCAGCGATTGCCCCGTGATCGCTACCTGAACCGAGAACTCAGCTGGCTGGATTTCAACGCCCGGGTACTCGCCCTCGCCGAGGACGCGTCGCTGCCGTTGCTCGAGCGCGCGAAATTCTTGGCGATCTTCGCCTCCAATCTGGACGAGTTCTATATGGTCCGGGTCGCGGGTCTCAAGCGCCGCGCCGAGACCGGTCTCACGGTCCGCTCGGCCGACGGACGCTCGCCCAGCGAGCAGCTGGAGCTGATCGCGACCCGCGCCCAGGAGATCGCCGACCGGCACGCCCGGGTGTTCATGAATTCGGTGCTGCCCGCACTCACCGCCGAGGGCATCGCGATCATCGACTGGTCCGATCTGGACGGCGACGAACGCCGGCGGCTGTCCGGGCACTTCCAGGAGCAGGTCTTCCCGGTGCTCACTCCGCTCGCGGTGGATCCGGCGCATCCGTTCCCCTATATCAGCGGCCTGAGCCTGAATCTCGCGGTCACGGTGAAGGACTCGGCGACCGGCGGTGAGCATTTCGCTCGCGTCAAGGTCCCCGACAACGTGGACCGCTTCGTCCGGGTGCGCCGCACCGAATCCGGGTCCTCGATCGCGGCTTTCCTGCCGATGGAGGCGCTGATCGCCGCGCACCTGGAACTGCTGTTCCCCGGAATGGAAGTGGTGGAACACCATTCGTTCCGGATCACCCGCAACGCCGACTTCGAGGTCGACGAGGACCGCGACGAGGATCTGCTCCAGGCGCTGGAACGCGAACTGGCTCGCAGACGCTTCGGATCGCCGGTCCGACTAGAGGTTTCCGACGATATGACCGAGCACATGCTCGATCTGCTGCTGCGTGAACTCGATGTCGATCCCGGCGATGTCATCCAGGTGCCCGGCCTGCTCGACCTGTCCTGCCTGTGGCAGGTGTACGGCGTCGATCGGCCCAATCTCAAGGATTTCCCGTACGTTCCGGCCACCCCTCCCGCCTTCGGCGAACGGGAGACACCGCGCAATGTGTTCGCGGCTCTGCGGGAGGGCGACGTGCTGGTGCACCACCCCTACGATTCGTTCTCCACCAGCGTGCAACGCTTCATCGAGCAGGCCGCGGCGGACCCGCAGGTGCTGGCCATCAAGCAGACGCTGTATCGCACCTCCGGTGACTCCCCCATCGTCAACGCGCTGATCGACGCCGCCGAGGCCGGTAAGCAGGTGGTGGCCCTGGTCGAGATCAAGGCCCGCTTCGACGAGCAGGCCAATATCAAGTGGGCGCGCGCGCTGGAGCAGGCGGGCGTGCACGTGGTCTACGGTCTGATCGGCCTGAAGACACATTGCAAGACCTGTCTGGTGGTGCGGCGCGAGGGCGCGACCATCCGCCGCTACTGCCATATCGGCACCGGCAATTACAATCCGAAGACCGCACGGCTCTACGAGGACGTCGGATTACTCACCGCCGCACCGGAAATCGGCGCCGATCTGACCGATCTGTTCAATTCGCTGACCGGTTACTCGCGTAAGGCCAACTACCGGAATCTGCTCGTCGCGCCGCAGGGCGTGCGCCAGGGGATCATCGAGCGAATCGAACGTGAGACCGAAGCCGCCCGCCAGGGCCGGGACGCGCGAATCCGTATGAAGGCCAATGCGATCGTCGACGAGCAGGTGATCGACGCGCTGTACCGGGCTTCGCTGGCCGGCGTGCCGGTGCAGATCGTGGTGCGCGGCATCTGCGGCCTGCGCCCGGGCGTACCCGGTATGAGCGACAACATCGAGGTGCGCTCGATTCTCGGCCGCTACCTGGAGCACTCGCGGATCATGCACTTCCAGGCGCAGAACGAGTACTGGATCGGCAGCGCCGACATGATGCACCGCAATCTGGACCGGCGCGTGGAAGTCATGGCGCAGGTGAAGGATCCGCGCCTCACCGAACAGCTCGGCGAGGTCTTCGATTCGGCGCTGCATCCGGCGACCCGCTGCTGGGTACTCCAGTCGGACGGCAGCTGGCAGGCCTGGCCCGACGGCATCGGCGCCGACGCCGATGGCGTGCCCGTACGTGACCACCAAGAGTTCCTGATGCGATTGCGGAGACCTGACCAGCCGTGATGGGTTCGACCGGATACGAAGACGACGGCACGCCGTTCTGGGATCCCCGGGTACACGCCAATATTCACGCCGCGGGCGCGGTGCTGTGGCGGCGCTCGGCGGCCGGTGCGGTCGAGATCGCCGTGGTGCACCGCCCGAAGTACATGGACTGGTCGCTGCCCAAGGGCAAGCTCGATCCCGGTGAGACCCCGGTGATCGCGGCGGTGCGCGAGGTCGGCGAGGAGACCGGTCTGGACTGCCGGCTTGGCCGCTATCTCGGGCATGTCACCTACCCGGTGCCCGGCCATCGCAAGCTCAAGCGGGTGGACTACTGGGCGGCCGAGGTGGCCGGTGGCGCGTTCAGCGCCAATTCCGAAGTGGACCAGCTCAGTTGGTACACCTTGGACAAGGTGCAGGATCAGCTGTCCTATCCGATGGACCGGCAGGTCCTGCGCGCGTTCACCCGGGTGCCCGCCCGTACCAGCACGCTGATCGTGGTGCGGCACGCGAAGGCCGGGCGGCGCGAGGGCTTCGACGGTCCCGACGACCAGCGTCCGCTGGAGCGTGCCGGGCAGCTGCGCGCGCAGGGGCTGGTGCCGAATCTGTTGGCGTTCGGCGCATCCGAGGTCTTCTCCGCCGATCCGCTGCGCTGTGTGCAGACGGTGCAGCCGCTGGCCGAGAAACTGGGCGTACCAATAACTCTGGAGCCACTCCTGTCGGAATCCGGATATGCGGCCGATCCCGATGCGGCCCGCGCGCGCATGGTCGATCTTGTTTCTGATTCCGCGGTGCGCGTTGTGTGCAGTCAGGGCAAGGTGATTCCCGATCTGCTGGCCTGGTGGGCCGAGCGGGACGGCATCACCTTGCCGTCGGCGCGCAATCGCAAGGGCAGCGCCTGGGTGCTCTCGTTCGTCGGCGGCAAACTGGTGGCCGCCGACCATATGGATCGCTCGCTGTCGACCGGCGTCGTGAAGTCCAGCGCCCCAAGCTGATTCGAGTTCAAACTTACAAAACGAAAGCGGCCCCGAGAGTGAACCTCGGGGCCGCTTTTTGTCGATACATCCGGTGATTCGTCTGCAACAGCACCGAATTACCTAGCGGCGCAGTCGAAACCACTCCGCATATGTCGAACGTATTGCCGGACGCTGCGATCAGCGCGAGCGACGTGCGGTGACCTTCTTGGCAGCGGTCTTCTTCGCGGGCGCCTTCTTCGCGGCGGTCTTCTTGGCAACCGTCTTCTTGGCGACCGTCTTCTTGGCCGGAGCCTTCTTGACGACAGCCTTGGCGGTCTTCTTGGCGGTGGTCTTCTTGGCCGCCGTCTTGGTGGCGGTCGTCTTGCGAGCGACCGTCTTCTTCGCGGGCGCCTTCTTCGCGGCCGTCTTCTTGGCCGGTCCGGCGGTCTTCTTGGCGGTCGTCTTCTTGGCGGTGGTCTTCTTGGCCGCCTTCTTCGCCGCCACAGGCGCATTCACGCCACGCTTGACCGCCGGGCCGCTCGCGGCCAGCTTCTGCTTACCCGCGATGACAGCCTTGAACTGGGCTCCGGGACGGAACGCGGGCACCGAAGTCGGCTTCACCTTGACGGTTTCGCCGGTACGCGGGTTCCGGGCCACACGGGCCGCACGCTTGCGCTGTTCGAAGACACCGAAACCGGTGATGGTGACGCTCTGGCCTTTGTGCACCGCGCGCACGATGGTGTCGACAACATGCTCGACTGCCGCGGTAGCCGTGCGCCTGTCCGTACCCAACTTTTCGGTCAGAACGTCGATCAGTTCCGCCTTGTTCATTGAATCCTCCGCAGACTAATGGCCCGTCGTCGGACCGACTAGGTACCACGGTAAACCCACATTGGGCAAGAGTCTATGTGCCACGCCAAAATTCATCGTGGTTTAGCACACGTCTAGCTACCCTCTCCCGTGGTACCCAGCTATCTGCCCGGTGTGATTACGCCTGCGAAATACGCGCCGGGAGCGTGGCGGGCTTCCAACTCGGCCTTGCCTTTTCGAACTCGGCGATGACCTCGCTACGCCGCAGCGTCAGCCCGATGTCGTCCAAACCCTCCAGCAGACGCCACCGGGTGTAGTCATCAATATCGAACGGCAACACGACCGTTCCGGCCGTCACGGTGCGGGTTCGGAGGTCTACTACCAATTCGAGGCCGGGCTGTTCCTCGATCAACTTCCAGAGCATTTCGACATCATTCTGTGACATCTGCGCGGCCAGTAGCCCACCCTTACCCGCATTGCCGCGGAAGATGTCGGCGAAGCGCGAGGAGATCACGACCCGAAAGCCGTAGTCCGACAGCGCCCACACGGCGTGCTCTCGTGAGGAACCGGTACCGAAATCCGGACCGGCGACCAGCACGCTGCCGTGTTTGTAAGGCTCGGTGTTGAGAATGAAGTCCGGATCCGATCGCCAGGCCGCGAACAGGCCGTCCTCGAATCCGGTTCGGGTCACCCGCTTCAGATAGACGGCGGGGATGATCTGATCGGTGTCGACATTGGACCGGCGCAGCGGCACCCCGACACCCTGGTGGACGGTGAAGGCTTCCATTGAGATTCTCCTGATCGAGTAGGGATTCGCGCCGAATCAGTCCAGATCCGCAGGCGAGGACAGCGTTCCGCGGACCGCCGTCGCGGCCGCCACGAGCGGGGAAACCAGGTGCGTACGGCCGCCTTTGCCCTGCCTGCCCTCGAAGTTGCGGTTGGACGTGGACGCGCAGCGCTGGCCCGGATCGAGCTGATCGGGGTTCATTCCCAGACACATCGAGCAGCCGGCCTGGCGCCATTCGGCGCCCGCGGCGGTGAAAATCTCGCCGAGTCCTTCTTTTTCCGCCTGCGCGCGCACCCGCATGGAGCCCGGTACGACCAGCATTCGGACACCGTCGGCGACCTTGCGGCCCGCCAGCACCCCCGCCACCTCCCGCAAATCCTCGATCCGCCCGTTGGTGCACGAACCCACGAATACGGTGTCCACGGCGACCTCCCGCAGCGGCATACCCGGGGTCAAATCCATGTACCGCAGAGCTTTCTCCGCGGCATCGCGCGCCGTCTCGTCGGCGATCTCGGCCGGATTCGGCACCGAGGCGCCCAGCGGAGCGCCCTGTCCGGGATTCGTGCCCCAGGTGACGAAGGGAGTCAGGGCGCTGCCGTCGATGTGCACCTCGTGATCGAAAACGGCGCCCTCGTCGGTCTTCAGCGCGTCCCAGGCGGCCACAGCGGCCGTCCAGTCATCACCCTGCGGCGCGTGCGGGCGACCCTTCAGGAATTCGTAGGTGATTTCGTCCGGCGCGATCATGCCCGCCCGCGCGCCCGCCTCGATCGACATGTTGCAGATCGTCATTCGAGCCTCCATCGACATGGCTCGAATGGCCTCGCCGCGGTATTCGAGCACATAGCCCTGACCGCCGCCGGTGCCGATCTTCGCGATCACGGCCAGGATCAGGTCCTTGCTCGTCACGCCGGCGGGCAGTTGCCCGTCCACGGTGATGGCCATGGTCTTGAACGGGCGCAGCGACAGCGTCTGGGTGGCCAGCACGTGCTCGACCTCGGAAGTGCCGATACCCATGGCCAGCGCGCCGAACGCACCGTGAGTCGAGGTGTGGCTGTCACCGCAGACCACGGTCGTTCCCGGCTGAGTCAGGCCGAGCTGGGGGCCGACCACGTGCACGATGCCCTGATCGAGATCGCCCATGGGGTGCAGCCGCACCCCGAATTCCGCGCAATTGCGCCGCAGCGTCTCCACCTGGGTGCGCGAAACGGGGTCCGCGATCGGCTTGTCGATATCGACCGTGGGGACATTGTGGTCCTCGGTGGCGATGGTGAGATCCGGGCGCCGCACCTGCCGTCCGGCGGCGCGCAGGCCGTCGAATGCCTGCGGGCTGGTCACCTCGTGCACCAGGTGCAGATCGATGTAGATCAAATCGGGTTCCCGCGCGGCGCCTTCGCCTTCGCCGCGAGCAACGACGTGCTGTTCCCACACCTTTTCGGCCAGTGTGCGTGGGCGGTCGGCCATGTTCGATCACCTTTCCGACGAGCAGCGAACCCACCCGCGCACGGGGCTGAACACGCGCGGCGGGCTGCTGCCAAAGAGTTCGGTCCATCGCGACATCGGTGCCGTTGATCACCCCAGGGTTGACCATCTCAACATCCGAGACGCTAATATCGTTCTATGAGACAGCATAGCGGTATCGGCGTTCTCGACAAAGCAGTGGCGGTGCTCTACGCCGTCGCCGAGCATCCCTGTGGTCTCAACGAGCTCTGCACCCGCACCGGCTTACCCCGGGCCACCGCCCACCGGCTCGCGGTCGGGCTGGAGGTGCATCGTTTGCTGGCCCGTGACAGCAACGGACTCTGGCGGCCCGGGCCCGCCCTGGCCGAACTCGCCGCCGGCGCCTCGGACCCACTCCAGGAGGCAGCGGCGGCCATTCTGCCGCGGCTGCGCGAGATCACCGGCGAGAGCGTGCAGATCTATGTGCGCGACGGCCACTCCCGGGTCTGCATCGCCTCGATGGAACCGCCCGTCGGCCTGCGCGACACCGTGCCTGTCGGCGCCCGGCTCCCGCTCACCGCCGGCTCGGCCGCCAAAGTGTTGCTCGCCTGGGCCGATCCGGAATTGCAGCGCATCATCCTGGCCGACGCCGTCTTCGGCGAACGCGCCCTGGCCGAGGTCCGCAAACGCGGCTGGGCGCAGAGCGCGGCCGAACGCGCGGCCGGTGTCGCGAGCGTGTCCGCGCCGGTGCGCGACAGCGCGGGCACCATCGTCGCGGCCGTCTCGGTATCCGGACCGATCGACCGCATGGGCCGTCGTCCGGGCGCACGCTGGGCCGCCGATCTGGTGGCCGCGGCCGAAGCTTTGCACAAACGTCTGTAACGCGTTCTAACTGCTTGGCTCTAGAGTTGGGCCATGGGAGTCAATCAACGGGCACAGATCGTCATGTCCGACACCGAGATCACCGAATTCCTGCAGCGCAGCCGGGTCGCGACCCTGGCCACGCTGAGCGCGCAGGGCACGCCGCACCTGACCGCCATGTGGTACGCCGTGCTCGACGGTGAGATCTGGTTCGAGACCAAGGCCAAATCGCAGAAGGCGGTCAACCTGCGCCGCGATCCGCGCGTCACCGTGATGATCGAGGCCGGCGACACCTACGACCAGCTGCGCGGCGTCTCCTTCGAAGGCACCGCCGAGATCGTCGACGATCCCGAGCGCCTGTTCGCGGTCGGCGTCAGCGTCTGGGAGCGCTACACCGGCCCCTACAGCGAGGAGATGCGCCCGTTCGTCGAGCAGATGCTGCACAAGCGCGTCGCCGTGCGGGTGGCCGCGGATCGGATCCGCAGCTGGGACCACCGCAAACTCGGCCTGCCCGAGATGCCGCGCGGCGGCAGCACCGCCGACCCGCTGGACTGAAAGTGGCATGACACGGCAGCGGCCGCAGGCTAGCGTCATGGAGTTCGATAGAGGTCGACGAGGAGGAGCAGGCGATGACGGATTCGGCAGGTTCAGCCGAAGGCACCGACGAGGTGAAGCGCAAGTTCCGTGAGGCACTGGAGCGCAAGAAGTCCCAGCACGCCAAGGCAAACGACCACCTGGACGGCCGCTCCAAGGCCAACGCCGCCCACGGCAACGCCAGCCACAAGCGCGAATTCCGCCGCAAGAGCGGATAAACCCAGCACAACCAAGAGAACAAGGCAAGAACAAGAAGGCCCCCACACCAACGTGCGGGGGCCTTACTTGTGCGTACACCCACCCCACACCTACACCCACCTCACACCTACACCCCCCTGTATGTACCAGCGCAGGATTGGGGGGTCCGGGGGGCGCAGCCCCTCCGGGTGGGGCGTGGGGGCTCCGCCCCCACAAAAAATGCGAAACAAGAAAGGCTCATGCTCTCCATGAGCATGAGCCTTCCATCTTGTGTAGCCCCGACGGGATTCGAACCCGCGCTACCGCCTTGAGAGGGCGGCGTCCTAGGCCGCTAGACGACGGGGCCAGGACTTTCGGTCTCGGATGCTTGATCCTTGACCTTGGAAGCTCGGTTAGCTTAGCTGACCGGAGCCCGGCGACCAAATCGCCGGATGCTGAACCACTTTCGGCCGCGAACCGAGAGACGAACAACATTCCCAGCTGGGGTACCAGGACTCGAACCTAGAATGGCTGAACCAGAATCAGCTGTGTTGCCAATTACACCATACCCCAATGACCAGAACGCAAGACCCCACCGTCTGGGTGACTGTGAGGCCGTGTTCCGAACGAGAAGAAGAGTACCAAACCCCTCCCGGTAAACCACAAATCGCCTGGTCAAAGCCCTGTTTTCGGCCGAATTAGGCCGTTGGTGCCCAGTTCCGAGCGGCGCGCAGCCGGTCCAGGGTGAGTTCCCGGCCCAGCAACTCCATCGACTCGTACAGCGGCGGGCTGATGTGTGATCCGGTCACCCCGACCCGCACCGGCGCGAACGCCTTACGCGGCTTGAGCCCCAAATCCTCGATGAGCGCGGTTTTCAGCGCTTCCTCGATCGCGGGAGTCGTCCACTCGGCCAGCGGCTCCAATGCGGCAATGGCGGCATCCAATACGGCTACGGCGTCCCCGCCGAGATTCTTCGCGCCCGCCGCGGGATCGATAGCGAATTCCGCCGGGGAAATGAACAGGAATCGCAGCAGATCCCAGGCATCACCCAGTACGACGATCCGAGTTTGTACCAGTTCGGCCGCCGCGGCGAACGTCTTCTCATCGACCTCTGCGCCGATATGTCCCTGATCGGTGAGGAACTCACGCAGTCGACGTGCGAAATCGCCGGTTTCCAGCAATCGGATGTGCTCGGCGTTGAGCGCATCCGCCTTCTTCTGATCGAATCGCGCCGGATTCGAATTCACCTTCGCAATATCGAATGCCTCGACCATCTCCGTCATGGAGAACACGTCGTGGTCGTCGGAGATACCCCAGCCGAGCAGGGCGAGGTAATTCAGCAAACCTTCGGGGATGAATCCGCGATCCCGGTGAGCGAACAGATTCGATTCCGGGTCGCGCTTGGAGAGCTTCTTGTTTCCCGCGCCCATCACGAACGGCAGGTGCCCGAACTCCGGCGTGAACTCCGCCACCCCGATGCGCTCGAGGGCGGCATAGAGCGCGAGCTGACGCGGCGTGGAGGACAGCAGGTCCTCGCCGCGCAACACGTGGGTGATCCGCATCATGGCGTCGTCGACCGGGTTGACCAGTGTGTAGAGCGGATCGCCGGAACCGCGGGTGAGCGCGAAGTCGGGGACGGTGCCCGCCTTGAAGGTGGTCTCGCCGCGCACCAGGTCGTGCCAGGTCAGGTCGGCGTCGGGCATGCGCAGGCGGATGACCGCGGGGCGGCCGGCGTCGCGGAACGCCTGGATCTCCGCCGGGGTCAGGAAGCGGTCGTGATTGTCGTAACCGAGCTTGGGATCGCGTCCGGCCGCGCGGTGACGCGCCTCGACTTCCTCAGGGGTGGAGAAGGATTCGTAGGCCTCGCCGGCCTCGACCAGTCGCCGCACCACGTCCAGGTGCAGATCCCGGCGCTGCGACTGCCGGTACGGCTCGTACGGGCCGCCGACCTCCGGGCCCTCGTCCCAGGTGAGGCCGAGCCAGCGCAGCGCGTCCAGCAGCGCCCGGTAGGACTCCTCGGAATCGCGTGCGGCGTCGGTGTCTTCGATCCGGAAGACGAATTTGCCGCCGTGATGGCGGGCGTAGGCCCAATTGAACAGGGCCGTCCGGATCAGGCCGACATGCGGCGTCCCGGTGGGCGATGGACAGAAGCGGACCCTTACGTCGGTCATTGCTCTCTTTCGTGATCAGCGCTTGGCGGCAACGGGATTGATGAGGGTGCCGATCCCCTCGACGGTGACCGAGACCTGCTGACCCTCCGCGACGGGCCCGACGCCCTCGGGAGTGCCGGTCAGGATGACGTCGCCCGGCAGCAGGGTCATCACTGTGGATACCCATTCAACGAGTTTCGGAATGTCATGCAGCAGAAGCGAAGTCCGGCTGCGCTGTTTCACTTCGCCGTCGAGCTCGGTGACGATCTCGACATCTGTTGCGTCCAAAGAGGTTTCGATCCACGGACCGAGCGGGCAGAAGGTGTCGTAGCCCTTGCCGCGGGTCCACTGGCCGTCGGCGCGCTGCTGATCGCGGGCGGTCACGTCGTTGGCGACGGTGTAGCCGAGGATCACATCCTGGGCGCGCGCGGCGGGCACGTCCTTGCACGGGCGGCCGATGACGACGGCCAGTTCACCCTCGTAGTCGACCTGAGAAGAACTGGGCGGCAGGATGATCGGGACGTTGGGCCCGATGATGGCGGTGCTCGGCTTCAGGAAGATGACCGGCTCTTCGGGCGCGGGCCCGCCCATTTCGGCGGCGTGCGCGGCGTAGTTCTTCCCGACGCAGACCACCTTGCTGGCCAGGATCGGCGCGAGCAGGCGGACATCGGCCAGCGGCCAGCTCCGTCCGGTGAAGGTGGGGTTTCCGAACGGGTGTTCCGCGATTTCCTTCGCGATGGCGTCGCTTCCCTGCCCGTCGATGCTGACGAACGCGACCCCATCCGGACTTGCAACTCGACCTAGGCGCATGGCCGCAGTCTATCCACCCGCCTCGACCTGCCAGAACGGGGTTGTGGACGGGCCCGAAAGGGGGTGGGGCCGAGACGGTTCGCGTTTCGGCGCGGGCCGAAGTGATGCGAGGGGATGGTGTGAGCAGTGTGACAGCGCCCGGCGGGAACGGAATCGGTCACGCGGGTGTAGCGTGCTGTCTACGAGTTCATAGAATGGGACCATGATCCCATAGTTTGAGATATCGAGGTGAGGCCGATGGCTACGACGGTGGAGATCCGCGATACGCGGCGGTGGTCCATGCTCGGCCTCGGCGTATTCGCCCAGGCGTCGAGTTCGGTGTTCGTCCACGGTGTGCCGTTCCTGCTGCCCGCACTGACCGCGCGCGGCATGGCACTGCCGACGGCCGGACTGCTGGTGGCCATGCCGACGGTCGGACTGGTGTGCACACTGATCGCCTGGGGCTACGTGGTCGACCGGATCGGCGAGCGCAAAGTGCTGGTCGGCGGCCCGCTGCTGATGTTCGTAGCCGGCTGCGCCGCCGCCGCGACGCACAACGACATCGCCCTGGGCGCACTGCTGTTCGCCGGCGGCGTGGGCGCGGCGAGCACCAACGGCGCCAGCGGGCGGGTCATCGTCGGCTGGTTCCCGCCGCAGCGGCGCGGGCTGGCGATGGGCATCCGGCAAACGGCCCAGCCGCTGGGCGTCGGCGTCGGCGCGGTCACGATTCCGGCGGTCGCGGCCGAATTCGGCGTAGCGGCTGCGGTTCTGGTGCCCGCGCTGATGGCGGGCGCCGCCGCGATCGGCTGCCTGGCCGGCATCGTCGACCCGCCGCGGCCGAAGCCGTCGGAGGCCGATCCGTCCTTGCGCGCCAACCCTTATCGCGGCGACGGAACGCTGTGGCGCATCCATGCGGTGTCGGTGCTGCTGGTCTTCCCGCAGGCGACGGTATGGACCTTCGGACTGCTGTGGCTGCACCGAGATCTGGGCTGGTCGCTGGCGGCGGCGGGCCTACTGGTCACCGGAACCCAGGCATTGGGCGCGCTGGGCCGGATCGGCGCGGGCGCCTGGTCGGATCGGGTCGGCAGCCGGATGGGCCCGCTGCGCACGGTGGCGATCGCGGCGGTGATCTCGATGGCAGCCCTGGGCATCACCGCGTGGACACACTGGTGGTGGGCGGCGGTGCCGCTGCTGGTCGCCGCCTCGGTGATCACGGTGTCCGACAACGGGCTGGCGTTCACGGCGGTCGCCGAGATTGCCGGGCCCTATTGGAGCGGGCGCGGTCTGGGCGTGCAGAACACCGGCCAGAACCTGGTGATCGCCGCCGTCCCACCGGTTTTCGGCGCGCTGATCACGATGACCGGTTTTCCGGTCGCCTATCTGGCGGCGGCCGCGCTCGCCGTGGCCGCGGTGCCGCTGGTGCCCGCCGACCGGTCGCAGCGGTAGTCCCGGCCGCGGGCCGGTCGGCGAACCGGCTGGCCCGCGGCCCGGTCAGCTGACAGGATCTTGCGGATGGAGGAGTACGCAGAGATTGTCGACAAGGTTCGGGGCGCGTTTCTGGGCGGGGCCGTCGGCGATGCACTCGGGTGGCCGATCGAGTTCTTGTCGCTGGATCGGATCCGCGAGGAATACGGCAGCACGGGCGTCACCGGGTTTCTCCCGGGCCGCCCACTGCCGCACCGGATCACCGACGACACCCAGATGACGCTGTTCAGCGCCGAAGCCCTGCTGCGCACACCGCCCGGCGCCGATCCCATCCCCGCGCTGCGCCGCGCCTATCTGCGATGGCTGGACACGCAGCGCGGGCCCGGCCCGGGCCCGGCGCCCGATGGCTGGCTGGCCGCCCAGCAGTTCCTCTACGACGTGCGCGCGCCGGGCAATGCCTGCATGGGCGGGCTACAGATCCAGCGGGCCGGCTATCAGCCGCCCGTGCCTCTGGGACAGCCCGGCACCGTCAACACCAACTCCAAAGGCTGTGGCACGGTGATGCGCTCGGCTCCGTTCGGGTTGGCCGGACTCGGCGCCGACGTCGCCTTCGACGTGTCTGCCCGCGCCGCTCAACTCACCCACGGTCACCCGACCGGCTACCTGGCGGCGGGCGCGTTCTCGGCGCTGCTCGATCGGATTCTCGGCGGCCTGGACCTGCGAACCGCGCTGGCGCAGACCATCGCTCAACTGGACCCGGTGCCGGGCAGTGCGGAAACCGTTGCCGCACTGGAGACCGCGATCCGCCTGGCCGACGACGCCGAGTCGACGCCCGAGGTGGTCGAGCAGGTGGGCGCGGGCTGGATCGCCGAGGAGTGCCTCGCCGTCGCGGTGTACTGCGCGCTGCGCGCGGAGGAAACCAAGGATATCCGTGCCGCCCTGCTGCTTTCGGTGAACCACTCCGGCGACTCCGATTCCACCGGTTCGGTCGCGGGCAATCTGCTCGGAGCGGTGCACGGGCTGAGCAAGCTCCCCATGGACTGGGTCGCCGAGGTGGAGGGGCGCGATGTGATCCTCCAGGTCGCCGATGACCTCGTGGTCAATTTCGGCTACCGCGACCGCGCTCGAATCGAGCAGCGGTACCCACTCGACCTACCCGAGTAGTCGGCCGGAGGATCAGCATCCAGAGCGAATGTCACGTTCCATGCGTGACATTCGCTCTTTTCGTCGTGGTCGCAGAGCCGGCCACCGGAAGTCAACACTCGTTGGCCAACAACCGTTGACTTCTGTTCGGGAGGCGGTCTATCGTTGTCAACAAGCGTTGGCCAACAAACGTTGGTCATCGAGAAAGCTTGGAGGGCATGATGATTCCCGAACAGACCGATGTCCTGGTGATCGGCGGCGGGCCGACCGGAATGCTGCTGGCCGGAGACCTCGCACGCGCCGGTGTCGCCGTCACCCTGGTGGAGAAGCACGCCACCGGATCCCAGCTCACCCGCGCCTTCGGCGTGCATGCCCGCACCCTCGAGCAGCTCGACGCGCGCGGCATCGCCGAGCCGGTCCTCGACGGCGGCGCCACCATCGACGAACTCCGCCTGTTCGGCGGGGTCCATGTCGACCTGGGCAAGCTGCTCGACGGCCGCTTCCCCTATCTGCTGATCACCCCGCAAACCCACGTGGAGGAGGTCCTGCGCAAGCGGGCCGTGGAACTCGGCGCGAACCTGGTCCCGGCGGCCGAGCTGATCACCTTCACCGACACCGGAACGGGCATCGAAGCCCAAGTGCGGCACGAGGATTCGACACACACCGTGCGTGCACGCTACCTGGTCGGCGCCGACGGGTACCACAGCCGGGTGCGCGAGACCCTGGGCCTGGAGTTCCCCGGTAAGTCGGTGCTGAAGTCGATCATGCTGGCCGATGTCCGGCTCAGCGAGCCGCCGCAGGATGTGCTGGCGGTCAACGGCGTCGGCGACGCGTTCGCCTTCGTCGCCCCCTTCGGCGACGGCTGGTACCGGATCTTCGCCTGGAATCGCCGCAACCAGGTGCCCGATACCGAGCCGGTGCAGCTCGAGGAACTGCGCGAGGTGGTGCGGCGCGCGCTCGGCACCGATTTCGGCATGCATGATCCGCGCTGGCTTTCCCGCTTCCACAGCGACGAGCGGCAGGTCGAGTCCTATCGGATGGGCCGGGTCTTCCTGGCCGGCGACGCCGCCCACGTCCACTCCCCCGCCGGCGGGCAGGGCATGAACACCGGCCTCCAGGACGCCGCCAATCTCGGCTGGAAACTCGCTGCGGTGCTGCAGGGCTGGGCGCCCGAGCGCCTGCTCGACACCTACCACGCCGAGCGGCACCCGGTCGGCGCGGAGGTGCTGCGCAGCAGCGGCGCCATCATCCGCGCCGCCATGCTGGATTCCCGCCTCGGCCGCATGGTCCGCAATACCGTTGCCAACGGCGCGCTTTCGCTGCCGCCGGTGGCGCACAGGATCGCCGGCTCGATCTCGGGCATCGGCTTCACCTACCCCCGCCCGCACGGCGCCGACCACCGCGTCGGCACCCGCGCCACCGACCTCCCGCTCGCCGACGGTGACCGTCTCTACTCCGCCCTGCGCGCCGGAACGTTCATCCTGATCACCGCCACCCCGATCCCCCTCGCCGACCACATCCGGGTCGTCGCCCCCGCCGAACCCCAGCGCGACGCACTCCTGATCCGCCCCGACGGCTACATCGCCTGGGCCGGCGACCCCGAGACCTTCGATTTCGCCGCGACTCTCGCCGCCTGACCCGGCACCCCGAAACGCGGAAGGCCCCGACCGATCCGGTCGGGGCCTGTATTCGCTGACGGGCGTGCTCAGACGGCGGCGGCGATGCGGTCGCCGATCTCCACGGTGGAGGAGGTGCCGGAGCGGGAGGCGAGGTCCTTGGCCACGGCAGCTTCGATGCGGGCGGCCTGCTCGGTGTGGCCCAGGTGGTTCAGGAGCAGGGAGACCGAGAGGATGGCGGCGGTCGGGTCGGCCTTGGACTGGCCCGCGATATCGGGGGCGCTGCCGTGCACCGGCTCGAACATCGAGGGGTTGACGCCGGAGGCGTCGATATTGCCGGAGGCCGCCAGGCCGATACCGCCGGAGACGGCGGCGGCGAGGTCGGTGATGATGTCGCCGAACAGATTGTCGGTGACGATCACGTCGAAGCGGCCCGGATCGTTCACCATGTGGATGGTGGCGGCGTCGATGTGCTGGTAAGCCGTTGTCACCTCCGGGAATTCGGTGGCGACCGCGTCGACGGTGCGCTGCCACAGCGACCCGGCATAGGTGAGCACATTGTTCTTGTGCACCAGCGTGAGGTGCTTGCGGCGGGTCTGCGCGACCGCGAAGGCGTAGCGCACCACGCGTTCGATGCCGAAGCGCGTGTTCGTGCTGACCTCGGTGGCGACCTCGTGCGGCGTCTCGACGCGGATGGCGCCGCCGGTGCCGGTGTAGGGGCCCTCGGTGCCTTCGCGGACGACCACGAAGTCGATGTCGGGGTTACCGGCCAGCGGGCTGGTGACACCGGCGAACAGCTTGGACGGGCGCAGGTTGACGTGGTGGTCGAGCGCGAAGCGGGTGTGCAGCAGCAGCCCACGCTCGAGCACGCCGCTGGGCACCGACGGGTCGCCGATCGCGCCGAGCAGAATCGCGTCGTGCTGCTTCAGCTCGGGCAGCACGTTGTCGGGCAGGATCTCACCGGTCGCGTGGTAGCGCTTGGCACCCAGGTCGTACTCGGTCTTCTCGACACCGGGCAGCACCACGTCGAGCACCTTGAGCGCCTCGGCGATGACCTCGGGACCGATTCCGTCACCGGGGATGACAGCAAGCTTCATGAAGGTAATGCTCCTGTTCGGATGTGTGCGCCCGTCAATCCGGCCCACGATAGCTGGCACCGGGGACACCCCTGTCACCAGGGCAAACCTCTCTCACACAGTGAGATCGGCAATTCTCGCTAGAGTTTGGAGCATGTTCGACAACTACAGACTCGAGCGCAAGATCGACCGGCTCGAACGCAAGATCGACCTCATTCTCGCGCATCTCGGCATCGAGGACCCGGCCTCGACGCTGGACTACGCCGAGATCGACGAACTTCTGCGGCGCGGCAAGAAGATTCAGGCGATCCGGCTCTACCGCACGCTCGATCCGGCGGCCAGCCTGGTCGAGGCCAAGGAAGCGATCGAGGCACGGCAGGTCGAGGTGTACTGACGAAAACGCCGAGCCCCCCACATGCGAGGGACTCGGCGAACGGTCGTCGATCAGGCCAGGTCGACGAGCACGACCTTGGCCGCGCCCACGGCCTCGGCGATCGCGGCCTGCACCTCGGCGGACACGTCCTGGTTGACGCGCAGCACCACGGTCGCGCCCTCCTGGTCCACGTCCTGGCTCAGCTGCGCGGCGAGGATGTCGATCCCGGCCTCACCGAGTTTGGTGCCGATCTTGCCCAGCGCGCCCGGCTTGTCCCCGTAGTTGAGGACGGCCAGGTTCAGGCCCTCGGCGCGCATGTCGTAGTTGCGGCCGTTGATGTTGACGATCTTCTCGACCTGGGCGGGCTCGGTGAGCGCGCCGGCCACGTTCAGGGTGCGGCCGTCGCCGAAGACGGCGCGCAGATCGACCAGGCTGCGGTGGGTCGGGCTCTCGGTGTGGGTGCTCACCGTGGCCTCGAGCCCGCGATCCTTGGCCAGCGCGGGCGCGTTGACGAACGTGACCTGGTCCTCGACCAGCGCCGAGAAGACTCCGCGCAGCGCCGAGAGTTCCAGCACCGCGACATCGCTGGCGGACAGCTCGCCGCGCACCTGCACCTCGAGGCTGACCGGCAGCTCGGAGGCGAGCGCGCCGAGCAGCGCGCCCTGCTTGCGCACGATGTCCAGCCACGGGGCGACCTGGTCGGTCACGGTGCCTCCGGTGACATTGACCGCGCCGGGCACGAACTCACCCGCGAGGGCCAGCTGCACGGACTTGGCGACATCGGTACCGGCCCGGTCCTGCGCCTCGGCGGTGGAGGCGCCCAGGTGCGGGGTCACCACGACCTGCGGCAGACCGAACAGCGGGCTGTCGGTGCAGGGCTCGGTCTCGAAGACGTCGATGCCGGCGGCGCGGACGTGACCGGAGGTGATGGCGTCGGCGAGCGCCTGCTCGTCGATCAGGCCGCCGCGGGCGGCGTTGACGATGATGACGCCCTTCTTGGTCTTGGCGATCGTCTCCGCGTTCAGCATGCCCTTGGTCTCGGGCGTCTTGGGCAGGTGGATGGAGATGAAGTCGGCGCGCTCGAGCACCTCGTCCAGGGTCACCAGTTCGATGCCGAGCTGAGCCGCCCGCGCCGGGGAGGTGTAGGGGTCGTAGGCGATGAGCTTGGTCTCGAAGGCCGCCAGGCGCTGCGCGAACAGCTGGCCGATCCGGCCCAGGCCGATGACGCCGACGGTCTTGCCGAGGATCTCGACGCCGTTGAACTTGCTGCGCTGCCAGGTGTGCTCACGCAGGGTGGCGTCCGCGGCGGGGATCTGGCGGGCGGCGGCGAGCAGCAGGGTGACGGCGTGCTCGGCCGCGGTGTGGATGTTGGAGGTCGGGGCGTTGACGACCATGACGCCGCGCTCGGTGGCCGCGGGCACGTCGACATTGTCGAGGCCGACGCCGGCGCGAGCGACGATCTTCAGGTTCTTCCCGGCGTCGAGCACCTCGGCGTCGACGGTGGTCGCGGAGCGCACGAGTAGCGCGTCGGCTTCGGGGACCGCGGCGAGGAGCGCCGGGCGGTCGGGGCCGTCGACCCAACGAACCTCGACTCCATCACCGAGCGCGTCGACGGTCGACTGGGCGAGCTTGTCGGCGATCAGGACAACGGGACGGCCTGCTTGGCTCACGATGGAGTACTCCTGGGAATGGTGGTCGACATTGTCTGGGGTGCATTACAGCCCGCCGCACAGCTTAGTGGGATCGATTTCGGGCCCCTTTACCCCCCGGTAGGCACCCGCCGTCAGTGGCCCACGTCACGGCCGGCCCGGACATGGCGGAAGGCCCCTCACCCGAGGCGAGAGGCCTTCCCACATTTCGCGCCGATCAGGCAGCGCAGGGTCGATCGAATTGTTCGATCGAGAATTCAGATCAGCCGCCGAACGAGCCGGTCCACAGGGTGTCGATGATGCCGTGGAAGGCAGCGGAGCCGGTGTTGAGCAGACCGGACAGCGCAGCGGAACCGGTGTCGATGATAACGGGGATCATTTGAATACCTCTTCGGTCGAAATGTTTCCAGCGAACTGGCTTGCACATGACACATCGGGGCCCGTGCGAATGCGGTTACGAAATTCTCCGGTTTAGTGATGCAGGACACAACTATTTCATCGTGTGACCCAAGCCACGCTGAACTGGACCCAGCGCCCCCAGAATCGTGGGCTTGACCTGGGGAAATAAGCGAAGAGCAGGCTGGACGGTCGACCAGGTCGAGGCTCGCTCGGAATTCCGTGAGAGAACTCTGGCAGACTTCTAAGAATTCCAGGTCGAGCGGCGGCAATTCAATAAGATGCCGCTGTTATCCACTCCGCCGCCACCCGCCGGGCACGCAGACGGAAATTCTCGGAATGTGTCCGTGATACCCCCGAAATCCGCCGGGAAGACCGGCACGCGTCGGCGCGGCGAAAACCGATGGCCCACCGGGCGCGAGCACAACTAGCATCCGCGAGCATGACGCTGCGCACGATCCCCGGCACGATGGACCCGACCGTTGTCGGGCAGATCGACGATGAGCTGACCCGGGTCGAGCGCGAGCACCACGTCACCGTGCGGCTGGCCGTGGAGAGCGGCAGCCGCGCCTGGGGCTTCCCCTCCCCCGACTCCGACTACGACTGCCGCTTCGTCTACATCGGCGATCTGGACACTTACCTGACGCCATGGCCCGCGCGCGATGTCATCGAGACGCCGCTGGTCGGCCTGCTGGATGTGAACGGCTGGGATCTCGCCAAGGCGCTGCGCCTGCTGGTCGCGGGCAACGCGGTGCTCATCGAGTGGCTGATGTCACCGATCGTCTATCGCGGCGACGCGGACTTCCGGACCGCGCTGCGCGCGCTGGCGGCCGAGGTGGCCGATCGTGACCGGGTGGCCCGCCACTATCTGCATCTGGGCAGCAAGCAGTGGGCGCTATTCGAGCGCGGTCGCTCGTTGAAAAAGGTGTTCTACGCGCTGCGGCCCGCGATGGCGCTGCGCTGGCTGCGTGAGCATCCGGGGGCCGCGGTCGCGCCGATGCACCTGCCGACGCTGCTGGCCGAATGCGAGCTGCCCTCGGCCCTGGTGGAATCGGTCGCCGAGCTCACCGAACTGAAGGCCCGAACACGGGAGATGGGCAGCGGAACGATTCCGGCGCCGATCGCCGAGTTCCTGGCCGCCGAGTTCGAACTCGCCGCAGCGGGTTTCCCGACGGGATCAGGGCGGCATCCGGACCGGGCCCGGGAGCTGACGACGGAGTTCTTCCGCCGCGAGGCGCTCAGTCGATGACGCGCACGCCGACGGCCTCGGGGCCGGCTTTGGCCGCCCGGATATCGAACTCCACCCGCTGCCCCTCGGTGAGGTGACGGAAGCCCGAGCGGCCTAGTTCGAGGTAGTCCACGAACACATCGGGGCCACCACCGTCCGCCGCGATGAACCCGAAACCCTTTTTCGTGTCGAACCACTTCACGGTGCCGTGCGCCACGCACCCATCCTAGAGGGCGGCGCACAGGCCCCGGAAAGCGAGACAGCCCCCGCACCGTGCTGGTGCGGGGGCTGTCGAAGCTTTAGATCGCGAGATCAGAGAACGCGAACGTCCTGCGCCTGCGGGCCCTTCTGGCCCTGGCCGATCTCGAACTCCACGCGCTGACCCTCATCGAGGGACCGGAAACCCGAGCCGCTGACGGCCGAGTAGTGCACGAAGACGTCGGGGCCTCCGCCGTCTTGCGCGATGAAGCCGAAGCCCTTCTCGCTGTTGAACCACTTCACAATGCCCTGAGCCATTTCATACTTTCTGTAGACGAGCCAGATTCTGACAAACGGAATGTCCTGGTCTCGTAGGTCAACGATGCCATGATCGGACGAATTCGGCCACATCCAGAGGGCCCAACTGTGAGGTAACCAACCCTGGGCCCGCGCCATGGTGATCGGCCCCAGCGGGTATTCGCGCCGCTCAGCCCCCATTTCCATCCGGAAATTCCGCACCGGGACGCCGCTGGCCCACCTGAGAAGTTACTGAGCGCGCCGGATCGAGGTAGCGGAGCTGTCGGCGCTTGCCCGGTTCGTAGTCCGCCCTGCCGGAAAGATGTTGCGGCACACCGACTTCCCACCAGGCATCGCTCTCGGTCCAGGTTGCGGGCCGGGTGCGGACCACGACGACCGCCGGCCGGGAGTGTTCGAGGGCCGCGGCCCGGGCGTCGGAGTACGCCGCCCGGAACTCGGCCAGGTCAGCGGCCGGAAAGACCGCGCAACCGAGCGCCTGCGCGTGCGCGGCGAAATTCACGCGGGGCGGATCCGGGAGGGTGGTCCGGCAATCGGCGTAGAAATTATTGAACAAAACTCCGCCCTGCCCCGCCTGTAGCCGCGCGATGACCGCGTAACCGTCGTTATCGCACACCACCGCGACGAACGGGTGGCCCGCGAAAGCCGCCGAGAACAGCTCGGAATTCGCCATCAGATACGACCCGTCGCCGAGCAGCGTGGTGACCAGCCCGCCCGTGTGCGCCATGGCCGCGCCCCAGGCCCCGGCAAGCTCGTAGCCCATGCAGGAGAAGCCGTACTCGACATCCATCGCGGGGCCCGCGCCGTGCGCGCGCCAGCCGCCGACGAGTTCGCCGGGCAGGCCGCCGGAGGCGGTCATGACGTAGTCGCCGGGCTCGCTCAGATCGTTGACCGCGCCGACCACCTGGGCGTAGCTGGGCACACCCGCCGTGGGAGCGCGCAACTCGTCGATACGGGCGTCCCAGCCGCCGCGCAGGACTGCCGCGCGCCGGGTCCAGGACTCCTCGACACGCCCCTCCGGGGACAGGTGCGCGGCGAGTTCGGCGACGGTCACCCGCGCATCCCCGACGACGGCCAGCGCACCGTGCTTCACGGCGTCGAAGCGGGCGGTGTTGATGGTGACGACGCGGACGTCGGAGGCGAAGACGGTCCAGGAGGCGGTGGTGAAATCCTGGAGCCGGGTGCCGATGGCGAGCACCAGATCGGCTTCGGCGGCAAGGGAATTGGCCGATGCTGATCCGATGATACCGAGTGGTCCCGCGTAGAGCGGATGGTCGTGCGCGATCAGCGTGCGCCCTGCGGTGGTGTCGGTGACCGGAATCCCGTGCCGCTCAGCGAGTTCCATGATCTGGGAAATGGCGTCCGAATAGCGAACACCGCCGCCGAGCACGAGCAGTGGCCGCTCGGCCGACCTGATTGCCGCGGCAGCGGCCTCGAGCGCGCGAATATCCGGACGGGGGCGCGGAATTCGATGCACGACCGGTTCGAACAGGGCGTCGGGGAAGTCGAAGGTCTCGGCCTGGACATCCTGCGGGAGGGCCAGGGTGACCGGGCCCGCGTCCGCCGGATCGGTCAGCACGCGCGCCACCTGCGGCAGCGTGGCGATCAGCTGTTCGGGACGGGTGATGCGGTCGAAATACCGCGACACCGCCCGGAATGCGTCGTTGACGGTGCCGGTCGGGTCGTGGAAGTGCTCGACCTGTTGCAGTACCGGGTCGGGCGCGCGCCCGGTGAAGGTGTCCCCCGGAAGCAGCAGCAGTGGAAGGCGATTCGCGTGCGCCACCCCGGCGGCGGTGACCATGTTCAGCGCGCCCGGCCCGATCGAGGAGGTGGCCACGCCCACCTGGCGGCGATGGGTGGCCTTGGCGTAGCCGACCGCGGCCAGCGCCATGCCCTGCTCGGTGTGGCCACGCCAGGTGGGCAGTTCGTCCCGCCGCTGGGCGAGCGCGGTGCCGAGGCCGAGCACGTTGCCGTGCCCGAAGATCGCGAACACCGCTGGGAACAGCGGGACTTCGCGCCCGTCGAGCGCTTCCGCGCGTTGCGCGATCAGCCAGGCGACAAGGGCTTGTGCGGTGGTCGAATACATCGGAACCGTCCTCTACGGGCGCCCCTCGTGGGTGGTGACAGGGCAACGGGGATCGCGGGGTTGGCTGGTCCAGCTCGCGCGCACCCAGGTGTGCGCGGGGTCGTCGCAGAAGGCCATGGAGCGGTCCGCGGCGGGTCCGGCGAGCACGTTCAGGTAGTACATGGCATAGCCGGGCGCCGCGACACACGGGCCGTGGTAGCCGTGCGGGATCAGGAAGACGTCACCGTCGCGGACTGCGACGGTGACATCGAGGGTGTCGTCGTAGGTGCGGTGCAGGCCGAACCCCGTGCGGGACGGGGTGATGCCATCCCGGTCGGCGATCCGGAAGTAGTAGATCTCCTCGTTGACCACCTCGCACTCGGAGGTCGTGTCGTGCTTGTGCGGCGGATAGGACGACCAGTTGCCGTCGGGTGTGATCAGCTCGCAGGCGTTGAGTTTGTCGGCGTGGTCCCACACCCCGGGGACACCGAAGTTGGTGACCTGCCGGGTCGCCTGGCCCGCGCCACGCACCTGCACCGGAACATCCTCGGCAGGACCGTATTTCGGGCTCAGCCGACGAGTGCACCGCGCCATCGGCAACGCCACCTCCCAGCCACGCGCCGAGCTCAGCTCGACCTCGGCATCGCGCGGGATGTAGACGAAATCGGTCACGCGTGTGAATACCGTGTCGCGGCCGCGCAATTCGTAGGTGACGCCATCGACCCGGACGGTGCCCGAACCCGCCAACGGCAGCACGAACGCCTCGAACTCACCGGTGTGGACCGTTCGGGCGGTCCCGGCGGGCACCGTGAGCACTCGCAGACCGGTATACGCCCACTCGGCCTGTTCCGGTGTCAGCAGCACCGGATCCGCCCCGTCCGCCAGCGACCCCGCCGTCCTGTGCAGCCTCACCGGGCTTCCTTCAGGACCCGGGCGGCGGCGTCCACCGCGGCGGCCACATTCCCGTCGGGCGGATAGAGCAACGACCGCCCGACCACCAGTCCGCGCACCACCTCGTGGTTCAGCGCGCTCCCCCACGAGGCGATGTCGGCGGCCGGATCGACCGAGGGTGTTCCGCCGAGCACCAGGACCGGCAGGGTGGTCGCGTCCAGCACCGAGTTGTCCTCGGGTGCAGGGATTTTCAGCCAGGTGTAGGCGGAGGTGACGCCCAGCCCGGAGGCGACCGTGATCGCCCGGGACAGCGCCGGTGCGTCCTTGCTCATGACCAGCGTGCCCGACTCGTCCCGGTGATACGGCAGCGGTTCGACCATGGCCAGCAGGCCATGTGCCGCGAGCTCGGACACCGCCTGGGCGCAGGCGTGCAGGGTCGGTACCGTGCCCGGATCCGAATCGACCAGGCGCAGCAGCATTTTGCCGCCGTCGAGGCGGTACCTCACCAGGGAATCGGCGTCGTAGCCGGTGAATCGGTCGTCGATCTCCCATTCCGCACCGGCCAGGCCCCCGCGGTTCATCGAGCCGATGACGACCTTGTCGTTGAGCGCACCGAGCAGCAGCAACTCCTCCACCACGTCCGGGGAGCCGAGCACACCGTCGACCGCCGGGTTGGACAGGGCGATGAGCAGGCGCTCCAGCAGGGCGCGCCGATCGGCCATGGCGGTGCGGTCCGCGCCGACGCCGAGCGCGCCGCGGGCCGGGTGGTCGGCGGCGACCAGGAACAGCGTGGGTTTGTCCGGCATGAGGGTCGGTCTGCGGACGCGGCGGGCATAGGCGCGTTCGACCGCGCCTGGATCGGTGGCCCGGATACGCAGCAGTTCCCGCCAGCGCGCATCGGTCAGAAACATGACGCCTCCTTCGATAGCCGGAACCCGCACTGTCACCGGGACATTCGAGTAGCCACAGCCTCGATCTCCGCGTGCGTCGGCATGGCGTCGGCGCAGGCCAGTCGCGCGGCCACCAGGGCGCCGGCGGCGTTGGCGTAGGCGGCGATCCGTTCGGGATCCCAGCCGGAGAGTAGACCGTGGGCCAGCGCCCCGCCGAAGCCGTCCCCGGCCCCGAGCCCGCACACCACGCGCACCGGGCACGGCGGTATCGACCAGCGCCGATCGGGGGTGGCCAGGAGCACACCGTCGGCGCCGCGTTTGATGACGGCGAGCCCGATGCCCCGGGCGAGTAGCCGGTCCGCCGCGGTGTCGGGGTCGGCGGTGCCCACCGCCACCTCGGTTTCGGCGCGGTTGCCCACCACGACGGTTACATGGTCGAGCATCCAGGCGATCTCCGGCCGGGCCAGCGCCGGATCGGGCCAGAACATGGGCCGGTAGTCCAGGTCGAGCACGGTGTGGCCGCGGCGGCCACGGTGGCGCAGCACGGCTCGCTGGGTGCTGCGGCTGCTCTCGGCGCTGACACCGGTGCCGGTCACCCAGAGCAGCGGCACCCGCTCGACCAGATCCCAAGGGACATCCCGGGATTCGAGCGTCAGGTCGGGGGCGAGCGGCGCGCGGTAGAACAGCAGCGGTGGATCTTCGGGCGGGTCCAGCGCGCAGAACACCACGGGTGTTTGCAGATTCGGTGCGGTGCCGACGTATCGCGCTGTCACCCCGAAGTTTTCGAGCGCGGTCCGCACATAGTCGCCGAAGCCGTCGCGACCGACCTTGGTGAGCACGGCGCTGCGCCGGCCCAGCCGCGCGGCGGCGACGGCGACATTGGTGGCGGTACCCCCGAGCGATTTCGCGAAAGTGTCGACCGCGGCGAGCGGTACGCCGCTCTCACGCGGATACAGATCCACCCCCACCCGGCCGACGGTCAGGATCTCGACTTCGGCGGTCATGAGTCGATCACCCGCTCGAGTTCGTGCTCGAGCGCCGCCAACTCCGCGCCGCCGGCCATCTGCCGGGTCAGCTCGGCGACGTCGATCTCGGATTTGGCGTACGAGCCGAGCACCGTGCCGCGTTTGAGCAGCAGGAACCGATCCCCCACGGGGTAGGCGTGGTGCGGATTGTGCGTGATCAGCACGACGCCGAGCCCGCGCTCACGCGCCTGCACGACATAGCGCAACACCACGCCGGCCTGTTTGACGCCGAGCGCGGCGGTCGGTTCGTCGAGGATGAGCACCTCGGCCCCGTAGTGCACCGCGCGGGCGATGGCCACGCACTGCCGCTGGCCGCCGGAGAGCGTGCCGACCGGCTGCTCCAGATCACGGATCTCGATCCCCATGTCCGACAGCCCTTTCCGGGCGATCTCCCGGCCCTCGCGGATGTCGAGCATGCGGAACGGGCCGATGCCGCGCGTGGGCTCGGACCCGAGCACGAAGTTCCGCCAGACACTCATCAGCGGTACCACGGCCAGATCCTGATAGACGGTCGCGATACCGCGATCCAAAGCGGCACGCGGGGAAGCGAATCGGGTGGCGACGCCGCTCAGCCGCAGCTCTCCTCGGTCGTACTGGTGCACCCCGGCCAGGATCTTGATCAGCGTGGACTTGCCCGCACCGTTGTCGCCGAGCACACAGGTCACCTCGCCCGCCCGTACCGTCATCGAGACATCGCTCAGGGCGACCACGCCGCCGTAGCTCTTGCCGATACCGACGGTCTCGATCAGTGGGGCGGTCATCGCCTGACCCTCTCGGCTCGCTTCTGGAATCGGTTGTTCACCAGCACCGCGGCCAGCAGCAGCACGCCCAGGAACAGCATGAACCAGTCGCTGTCCCAACGGGCGAACACGATGCCCTGCCGGGCCATGCCGAAGATGAGCGCGCCGATGGCCGCGCCCACGGCGGACCCGAACCCACCGGTGAGCAGGCATCCACCGACCACCGCCGCGATGATGTAGTGCAACTCCAGGCCGATGCCCTGGTTGGCCTGGACACTGGTGAATCGCAGGATCATGCAGGAACCGACCACCCAGCCGGCGAACGCGGTGGTCATGAACAAGATGATCTTGGTGCGATCGGCCGGCACGCCGACCGCTCGCGCGCTGGGCAGCGCGCCGCCAACCGCGAAGATCCAATTGCCGAACCGGGTGCGGGTCAGCACGAATGCGGCGATCACCGTCAGCACGATCCACCACAGCACCGACGCCTGCACGCTGGTGCCGCCGATCCGCAGCGTCGACGCGAACACCGACCCCGCGGACTGATAGCCGGGCGCGCTCCGAATACCCGCCACCTGAACGGTTCCCGTCACCAGCCGGGTGACGCCGAGGTTCAGCCCTTGCAGCGCAAGGAAAGTGCCGAGCGTGACGATGAAACTCGGCATACCCGTGCGCATGACGAGCCAGCCGTTGAACGCGCCGACCGCCAAGGCGAACAGCAGCGACGCCAGCAGCGCGGCCCACACGTTCCAGCCCGCGTGGACCGCCAGCAATGCCGTCACCAAGGCGGTGGACGCTGTCATCACGCCCGCCGACAGATCGAACTCGCCGCCGATCATCAGCAGCGCGACCGCGACCGCCATGATGCCGAGTGTGGAGGCGTCGTCCAGCCAGTTCGCGATGCCCATCGGGCTGAGGAAGCGCTCGGTGATGATCGAGAAGAACACGAACACCCCCAGCGCGCCGAGCGCCGCACCGACCTCCGGGCGCACCAGCAAGCGGTGCCACAGGGACGGACCGGCTGCCACCACGCTCGACTTGTCCGAAACCGGGGTGGCAACGGTCATGTCGGTCTCCCTAAGTTCGTAGGTGTCTGGGGTTGGTGCCCTGGATGCCCAGGGCGGTGGGGTGTAGCTCATGTCGGTTTGCCTTTGGTGAGGCTCCGAAGG
>NZ_JBHXVZ010000012.1:0-124296 GCF_042672005.1 Nocardia sp. NPDC127579 | reverse complement strand
CGCCCGGTCCCATTCCGAACCCGGAAGCTAAGGTCACCTGCGCCGATGGTACTGCACTCGACAGGGTGTGGGAGAGTAGGACACCGCCGGAACATCCTTCACGATAGGGGACCCAGATTCTGGGTCCCCTATCGTCGTTTGGGCACCTTTCGGTCCCATTGCGTCGCTGGATCTGCGCCCCCGGGTCGGCACGTGCTTGAATGCAAGGGGCCCAAGAGCAGCATTTCTGTGGAACATACCTAGAAAGGGATCACCGTGTCGGAGCAGAACGACGGTCGGAAGTCCTTCCGACGCGGCGAGGGAGCCGACCGCCCCTCCCACGGTGACTCGAGCGGCGTCCCCAGTGAGAAGCGCGGATTCAGACGCAACAGCGAGTCCGGCGACGCCGGCCGCGGCGGCTTCGAGCGCGGCGATACGTCGGATCGAGGCGGCTTCGAACGCAACTCCGACCGCGGCGACGCGGGGCGCGGCGGGGATAGCCGTGGCGGCTTCAAGCGCGGCGGCGACTCCGGCGAGCGCGGCGGCTACAACCGTAGCGGCGACGACCGTGGTGGTTTCAAACGTGGTGGTTCTGATCGCGGCGATTTCAAGCGTGGCGGGGACTCCGGCGAGCGGGGCGGTTTCAACCGGGCCGGCGGCGACCGTGGCGACGCGGGGCGCGGTGGGGATAGCCGCGGCGGTTTCAAGCGTGGCGGGGACTCCGGCGAGCGGGGCGGCTACAACCGTAGCGGCGACGATCGAGGCTACCGACGCAGCGACTCCGGCGGCGACGATCGAGGCTACAACCGCGGTGGAGATGACCGCGGCGGCTTCAAGCGCGACAGCAGTTCTACCGACCGCGGCGGTTTCAAGCGTGATGGTGGTTCCGCCGAGCGCGGCGGTTTCAATCGGGGCGGCGATTCCGGCGAGCGTGGCGGCGATTCCCGTGAGCGTGGCGGTTTCAACCGTGGCGGTGACTCCGGGGGGCGCGGGGGCTTCAACCGAGGCAGCGGTTCCAGCGAGCGCGGTGGCTACAGCCGTGGCGGTGACTCCGGTGAGCGTGGCGGTTTCAAACGGGACAGCGGCTCCGCCGAGCGTGGCGGCTACGGTCGCGGCGGCGACGATCGCGGTGGTTTCAAACGTGGTGGTTCCGCCGAGCGCGGCGGGTTCAAGCGCGGCGGTGACTCCGGCGAGCGTGGCGGTTACAACCGAGCTGGCGACGACCGTGGCGGCGACAATCGGGGTGGTTTCCAACGCGGTGACTCTGCGGAGCGCGGTGGATTCAAGCGTGGTGCGAAATCCGGCGAGCGCGGTGGCCATGATCGACCTGGCGGCAGCCGTGGCGGTGACAGCCGTGGCAGCTTCGGCCGTGGTGGCGACTCGGGTGAGCGCGGCGGTTTCAAGCGCGGCGGCGACTCGAGCGAGCGCAGTGGTTTCAGCCGTGGTGGCGACTCGGACGAGCGCAGTGGTTTCAGCCGTGGTGGCGACTCGGACGAGCGCGGCGGCTTCAAGCGTGATGGCGGCTCGAACGATCGTGGTGGCTCCGATGATCGCGGGTACAAGCGTGGTGGTGATCGGGAAGAGCGTCGTGCGGAGCGGGGCGATTTCCAGGATCGGCGGCGTGGTGGGGAAGGGGGGCGTCCCGGTGGCGGGCGGAATCTGGATCGGCGTCCGCCGCGGCCCGAGGAGCCGGATCTGCCGGATGACATTCAGGCGACCGATCTCGACAACGGGGTGCGCCGGGATCTGCTGACTTTGGACAAGGGCAATGCTGAGACGGTGGCACGTCATCTGGTGATGGCGGCGCGGCTGATCGACGATGATCCGGCGCTGGCTCTGGCGCACGCCCGGGCGGCCCGGCAGCGCGCCGGCCGGATCGCGGTGGTCCGGGAGACGGCCGGTGTCACGGCATATCACGCCGGTGAGTGGGCCGAGGCGCTGTCGGAGCTGCGTACCGCGCGCCGTATGTCGGGCGGTTCCGGACTGCTGGCCGTGATGGCCGACTGCGAGCGTGGTCTCGGCCGCCCCGAGCGGGCCATCGAACTCGGCCGCAGCGACGAGGCGCGTGAACTCACCGGCGACGAAGCCATCGAATTGCGTATCGTCGTCGCCGGCGCCCGCATGGACCTCGGCCAATTCGATCAGGCGGTCGTCACCCTGCAAACCGCCGATCTGGACCCGGCCAAGACGGGCTCTGCCTACGCCCGCCTCTTCTACGCCTATGCTGACGCCCTGGTCGCCGCCGGCCGCACCGATGAGGGCCTGACCTGGTTCCTCAACGCCGCCTCCGCCGACCTCGACGCCGAAACCGACGCCGAGGAACGCGCCCAGGAACTCACCGGCGACCTGTAAACGAATCCCGGCCCAGCGCCTGCGCTCCGGGCCCCGAGGATCGGGGTTCACCGGTTCTCCGACGCGGGAGCCCTGACCAGCGGTCAGACCGTCGACGCCGATCGGGCGAACGTGCCTCGGCCGCGAGTCCTGTTCCGCTGGAACGGTCTTCGGTGGTCTCGATCAGCAGACTGGTGTCGGCCAGGCGAATTCGGTCGTCGGTGGACCCGTTCGGCGTAGCGTGCACGGGTGAGTTCGGCCGGGCACAACGCCATCGAATCCCGGTGTTGGGGCGTGCCCGGGAGACTCACCCGGCTACCCTGTCGCAGTCCTCATCGGATTTGCGATCTCAGCCCCGAGCGTCCGAGTTTACCGACGCCCGGGCCCCGGGGTACCCGACCGACGGTCAGCTCGACGTCGATCGAGCGAGGTGTCCCAGCCGCGAGTTCCAGCTGACAATTACTGTGGGCCGCACTGACGTTGCTGCGCTTCCAGCCGTGAGTCGGGTGTTCGAAAGGGGCCCTTGGCAGGACGGTGTCCGACCATGCGTCCCGGTTCGGCCGAAGAACCCGGCTATCCGCACAGCCTGCTCACCGGGTCGCAGCAATCGTCGAGTGTGGTCATCGCGCAGGTCCACGATCAGCTCGCCTTCGTGGCGAACGTTATCGGTCGATCGGAGACCGACAGACGCCCTGCGTATTTGGGCCCGGTGCGTTGAGGCCGGTGCCGACGTCGGTGTGCGTGCTCAGCGGCTATTCGCTGGCGTGCACGGGAATGTGGTGGGGGAGCTGGGGTTTCGGTGCAGGAATGGTATTTGCGGTTGCGCGGGGGTGAATTGGTGGCCAAGCTGGGGTGAATCGGTTGGTCGCGGGCGAGGGGTGGTCTCATGGGCAGAATGCGGGTGATCGGTGCGGTGCTCGTGGTCGTGGGGGCGGCGCTGACTTCCGGGTGCGGGGCGGGGGCACCGCCGTCGGCGGGGGTGACGGTGGGGCCGGTGCGGCCGATGCCGCCGCGGGCGTCGGAGATCACGAGTGCGCCGAATCAGCGCGGTGACGAATCCTGTGATGCGACAGCGAGTTCGAGGCCGAGTGCGTTGCCGCCCAGGGGTGCGATGCCGGCGGGGACGCCGATGGCGCGGATCGTCGCGAGCGGGCGGGTGAAGGTCGGTGTGGCACAGGACGGGTACCTGTTCGGGTTCCGGAATCCGCGCACGGGCACGCTCGAGGGCTTCGACATCGATATCGCGAAGGAGATCGCCCGGGATCTGTTCGGAGATCCGTCGAAGATCGACCTGGTGCCGTTGAGTTCGGCGGAACGGGTTCCGGCGCTGCGCAACGGCCGGGTGGATCTGGTGGTCAACACCTTCTCGGCGACCTGCGCGCGGGACAAGGAGATCGACTTCTCGGCGGTGTATTACGTCTCCGAACAGAAGGTGCTGACGATCGGCAGCTCCGGGATCGAGTCCGCCGCCGACCTGGGCGGCAAACGGGCGTGCAGTGTCACGGGCACCACCTCGCTGGAGCCGCTGTTCGCGTTGCCCAAGCCGCCGACGGTGATCGGCATGCAGAACTGGACGGACTGCCTGGTCGCCTTGCAGCAGGGCGCGGCCGACGCGATCAGCACCGACGCGCCGATCCTGCACGGTCTGGCGTTGCAGGACAACAATTTGGAGGTGGTCGGCCCGCCGATGGCGTTCGACTCCTACGCGATCGGTATCGCGGACGGTCAGCCGGAGCTGGTGCGTTTCGTGAACGCCAGCCTGGATCGGATGCGCGCCGACGGTACCTGGCAGTCGCTGTATCAGCGGCATCTGAGTCTGCTCGGTCCGTCGCCGGGGCCGCCGGCGCCGAAGTACAAGAACTGAATCGCGGGTAGGGTTTGGTGCCGTGGTGCGACTACGAGATCGCTATGAGGCGCTTCTGCTGGACCTGGACGGCACGCTGTACCGGGGGCCGGTCGTCATCGACGGCGCGCCCGCGGCGTTGACGAACGAGCCGGGGGAGCAGCGCCTGGTCTATGTCACCAACAACGCCAGCCGCGCCCCGAAGACCGTGGCCGAACACCTGGCGGAGCTCGGTTTCCCGGCCACCACCGACCAGGTGGTGACCAGCGCGCAGGCCGCCGCCCGGCTCCTGGCCGAACGGCTGAACCCGGGCGCGACCGTGCTCGTGGTGGGCACCGATGATCTGGCCGCCGAGGTCGACGCTGTCGGGCTGCGGCCGGTCCGGCGTTTCGACGGCGCTGCGCCTGCCGCTGTGGTGCAAGGGCATTCACCACAGACGGCGTGGCCCGATCTCGCCGAGGCCGCCTACGCTCTGAGCGGGGGCGCACTCTGGATCGCGGCGAACACCGACAAGACCCTGCCCGACGAGCGCGGTCTCGCGCCGGGCAACGGCTCGATGGTCGCCGCGCTGCGCACGGCGTCGGGCCGGGACCCGATCGTGGCCGGGAAGCCGTTCGCTCCGCTGATGGAGGATGCGCTGACCCGCGCCGGTACCCGCGGCGCGCTGGTGGTCGGTGACCGCCTGGACACCGATATCGAGGGCGCCAACACCGTCGGCCTGGACTCTCTGCTCGTCTTGACCGGCGTCAGCACTCTCGCCGAACTCGACACCGCCCCAGCCGAACTCGTCCCGACCTTCGTCGCCGACTCGTTGGACGCGTTGAACCATCCCCCGATCCGTGACGATCTCGGCACCGCACTCGCCGACCTGCTGCGCACTCATCCAGGCCGTGCCATCACGGTCTCCTCGGCACGCACCGCGTGGGACCTGCCGGGCTAGCTGCACCGCTTACCTACCGCGCCGCTGTGGGACCGAGTCACGCACGAATCGGATCGTCCGGCCGGATCCGCACCGCATGGCCTGGGTGGCGGCAGGCTGGTCGCTGGATCGGGGCCGTGGTGGCGGGGATCTCGGTGGTGGGGTTCGTGTGTTCGAATGCGGGTTCGGGTAGCGTTGTCGGCACCATGAGTACGCCCACGCCTCGACCGTCCGTGCCACTGCCGGGTCAGCACCTGGCCGGTGCGCAGGGCCGGCCGGAGACAGCCGACCCGGGCCGGATCCGCGCCGAGATCGATAGCCTGCTCGCCGAGCTGGCGGTGCGGCCGGATGCCCTGGATTCGGCCGCCGCCAGCGCTGACGCCGGTGTCGATCTGACCAGGCGCGCGCGGATTCTGGAGCAGGCGCACGAGGTGCTGGTCGACGCGCTCGCCACGGTGGACAAGATCTGAGGTGGCCAGGCGCGCGCGGGTGGACGCCGAATTGGTTCGCCGCGGGTTGGCGCGATCGCGAGAGCACGCGGTCGAGCTGATCGGCGCGGGCCGGGTCCTGATCAATGGTGCGGTGGCGACGAAACCGGCGACCCAGGTCGATCCGGGCGCACCGCTGCTGGTGCGCGAGGATGTCGACGAGGTGCAGTGGGCTTCGCGCGGCGCGCACAAACTGCTCGGCGCGTTGGCGGCGTTCGAGCCGCAGGGTGTGACAGTGGCGGGTAAGCGCTGTCTGGACGCGGGCGCATCGACCGGTGGTTTCACCGATGTGCTGCTGTCCAAGGGCGCGAAGGAGGTCGTCGCGGTCGATGTCGGCTACGGCCAGCTGATCTGGCGATTGCAGAACGATGATCGGGTGCGGGTCTTCGACCGCACCAATGTCCGTAATATCACGCCCGAATCCATCGACGGCACAGTCGATCTGGTGGTCGGTGATCTGAGTTTCATTTCCCTGGCGCTGGTGCTGCCCGCGCTGGCGGCCTGCGCGGCGCCGGGCGCGGATCTGCTGCCGATGGTCAAGCCGCAGTTCGAGGTCGGCAAGGAGCGGCTGGGATCCGGTGGGGTGGTGCGGGATCCGGCGCTGCGCGCCGAGACGGTCCGGGCGGTGGCGGCGGCGGCCGCCCCCCTGGGGCTGCGCACGCTGGGCGCGGTGGCCAGTCCGCTGCCGGGCCCGTCGGGCAATGTCGAGTATTTTCTGTGGCTGCGCAAGGATGGGCAGTTCGAATATGCCGCCGGGGCGGTCGATGCCCTGGTCGAGCGCGCGGTCGAGGAGGGTCCACAGTGAGCGCGGAGTCGACGGGCCGGGAGATTCTGCTGATCTCGCATCCGGGCCGGGCCGAGATCATCGAGACCGCACACCGGGTCGCGAAGATCTTCGCCGACGCCGGTATCGGTTTGCGGGTGCTGGCCGACGAGGCCGACAGCACCCGGTTCGAATGTGAGGATCCGGCCCACGACGTGCGGGCGGTCGCCGAACCGGGCGGCTATCCGGCCAAGGTGGTCGAGCACTGCCCGGATGCGGCGGTGGGTTGCGAGATGGTGCTGGTGCTGGGTGGGGACGGCACGTTCCTGCGCGCCGCCGAACTCGCGCGCCCGGCCGCGGTGCCGGTGCTGGGAATCAACCTGGGCCGCATCGGTTTTCTCACCGAGGCCGAGGCCGAGCATCTGGACGAGGCGCTGGCGCAGGTGGTGCGCGGCGACTACCGGATCGAGCAGCGCATGACCATCGATCTGAGCGTGCGGGTCAACGACGAGATCGTCGAAACCGGTTGGGCGCTCAACGAAGCCAGCATCGAGAACGCCGCCCGGATGGGTGTGCTGGAGGTGGTGCTCGAGGTGGACGGCCGCCCGGTGTCCGCGTTCGGCTGCGACGGTGTGCTCATCTCCACGCCGACCGGGTCGACGGCGTACGCGTTCTCGGCGGGCGGGCCGGTGGTGTGGCCGGAATTGGAAGCGCTGCTGGTGATTCCGAGCAACGCGCATGCTTTGTTCGCGCGTCCCCTGGTGACCAGCCCGGAATCGCGGATCGCGGTCGAGTCGGTGGCCACGGGCCATGATGCGATAGTTTTCCTGGATGGTCGGCGCACCATGGCCCTGCCGCGCGGTGGACGCGTGGAGGCGGTGCGCGGTGCGGAGCCGGTGCGCTGGGTGCGGCTGGATTCCGCGCCGTTCGCGGACCGGATGGTGCGCAAGTTCCAGTTGCCCGTGACCGGCTGGCGTGGCCGGCGGCGAACGGAGACTTCGGGGATGGCAGCCGACGAAGGAGGCGGGGTGGGTAAGCCTAATGCTGACCGAGATCAGAATTGACGGACTCGGCGTCATATCCACTGCCACAGCGCAATTCCATGCGGGTCTGACGGTATTGACCGGTGAGACCGGCGCGGGCAAGACCATGGTGGTCACCAGCCTGCATCTGCTCAGCGGCGCCCGCGCGGACGCGGGCCGGGTCCGGCTGGGCGCGGCGCGGGCCGTGGTGGAGGGCCGGTTCACCGTCGAGGATGTCAATGACGCCGCGCGCGCCGAGGTCGGCGAGGTGCTGGAATCGGCTGCGGCGCAGGCCGATGACGACGGCAGCGTGATCGCGATCCGCACCGTGGGCAGTGACGGCCGCTCGCGCGCCCATCTGGGTGGGCGCAGTGTGCCCGCCTCGGTGCTCGCCGATTTCACCGCGCCGTTGTTGACCGTGCACGGCCAGAACGATCAGCTGCGGTTGCAGCGCCCCGAACAGCAGCTCGCCGCGCTCGACCAGTTCGCGGGCGACACCGTCGGCCCGCTGCTGCGCAAATACGGGGTGGCGCGGCGGGCATGGCTGGACGCGCGCTCGGAGCTGCTGGAACGCACCGCCCGCAGCCGGGAGCTGGCGCTGGAAGCCGACCGGTTGCAGTACGCGTTGAACGAGATCGACGCTGTCGCACCGGAACCCGGTGAGGACAAGCGCATTCTGGACGAGGTGCGCCGGCTCAGCGACCTGGATTCACTACGTGAGGCCGCCGAGACCGCACATGACGCGCTGGCCGGCCCGGCCGAAGCGCCGGAGGACAATTCGGGTGCGCTGTCCGCGCTCGGTCTGGCCCGGGCGCGCGTCGAATCCTCCGACGACCCGAAGCTGACCGCCCTGGCCCCGCGGTTGGACGAAGCGATCGCGGTGGTGGTCGATGTGACCACCGAATTGAGCAGTTACCGGTCGGAATTGCCGTCGGATCCGGGCGCGCTCGATTCACTGCTGAACCGCCAGGCCGAGTTGAAGGGGCTGACCCGCAAGTACGCCTCGGATGTCGACGGTGTGATCGCCTGGGCCGAGGATGCCCGGACTCGGCTGGGTTCGCTCGATGTCTCGGAGGAGGCGTTGGCGAAGCTGTCCGCCGAGGTCGATATCGCGGCGGAACGGGTACGCGAGGCGGCCCGGAAGCTGACGGCGGCGCGGAGTAGGTCGGCGGGCAAACTGGCCGCGGCGGTCAGCGCGGAACTCGGCGGGCTGGCGATGGGTAAGGCGCGCCTCGAGGTCCAGGTGCGGCCGGTGCCCGCGAGTCCGCAGGATTCCGCGCCGCTGACCGTGGCCGGCCAGGAGTTGCACGCGGGCCCGAGCGGAGTGGACGAGGTGGAGTTCCGGCTGTCGGCGCATTCGGGCGCGCAGTCGCTGCCCTTGAGCAAGAGCGCGTCCGGTGGTGAGCTGTCGCGGGTGATGCTGGCGCTCGAGGTGGTGCTGGCGAGTTCCGATCACGGCGCCACCATGGTGTTCGACGAGGTCGACGCCGGGGTGGGCGGTCGCGCGGCGGTGGAGATCGGGCGGCGGCTGGCTCGGCTCGCCCGCACCCATCAGGTGATCGTGGTGACGCATCTGCCGCAGGTGGCGGCCTTCGCGGACACGCACCTGGTGGTGGACAAGTCCGATAACGGCAAGGGCACGGTGAACAGCGGGGTGCGGGCGCTGACCAAGGAGGAGCGCGTCATCGAGTTGGCCCGCATGCTGGCCGGTCTCGACGACACCGAGACCGGCCGCGCCCATGCGGAGGAACTGCTGGCAACCGCCAAGGCCGAACGGGCCTGAACTCAGCGCAGCGCTTTCTTGGCGCCGCCGAGGAATTGGTTGATCAACGTGCGCAGCCCGAGTTCGAGGACTTTCGCGGGGACCGGCAAGCTCGGCTCGGACTCCATCGTGTAGTTCACCACGGTGCTGTTGTTGTCGGCGTCGGCGAAGGTGATGGTGCCGACGTGCCGTTTCACCGGCGCGCCCTTGACGATTCGGTATTCCATGCGCTCGCCGGGCACCAGGCGGGTGGTCTCCTCGGTGATCCCGAGGCCGCCGACGCCGATCAGGTACTGCGCGCCGACTCCGGTGGTCGTCTCGGTGCCGGGCTTCTTCAGGGTGAAGTTCACGACCGGCAGGTAGGGGGCGATGCCGTCGCGTTCGGTGAAGAACTTGTAGACGACGTCGCGCGGGGCGGCAATCACCGTTTCGACCGTACTGGTAACCATGGCGCATTCTCCTGTTCGAACTGTCTGTGACGGAAGCATATAGGTATTCGGCTGCGGCGCCGCCGGTGCCGATGGTCGGCGCGCCTCCGCTAAAGGTCGAGGGTTCGCGGCCATCCTGGGCCCATGAGGATGTTGGCGCTGCTGTCGAGGAACACGGAAGCGTTGCCCGGCCTGACCGGCGTCGTCCGGGTCGATCGCGATACCCGGCGCCTGCTACGGCGGGTCGGTCCGGGCGATATCGCCGTGCTGGACGAACTCGATCTGGACCGGCTGACCGCCGACCGCCTGGTGGCGGCGGGGGTGGTCGCGGTGATCAACACCGCGCCCTCGATCTCCGGCCGCTACCCCAATCTGGGCCCGGAGACCTTGGTCGCCAACGGGATCCTGCTGTTGGATACGGCCTGTCCGGACGTCCACACCCGGATCAAGGACGGCGCCAAGGTGCGCATCGACGAGGGCGTCGTCTACGCCGACAAGCTGACCAAGAAGGAGCCGGAGGTCCTGTTCGAGGGCATCCAGCTGACCGACGCCGTCATCATCGAGCGGATGGTCGAGGCGCGGATCGGGCTCTCGGACCATCTGGAAGCCTTCGCGGGCAATGCGATCGAGTTCATCCGGACCGAAAGCGCGCTGCTCATCGACGGTGTCGGGATTCCGGAGCTGACCCTGTCGATGAAGGACCGCCACGTGCTGGTGGTCGCCGACGGGCCCGGGCACGCGGCCGAACTCAAGGCGCTCAGACCGTTCGTCAAGGAATACTCCCCGGTACTGATCGGGGTGGGCGCGGGCGCGGACACCCTGGTCCGGCAGGGCTACCAACCGGATCTGATCGTGGGCGATCCGGAGGAGATCAGCACCTCCACCTTGAAATCCGGCGCCGAGATGATCCTGCCCGCCGACACCGACGGCCACGCCAAGGGCCTCGAGCGCATCCAGGATCTGGGGATCGGCGCGACGACTTTTCCGTCCTCGGGGGCACCCGCCGATCTGGCGCTGCTGCTGGCGGGGCATCATGATGCGGCGCTGATCGTCACCGCGGGCGCACCGGCCTCCCTGGACGACTTCTTCGATGCCGGTCGCCGCGAAAGCTGCCCGGCCACCTTCCTGACCCGGCTCAAACTCGGCACCAAGATGATGGATGCCAACGCGGTCGCCACGCTCTATCGCAGCCGGATGTCGGGAGTGGCCCTGTCGGCGGTGGTGCTGGCCGCGCTCATCGCGATCATCGTGGTGCTGCTGGCCTCGAATTCGACCGGCCCGGTGCTCGACTGGGTGGGTGCGGGCTGGGATCGGGCCGTGTTCTGGGCCCGCGACACCATCGACGGACTGCTCTGACCCCACGCTCTCGACCAGTATCGGAGGATCATGATCTCGGTTCGCCAGCACCTGATTTCGATTGTGGGCATCTTCCTGGCGCTCGCCGTGGGCGTGGTGCTCGGTTCGCAGACCTTGGCGGCCGACATGCTGACCGGACTGCGTTCGGACAAGACCGAACTGCGGCAGCAGGTGGACACGCTGGCCGAGCAGAATCGCCGGCACACCGACGAACTGGCCGCCGCGGACCGGTTCATCGCCGGTTCGGCGGACCGGATCCTGAAGGGAACGCTGGCCGATCGCGCCGTCGCGGTGTTCACCACACCCGACGCCGACCCCGCGGACGTGGAGGCGGTGACGCGCGGCCTGGAGACCGCGGGCGCCGCCATCACCGGCCGGATCGCGCTGACCGACGCGTTCCTCGACGCCGACGAAGGTGACCGGATGCGGACGTCGCTGACCAATATCATTCCGGCCGGCGCGCAATTGCGCACCGGCGCGGTCGATCAGGCCAGCCTGGCGGGTGACCTGCTCGGCCTGGTGCTGCTGCAGGATCCGGCCGGCGACCAGCCGCGCAGCACCCCGGAGGAATCGGCGCTGGTGCTGGAAACGCTGCGCGGCGGTGGGTTCCTCGCCTACGGTGACACCCCGGTCCGGCCCGCGCAGCTGGCACTGCTGATCACCGGCAACGGCGCGCGCGCCGACGAGAACAGCCAGGGCGCCAATGTCGCCCGTTTCGCCGGTGCGCTGCGTGCCCGCGGCGCGGGCACCGTGCTGGCGGGGCGCGCCGGCGCCGCCGAAGGCCCCGGGCCGATCGCGCAGCTGCGCTCGGATTCGGTGCTGGCCACCACCGTCACCACGGTCGATCACCTGGACCGCGAGATCGGTCGGGTCACCGCCGTACTCGGCCTGTCCGAGCAGCTCAACGGCGGCGCGGGCCGTTACGGTACCGGCAGCAAGGCCACCTCCCTGACCTTCGCGGCGCTGCCGAGCTGATCGTGCCCGCCGATCAGCTCGCGGCCGCGAACCGCGCCATGTTCACGCCGCGTGGTCAACGACCCGCAACCGCCGTCGAACGTGATGTTCGGCTCATCGTGTGTGCGAGCGTACCGACCGGGCGGGAGGTCAGCCGAGGGATGTCATTCCGGCGACTTGTGGGCAAACGTGCGTGGCGTTGGATCGCCGGGGGCAAAGAGTGTTACCGTGAAGACCCGTGGGTCAAACACGGATTCAGGCGCGAACTGCCACGAAACACATCTTCGTCAGCGGTGGTGTCGCCTCCTCATTGGGCAAAGGCCTTACCGCATCCAGCCTCGGTCAGCTGCTGACGGCGCGCGGATTGCGCGTCACCATGCAGAAACTCGACCCTTACCTGAACGTCGATCCCGGCACCATGAATCCGTTTCAGCACGGAGAGGTGTTCGTGACCGAGGACGGCGCCGAGACCGACCTCGACGTCGGCCACTACGAGCGGTTCCTGGACCGCGATCTCACCCGGGACGCCAATGTCACCACGGGACAGATCTATTCGTCGGTCATCGCCAAGGAACGCCGCGGCGAGTACCTCGGTGACACGGTGCAGGTCATCCCGCACATCACCGACGCGATCAAAGCGCGCATCCTCGCGATGCAGGGCCCCGATCTGCAGGGCCACACCCCCGATGTGGTGATCACCGAGATCGGCGGCACCGTCGGCGATATCGAATCCCAGCCGTTCCTCGAGGCGGCCCGGCAGATCCGGCACGACGTCGGCCGCGACAATGTGTTCTTCCTGCACGTCTCGCTGGTGCCCTACCTCGCCCCCTCCGGCGAGCTCAAGACCAAGCCGACCCAGCATTCGGTGGCGGCGCTGCGCAATATCGGTATCCAGCCCGACGCGCTGATCCTGCGTTGCGACCGCGAGGTGCCGCAGGCGCTCAAGTCCAAGATCGCGCTCATGTGCGACGTCGATGTCGACGCCTGCATCTCCACCCCGGACGCGCCGTCGATCTACGACATCCCGAAGGTGCTGCACCGCGAGGGCCTGGACGCCTACGTGGTGCGCCGCCTCGGCCTGCCGTTCCGCGATGTGGACTGGACCGTGTGGGGCGACCTGCTGGACCGGGTGCACAATTCGCGCGAGACGGTCGAGGTCGCGCTGGTCGGCAAGTACGTCGATCTGCCCGACGCCTACCTGTCGGTCACCGAGGCGCTGCGCGCGGGCGGTTTCGCGCACCGGGCCAAGGTCAAGATTCGCTGGGTGCCCTCCGACGAATGCGAGACCGAGGCCGGCGCGGCCACCGCGCTGCGCGACGTGGACGCGGTCCTGATCCCCGGCGGGTTCGGCATCCGCGGCATCGAGGGCAAGGTCGGCGCGATCCGTTACGCCCGCACCCGTTCCATTCCGCTGCTCGGGCTGTGCCTGGGTTTGCAGTGCGTGGTGATCGAGGCGGCCCGCGCGGTCGGGCTCACCGACGCCAACTCGGCCGAATTCGAGCCGGACACCCAGCATCCGGTCATCTCGACCATGGCCGATCAGAAGGACGCCGTGGCCGGTGCGGCCGATCTGGGCGGCACCATGCGCCTGGGCGCCTACCCCGCGACCCTGGCCAAGGACTCCGTGGTGGCCGGGGCCTACGGCGCCGAGCAGGTCTCCGAGCGGCATCGGCACCGGTTCGAGGTGAACAACGCCTACCGTGACCGGATCGGCAAGAGCGGCCTGAAGTTCAGCGGCACCTCGCCCGACGGGCATCTGGTGGAGTTCGTGGAATACCCTGCCGATGTACACCCGTTCTTCGTCGCCACCCAGGCGCACCCGGAGCTCAAGAGCCGTCCGACCCGCCCGCATCCGCTGTTCGCGGCGCTGATCGCGGCGGCGCTGGAATACAAGGCGGCCGAGCAGCTTCCGGTGGATCTGGCCGGCGCCGACGAACTCGCGGGTGCGGATAAGTAGTCCCATGAGCGAAAGCGGGGGAGCGGTGCCGGGTAGTCACGAGTTCGAGACGGTGTCCAGTGAGACCGTGTACAGCGGGGCGATTCTCGCCCTGCGCCGGGATCAGGTGGCCATGCCCGGCGGCCGCGTCGCCGAGCGCGAGGTGGTCGAGCATCACGCCGCGGTCGCCGTCGCCGCGATCGACGACGACGACAATGTGGTGTTGATCAACCAGTATCGGCATCCGATCGGCCGGCGGCTGCTCGAGCTGCCCGCCGGTCTGCTCGATGTGCCCGGCGAGGACCCGCTGGCGGCGGCCAAGCGGGAACTGGCCGAGGAGACCGGGCTGGCCGCGCGGGAGTGGGCGGTGCTGGTCGATGTGGTGTTGTCGCCGGGCTTCACCGACGAGGCGCTGCGGGTCTATCTGGCCCGCGGCCTCTACGAAACCGACCGTCCGGAACCGGAATTCGAGGAAGCCGACCTCGAGGTCACGGTCCTGAAGGTGGACCAGGCGGTCCGCGCCGCCCTGGCCGGCGAGATCGTCAACGCCACGGCCGTCGCGGGTGTGCTCGCCCTGGCCGCGTCGCGCGCGGGCGATCTCCGGTTGCGTCCGGCCGACGCGCCGTGGCCGGGGCAGCCGACCGATTTCCTGCACCGCAAGGCCGGGAAGTCATCGCCGGACGGTGCGTGACTTCGGTCCGCGAGCGGTGCACAATCACGCCCGGGGCGGGCGCGACCGCCCGCGTCCCCGTCGGTGACAGGAGCCCAGGGTGCGCGAGATCGACTCGTACCTCGACCATCTCGCGGTCGAACGCGGGGCGGCGCGCAACACCCTGGGCGCGTATCGGCGAGATCTGGCCCGCTACCGCGACTTTCTGAGCCAGCGCGGTATCGCCGCGCTGGATCGAGTCGGGGAAACCGATGTCGCCGAATTCACCATGGCGTTGCGCGCCGGGTCCGAAGGACATCCGCCACTGGCCGCGAGTTCGGTGGCCCGCGCGCTGATCGCCGTGCGCGGACTGCATCGTTTCGCGGCCGCGGAAGGCATGACCAGCACCGATGTGGCGCATGCGGTGAAACCGCCCGCGCCCGGCCGCCGGCTGCCCAAAGCCCTGCCCTACGACCAGGTGCTGCGCCTGCTGGAGGCGGCGGGCGGCGGCGACGGCGGGCCCCGCGAACTGCGCGATCGGGCACTGCTGGAGCTGCTGTATTCCACGGGCGCACGGATTTCCGAGGTCGTCGGGCTCGACGTCGATGATCTCGACACCGCAGAGCGGTCGGTGCTCCTGCGCGGCAAGGGCGGTAAACAGCGCATGGTCCCGATCGGACGGCCGGCGCTGGCCGCGGTGGACGCCTACCTGGTGCGCGGGCGACCGAGTCTGGCCGCGTCCGGGAAATCCACTGGGGGCGCGCTGTTCCTGAACGCGCGCGGCGGCCGGCTCTCCCGCCAGTCCGCCTGGCAGGTGCTCCAGGACACCGCCGAGCGCGCGGGCATCGGCGCGGCCGTGTCACCGCACACCCTGCGGCATTCCTTCGCCACCCATCTGCTCGACGGCGGCGCGGATGTGCGTGTGGTCCAGGAACTTCTGGGCCACGCCTCGGTGACCACCACCCAGATCTACACCCTGGTGACGGTCAGCACATTGCGTGAAGTCTGGGCCACCGCGCATCCCCGCGCCCGCTGATTGCGTTCGCGTACGCGGGGATCCAGAACCCGATCACCAGGTATCGTCTGACCGAGTGGTACGTACGTCGGCTCGCGTGTCCGAGCGCAGGTCTCGCGCTGTCAAGCGGTAGCGTCTAAAACAGAGCTGGACCGTACGAAAGCGAGGTCGGGCCCGAATGGTCTCGCTACGCTCGGCGAGACGACGGGCAAACGCATAAGGAGCAGCGGGATCGTGACTACAGCAGGAGCTGCTGGGCCGTACTCGGACGCCGCGGCGGAAACGCTGTGGGCCAACGGGGCAGAACCCGTGCCGGAGAGCACGGAACTCGGACCGACGGGCAGGCCGTTGCGCCTGGTACCGGATCCGCAGCCGCTCGCCGAACACGGTGACGCGCTGATCATCGCCATGTGCAACCAGAAGGGTGGCGTCGGCAAGACCACCTCGACCATCAATCTCGGTGCGTCGCTGGCCGAATACGGCCGTCGTGTCCTGCTGGTCGACCTGGATCCGCAGGGCGCGCTGTCCGCGGGTCTCGGTGTCGCCCACCACGATCTGGACCAGACCGTGCACAACCTGTTGATCGGCACCCGCACCTCCATCGACGACGTGCTGATGGAGACCCGGATCGAGAACCTGGACCTGCTGCCCAGCAACATCGACCTCTCCGCCGCCGAGATCCAGCTGGTCAACGAGGTGGGCCGGGAACAGACCCTGGGCCGGGCCCTGGAACCCGTGCGCGACCGCTACGACTACATCCTCATCGACTGCCAGCCCTCGCTCGGCCTGCTCACCGTCAACGCGCTGGCCTGCTCGGACGGTGTGATCATTCCGATGGAATGCGAGTACTTCTCGCTGAGAGGACTCGCCCTGCTCAACGACACCGTGGAGAAGGTGCGCGATCGCCTGAACCCGCGGTTGAGCCTGTACGGGATCGTGGTCACCATGTTCGACGCGCGACTACTGCATTCACGGCAGGTCATGGCACGCGTCGTCGAGGTGTTCGGCGACCTGGTCTACGACACCGCGATCTCGCGCACGGTCCGGTTCCCGGACGCCAGCGTGGCCGGTGAACCGATTACTACCTGGGCGCCGAAATCCGGTGGCGCCGAAGCGTATCGGGCGATGGCGAGGGAAGTCATCCACCGGTCCGGCCGGTGAACGGCACGCTCGACCCCGCTCCGGCCGCTCAGGACCTCCCCGACGACGCGGGTGCCGTCGGCGTGCCCGCCGAGCGGTCCGGATTCCATCTGACGCTCAGCAATTTCGAGGGCCCGTTCGATCTGCTGCTGACCCTGATCAGCTCGCGCAAGCTCGATGTCACCGAGGTGGCGCTGCACAAGGTCACCGACGAATTCATCGCCTACACCAAGGCGCTGACGGCGGGTATGTCCGCCGAGACCGGGCTGCGCGCCGACAAGATCCTCGATCAAACCACCGAATTCCTCGTGGTGGCAGCCACTCTGCTGGATCTGAAGGCGGCGCGGTTGCTGCCGTCGGGGGAGATGACCGACGCCGAGGATCTGGAACTGCTGGAGGCGCGTGACCTGCTGTTCGCGCGGCTGCTCCAGTATCGCGCGTTCAAGCAGGTTGCCGAGCTGCTGGGTGAGCTGGAAGCGGTTGCGCTGCGGCGTTACCCGCGTTCGGTCAGCCTCGAGGAGCGGTTCGCCGGGCTGCTGCCCGAGGTGACGCTGGGAGTGGACGCCGCCGGATTCGCCGAGATCGCCGCCGTCGCCTTCCGGCCGCGGCCGGTGCCCAGGGTCGGGCTGGACCATCTGCACGCGCACGCCATCTCGGTCGCCGACGAGGCGGCCTGGGTGCTCGAGCGTCTGCGGGAGCGCGGCCCGGGCGGCTGGACCACCTTCGCCGAGCTGGTCGCCGACTGTACGGTGCCGGTGCAGATCGTGGCCCGCTTCCTGGCGCTGCTCGAGCTCTATCGGGGTAAGACGATCGAATTCGATCAGCCCGATCCGCTGGGCCCGCTCGCGGTGAGCTGGATCGGCGATGTGGACGTGAACGCCCCGACGATGACCATCGAGGAGGACTACGGGTGAGCGAGCCCACCGGCGAGAACGAGCCGATCGGGGAGCAGGAGCCGCCATCGACCGCGGACGACGCGGCCGAGGCGAACGGCCAGACCGCGGCCGCGCGGATGATGGAGGCCGCGCGCCTGGCCGAGGTCGCGCGCCTGGCGGCGCGGCAGGCCCGCGCGAACGAGCCCGCGGTGCCCACGACCGCCGAGCTGATCCGGCGCGACGCCGACCTGCTCGCGGACAGTGATATCCAACTCATCGGGCTGGATACCGAGCTCGCCGGGCAATCCTCGGCCGCCCCCGAGGAGACGCTCGACACCCCCGGCGCCCTCGACGACGACGAATTCCGCTCCGCGCTCGAGGCCATGCTGCTGGTCGTCGACGCGCCCGCGCCCGCAGAACAGCTGGCCGCGGCCCTGGACAGCGACACCGAGCGGGTCGAGGACGCGCTGCGGACCATGTCCGCCGAGCTCAGCGCACGTCGCAGCGGCATCGATCTGCGTTTCGCGGGTGACGGGTGGCGCTTCTATACTCGCAGCGAGTACGCGCCGTATGTGGAACAGGTGCTGCTCGACGGCGCGCGAACAAAATTGACCCGCGCGGCGTTGGAAACATTGGCGGTGGTCGCCTACCGCCAGCCGGTGACCCGGACCAGGGTGAGCGCGGTTCGCGGCGTGAACGTCGACGGAGTGATGCGCACGCTGTTGGCGCGCGGCTTGATCGCCGAGGCCGGGGCCGATCCGGAAACGAACGGCACGCAGTACCGCACAACCGAGTTGTTCCTGGAGCGGATCGGGCTCGCGTCACTGTCGGACCTGCCGCCCCTGGCGCCCCTGCTACCGGGCGTCGACCTGATCGATGAGATCAACGACAGTCTGGATACCGATCCCCGGTACACCAGGCTGAAAAAGAACGCCGAGCCAGAGATGGACCTCGGCACCGAGGACTAGGAAAAACATTGAATACGCCCGCTCGCCGAGATGGCACACCGGATCGTAGAAGTAGAAGTGACCAGCCCGCCCGGGGCGGGTCGGCCCGCGGCAGCGGTTCCCGCGGTGCCCGCGCGGCACAGCGCGGAGCGGCTGCCGAGCGTGGCGCCTGGGGTGAGGATCGGGCCCGCCGGGGTGGTGCCCCGCAGCGGGGCGCCGGATCGCGCGCCTCCTCGCGCGGGGAGTACACCACGCCGAGTGGCACGCCGCAGCGCGGATCGTCGCAGCGCGGCGGATCGTGGGGCCAGGATGAGCGCGGCGGGCGTGGTGCGGCCGCGGCCGGTCGCGGCGCCGCGCGCAAACCGGTCGCGCCGACCGGCAAGAAGAAGACCGCCAAGCCACAGCGGCCGAGTCCGTCGGCGCCGCTGCTGAGCAATGCCAAGCCGGCCAAGCATCAGTACATCGATGCCGAGGTCGACGGCGGCAAATCGCTCACCAAGCTGCCCGCCGGCGAGGGCGAGCGTTTGCAGAAGGTGCTGGCCAAGGCGGGTGTGGCTTCGCGCCGCGCTGCCGAGGAGATGATCGATCAGGGCCGCATCGAGGTCGACGGCGTGATCGTGCGTGAGCAGGGTCTGCGGATCGACCCGCAGACCGCGGTCATCCGGGTCGACGGCACCCGCGTCATGGTGCGCGAGGAACTCGTGCACATCGCGTTGAACAAGCCCAAGGGCTGGCAGTCGACCATGTCGGACGATCTGGGCCGCCCGTGTGTCGGCGATATCGTCGCCGAGCGGATCGCGGCCGGTCAGCGGCTGTTCCATGTCGGGCGTCTGGACGCCGACACCGAGGGCCTGCTGCTGCTCACCAATGACGGCGACCTGGCGCATCGGCTCATGCACCCCTCCTTCGAGGTCTCCAAGACCTACCTGGCCACGGTGAACGGCGAGGTGCACAAGGGGATCGGCAAGCGCCTGCGCGACGGCATCGAGCTCGAGGACGGCCCCGCCAAGGTGGACAAGTTCCAGGTGCTCGAGCTGGGCGAGGGACGTTCGCTGGTGAAGCTGGAGCTGCACGAGGGCCGCAAGCACATCGTGCGCCGCCTGCTGGCGGCGGTGGGCCACCCGGTGATTCGCCTGGTGCGCACCAATATCGGACCGGTCGCGCTGGGCGACCAGCGGCCCGGCACCCTGAAGGTGCTCGGTCGCGGCGAAGTCGGCAAATTGTATGAGGCGGTGTCGTTGTGAACGGTGTGGAGACTTCCGTGGCGGTTACGGAACAGCTGATCGGCAGCGGTCCCCTGGTCGTCGCGATGGACGGGCCGTCGGGCACCGGTAAATCGAGCGTGTCGCGGATGCTGGCCACCCGGCTGGGCGCGCGTTATCTCGATACCGGCGCCATGTACCGGGTCGCGACCCTGCGTGTGCTGCGCGCCGAGGTCGATCTGACCGATGCCGCGGCCATCGCCGCCGCGGTCAAGGAACTGCCCTTGCATATCGGCACCGACCCCGGCCGTGAGGTGATCGAGCTCGACGGCGTGGATGTGTCCTCGGAGATCCGCGGTGACGCGGTGACCAAGGCGGTCTCGGCGGTCTCGGCGGTGCCCGAGGTGCGTGATCTGCTGGTGGCCGTGCAGCGTGAGCTCGCCGCGGCCGCCGGGCGGATCGTGGTGGAGGGACGCGATATCGGCACGGTCGTGCTGACCGGCGCCGACGCCAAGATCTATCTGACGGCCTCGGCCGAGGCGCGAGCGCAGCGCCGCAATCAGCAGAACATTTCCGAGGGCCGCGGTGACGATTACGCGGCCGTGCTGGCCGACGTCCAGCGCCGTGACAATCTGGATTCCACGCGCGCGGTCTCTCCGTTGCGGCCGGCGGCGGATGCGGTGCTGGTCGATACCAGCGCGCTGACCAAGAACCAGGTTATCGACGCGCTGTATCAGGTTGTCGCCCAGCAGCTTTCGACGACAGGAGGGTCCCGGTGACGGAGGACGTACTGGCCGGTGACGGCGTCTGGAGCGACGAATCCGACTGGGAGCTGCTCGATTTCGACGGCGAGGGGGAGGGCGAAGAGTATGTCGCCATGCCGACCCTGGCTGTCTGCGGCCGGCCGAATGTCGGCAAATCGACGCTGGTGAACCGGATTCTGGGCCGCCGCGAGGCGGTGGTCGAGGACATCCCCGGCGTCACCCGCGACCGCATCTCCTACGAGGCGACCTGGGCGGGCCGCCGGTTCTTCGTGCAGGACACCGGTGGCTGGGAACCCGATGCCAAGGGCTTGCAGCAGTCGGTGGCACGCCAGGCCGAGCTCGCCATGGAGACCGCGGATGCGATCCTGCTGGTCGTGGACGCGACCGTGGGGGCTACCGCCACCGACGAGGCGGCGGTGAAGAAGCTGCGGCGCTCCAAGATCCCGGTGATCCTGGTCGCCAACAAGGTCGATTCGGAGAAGCTCGAGGCCGAGGCGGCGGCGCTGTGGTCGCTGGGGCTGGGCGAGCCGCGCATGGTCTCGGCCGCGCACGGCCGCGGCACCGGTGATCTGCTCGACGACGTGCTGGCCGTGCTGCCGGAGACGCCACGCGAGGGCACCGGCGGTCAGGGGCCACGCCGCGTGGCGCTGGTCGGTAAGCCGAACGTGGGTAAGTCGAGTCTGCTGAACAAGCTGTCCGGCGCGGAGCGCTCCGTGGTGCACGATGTCGCGGGCACCACGGTCGATCCGGTCGACTCGCTGGTCGAATTGGGCGGCAAGATCTGGAAGTTCGTCGACACTGCGGGTCTGCGCCGCAAGGTCTCCCATGCCAGCGGCATGGAGTTCTACGCCTCGCTGCGCACCAAGTCCGCACTCGAGGCCTCCGAGGTGGCGATCATGCTGATCGACGCCTCGCAGCCGATGACCGAGCAGGATCTGCGGGTGATCAGCATGGTCGCCGATTCCGGTCGCGCGCTGGTGCTCGCCTTCAACAAGTGGGATCTGGTCGACGAGGACCGGCGGCTGCAACTGGAGAAGGAGATCGACCGCGAGCTGGTCCGGGTGCCGTGGGCGCAGCGGGTCAATATCTCGGCGCATACCGGTCGCGCGGTGCAGAAGCTGGTGCCCGCGATGGAGACCGCGCTGGAGTCGTGGGACAAGCGGGTGCCGACCGGCCGGTTGAACAACTGGCTCAAGGAGGTCGTCGCGGCCACCCCGCCGCCGATGCGCGGTGGCCGGCTGCCCCGGGTCATGTTCGCGACCCAGGCCTCCACTCGTCCGCCGACGTTCGTGCTGTTCACCACCGGGTTCCTGGAGGCGGGCTATCGCCGGTTCCTGGAGCGGCGGCTGCGCGAGGAGTTCGGTTTCGACGGGTCGCCGGTGCGCATCTCGGTGCGTATCCGCGAGAAGCGGGACCGTAAGAAGTAGTGGTCGGGATGGGCGGCGGGTCGGGACCGCCGCCCATTCGTGAGCGTAGCCGGATCTGAACCGGCTGCGCTTCAGTTGTTTGTGGGGGCTTGACCGGACGATCTTCCGGACACGCGAGCCGCTCGCTCGCAATCTGGCGGCATGTGCCATCAGAATGGGGTCGGGCGGCGACCACGTCGCCCGAGGAGGGTGACGATGGTCGAGACGGTGCAGGAGCGGCGTGCACGCCGGGTGGCGCAGCTGTACGCCGAGTATCCGGAGATCCAGGCGGCTCGCCCGGATAGTGCGGTCAGCGCGGAACTGCGCCAGCTGCGGCTGCCGCGCATCATCGAGCGGTTGACCGAGGCATACGCGGACCGGCCTGCCCTGGGGCAGCGGGTATTCGACGACGCCACGGGGCAACTGCGTCCCGAGTTCGAGACCATCACCTATGCGGAGCTGGGCGCGCGAGTCGACGCGGTCACGGCGGCCTGGTACGAATCCGGCGTGCGCGCCGGGGATTTCGTGGCGATCGTCGGATTCACCAGTATCGACTACACGATTCTGGATCTGGCGTGCGTGCGGCTCGGCGCGGTCGCGGTGCCGATGCAGGCGAGCGCGCCGGTGGCGCAGTTGGCGTCGATTCTCGCCGAGACCGCGCCGCGCGTGGTCGCGGCGAGCGCGGAACTGCTCGACCACGCGGTGAACTGCATGCTCGCCGCCGCCGTGCCGGCTGCCGTCGTGGTCTTCGACTTCCGCGCCAAGGACGAGAAGCATTGCGCGGCCGTCGATTCCGCACAAGCGCGACTGGAAGGCCGCGTCGTCGCGCTCGACGCGCTGATCGAGCGCGGCCGGGGCCTGCCCGCCGCGCCCGTCTGTGAACCCGCCGACGACACCCTGACCATGCTGATCTACACCTCCGGCAGTACCGGAACGCCCAAGGGGGCCATGTACACCGAGCCGCTGGTGCGCAAGATCTGGCTGGCGCAGCCGCAGCTCGCGGCGATCAACCTCAACTTCATGCCGCTGAGCCACGTGGCCGGGCGGATGACCCTGCACGGCCTGCTGGCACGCGGTGGCACCGGGTATTTCGCGGCACACAGCGATATGTCGACCCTTTTCGAGGACATCGCCCTGGTCCGGCCGACCGAGCTGTTCTTCGTGCCGCGCGTGTGCGACATGGTGTTCCAGCGTTTCCTCGGCGAGGTCGATCGACGCCACACGCCCGGCGTTGATCGCACCGTGCTCGAGGCCGAGGTGAAAACCGAACTGCGCGAACAGTTCCTGGGTGGCCGGGCGATGACCGCGATCTGCGGCAGCGCCCCGCTGGCCGCCGAGATGCGGACCTTCATCGAATCGGTGATCGATCTGGACCTGCACGACGGCTACGGCTCCACCGAGGCGGGCGGCGGTCTGGTCATCGACAATCGGGTGCGCCGCCCGCCGGTGCTGGACTACAAGCTCCTCGACGTACCCGAACTCGGCTACTTCGGTTCCGATCGGCCGCATCCGCGCGGTGAACTGCTGCTCAAGACCGAAGCGATGATTCCGGGCTATTTCAAACGCCCCGATGTCACGGCCGAGGTCTTCGACGCGGACGGCTTCTATCGCACCGGTGACATCGTGGTCGAGCTCGGGCCCGACGAACTGGTGTGCGTGGACCGGCGCAACAATGTGCTCAAACTGGCCCAGGGTGAATTCGTGACGGTCGCGAAGCTCGAGGCGGTGTTCGCCACCAGCGCGCTGATACGGCAGATCTATGTCTACGGCAGCAGCGAGCGCGCCTATCTGCTCGCGGTCGTCGTGCCCAGCGCCCAGGCGTCGCGCCTCGCGGATCCGAAAGCCGCGCTGGCGGAATCGATGCAGCGCCTGGCCCGAGAGGCGCACCTCGAATCCTATGAGATCCCAAGGGATTTCCTGGTCGAGACCGAGCCGTTCAGCGTCGAGAACGGTCTGCTGTCCGGCATCGGGAAACTGTTGCGGCCCAAGCTGAAAGAATGCTACGGCGCGCGGCTGGAACAGCTCTACGCCGATCTCGCGGCGGCGCAGGCGAACGACCTGCTCGACCTGCGGCGCACGGCCGCCGCGCAGCCGGTACCGGCCACGCTGGCGCGGGCGGTGCGCGCACTGCTCGGCTGCGCCGACTCCGATATCGCGCCGGACGCGCACTTCACCGATCTCGGCGGCGATTCGCTCTCGGCGCTGTCGCTGTCGACGCTGCTACGGGAGATCTTCGAGGTCGAGGTGCCGGTCGGTGTGCTCACCGGCCCGGCGGCGGATCTGCGGTCGATCGCGGAATACATCGAGGTGCAACGCGATTCGGCGAATGCCCGGATCGCCTTCGAGGACGTGCACGGTGCCGCGGACCGGGTCCGGGCCGCCGACCTGAGGCTCGAGCGGTTCATGGCGGTCGACGCGCTGGCCGGGGCCGCCCCGCCCGCCGCCGAGGTCCGTACCGTCCTGCTCACCGGCGCGAACGGCTACCTGGGGCGTTTCCTGTGCCTGGAATGGCTGCGGCGGCTGGCCGCGGTCGACGGGCGGCTGATCTGCCTGGTACGCGGTGCCGATACCGCGCGGGCGCGGGCACGGCTGGACGCGGCCTTCGATTCCGGCGATTCGGCCCTGCGGGCCGAGTACGCGCGGCTGGCCGAACGGCTGGAGGTCGTCGCGGGTGATGTGGGCGAGCCGAATCTCGGTGTGAGCCAGTCCGATTGGCTGCGGCTGGCCACGGAGGTGGATCACATCGTGCATTCGGCCGCTCTGGTCAATCACGTGCTGCCGTACCGGCAGCTGTTCGGCCCCAATGTGGTCGGTACCGCCGAGATCATCCGGCTCGCCCTGCACACCCGGCGCACCCCCGTCGACTTCCTCTCCACCGTCGCCGTGGCGGCCCAGATCGATCCCGCCGCGTTCGACGAGGACGCCGACATCCGCGTGATCAGTCCGGTCCGGCAGGTGGACGGCGGTTACGCCAACGGCTACGGCACCAGCAAATGGGCGGGGGAGGTGCTGCTGCGCGAGGCGCACGAGCGCTTCGGCCTATCCGTCGCGGTCTTCCGCTCCGACATGATCCTGGCGCACAGTCGTTTCGCGGGGCAGCTCAACCTGCCCGACGTATTCACCCGGCTGCTGTTCAGTGTGCTCGCCACCGGCCTCGCGCCCCGTTCCTTCTACCGGCCCGGCCCCGGCGGCGTCCGCGGCCGGGCCCATTACGACGGCCTGCCCGCCGACTTCACCGCGGCCGCCGTCACCGCCCTGGGCCGGCCGTCGGGCTATCGGACCTATGACGTGCTCAACCCGCACGACGACGACATCTCCCTGGACACCTTCGTCGACTGGTTGATCGAGTCCGGCCACGAGATCCTGCGGCTCGACGACTACGAGGATTGGCGCACCCGGTTCGAAGGCGCGCTGCGGGCTCTGCCCGAACACCAGCGCCAGCATTCCCTGCTCCCGCTGTTGCACGCCTATACCCGTCCGGCCCGCCCCCGCGCGGGCGCGGCCCTGCCCACCGAACGGTTCCGGTCCGCGGTCCGCTCCGCCGGGCTGGACATCCCGCACCTGGATCCGGCGCTGATCCGCAAATACGCCTCCGACCTCGCGCTGCACGGCTGGCTCTGATCCGGGGTGTCGCGATCGCGGATGCGGGTATACGCCAGTCGAAGGAGGTGTGAGGACATGCCCCAGCAGCAATGGAGTGACAAACGCGAACGGCAGTACGAGCACATCAAGGAAGCGCAGCAGGAGCGCGGCACCAGCACGAAACGCGCCAAGGAGATCGCGGCGCGCACCGTCAACAAGAACCGCGCCCGCTCCGGCGAATCCAGCACCGCGAGCCGCACGTCGACGCGCGGCAAATCACCCCAGCAGCGCGGTGGCCGGCGCTCCGGCACCGACCGGCCCAAGGGTCTGACCCGCGACCAGCTCTACAACGAGGCCAAACAGCGCAATATCAAGGGCCGCTCGAAGATGAACAAGCGCCAGCTGGCCGACGCCCTCGGTAAATAGCTCAGGTCTGGTAATACCGCGCGAGCGCGAGGGCACGCTCGCGCATGGTCGTACGCAACCAGGCCGGTTCGAGGGCTTGCACATCGGTGCCCAGCTGCCACAGCGCCCACTCGGCGTGCCTGGCGTCCTGGAAGGTCAGCTCGAGCCGCACCCAGCCGTCGGTATCGCTGCCCTCGGCCAGTACCGCCAGCGCCGTATCCACCAGTTCCTCGCGGCGCGCCGGATGCAGCCGGGCCAGCACCGCGACCTGGTCGCCGCCGGTGCGGAACCGGGTGCCGCGCTCCTGCCAGGCCTGATCCAGATCGACGCGGGGCGGGCGCTGGGCGGGTTCCGGGAGCGCTTCGGCGGCCCGGATTCGCGACAGCCGATAGGTACGATCCGCACCCGCGCGCGTCGCCAGCAGATATCCCTGTTCGCGCACGGTGACCAGGCCGATCGGGTCCACTGTGCGCCATCGCGGGGACTGGTCCACGGCCGCGTAGTGGATGCGCAGTTTCCGTCCTGCGAACACCGCCCGCCGCACCTCGGCCACTACGGCGTCGGGCACCGCCTCCGCCACCAGCCGACGCGAGAACAGATCGGTTTCCGGGTCGATGAGCAGCCGCTCGGCCGCGCCGGTGGCGATGTCGCGATAGCTGTCGGGCAGCGCGTCGACCACCTTGCGCATGCCCGAGGCCAGTGCCGAGCCTAGGCCGAAAGCCTGTGCGCCACGGCGTGATCCGGCCACCAGGAGGGCGAGCGCCTCCTCGTGGTTGAGCCCGGTGAGCTCGGTCCGGAACCCGGGCAGCAGCGCGAAGCCGCCGTGTCGCCCGCGTTCGGCGTATACCGGGACGCCCGCGATCGAGAGCGCCTCGATATCGCGCAGCACGGTACGGGTGGACACCTCGAGTTCGGCGGCCAGCGCCGCCGCGGACATCCGGCCGTGGCGGCGCAGCAGCAGAACCAGGGACACCAGCCGGTCGGCGCGCATGGAGAAAATCCTCTTCCGAATACACGACATGAGATGTCGTGATTACTTGGCAGCCTAGACCCCATGACCAACAAGAAGCCGGCCACAGAGCCGAACGACCTGGGTAAATTCTTCATCGAGCGCGCCAACGCGGGCGATGTCGACGGGCTGGTGGCGTTGTACGAGCCGGACGCCGTGCTGGCGTTCCCGCCCGGCACTATCGCGACCGGTCACGCGGAGATCCGCAAGGTGTACGAGCAGTTCGTGGCGGCCGCGCCCGTGCTCGAGCCGGGTCGTCCGCATCCGGCGCTGATCAGCGGTGATCTGGCGATGACCTCGACCACGCTGACCACCGGTGAGGTGGTCGTGGAGATCGCGCGCCGCCAGCCCGACGGCTCCTGGCTGTGGGCGGTCGACCAGCCATCGCTCGCGCCCTAGCCCGAGGGTGCGGACCGGTGACCCGGCCGGTCCGCACCGCGACGCGCGGCGCGTGCGGGTCGCCGTGCGCGGCGGCCGCAGCCGGTAGGGTCGGCGGCCGTACGGATCGCAGCGTCGTCGAAGGAGTTACGTGGGCACCTCCGGCCGTTCCGAGTTCGACCGCCGTGGCTTCCTGATCGCGCTGGGGCTGCTGCCCGCGCTGGCGGCGTGCGAGCAGCCACCGAAACCGTTGGCCGGACCGGATCTGGCCGGATCGGATTCGCGGATCACGCCCCGCGACGATCTGTACCGGTCTGTGAACGGCCGCTGGTTGCAGGAGTACCGGCTGCCGCCGGATCGGGCCTCCTACGGCACATTCGCCGAGGTGGCCGACCGCACCGAGGCGCAACTGCGCGACCTGATCGATGGAATCCGGGATCCCGCGCCAGGTTCCGAGGCGCAGCAGGTACGCGATCTCTACGACGCGTTCCTCGACACCGGCACCCTCGACGAGCTGGGGGTGACACCGTTGGCGGGTCTGCTCGACCGGATCGATACCGCCGCAGCCAAACCCGATCTCGCCGAGGTGATGGGCGCGCTGCCGATCGGCGGGCTGATCGGGCTGCGGGTCGCACCGGATCCGAAGCGGTCCACCGCCTATGTGGCGACGGTGTCGCAATCCGGGATCGGGCTGGACGAAGAGTACTACCGCAAGCCCGAGGCCGCCGGCAAACTCGCCGCCTACCGCACCTTCCTCGAACGGATCGCGGCCGGAGCGGGTTTCGCCGATCCCGTCGCGCCGGCACAGCGGGTGCTGGACCTGGAAACCCGGATCGCGGCGCTGTACTGGGACGACGTACGCGAGCGCGATCCGAACGCCGGCTACAATCCCATGACCTGGGATGAAATGACCGGTAGCGCACCGGGTTTCGACTGGGATCGCTGGTTGTCCGGGCAGACCGACCGGCCCCGCGAACTCTTCGAGCAGGTGGTGGTCCGGGAACCCTCCTTCGTCACCGGCGCCGCGAGCCTGTGGCAGGAGGTCGATATCGCCACGTGGCGTGACTATCTGAAGCTCGCGCTGCTGCGCGCCTTCGCCGAATACCTGACCGGCGAGATCGCGCGGGCGCGCTTCGAGTTCTGGGGCACCGAGATGGAAGGCGCCCAGCAGCCGCCGCAACGCTGGCGGTCCGGCCTGGCCGTCGTCAACCGGTACCTGGGCGATCAGCTCGGGAAAATGTATGTGGCCGAGTACTTTCCGGCGGAGGCCAAGCAGCGGGTGCAGGACATGGTCGCCGACCTGATGGCGGCCTACCGCGCCGATTTCGAGCGTTCTTCCTGGATGTCACCGCCCACCAGGGCCGCCGCCGTCGCGAAACTCGACAAGATCACCACCAAACTCGGCTATCCCGAGCAGTGGCCGGACTATTCGGGCCTGACCGTCACCCGGGGCAGGCTGGTCGAATCCCTGCTCGCCGCGAAGACTTTCGCCGATCGGCGGATGTTCGACCGGCTCGGCAAGCCGGTCGACAAGGCGGAGTGGGAACTGCCGCCGCAGACGGTGAACGCCTACTACAACCCCGCCGCCAACGAGATCGTGTTCCCCGCGGCGATTCTCCAGCGGCCGTTCTTCGACGCCGAGGCCGAACCGGCCGTCAACTACGGTGCGGGTGGCGCGGTGATCGGCCATGAGATCGGCCACGGTTTCGACGACCAGGGGTCGCGCTTCGACGGCGACGGCAATCTGCACGACTGGTGGACCGCCGAGGACCGCGCCGCCTTCGACGCCAAGACCGCCCAGCTGATCGCCCAGTACGACGCCCTGGTCCCCGCGGGCCTGGAGGCCGCACAGCACGTCGACGGCGCGCTGACCGTCGGCGAGAATCTGGCGGATCTGCGCGGCTTGCAGATCGCACTGGCCGCGGTGCGCCTGGCGGCCACCCGCGGGGACACCGCACCGAGTCTGCGCACGGTGTTCGAATCCTGGGCTCGCATCTGGCGCACCACGATGACACCGCAGGCGCTGGCGGCCCAGCTCGCCAGCGACCCGCACGCGCCCGCGGAATTCCGGTGCAACCAGTCGGCTCGCAACCTCACCGAGTTCTACACGACCTTCGATGTCCGGCCCGGCGACGCGATGTGGCTGCCCCCGGATCAGCGAGTCGTCCTGTAGGTCAGCCGATTTCCGCGGTGAGCGGTAGCGCGGTCACCGAGGTGCCGATGTGCAGTGTGAACGCGCCCGGCTCGGTGACCCAGCCCGCATCGGTCCAGTGCTCGAAGGCGCGCGCCGGGATCTCGATCGTGACGGTCTGCGAGTCGCCGGGTTGCACTGTCGCGCAAGCGAATCCGGCGAGCCAGCGCACGGGCCGCTCGACCGCGCTCTGCTCCCGGGACAGGTATGCCTGCACCACCTGTTTGCCCGCACGCTCGCCGGTGTTGGTGAGCGTGACGGTGGCGGTGCGGCCGGAGACGGCGAGGTCGCGCAGCTCCCAGCTGGTGTAGCCCAGCCCGTGACCGAACGGATAGGCCGGGGCCACACCGGCTTTCAGCCAGGCGCGGTAGCCGATATGGATGCCCTCGGTGTAGGGCAGCGCGCCCGTGCTGTCGGGCGTGGTGTTCGACACCGGCACGTCGGCCAGGGTGGCGGGCCAGGTGGTGGGCAGCCGGCCGCCGGGCTCGGCCGCGCCGGTGAGCACCTCGGCCAGAGCCGTGCCGAACTCCTGTCCCGGGAACCAGGCCAGCAGCACGGCCGCCACGTCGTTGCGCCACGGCAGCTCCACGGGCGCACCGGAATTCACCACCACCACAGTGCGGGGGTTGACCGCGGCGACCGCCGCCACCAGCTCGTCCTGGCGGCCGGGCAGGCGCAGGTCGGTGCGGTCGAAACCCTCGGATTCGATCTGCTCGGTGGTACCGACCACCACCACCGCGACCTCGGCGGCGCGGGCCGCCTCGACCGCGGCCGCGAATTCCGCGTCCGCACCGCGCTGCGGGCGCGTGACACCGAGGGTGAGGCCGAGGATCACGCCGAGGCCGGGGATGGCGGGCGGTGCGGCGACCGTGATCCGGACATCGACCTCCTGGCCCGCGGTGAGTCGCCGGTCGACCGAACGTTGCGGCGGGTACAGGATGGCGCCGACCGGATCGGTGCCCTCGAAGGTGATGGTCTCCGCCAGCACGGTTTCGCCGTCGAGTGCCACGGTGGCCGCGCCGAGCGTGCCGACCCCGAGTTGCCAGTCGCCGGTGGCGTCGGCGCGCAGTCGCGCCCGGATCTCGATGGTGTCGGCCGCGGCGGCCTGCTGATCGCCGAACAGCATGAGGTTGCCCGCGGTGCGATGCTGGGTGGCCAGGACGGTGCCCTCGCGCAGGTAGCGCAGGCTCAGGCCGGGCGTGCCGGTATCCGGATCGGTGATCAGCTCCAGGGGGACCGGGATGAGCTTTTCCGCCAACCGGACGCCAGGCGTGTGTGTCACGGGCAGAACGGCATTCAGCCCTTCCAGCGGTGTGCTGGTGTGCGCGGGGATGACCGTGGCGCTGCCGCCGCCCATGAACCGTGGCCGGGCGGCGTTGGGCCCGAGCAGTGCGACCGTCGTCTCCGGCCGCAGCGGCAGTACGCCGTCGTTGCGGACCAGCACCATGCCCGCCGCCGCGGCGCGGCGCACCAGGGCGGCGGCCTGCTCATCGGTGAATTCCGGTGCGGGCGCGGGTGATCCGTCCAGAGCGCCGACCCGCGTCGCGAAACGCAGGATCCGGCGCACCTTCTCGTCGATCGCTGATTCCGGCACCTCGCCGCGAGCCACCGCCTCGGCCAGCGGGCCGCCCCACATCAGCGGTGGACCGGGCATCGCGAGGTCGGTGCCCTTGGCGGCGCCCGCCGTCGAGCGCACGGCGATCCAGTCCGAGACCACCACGCCGTCGAAACCCCAGCTGCCCTTGAGTGGTTCGTCCAGCAGATCGTGCTCGGTCATGGTGACGCCGTTGACCGAGTTGTAGGCGTCCATGATCATCCACGCGCCCGCCCGCACACTGCGCTCGAACGGATACAGGTAGAGCTCGCGCAGGGGCCGATCGTCGGCGCGCACGTCGACGGTGAATCGGTCGGTCTCGGAATCGTTGGCCACGTAGTGCTTCGGGCACGCGCTCACCCCGTGCGCCTGCACAGCCGCGACATAGGCGGCCGACATCTCCGCGGTCAGCACCGGATCCTCGGAGAAGCATTCGAAATGCCTGCCGCCCAGCGGGGATCGGTGCAGGTTGATGGTCGGGCCGAGCACCGCGTAGACGCCCTTGCGGCGCGCCTCGTATGCGATGAGCGCGCCGATCTCGCCGAGCAGGGCCGGATCCCAGGCGGCGGCGACCGCGGTGCCCGAGGGCAGGCTCACCGACGGGTCACGTTCGTCCCAGTGCTCCCCGCGCACCCCCGACGGGCCGTCCGAGATCGGCATCTCGGCGAGTCCGAGGTCCGGATCGCCCGCCATCCGGAACATTCCGGCCCCGGAGATCAGCCGCAGCTTCCCGGACAGATCGAGCTCGGCGAGCAGCTTGTCGATGCGGTCGTCCATGTGTGGTCCCGTCTCGAGTCGGTTGGCGAATCCCAGGCTACTGAGGTCCGGCTCGCTCCGGGGGCTCCCTCATCGCCTCGATCGCCACCGGTCAGCTCCAGGCGAGATCGTCGACGGCGAGCCACGGCTCCACCGCCAGGGTGCCCGGTGTGAGTCCGGTGAACGCGGCGACGTCACGGTGCAGGTGGGATTGATCGGTATAGCCACACTGCGCCGCGACCAGGGCGGGGGCGATGCCGGCGGCCAGATCGCGGGCGGCGTGATCGAAGCGGATCAGCGCGGCGGCGCGTTTGGGCGGCATCCCGAGCTGACCGGTGAAGCGGGACCACAGGCGTTTCCGGCTCCAGCCGAGGTCGGCGGCCAGCGTGTCGATCCGGGCGCGTCCACGGGTGGTGACCAGGCGGTGCCAGGCCCAGGCGATCTCCGGATCGATCCCGGTGCCGGCGCGCCGCCGCAGGACCGCCGTCTCGGCGAGAGCGAAGCGTTCGGGCCAGGAGGCCGCGCTCAGCTGCTCGCGGATCCGGGCGGCTTCGCGGCCCCACAGTTCGGTGAGGGTGACCACGGAGCCGTCCAGTTCGGCGGGCGAGACGCCGAGCACCGTCCGGGCGAGCACCGGCGACAGCCGCAGTTGCACGCATTCGACATTCTCGCCCCGCACCCAGAGCGCGATGGGGCCGGGTGCGGCGACCAGACTGCCCCGGTGCTGCCCGCTCGCGGTCTCGACAACCGGTGCGCTGGAACCGAATTCGAGCAGAATCGTCACCGCCGGATGTGGGATGGCGCGATGGCCGCCCGCGGCCGGGGCGCGGTCACGGAACCCGGCCATCCGGACGCCGGGCACCCGAGGGCGGCGGGGCGGGCACACCACATCCCACGCCGCCGCATCGCCCGGTTCTCGCACCTGCGAGCGCATACTCGAATGGTAGTACCGCGGGCATCGGTAGCGGCGTCATGGATTTCGAGCCGGGGGAGTGAACCGGCGCCGGGAGCGCTCGCGTTCGGCGGTGATCCGCGCACGCCGGGCGGACATCGCGGCCGCCGGATCGGCGCCGGTGGCCAGCGCGGCGCAGAGGGCGGCGGCGTCGTCGATGGCTTCGATCGCACCGCGGGCGGCCGCCGGGGTGATGGCGTGATCGGCGTCGCCGCAGAGTATGACCGGGGCGGCGGGGGGTGCGGCCTCGGCGAAGGGGACGTGGCGGGTGTTGGCCACGTGGACCTGGTCGGTGGCGGCGATCAGCGCCTCGAGGGTGCCCTGGAGGTTCGGCGCGGCGTGGGTGAGTTGTTCGGCCCAGACCTCGGTGGGGTGAAGTCCGCTGTCGCGCACCGGAATCGGCTCACGGGTGAGCCGGACGAACCAGAAGGCGGTGGTGCCCGACCAGAGATGGCCGAATGTGGCAAGCGGAACGGGGCCCGGGCCGGGACGACCGTCGAAGTGCAGGACAGACGGTTCGGTGGGCAGGCGGACCGGACCCACGGTGCAGCCGTAGGCGATGATCTGCCCGGCGTAGCGCGGGGTGCGATCGGGTTCGAGCCGGGCGCGGACGCTGGAATCCGTGCCGTCGGCGGCGATCACGAGGCCGTCGCGGGGGAGTGCGCGGGCGTCACTGAACAGCGTCCCGGTGCCGGGGTCGAGATCGGTCACGGGCGTGTCGTAGTGGATGTCGGCCGGCGCGGCGAATTCGGTCAGTACGCGGATCAGGTCCGATCTGCGATAGAGCCGCTGCCCCTCGCTCGCGGCCGCCGCACGGGCGGCGGGCAGGTGATGAAACCGGATGCCGTGCACCGGATACGAAGCCGAAGCCAGCTCCTGTACCGGGACGCCGAGCTCGGCCAGCACCTCGTGCGCGTGCCCGTCGAGGACGAGGAACGCCCCGCCGCCGGTCCGCGCTCGGCGCTCGTACACCGTCACCGGCTGCCCGTGCCGGGCCAGTGCCCCCGCCAGCGTGGTTCCGGCGATCCCGCCACCGACGACCGTGACCACACCAACCCCCTCTACCCAGAGCTCGCCGACACGAGCAGATCGCTTGCGGCAGAATACCTTTAGGGTCGGCAACCGTGCAGCGCCGCCCGCCGCGAAGCGCGCACCGGGCGGAGTCCCCACCGGCCGGGGTGCGGGTCGCGCCTCCGCGTGTCGGCGGCTCGCGCGCCCCGCGGTCGGCAAGCTGATCCGATGACCAGCGGAGACGGAGGTTGTCGAATGGGCTTTCCGGTGCGGCTAGCCGTGGCGAGCGTGACGCTGGTGAGTCTGGCGAGCGCGCCCGCCGCCTGGGCGGATTCGCTGGACCCGGGCGCGGTGCCGCCGCGGTCGTCGATCTCGGTGCGCACCACCGTGCCGAATGTGCAGTGGGGCAGCCACAACGAGCACGAGGAGCGGGGTGCGCTGTCGCTGGCGAAGCTCTACATCGTCGATTACGCGCTGCGCCACGGTGACCGGTCGGCCGAGGACCGGGTACTGGCCGAGCGGATGATCCGCTACTCCGACGACGGTGCCGCCGACGTGCTGGCGACGAAATATCCGGCCGCGATCGAGTCGATCGCCGCCGAATACGGCCTGCGCTCCACCCGTCCGCAGAATCGCTGGCAGGACAGTACGACCAGCACCGCCGACGTCGCCGACTTCCTCAACCGCAAGCGCCGCGAGGACCCCGATTCGCCGATCTTCGAGTGGATGTCCGCGCCCGGCGCGGTCGCCGCGGACGGCACCGTCCAGGACTGGGGCACCACCTGGCTACCAGGTGCGCTCGGCACCAAGTGGGGCTGGTCGGACCTGGATCCGGAGGAGGTGGCCTCCGCGTCGTACGGCATCGGATTCACCGTCGCCGCCCACACCTACGGCTCCGGTCCCGACCAGACCCGCGACGTACTCACCGCCGTCCCCGACGTACTCACTCAGCTCATCTCCCGCCGCCTGGCCCAGGCATTGGGAGGGTAACGGCTGAAAGACCCTGTGGAGTCCGGCGATTCGATCAGCCGACGCGGGCGTTCGGCGGGACGGATTCGGCGGGGACGGTGAAGACCGCGAGGAAGTACTCGGCGCGGGCGCACGCGATGTTCTCCCCGCCGGTCAGCACCGGCTCGAGCCGGTCCTCCGAAATCGTCAGGTGGGCACCGTTTTCGCGGCAACCGGGCCGGATGAAGCCGAAGGCCCGGTGGGACGGGTCGCGATCCAGGACGGCAGCTCGGGCCGAGGCCGCCGTCGCGGGGGCGAGTTCGGTCAGGAACCGCTCCAACTGGTCGGCCTCGCTGATCTCCATGGAAAGGCTTCGCGAGTCGTAGCCGACCTGCTCGAAGAGGACCAGCCGGGCGGGGTTCGCCGCTTCGGGGTCGGCGGCAACGCATGTGGTGACGGCCAGGCCGACCGCGACCACCACCGCGGCCACGAGCCCGGCCCATTTCGACCCTGGTCTGCGCATACCCCACGGTGCCACCGATTCGCCCGGCACGCATCCGAATTTCGTGCGGATCAGGGCCGATCCGCGGGCGGCGCCGGTATCGTCGGCGCCGCCGATTCCGCTCGACCAGAAGGTATTTCGTGATCATCACCGAGCTTTCCGAGTCCCTGCCCGAAGCCGAACAGCGGTTGCTGGAGCGCGTCGGTGAACTAGCCGTCGGATTCGCCGCCGAGGCGGCCGAGTACGACGAGCGCGCCGAGATCGCGACCGGTCATCTGGCGGCCCTGCACGCCGCGGGCGCCGACACGGCGGTGCTGCCCGAGTGGGTCGGCGGCACCGGGCTGACCTACCGCGGTTTCGGCGTGCTGCTGCGCGTGCTGGCCAAGGCCGACCCGTCCACCGCGACGATCTGGCTGATGCACGCCGGGGCCGCCGTCGGTCTGGCCGAGTTCACCCGCGACACCCTCGGATCGTTCTTCGCCGACGAACTGCTGGCTGGTAAGCGCTTCGCCAACGCGCTGTCCGAACCGGCCAGCGGCAACCGGTTCCTCAATCCGCAGCAGGACGCGCACCCCGCGGCCGGCGGGTGGACGCTGACCGGCGCCAAGCGTTTCGTCTCCGGCGCCGAGATCGCCGACTACCTCATCGTGAACGCGCGGGTGGACGACGCGCCGGCCTTCTTCGGTGTGCCGCTGCCCGATTCGTCGGTCTCGATCATTCCGATCTGGGACACCCTCGGCCTGCGCGCCACCCGCAGCCAGCTGCTGGCCTTCGACGAGACGCTGCTGCGCGCCGAGTTCCGCGGCCGCGCCCCCGGACCCGGCGATTTCCAGGTGATCCCGGCCGGGCTGCCGGCCATTTCGCTCGGTATCGCCGACGCCGCCCTGGCCGCGCTGGCCGAGCACGCGCGCTCCCGGGTGATCCTGGGAAAGCCGCTGTCACACCAGCAGTGGGTGCAATTCGAGGTCGCCGATGTCGAATCCCGCTTGGCCGCAGCGCATGCCCTCTATGATCTCGGGCTGAGTCAGGCGGACAGCAAGCGGCCCAGCTTTTTCCCCACCCTGATGCGCGCGAAATATCTGGCGAATAAAGTTGCGGTGGAGGTCGCGCAATTGGGTGTCCGTGTCGGTGGCGCCTCGGGCTATTTGAAACAGTCTCCGATCCAACGGTATCTGCGCGATGCCGAAGCAGGTCAACTCATGGCGTATTCGACAGAAGTGATGGCCGGGGAGATCGGCCGCGAAGTGCTTCAGGTGACCGACGAGTAACTCGCAGAACACATAGCGAACGTGCTTACCTAGGGGCAACCACAGCAACGGGACGGAAGGGAGTCGGCGGGTGTTCAACCGCATCGCCATCGTGAACAGGGGCGAGGCCGCCATGCGCCTCATTCATGCCGTGCGGGATCTCGCCGCAGAGACTGGACAGTCGATCGAGACAATTGCCCTGTACACCGATGTCGATCGCAATGCGACATTCGTGCGCGAGGCCGACCATGCCTACGATCTCGGTCCGGCCGCGGCGCGCCCGTACCTCGACCTGAAAGCGCTGAAACAGGCGCTGATCAGCACCCGGGCCGAGGCGGCCTGGGTGGGTTGGGGTTTTGTCGCCGAGGATCCGGCCTTCGCCGAACTCTGCGAGCAGATCGGCGTCACCTTCATCGGGCCCAGCCCCGACGCCATGCGCAAGCTCGGCGACAAGATCGGCGCCAAGCTCATCGCCGAGGAGGTCGGCGTGCCGGTCGCGCCGTGGAGCCGCGGCGCGGTCGACACGGTCGAGGCCGCCATCGAAGCGGCCGCCGAAATCGGCTACCCGCTGATGCTCAAGGCGACCGCGGGCGGCGGTGGGCGCGGTATCCGCGTCATCACCAACGAGGCCGAACTTGTCGAGGCCTATGAACGCACCCGCCAGGAAGCCGTGCGCGCGTTCGGCAGCGGCGTGGTCTTCCTGGAGCGTCTGGTCACCGGCGCGCGCCACGTCGAGGTCCAGGTCATCGCGGACGGGCAGGGCACGGCCTGGGCACTGGGCGTGCGCGATTGTTCGGTGCAGCGGCGCAACCAGAAGGTGATCGAGGAATCGGCCTCACCGGTCCTCGGGCCCGAGCAGGTGGCCGAGCTGAAGGGCTCCGCCGAGCGGCTGGCCGTCGCGGTCGGTTACCGCGGCGCGGCCACCGTCGAATTCCTCTACCACCCCGGTGAGCGGCTCTTCGCCTTCCTCGAGGTCAATACCCGGTTGCAGGTCGAGCACCCGATCACCGAGGTCACCACCGACTTCGATCTGGTGCGCGCCCAGCTGCTGGTGGCCTCCGGCGGCCGGCTGGACGGCGAGCCGCCGATCGAACGCGGCCACGCTATCGAGGCCCGCCTCAACGCCGAGGACCCGGACCGCGACTTCGCGCCCGCGCCCGGCCGGATCGAGCGGCTCGACCTGCCGGCCGGCCCCGGCATCCGGGTCGACACCGGCGTCAGCGAGGGCGACACCATCCCCGCCGACTTCGACTCGATGATCGCCAAGATCATCGCCTACGGCCGCGACCGCGAACAGGCCCTGGGCCGGCTGCGCCGCGCCATGGCCGAGACCCGCGTCATCATCGAGGGCGGCGCCACCAACAAGAGTTTCGTGCTCGATCTGCTCAATCAGCCCGAGGTGATCGACGGCAGCGCCGACACCGGCTGGATCGACCGGGTCCGCGGCGAGGGCCGCCTGATCTCGCACCGGCATTCCGCCGTCGCGCTGGCCGCGGCCGCCATCGACGCCTACGAGGAGGAGGAGCGGATCGAGCAGCACCGGCTGCTGTCCACCGCCTCCGGTGGCCGCCCGCAGGTGCAGCACGAGAGCGGCCGTCCGCTCGATCTCAAACTGCGCGGCGTCGGCTACCGCGTCCGGGTCGCCCGGATCGGCGCGCACCGTTTCCGCGTCGGCATCGAGGCCGGCGGCGAAATCCGCACCGCCGATGTCGATCTGGAGCGCTTCGATCGCTACACCAGCCAGATCGTGGTCAACGGCACCCGCTACCGCCTGATCACCGGCACGCACGGCACGATCCACCTGGTCGACGTCGACGGCGTCACCCACCGGGTCAGCCGCGACGAGGGCGGCGTCGTCCGTTCGCCCGCGCCCGCGCTGGTGGTGGCCACACCGCTGGAGGTCGGCGCCGAGGTCGAGGCCGGCGCGCCGGTGCTCGTGCTGGAGAGCATGAAGATGGAGACGGTGCTGCGCGCGCCGTTCAAGGCGCGGCTCAAGGAGTGCGTCGTCTCGGTCGGCACCCAGGTCGAAACGGGCGCGCCGCTGCTGCGGCTGGAGCCCATCGTCGACGACGCCGAGGAAGCCGAGGAGGCAGCCCCCGAGACCGTCGAACTCGATCTGCCCGATCGGCCGGAGGTGCTGCCGCACGAGCGCACCACCCGCGGCCAGGAGGATCTGCGCAGCCTGCTGCTCGGTTTCGACGTCGACCCGCACGACGAACGCCGCGTCCTCGACGACTACCTCGCCGCCCGCGCCACCGCCGTGCGCGACGGCCGTCGCCCGCTGGCCGAGGAGCTGGATCTCATCGAGGTCTTCGCCGATATCGCCGAGCTCAGCCACAACGGCTCGCTCGGCGAGGACAGCCAGGGCCACGTGCACAGCGCCCGCGAGTACTTCCACACCTACCTGCAGAGCCTGGACGTCGAGCGGGCCGGTGTGCCGGAGTCGTTCCAGGACAAGCTGACCAAGGCGCTGGGCCACTACGGCATCACCGAGCTGGACCGGACCCCCGAGCTCGAGGCCGCCGTGTTCCGGGTCTTCCTCGCACAGCAGCGCCTGGCCGAGACCGTCCCGGTGATCACGACACTGCTGCGCGAATGGGTGCCCGAGCCGGTGCCGGACCAGGTGCTGCGCGAGCCCGTCGGCCTGGCCCTGGAGCGGCTGATGGCCGCCACCCAGGTTCGGTTCCCGGTGATCGCGGATCTGGCTCGCGGCGTGGTCTACGCCTGGTACGGCCAGCCGCTGCTGCGTCGCAACCGTGCTCGCGTCTACACCAATGTCCGCAAGCATCTCACCCACCTGGATGCGAACCCGGGCGCGGCCGATCGCGCCGAGCGGGTCTCGGACATGGTGCGCAGCACCGAGCCGCTGGTGCGCCTGCTCGGCCAGCGCCTGGTCCGCGGCAAGCTGGACAACACCGTCATGCTCGAGGTGCTGACCCGCCGCTACTACGGCAACAAGGGTCTGACCGGCGTGCGCACCCACGAGGACGGCTGCACGTTCGTCATCGCCGAGCGCGACGGGTCCAGCCTGGTCTCGGCCGCCGTGCGGTTCGACGCGCTCGACGCCGCGCTGCGCGGTCTGGTCGAATTGGCCGCCGGCGCAGCCTCGATCGACGCCGACATCTACCTGAGCTGGGAAGATCAGCCGGCCGATTTCGACGCCATGGCCGCAGCCCTGCAACAGGCGATCGGCGCGCATCAGCTGCCCAACCAGATCCACCGGATCACCGCCACGGTCGCGGGCAGCGGCGGCGCGGTCATGCACCACCACTTCACCTTCCGCCCGTCGGCGACCGGGATGGCCGAGGAGCGCTTGATCCGCGGCCTGCATCCCTACATCGCGCAGCGGATGCAGATGGAGCGGCTGCGCAAGTTCGACCTGACCCGCCTGCCCTCCTCGGACGACGAAGAGGTGTACCTGTTCCGCTGTGTCGCCAAGGAGAATCCGGCCGACGATCGCCTGATCGCCTTCGCACAGGTCCGCGACCTGGCCACGCTGCGTGACGCGGACGGTCGCCTGCGGGCCCTGCCCACCGCGGAGATCACCATCGCCACCTGCCTGGATTCCATCCGCCGGGCCCAGTCGCGGCGGCCGTCGAAGAACCGGTTCAACACCAACCGGATCGTCATGTACATCTGGCCGCCGGTCGATGTCACCCGGGCCGAGCTCCGGTCGATCATCGCCGGGCACGTGCTGCCGACCACGGCGGGCGCGGGCCTGGAGGAGATCCTGCTGATCGCGCGTGAGCGCGACGCGGAGACCGGCGCGCTGACCAAGGTCGCGTTGCGTATCTCCTTCGATGTGCACGGCGGCGCCGAGGTGACCGTCGGCGAGGTGTCCGAGGACGTCGTCGAGCCGATCGACGAGTACCGGCAGAAGGTGCTGCGCGCGGCCAGCCGCAACACCGTCTACCCGTACGAATTGACCGGGCTGCTGGGTGATTTCAGCGAGTACGACCTCGACGACACGCACACGCTGGTTCCGGTCCAGCGCCCGCGCGGCCGCAATTCCGCGGCCATCGTCGCGGGTGTGGTCACCACGCCGACCGATCGATACCCCGAGGGCGTCACCCGCGTGGTGTTGCTCGGTGATCCGACCAAATCGCTGGGCGCGCTGTCCGAGCCGGAGTGCCGCCGGGTGATCGCCGCCCTGGATCTGGCCGAGCAGCTGCGGGTGCCGCTGGAGTGGTACGCGCTGTCGGCCGGTGCCCGGATCTCCATGGCCTCGGGTACCGAGAACATGGACTGGGTGGCGGCCGCGCTGAAGCGGATCGTCGAGTTCACCCAGGACGGCGGCGAGATCAATATCGTGGTCGCGGGCATCAATGTCGGCGCGCAGCCGTATTGGAACGCCGAGGCCACCATGCTCATGCACACCAAGGGCATCCTGGTGATGACCCCGGATTCGGCCATGGTGCTCACCGGCAAGCAGGCGCTGGACTTCTCCGGCGGCGTCTCGGCCGAGGACAACTTCGGCATCGGCGGCTACGACCGGGTGATGGGCCCGAACGGTCAGGCGCAGTACTGGGCGCCGAACCTGCCGGCCGCGCGCGATGTGCTGATGGCGCATTACGACCACACCTACATCGCGCCCGAGGAGCAGGCCCCGCGCCGCGCGCCCAGCAGCGACCCGATCGACCGCGACGTGTCGGACTTCCCGCACGAGGTGGCGGGCAGCGATTTCCGCACGGTCGGGGAGATCTTCTCGGCCGCGGCGAATCCGGACCGCAAGAAGCCCTTCGACATCCGTACGGTCATGCGGGCCGTGTCCGATCAGGACCATCCGGTCCTGGAGCGGTGGGCCGGTATGGCCGACGCCGACACCTCGGTGGTGCAGGACGCGCATCTGGGCGGTATCCCGGTGTGCCTGCTCGGTATCGAGTCGCGCGGTATCGCGCGGCGCGGTTTCCCGGCCACGGATGGCCCGGACACCTACACCGCCGGCACCCTGTTCCCGCAGTCGTCGAAGAAGGCGGCCCGGGCGATCAACGCGGCCAGCGGCAACCGGCCGCTGGTGGTGCTGGCGAATCTGTCGGGCTTCGACGGTTCGCCGGAGTCGCTGCGCAAGCTGCAACTCGAGTACGGCGCCGAGATCGGCCGCGCGGTCGTGAACTTCCAGGGGCCGATCGTGTTCTGCGTGATCTCCCGGTATCACGGTGGCGCGTTCGTGGTGTTCTCGAACAAGCTGAACCCGAATATGACCGTGCTCGCCGTGGAGGGCTCGTTCGCCTCGGTGCTCGGTGGCGCTCCGGCGGCAGCCGTGGTGTTCTCGGGCGAGGTCGATTCGCGCACCGCCGCCGATCCGCGGGTGCGTGAGCTCGAGGCTCGCGCCGCGAACGCCTCGGGCACCGACCGGGCGACGCTGACCGCGGAGCTCGGCGAGGTCCGGTCGTCGGTCCGTGCCGAGAAGCTGGGTGAGGTGGCTGCGGAGTTCGACCGCGTGCACAACATTCAGCGCGCCGTCGAGGTCGGTTCGGTGGACGCGGTCGTGAGCGTCACCGCGCTGCGGCCGCGGATCATCGCTGCGATCGAGGCCGGCCTGCCCGCCTAGTTCCCGTGCTCGCCGTCACCGCGCGGATTTGCCTGCCCCCGGCGAGGCAAATCCGCGCGGGTTCGGATCGTGCGCCTAGGATGACCTGCGCTGATACTTCAGCCAGCGCGACTCGTCAGGGCTTGTCGGTTCGAGACAGGAGTGCACTGTGGACGGCGATTCAGGTTCGAATTTCTCCCGGCGCGGCGTCGTCGTGGCCGGGGCGGCCTTATTGGCCGTCGGTTCCGTCGCGTCGCTGGGCGGCTGCGCATCGACACCGGACGTACAGCGGAAATCCAAGGATCCGGTCGATCCCAGCGACCACATCGTGGATCAGCAGCAACAGCTGGCCGAGACCCTGCCCTTCGACGACACCCGGGATTTCGCCGACACCGACCGCGGTTTCGTCGCCGCGCTGGAACCCGATGTGGTCAAGAATGCCGACGGAAAAGTGGTGTGGGACAACGATTCCTACTCGTTCATCCAGGGCACCTGCCCGAACTCGGTGAATCCGAGCCTGTGGCGGCAGTCGCAGCTCGTGATCAAACAGGGCCTCTACGAGGTGGTTCCGGGCATCTATCAGATCCGCGGCCTGGATCTGTCGAATATGACGATCATCGAGGGCGACACCGGCATCATCGTGATCGACCCGATGATCTCGCAGGAGACGGCCGCCGCGGGCTTGAAGCTGTACCGGGCGCACCGAGGCGATCGGCCCGTGACCGCCATGATCTACACCCACTCCCATGTCGATCACTTCGGTGGCGGCTACGGCGTGACTACACCGGAAGACGTTGCGGCAGGCAAGGTTCCGGTACTGGCGCCGTCCGGGTTCATGGATCACGCGGTCTCGGAGAACATCTACGCGGGCACCGCCATGGCCCGGCGCTCGGCCTACATGTACGGCGCGGCCCTGCCGCGCGGTGTGAAAGGGCAGGTCGGCGCGGGGCTCGGCCAGACCACGTCCACGGGGACCACGACGCTCATCCCGCCTACTCGAGACATCACCACGACGGGGCAGGAAGAAGTGCTCGACGGCGTGCGGATCGTCTTCCAGATGACGCCGGGTACCGAAGCGCCCTCGGAGATGAACTTCTACTTCCCCGACCATCGCGCGCTGTGTATCGCCGAGAACGCGACGCACACCATGCACAATGTGCTGACCCTGCGCGGTGCGCTGGTTCGTGACCCGCACGAGTGGGCGAAGTACCTCACCGAGTCGATCTCGATGTTCGCCGGGAAGTCCGATGTCGCGTTTGCCTCGCACCATTGGCCGACCTGGGGCACCGAGAACATCGTGAACTTCCTGTCCACGCAGCGGGACATGTTCGGCTACATCAACGATCAGACGCTGCGGCTGCTCAATCAGGGTTATGTCGGCACGGAGATCGCCGAAATGTTTCAGATGCCACCGGCTTTGACCAGCCAGTGGAACACCCATGGCTACTATGGCACCGTCAGCCACAATGTGAAGGCCGTCTACCAGCGCTATATGGGCTGGTTCGACGGCAATCCCGCGCACCTGTGGGAGCATCCGCCGGTCGAATCCGCGCAGCGGCACGTCGAGGCCATGGGTGGTGCGCGCGACGCGGTGCGCAAGGCACAGCGCGCCTATGACGACGGCGACTACCGCTGGGCCGCGCAGATCCTGAACTACGTGATCTTCGCCGACCAGCACAACGAGGCGGCGAAGATGTTGCAGGCCAGCACTTTCGAGCAACTCGGCTACGGCGCGGAGGCCGGCACCTGGCGCAATTTCTATCTCAGCGGCGCCTACGAGTTGCGCAACGGCTCGTTCGGCACGCCGACCGAGACGGCGTCGCCGAGCATGCTCGACAGCCTCTCGGTCGACCAGATTTTCGACGCGCTGTCCTTGCAGATCAACGGGCCGAAAGCCTGGGATCTGCATGTCGTCACGGATTGGGTGTTCACCGACGAGCACGTGACGCACCGCGCCGAACTCCGCAACGGCGTGCTGGTGCATTGGGACCGCACACCCGACGACAACGCCCCGGCGCCGCAGGCCACCTTCACGCTGACCCGCAAGGCGCTGCTGGGCCTGCTGATGGGCGGTCAGGATCCGGCGGCGGCGGTGAAATCCGGTGCGGTCCAGGTCAGTGGTGATCCGTCGGTCCTGGGACAGATCAAGGGCGTGGTCGACAAGCCGGACCCGAACTTCGCCATCGTCACCCCTTGACGAGGTACGCGCACATCTCGGCGCGCCGCTGGAGCAGCCCTTCCGATGACGCGTCCTAGTGGGCTTTGCGCCAGCGCAGCGGCGAGGTGCCGGTCCAGCGTCCGAAGGCACGGGTGAAACTGGCCGCCTCGGTGTATCCGAGGCGGTCGGCGATGGCGGCGGTGGACAGGTCGGTGCCGGTGAGCAGTTCACAGGCCAGTGTGCGGCGGACTTCGTCGAGCAGGCTGCGATAGGAGTGGCCTTCCGCGGCCAGCTGACGGCGCAGTGTACGGCCCGAAAGGTGCAGGGCAGCAGCGACTTCGGCTTCGGTACGGGGTCCGCGCGGCTGGCCGAAGAGCAGATCGCGGACTCGGCCCGCGGTGCCGGTCAGCGCCCGGCGCTGGGCGGCGAGTTCCCGGCACTGCTGGGTGGCGAGCTCGGCGGTGTACGGATCGGCTTGGGGGAGTGGGTCGTCGATCGTTCGCTTGTCGAAAACCGTTGCGTAGTGGGCGCAGTCGTACTCGGGCGGGCCCGACAGCGCGGTATCGATGCGCTGGGCGGCGTCGGGTTCCGGGCGCGGGTAGGGCAGGCGCACCGCGCTTAAACGCTGTGCGGGCCCGGCGATATCACGCAGCAGCGTGGCGATGACATTGATATCGCGTTCGGCCACGAAGCGGGCCACCCGGGGATCGGTCACCACCGGTTCGATCACCAGCGCGATCTCGTCCGCGGACTCCACGGCGGTGATATCGCAGAACGAGTACGACAGATCCAGGAAGCGCAGGCCCACCTCGATCGCGTCGCGAATGGACTGGCTGGCGATCAGCGCGTATCCCCACATGCCGTGCACGGTGGCGTGGTAGCGCAGGCCGACGGCCAGGCCGAGCCCTGGGCTGTCGGGCAGGGCGCGCAGCATATTGGTGATGATCGCGATCTCCTGCGCGCCGGTCACCAACATGCCCGGTGTGCGCAGGTCCGCTTCGGTCAGGCCGGTGCCCTCCAGGCACCGCGCTTCGGTCAGGCCGTGCTCGGCGGCCAGCCGGGTGACGAGGAGCGCGCTGGTCGGCGCGCGCATCCCGATCAGGGTGTCTGCCCGCCGTATCGACCCTGCCGCCACCATTGGCCAAAAATATCAAAAAATGGGCCCTGGCGGACGTAGGAATCCCCAGTCGATCCGCCCTACCCTTCCGGTGGACGATCCGTGACCCCGGTCACGGCCACGTACGGCGAGGATGCGAGGAGAGCTTGTGACCGAGAAGGACCGCTTCGACTACGTGATCGTCGGGGCAGGCAGCGCGGGGGCCGTGGTGGCGGCGCGCCTGTCGGAGAACCCGTCGGTGTCGGTGCTGCTGCTCGAGGCGGGCGGCCCGGACGACGCCGACGAGATCCACATTCCGGCCGCCTTCGCGAACCTGTTCAAGACCAAATGGGACTGGAACTACGAAACCGCCGAGCAGAAGCACATGGCCGGCCGCCGCGCCTTCTGGCCCCGGATGAAGGGCCTCGGCGGCTGCTCCTCGATGAACGCCATGATCTACATCCGCGGCAACCGGGCCGACTACGACGGCTGGCGCGACGATTTCGGCGCGCAGGGCTGGGGCTACGCCGATGTGCTGCCGTATTTCATACGCGCCGAAGGCAATACGCGTTTCCGCGACGACTACCACGGTGGTACCGGCCCGCAGCACGTCGAGGATCGCCGCTACACCCACGAGACCACCGACGCCTGGATCGAGGCCGCGGTCGCGCACGGGCTGAAGCGCAACGACGACTTCAACGGCGCCGAGCAGGAGGGCGCGGGCCGCTACCAGGTGACCTGCAAGGACGGCAGACGCTGGTCGACCGCCGACGCCTACCTGCGCCCGGCGCTGGATCGGCCCAACCTGACCGTGCGCACCCACGCCTTCGTCACCCGGGTGGTGCTCGAGGGCGGCCGCGCCGTCGGCGTCGCCTACCGCAGGGCCGGCGCGGAGCACATCGCCCGGGCCGAGGCCGAGGTCGTGCTGTCCGGCGGCGCGATCAATTCGCCGCAGCTGCTGATGCTTTCGGGTATCGGCCCGGCCGCGCACCTGCGCGAGCACGGCATCGATCCGGTGGTGGATCTGCCGGGCGTCGGTGCGAACCTGCACGACCATCCGGTGACCCCGTTCCTGTGGTACAGCCGCGACACCTCCGATCTCACCGATTTCTCCAACCCGGCCCGGCTCATGCAGTGGAAGCTGACCGGCCGCGGCCCGCTGACCTCCAATGTGGGCGAGGGCGGCGCGTTCTTCGCCTCCCGGGACGGTCAGGCCGCGCCCGACATCCAGATCCTCACCGCGCCGACCGGCTTCTACGACAACGGATTACGCGAGCCGGTTGCCCAGATGGTCACCGCGGGCGTGACTCTGGTGAATGTGGCCAGCCGGGGCCGATTGCGGCTGCGGTCGGCCGATCCGGCGTGGAAACCGGACCTGGATCCCGCCTACTTCAGCGATCCCGTCGACCTCGCCGCCGCCGTCGCGGGCGCGCGCCGGCTGCTCGAGATCGCGCGCGAGAAACCGTTCGCGCGCTTCCTGTCCCGATCGTTCCTGCCCGAGTCGGGACGCGGCCGCACCGACGACGAACTCGCCGACCATATCCGGGCCTGGACCCAGACCCTGTACCACCCGGTGGGTACCTGCGCCATGGGCGCCGGCGCGGAGTCGGTCGTGGATCCGCAGCTGCGGGTGCGCGGCATCGAGGGCCTGCGGGTCGCGGACGCGTCGGTCATGCCGGCGGTGCCGCGCGGCAACACCAACGCCCCCTCGATCATGGTGGGCGAGAAGGCCTCCGATCTGATCCGCGCATGACATCGACGACCGAGACCGAGGGATTCCAGGACATGACCGTGACTTCGACCGCCGTGGCGACCTTCGATTCGCTGGACCCCGCGACCGGCGACGTGGTCGGCACCTATCCGATCTGCGATGCCGAGCAGGTGAACGAGGCCGTCGCGCGTGCCCGCGTGGCCGCGAGCTGGTGGGCCGAGCTGAGCTTCGACGAACGGGCCGAGCGCCTGAAGAAATGGGGTGGTGTGATCGCCCGCCGGATGGCGCAGCTGGCCGAGCTCTCGCACGCCGAGACCGGCAAGCCGGTCGGCGACGCGCAGCTCGAGATCGTCATGATGCTCGATCATCTCGCGTGGGCCGCCGGGAACGCGCGAAAGGTACTGGGCCGCAAGAACATCACGCCCAGTCTGATGGCCAGTGATCTCGGCGCCTCGGTGGAGTACCTGCCGCTGGGCGTGATCGGCGTGATCGGGCCGTGGAACTTCCCGGTCTTCACCCCGATGGGGTCGATCGCCTATGCCCTGGCCGCCGGGAACGCGGTGGTGTTCAAGCCGAGCGAGTTCACCCCCGGAGTCGGCAAGTGGCTGGTGGACGCGTTCGCCCAGGTGGTGCCCGAGCAGCCGGTGCTGCAACTGGTCACCGGTCTCGGGGAAACCGGTGCGGCCCTGTGTCGTTCGGGCGTCGACAAGCTGGCCTTCACCGGCTCCGCCGAGACCGGCAAGAAGGTCATGCGCGCGTGCGCCGACACGCTGACCCCGGTGCTGATCGAGGCGGGCGGCAAGGACGTGTTGCTGGTGGACGCCGACGCCGATCTGGACGCGGCGGTGACGGCCGCGGTGTGGGGCGGGCTGTCCAACGCGGGGCAGGCATGTATCGGCACCGAACGTGTCTACGTGCACGAGCAGGTGTTCGACGTGTTCCTCGCCAAGCTCACCGAGGCGGCGAAAGCCGTTCGGGCCGGCGATGATCCGGACGCGCAGATCGGCCCGATGACCATGCCGTCGCAGCCCGGCGTGGTGGCCGCGCACATCGCCGACGCCCTGGCCAAGGGCGCGCGTGCCGTCGTCGGCGGTCCCGAGGCGGTCGGCGCGCGGCTGGTGCAGCCCACCGTGCTGGTGGACGTGCCGGAGGACTCGCTGGCCATGACCGAGGAGACCTTCGGGCCGACGCTGGCGGTCAACCGGGTACGCGATATGGACGAGGCGATCCTGCGCGCCAACAACTCCCGCTACGGGCTGGGGTCGGCGGTGTTCTCCAAACGCCGCGGCGAGGAGCTGGCCCGGCGGATCCGCTCCGGTATGACCGGGGTCAACCTGGTGTATCTGTTCGCGGCGCTGCCGGAGCTGCCGTTCGGCGGCGTCGGCGACTCCGGGTTCGGCCGGATACACGGCCCGGACGGGCTCAAGGAGTTCACCTTCGCGAAATCCGTTGCCCGTCGCCGTCTTCCGGCGCTCCTGGCGCTGACCACCTTCGCTCGCACCGCCACGGTGGACAAATTGCTGGCGACGCTGACCGTGCTCCGGCACGGCTGAGAAATCATCTCGAGAGGAAAACCCGTTCCGATGTTGAGCACCATGCAGGACGAGCAGCTGTCGCTGGCGACCCTGCTGAACTACGCGTCCACCTTCCAGGGCGACAGCACGGTTTCCACCTGGACCGGCGCGGGCCTGCGCACCCTGACCTACCGCGAATTGGGTGCGCAGGCACGGCGTCTGGCCAATGCCCTGCGCGGGCTCGGCATCGGCCTCGGCGACCGGGTCGGCACCTTCATGTGGAACAACAACGAGCACATGGTGGCGTATGTGGCCGTGCCCGCCATGGGCGCGGTACTGCACGCTCTGAACATCCGCTTCTTCCCGGAGCAGCTGGTGTACGTGGCCAATCATGCCGAGGATCAGGTGGTGATCGTCGACGGTTCGCTGCTGCCGATGTTCGCCCAGTACCTGCCGAAGCTGACGACAGTGCGCCACGTCATCGTCGCCAACGGTGACGCCGCCGCGCTCGAAGCGCCCGCGGGTGTGCAGGTGCACTCCTACACCGAACTGCTTGCCGCGCAGTCGGACACGTTCGAGTTCCCGATCGTCGACGAGCGTTCCGCGGCGGGCATGTGCTACACCTCCGGCACCACCGGCGACCCCAAGGGCGTGGTGTACTCGCACCGCTCCAACTGGCTGCATGCCACCCAGGTGTGCGCGCCGAACGGCATGGGGTTCTCCGCGGCGGATACCGTCCTCGCGATCGTGCCGCTGTTCCACGCCAATGCCTGGGGCCTGCCCTACGCCGCGCTCATGTCCGGTGCGAATGTGCTGATGCCGGACCGGTTCCTGCAACCGCAGCCGCTGCTGGAGATGATGGCGGCGGTCAAGCCGACCTTCGCCGCGGCGGTGCCCACCATCTGGGGCGGCGTGCTGGCGGGTTTGCAGGCCGCGCCGCAGGACATTTCGCATCTGCGCACCTGCCTGGTCGGCGGTTCGGCGCTGCCGCCCGCCATGATGCACGCCTTCGAGGAGAAGTACGGCGTCGAGCTGCTGCACGCGTGGGGGATGACCGAGACCTCCCCGCTCGGCTCGGTCGCACATCCGCCGGTCGGCGTCGAGGGCGAGGAGCAGTGGGCCTATCGCTACACCCAGGGCCGGTTCCCGGCGGGTGTGCGCGCCCGGCTGGTCGACGACGCAGGCGCGGTCGTGCCGAACGACGGCCGGTCGCTCGGTGAGCTACAGGTACGCGGTCCCTGGATCACCGGCTCCTACTACGCGCCCGACGGCGCCGCACCCGATCCCGACAAGTTCGACGACGGCTGGCTGCGCACCGGCGATGTCGGCAAGATCAGCCCGAATGGCTTCCTCACCCTGGTCGATCGTTCCAAGGACGTGATCAAGTCCGGCGGCGAGTGGATCTCCTCGGTCGATCTGGAGAACGCGATGATCGGCCATCCGGCCGTGGCGGAGGCGGCCGTCATCGGCATCCCCGACCCCAAGTGGGACGAGCGCCCGCTGGTCGCGGTCGTGCTCGCCGACGGACAGCGGGCCGAACCGGCAGAGCTCCGTGACTACCTGGCGGACAAGTTCGCGAAATGGCAGCTGCCCGAATACTGGACCTTCGTCACCGAGGTGCCCAAGACCAGCGTCGGTAAGTACGACAAGAAGCGCCTGCGCGCCCAGCACGCCGCCGGCGAACTCGCCGTCACGACCCTTCCCTGACCGCGACCCCCGGCAGCCCGAGCGCGACCGGTGCGTGCGCCGGTACCACCGGATGTTCCGGTGGTACCGGCGGCACCCGCCGATAGCCCGCGCCCATGGGCGGGCGGGGGTCGGCGGCCCCCTTGTTCGGCCACAGCGCGGCGGCGCGCTCGGCCTGGGCCGTAATGGTCAGGGAGGGATTGACGCCGAGGTTGGCCGAGATCGCCGAGCCGTCCACCACACTCAGGCTCGGATAGCCGTGCACGCGGTGGTACGGGTCGATGACACCCTGCGCCGGGTCGTCGGCGATCACGCAGCCACCGATGAAATGCGCGGTCATCGGCACGTTGAACAGGTCCGGCCAGGTACTGCCCGCGGTGGCGCCGAGCTTGTCCGCGACCCGGCGGGTGGCCTCGTGGCCGGTCGGAATCCAGGTCGGATTGGGTTGTCCGTAGCCCTGTTTGCTGGTGAAGCGGCGGCCGAACAGCCCGCGGCGGGTGTAGGTGGTGATCGAGTTGTCCAGACTCTGCATGACCAGCAGGATCAACGTGCGTTCGCTCCACTGTTTCGTGCGCAGCAGTTTCGCGCTCCGGATCGGGTGCGCCAGCGCGAGCGGAAACACCCGCAGCCACTGCGGGATTCGGTGACCGCCGTCGATCAGGTAGGTCTGGAGCAGGCCCATGGCGTTGGAGCCCTTGCCGTAGCGCACGGGCTCGACATGGGTGTCGGGGGTCGGATGGAACGACGAGGTGATCGCCACGCCCTTGGTGATGTCCATGGCCGGGTCGACGGTGGTGCGGCCGACGCCGAGAATGGCCTCGGAGTTGGTGCGGGTCAGCACGCCGAGCCGTGGCGACAGCGCGGGCAGAATGCCCCGGTCGCGCAGGTCGAACAGCAGGTGCTGGGTGCCCCAGGTGCCCGCGGCCAGCACCACGTGCGCGGCCCGGAAGGTGGTGCGCCGCGGCCGGATTCGGCCGTCGGTGCGCCGGGTCAGTACCTCCCAGCTGCCGCCGGGGCCGGGCCGCAGCTCGGTCACCGTGGTCAGCGCGCGCACCTGCGCGCCGCCGGCCTGCGCCAAGGCCAGATAGTTCTTCACCAGGGTGTTCTTCGCGCCGTGGCGGCAGCCGGTCATGCACTCGCCGCATTCGACGCACCCGGTCCGGGCCGGTCCCGCGCCGCCGAAGTACGGGTCCGGCACGGTCTCGCCGGGCGTGCCGAAATACACCCCGACCGGGGTGGGCACGAAGGTGTCGCCGACGCCCATGTCCGCGGCGACCTCCGCGATGACCTCGTCGGCGGGCGTCAGGTGCGGGTTCTGCACCACGCCCAACATGGCGCGGGCCCGCTCGTAGTAGGGGTCGAGTTCGGCGTCCCAATCGGTGATGCCCGCCCACTGCGGGTCACCGAAGAACGCGGGTCCGGGTTTGTACAGTGTGTTCGCGTAGTTCAGCGACCCGCCGCCGACGCCCGCGCCGGCCAGGATGAAGCAGTCCCGCAGCCGGTGGATGCGCTGGATCCCGTAGCAACCCAGGCGCGGCGCCCACAGATATCGGCGCAGGTCCCAGTTGGTCCTGGCGAAATCGGCGTCATCGAAATGCCGTCCGGCTTCGAAAACCCCGACGCGATACCCCTTTTCGGTGAGCCGCAGGGCGGTGACGCTGCCACCGAAACCGGAACCGACGACGATGACGTCGTAATCGAAATCCACCCACTGAAGCTAACAGCGGTCCCGGATCCTCGACCGGAATTTGCCTCCGGTTCACAGCGGACCGGAACTCGGTTTGTGACGTGTCCTGTACTCCGGGAAACCGCACCACAAAGGGCATTTCGGCGGATATCGTCGCGGCAGAGAAGCGAGAGCGACCGGCAGTGGCGCCGGTCGTCGGAGAAGTCGAGCGTAGTTGATTACCGATGTTGTCGAAGTCGTCGCGGAGGTTCCGGTCTCCCGGCGCGCGCTCTATGAGCTGCTTGGGGATCCGCAGAACTATCCGCGGATCCTGGTGGGAGTCGGTGCCTGTGAACCACGGGAGCCGATAGACGGTCGGCCGCTGGTCCGCTTCCGGATCGGGTCGATCGAGGCGGGCGTCCGCACCATCGACGTCCAGCCGATCGTCGTGCGCTGGTACGAGCGTCTGGAACTGCACTGCCCGAGCGAGGGAAGTTTCGCCTCGATCCGGCTGCGCGGCGAGGGGGATCGCACCCAGGTGATCATCACCTGCTTCGCCGTCGGCCGCCTGCATCCGGCGCTGGCCGAGATGTCGAAAGCGGCACTGGTGCAGTGGGTTCAGGCGGGACTGGACCGCGTCGTCGACATCGTGCGCGGCAAGCCCACCGCGGTGGTGACCAACGGGGAGAACTCCCCGGTGCGCCGGCGCGCGGGCGTCATCCGGCAGATGATCGTCACCGGCGTGGTCGCCAGCCGGCCCGACCTCGGCGTCAAGCAGGTGCGGCGGCTGCTGCGCTGGGGTTTCAACCTGGCGGGCGGCTACGCGGCGGGCGCGGCCTACGCCCCGGAGCGGGTCGCCGTCGTCGATGCGCACGGCAGCCGCACCTTCGCCGATATCGATACGCGCTCCACGGCGCTGGCCGGCGCCATGGCCGAGTTGGGTCTGGGCACCGGCGACGCGATCGGCCTGCTGGCCCGCAATCACCGCGGCATGGTCGAAACCATGGTCGCCGCAGGCAAACTGGGCGTCGACGTGGTCCTCATGAACGCCGGGCTGTCCGGGCGGACGCTCGAGGAGATCGTGCAGCGCGACCGGCTGATGGCGCTGTTCATCGACGGTGACCTCGAGCAACTGGTCAAATATCTGCGCGCCGACATTCCGCGCTTCACCACCGACGACGCGCCACCGCCCGGCCGCAGCACCCTCGACGATCTGATCACGCTGGGGCGGACCGAGTTCCGGATGCCGTCGCAGCCCGGCCGGCTGGTGGTGCTGACCTCCGGCACCACCGGATCGCCGAAGGGCGCGCGCCGTCCGCACCCGCGCGGCTTCGCCACCATCGCCGCGCTGCTCTCGCGCATTCCGCTGCGGATGCACGAGACCATGCTGATCCCGGCCCCGCTGTTCCACACCTGGGGCCTGGCCGGACTCCAGATCAGCACCGCGCTGCGCGCCACCACCGTGCTACCGGAGCAATTCGACGCCGAGGACACCCTGCGCCTGATCGCCGCGCATCAGGTCACAAGTCTGCTGGTGGTGCCGACCATGCTGGAGCGCATTCTCGAGCTGCCGGACGAGGTGCGCGAGCGCTACGACGTGTCCAGCCTGCACGTCGTCGCCAGCTGCGGCGCGCCGCTGGCGGCGGCGACGGTACTGCGCTTCCTCGAGGTCTTCGGCGACATCCTCTACAACGTGTACGGCTCCACCGAGGTGTCCTGGGCGACCATCGCCACCCCGGCGGATCTGCGGCTGTCCCCGATGACGGCGGGCCGTCCGCCGCTGGGCACCAAGGTCGCCGTGCTCGGTGACGATCGGCGACCGGCGCCGGTCGGTGTGGTGGGCCGCATCTTCGTCGGCAACCACATGCTGTTCGACGGCTATGTCAGCGCCGCGCCGCCGGAGGAGGTGGACGGACTGCTCGACACCGGCGATGTCGGGTATCTGGACGCGGCGGGCCGGCTCTACATCGCGGGCCGGGACGACGAGATGATCATCTCCGGCGGCGAGAACGTCTTCCCGCGCCCGGTGGAGGAGGCGCTGGCATTGTTGCCGCAGGTGAGCGAGGTGGCGGTGGTCGGCGTGCCGGACCGCGATTTCGGGCAGCGGCTGGCCGCGTTCGTGGTGAAACGCGATGGGGTGGGCCTGGATCCGGAGATGGTGCGCACCTATATCCGCAACCGGCTCGGGCGGGTGTCCGTGCCGCGCGATGTGGCGTTCCTGAACAAGCTGCCGCGCGGCGAGACCGGAAAGGTGCTCAAGCGCTTCCTGGTTGCCGAACCGTTGCTGTAACGCGTCGCGTCGCCTCGGTGATGTAGCTCACGTAAGGGTGACCAGCGGTCACCGTGCTCGGATGAAACGCGTGGGCCGATAGCGGTCGGGGTGTCCAGCCCCACGCCCGGAGGTTGTCATGAACGCGATGTGGAAGCGGATGGCCGTGAGCGGCTCCGCGGTAACGCTGCTGGGTGCCACCGCGCTGCTGGGCGCACCCACCGCCGGGGCCCAGCCGGGACCCTGGTGTTCGGTGAACCCGGTCGGCGCCACCGCCGCCTACTCGATGTGCGGTGAGGGCGTGCACCATCAGGTGCGGATCACCTGCTGGGCCTGGTGGGCCTGGTTCTCCAGCTACGAACGCTGGGGCAATCCCGCCGTCGGCGCCCAGCAGTCCTGGAGCAGTTGCGATCTGCCGTTCAGCATGCAGACCTGGACCGTGATCACCTACTGACCCTTCTGGAAGCCGAGCAGCAGCTCCGCCGCGACGCTGACCGCGATCGTGGCGGGCTCCTTGCCGGTGATCTCGGCGAGCCCGATCGGCGTCTTGATCCGATCGATCGTGGCCTCGTCGTGGCCGCCCTCGGTGGCCAGGCGCTTGCGGAAGCGAGTCCACTTGGCGGAGGAGCCGATCAGGCCGATCGAGCCGAGACCCGCGGTGCGCAACGCGGTGTCGCAGAGTGCGGCGTCCTCGGCGTGATCATGGGTCATGATCAGGACGTGGGCGCCGGGCGGCAGTTCGGCCAGCACCTCCTCGGGCAGCAGCAGGGTGCGGTGGACGTGGATCTGCGCCTCGGCGTCGGCGAGCACGGCCAGCCGTTCCTCGGCCAGCTGCTCGGGGCGGGTATCGATCAGGTGCAGATCCAGGTTGTGCCGGGCCAGGATTCGGGCCAGTTCGTAGCCCACGTGCCCGACGCCGAAGATCGCCACGGCGGGGACCACCGGCAGCGGCTCCAGCAGCACGCTGACGGTGCCGCCGCAGCACTGCACGCCGTGCCGGTTGCTGACCTTGTCGTTGAGCGCGAAATCCAGTACCTCGGTCGCCGGCTCGGGCTCGCCCATGAGCTCCCGGGCTCGATCGATGGCGACGGCCTCGATATTGCCGCCGCCGATCGATCCCCACGACTCGGTCCGGCCCACTACGAGTTTGGCGCCGGCCTTGCGCGGGGCGTGGCCGCGCACCGTCGCGACGGTCACCAGCACGCCGGGTTCCCGGCGGGCTCGTAACCGTGCGACCGCGGCCACCCAGGACATCTCAGGCACCGCCCGTGGTGTGCGCCGCGGCGGGCACGCGGTCGCCGTCCTGCCCGTTGCCGTTGTTTCCTTGGTTCGCAAGTTCTTTCGTGTCCACCGCGGCGGTGTCGCCGAGTGCGGCGTGCCCGTTGCCCGCGTGCCCGTCGCGCCGCGCCTCGCCCCGGCGCGCCCGCTCGATCGCCCAGAACACGGCCTCCGGCGTGGCGGGCGAGGCCAGGTCGACGCTGGTACCGCTGGGCCCGAACGCCGCCGCGGCCTGCCGCAGCGCCTCCCGCACCGAGAACGCCAGCATCAGCGGCGGCTCGCCGACCGCCTTGGACCCGTAGACCGCGCCCTCCTCGGTCGCGTTCTCCAGCAGCGTCACGTGGAACTCCTCGGGCATCTCCGAGAAGCTGGGCTGCTTGTAGGTGCTGGCCGCCTGAGTCAGCAGCCGGCCGCGGCCCGGGCCCTCGCCGGTGTCCCAGCGCAGGTCCTCGAGCGTCAGCCAGCCCGCACCCTGCACGAAACCGCCCTCGACCTGGCCGATGTCGATCAGGGGTGAGAGGCTGTCGCCCACGTCGTGCACGATGTCGACCCGTCGGATGCGGTAGGCGCCGGTGAAACCGTCCACCTCGACCTCGGTCGCGGCGGCACCGTAGGCGAAGTACTTGAACGGTGAACCCTGGAACACCTTGGCATCCCAGTGCAGCCCCTCGGTCCGATAGAAACCGGAGGCGGACAACTGAACTCGCTGCATGTACGCGGCCCGGACCAGGGTGTCCCAGTCCAGTTCCCGGTCGCTGCCCAGCGCGGTGACCACGCCCTCGGCGATCCGCACGTCGGCGGCGCTCGTGCCCAGCTGCGACGCGGCGACCTGCGCCAGCCGCGAGCGCAACTGCTCGCACGCGTTCTTGATCGCGCCGCCGTTGAGGTCCGCCCCGGAACTCGCGGCCGTCGCGGAGGTGTTGGGCACCTTGTCCGTTCGTGTCGGCGCCAACCGCACCTTGTGCAGCGGGATACCGAGCGTGGTGGCGGCGACCTGCATCATCTTGGTGTGCAGGCCCTGGCCCATCTCGGTGCCGCCGTGGTTGATCAGAACCGAACCGTCCTTGTAGATCAGCACCAGCGAACCGCCCTGGTTGAAGGCGGTCAGATTGAACGAGATGCCGAACTTGATATTGGTGATCGCCAAGGCGCGCTTGGTATTCGGATGCGCGGCATTGAATGCCGCGATCTCGCGCTGCCGTTCGGTCCAGTCGGCGCCGGATTGCACTTGCCGCCAGATCTTTGCGATCCGATCGGTCTGGCCGACCGGTTGACCGTACGGGGTGGTCTGGCCCGGCGCATAGAAGTTGCGCTCGCGCAGCTCCGCCGGATCCAGGCCGAGCAGCGGCGCGCACCGGCCCAGGATGTCCTCGATCACGAGCATGCCCTGCGGGCCGCCGAATCCGCGGAAGGCGGTGTTGGACACCGTATTCGACTGCGCGATCCGTCCGGCGACGTGCGCGTGAGGAATCCAGTAGGTGTTGTCGATATGGCACAGCGCGCGGGCCAGGACGGGTTCGGACAGGTCCAGGCTCCAGCCGCCGTCCGCGGTGAGCGTGGCGTCCAGGGCTTGGATGCGGCCGTCGGCGTCGAAGCCGATCTTCCAGTCGGCATGGAAGCCGTGCCGCTTGCCCGACATGGTCAGATCCTGAGTACGGTTGAGCCGCAGGCGAACCGGGCGACCCGTCAGCTTGGCGCCGAGGGCCGCGACGGCCGCGAACCCGTGCGGCTGCATCTCCTTGCCGCCGAAGCCGCCGCCCATGCGCAGGCACTGCACGGTCACCTCGTGGCTGGGCAGGCCGAGCACGTGCGCGACGATCTCCTGGGTTTCGGAGGGATGCTGGGTGCTGGACTGGATGAACACCTGCCCGGCCTCGTCCACCAGCGCCAGCGCGCAATGGGTCTCCAGGTAGAAGTGCTCCTGGCCTTTGAACTCGAACTCGCCGCTGAAGACATGCGCCGAGTCGGCGAAGCCCTGGGCGATATCGCCGCGGATCATGGTGGGCCGCGCGCCGTGGAAGCTCTCGCGCTCGATCGCCTCGCGCACGGTCACGATCGCGGGCAGTTCGTCCAGGTCCACCTCGACCGCCGCCGCGCCGTGGCGGGCCGCGTCCAGCGTCTCGCCGAGCACCCAGGCCACCGCGTGGCCGAAGAACATGACCTCGTCCGGGAACAGCGGCTCGTCGTGCTTCATGCCGGCGTCGTTCACGCCGGGCACATCGGCGACGGTGAGCACCCGCACCACGCCGGGTACGGCCAGCGCGGGCTCGGTGCGCAACCCGGTGATCCGGCCGTGCGCCTGCATGACCTGCACCGGATACGCGTGCAGGCAGTCCTTGGTGCGGTACACCAGATCGTCGGTGTAGAGCGCGGTGCCGGTGACATGCAGCGACGCGCTCTCGTGCGGCAGCGGCAGCCCGACGACCGGACGCTCGGGAATCTCGGACAGCTGACTCATGACTCCGCCTCGGTGGTTTGCGCGTACAGCTTGAGCAGGCTTTGGCCGAGCATCGCGGAGCGGTACTCGGAGCTGGCCCGGTGGTCGCTCATCGGGGTGCCCTCCGAGCGCAGGATCAGCGCCGCGGCCTCGATGGTCTCGGTGGTCCACGGCTTGCCGAGCAGCGCCGCCTCGGTGTCGCGGGCGCGGATCGGGGTGGCGGCCACACCGCCCAGGCCGATGCGGACGCCGCGGACCACGCCGTCCTCCAGCTCGAGCGCGAAAGCGACTGCGACACTGGAGATATCGTCGAAGCGCCGTTTGGCGATCTTGTGGAACGCGGCCACCGGCGCCAGTGGCAGCGGAATCCGCACGGCGCGGATCAGCTCGTCGGCGCGGCGCACGCTCTGCCGGTAGCCGGTGAAGTAGTCGGCCAGATCGATCTCGCGTTCGCCGTCGACCGAGGCCAGCACCACCGACGCGCCGAGCGCGAGCAGCGCGGGCGGGCTGTCGCCGATGGGGGAGCCGGTGCCGAGATTGCCGCCGAGGGTGGCGTTGTTGCGGATCAGGCGGGACGCGAACTGCGGGAACAGCTGCGCCAGCAGCGGCACGCTGCCGTCGAGGCGGCGCTCGATCTCGGTCAGCGGCACGGCCGCGCCGATCTCGAGGTGATCGGATTCGATACGCAGCTCCCGCAATTCGGGCAGCCGGTCGATGCCGAGCGCGTACTCCGCGCGCCGGGCGCGGATATTCACTTCGACACCCCAGTCGGTCGAGCCCGCGACGAGCACTGCGTCGGGACGTGCGCGCAGCAGTCGTACCGCCTCGGCCAGGTGCTCCGGGCGGCGGAACGTGCGGCCCCGCTGGGTGTACTCGGTGGCGACCGCGGCCGGGGCGGGCTCGGTGCGCCGCCGAGCGAGCGGGTCGTCGGCCTCGGGCGCGCCGAGCGCGAACGCCGCATCGCGAATCGGGCGGTATCCGGTGCAGCGGCACAGATTTCCGCTCAGCGCGTGCAGGTCGAAGCCATTGGGTCCGTGCTCGGAATCATGCGAATCCGATTCGGCGGCAGCGGAATCCGCGGTTTCGCCGGACGAGCAGAGCGAGGCGCAGCGGCCGGGCCGGTAGTACTCGGAGGCCATGCTGCACACGAATCCGGGGGTGCAGTAACCGCATTGCGAGCCGCCGCGCACAGCCATCTCCTGCTGCACCGGATGCAGGGCGGTCGGCGCGCCCGTCGGGTCCAGCGTGCCCAGCCCCTCGGCGGTCACGATCTCCTGCCCGTCCAGCGCGGCGACCGGCACCAGGCAGGCATTGATCGCGACCCAGTCGGTGGGCGCCTCGACGCCGGGGCGGGCGAGGAGAATCGAACACGCGCCGCATTCGCCTTCCGCGCAGCCCTCTTTGCTGCCGGTGAAACCCCGCTCGCGCAGGAAATCCAGGACCGAGGTGTTCGGCTCGGCCGGGGAAATCGGAGTCGAGGAACCATTCACCGTGATTCGCGCGGCTACCATGGCACAACCTCATTTCGGAGCGCGCTCGATACGCCAATCCTAGTCGCCATTTCAGGAGCTTTCTATTCGGTCGCGCAGCCGAACGGGGGCGCGCGAATCGGCACGACGAACATGCCGCAGAGGTCTGGAAGATCGAAAGAATGCCGCGGCAACGACTCAGTTGCCGTGGGCGACCCGGCCCGGGACCCAGACGGTCCGGTGAGCGCGGCGGCGCAGGTCGTAGCTGGTAGGCATCGACATCGCCTCCTTCGGGCAGCTCACGGGTCGGTGGGCTCGAAGTTACGGTGACCCAGGCCATAGGTCAAGCCGCCGTGCCCCGTTTGTAGGAAGCTCCGACACTCGCGATGGAAATGGTGCGCCGGGTCGGTTATTCACACCATCGGAGATGACGAATTCGTTTCTGTCGGTCAACACTTCGTGACGCTTGTAAAAGCCTACGAAAAGCCGCGGCCGGGCCGGTAATGTCTTCATGTCTTCCACCTCTAGCTGGCGTCCGCGGTTTCCCTGTGTACTCCTGAACACACGTTGCCGTAGCCGAATGGAGTGACCGTGACCACGACTCGAGAGATGAGCGTCCAGGACCTGGAACGGGCCTGGCTGGACGAGGCGATCCGGGTCGCCACCACCAGCGTGGCCGATGGCGGCGGCCCGTTCGGCGCGCTGATCGCCAAGGCGGGCGAGGTGGTCGCCGTCGGCCACAACCAGGTCACCTCCACGCTGGACCCGACCGCGCACGGCGAGGTCACCGCGATGCGCGCCGCCTGTCGCGAGCTCGGCACCTTCTCGCTCGAAGGCTGCGTGCTGATCACCTCGTGCGAGCCGTGCCCGATGTGCCTGTCCTCGGCGCTGTGGGCGCGGGTGGACCGGATCGTCTACGCCGCCGACCGGCATGACGCCGCCGTCGCCGGTTTCGACGATCTGAAGTTCTACGAGCTGTTCGAGCTGAAGCCCAAGGCGAACTGGCCCACCCGGGTCGAGCAGCTGGATCTGCCCAACCGCAACGCTCCCTTCGAGGCATGGCTGGCCAAGACCGACCGGATCGATTACTGAGTTCCGGCCGTGCACACCGACGGCGACCCGCGACAGCGGGTCGCCGTTCGTGTGTCCGGGGTCAGCCCACCGACATGGCGGCGGTGACGAGCGCGGCCACGATGAGTACGGCGAGGACGGTCAGCGCGACGCGGTTTCCGCGCGAGGGCGGCTGAGCTTCCGGGATGTCCTGGGGGTGGGTCATGCGTCGACTCCGTAGCTTGGTGGTCGGTTGCTGGTCCGGACGATAGCGAGTTGGTCAGGTGATCGCAGCCGTAATCGAGGTTCCTGAACGGTATCTGTACCTGCGGGATGGGGAAAGGCGCTAAAGCGCTTCGGAATTCGGGGTGCGGCGGTAGGGTCCGGCGATTTCGGGGTCCAACGGCGTGGCGGCCGGATCGGAGGTACGGCGCTCGACGGCGGCGGTGGCCTCGGGCACGTTGTCGGCGGTGAGCCGGTAGATGGCCCGCTCGATCAGCGGCAGGGCCTGGGCGACCTCGAGCGTGCCGTCGGCGCACTGGCCGAGCAGTGCGAACGCCATATTCGAGGTGATGGTGGCGATGTCCTGGAGATAGGTCTGCTCGGCCCCGGCCAGGACGGCCCCGACGACCGGCAGGACCGCGTCGAGGCCCTGGGTGTCCAGGCGTTCGGCGCCGGGGCCGCGGCGCGCGCGGTGGTAGGCGCGCAGCATCATCGGATGCCGCTCCCAGGGCTCGAAGACATGCCGGATCACCCGCATCAGCCCGTCGTAGATGCTCTCCCCGGGCGGCGGGTATTCCATTGCGACATAGGAGTTCTCGGCCATCCACGCCTCGAGCGCCGACAGGATCAGCTCGTCGCGGGTGGGGAAGTGCTTGTAGATGGTGGTGAGCGAGACCCGGGCACGGCGCGCGACCTCGCGCAGCTGGACCGCGTCGTAGCCCTCGGTTTCCAGCTGCGCGCGCACCACGTCGACGATGCGGCCGCGCAGAGCCTCTTCCGGTTCTTTGCTCACCCCGCTACAGTAACGCCGTTACTCGAGTAACCGTGTTACTCGAACCGTTGAATCGAAAGATCTGCCATGCCCTCCATGACGCGCCGGTCACTGCTGACCGGGGCCGCCGCGGCCGGAGCACTGCTCCTGCGCCCACCGTCGGCGCGCGCCACACCCATTCCGCTGACGCGGTCCGAGCACCGCGCCGTCGTCGTGGGCTCCGGCTTCGGCGGCGGTGTGGCGGCGCTGCGCCTGGCCCAAGCCGGTGTTCCGGTCACCGTGCTCGAACGCGGACTGCGCTGGCCGACCGGGCCCGACGCGGAAACCTTCCCGCACCCAGCCCGGCCGGATCGGCGCATGCTCTGGCACGAGTCCATGCGCAGCCCGTTCGGCCGTGAGCTGGCCGTCGAGCGCTATCCCGGCCTGATCGAGGCGGTGCCCGGGATCAATATGACCGCCCTGTGCGCCGCCGGAGTGGGCGGCGGATCCCTGATCTACCAGGGCATGTCGCTACAGCCCGCCGAGTCCGTCTTCAACGCGCACCTGCCGCCGGAACTCGACTGGGCGACCCTGGACCGGGTCCACTACCGGCGGGTGGAACGCATGCTCGGACTCGCCGTCGCCCCGGACGAACTCATCGCGAGCCCCACCTACGCCGCACCCCGGCTCTTCGCCGACCGAGTGCGCCGGGCCGGACTGCCGCTGTCGAAGATTCCGATGCCGATCGACTGGAATTTCGCGCTCGCCGAGCTCCGCGGGGAGATGAAAGCCTCCTACACCAATGGTGACGGCGCGCTGGGCGTCAACAACGGCGGCAAGCATTCGGTCGATGTCACCTACCTCGCCCAGGCGGAGGCGACAGGCCGGGTCACCGTCGAAACCCTGCACCAGGTCACGGATCTGGAGCGCGCGCCGGACGGGCGCTGGGTCGTCCGGGTGGACCGGATCGACACTACCGGCGCCGTGCTCGAGCACCGGATCCTCACCGCCGGCGCCCTGATCCTGGCGGCGGGCAGCGTCAACACCACTCGCCTGCTGGTGCGCGCGGCCGCCAAGGGGCAGATACCCGACCTGCCCGACGGAGTCGGACAGGGCTGGGGCACCAACGCCGATCGCATCTACCTCTGGAGCGATCCGAGCGCGGAATTCGGTGCGGCGCAGGGTGGTCCGGTGGTCTACGGCAGCCTGAACTGGGCCGACCCACACAGCGCGCACACCCTGATCCAAGCCTCCATACCACCGATGGGCGCGGATGCCCACAGCACCATGATGGTCGGCTACGGCGTCAGCGCCAGCCGCGGGCGCTACGTCTACGACCCCGCCACCGACGATGCCGTCCTGCACTGGCCGTCCGACGGTGATCGCGTGATCCAGGAGGGCCACATCGGTCCGACAGCGCATCGAATCGCCGGTGCGACCGGCATTCTCACCGATACCAACGCGGTGTTCCCGTCCACCTGGCATCCGCTCGGCGGCGCCTGCATGGGCACGGTCTGCGATCTCGACGGGCGCGTGCTCGAACAGCGCGGACTCTACGTCGTCGACGGCGCGCTGCTGCCCGGCAGCGCCGCCGCCTGTAATCCCTCCATGACCATCGCGGCCATCGCCGAACGCGCACTCGACAATCTGGTCGCGCGCGACGTCGGTGCCGTCATCTGAACCCCGAAATACTGGAGACAACAATGAAATTTGCCCTCGGTCGCACTGTCGCGGCCCTCGCCGTGAGCTGTCTGGCCGCCGCCGGGATCGGCGCCGAAGCCGCCGCCGATCCGGTCGGCGCGTTCTATCAGCCGCCGGTCGGTTTCGACAGTGCGCCCGGCTCGATCATCCGCACCCAGCCGACCTCGATCCTCGCGACCGTGCCGGGTGAACAGTGGCCTGTCCCAGGGCAATTGGTGCTGTACACCTCGCAGCGCCAGGACGGTTCGCCGGTCGCCGTCAGTGGCGCGTACGTGCCGGGCACCCGGCCCTGGCAGGGCTCGGGCCCGCGGCCGACGATCGTCATCGCGCCGGGCACCACGGGGCAGGGCGATCAGTGCGCCGCCTCGGTCGCGGTGTCGACCGGGCTCGCCGTGGATGTCGGGCGGCGCTCGATCTCGCCGAACCAGGAGGCGGTGGCGCTGGCGGCGTGGAGTGCGCTGGGCGCCAACGTCTTCCTGACCGACTACATCGGGCTGGGCACGCCCGGCGTGCACACCTACGTGAACCGCGCCGAGTCCGCGCACGCGGTCCTGGACGCGGCGCGCGCCGCGGTCCGCCTCGCGGGAACGCCGACTCCGCTGGCGTTCTGGGGCTACTCGCAGGGTGGCGGCGCGACCGCCGCCGCGGCCGAACTCCAGCCGGAGTACGCGCCCGAGCTGGATCTCAAAGGCGTCTGGTCCGGTGCGCCGCCCGCCGATCTGACCGCGGTGATCGGCCGAATCGACAGCGGCAATCTGATCGGCGGCGCGATCGGGTTCGCGCTCAACGGTTTCCGGGAACGTCACCCGGAACTGGCCGTCGAGGTCGACCGGCGCATCACCCCGCAGGGCCGGGCCACCCTGGACACGCTGGCCACCGAGTGCATCGGCGACGTCATCCTGCGACAGCCGTTCCTGCGGTCGACCGCCCTCACCGTCGACGGTCGCTCGCTGCCGCAGCATCTGCTCGAAATCCCGGCCGCAACAGCAGTTCTGGACGCGCAGCGAATCGGCCACCGCGTTCCGTCCGTGCCGGTTCTGGTCACCAGCGGGATCAACGACGACACCATTCCCTACGACCAGGTCCGGCAGATGGCCCAGTACTGGTGCGCACGTGGCGCCACCGTCACCTTCCGCACCAACCACCTGCCCGCGATCGCCCCGGGCGCGACGCTGCCGAACCACTTCGGTCCCGAGCTGATCGACGGCTTCGTCGACAACGTCATCCCGTATCTCCTCGATCGCCTGGCCGGCAAACCGGTCACCGGGTGCACCTTCGACTGATCGGAATGGGATCCATATCGCGTCCGGACCGGCTTACCCGGCCGGTCGGGTGCTGGCAACATGCGGAACCAGCAGTTCCGAGACATCATGCCGCGGTCGCGCTGCTGGTCGGTATCCACCGGGCCGCCCGGACCGCGGAGCCCGTCGCGGGACGACACGCTCAGAGCGCGTCGTAGACCGCGGTGACCAGGTCGTGGGCGCGGCGATCGCCGGCGAGCCAGTCGCGCCGCAGATTCGGGGCGAAGGCGATCGCCAGGTGGTGGTCGATATCGCCGAGGCCGAGCGCGCCGCCCGCGCCGGGATGGCCGAACGCGGTGGGGCGGGCGGCGGCGGGCAGGATCATGTTCTCCGAGGGCAGCACGAAGCCGAGGCCGAAGGCGCTCTCGAGCAGCAGGACGGCATCGGTGCCGCGCACCTGCTCGCCGATCGCCGCGGTGAGCAGGCCCGGGGGCAGGATCGCGCCGCCGACGAGATCGCTGTAGAACCGGGCCAATCCGCGTGCGGTGGTGATCAGGCCGGTGGCGGGCCAGCCGCCCGCCACCACCTCCGGCTTGTTGTAGGACCCGAACGGGTTCGTCGACGCGCGCAGCGCGAGCGAGCCGGGATCCCGGTAGGCGCGTGCCATCCGGGCCACGGTGTCCGCGCCGATCGGGCCAGGGTCGGTCCAGCGCCGCTGCTCGGCGGGCGGTGATTCCACGCGAGCCATATCCGGCGCGGCACCGAATCGGAGTTCGGCGCCGAAGTGCCGGGCGACATATTCGCCGATCGTCGAATTCGTGTGCCGCCGAACGAATTCGGCGACCAGCCAGCCGAAGGTCAGCGCGTGATAGCCGTGCCGGGTGCCCGGTTCCCATACCGGAGTCTGCTCCGCCAGCAGCGCCGCCATCGCCACCGGGTCGGCGGCCTTCGCCGCGGAAACCGGCCGGTCGAACGCCGGTAGCCCGGCGCGGTGGGTCAGGAGGTCCGCGAGTGTCGTCGCCGACTTACCCGCCGCGCCGAACTCCGGCCACCATGTGGTCACCGGTTCGTCCCAGCCGACGCCGTGCCGATGCGCGACGTCGAGTGCCGCCGCCGTCGTCACCGCCTTGGCGCACGAGTAGGTCACGACTGCCGTGTCGCGCTCCCAAGGTCGCCCGGTCCGCGAGTCCGCGACCCCGCCCCAGAGATCGACGACCGGCCGTCCCGCCTGAAAGACGGCCACGGCCGCCCCGATCTCGAGGTGCGCCTCGAACACCTCGCGCACCTGCTGGAAGGCCGGATCGACCTGGCCGTGCGCGCCACCGCTCATGTCCAGAATTAGAACACGTTTCAGTTCGACACGCCACGCCCGCGCGCTCGCGCATTTGACCTTGACACAGTGATAAGCCGTTCACTGACAGTCGGAGGTGGTACCCATCAATACGACACAGAGGAACTCGCAGCAGGTGATCACCGGCCTGGCCGCCGACAGCTCGTCGACCCGGCTCGCGGCCGCCCTGACCATCGGCACGCACCCGGACCCCGGTTTCGTCGACGCGCTGATCGAACGGTGCGCCGTCGAACCCGACTTCTACGTCCGCGACATGCTCACCTGGGCGCTGACCCGGCACGCGCCGGCGGACACCGTGCCGAAACTGCGGGCCGAGCTCGAATCCGAGCGCGCCCAGGCCCGCAGCCAGGCGCTGCATTCGCTGTCGAAGATCGGAGATCGCGGCGTCTGGCCGTCGATCACCCGGGACCTGCTGTTCGACACCGAGGACGAAGTAGCGCGGACCGCGTGGCGTACGGCCGTGGCGCTGGTGCCCGAGTCGGCGGCGGCCGGACTCGCCGCCGATCTGGCCACCCAGCTCGCCCGTGGCGACCGGGAGCTGAGGTTGAGCCTGAGCCGGTCGCTGGCCGAGCTGGGTGAGGTCGCCGAACCGGTGCTGCGGGCGGCGATGACCAGCCCCGACCCGGCCGTGCGCGCGCATGCCGAAGCAACGGAGCGGCTGCGACTGGACCCCGAGTCCGGGTTCTACCTCGCGGTGGACGCGGCGAAACGGGTTGCGGCGCTGGGGCCGGAGCACGAGGCCGCCGCGTGCTGATCGGTGAGGTGGCGCGCCGGTCCGGTGTGAGTGCGCGAATGCTGCGGCATTACGACTCGCTCGGGCTGGTGCGGCCTACCGGCCGCACCGTCGGCGGCTACCGCGAGTACTCCGACGCCGACATCCGCCGCATCCTGTACGTCGAGGGTCTGCGCACACTCGGCTTGTCGCTGAGCCAGATCGGCAGTGCCCTCGACGATTCCGAGTTCGCTCCGGCCGACCTGATCGCGGATCTGGTCCGGCGCACCGAGGAACGGTTGCGTCGCGAACAGGAACTGCTGGACCGGTTGCGTGCGGTGGACGCGGCCGAGCCCGGCAGCTGGGACGACGTGCTGCGCATCGTCGAGCTGCTGCGCGGTCTGGATTCCCCGGACGCCGCCCGCCGAATGCGTACGGCGCTTGCGCCCGCCGACATCGGATCGATGCCCGCCGATCTGCTGGCCGAGGCCGTACTGACCGAACCGGATCTCAATGTCGCCGGTGCCCTGCGCTGGGCGCTCGCCCGCTCCGGCGGCGAGGGCGTCGCGATCGTGGTCGCGGCGCTGGCCGACGCCGATCCCGCCATCCGGCGCCGGGCGATCCTGACGCTGATCGAATTGCCCGGCGCGGCAGCGACATCGGCGCTGGTCGACGCATTGCGCCACGCGGACAGCGCGATACGAACTCAGGCCGCGCTCACTCTCGGCAATCGCGGTCTGGCCCAGTCCATCCCGGCGCTGGTAGCCACCGTGGTCACCGGCCCGAACGATGTCGAGGCGGGTGAACTCCTGGGCCGGTTCGCGCGAGATCCCGCGCACGCGGACCACATCCTGGACGCGCTGCGCGCCGAACTCGGTGCCCCTACCGCCACCCGGGCGATCCGGATCCGGCTCACGCAGGCTCTCGCCGAGCTCCCGATCGCCCTGGCTCGCATCGGTTTACATGCCCTGGCCGACGATCATGATCAGTCGGTCGCCCGCATCGCCGCCGCCCTGTCCACCATGCTCGACCAGAGACGGGAGGACAACGGATAGCCCCGATATGGGATTCTGATCCCCGTGTGGACAAACCCTTTCGAAGTCCCCGACGACACCGGGGTCGCACTACAGCTCACGCTGATGGAGACCTACGCCGACGGCGAGATGACCCGCGCGGATTTCGTCGCGGAATGGCTCGAAGCGCGCCAGCAGGTCGCCGATGCCAACGAACCGGTAGGCGGTGACTTGGCCGACCTGCTCGACAGTGTCACCTCCGACGTCGAGGACTACGCGGCGAATCCGCGACCCGAACCCGACGACCCGTCCGAAGACCCCTTGCGCGAGGATGTCCACCAGGCCCGGAACTCGCTCGGCCACCTGTAGTTCCGTCCGGGTTCACGAGGTGAACAAGGCGACGAACAGTAACGCGGTGCCCAGGTACATGGCGACGGTGGTGCCGACCGCCGTCGCTGCCCGGTAGCGGCGCGGGACCGCGAACGGCAGCGCGACCATGGCGACGACAGCGAACGGTACGGCCATGAACGGCCCGAAGATCAGAACGTACCCGTGCGGGTCGGTGTTCGCGCCGGTGGCCAGCCGAGACCGCAGGACCATATAGGCGATCTGGAGCCATACAGCGGCGGCGCCCAGCCCGATGACGGCGGCCATGACCCCTATGGCGATCGTCAGCGGATCGTGTTTCGCTGCCCACCCGATTCGATTCGGCATAAGAAATTCCTCCCGAATCCAGTCTGCCTCGAGTCAGGCGGCGCTGAACCAGGCGACGAACAAGGTCGCGTTGCCGAGGAACAGGATCATGGTGCCGACGAGCGTGACTCGGGCGCGGTAGCGGCGGGGGACGGTGTAGGCGAGGGTGACGATGGCGACGGCCGAGACCGGAACCGACATGAGACTGCCGAAGATCAGACCGTAGCCGTGCGGGTCGATCGGGTGGTCCTCGGAGAAGCGGGAGGACAGGACGATATAGGCCAGACGCACCCACAGTGCGGTGGCCGCAGCGCCGATGCCGCCGAGAACCAGCGAGCCGATCAGAGCGACAGCAGAGCGCATCAGAGTTCCTCCCCTACTCATTCTGCCTCGGCCGTGGGTCGGCGGCACGCGCGGCGCGATCGGCCAGCTCGCCGAAAGCTGTTCGCAGAGCGGGCGGTCCGATCACCTCGAGGTCGGCGTCGAAGCGGGCGAGGGTCGCGGCGAGAGCCGGCCAGGACCAGGAGCCGAGGAGAAGGCGGGTGCGGCCGGGGGCCAGTTCCTCGACGATTCCGTCCTCGGCGAACGGAAAGACCTGGGCGGCAGGAAGATCGAGCACGACCTCGCCGCGGCACGGCCACCCGGGGCCGCCGCGGAAGCGGGCGAGGAGGAAACCGGCGACGTCGTCGCCGGGCAGGCGCCGCGGGGTGAAGCGAGGTCCGTTGGGGCTGCGGGGCGTCACGCGGTCGGCACGGTAGACGCGCCAGTCCGCGCGAACCGGGTCCCAGCCGATCAGATACCAGCGTCCGTCGCGGACCACGAGGTGATGGGGTTGCAGTCGACGCGGCGGGCCCGGATCGTCGGTGGCGTAGTCGAATCGCAACTCCTCGCCCGCGCGGATGATGCTGCTGAGCGCGAGCAGAACCTGCGGATCGACCTCGCGCCCAGCGGATTTCATAGCCGTGATCTCGAAACTATCGACGCGCGAACGCAATCGAGACGGCAGTACCTGGCGGACGGTCGACAGGGCGCGGGCGGCGTCGTCGGCGATACCCGCGCCCGCGGTGACCGCGATGCGCAGCGCCACGGTCAGCGCGATCGCCTGCTCGTCGTCGAAGAGCAGCGGCGGCAACTCGCTCCCGGCCTCGAGCCGATAGCCGCCCTCGGGTCCCCGGCTGGTGTGCACGGGATAGCCGAGTTCGCGCAGCCGGTCGATATCGCGGCGCACGGTGCGGTCGCTGACGCCGAGCCGCTGTGCCAGGAGTGCGGCGGGCCAGTCGCGGCGCACCTGGAGCAGCGACAGCAGCGACAGCAGGCGGCGCGAAGTCGCCGTCGAAGACGCGGTGGGCATGCGAGCCAGGCTGCCATAAATACCGGACAATCCCTGTCCGGTACGGCTGACAACCTGGGGGTTCCACAGCGAAAGGATCACCGATGTCGGTACGAACAGTCGCCCATCTCAACTTCCACGGTCAGGCCCGCGCCGCGCTGGAGTTCTACGAGTCGGTCTTCGGCGGACAGGCCGTCCTCAACACCTACGGCGATTTCGGCATGCCCGCCGACGCGCCGGACGCCGCCAAGGTGGTCTACGGCGAGGTCGTCGCGGACAGCGGCTTCCGCGTCATGGCCTACGACGTGCCGGGCGCGACCGCTCCGAGCGCGGCCGCGGCCTCGAGCACCCGCCGCGAGCACGGCCTCACTCACACGACGGAGCCGTTCTTCCTGTCCGTGCGCGGCGAATCGATCGAAGAGGTGACCGCCCTGTGGAAAGGCTTGGCCGAGGGCGCGACGGTCATCGAGGAATTCGGTCCGGCCCAGTGGGCTCCGGCATTCGGCATGCTGCGTGATCGCTTCGGCGTCACCTGGATCCTGGATGTGGCGTCGGAGCAGCTGAAATAGCTCAATCTTTGTGTTGCTGAAATGTTGCGTGTTACCGCTTAGGGGACTGGACCATATGGTTTCCTGATCGAGTGACGTCGCTACAGGCAGCGGTACGAAACGGATCGCCGACACTCAATCTGGCGCTGGCCACCTGGGTCTCGGCGATCAACTTCTGGGCCTGGAACCTGATCGGCCCGCTCTCGCCGCACTACGCGGACACCATGAACCTGAGCAGCACCGCGGCCTCGATCATGGTCGCGATGCCGATCCTGGTCGGCTCGCTCGGCCGGATCGTGTCCGGCGCGCTCACCGACCGCTTCGGCGGCCGGCTCATGTTCATCGGCGTCTCGCTGGCCGCGATCGTCCCCGTGATCGCGGTCGGCATCGCGGGCAGCATCGAGTCCTATCCGCTCATGCTGGTCTTCGGGTTCCTGCTCGGCATTCCCGGCACCATCTTCGCGGTCGGCATCCCGTTCGCGAATTCCTGGTACGTGCCCGCCCGGCGCGGTTTCGCGACCGGCGTCTTCGGTGCGGGCATGGTCGGCACCGCGGTCTCGGCGTTCTTCACCCCGCGGTTCATCGACTGGTTCGGCCTGCTGCCCACCCACCTGATCGTCGCCGCCGCGCTCGCGGTCACCGCGGTGCTGTGCGTGCTGTTCATGCGGAATTCGCCGGAGTTCACGCCGAACACCGACCCGGTGCTGCCGAAGCTGCGCGCCGCGATGAAACTCGGTGTCACCTGGGAGATGTCGTTCCTGTACGCGGTGGTGTTCGGCGGCTTCGTGGCCTTCAGCTCCTACCTGCCGACCTATATCAAGAACATCTATGGTTTCTCCGCAGTCGACGCGGGCACCCGCACCGCCGCCTTCGCGCTCGCCGCGGTCATCGCCCGGCCCATCGGCGGTGCGCTGTCGGACCGCATCGCACCCAAATACATTGTGGCGACCTCCCTCGCGGGTACCGCGCTCATGGCGGTGCTGGCCTCGTTCAAGCCGCCCGCCGATGTCGCCTCCGCGACGGTGTTCATTCTGATGGCGGTGTGGCTGGGGATCGGCACCGGTGGTGTCTTCGCCTGGGTCGCCCGCCGCACGCCCGCGACCAGCGTCGGCAGTGTCACCGGCATCGTGTCCGCGGCCGGCGGACTCGGTGGCTACTTCCCGCCGCTGATCATGGGCATCACCTACGACGAGGCGAACAACAGTTATGCGGTGGGCCTGCTGCTACTCGCGGCGACCGCCCTCGCGGCATTGGCGTACACGGTGTTCAAACTCCACGCGGTGGAAGCGGACGTGTCGGTTCCGTCCAAGACAGCGGCGTAGCGCGGCTCGTAGTCTGGCCTTCCCGAACCGAGGAGGAAACGTTGACACGGGAATTGGTCTACACAGGGTTCATGTCGCTGGACGGCGTCGTGGATTCGCCGGGCAGCACGGTCGAAGGCCACCGCTCCGGCGGCTGGGTGATGGACACCGAATTCGTGCCCGAGGCATTCTCGCTCAAGGGCGAGGAGCTGGCCGACACCACCGCACTGATGTTCGGACGGCGCAGCTACGAGGCGTTCGCGCCGATCTGGCGGGACTCCGAGGACCACGCCGCCTACCGCGACCTGCCGAAGTACGTGGTGTCCACGGAATTGAAGGACTCCGACCTGATCGACGGGTGGGGTTCGATCACGATCCTGCGATCCGTCGAGGACATCACCGCGCTGAAAGCCGGTGACGGTGGCGCGATCTTCATCCACGGCAGTGCCGAACTGGCGCGCCGCCTCGGCGAGGCCGATCTGATCGACCGCTACAACCTGCTCGTGTTCCCGGTGCTGCTCGGGGCGGGCAAGAGCCTGTTCACCAGGGCCGATCAGGACAAGCGGCCGTTGCGGCTGCGCGAATCCGCGACCTATTCCAACGGGATCGCCAAACTCGTATACGACGTCGTGCGCTGACCGGGATCGATGGCGAGCGTGCCGATGTCGCCCTCGCGCAATTGCCCGGCGGTACGCCCGACATACTTGCGCAGCGCGCGGGCGAGGTGCGGTTCGTCGTAGTAGCCGAGTTTGTCGACGACCGGGCCCGGGGGTTCGCCGGTGCTCAGCAGGATCGCCGCGGTGCGGGCGCGCCCGATCTGACGGACCGCGCCACGGGTCAGGCCGGTGGCCGCGCGGAAGCGGCGCTCCAGGGTGCGCTCGGTGGCGGCGGGTGGGCGGCCGCGCAGGGTGTCGGTGACCAACGGGTCACGGGCCAGGACATCGGCGCGGACCAGCCGCCGCACCAGTGCCTCGGCGTCTTCCACGCGCGGTGTGGCCCAGCGTGACCCGGCCAGCCAGAAGCCCTGCTCGGTGACGTCCGGCAGCGCGATCCCACTGTTCACCAGAGTCGGTGTGGCTACGGTCCGTAGCGACGTGCCGACCGCGAACTGGATGCCGACGAATTCCGCTCCCTCCGGCACCGGCGCTGTCCCGCACCGGTTTTCCGGCCCGGTCACCGCCGCGTGCGCGGCCCCATCCTGCTCCCAGAACACCAGCCCCCAGGTCTCGGTGGCCACCGAGGTCATCTCGCTGATCCGATCGCTGCGGCACGTCCACACCGACTCCACCCAGTCCGATTCCGACCCGCGCGTCTCGAACACCAATCCCACCCCGAAACCCTAGCCGCTCGCTCTCGCGCGAGGTCGGCACCGTACCTACACATCTTCTCCACGGCCACCGACTTGGATCATCCAGGTACCCACCGCCTCCCGAGGCGCCACACACCTGGAGCCCCATGCCCGCCACCCCACCCCGCAAACGTCCCCCGGTCCAGCCGATCTCCCGCCTGACCCGCCGCCCGTATTCGACCCCGGCCGGCGCACCAGCGAGTAGCGAGACGAAGGCCGACGCGAGTTCGTCTGCGATCGCAGCGACCGGCGATTCCGATGGCGGTAATCCGATCGGCGATTCGATCGCGCCACCCACTGAGTCGGCGGGATACCGTTCCGCGGCGCCAGGTTCTCTGCCGGAGGTCGATTCGCCGGCCACGACCGACATCGGATCGAGCGCTCCGGGTTTCTCATCCGACGCATTGTCGCCCGCCGAAGGTGTGCGTTCCCATTCGGCGGCCGGGGTGTCCGCCGTGACCGGTGCGCGATCTTCCGCCGAGCCGGGCGGTGGGCGACCGCAGGCGAAAGCAGCTGCCGCCGTAGGCGATTCACTCGGCTCCGCCGCGTCGAAGGGGCAGGCGGAGCGTTCGGCCGCACGAGGTGGACCACGGGCCGTGCTGCCGAGCGCCGGGGTGCGGGTGTCGGCCGAAAGGGCTCCGATGAGCGGTGCGGTCGAGATGCCGGCCTATCCGAGAGTTGTTCTGCCGCCGCAGGTTTCCTCTTTGGCCAGTCGGGTCCCGCTCCCGTCCGGTGCCCTGCTGGCGATCCTGATCGCCGGCGTGGCTGCCGCGGTGCTCGTCCCACTGGATCGCCCGGGAATCGGGTGGGTACTCGCGGGCCTGATCGCCGCGGCCGGCATCTACGGAGTCGACTGGGCGGCGCGCAGGCCGGCCGTCCCGGCTCAGAGGGGTGAGCCGGGCAAATCATCCACTGTGGCAAGGGAAAGCGTGCGGCCCGACGAGCGCGCACCCGAGGACGATTCGCCGGGCCGGATTGCTGCCCCGCCGGGGCATCCGCCCGTGAAGGGCGCTGTTCCCTCGGCCGGGTCGTCTGTGCAGGGCGCTGTCTCCGAGGGGGAGTCGCCTGTGCAGGGCGCTGTTTCCGAGGGGGAGTCGCCTGTGGAAATTGCAGTCTCGGAGCGAGAGTCGTCGGATAGGAGAGCGGCTTCGGCTGGTAACCCGCCCGACAGCAGCGCTGCATCGGCCGGTGCTGCCCTGGTAGGTGATTCGCTGGCTGGTGGCGCAGCCTCGACGGGTGAGTCGCCGACGGTGGGTGCTGCTTCAATGGGCGAACCGTCCGTGACGGGTGCTGGTTCAGCGGGTGTGCTGCTGGGCAGCGGCGCGGTTCCGGTGCGGGAGTCGCCGGTGACGAGCGCGCCCGGCGGTAGTCGGCTGTTGCGGGACGGAGACGCGCGGGGGAGTGGGGCACAGAGTGCGCCGCTGGTGCGGTGGGGTGCTGTTTGGTGGGGCGGGATTGCGGTGGGGCTGTTGGGGGTTGGGGCGGTGCGGGCCGCGGAGTGGTTGTTCGTGCTGTGTGTGCTCGGGGCCGGAGTGGCAGGGTCGCTGGCGGTGGGGCGGCGGTCGCGGTATGGGCTGTCCTATGACGTGATCGCGGTGCTGGTGCGCGCGTGTATGGCGGTGCCGTGGGTGTATCACGGGGTCCGGCGGGTGCGGGTGCGGCGGGCCGGCGCGGCCCGCCGAGTGGGGTGGTCGGTGGCGGCTACCGGCGGATTGTTGCTGGTGTTCGTGCCGCTGCTGGCGGGCGCGGACGCGGTCTTCGCCGAACTGGTGTCGAGCGTGACGCCGTCGTGGGACGGCGGCTCGGTCGTGAGCTGGGTGTTCGTCTTCGCCGTCGCGGCATCGGCAGTGGCCGGTGCCCTGTTCCTGCTGGCCGCTCCGCCACCGCCGGCCGGTGACGCGGATTCCGTTGCGGCGCGGATGGTTCGCAAGCGCTGGTCGACGCTGGAGTGGGGATTGCCGCTCGGCGCGCTGACGGTGCTGTTCGCCGTGTTCGTCGCCACCCAGCTGGCGGTGCTGTTCGGCGGCAACGGTTACGTGCAGCGCACCGCCGAGTTGACCTACGCGGAGTATGCCCGCAGCGGGTTCTGGCAGCTGTCGATCGTCAGCATGCTCACCCTGGGTGTGCTGGCGGCCGTCCAGTCCTGGGGCGCACAGGAATCGGCGGCCGAGCGCCGCTGGCTGCGGCTCGCCGTGGCCGCGATCAGCGTGCTCACCCTGGTGATCGTCGCGTCGTCGCTGCATCGCATGTGGACCTACCAGCACGCCTACGGTTTCACCGTGCTCCGCCTGCTGGTCGAGGTGTTCGAGCTCTGGATCGGGATGGTCTATCTGCTGGTGCTGGCCAGTTTGATCCGCTTGCGCCGCACCTGGATTCCGCGTGCGGCCCTCGGCGCCGCGGCCGCCACGCTTCTGGTATTGGCCTGTGTCAATCCGGAAGGCTTGATCGCGGAACGCAATATCGATCGCTGGCTGGCTGGCGCCACGGTCGAAACCACGAACGGCCGCCAGGTCAAACCCGCTCTGGATCTGAACTATCTGGGCAGGCTGTCCCCGGATGCCCTGCCGGCGACCGAACGTCTCCCGCAGGACCTGCGCCACCGCATCGCCGCCGCCATCCGCGCCGACCTCGACGAGGACCCGTGGCAGGGCTGGAACCTCTCGCGCGCGAAGGCCCGGTGATCGGCGCCACCGATGCGCAATGGCGCCGTCGCTAAGCTGGGCGCAACCGGCTCGACATTCGGATATCCGATAAGGAGGGGGTCGTGCGGTTGAAGCTCGGCAAGATTCTGTTGCTGGTGACCGATGCGCTGCTCGTGCTCTACTGGATCGCTGTCGCGGTGAACGCGATTCCGAAAGACGCGGCGTTCCGGGATTACTCGAATCCCATTGTGCAGGCGTGGAACTGGTCGTTCCTCCCGCTGGATCTGGCCGCCGTGCTCTTCGGTTTCGCCGGCGTGTATCTGGTGCGCGTCCAGCACCGCCTGGGCTGGCTCGTGCTCACCGTGGGCTTGACGCTGACTTTCTGCGCGGGCTTCATGGCGATCTCGTTCTGGGCCTTCGCGGGTGATTTCAACCCGGTGTGGTGGCTGTCGAACGCACTGCTGATGATCGTGCCCGCCCTCGTCTTCGGTCTGCTGCTGACCGATCGCGAAGCCCTGCCCATGCAGAGCCGGTACCCGCACCGCTAGAAATCGATTGCCCAGGTACCTTCCGCCGGGCACGATGCGTCGCATGGAGACGTCGTATGCGGCCGTGTCGCGCTGGCAGTTCGACCTGGTGTGGGCTCTGTTCGAATTTCATCTCGAACGCCTCGAGCCCGCCGATTTCCTGTGGGAGCCAACGGATCTCTGCTGGACGCTGCGGCGGGACGGATCGGGCGCCTGGCAGCCGGATTGGGCGGACACCGAGCCCGACCCGATCCCGGTACCGACCATCGGCTGGCTCAGCTGGCATATCGGCTGGTGGTGGACGGTCACCATCGATCACCTGGCCGGGCAGCGGGCGCACGAGCGCACCGAGATCGCCTGGCCGGGCCCGGAGTCGGCGGTCGAATGGTTGCGTGAGCTTCGAACGCGGTATCTGACCGCGCTGGAAAACGCCGATCTCACGGCCCCGGCGGCATTTCCCTGGCCGGACGATCCGGAGAAGACCGTCGCGCACACCGTCGCGTGGGCACACGCCGAGCTGATGAAGAATGCCGCCGAGATCGGCCAGCTGCGGCTACTCCGGGCCGCATCGTCGCAATCTTCGCAAGAAAGCTGATTGCATGCCGCAAAAATAGGCATTTGCGTGGCATTTTCGCGCCCGCACTCGCTGTGTAGCGTGCGAAGTATGAAGAATCATCTGGTTCGAACCCGCCGTTCGGCGGAGCATTTCCCGCGCGCGGAACACCTGGCGTGGAAGATCGCCGAAGTCGCCGCGGATCCGGTGGGGGTCGCGCCGGAGGTCGAGGCGATGATCGTCAATCGGATCATCGACAACGCGGCGGTGGCCGCCGCGGCGCTCACTCGCCGCCCGGTCGCCAATGCCCGCGCGCAAGCGCTGACCCACCCCTACACACCCGGTGCGACGGTGTTCGGTGTGCACGGCCGCTACGCACCGGAGTGGGCGGCCTGGGCCAACGGTGTCGCGGTGCGCGAACTCGACTTCCACGACACCTTTCTCGCCGCGGAGTACGCACACCCCGGCGACAACATTCCGGCCGTCCTGGCCGTCGCGCAGCACACCGGCCGCGATGGCCGAGACCTGATCCGCGGTCTCGCAACGGGTTACGAGATCCAGGCCGACCTGGTACGGGGAATCTGCCTGCACGAGCACAAGATCGACCATGTCGCGCACCTCGGCCCGTCGGCGGCCGCCGGGATCGGCACCCTGCTCGGTCTCGACACCGAGATCATCTACCAGGCCATCGGCCAAGCCCTGCACACCACGACCGCCACCCGCCAATCCCGTAAAGGCGAGATCTCCAGCTGGAAGGCCTACGCGCCGGCCTTCGCCGGGAAGATGGCGGTGGAGGCCGTGGATCGCGCGATGCGCGGCGAGGGCGCGCCGGCGCCGATCTGGGAGGGGGCGGACGGTGTCATAGCCTGGTTGCTGGGCGGTCCGCAGGCGGAGTACTCGGTGCCGCTGCCCGGCCCCGGCGAAGCCAAGCGCGCCATCCTGGACACCTACACCAAGCAGCATTCGGCCGAGTACCAGAGCCAGGCTCCGATCGATCTGGCGTTCCGCCTGCGCGAACGGATCGGCGATCTGGATCGGATCGACTCGATCGTGCTGCACACCAGCCACCACACCCACACGGTGATCGGCACCGGCTCGGGCGATCCGCAGAAGTTCGACCCCGGGGCTTCGCGCGAGACTCTGGACCACTCGATCATGTACATCTTCGCGGTCGCCCTACAGGACGGCAGCTGGCATCACGAGCGGTCCTACGCGCCCGAACGCGCGCGGCGACCCGACACGGTGGCGCTGTGGAACAAGATTTCCACGGTCGAGGCAGCCGAGTGGACGAGGCGCTATCACGCGGCCGATCCGAGCGAGCGGGCGTTCGGCGCTCGCGCCGAGGTGAGGCTGAAGGGCGGTGCGGTACTCACCGACGAACTGGCTGTCGCCGATGCGCATCCGCTGGGTGCGCGCCCGTTCGCCCGCGAGCAGTACATCGCAAAGTTCCGCACTCTCGCCGAGGGCGTGGTGGAGCCCGCCGAACAGGACCGATTCCTGGCGGTGGTCCAGCGCGCGGGCGAACTGTCCGCCGCCGAACTGCCGGAGCTCACGTTCACGGCATCGGCGGATGTGCTCGCGCGCGCGCCCCGATCGGCGAAGGGGCTGTTCTGATGACCGGCCTGCTCGCCGCCGCCACCCTGGCCGCGGACAAGCGCGCGGCCTTGCGCGCCGGTCTGTCCTCCGGACGGATCCAGCGTCTGCCGGGCGCCTTCAATCCGTTGGTGGCCAAGCTGATCCAGGAGATCGGCTTCGAGGGCGTGTACGTCTCGGGTGCGGTGCTCGCCGCCGATCTGGGGCTGCCCGATATCGGTCTCACCACGCTGACCGAGGTTGTCGGGCGCGGCCAGCAGATTGCCCGGGTAACGGATCTGCCGGTGCTCATCGACGCCGACACCGGTTTCGGCGAACCGATGAATGCCGCGCGCACGGTGACCGCGGCCGAGGACGCCGGGATCGCGGGCCTGCACCTCGAGGATCAGGTCAACCCGAAGCGCTGCGGGCACCTGGACGGTAAGGCGGTGGTGCCGGTCGAGGAGATGGTGCGCCGGGTGCGCGCCGCGGTCGCGGCCCGTCGTGACCCGGATTTCGTGATCTGTGCCCGCACCGACGCCGCCGCGATCGAGGGCATCGACGCGGCGGTGGATCGAGCGCTGGCCTACGCCGAGGCCGGTGCGGACCTGATCTTCACCGAGGCGCTGCGCACCACAGCCGATTTCGAACGGTTCCGCGCGGCGGTGCCGATTCCCCTGCTGGCCAATATGACCGAGTTCGGCAAGTCCGACCTGCTCTCGGCCGCGACGCTGGAGTCGATCGGCTACAACGCGGTCATCTATCCGGTGACCACCTTGCGGCTGGCCATGTTCGCGGCCGAGGCGGGTCTGCGCGAGATCGCGGCGGCGGGAACCCAATCCGCACTGCTGGACCGCATGCAGCCGCGCAGCCGGCTCTACGAACTCCTGCGCTATCAGCGCTACAGCGAATTCGATTCCGACATCTTCACTTTCACGCTGGAAGGAAATCAGTGATGACCGGAACCATCCACAAGGGGCTGGCCGGCATCGTCGTCGACACCACCGCGATTTCGAAGGTCGTGCCCGAAACCAATTCGCTGACCTACCGTGGCTACGCGGTCGGTGAGCTGGCCGCGACCTGCACGTTCGAGCAGGTCGCGCACCTGCTGTGGTACGGCGAACTCCCCGGTGACGCCGAGCTGGAACGCTTCTGCCAGCGCGAGCGCGCGTCGCGCCGGGCCGACCGCTCGCTGCTGTCGCTGGTGGCCAAGCTCCCCGACAACTGTCATCCGATGGACGTGGTGCGCACCGCGATCAGCTATCTGGGCGCCGAGGATCCGCTGGAGGACGACGATTCTCCGAAAGCCAACCACGCCAAGGCGCTTCGCATGATGGCCGTGCTGCCCACCATTGTCGCGGCCGATCATCGGCGCCGCCACGGCCTGGATCCGATTCCGCCGCATTCGCATCTGGGATTCGCCGAGAACTTCCTGACCATGTGCTTCGGGCAGGCCCCGGACCCGGCGCTGGTGCGGGCTTTCGAGGTCTCGCTGATCCTCTACGCGGAGCACAGTTTCAACGCCTCCACCTTCGCCGCCCGGGTCGTCACCTCCACCCGGTCCGATATCTACAGTGCGGTCACCGCGGCGATCGGCGCGCTCAAGGGGCCACTGCACGGCGGCGCGAACGAGGCCGTCATGCACGACATGCTCGAGATCGGCGATCCCGCGCGGGCGGAGCAGTGGTTGCGAAACAAGCTGTCCGCCAAGGAGAAGGTGATGGGTTTCGGTCACCGGGTGTACAAGAACGGCGACTCCAGGGTGCCGACCATGAAGCAGGCCTTCTTGGACATCGCCGCCCGCACCGAGGGCCGGCGGTGGGTGCGGATGTACGACATCCTGGAAAGCACCATGGTCGAGGCCACCGGAATCCGGCCGAATCTCGATTTCCCCACGGGCCCCGCCTATTACCTGCTCGGCTTCGATATCGAGGCGTTCACGCCGATCTTCGTGATGAGCCGCATCACCGGCTGGACCGCCCACGTCGTCGAGCAGTCCGAATCCAATGCGCTGATCCGGCCGCTCAGTGAATACGTCGGTGTGGCACCGCGTTCCGTGGGCACCGGTCAGTAGTCGAGTGCGTGCTCGGGCTGGCAGACATCCATGGGGGAGGGGAGGTAGCGGGCGACAGCGTCCAGCAGCGGTGCGCGGCCGTCACCGCCGGGCGCCGCGCCGCACAGGATCGGTATCGCGTCCCCGATCCGGGTGAGCGTCCGGATGCGCTGGTGGGCGTGCTGGAGGTCTTTCGCCCCCAAGGTCTCCCGGAGTCGGCGCTGGCACGGTGCGGCGACCTGCCATCGGCTGTCGTCGGCCGCTCCGAGGTCCCACAGCCGGATCAGATCGAGGACGCCGTCGAATTCCGTTCCGGCGCCGAGGGGTATGTGCAGCGGCAGCGGGATCGCGCCCCGGATCTCGGCGATCGCGCGCACGCAGCGGTCGAAATCGGCGCCGGGGCGCCCCATTCCGTCGATCAGGCACAGGCGGGCAACCTGGTAGTCGTCGGCGGCGCGCAGCACCGTCTCCAACTGCGCGGTGCAGCCCGCGGCGGCGTCGATGCTCACGATCAGCCCGTCGGCAGTCCGGATCGATCGCTCCGGATCGCCGGCCGTGCCGACCCGGATGAGGTACTCCTGCGACCCGATCGACCATCGGATCGGGCCGCGCGACAGCGGCCGGGCGGTGCCGCTTTCCCCGAACAGCGTGACATTGCGGATCGCCCGCGGTTCCACGACTTCCATCTCGAGCACCGTACCGCCGCGGGTGTACGAACGGAGCCGAATTCGCCCCCGAAATAGAACGTGTTCCTATACGGTCGGCGGTGTGCAGAAAGAACAACGCCCCGCCGTGGCGAACTGGTTCACCGCGCAAGACGGCGCGGTCCGACTCCAGGGGACGCGCTGCAAGCATTGCGGCACACCGTATTTCCCGCGGAATACGCTCGCCTGCCGTAACCCGTACTGTGCCGGTCCGAAGGACGGCTCCGAGCTCGACGAGTACCAGTTCTCGACCCGCGGCCGGATCTGGTCCTACGCCGATGCCCGCTACAAACCGCCCGCGCCCTACGTCTCACCCGACCCGTTCGTGCCGTACGTGGTCGCGGCCGTGGAGCTCGAGGTCGAGCAGATGGTGATCCTCGGGCAGGTCGTGCCGGGCTTCAGCGTCGACGACCTGGCCGTCGGTATGCCGGTGGAGTTGGCGCTTGGCACCCTGTACGCCGATGACGACGCGGAGCACACCGTGTGGATGTGGAGGCCGGTCGATGACTGATACGACGCGCGATATCGCGGTGCTCGGCGCGGGCATGCACCAGTGGGGTAAATGGGGACGCAACTTCGTCGAATACGGCCTGGTCGCTGCCCGTGCGGCGTTGGCCGACGCTGGTGTCGACCACCTCGATGTCGGCTACATCGCCGGAGCCGACACCATCCGCAACGGGTACCCGGGATTCGTCTCCGGCGCCACCTTCGCTCAGGCCCTCGGCTGGTCGGGTGCGCGCATTTCGAGCAGTTACGCGGCGTGTGCGTCCGGCGCCCAGGCCATTGCCAACGCGCGCGCCCAGATTCTGGCCGGCCTGTGCGACGTGGCGCTGGTGATCGGCGCCGACGCCGCGCCGAAGGGGTTCTTCCAGCCGGTCGGCGGGGAACGCCGCGACGACCCGGACTGGTTGCGCTTCCACCTGCTCGGCGCGACCAACCCCATCTATTTCGCGCTGTACGCGCGCCGCCGGATGGCGATACACGGCGCGACGCTCGACGATTTCGCCGCGGTCAAGGTGAAGAACGCCAGGCACGGGCTGAACAACCCCTATGCCCGCTACCGCAAGGAAGTGTCGGCCGAGGAGGTCGCGGCCTCCGCGGTCGTCGCGGATCCATTGCGACTGCTCGACATCTGCGCCACCAGTGACGGCGGTGCGGCGCTGGTGCTGACCTCGATGGATTACGCACGTCGCAAGGGGATTTCGGCCCCGGTCCGGATCCGGGCGCTGTCCACCGTCACCCCGACCTTTCCGAAGACCGTTCTGGATCTGCCGGATTTTGCCACCGATTCGGCCGTCGCGTTCGATACGCCGCCGACCGCGTTCCGTTCCGCCATCGCGCAGGCCGCCTACGAGGAAGCCGGGCTCGCGCCCGCCGATCTGTCCTTCGCCGAGGTCTACGATCTGTCCACCGCACTGGAGCTGGACTGGTACGAAGACATCGGGTTGTGCGAACCCGGCGGTGCGGAACAGCTGTTGCGCAGCGGTGCGACGACATTGGGCGGGCGGGTGCCGGTCAACCCGAGCGGTGGACTGGCCAGCTTCGGCGAAGCCATTCCGGCGCAGGCGATCGCCCAGGTCTGCGAGATGACCTGGCAGTTGCGCGGGCAAGCCGAAGGCCGGCAGGTCGAGGACGCCGGCGCCGCGATCGCGGTCAACCAGGGGCTCTTCGGACACGGTTCGGCGATCATCGCGACCCGCTGATCCCGGCCGGGTCGCACCGGGGAGCGAGGCACGGTACATACCCGAGTCCGGTGCGGCTGATGCCCCGCGTGCGCTCCTGTTAGTATAAGTAGAAACTTATACAAGGAGGTTGTCATGCCATTGATCACCGAACCCGCCGCGCTGGCGGGTCTCGTCACCCGGGAAGTCCGCACCGGCGCCCGCGATGGTGCGCCCACGCGCATCGCCGTGGCCCGGCGCACCTACCCGACCGATCAGGCCGATCTGTGGAGCGCGCTCACCACCCTGGAACGGATTCCGCGCTGGTTCATGCCGATCACCGGCACGCTGGAGGTGGGTGGCCGCTACCAGCTCGAAGGCAACGCCAACGGTGTCGTCGAACGCTGCGACGCGCCGAAACTGTTCGCCGTCACCTGGGAGATGGGCCCACAGGTGTCCTGGCTGACCGTCACGCTCACCCCGGTCGCCGAGGGCACCGAACTCGAACTGGTCCACGAAGCGGCCATCGATCCCGGGATGTGGGACCAGTTCGGTCCCGGCGCGGTCGGTGTCGGGTGGGATCTGGCGCTGCTCGGCCTGGGCATGCATCTGTCCTCCGGCGACCCGGTGGATCCGGAGGTGGCGCTCACCCTGCACCGAACTCCGGAGGGACGCGAATTCATCCGTACCGCCGCGACCGGCTGGGGCGCCGCCGCGACCGCCGACGGTGACGACCCGGCCGCCGCGCGCGCCGCCGCCGAGCAGACCTTCGCCTTCTACACCACCGAACCCGAGGGCGATACCGAATCCTGATGACCGGCAAGCTTTTCGAGGCGCTCGGCGATCCCGTCCGGCGACACATTCTCGAACTCGTGGCGGGCGGCGAACAGCCAGCGGGCTTCGTCGTCGACGCGGTGCGCACCCACACGCCCATCTCCCAGCCCGCCGTCTCGCAGCATCTGAAGGTGCTACGCGACGCCGGGCTGGTGCAGGTGCGTGCGGAGGGCACCCGCCGCGTCTATCGCCTCGACCCGGCGGGGGTTGCCCGCGCTCAGGCATGGCTCGCCACGCTGATCGATCCGCTGCACCGGCTGGCGAATCCGCTCGACGCGCTCGGCACCGAGATCGCGCGCGGTAAACGCACCCGCCGCGCCGACCGTCAGGCACCGCTGGGTGGCGCGGAAACCGCCTGATCGGGTCGTAGAGTTGGGTGTCCGTTCTCCGAAGGGAAACCATGTCCGACATCGACAATCTCGCCGTCGAACCGATCGTGGCGAGCGAACTCGACCATCTGCGCCGCTGTCTCGAGCTCGCCGCCGATGCGGTGGCCGCGGGTGATCGCCCCTTCGGTTCGGTGCTCGCCGACCGCGCCGGAACCCGTCTGGCCGAAGACCGCAATCGTGAGATCACCACCGCCGACCCGATGCGTCATCCGGAGATCGAACTCGCCCGCTGGGCCGGCCGCCACCTCGCCCCCGCCCAGCGCGCCGAAACCACCATGTACACCTCCGGCGAGCACTGCCCCATGTGTGCCACCGCCTGCGCACTGGTCGGCCTCGGCCGCATCGTCTACATCAGCTCCTCCGCCCAGCTCACCACCTGGCTCACCAACTGGCACCGCGCCCTCCCGCCCTTCCGCGCCGTCCCCATCGACTCGGTCGCGCCCCGCATCGAAACCTCCGGCCCCATCCCCGAACTCGTCGACGAGATCAAGGCCCTGCAGCAGCGGACTCCCTGGCCCGAGGCCGACTGAGCGCCGGAGGAAGGCCCCGGGTACCGGCAGCGGGATCGCCGATACCCGGGGGCCGGATCAGTACTGGCTACAGGTGTCTACGACCAGGGTCATTTTCGGGGCGAGTTCGGGGTTGGATTTCGCGGTGATGCCCATTTGCTGCTGCTTGTCGATGAGAGCCTGAAAGGCGGCGCGGCGCTGGGCGACGGGCTGGTCGTAGGCGCTTTGCAGCGCGGCCTTCTGGGCGGGGGCGGCGTCGAGCTGGGCCGCGGTCTCGGGCGCCACGTCGTGCAGGGCCGCGTCGATCTGGGTGAACGAGCAGTTCGAGCTCAGCAGTGGTTCGAGATCGCTCATCGGATCGGCGACGGCGATCCCGGCGCCGCACAGCCCCGCGGCGGCGACGAAACCGGTGATCGTCCCCGCGATGACGACGGCGTGCCTGGTACTGATCAACCTCATGCGCAATCGGCCTTTCGTAGTAGCTGGATGATCACCCGCCGCTGTCGGCGGCCGGGCACAGGTGAGTCGGAGCGAGGTGGCCGCCGGATTGGCCGAGCCGGCTCATCGGCGTGAAATTGCAGTCAGCGCAAGAATTCTGCGAGCAGCGGGATGGTCTCCGCGGGGCAGTCCTCGTGCACCGTGTGCCCGCAGCCGGGGAGCAGGGTAGCGGTAGCGCCGGGGATGCGGTCGGCCAGCCGACCGGCCTGCGAGGCGGGCAGCCAGGCATCGGCGCCGCCCCACAGCACCAGGGTCGGTGCCGTCACCCGGAACAACCCGGCATCGGTCAGCCGGTAGTCCAGATTGCGCCACAGCGCCAGGAATCCGGCCCGGTTGGCGGGAGTCGCGAACGGTGCGTACCCCTCGTCGATCATCTCCTCGGTCACCAGCTCCTGGTGGGCGAAGGTGCCGCGCACGCTGTCGGCGTAGAAACCGCGACCGGTCAGGTTGGTGGCGAGTTCACCGAGCACCGGCGTCCTGAAAACCGGTGTGATGGGTGCTTTCTCGGCGTCGAGACCGGGGGAGTCCAGCAGCGCCAGCCGCTGCACCCGCTCGGGGTGCTGCTCGGCGAAGTACAGGCTCCACGCACCGCCCCAGGAATGCCCGACCAGCGCGGTGCGCTCCAGCCCGACTGCGTCGAGGAACGCGCCGATGGCCGCGGACATGGCATGCAGGTCGTAGGCGAAATCTCGCTGTCGCAGCTCGGTGTATCCCTGACTGGGCAGATCGACCGCGTACACCGTGTGCTCACGCGCCAGCTCCGGCAGCACATCACGCCAGGAGTAGCCCCACAGCGCACCGCCCGCGATCAGCACGACCGGTGATCCGCTGCCCTGCACGGTGTAGTGGAATCGCGCGAGATCGGTATCGGCATACCGGGATTCGACCCGGGTCAGGTATCGCGAGGTGTAGTCCGAGCCGGGCCCGTCCCAGGCGTAGGCGGCCGGGAGGGCGACAGCGCAGAGGACTGCGAGCACGGCGGACAGGACGAGAACGAGCCGGCGCTGCCAAGGTCGGATCTTCATGGCGCTCTCCAATCGGAGTGACGGGGTGATACGAACAGGACGAGCGGGCCGCCACCGATGTGACGGCCCGTGACCTGGTTCACCTCGCCGAGCTCGGCTCGCGGCCTGCCGCGCCGCAAATGATCGCCGCCCGGAAACGTCAGATTCGGCTCGGTACCGGAGCGGTCACCGGTGCGGTGACGAACGCGTCCGCCGGATCGTGTGCGAGCCGCTGTTCGAATTCCCGGACGGTGCCCGGCCACGGATTGGTCACCCGCTCGGCGCTCTTGAACCAGCTGGCCGCGCCGGCCGGCCAGACCGTGCCGGTCATGGCGGTGTCGAGCCAGGCGCGGTAGTCGGTCATCGCCGCCTCGGCGACCTCGATCGGGGCCCGCCGCCGGTTCGACAGGCGCAGACAGCGCAGGATGTAGCGCGCCTGCACATCCTTCATCAGCGGGTTGGAGTTGGCGGGGGTGAAGCTGTGCGGTCCCGCGATCATGTACATGTTCGGGAAGTGCGGCACGGCCAGGCCCCAGAAGGCTTGCGGGCCACCGTATTCCGACCACACATCGTGCAGGTCGATCCCGTCGCGCCCGGTCACGGTGATGCCGCCGAAGAACTGCTGTGCCTGGAATCCGGTGGCCCACACGATCACATCGGCCCGTCGCTCCCGGCCGTCGGCGGTGCGGATGCCGGTGGCGGTCAGCCGGTCGATCGGGTCGGTGACCAGATGCACGTTCGGTCGCATGAGCGCGGGGTAGTACTTGCTGTCGACCAGCACCCGCTTCTCGCCGATCGCATAGGGCGGCAGCAGCTTACGACGCAGCGCCCGGTCGGGCACCTGACGGCGCAGGTGACCACGCGCTACCCACTCGGCCGGCGTCGCCGACCAGCCGCCGCGCATGATCGGCGCCAGCAGGGCGTCGCCGCAGTAGGCCAGCGCCGCCCGGTGCGCCTGGTGTGCGCCCGGCACATGCGTGAGCACCCATTGCGATACCGGCCCGAACCGCGCGGCCGGCTTGGGCAGCACCCACGGCGCCGACCGCTGGTAGACCGTCACCGAGCGCGCGGTCCGCGCCAGCTCCGGAAGCATCTGCGTCGCACTGGATCCCGTGCCGACCACGGCGATGTCGCCGTCCAGGCCGTCGCGTCGCGTCCACTGTTCCCGATCGGCGGAGTGGAACGCGCGCCCGGTGAAATCCGCCGCGCCGGCGAATTCCGGCACCCGCGGCCGATGCAACTGCCCGATGCCCCACACCACCGATTTCGCCTGCACGGGTCCGCCGGGCGTGGTCAAGGTCCACAGGCCGGTGCTGTCGTCGAACCTCGCCGCCGAGACCGCCGCGTTCGTCCGTAGATGGCGGCGCAGATCGTGGTCGTCCACCACACGGCGCAGATAGGCGAGGATGTCGGTTTGGCTCGGGTACCGCACGCGGGTGTCGCGGAACGGGTCGAATCCGAAGCTGTAGAGATGCGAGGGCACATCGCAGGTGCAGCCGGGATACACATTGTCCCGCCACACACCGCCCGCACCGTCTGCTTCCTCGAGAATGACGAAATCGGCTATCCCCGCGTTTTTCAGCCGTTTCGCCATGGTCACCCCGGCGAACCCGGCGCCTACGATCGCGACGGCGTAGGTCGCCGTTGCCGGAACACGTGTCATCAACCGATCTCCTTCAGGCATCGTCGGATTACAGAGGGGAGCGAGAAACCGTGGTATTTCCCGTATTTCAGGAACGTGCGCGCACGAGGGCGCGCACGGGACGGGAACAGGAGACCTGTTCGCCGCAGAGGAGAAGTTACAGCTAACAGGCGGCAAACACGGTAGACACGCCAGGACTTCTTTTGTCGCAGGCGGAAATTCGCACCTACGGCAGGTCGGAGAAGTGCACCTGGTTAGCCACGGCGGTCACGAGCAAACCCTGCGGCCCCGGCGTGATAGCTGTCAGCCGCGCGCCCATCGGCAACTGCCGCAGCGGCACCGTGAACGTGAGCGCCCCGCGCAGCAGGGCCAGCGAGATCGTCGGGCCGCCGCCACCCGCGCGCTGCACCGAGACCGGCGTCACCGCGATACCGTCCTCGATCGGCGCGACGGACACGACCACCGTCGCGGGCACCGGAATCCCCTCGATCGAGAACGTGCCGGTGACGCGCAATCCGTCCGGACCCTCGGCGATCGTCTCCACACCCTCGGGCGCGTAATCGCGGACCGTCTCGTAGGGCACCCGCGCCGTCGCCGTCGCGGTGGCCGCCACCATGGTGTCGGTGCGGCCACCGAGCAGGTCGGTCAGCGGGGCCGTCACATCGCGCAGCGCGACCTCCAGATCGCGGACCGAGATGTTCTGGTCGGTCCAGTCGCCGACGCGGATGTCGACATCGGGATAGCGGCCCTCGGCGGCCTGGGTGAGAAAGGGAAAACCGCCGATGCTCACCTCGGGTTCGGGGCTGAGCGTGTATTCGGTGGCGATGCGGCGACCGATCTCGTTCTGTGCCAGCACAACCGCCACGCGGTCGCCGGCGACCAGTGCGAGCGCCAGCACGACGAGGGAAATCAGCACTGTGCGCATGCGCTCACCTGTTCGGCCATACCTCCATCATGCTGTGCTCCGGGCCGGTCGTCGATCGATCCCCGAGATGTCGGAGGGTGTCTGTAGCGTCATCGACGTGGAAACAGGGGAACGCATCCAAGAACTCGCCGACCGCATCGTGGCGCTGCGCGACGCCTACTACCAGGGCGCGCCGCTGGTCGCCGATGCCGAATACGACGCCATCGAGGACGAACTGCGTGCCTTGGTCGCGGCGCACCCCGAGCTCACTCCCGACCCGAACCCGCTGGATCAGGTGGGCGCCCCCGCGGTGCTGCATGCACCGATCCGGCATTCGCGGCCCATGCTGTCGCTGGAGAAGGCGACCAAGCCCGAGCAGGTCGAGGCGTTCTTCAACCGGTTCCCCGGCCAGCCCGTGGTGGTGATGCCCAAGCTGGATGGGCTGTCGCTGGCGCTGGTGTTCGAGGAGGGTCAACTGGTGCGCGCCATCACCCGTGGCGACGGCACCACGGGTGACGATGTCACCATGCTGGTCCGCGCCCTGGTCGACGGCGTCCCCGAGCGGATCGAGGCGCCGGGGCGGGTGGAGGTGCGCGGCGAGGCGGTGATGCTGCGCTCCACCTTCGCGGCCTACAACGCGGCACACCCCGACAAACCACTGATCAATCCGCGCAATGCCGCCGCGGGCACCCTGCGCGCCAAGGATCCGGCCACCGTCGCCGAACGACGGCTCCAATTCTTCGGATTCGACCTGGACAGCTCCGATGGCGAAGCCGCCGTTGATCTGGAAGAGGGCCTGCGCGCGCTCGGGATCGAGGGTGCGCAAACGTGGTACGGCTTCGACGCCCAGCACGCGCAGGAGGCGATCACCGCGGTCGAACAGGGCCGCAACGACCTGGATTACGATCTCGACGGTGCGGTGCTGCGCCTGGCCGATCGAGATGCCTACGCGGCGGCCGGAACTCGCTCGAACTCCCCGCGTGGCGCGCTGGCGTTCAAATTCGCCGCCGAGGAGAAGACGACGCTGCTGCGCGAAGTCGTCTGGGATGTCGGCAAGACCGGCAAGATCGTTCCCGTCGCCTGGTTGGAGCCGGTGTTCGTCGGCGGCACCACGGTCACCAAGGCCACGCTGGCCAATCAGGAGGTCATCCGCGCCCGCGACATCAAGGTCGGTGACACCGTGCTGGTGCGGCGCGCGGGTGATGTCATCCCGTTCGTGGCCGGCGTGCTCGACGCGGCCGCCCGCACCGGAGCCGAACGCGAGATCCTCGCGCCGACCGTTTGTCCCTCGTGTGAGCAGCCGGTCACCGAGCAGGGCAACAGCCGGGAACTGTTCTGCACCAATGTCGCCTGCCCCGCGCAGACGGTGCGCCGGCTCATCCACTGGGCCTCACGGGCGGCCGCCGATATCGATGCCATCGGGCAGGTCTGGATCGAGCGCCTGGCCGCCGCCGAGATTCTGGAGCACCCCTCCGACTTCTACACCCTCACCAAGGAGCGCCTGCTCGAATTCGACCGCATCGGTGATGTCTCGGCGCAGCGCATGATCGATTCGATCGACGCCAGCCGTCAGGTCGGGCTGCGTCGCGCGCTGATCGGCCTGGCCATCCCCATGGCCTCCGACGGCACCGCCGCCCGGCTGGCCCGGGCCGGTTTCGGCTCGCTGGAGGAGGTCGCCGACGCCGGCGAGGAGCGGCTGGTCGCCGTGGAGGACATCGGCCCGAAGGTCGCCGCGTCCCTGGTCGCCCATCTCACCCGCCTGCGTCCGGAGCTGGAGCGATTGCGCGCGGCGGGCGTCTCCCTCGATGTGCGCGCGGAAGATCTGCCGCCGGTGGTAGCCGCGGGCGCCCCCCTCGCCGGCAAATCCGTCGTCATCACCGGCGCCATCAGCGACCCGCGCTCCGGCGAAAAGGTCGCCCGCCCCACCTTCCAGCGCCTCTGCGAACAGGCGGGCGCGACCGCCGCCTCCTCCGTTTCCGCCAATACCGACCTGCTCATCACCGGCGCCGGCGTCGGCGAAAGCAAACTCACCAAGGCCGAAAAACTCGGTGTCGAAGTCGTCGATCAGGGCGAGATCTGGAAACTGCTGATCGACGCGAAGGTCGTCTAGGCCAGGCGCACCCGGAGTACGCGACGCCGATCGGGCGTCAGTGAGGCATGGTCCGGCCCTGCGCGCCGGATCGGGGCTGCCGTCACAGTGTCTGCCTGGGCCCACTTTTTGGGGCATGTCGGATGACCGCGTGGTCAGTACTGTTCGATGACGTATTGCCACGCTTGGGTAGTCAGTAGCGTTCAGGGGGTGGCCATGGCATGTGGCTGTCACCCAGTCCGGGACTCGACACCATGGCTTCTGCTGTGGACGTTTCCGTCGTGTATCTCCTTCCCCGGCTGGCGTATTCGCGGGAAGGTGTTCGGGCAGCGTGGAACAGAGGATGCCGTTGACGGCGGCGCAGGTCGAGATATGGGATGCCTGTCGGTCGGATCCGGCCCGTCCGATGAATTTCGCCTCGTACGTGGATCTCGAAGGCGATCTGGACCGAAAGATGTTGCGGGAAGCGGTCATTGCCGCCGGAATCGAACTGGGCTCTGGATTCGTGCGGCTCGAGAACGACGGCGATCGACTCTGGCAGGTCGTTGAGCCGCGTGTTGACGAGGAACTCGAGTACATCGACTTCCGGACCGCTGTCGATCCGGAATCGGCCGGTCGGGGATGGATGCTGCGGGCCACGGGCCAGCACCTGGATGTGCTGACGGACCGGCTCGTCAGTATGGCGGTGCTGCGAATCGGGCCGACCCGATGGTTCTGGTTCTTCCGTGCCCATCACATCGCTATGGATGGGTTCGGCGTGACGAACCTGTTGAGACGTACGGCGGAACTCTACTCGGCAGAAGTCGCCGGCCTGCCACGCGAGCCGGTGTCGAGTGACGAACTCGATGCCGTAGTCGAATACGACCTCGCGTATCGCGGTAGCTCTCGCTTCGATACCGATCGAGACTATTGGCTGGCCCGCGTATCGGAATACCAGGACAGCATCGGTGCGGCTGAGCCCACGGTCGCGGCAGCGCCGGTGAGCGGCGTCACCGCCGCGGAGCTACCCGCGGACGCCGATCTGCACTCAGCGGCGTTGCGGTTGAATACCGTGGATTCAGTGCTGTGCATAGCGGCCTTTGCCGCTTATCACGCGCAGGTCAGGAGTACGCCACAGGTGGTGTTGAGCCTGCCTGTCGCCGCGCGCACAACGGCGCTATTGCGTCGCAGCGCGGGAATAGTAGCCAACGAGGTGCCGCTGTGCGTGCGTGTCGAACACACAGCCACGGTGTCCGAGCTGCTGCGTGAGGTGCAGGTCGCGGTGAGCGGAGCGTTGCGCCATCAGCGCTATCGCGGAGCGGATATTCGCCGCGATCTCATCGAATCGGGGCGCCTTGTCAGAGGCTTCGGGCCGCGGATCAATGTCGTACCGCTCGACCGGGACGTCAGGCTCGGTGCTGCCAACGGACAGGTACACGCACTGTCCACCGGTCCGGTCGACGATCTGGTGGTGAACATCTATCGCGGTGCCGGGCGGCGGCGACATCAGGTGATGTTCGAGACGAATCCGAACGTCTATTCGGACCAGGAGGCGCACCGCCAGCACACCCGGTTTCTGGGATTCCTACGGCGATTTCTCGCGTCGGATGGCGATGCGCAGGTCTGGGAGGTCCCACTTACCGACCTCGACGAGGCCGTACGGATGGTGGACCAGTGGAACTGCACCGGCTTCGAGATACCCGAGGGGCTCGTGCCCGCCATGCTGGATGCTCAGGCAGCCCGCACGCCGAACACAGTCGCGGTAGAATGTGGCACAGTCTCACTGACCCACGGGGCACTCGCCGAACGCGCGAACCAGCTTGCCCGCTACCTCATCGAAATCGGTGTCGGTCCGGAATCCCTTGTCGCACTGTATATGCGGCGGAGCGTGCACGCGATGCTGGCCATGCACGCCGTGGTGCGGGCCGGTGGTGCATGGGTCTCCATCGATCCCGGTCATCCGTCCGAGCGTTCCGAGCAATTGCTACGGGCCACTCATCCGGTCGCTGTGCTCACGGACTCCGCCGACCGTGCAGGTCTGCCACCCGACGTCCACTGCGTCGAGATCGATACTCTGGATTTGTCCGAGTACGCGAAGGCGTCGATTACCGACGAACGTCGAACGTCGTTGCGTGGTGCGAATACCGCCTATGTCATCTACACCTCCGGTTCGACCGGTGAGCCCAAGGCCGTGGCGGTCACCCACTCCGGGCTGATCAATCAGATGCGCTGGATGCGCAGTGCGTTCGACCTGAACGAATCCGATGTCTGGCTGCACCGGACGTCCAATAGTTTCGACGTGTCGCTCTGGGGGTCGTTCTTGCCGATGCTGGTCGGCGCTCGAATGGTGCTGGCCACGGCTGAGGAGTGTGAGAATCCGATTCGGCTGGCGGAGTTGATCGCCGAACATCGGGTCACTGTAACCGACTTCGTGCCGTCCATCCTCGATATGTTTCTCGCCGTTGCCACGAGCGAGCAGTGCCGCACCCTGCGTCGCGTATTCGCGGCCGGTGAAGTGCTCTCCCCGCACACAGTCTCGGCCTTTCGAACCCTTGGTTCGGCCGAGTTGCACAACCTCTACGGCCCCACCGAGGCAACGATCGTTGCCACCCATTGGCCGGTCAGCCCGGCCGTCTCCACCGTGCCGATCGGTGGTCCGATCTGGAATACCCGTGTCTACGTGCTGGATTCGCGGCTGCGCCCCGCGCCTGTCGGCCTTCCGGGCGAACTGTATATTGCAGGCGTTCAGCTGGCCCGCGGCTACCTCGGTCGTCCCGGAACGACCTCGGATCGATTCGTCGCCAACCCGTTCGGATTCGGCGACCGCCTGTACCGCACCGGTGACCGCGTGATCTGGCGTGAGACCGACGGCGTCGGCATTCTCGAATATCTCGGTCGCACCGACTTCCAGATGAAGTTGCGTGGTCTCCGCATCGAACCGGGCGAGATCGAGACCGCATTGCTGTCGCTCCCGGCGATCGCGCAGGCAGCGGTCGCCGTCCGGTCCGATACCGGAAGAGGCGATCGTCTGGTCGCCTACCTCGTGCCAGCGCACGGAGTTATCGATGTGCAGCAGGTGAGGTCGGCGCTCAGTGCGTATCTGCCCTTCTATCTGGTTCCTGCCGCGTACGTGATACTCGAAACGTTTCCGCTGAATTCGAACGGCAAACTGGATCGCCGCGCGTTACCGGCACCGGAGTTCGAGGCTGCCACGTTCCGCGCGCCATCGAATCCGGTCGAGGAGATCGTGGCATCGGTGTTCGCCGCGGTGCTCGGTGTGCACCGTGTCGGCCTGGATGACGACTTCTTCGATCTGGGTGGTAACTCGCTGGACGCGATGCGGGTCACTGCCCGGCTCGACGCTGCGCTCGGTTCGCGCATCCAGGTGCGGACCCTGTTCCAGGCGCCGACCCCCGCCTCGTTGGCGGCAACGCTGAGTACCTACTCCCGTACTGGGATCACCAGCATCGACCTGGGCTCTATGGCTCGACCGGATCCGATTCCCCTGTCATACGCTCAGCAGCGGATGTGGTTCTTGAACCGCTTCGACCCGGTCTCGGTGGCCTACAACGTCACCGCCGCGGTGCGCCTTTCCGGCGCACTCGACGTGAGCGCACTACGAACGGCGGTGGCCGATATCGTTGCGCGCCACGAGGTACTGCGAACGCTGTATCCGACGCAGGGCGACGGGATTCCACACCAGGAAATTGTGCCTGTGGGACAAGCAGTTCCGGATCTGGAAGTGAGGGCGGTCGATTCGAGCCGGGTCATGGCCGCAGTCGTGGACGTGGCGTCATCGGTCTTCGATGTGACTCGGGAGGTGCCGCTGCGGGTGGTCTTGTTCCAGGTCGAAGGAGGGTCGCCCGGTGGCGCGGATGCCGAGTTCGTCCTGGTGACGGTGGTGCACCACATCTCCTGCGACGGTTCGTCCATGGCGCCGTTGACCCGAGATCTGATGACGGCCTACGCGGCGCGTGCCACCGGCGCGGCGCCGGGGTGGGAACCGCTCACGGTGCAGTATGCCGACTACTCCGTGTGGCAGCGCGCGTTGCTGGGGCGTGAGGATGACCCGGAATCGTTGCTGTCCAACCAGATCGGCTATTGGAAGCGGGCGCTGGCCGGATTGCCCGATCAACTGGATCTGCCGTCGGATCGGATCCGGCCTGCGGTGCAAACGCTGATCGGCCGCAGTGTCGCGGTGTCGATCGATGCCGAGATCCATCGTGGGCTGATCGAATTGGCGCGCGATGAAGGCGCGACGCTGTTCATGGTCGTGCACACTGCGTTGGCGGTGTTGCTGGCCAGGTTGGCGGGTACCGACGATATCGCGATCGGTACGCCGACGGCAGGGCGCGGTGCGGCGGCGCTCGATGATGTGATCGGTATGTTCGTGAATACCTTGGTGTTTCGCACTCAGGTCGACCCGGCGGAGGCCTTCGCCGATCTGCTCGCACGTCAACGTGAGAACGATCTGCAGGTATTCGCCAATGCCGACGTACCGTTCGAGCGACTGGTCGAGGTGCTCGATCCGATCCGTTCGCGGGCGCGTCATCCGTTGTTCCAGGTGGGCTTGTCGTTCCAGAATCTGACCGAGGTCGGTGTCCAGATGCCCGGGCTGGACGTGACACCGATCGTGTTCGACACCGAGGTGTCGCAGTTCGATCTGCATTGGATCGTCGCCGACCACTACGACGAGTCCGGCATACCGGTCGGCATCAGGGGTGAGTTGACCTATGCGGTGGGCATGTACGACGAGGCTACTGCACAAGGTTTTGTCCACCGGTTCGTTCGTCTGCTTGAGCAGATTCTGGCTGCACCGCACATCGCAGTCGGTGACATCGACCTACTCGATGCGATCGAACGCGATCGGATTCGAAGCGGCGGCAACGAGACCCGAGACGAGGCCGATTCGGCGGTGACGTTGGTGTCGCTGCTGGACGCGGCCGTGGCGTCCCACCCGGAGGCGGTGGCCGTCGTCGCCGATGAGGCAAGCGCCGATGCCACCCTGCTCGGCACTCCACGGTGGCGGGTCTTGACCTACGCCGAACTCGACGATGAGGTCAACCGCTTGGCACGGTGGCTGATCGCACGCGGCATCGGTGCGGAAGATCGGGTGGCTCTGGCCATTCACCGGTCGGTGGATCTGGTAGTCGCCATGTACGCGGTGGCGCGCACAGGTGCGGCATACGTGCCGGTGGACGCTTCGCAGCCACGTGAGCGTCTGGAATACATCCTCACGGCTGTCGCACCGTCGTGTGTACTGACTACGTCCGCAATACTCGATTCCATTTCTGTGAGTGCGGAGCTGGATTGGGTGGCCGTGGATGTCGTGGACGTGTCCGATCGCCGCGGCGATGCGCTCGCGCCGGCCGAACTGGTTCGTGAGTTCGGCGCCGCCAACACCGCGTATGTGATCTTCACGTCGGGTTCCACGGGCCGGCCGAAGGGGATGGCGATCGACCATGCGGCGATCGTGAATCAATTGCGTTGGAAGGTAGGTGAATTCGGTCTCGGCGTCGATGAAACCTTCTTGTTGAAGACTGCGGCCACATTCGATCTGTCGGTGTGGGAATTCTGGTCGGCGGTGGCGTGTGGGGGCCGTTTGGTGGTCGCGGCACCGGATCGGCAGCAGGATCCGGCCTATCTGAACCAATTGATTCGTGACACCCGGGTTACGACGCTGCATACCGTGCCGGCCATGCTGGAAGGCTTGCTCACAGAGGCCGATGGGACTCTCGGCGATTCGCTGCTGCGGGTATTGGCGATCGGGGAGGCTTTGCCGGCTTCGTTGGCACAGCGGTTCCTTCGTGGCAATACCGCCGATCTGTTCAATCTGTACGGTCCGACCGAAGCCGCGGTGTCGATCACCGCGCACCGGGTGACCTCAGCGGACGAGGCTTCCGTGCCTATCGGTGTGCCCGAGTGGAACTCGCGGATCTATGTGCTCGACGCGCGACTGCGCCCGGTGCCCGACGGCGTGACCGGTGAATTGTATGTGGCCGGTGTGCAATTGGCGCGTGGCTATGTCGGTCGTGCCGAGCTGACGGCGGATCGGTTCGTAGCGAATCCGTTCGGCGTGGGTCAACGTATGTACCGTACGGGCGACTTGGTTGCCTGGCGCAATGGTGTGGTGGAGTTCCACGGTCGTTCTGATTTCCAGGTGAAGATTCGGGGATTCCGGATCGAGCTCGGCGAAATCGAGGCCGCGTTGTCGGCTCTGCCGGAAATTGTCCACGCCGCAGTGATCGTGAAGTCCGATCCCGAGATCGGTGCACGCCTGGTGGCCTATGTGGTACCGACTGTCGAGGCCGCAGGGTACCTGGACATCGAACAGTTGAGTTCGGCCGTGTCCGCGCTGCTGCCATCGTATATGGTCCCGAACGATTATCTGATTCTGAGCGAGTTTCCGCTCACCGCCAACGGCAAGCTCGATCGGCGCGCACTGCCGGACCCGGGATTCCGGGTCGCCACCTTCCGGATGCCCACGTCCCCGATGCAGCGGATCGTTGCCGACGTGTTCGCCGAAACTCTGGGAATCACACAGGTGGGGCTGGATGACGATTTCTTCGCGCTGGGTGGTAACTCGCTGGTCGCGACCCGAGTGAGCGCTCGGCTCGGGACCGTGCTGGATGCGCAGGTTCCGGTGCGGAAGTTGTTCGAGGCGCCGACGGTGCTGGCGTTGGCAGACGCGCTGGGCTCACTCGAGCGCACAGGACGCGGGGTCGAGCTCGGCAGGCTGGCCCGTCCCGAGCCTCTGCCGCTTTCTCTTGCCCAACAGCGCATGTGGTTTCTGAATCGTTTCGACGCCGGTTCGGCGACCTACAACGTACCGATCGCAGTGCGGTTGACCGGGGCACTCGATGTGGCGGCATTGCGATCAGCGATGGCGGATCTGGTCGAACGACACGAGATTCTGCGCACCGTCTATCCCGATACCGAATCCGGCCCGGTACAGGTGATCCTGTCGGCTACCGACGCCGTGTCGCACCTGGATGTGTTGCCGGTGGCGGCCGCGGACGTCGAATCGGCGGTCGGCGAAGTAGTACTCAGGCCATTCGACGTCACCACTGAGGTGCCGGTCAGGTCCGTGCTGTTCCAGTTCGACGGGGCGGTACCGGAGTACGTGCTCGTACTGGTCGTCCATCACATCGCGGGTGACGGCTCATCGGCGGCCCCATTGACTCGCGATCTGATGACGGCCTACGCGGCCCGGACCCGGGGAGTGTCGCCAGGCTGGGCACCCCTCAGGGTGCAGTACGCCGACTACTCGGTCTGGCAGCGTGCATTGCTGGGGAGCGAGGACGACGCCGGATCGATGGTCGCCACGCAACTGGCCTACTGGCAGCGGGCGCTCTCCGGCCTGCCGGACCAACTGGACCTGCCCACTGATCGGCCTCGCCCCGTTGTGCGATCGTTCGCCGGTGGCCGAGTCGAACTGAGTGTCGACGCGACCACCCACCGAGCACTGATCGAGCTGTCACGTGCGGCGAATACGACATTGTTCACGGTGGTGCACACTGCTCTGGCAGTTCTGCTTGCCCGACTGTCCGGTGGCGACGACATTGCGATCGGCACACCGGTCGCGGGGCGCGGCGAGCCTGAGCTCGACGACCTGATCGGGATGTTCGTGAACACGGTTGTGTTTCGCACCAGGATCGAATCGAGTGAGCCGTTCGACCGATTGCTCGCGCGGCAGCGCGATATCGACATCGAGTCGATAGCCAACGCCGACGTTCCCTTCGAGCGGCTCGTCGAGCTGCTCAACCCGGCGCGCTCGACCGCGCGGCACCCGGTATTCCAGGTCGGTCTGTCATTCCAGAATCTCGCGCTGCCGACGCTGGACCTGCCCGATCTCACCGTAACCGGGTTCGATATCGATACCGAGCTCACCCAGTTCGATCTGCATCTCATCGCCACCGACAGATACGACGCGGCCGACCGGCCGAGGGGCATTGACGGATTCTTCACCTACGCCACCGACATCTTCGACCGCGACACGGTGCAGGCGTTCGTCGACAGATTCGCACGACTGCTCGGTGAAATCACCGCGGTGCCGAGCACACCGGTCGGTGACATCGAGTTGCTGGATCCGATCGAGCGCGCAGACTTGGTGCTCGCGCGTAACCGAACCGGGCAGGCCCTGGCTGTCGGCGAGACGCTGGTGTCCCTGCTGGATCAGACCGTGTCCGCGTACTCGAAGCGCACCGCGCTGATCACCGACGACAGTGCCACGATGACCTACGCAGATCTCGATGTACGGGTCAATCGCCTTGCCCGGCACTTGATTTCGCTCGGCGTCGGGCCGGAATCCCGGGTTGCGCTGGCGCTGCGTCGTTCAACCGATCTGATCGTATCGATGTACGCCGTCGCCAAGGCCGGTGGTGCCTATGTGCCGATCGATCCGGATCAGGCAGGCGAGCGGACGAAGGATATTCTCGACGTCGCTGCACCGGTGTGCGTGCTGACCGATGCCGACGCGGGATTCGTCTCTGATGCCGTGCCCACGGTGGCCGTGGACGATTTGGTTCTCGACGTCGTGGATGGGGCACCGCTTCGGGACGAGGACCGGGTAGCGCCGCTGCGTGCATCGAACACCGCGTATGTGATTTTCACGTCGGGTTCGACGGGCCGGCCGAAGGGGGTGGCGATCGACCATGCGGCGATCGTGAATCAATTGCGTTGGAAGGTAGGTGAATTCGGTCTCGGCGTCGATGAAACTTTCTTGTTGAAGACTGCGGCGACATTCGATCTGTCGGTGTGGGAATTCTGGTCGGCGGTGGCGTGTGGGGGCCGTTTGGTGGTCGCGGCACCGGATCGGCAGCAGGATCCGGAATACCTCAACGAGTTGATGAGGCGAGAACGGGTGACCCTCCTGCATGCGGTCCCATCGATGCTCGACGTCTTGACTGTCGGCGCATTCCCGACCTCGATACGCCGGGTGCTTTCCATAGGTGAGGCATTGCCCGGCAGTCTGGCCCAGCGGCTCCTGCGACACAATTCGCCGATCGAGCTGTTCAACCTGTACGGCCCGACCGAGGCGGCAGTGTCGATCACCGCCCACCAGGTGATCCGCGCGGATTCTGCCTCCCCGCCCATCGGCTCGCCCGAATGGAACTCGCAGGTATACGTGCTCGACGCCCGGTTGCGGCCGGTGCCCGAGGGGGTCTGCGGTGAGTTGTATGTGGCGGGAACGCAATTGGCGCGTGGCTACCTCGGCCGTGCCGATCTGACGGCCGAGCGTTTCGTAGCGAATCCGTTCGGCGCGGGCACGCGTATGTATCGCACCGGGGATCTCGTCGTCTGGCGAAGTGGTGCGCTGGAGTTCCGCGGGCGTACCGACTTCCAGGTGAAGATCCGTGGGTTCCGGATAGAGCTGGGGGAGGTCGACGCCGTCCTGGCTACGCACCAGGATGTCGATTTCGTGGTCACCGTCGGATGCGAGCGGCACTCCGGTGCGACGGTCCTTGTCTCGTACGTGTGTGTCGGGCGCGACTGTGCACCCGATCCCGCGGCACTCATCGCCTTCGCCGCCCGACGGCTACCGTCGTACATGGTGCCGACGGCGGTTGTCGTGCTCGACGAGCCGCCGCTGACCCCGGTCGGCAAACTGGATCGAAGCGCCTTGCCGCCGCCGGTATTCGCCGCGACCACCTATCGTGCTCCCACGACTTCTGCTGAGCAGCTCGTCGCCTCGATCTTCGCCGAGGTCCTCGCGGCCGAGCGGGTCGGCATGGACGACGATTTCTTCTCGCTCGGCGGCAACTCGCTCATCGCGACGCGGGTAATCGGGCGCCTCAGCGCGGCGATGGGAATTCGGTATCCGATTCGACTGCTGTTCGAAGCACCGACGGTGGCGGGTCTTGCGGAACAGGTCATGCGGTATCGCGGGGCGCGCTCGCGGCCCCCGCTGATCGCTGGCCCGTACCGGGAACCGATCCCGCTCTCACCCCCGCAACAGCGGATGTGGCTGCTCAACCGGGTGAACCCGGGCCTGGCTACCTACAACATTCCGGTCGCGATCCGGTTGACCGGCGCTCTCGATATTCCGGCGCTCGAGTCCGCGGTGACCGATGTGGTAACCCGGCACGAAGTGCTTCGAACTCGGTATCCGGAACAGGACGGGCGTGCGCGGCAGCAGATTCTGCCACCGACCCGGATCGAGTTCGAACCGGAGGTAGTCATCCCGGAACGGCTGTCCACTCGCATCGGCGAACTCGTCACGCAGGGATTCGACGTCACTGTCGGGGCGCCGGTGCGTGCCGTCCTCCTCGAATTGGCGGCGGACAGTGAATGGGTACTCGTCTTCGTGCTCCATCACATCAGCGCGGATGGTTGGTCCATGGGCCTGCTCTCTCGAGATTTCATGCTCGCTTACGCTGCGCGAGCAACCGGTATGAACCCGGACTGGGCGCCGATGCCGGTGCAGTTCGCCGATTGTGCTCGATGGCATCGTGAGCTGCTGGGCAGTCCGGCCGATCCGGGATCGCTAGCTGCCGCCCAATTGGCCTTCTGGAGTGACGAATTGGCCGGGCTGCCGGAAGAATCCACATTCGCCGGCGACCATCCTCGTCCGCCGGAGTCCTCCTACGCCGGCGCAACAGTTCACTTCACGCTCGACGCGGCGACCGCGGACGGCTTGCGCGCCGTGGCCGAGCGATATCGCGTGACCATGTTCATGGTCGTGCAGACCGGGCTGGCGGTCCTGCTGGCGCGGCTGACCGACAGCAGGGATGTGGCGATCGGCACGCCAGTGGCGGGGCGTAGCGAGGTCGAAATGGACAGTGTGATCGGCATGTTCGTCAATACGCTGGTATTGCGAGCGCGCATCGATCCCGCCGAATCGGTTGCCGCGCTGCTACTTCGGCAACGAGACGTCGCAGTCGCCGCTTTCGCGAACGCGGATGTGCCGTTCGACGCCGTGGTCGACGCGCTGGCGCCACCGCGCGTACCGGCACGGTCGCCGTTGTTTCAGGTTGCCTTGGCCTTTCAGAACCTGCCCCGGGTCGATCTGGCGCTGCCCGGCGTCCGGGCCCAGATCCTCGATGTGCCCAGTCCGACAGAGAAATTCGACCTGACCGTAACCGTCGACGACAGTGCCGAAGGCGATCTACCCATAGCGATCTCGTATTCGACCGACCTCTTCGACGAGCCGACAATCCGCCGCGTCGGCGACCGGCTGCTACGAGTGTTGACCGGGATTGTCGCGGATTCCGCCCAATCGGTCGCGGATATCGATGTGTTTCTCGACGGGGAGCGCGACCAGATTCTGCGGCAATCGAGCCGTCCCGGTATAGGTGAGCAAGACGACGCCACTCTGGTCGACCTCATCGACGCACAATGTCGTGCGACTCCTGACTCGAACGCGGTCCGCGCCGGTTCGACGACGCTGACCTACGCCGAACTGTCGGAGAAAGCCGATCGCGTAGCCCATCACTTGGCTGGATGTGGAGTCGGCCCAGGTGATCTGGTGGCCGTGGCACTCGAGCGCACAGTGGACATCCCGATTGCGCTCCTGGCGGTACTGCGGGTGGGCGCCGCCTATCTGCCTATCGATCCGGCCTACCCTTCGGGTCGGCTCGAATTCGTGCTGGCCGACGCCGGGCCCAGCTGTGTGCTCACCGCCGATCGGCTGCGAGCCGAACTGCCTGTCGGTAATACCCCGGTGGTGCTGGTCGAATCCGTTGATGACACAGTGAATCCCGCGTTCGACAGGCCGGTCGCTCATCCCGACGATCTCGCCTACGTCATCTACACTTCCGGCTCCACCGGCACGCCGAAAGGCGTAGCTGTCACCCATCGCAATGTCGTACATCTGCTCACGAACGCGCTCCCGCTGTTCGAAGCCGGCAGCGCCGATGTATGGACCGTATTCCATTCGTTCGCCTTCGATTTCGCTGTGTGGGAACTGTGGGGTGCACTGTCCACCGGCGGGATGGCGGTGATCGTGGACCACATCACGTCGCGTTCGCCGGACCTGTTCGGGGACCTGCTGATTCGCGAGCGTGTCACGATGCTCAGCCAGACCCCTTCGGCTTTCGGGCAATTCAGCGAAGCAGTCCGTGGCACCGGCCTCAGCGCGCTGACTTTGCGATATGTGGTCTTGGGGGGCGAAGCCGTGGATTCGGGCAGAATGCGCGACTGGTACAGCCGCTACGGCACCGACACCCCGCGCGTGGTCAATCTCTACGGCATTACAGAAACCACCGTTCACGTGACGATCTGCGAACTGGACGAATGGGCGGCCACATCGTCGTCGAGAACGGTCGGGCTGAGCCTGCCCGGAGTCGGGGTCCATATCCTCGACAGCCGAGTGCGCGTGGCACCGACCGGGGTCGACGGGGAGATATACGTGGCCGGAGCACAAGTCGCGCGCGGCTATCGTGGGCGCCCCGGGCTGACCGCCACCCGCTTCGTCGCCAACCCGTTCGGCCCGCCTGGATCCCGCATGTACCGATCCGGCGATCTCGGCCGCTGGGGGATCGGGCTCGAATATCTCGGCCGGGCGGATCGCCAGGTGCAGTTGCGTGGATTCCGCATCGAACCGGGCGAGATCGAAGCGGTTCTCGCCGCGCTCGAGAGCATCGCCGAAGCGAAGGTGATCAGTCGCGGCAATCGGCTACTCGCCTATGTCCGGGCGAGCGATGAATTCGATACGGCGCAGGTGTATCGCCAGATCGCGGTACATCTCCCAGCCCATATGATCCCGGCGGCCGTCACGCCGGTCACAACCTGGCCGCTCACGGTCAATGGGAAGCTGGATATCGAAGCATTACCCGAACCGGACTTCACCGCCCGCGGTACCGGACGGGCGCCGCGCACCGAACACGAATCCACTGTCGCGGCCCTGTTCGCCGAGGTGTTGGGAGTACCCGCGGTCGGCATCGATGACGACTTCTTCACGCTCGGTGGCGATTCGCTCAGCGCGGTTCGGCTGCGGGCTCGTTTTCGCGAGGTGCTCGGTATGGACCTGACGGTGCAGCAGATCTTCGAGGCTCGGACCGTTGCCGCGCTCGTCGGCGTGCCGGTCCGTCGCGATGGCCTACCTGCCCGCGCCGGAATCGGCTACTCCGATCCCATCCCACTTGCATTTCCGCAACGCCGGCTATTGGAGCTCAACGAGTACGAGCGCCGGGCACCTGGCCCGGGCCGGGCCTACGTCATGTCCCTGCGCTTCACCGAACCTGTTTCACCGCAGGTCGTGCGGCAGGCCCAGTCCGATCTGGTAGTTCGCCACGAGATCCTGCGCACCGTGTTTCCTGGTATCCAGCGGGTGTTGCCCGGTGCCACCATCGATTTCGCCAGCGTGGTGGCAGACGAAATCCCCGCGGCCATCGCCGCCGATATCGGGCTGCCGTTCGACGTCCGCGTCGAGGTGCCACTTCGGATTCGCTGCTACTCCGGCGCAGAATCCAGTGCGTTGCTGATCATGTTGCATCACATCGCCGCTGACGGCTGGTCGGCCGCCCCGCTCATCCAGGATTTCGCTACCGCCCTGCACGCGCGCGGCGAGGGCACAGCGCCGCAGTGGCAGCCGCTGCCCATCCAATACGCCGCGCACGCGGCGTGGCAGCAGGAAATACTTCAGCTGCTCGGCACTGCGTCACCGATCGACACGCAGCTCGCGTATTGGACGGCGGCTCTCGAGCATCTGCCCGAGGTCGTCCCGGCGCTCCGGCGCCGGCCCGGTGTCCAGCCGGAGGCCGGACAGGTGTACCTGGGCGTGGACGAGGAGAAATATCGATGCTTGGCGGCCTTCGCCAACGCTCACGACACCAGCGTCTACATGGTTGTACACACCGCCTACGCGCTGATGCTGACCGAGTTCGGTCTCGGATGCGATCTGGCCATCTGCGCGCCCACAGCCGGTCGCACCGAGCCGGGAATGGAGGCCGCCATCGGCCGATTCACAAACTTCCTGGTGATACGGACCGATGTAGCCGGAGCGCCGGCATTCCCCGACCTGTTGGCCAGGGTCCGGCAGACCACCCTGGCCGCTCTCGACAATCAGGACATCCCCTTCGAGTTCCTTGCCGATCACCTCGGGATTCGTCCTCGGCTTCGGCTCCGGCTGGCATTTCAGAACATCCCGGCTGCCGACCTCGACCGCGCGGGCCTCGCCGCTCACTGGGTACCGGTCGCTAGCACGAACCCGGCCGATTTCGACGTCTCCCTGATCTTGTCCGAAGTCCAGCCGCCCGGGAGAGCCCAATCGCTGTGGGGTGTGCTCGAGTACGCCGCCGACGTGATCGACGCAGGGACCGCGGAGAAGATGAAGAACAGATTCGAGGAGATCATGGTCGAGCACGTCTACTCGTATCGATGACGCCTCGAGGGCACTATGCCACGCTCGCCGGACCGCCGCACAGTTCCTGTCCTTCGCTAACATCTGTGCGGGCGCCGGTGGTGCCGGACCGGTTCGACAGGTTTGGGGAGCGGATGAGGCAGATTCTGTTTTCGGCGTCGATCGCGCTGGTGGTGTCGATCTGCTTGACGCCCTTGCTGATCAAACTGTTCGCCACTCGCGGGCTGGGGCAGGAGATCCGGCTCGACGGGCCCCGCAGTCATCAGGCCAAACGCGGGACGCCCACCATGGGCGGGATCGCGATTCTGGCCGGAATCTGGGCGGGCTATCTCGGATCACACCTGATCGGAATCCGCTACGACGTCGAGGCGCCGTCGATGTCGGGGCTGCTCGTACTCGGTTTGGCGACCGCGCTGGGTGTGGTCGGCTTCCTGGACGACTCGATCAAGCTCCGCAAACAGCGCAATCTCGGGTTGACGGCGGCCGGGAAATACGTCGGCCAGCTCGGGGCGGCGGTCGTCTTCGGCATCCTCGCCCTGCGCTTCCCGGACAGCAACGGTCTCACGCCCGCGGGGCGGCACCTGTCCTACGTTCGTGACTATTCCGCGGTGACCTTCGGGGTCGTCGTATTCCTGCTGCTGGCTTGCTTTCTCGTGGTGGCGTGGTCGAACGCGGTCAATATCACCGACGGCCTGGACGGACTGGCCGCGGGCTCGATGAGTTTCGCGCTCGGCGCCTACGTGATCATCACCTTCTGGCAGTACACCAATGCCTGTGCCACCACGCCGGCCGTCGGCTGCTACCACGTTCGGGACCCGCTGGATCTGGCCGTGGTGTGCGCTGCCGGGGTGGGCGCCTGCATCGGGTTCCTGTGGTGGAACGCCGCCCCCGCCAAGATCATCATGGGTGACACCGGCGCACTTGCCCTGGGCGGCCTGCTGGCGGGGCTGTCCATGACCACCCGCACCGAACTGCTCATGGCCGTCGTCGGTGCGCTGTTCTTCGCCGAGATCCTCTCGGTCCTGCTCCAGATCGCCATCTTCCGCACCACCGGCACCCGCCTGTTCAAAATGGCCCCCTTCCACCACCATTTCGAACTCAGCGACTGGGCCGAAACCACCGTCACCATCCGCTTCTGGCTCATCGCGGGCATCTCCGCCGCCTTCGGCCTCATGCTCTTCTACGGCGAGTACCTGGCCGCCGTCGGTTGAGCCCCGCAGCGCCGCGAGGTGGATCGATCGGCGGGGTTCGAGGAAGATCGATTGGGTACTAATCCTTCATCTGTCCCTCACATCGCGGTCGCCGCAGATACAAGCCGGAAGGCTTCGAGTATCGAAGGGGTTACGCCGATGACCTACCAGGACCCGCAGCAACTGCGGCTGTATCAGAACCTCTACGACTGCCTGGCCGACCCGGGTGAGCTGGACATCATCGATGCGATGCGGGCGGCGGAAATCCACCTGGGCTGCTCGGAGCGCTGCCATCCGCGCCGCCGGGCTCAGCAGCGCATCGCGGCTCAGGGTTGACGCGCGCCGAGGTCACCACCACTGGGTGATGGCTCCGACCTCGCGGCCGAGTTCCGCGGCGAGCGTGCGGGAGTAGCTGGCCGAGATGTGGTGCTCGTCGCGGTAGACCAGGACATTGCCCTCGGCGGCCAGACAGCGTTCGGGCCGGCAGATCGCGTCGGTGAGATCGAAGGGGAAGACGTTCGGGTAGGCCGAGGCCGGTTCCAGCGCCGGATTCACCGCGTTCAGCGCCTCGGCCCGATCGATACCGCAACTGTAGGAATTGCCGCGATGCGCCAGGCAGTCGATGGCGCGATACCCGACGCCGTCGCGGCGCGGCCACGGAGTGTCACGCACGGCCAGCGTATTGAGTCCGCGATCGGACAGCGCCGTCCACACCTCCAGGTATTCCGGTGGCACGGTATCGCCCGGATCGCCGGGCCGGGTCGCGGTGAGGAAAACCCAGTCCGGCCGCTGCGCGTCGAGCAGGTCGAGTACCTCCGCGGACCATTCGCGGCATTCGGGGAACGGCGCCAGCGCGTAGGACGGCTCGTCGACCAGCGTGAGCGGGCAGCCTTCCTTGAGATAGGTGAGGATTCGGAACCGATGCTCGGCGGCCAGCACTTCGAGGGCGGGCAGCCAGTGTTCGGAGTGCGACCCGCCGACCAGCGCGATGGTCCGTTCGGAATTCTCGTCACCGTAGACGCAGGCCCGCACCTCCCGATCGGGGGTGATGCAGCCGTCGTAGGTGGGCCGCGGCGCGTCCATCTGCCCTTCGAACACGGTGGGCCGCATGGGTTCCGCGGCGGCGACCACTCCGTCGGAGAGTACGGCCGCGCCGGGATACCGGTCGGCGGCCAGTGTGGTCGGCGGATGTGGGGGATTGGCGAGCAGCACCGCGCGCCAGCCGAACGCCGCGGCCAGGACCGCGACTCCGGCCGTGGCGGTCACCAGGCCGATGCCGCGCCGGTGCGCGCCGTCGCCGCGCAGCGGTGCCTCGATGCACCGCTCGGTTGCGTACGCCAGCGCCAGCGAGATCGCCAGCACCACCAGCCCGCCCTGGAGCCCGGGCGTCACCTTGCCGTATTCCGCGAGGTAGAAGATCAGGATCGGCCAGTGCCACAGATACAGCGCGTAGGCGATGCCGCCGAGGCGGACCAGTACGGGGGTGGCCAGCAACCGGTTGGCGGTCAGCGGGCGCGACCCCATTCCGGACAGGATCAGCGCGAGCGCGGCCAGCACCGGGAACAGCGCCGCGGGCCCGGGGAACCGGGTGGCGCCGTCGATCAGCAGCCCGCACGACAGCACCATGAGCAGGCCGAGCACCCCGAGTACGCCACGTACGAACCGCGGCATCGTGATCCACGGCGCCGCCACGGCCAGTGCCGCGCCGGCCAGCAGCTCCCAGGCTCGCGCGCCGCTGTCGTAGTAGGTCCACGCCTGATGCTGCGCCGTCCCCTCGGCCGCGTACCAGAACGACACCGTACCGGCCCCGATCAGGCCCGCCAGCAACATGATCCGCGCACGCGTGCCCTGACCCGAGAACCGCGCCCACAGCGCGACGACCACCAGCATCGCCAGATAGAACTGCCCCTGTACCGCCATCGACCACAGGTGCTGGAGCGGGCTCACCGACGGATCCGGCGCCAGGTAGTCCAGTTCCGCACCGGCCAGATACCAATTCTGGTAGTAGAACACCGAAGCCAAGGTCTGCGCGGAGATGTCACCCCACTGCGTGTAGGGCCGCACGATCACCGTCGCACCGACCACCACCGCCAGCACCACCAGCAGCGCGGGCAGCAAACGCTTCCCGGTCCGGGTCAGCGTCGCCTTGATCGCGCTGCGCCGCAACAGCATTGCGGTGAAGAAGAAGCCGGACAGCACCAGGAACACGTCCACGCCGCCGGAGACCCGGCCCATCCAGATGTGGAACACCACCACCAGCGCGATGGCCAGACCGCGCAGACCGTCCAGGTCGCTCCGATAGCCCGGTCCTGCCGACGGTGCGGAACGAACTCGCGACGCCGACCCGATCCCACTCGTGGCGGACGAATCGGTCATCGGCGAACTCTCGGCATCATGTGAAATAGCGTAGCCACACGTAGATCCACGCCGAGCAGGTGCTCAGGAACGTGACGACGATGCCGGGCTTGGTGAACTGCCAGAACGAGATCGGATGGCCCGCCCGCCGCGCGATGCCGAGCGCGACGACATTGGCGCTGGCCGCCACGGCGGTGCCGTTGCCGCCGAAGTCGGCGCCGAAGGCGAACGCCCACCACAGCCCGTGGCGGTGCGACGCGTCCGGTGTCTGTGCAACGAGTTCCTCCACCGCCGGCGCCATGGTGGCGGTGTAGGGGATGTTGTCGACGAAGGCCCCGATCACCGCGGAGCCGAAGAGCAGCGTGGTCATCGCGCCGATGTGGTTGTCGCCGAAGGTGGATACGGCCAGCGCGCCGATCGAGTCGATGACGCCGGTGTGCACCAGCCCGGCGACCATGACGAACAGTCCGGCGAAGAAGACGAGCGTCGGCCACTCGACCTCGGCGAGCACGTCCCCGACGTCCAGCCCGGAGACCAGCAGCATTATCCCGGCGCCGACCAAGGCGACGATCGACGGCGCGACGTGCAGTATCGAGTGCAGCCCGAATCCGAGAACCACGCCGAACAGCACGATCGACGAGCGCAACAGCAGCCGCGGGTCTTTGATCGCACGCTTCTCCTGAAGGGCCAGCACGGTGTCGGAGTTCGGGAGGTCACCGCGAATCGTGGCACGGAACAACACCCGGGTGAAGAGCACGAACAGCAGGAAGATCACGACAACGGCGGGTGCCATGTGGATCAGGAAGTCGTTGAAACTCAGTCCGGCGCGGCTGCCGATGATGATGTTCGGCGGGTCACCGATCAGGGTGGCCGCGCCGCCGATGTTGGCCGCGAGCACCTCCGCGATCAAGAACGGCTGTGCGGGGATCCGCAGCCGATCGCAGACGACGATGGTGACCGGGGCCACCAGCATGATGATCGTGACATTGTCGAGCAGCGGGGACGCGATGGCGGTGATCAGCATCAGCATCACCATGAGCCGGAACGGGTTGCCGCGCGATCGTTTCGCGGCCCAGATCGCCAGGAAGTCGAAAATGCCGGTCTGCCTGATGATTCCGACGATGATCATCATGCCGAGCAGCAGGAAGATGACGTTCCAGTCGATCCCCGCGTGCTCGGAGTAGAACACCTGCTCGCCGGGAGTCAGGCCGAGGATCGTCATCAGTCCTGCGGCGACGAGCACCACCTTGACCTTGTCGGCGCGCTCGGTGGCGATCAGGTAGAACGCGCCGACGAAGATTCCGACGGCGATCAGCCCATCCATCGTCCGGTTCCCGGTCTGCCCGAGAATGGGTGCCGCCCATGATTACTCATCGTCGGGCCCGGCGACTGCGAGGCTGGCCAGCAGGCGTTCCAGCGTGACCGCGCCGACCAGCGCCCGATTCCCGTCGACCACCGCGACCAGTGGACTGTGCCGGTGCGCCATCAGCGCGGCGATCTCCAGCAAAGTCGCGTCGGGTCGCACGGTCGCGGGTCTCGCGCTGTGCGCGGGCAGGCAATCACCGACCGTGCGGCTGCCGGGCGCCTGCCAGAACAGGTCGGCGTGCAGCTCGTCGACGGTGCGGGCCAGGGCCTGATCGGATTGATAGGAGCTGGGGATCGCCAGCCGCAGCACCTGGGTGCCGGGCAGGACCGCGATCGGGCGTCCGTCGTCGTCCACGACGACGATGCCGGGCAGCCGCTTGACCACCATCAGGCGGACGGCTTTGGCGACCGGGTCGCCCACCCGGATCGTGGGCAGGGAGATGGCGATCTCGTGTGCTTGCATGGTGCGGCTCCCTCGCGGGCGTGCTGCGCTGGTCGTCATCGCGGTGCCGATCCGGGGGCGAGCAGCTGTTCCAGCCGTGCGACGCGGTCGAAGATCGAGGTGCTGTGCAGTAGCTGTGCGCACTCGTCGGCTTCGTCGGGATCCAGGGCGACATCGATCGAGGGTTCGTCGGCTGCATCGGATCCATAGACCAGTACGTGTTTGCGGCCGCCCGCCTCGGCGAGCACCGCGAAGCGCGCTCCGCCCCGAGTGCGCAGATGATGGACAACGCCGAGCCCGGGGATGGTCGTGCGGTCGACCTGCATCCCGAACACCTCCCACCGGTACCGACCGAATCTCGAATGTCTAAGAGTCTTCGTGGCCGCGGCGACCGGCACCATCGGGGCGCGACCCCATCTCGAGGCCCGGTCTACGGGGGCTCGACGTGCTCGAATGGGGTCTGGACCGGATGGACGGGGGTGCGCGGGAGCCAGCAGAATGGTCGGATGGACCGTTCCGCCAGCGGGCTGAGCAGGCTGCTCCGCCATACGCGTACGCCGGTCGGCGCGCTGTTCCGGCGGATCATCCTGATCAACGGCCTGGTGTTCGCGTTCGGCACGCTGGTGCTGGCCCTGTCTCCGGCGACGGTCTCGGCGCGGGTCCGGCTCACCGAGGTCCCGGTACTGCTCATCGGGTTGGCCGTGATGCTGGGTGCGAACGCGATCCTGTTGCGACGCAGCCTGGCGCCCCTGGATCACCTGATCGCGTCCATGCACCAGTTCGATCCGCTGCGCCGCAACGATCGGCTGGACGACATCGACAACGGCGATCTGGGGCATGTCGTCGATTCGTTCAATGCCATGACCGAGCGGCTGGAATCCGAGCGCACCGCCGCCAGCGCGTCCGCGCTGGCGGCACAGGAGGGAGAGCGGCGACGGATCGCCCGTGAGCTGCACGACGAGATCGGACAGAGTTTGACCGTGGCACTGCTGACGATGAAACGGGCTGTCGACAAGGCGCCCGCCGAACTGGTCGACGAATTGTGCGGGGTGCAGGAGACGGTGCGGAGCTGCCTGGACGAAGTGCGCGGCATCGCCCGGCGCCTGCGGCCGGATGTCCTCGACGAACTGGGCCTGCACAGCGCGTTGACCGCGCTGTGTCACGACGTGTCCGATACCGCCGGACTCACCGTCACCCGCGACGTGGATCGGCAGCTGGATCGGCTGCCGCCGGATATCGAGCTGGTCTGCTACCGCGTCGTCCAGGAGTGCCTGACGAACGTCGTGCGGCACGCGGCCGCCACCACGGTGCTGGTCGGATTGCGCTCCGGTTCCGGTGTTGTGGAGTTGCGGATCACCGACAACGGTCGTGGGGGAGTGACCAGGGAGGGGGCGGGCATTCGCGGGATGCGGGAACGCGCACTGCTGATCCAGGCCGCGCTCACCGTCGAGTCGCCGCCGGGCGGCGGCACCGACATCCGGTTGCGAGTTCCCTACGACACCGCGCGCAACGCCCGATGACCGCGCCCGCGCCCGCCCGCATCCTGCTCGCCGACGACCACGCGCTGGTGCGCAGCGGGATCCGGATGATTCTCGACGCCGAGCCCGACCTCACCGTGGTGGCCGAGGCCGCCAACGGGCAGGAGGCTTTGGAGCTGTTGAGCCGGGTGCCCGTCGATCTGGCCATTCTGGATATCGCGATGCCTCGGATGACCGGTATCCAGGCCGCGCGGGAGATCAGCCGGGTAGCCGGACAGGTCCGGATCCTCATGCTGTCCATGTACGACAACGAGCAGTACTTCTTCGAGTCGCTCAAGGTCGGTGCCTCGGGCTATGTGCTCAAATCGGTCGCCGATCGGGACCTGATCGAAGCATGCCGGGCGACCATGCGCGGTGAGCCGTTCCTGTATCCCGGTGCGGCCACCGCGCTGATCCGTGACTATCTGCAACGCGCTCGCCACGGCTCGTCGCTGCCCGACACCATCCTCACCCCGCGCGAGGAGGAGGTGCTCAAGCTCATCGCCGAGGGGCATTCCACCCGCGAGATCGCCGAGACGCTGGTCATCAGCGCCAAGACGGTCGACCGGCACCGGACCAATATTCTGGCCAAACTCGATCTGCGCGACCGCACCGCGCTCACCCGCTACGCGATCCGCGCGGGACTGATCGAACCGTGACGGTGTCAGGATTGGGCGGCGTCGGTGACCTCGAGGGATTCGCCGTTGTCGGTGCGGGTGCTGCGTTTGCGGGTTTCGGCCCACCGCAGCAGTGGCTCGACCACACGTGCGGCGATCGGCCCCATGACGGCCATCAGCAGCACGTAAGTAGTTGCCATGGCCGCGAATTCGTCCGGCACCGCGCCGGCGGAGACCGCAAGACCCGCGATGACGATGGAGAACTCGCCGCGCGCGATGAGCGCGGTGCCCGCCCGCGCCCGGCCGTACTTGGATGCGCCCGCGCGTTTGGCCGCCCACCAGCCGGTCGCCACCTTCGTCGCGACGGTGACCACGGCCAGCAGGATCGCCCAGCCCAGCACCGGGGGAATGGTCCGGGGGTCGGTGCTCAGCCCGAACAGCACGAAGAACATGGCCGCGAACAGATCGCGCAGTGGTTCCAGGATCTTCGTCGCGGTGTGCGCCGTCGAATCCGAGATCGCGATTCCCAGCAGGAACGCGCCGACCGCCGCCGACACCTGGAGCGCCGAGGCGATCCCGGCGACCAGCAGCGCCGAGCCGAGCAGCTTGAGCAGGAAGATCTCCCGGTCCTCGCTGTCGACGATCATCGACACGTATTTGCCGTAGCGCAGCGCGATCACCAGCACGACGGTGACCGCGGTGAGCGCGATGCCGAGCGTCTGCAACCCGGACACGAACCCGACGCCCGCCAGCACGGCGGTGAGCACCGGCAGATATCCGGCCATCACCAGGTCTTCGAACACCAGGATCGACAGGATGGTCGGCGTCTCCCGATTGCCCAGGCGGCCGAGGTCGCCGAGCACCTTCGCGATGATGCCCGAGGACGAGATATAGGTGACGCCCGCCATCGCGACCGCGCCGGTCACACCCCAGCCCAGCATCAACGCCACGATCACGCCCGGCGTCGCGTTCAACACGATGTCGAGCACACCCGCCGCCCAGGAGCTCTTCAGCCCGGTGACCAGTTCCTTGGCGGTGTATTCCAAACCGAGCAGCAACAGCAGCAGGACGACACCGATTTCACTGGCCAGGTGAATGAACTCGTCGACGTGGTCGAGTTCGATCAAGCCGCCCGTGCCGAATACCAGCCCACCGATGAGATACAGCGGAATCGGTGACATACCGATCCGCGCGGCAACTCGCCCCAGCAAACCCAGACCAAAAAACACCGCGCCCAGCTGAATCAGCGCGAGCGCGGTTTCGTGTGCCACCATCTACTTTCAGCCATCCGTCATAATTCTGGCGGCAGCCGCTAGGCCCTCCGCCGTGCCAACAACAACCAGGACATCACCGGCGGTGAAAAGGAATTCGGGGCCGGGAGAGGGAATCGCGTGTCCGGCGCGCATCACCGCGACGATCGATACCGACGTGCGGGTGCGCATGCGGGTATCTCCGAGCGGGCAACCGGCATAGGGTGAGCCGGCGCGGACCGCGAGCTGCCGGGTGACGAGCTCGCCGAACTCCCGGTGTTCATCCTGCAGTTTCGCGACCACCTGCGGTGCGCCCAGCAGGTTGGCGAGCACGGTCGCCTCGTGGTCGGACAGGGAGATCTGCTGTGTCTCATCGGGATTGCCGGGCTTGCTGACGATCAGATCGATCGTGCCGTCCTTGTGATCGATGATCCCGATCGTGCGGCGGCAACCGGCCAGCGAGATGTCCTTGCGTACCCCGATGCCGGGCAGCTGCGTTACTTCGACGTTCACGGGCCCAACTGTAACCACGGCGGGGCCGTTCGGGTCGGGCGTGCGCGTGGTGGGCGCGGAACGGGGTCCGGCTAGGGATCGAGGGGGCGGGGCGAGAGGTAAGGCATCGTGTCGTACGCGTGTTGCGTGTATGCCATGGGCGGCTCCTTTCGCTTCGATTCGTCATGAGACGGACTCGTGGAGTCGCGTGCCGGCCAGGTCCCCCGGCTCGCCTGTTTGGTAATGATTCCGTAAAGTAGCTGATTTTGCAAACTCGCGGCTATGTCGGCGCGCTGGTTTCGACCTCCAATTATGTTGGTGTGCAATGGATTACATTTCGCACCGAAATCTCCGCGCGTGCCGCCCGCGCGGTGGCGCGGCAGGCTCGGTACGCTCGCGCCTGACCTTCGGGAAGGAGCGTTCATGGAGACCGCCACCGCAGTCGACCGGCTGGCCGAGATCGAGTCCCCGCTGCCCGCGTGCCTGGACGAGAGCCGGGCGTTCCACGAACATTGGCCGGTGCGCCTGGGCGACACCGACGGTCGGCAACGGCTACGGCTGGACGCCGTGGCGCGCTATCTCCAGGACATCGGATACGACCATCTCACCGTGGTCGAGGACGGTGACCTGCATCCCGGCTGGATCGTGCGCCGCACCGTCATCGACGTGCTGCGGCCGATCGAATTCGGTGACCGGGTGCACCTGCGGCGCTGGCCCTCCGCCCTGTCCAACCGCTGGTGCAATATGCGCATCAAGGTGGACAGCGAGAACGGCGGCCTGATCGAATCCGAGATGTTCCTGATCCACGTCGATATCGAAGCCGGCCGCCCGGCCCGCATGACCGACCGCTTCATGGCGCCGATGCTCGCCGCCACCACCGATCACCGGCTGCGCTGGCGGGCGGCCCTGGCCGCCGACCCCGCACCCGACGCCGACGTGTCGCCGTTCCCGCTGCGGGTCACCGATGTCGACCACTACGGTCACGTCAACAACGCCGTGCACTGGGAAGCCGTGGAGGAGGCGATCGCCCGCCATCCCGACCTGCGCGAGCAGCCGTACCGGGTGATTCTCGAGCACGTCGGCCCCGTACTGGCCGGCGACGACGTCCGAATCCGGGCCTGGCGCGACAATACCGGTCTGCACGTGCAACTCGAGGTCGACGCCACCGCCCGGACGCTGGCCCGGATCACACCGATCTAGCAATCGCGGCTGCACAGCGCAGCTCTCCCCCGCAGCGCGTCCGTCAGGGCGTCCCCACCCAGGCTGCCTTACCGCGATGTACTCGGCCGAGCACGACGTCCACGCATGCCGATCAGGTCGGCAATTCGGATAGGTGGGGTGGATAGCGCGTCGTCGAATCGGTGTCGGCGCCATCGAGTTGTGCCGAGGTCAACCCGATGGCAGCGCGGAGATCGGTCCCGAGCAGGTTCGCCCCGGTGAGGATCGTCCCCGACAACACAGCGCCGGTGAGGATGGTCCCCGACAACGCCGCTCCGGTGAGGTCGGCGCCGGTGAGCCGGGCCCCGGTGAGGTCCGCCTCGTTGAGGCGAGCGTCGACCAGGGTCGCGCCGGACAGGTCCGCGCCGCGCAGGTTCGTGCCGATGAGCGTGCTGCGATCCAGACGTGCGCGGGTCAGGACGGCGTCCGTGAGATCGGCTCCGGTGAGTTCGGTGCGGGACATCAGCGCATTGTGCAGGTAGAACCGGTGCAGATCGGCGCGTGGCACGCGAATTCCGGTGAGGTCCAGTGGCTCCGGGGTGTCGCGGGACCACCGACCGGGCGCGGGGTAGCTGCGCAGTACCTCCAGTGCAGCCAGGTGTTCGCCGGCCAAACCGGTCCTGCGCTCTGTGGTTTGCTCGCGCAAGAAATGCGCCAGTAGTCTGCGGCCGCGCGGCTGTTCCCGCGGCGCGTCCTCCATGATCGCCTGTAGCGCCCACGCGCCGCCCGCGCGACGGACCGAACTCTCCGAATCCAGGTGTTCGACTGCGGTATTGAATCGATCGATGTGTTGACTGGCCCTGTCCAGGAAGAACTTCCGGGCCGTATACAGCAGCCCTACGAGTCCCAGCACCACCGTCACCACGGGGACGAATTGCCCGCGCAGTGTCGCAGCGGCGGCTAGACCGTCCTTGGTGTCGAGACGCCGCAGCTCGTCGGCGGCCAGCCAGATCGGCAGCTGATAGAGCAGGAACAGCACACCGGCGGCTGCCCCGGCTGCCGCCAGGCCGGTGAGAATCAATCGTGGTCGTATCGTCATCGCAGGTCCGAGTGTCGTAGAGTGCTCGATGTTCTGGTCACTGTAGTGGGCGACGGGGGTACTGGTGATGATCGCGTCGAGGTCGAATCTGCTACTGCCGGAACGTAACAGCCGGTTCATCAATCACGAACGACTGCTGAGGCAGGCCACCGCGCACGCGCTCGGCGGCGGTTCGGGCAATCGGACCATCGTGCTCACCGGCGGCCCGGGCTGCGGCAAGACCGCGGCCGGAGTGGAGCTCGCGCACCGCCTGAGCAGCCGATACCTCGACGGCAGTCTGTATTTCGAGTTCTCCGGCGATACCCGCACGCCGGACTCGATCTCCGATGTACTGCGTTGGGCGCTGGTCGAGCTCGGTGTGCCCGGCGACAGCATTCCCGATCATCCGGAGGCCAGGCGGGCGAAGTATCGCGCGTTGACGACGGAAGGTTCCTACGTCGTATTTCTCGACGGAGTGGTGTCCGAGCATCAGGTGCGGGCACTGCAACCCGGAGCCGGTAGTTCTGTGGTGCTGGTGACCGAAGCCAGGCCCGTGACACCGATCGACGCCGCGGGCGGGAAACTATTTGTCGTGGAGTCGCTCAGTGAGGACACCGCAGTACAGGTCTTCGCCGGATTGGCCGGCGCCGAACGGGTTGCCGCCGAAGCGGAGTCGGCCCGAGAGATCGTACGACTGTGTGAATGCCTGCCGCTTGCCCTGTCCATTGTCGGTTCGATGAGCTGTAGCCGGGCGGCATTGCGGTCGGCGACTCCGCTCGCCGACACGGCGGCCCGGCTGCGGGATGAGCATCGCCGCCGTTCGGTACTCTCGATCGATGTGGTCTTCGGAGCCGCCTATCACGCGCTGTCGGACCCGGATCGCCGGTGTTACAGAGCACTCGGACTCTTCGCACACGGCGGGCTGGTCAGCGCGCCCGCCCTGGCGGCTGCGTTGGAGAACCCCACCTACCCCGTCGAAGAATCGCTGATAGAACTGGCCGACAATCACCTGATCCAGCCGGTCGGCGAAAACCACTACACTGTCCGGAGTTTGGTTGCCCAGCATGCCCGGGAGGTCGATGATCGCTCGGCTGTCGAGCGTGCGGCCGAGGAAAAGCGACTGTTGGACTACTACGACGAGCGCATCCTTGCGGCCAATGGCTGGCTCGGACCGTCACGGCCGTGGCTGCCACTCTTGTTTCCAGAGATCATCTCCGCAGCAGGTGATTTCGCGGATTCGGCTGCGGCGCGGGCCTGGCTCAAGCAGGAGCAGCGCAGCCTGCGTGCCGCCGTCGACTACGCCACCGATCGATACCCCGAGCTACTGATCCGGTGGTGTGTGGCACTGTGGCCGTTCCACGAGAAGGAGAGGACCCTCGATGACCTCCAGGACCTTCACCACGTCGGAATCGCCGCTACGCAACAGACCGCGAACCCCCTGGCCGAGGCGATCCTGCGCGTACAGCTCGGACTCGCTCACCTCTGGTTGAACGACTTCACCCGCGCCAGAGGCGAATTCGAGGCCGCTCTGCGCCACACCAATCATCCCGAGGTTTGCGCGAGCGCCTTGGAGGGGCTGGGCTTGGCGCAACTCGCCGGTGGCCGCAACCTCGACGCTCGCGAATCCCTGCGCCGCAATCGGGAATTGGCCGACGCCATCGGCATCCCGCGCCGCATCGCCCTGGCCTGCTTCCATCTTGCGAAGGCCGAAGCCGCGGCGGAGGCACTTCCGCTGCTGGCTACGGCAGCGGCCCTGTTCGCCGAAGAACCCGAGGACGAGACCGAGAACCTTGCCAAAGTGCAATACTGGCGCGGTCGCAAACTGACCGAACTCGACGAATTCGACACCGCCACCACCGAACTCGAATCGGCTCTGTCCGTGATGACGAGCCGCCGCCGCATCTTCGATCAGGGCGAGATCTGCACCGCACTCGGCGAGGTAGCCACCCGGCAGGCCAACCGGATATCGGCCGACCAGTGGTACCGGCAGGCGGAGGCGGCTTACGCCGAGCTCGGTCGCACCGACCTGGTTGCGGCAGTCCACGCACGACTCAGCTCGTGATGGTGATGTGGACACAAAGGGCCCAGGTCTCCCACGGGCGACGTCGACGCCATTGCGACCAGCGCATTGGAACCTCGATCAGGCATGCCAACTGCGCGAGGCCGCGACGGGGGCATCGATGTCGGAGGTGTTTACGCTACGTCCTCTCCTCGGGCGGAACCAGAGTGCGCAACCCGATCGGGTGATGGCGCCGCGCGGACGGTCGACGAGTAGATTCGTCCGGCGCAGTGGATGGTCCACGTGCCGTGCAGGTCGGACAGTGCTCGGCCGGCAGACATGCGGTCGACGGCGACCGAGGTGAAGAGCTCACAGGCCAGCGGACTGCCCGCGATCGTGATGACTGTGCCGGAGCGGTCGCCCAACAGCCAGGCGGAGTCCCCGAGGGGAGCGGCTGCAATCGCGAGTCCGGGGGAGCAGGCAAGGGTTTCGGCGATCCAGTGCTCTGGTTCGGTGCCTGCCGCGCCGATCAGTGCGTCGGCCAGGCGGAGCCACTGGCGGCGTGGTTCGGAGCCGCCGACGACCACGTGGCTGCCGCGGGGGATTCCCTCCGGCGTGTGGAGTCGTTCCGCGGGGAAGCGGGTGATGTGGGCCGTCGTCCCCCGCTCGATCGAGACGTGCACCGAATAGGCTGTGGGTCTGACCAATTCGGATGTAGGAAGCGGGACCGTCGAGAGCTCGGCCGGCTCGGCTGGCTCGGCCAACCCCATGCTGTGGTACATGGCGGTGCGCAGAATTCGCGGGCTCGCATCGGGTTCGGAATTGCCTAGCGTCGTGATGGCCGAATAGCGCCGTGGATCGTGCTCGGCGATGGTGTGTCGAACCTGGGCGACGAGGTCGGCACGCGGATCCAGAATCGGCGCGGTGTGCAGAAGTTGAGCGGTGGGTGACCGAGGGTCCAGTCGATGCAGGGGTGCGGCCGCCAGCAGGAGCGGGATTCCCAGCGCCGTGGAGTAGAACGGGACCGAACCGTGGTCACCTACGACAAGGTCGGCGGCGACGATCGCCGCCCGCCAGGCGTCGACGTCTTCCGGCACGGTCACACCGGCCCGGATTGCGGCCGCGAGATTCTGACCGAACTGCCACGATGAATGCGCCGCAACAATATTCGGGTGTGGGGCCAGCAATACCCGGAATTCGTCTGCGGGTAATTGCTCGGCCAAACGTAGCGGCAGGTCCGGTGCGCTGTGCACCAGCGATTCGGGGCCCCAGGTAGAGGACACCACAACCAGTTTCTGATGGCGTGTCAACCCGAAGGCCCGGCGATACGATGCCCGCAGAGCCTGGCTCGCCCGCAGGCGATCGAAGCAGATGTCGCCTGCGACAAGAGCTTTCGGCACGGCGTCCGGGCAGGACATGCGTAGTCGTTCGCGCTGCTCGGCATGGGAAAGGACAATGATCGACGGCACGACTTCGCCGTCGTGCATCAGCCAGTCAGGAGTCAAACCGAAAACCGATTTGTCGATTTGTCGATTTGTCGATTTGTCGATTTGTCGAGATATTTATTGTATCCCATTCCGTGCGGCACCACAATCAATGGCGCCTGTATTTTGTGCAGCGCCCCACCGTAACTCGCGGAAATTGCCAAGTCGAATGTCCGATGTACCGCCTCCCGCCACGCAATCGGCTCGACACCTCGCCGCTTCAGAAACGCCGTGGTCCCCACATCGAATGCCGATGATCCCGTCCGCGTGAACTCGACCTGAACCCGAGGATCCTCGGCAACCAGCGGCAGCACATCGAACAGCCGAGTCGCGGCCGTCGCATTGTGGACCACCGCGAGCACGTGCCTTGTCCGATCGAAGCTCGCCCACTCGGGCTCGAGCCGCCTGGACCGAAGTTTCGCATGTCGTGACACGGTTGGCGATCGTAGTGATTCATCCTCCCGGAAGGTATTCAGCGCGTCAGCCGCTCGTAACGAGGACCGGTGGGAGCCACCCCGGTCCGGCCCGGAGGATGTCGGCGCGCTGCCGAATCAGCGTGATTTGACTCCCCCCCCCCCCTCGAAGAATGAGCGTTGGGTGGATTGCTGGTTGCGGTGGCGGCGGTAGCGCAGGGTGGCGGTCGCGGTGGTCACGCACGGGGCGAGGGCGGCGGCGGAGATCAGCAGGGCGGTGTCCTCCATGCCGCGCATGGCGGCCCAGCCGCCGAGTGTGAGGAGCAGGTCGCGGCGCCACATGATGCCGGCGGGGTGGACCGGTAGTCGTCCGTCGGGGGCCGCGAGCCAGGCGTCGACGAGGTCGCCGCGGGGGACGAGGCCGGGTGGGAAGGCGATTGGGACGGAGACGAATTCGCCGGAGCCGAGCAGGTCGCGGGCGGTGCCGACCGCGAAACCGGCGGTGGGGTGGGCACATAGGGCCGCGGCGAGCGTGGCGAGGGCGGTGGGTTCGAGCTCGTCGTCGGCGTCCAGATTCTGGATGAACTCCGCGCTGGATCGGCCGAGCGCGACATTGCGGGTGACGGCGGAGCCTTCGCGGGTGCCATTCACGCCCAGGCGTACCCGCGGATCGGCCGCGGCGCCGCAATCGATCAGTGCGGTGCGTGCCGAAGTCGCGTCCTCGGCGTCGATCTGGACCAGCCAGGTCCAGTCGGTGTGTGTCTGCGCGCACAGCGAATGCCAGGCCGTGGCGAGGAAATGCGAGTAGGTGGGATGCACCGCCGTCACCACCTCTACCCGCACGGTCCGTAGTCTGCCATCTCGACGGAGCGGGTGCCGCTGTGGTACTCAGTGGGCTGGCCATTCGGATGCCATGGGAGGCAGGGGAAGTCATGGATCACAGCACTGTCGAGGCGGCACTGGCGGGGATGCGGGCCACTGATTCGCGTGCGCTGGAACGAGATTGTGACCGGCTGGCCCAGCAATATCTGGCACAGCGGGTGGAGCCGCAATTCGAGGTCGGTTCGGCCGATTTCGACACCGACCCCTATCTCATCTGCGCCGACCGCTATTGGAATCACCGATTTCGGGCCGAGCCCACCCTGCGCACCGCGGTGGAGTGCGCCGGCTGGCTGTCGGAGCGGGTGGCGGCCGAGCATCGCGCGGCGATCCGCGAGAAATGGGCGCTGGGTTATGCGTTCATCACCCGCGACGCTGTCGAGACCGCTTCGGAGATCGCGGACGCGACCCGCGATATCGTCGCCAACGACGACAGCGCCTGTGGCAGAGCCTATTTCGTCACCCTCTACCACGCGGGGAAGTTGCGAGCGAATCTCTGGTTCGACGAGCTTGCGCAGTTCCTGGACTCCTCCCCGCTGGCCGTCGCCGCCGGCTCGAACCGGGATTCGGTGCTGTTCAAGGCATTGCGATCGTTCGCCGCGTTCGGCAGCCGCCGCGTCACCGACGAGTACGCCCGTATCCTGTTCGATGAGGTCTGGCAGACCCCCGAACGCACCTTCGCCGCAACGGATGTCGCGTTGAACGGCCTGGCCGTGAGCGTCCCGTTCGACGGTCGCGGCGAACTGCTTCGGGATCGTGCGGCCGAGGCGGTCACCGCCTACCCGGGCAGTCACATCCTGCGCTTCCGCCTGGCCGCCGGCCGCTATCGCTGCGGCGAGCACGATGACGCGCTCGCCGCTGTCGACGCCGCGCTGCGGCTGCTCCCCGCGAGCGGCTGGCGGGTGAGTCATGAACTCCTGCAAGGCCAATACCTCGCCTTGCGCGACGCCATCGAGATCGCCAGCAAGCAGGCCGAGGACAGCGCGGCCGAACGCGAGAAGGTGCGCCGCCACGAAGCCGCCATCGCCGAACTCGCCGCCACCATCCGCGGCTCGCTGGTCCGCGCGGTCGAACTGGTCTCCGTGTTCGCCGCCGTCATCGCCTTCGCCGTCGGCTCGCTCAATGTCTCCCTGAACGGCAACCTCAACCTCTCGTCCCGCCTCTGGATCGTCGCCGCCCTCGGCCTCGGCCTCGAGGACCCGTCGGAGCGGGTACCCACGCGCGAACAGTACAACGCGTGGTCGTGGCCGAGGTGGGTCGCTCCGATCGTGAACGACGGCAGTGGAGTGTTCGGCGTGCCCGGTCGGCTGACCGGCGCTTTGGCCGCCGCGTCCGACGCCGACCTGGCGGGGGTCGCCGCGCGCTGGGCTGCGATGCTGGAGCGCGACGCGGACGGCGTCGCGGGTATGGATCCGTTGGCGGTGGTGCGCGGAGTAGCGCGACTGGCGCGCGTGAACGGCCGGATCTACTGCGCGCACAGCCCCTACTGATCGCCGAACCTGTCGGTGGCTTGTGGGAGGGTGAGGGCTCGTCCGTGAGGAAGGCGTGCCATGACCACGGTGATCGATGTCGCCGCCAGCGGTGACCAGCATTGTGAGACAACGGCTTCGGGTGTGCTGCTACGGCATCTGGGGCTCGATCTGTCCGAGCCGATGCGCTTCGGGCTCGGGTCCGGGTTGTCCTTCGTCTACTGGGACAGCAAGAACATGGGTTTCCCGTTTCTCGGCGGCCGGGTCAAACCGTTCGAGCTCACCAGGAATCTGGCCACGCAACTGGGCCTGGATCTGCGCGAGGCGGAAACCACCTCGCCTCGCAAGGCGTGGGCCGAGGTGGCGGCGGTGCTGAACGCGGGCGATCCGGTCGGGTTACAACTCGACAGCTACCACCTGGAGTACTTCAGCTCGAAGGTGCATTTCGGTGGTCATATGGTCGCCGTCTACGGCTACGACGAACACGACGCGTACCTGGTCGACACCGACCAACAGGGCGGCAAGGTAGCCACCAGCCTGACCAGTCTCGCCGCCGCGCGGGCCGAACGCGGCCCGATGACCGCGAAGCACCGATCCTTCACGCTGTCCGGCACCTGGCTCGCCCCGGAATCTCGCCTCGTCCCGGCCGTCACCGCCTGCGCCCGGGAATTTCTGAACCCGCCGATCGCCAACCTCGGCTGTCGCGGCATCGAGAAGGCCGCCGTGCAAGTGCGGAAGTGGCTGCAACGCACCGATACTCCCGAACGCGATCTACCGCAGGCCGCCATGCTGATGGAACGCGGCGGCACCGGCGGCGCTCTCTTCCGCGCCTTCTACCGCGACTTCCTCGGCGAATGCACCCACTACCTGACCAGCGCCGACCTCCACACCGCCCACCGCCTCTTCACCGAATCGGCCACCCTGTGGACCGAGGTCGCCACCGCGATCGCCGAAGCCGGCCGCTCCGGTAACACCACCCCCCTCACCCATGCCGGCACCCTGCTCCACGACATCTCCCGCCTGGAGCACACGGCCATGACAGCACTACTCCGTCTGGAACCATGAGGGCCACAGCGCAGTTGCGCTGTGAAATGACCGTATGGGGATTCCCACACGGGGCGCGGTTTGTTCCGGGCGGTAGACGCTCCTGTCGGTGATCCACCGGCGACTCGGCCCCCGGTCTGCTGCTCGACGCGCAAGCCGAGCTGGAACGATGATCGCAAGCCGACCGCCGGGCGGCAATCCACCTGGCGGCCTGCTCCTTTCAGTTCTCGGACCAGATCGTGCGCACACCCTCGAAGATCGACGGATAGGTTGGATTCCAGCCCAGCTCCCGCTTCGCCTTGGCGTTGGAAACGTGAATTCTCGTCTCGACCATCAGCGCGTGCAGGTAGGGGACGGGTGTCAACAGCCAGCCGGGAACGGTTCGCGGCGGTGGCGCGTCACTCGCGTCGGCCAGTGCGCGGATATAGTCCTCGAAGCCGATCGGCCGATCGTCGACGATGTTGTACGCCTGACCCGCTCGGCCGCGCTCGAGCGCGGCCACGGTCGCCGTCGCCGCGTCGTGGATGTGGATCGGCGAGGTGATCCCGGACGGGCGGAGGACGGGCAGGCGGCGGCGTCTGGTCTGCCCGGCCAGTTCCCGGGTCATCGGTTCGGGGCCGTAGAACATCCCGTAGCGCAACGCGATACCGTCGATATCGCGTGCGCCGAGGACCTGGTCCTCGTTGGAGCGCAGCGAACGCATGTGGCGGTCGGTCGGCCCGTGGCCGGTGAGCTCGGCGAACGGCGCGTCCTCGGTGACCAACGCCGTCCCGTGATCGCGATAGCCGTATCCGAGGAAGAACGACTGCGTCACAAAGCGTTTCGCGCCGACGAGCCGAGCCGCCTGCATGAGGTTGGCGGTTCCCCGGTCGCGCAGGTCGTCGGTGGCGTACAGGTTCCGGTGGAACAGGGGAGCCCCCGTGATCGCGGTCGCCTCATGGATGACGGCGTCGGCGGTGTATCCCTCCAGTGCGGCCAGCAGTCGGTCCAGGTCCAGCAATCCGGCGTGGACGGGTTCGGCTCCGGCCGCGCGCAGTCGGTCCGCGCCCGCTTCGGATCGGGTCAACCCGATCACCTCGTGCCCTGCCGCCAGCAATCGCGGAACGAGCGGGGTTCCGAGGGTGCCGGTGGCTCCGGCAAGCAATACCTTCATGTCGGTCCCTAAGTTCGTAGGTGTCTGGGGTTGGTGCCCTGGATGCCCAGGGCGGTGGGGTGTAGCTCATGTCGGTTTGCCTTTGGTGAGGCTCCGAAGG
>NZ_JBHXVZ010000011.1:0-224802 GCF_042672005.1 Nocardia sp. NPDC127579 | reverse complement strand
CCCCGCTGCGGCTATGCCCGGCGGGGTTCTCTTGCCTCTGATGGTCGGCATCTTCAACGCCTGGTTGATCGGCATTTTCAGCGTCGCCTAACACCCGGGACGCGGGAAAGGCGTTCAGTGACTTCGCCTTCCTGTTCGCCATCCCGGCCTACCTGTTTCCGCAGCTGTATCGCGCGGATCTGGCCGCGTTGTTCGCGCCCGCCGCCATCGGCGGTTACGTGGCCACCACGCTCGCCGTCTTCGCGGTGCTCGCGCTCGGCGCGCGCTGGGCGGGTGTGCCCGCGCCGGGTATCGCGCTGCGCTGCATGTGCTCGGTGCATGTGAACGCGGCCTATTTCGCGCTGCCGGTGCTGGACTTCCTGTTCGGGGACGCGTCGGCGATCTTTCCGGTGGTGCTGTTCCAGGTGTGCGGGCTGACGGTCATCGTCCTCGCGGTACTCGAACACGGCAGTGCCGGTGCGGGCGAGCGCCGGGGTGTGCCACGGGCGGTGGGGTCCGCGCTCGCGACACCGGTGGTGGTGGCGTGCACGGCGGGCGTGCTGGCCAATCTCGCCGGGGTGCGCGTGCCCGCGCCGGTGCTGGAGGGTTTGGAGTTCGCGGGCGCGGCGGCGTCTCCGGTGGCGCTGTTCGCGCTCGGCCTGCACGTGGGTACCCACGGAATGCGCTGGCGGCCGGTCGCGCGGGTCGAGTATTTCCTGATCGCCATGAAGTGCGTCGGGTTCCCGCTGCTCATGTGGGCGGCGCTGCGCTACGTCTTCGGTTTGAGCGGGCCGACGCTGGCCATGTTCGTGGTGATCGCCGCCATGCCGGCCGCGCAGAACGCGTTCATCTACGCCCAGCGCTACGACGGCGAGATCGATCTGGTTGCCGCCGCGGTCGTGAAGTCGACGGTGCTCACCGCCGCGTTGCTCCCGGTGTGGATGCTGGTCCTGCCCCGGTAGACCGCTGCGGTATCGTAGATTAAGTTAATCGCAATTCGCGTGGTGATCGCAGAGTAGAGCTAGGAGCCGCCATGTCTTCCGCTGTCATTGTCGACGTTGTCCGCACCCCGACCGGAAAGGGGAAACCCGGTGGTGGACTGTCGGATGTGCATCCGGCGACGCTGCTGTCGGATGTCCTGCGGTCCCTGGTCGAGCGCAATGACCTGGATCCGGCACTGGTCGACGATGTGATCGGCGGATGCGTCACCCAAAGCGGTGAGCAGGCGTTCAATATCTCGCGCACCGCGGTGCTCGCGGCCGGATTCCCGGAGTCGGTGCCCGCCACCACGGTGGACCGTCAGTGCGGATCCTCGCAGCAGGCGGCGCATTTCGCGGCGCAGGGCGTACTGGCCGGCGCCTACGACATCGCCATCGCCTGCGGCGTCGAATCGATGAGCCGGGTGCCGATGTTCTCCAACGCCCAGGGAGCCGACCCCAACCGCGGGCCGCTCGCGCAACGCTTCCCGGACGGGCTGATCCAGCAGGGCACGGCCGCGGAGATCCTGAGCCGGCGCTGGAAGCTGGATCGCGAAACCCTGGACGCCTTCGCCGCCCGCTCGCATCGGCTCGCCGCCGAAACCGCCGCCGCGGGCGGCTTCGACAACGAACTGCTGCCCGCGGGCAGCCTGACCGCCGACGAGACCATCCGGGCGAACACCACCGCCGAGGGCCTGGCCGGGTTGCGTCCCGCCTTCGTCGACGAGGCGATGAAACAACGCTTCCCCGAGATCGAATGGTCGATCACGCCCGGCAACTCCTCACCGCTGTCCGATGGGGCCTCGGCCGCGCTGATCATGAGCGAAGCGAAGGCGAACCAGCTCGGTCTGCGCCCGCGGGCGCGCTTCCACTCCTTCGCGGTCCTCGGTGACGATCCGCTGCTCATGCTCACCGCCGTCATCCCGGCCACGCGCAAGGCGCTGGCCAAGGGCGGGCTCACCATCGACGACATCGATGCCTACGAAGTGAACGAGGCTTTCGCTCCGGTCCCGCTGGCCTGGCAGCACGACCTCAATGCCGATCCCGCCAAACTCAATCCGCGCGGCGGGGCTATCGCCCTCGGTCACCCGCTCGGCGCCTCCGGCACCCGCATCCTCGCCACCATGGTCAACCACCTGGAGCAGACCGGCGGCCGCTACGCCCTGCAAACCATGTGCGAGGCAGGCGGACTGGCCAACGCCACCATCATCGAGCGTCTGTAGCCCGGTCCCGGGGCGGCTCCCCTTCGACAAGCTGTGGCCCCACCAGTCGCCGGCGGGCGACGCCCGCGGGGGCGAAGTCATTCGAGGGGGTTCGCGCGGATACGACATGCCGTGTGCCCGGCGCATCCGATTCGTGCCGATGGTGGGGGTACTCTCGCTTCGATTCGCGCGGCGTTGTTCCATCCGGTGCAGTTCCGAACCCGCTGAGGAGCACGATGACCGGTAGTTCCGCACGGCAGGCCGGTACCGAGCTGGGGCACGCGGCGCGCGAGATCGCGCCGCGGCACGCGCTGGGGGAATGGGACGCCGGGGCGCGCACCCGGACCGCGCTGGAGGTGCTGTTCGGGCAGCACGCGGAGCGCGACCCCGATCTGCTGCCGATCCGCTACGGGCGCATGAGCGCGTCGCCGTGGACCTACCTGCGCGGTGCCGCGGCGGTGATGGCGGCGGATCTGGCGCTCCGGCCGCATTCGGGACTGCTGGTGCAACTGTGCGGCGACGCGCACGTGCTGAACTTCGGCCTGTGGGCCACCCCGGAACGGAATCTGGCCTTCGATCTGCGCGATTTCGACGAGACCCTGCCCGGCCCGTTCGAATGGGACGTGCAGCGCCTCGCGGCCAGCCTGGTGGTGTGCGCGCGGGAGAACGAACTCGACGACGCGGCCGCCCAGCAGGCCGTGGACTCGGCGCTGTGGTCGTACCGGCAGCACATTCGCGACTACGCGGACATGTCCGAGCTCGACGTCTGGTACGACCGGATCGACGCGGACACCCCGCTGGCGACACTGGCGCCGCACGACGCCGAGGAGATGCGAGCCCATATCGCCAAGGAAGCCGAGAAACGCACCAGCGCGGGGGCTTTCCACAAGCTGACCGAGGTCAGGGACGGCCGGCGCCGGATCATCGACAAGCCGCCGTTCCGGGTGCACCTGGACGGGCCGCGGCTGCGCGATCAGGCCGAGGTTGCCCGGGAGGTCTTCGAGACGTATTCGGCCTCGGTGCCCGAACATCTGAACCGGCTGCTGGAACGGTTCACACTCACCGATGTGGTGCGCCAGGTCGTCGGGGTCGGCAGCGTCGGCATGCGGGTGTTCCTGGTGCTGGCCGAGGGGCGCAGCGGGCAGGCTCCGCTGTTTCTCCAGATCAAACAGGCCGGAAGCTCGGCCTACGAGCCCCATCTCGCGCCCAGCGCGCAGGACAATCACGGGCACCGCGTCGTACTCGGCCAGCACCTGATGCAGTCGGCGACCGACCTGTTCACCGGCTGGACCCGGTTGCGCGGCCTGGACTTCTACGTCCGCCAGTTCCGCGATATGAAGGTGATCCCGGACGGTCACCGGATCGCGCCCTATCTGACCGAGTTCGCGGCCTCGTGCGCGCACGCCCTGGCCAAAGCCCATGCGCGCAGCGGAGATCCGGTCGCGATCGCCGCCTACATCGGCAAGGGACACGCGTTCGTCGACGGTGTCGGGACGTTCGCGCTCGCCTACGCGGATCAGACCCGCGCCGATCACGCGGACCTGCTGACCGCCATCGACGACGGGCGGGTGCAGACCGCGCCGGGCTGGTGAATCGCCCGGTCAGTCGGGCAGGAGCGGCACCGAGATGCCCTCGCCGCGGCGTAACAGCGCCGCTCGGGTCACCGCGGCCGACCCGAATCGCTGCCGCAGATCGTCGAGTGTGGCATCGAGGGTGTTGCCGGCGCGGGCCTGGAGCGGTAGCTCCAGCTGGGCGCCCTCGGCATCGTCGAGATTGGTGAGCGCGAGCCCGATCAGGGTGAGCCCGCGGTCGCCGATCATCGGCATGGCCGTGGCCAGCAGGGTGCGGGCGGCGGCCAGGATCGTGGCCGTGGAATCGGTGGGCCGGGCCAGCGTGTGCGAACGGGTGGCGCGGCTGAAATCGTCGAAACGCATGCGCAGCACCACCGTTCGGCAGACCCGGTCGGCGGCGCGCAGGCGGCGGCCGAGCCGGTCGGTCAGGCCGTGCAGGTAGGCCTCGATCTCCTCGGGCGGTCGGTGCCCCCGCCCGAGTGCGCGCTGGGCGCCGATCGAGCGGCGACGCCGGCCGGTTTCGACTCGGCGCGGGTCGCGGGCCATCGACAGCGCGAACAGGTGCCGGGCGGCGGCCGGCCCGACGATCGTGCGCAGCGGGCGCTCGCCCAGGTCGGCGAGCTGGGCGATCCGGGTGATGCCGTGCTCGTGCAGCTTCGCCGCCGTGACATCGCCGACGCCCCACAGTCTTTCGACCGGCAGCGGGTGCAGGAAGTCGAGTTCGCCGTCGGGCGGCACCAGCCGCAGGCCGTCGGGTTTGGCGACCGCGCTGGCGACCTTGGCGAGGAACTTGGTGCGCGCGATGCCGACCGAGATGGGCAGGCCGACCTCGGCCTGGATCCGGGCGCGCAGCCGCTGTGCGATCGCTACCGGCTCGCCCGCGATCCGCCGCAGCCCGCCGACATCGAGGAACGCTTCGTCGATGGAGATGCCCTCGACGAGCGGTGTGATGTCCCGGAAGACCTCGAAGACGGCCTTGCTGGCGTCGGCGTAGGCGTGCATGCGCGGCGGGACGACGATGGCGCGCGGGCACAGCCGGATCGCCTGACCGCCGTTCATCGGGGTGCGGATCCCGAATGCTTTCGCCTCGTAGCTGGCCGCGAGGACGACACCGCCGCCGACGATCACCGGTTTCCCGCGCAGCCGCGGATTGTCGCGCTGTTCGACCGAGGCATAGAAGGAGTCGAGATCGGCGTGCAGGATCGACGCCTCGGCCCGGGATTGGATCCGGGGGCGGGATTCGGGTGGCATCGGCGGCCCTCCTCGACTCGTGGTTCGAACATATGTTCGCATATTCGGCTCGGGAGCGGAATCGGCCGGGGGAGGGAATCTACGGTTCGAGTCCGTAGGAATGCCGTACGGTCGGTACTCTGACGGCGGGGCTGATGATCACGATTGAGGAGTTCGGCACGGTGCGTGGATTCGGAGAGCTGGAAGCCGTGATCATGGACCGGATCTGGGACCGGGACAGCGAGTACACCACCGTGCGCGACCTCTTCGAGGAACTCGGCGCCGAACGCGAGATCGCCTACACGACCGTCATGTCGACCATGGACAATCTGCACCGCAAGGGGTGGCTGGCCCGCGAGCGCGCGGGCAAGGCCTACCGGTATTGGCCGACTCTGACCCGCGAGGAATACAGTGCGCGGGTGATGTTGGAGGCGTTGGGCGCTGGTGGTCGCCCCGATCTGGTGCTGAGCCATTTCGTCGATCAGATCAGCGCCGAGGAATCGGCCGGGTTACGCGCGGCGCTGCGGCGCCACACGGCTCGGCCACGCTAGTGGGAGCAGCAGTGCGGATTACCTGGGATCAGGTGTTCACCTGGCGGTTGACGCGCCAGTTCGTCTCGGAACCGTCCGCGGACCCGGTGCCCGCCATCGTCGACCGGCTCTGCGGGGTGCAGGCGCAGGTGACCTCCTCCGCGGAAACCGCCGTGGCCCTGCGCAGTACGACGCCCGAGGCGGGCGCGCTCACCCGGGAGCTGGGGCGCGGCACGCTGCTGAAGACCTGGGCGATGCGCGGCACCCTGCACGCGCTCACCCCCGCCGCGGCGGCCGCCTTCCTTCCCCTCATGGCCGCCACTCGGACCTGGGAAAAGGCGTCCTGGCAGAAGGTCTTCGGCGCCACGCCGGCCGAGGTGGCGGCGCTGACCGAGGCGGTCGCGCAGATTCTCGACGGCCCGGCGCTCACCCGGGACGAGCTGGTCGAGGCGTTGCTGGCGGACAAGGCCTTTCACAAACTGGGGGAGGGGCTGCGGTCGGGCTGGGGCGCGCTGCTCAAGCCGCTGGCTTGGCAGGGCGCATTGTGTCACGGTGCGGCGCAAGGCAATCGGGTCACCTTCACGACGCCGAAGCGGCTGCTCGCGGACTGGGCCGGGCTGCCGGAGCCCGAGGTCGCGGGGCCGATTGCGGTGTCCGCCTATCTCGGCGCCTACGGTCCCGCGACCCCGGAGACCTTCGACGCCTGGCTCAGCCGCAACAGCAATCGCAAACCCGCTGTCCGGGGCTGGTTCTCGGCCCTCGGTGACGCGCTGACCGAGGTCGACGTGGAAGGCGTGCGCGTCTACGTCCGCACCGCCGACGTGGACGAGCTGGCGGCCGCCCGCCCGAGCTCCTCGGTGCACCTGCTGGGCGCTTTCGATCAGTACGTGCTGGGTCCGGGCACCAAGGACACCGCGCTGTTGCCCGCCGCGCATCGCGGCGAGGTCAGCCGGAAGGCGGGGTGGATCGCGCCGCTGGTGCTGGTCGACGGCCGGATCGCGGGAACCTGGGAGCTGGACGGCGAGGTGGTCGTGTCGATGTTCGACGGCGGTGCGGTACCTGCCGCGCGCCTGGAATCCGCGCTCGCGCGGCTGGCCGCCGCGCAGGGCCTGGACGCGCTGAAAGCACGGTTCGCCGAACGAATTTGACCTCTATCAAAGTTGAGGTTTTACGGTCGGGTCCGACGAAAGGATCTCGACATGACGACATTGGTCACCGGCGCTACCGGCAACACCGGCCGCCAGGTGGTGCGGGAACTGCTCGAGCGCGGCGCGCGGGTGCGGGCGCTGACGCGCGACCCGGCCGCCGCCGCGGCACTGCTGCCCGCGGGCGCGGAGCTGGTCGCGGGCACGCACACCGAGCCCGCCGCACTGGACTTCACCGGCGTCGACCGGTTGCACATCACCGTGACCGCGGGGCTGGCCGATGTCGGTCCCGAATTGGTACGCCGCGCGGTCGATTCCGGTGTCCGGCGGATCACCGTGCTGTGGGGCGGCGGCGTGGGGCCGGTCGAACAGGCGGTCGCGGACTCCGGGGTCGAATGGACTCGGCTGGAACCACAGGAATTCATGTCCAACACGCTCACCTGGGCGGATTCCATTCGCGCCGAAGGCGTCATCCGCGAACCCTACGACTTCCCGAGCGCGCTGGTGCACGAGGGCGATATCGGCGCGGTCGCCGCGATCGCCCTGCTCGAGGACGGCCACTCGGGGCGGGCCTACAACCTCACCGGTCCGGAGGCGCTGACCCCCGGTCAGCGCCTGAAACTGCTGTCGGAGGCCGTGGGCCGTGCGGTCGCCTTCGAGCGGATCACCCATGAGCAGGCCATCGAGCGGCTGCTGGCCACCGGTGTGCCGCGCGCGGACGCCGAATACGTGGTCGGCTGGTACGCCGCACCGAACGCCGAGTCGACCACGGTCGACCCGACCGTCGAACAGGTAACCGGCCGTCCCGCCCGGACTTTCGCCGACTGGCTGGCCGAGCACGCGGCCCGCTTCCGCTAGCACCGCGATGCGCCGGTTCCGGCGCCCGAGCCGACGAAATCTCGCCGGGTTAGGCTGCCGCGGTGACAGAGCGGCGGCTGATCGACACGGTGGCGTGGGTGCGGATCGAGGACGGGCGCATTCTGTGCGCCCGTCCGCGCGGCAAGGACGTCTTCTACATTCCGGGCGGCAAACGCGAAGGGGCGGAGACGGATCTGCAAACGCTGCTGCGTGAGATCGAGGAGGAGTTGACGGTAGCGCTGCTGCCGGACACCGTCGCGCACGTGGGCACCTACGAGGCCGCGGACAACGGTCTGCTGGTCCGAATGAGTTGCTACACCGCCGAATACCACGGCATCCTGACCGCCAGCAGCGAGATCGACGCACTGGCCTGGTTCGGTTACGCCGACCGGGAGCTGGTACCGCCCGTCGACCAGCTGCTGTTCGACGATCTGGCCGCCGCCGGACAGCTCGGCTGACCCGACTCGGCCCCGCCTCGAACATGTCGAGGCGGGGCCGTATCGGCGTGGCGCGTCGTCGCGCCGATCAACACAGCGCCACGATGCGACGGGTGGGCTAGCTACTGGGAACCGGTGCGCGACCGGCCAATTCGATGAGGTGCTCCATGAGCACCAGCAGCGCGTTCTTGCAGGATTCGCGGCTGCGGGCATCGCAGAGCAGCACGGGGGTGACCGGATCCAGGTCGAGCGCGTCGCGCACTTCCTCCACGGTGTAGCGGGGCGCGTCGTCGAAGCAGTTCACCCCGACCATGAACGGCACGCCGCGGCGCTCGAAATAGTCCACGGCGGCGAAGGAATTGCTGAGCCGGCGGGTGTCGGCCAGCACCACCGCGCCCAGGGCGCCGCGCGAGAGCTCGTCCCACAGGAACCAGAACCGATCCTGTCCGGGCGTGCCGAACAGATACAGCACCAGATCCTGGTCGATGGTGATGCGTCCGAAATCCAGTGCCACCGTGGTGGTGTGCTTCTGTTCGACGCCGGACAGATCGTCGACGCCGCTCGAGACCTCGGTGATCAGCTCCTCGGTGCGCAGCGGGGTGATCTCACTGATGGCCGAGACCATCGTGGTCTTGCCGACGCCGAAGCCACCGGCGATGAGGATCTTCACCGAGGCCGCCAGCCTGGGCGTGTTGTCAAAGTTTTCGGATGCCATCCAGAACCGCTCGCAATACGTTGAGATCGCCGGGACCGGTCTCCGGTTGCACCGGAGCCCGGAAGATGAGATGTCCCTCGCCGATCAAGTCTCCGACAAGGATCTTGGTCACTGCCAAGGGAAGTTTCAAGTTGGCAGACACTTCTGCCACCGCGTGGGGAACTTTGCACAGGTGGATGATTCGGGCGTACTCGGGTTCGACCCGGCGCAGAACCGGCGCCGGATCGGTGGTCACGACCACCGTGAGTAGATCCAGATCATGCCCCGCACCCATGGTCCGCCCCCGCGTGAGCGCATACGGCCGGACCAGGGGCCCGGCCGCCTCATCGAACCAGGGTTCCCCCCTGCGCGTCATGGCAGACGCGCAGGGGTGGATAGGTAGTTGCCGACGCGTTGCACGGTGACGTTCATTTCGTAGGCCACCATGCCTAGATTCGCGGTCTCCGAAGCCTGAAGCGCCAGACAGGCATTGGTGCCCGCGGAGGTGACGAACAGAACCGCGCGGTCCAGCTCGATCACCGCCTGCCGGACACCGCCGCCCTCGAAGCGGGCGCCCGCGCTGCGGGCCAGCCCGTACAGCGTGGAGGACATGGCGGCGAAATGTTCGGCATCCTCGCGGCTCATGGCGGTGGAGCGGCCGAGCAGCAGGCCGTCGGTGGACAACACCACCGCGTGCCGAACCCCGGCAAGCCGGTCCACCAGATCGTCCAATAGCCAGTTCAGATCACCGGTTTGGGGAGCGGTCACCGTAGCCTTCCTGTTCCTGTTGGCCGACGGGGTGGGCGCGCCGCCCCTGCCGGGTTCCGTTCTCGATGGCGGACATCAGATCTCGGGCCTGTTCGGCCGATCGCGCGCGCTCCACCAGCGGGGTGGGCGGGGTGGCGGGCTCGGGCTGCTGAGCCAGCTGCGGCGCCAGATTGGCCTGACGGCTGCGGCGTGGCAGCAGCGGGCGACCGTCCGCGCTCACCCCGGTCTCCGGTCGCGGCGGCAGGCCGAACGCGGTATCCGAGCTCGGCGTCGCGGCGGGCGGCTCCAGGCGCGGCGCCGATGGCGTGAGGTCCGGACGCGGCAGGCCGAGCGAGGAAGTCATGCGCGGCGGTTCCACCGCGGGCGGGGTGTAGGCCGGCGGCGTCGGCGCGGCGGGCGGTGCGGTGAGCACGGCCGTCGACTCGGATTCCAGCGCGCGCACCGGCGCCGGCTCGGGCAGCTGTTCGCCGGTGAACTGCACCGACTGCCGGTAGCGCCGCCCGTGCTCGGGCAGCGACTGCTCGGCCGGCGGCAGGTGGGCGTCGGCGGCCAGGAGCGCGGACGGGATCAGCACGATGGCGCGGATCCCGCCGTAGTCGGAGTCCGAGAGCCGCACCGACACACCGTGGCGGGCCGAGAGCTGGGCGACCACGAACAGGCCCAGGCGGGAGTCCACCGACAGCGCGGCGACACCGAAATCCGGTGGGTTGCGCAGCATCTCGTTGACGCGCGCGAGTTCGCCCTCCGGCATGCCCATGCCCTGGTCGGTGATCTCGACGACCAGACCCTTGCCGACCACGTTGCCGAACACCTCGACGCGGGACTGCGGCGGGGAGAACGAGGTCGCGTTGTCCACCAGTTCGGCGAGCAGGTGGATGAGGTCGGCCACGACCGAACCCATGATGTGTGCCTCGGGCAGGCGCGATACCCGCACCCGGGCGTAGTCGACGGTCTCGCCGACCGCGGAACGCACCAGGTCGATCAGCGCGACCGGGCTGCGCCACTGGCGGCCCGGCTGGCCGCCGCCCAGAATGATCAGGTTCTCGGCGTTGCGGCGTTCGCGGGTGGCCAGATGGTCCAGGCGGAACAGGGTCTCCAGCAGCGCCGGATCCTCCTGCCGGTTCTCGGCCTCGTCCAGGATCTCGAGCTGGCGGTGCACCACGATCTGGCTGCGATGGGCGATATTGAGGAACACCGCCTGCACGCCCTCACGGGTGCGGGCCTCGGCGATCGCACCGCTGACGGCGGCGGTGTGCGCCTGTTCGAAGGCCTTGGCGACCTGTCCGATCTCGTCGTGGCCGAAGTCCAGGTTCGCGGATTCGGCTTCGGGGTCGACCTTTTCACCCGCGCGCAGCCGCGACATCAGCTCGGGCAGCCGGTCGTTGGCCAGTGCCAGGGTCTCGCCGCGCAGCAGCTTGAGACGCCGGATGATCCGGTTGGCCAGCACCAGGGCGACCAGGAAGACGATGATCGAGACCAGCACCACGCCCGCGCCACCGTAGGCCGAGCGGGTCTCGTTGTCCTTGCCGAGGTCGCGGGCCTGGCCGTGCGCGTGCTGGTTCTGGGTGATCCAGAGCTGGGTCAGCGCCTCGTTGACGTGGGTGGCGGCTTCGGTCCACTCCGGGGTGCTCAGCGGTAGCGGCACCTCGGTCTTGCGCGCGGTCGGGGTGGTGCTGCGCAGCGCGGCCTCGGTGAAGTACTGCCCGATGGCGGTTTCCATGCTGGACAGCCGCTGCCAGGAGGTGCTGTTGATGATGGCGTTGGCCGCGGCCGCCTGGTCCGAGGACAGGTCGGCGGCCAGGTAGGAGAGCTCGGTGCGGTAGAAGCCGACCTGGCGGCTGAATTCCTCGACCGGGATGAGCGGGCCGTTCTCGGCGCGGAAGTTGGCGGAGGCGACGGCGAAGCTGCGCGACATGGCCTCGTTGGCGAACAGGATGCGCACCGCTTCGGTGAGCTCGCGCGCGGTCGCGGCGTCGGGCGCGGATTCCTGGGCGATCTGCGCGCCGATGCTGATGACGTCGAGCAGCTTGTTGTAGAAGCCGTAGGTCTCGAGCGGGGGCAGCATGCCGACGTCGATCGCGCCGCGTGCCTGTGCGATGGCAGTGGCGAGCTGGTCGGATTCCTCGAATTTGCCCTCGAGCTTGGCCGGGTCGATCTTGATCAGGCCTTTGGACACCTCGACCACGTTCTTCATGGCGGTGTCGAGGCGGGTCCGCGCGGCGCTGATGGCGGGGCCGAGGGTGTTGTCGCCGGCCATGCGCTGCAGCGTGAGGTAGCGCTCGAGCTGGATGCCCGCCATCATCTCGGCCGACGGTTCGATGACGGCCGACATCTCGGTCGCCCAACTCTTGGCGTAGTTGCCTTGTTTCACCAGGTATCCGGCTGCGCTGACGCCGACCACGAGCAGAGTCAAACTCGGGATGAGCGCGATCGCCAGAATCCGGGCGCGGACGCCGAGCCTCGCTCTGAACATTGGGACAACGTAATCCAGCCAATCCGGCATAAGGGATTCGGATTCCGGTGAGCGGGACTCGATTTGACAAACCGTCCGTCACACGATCTCTGTAATCGGTCTGCACCGAGGTTTGTTCTGTCCCTTGGTGATTCGTCACAGTGCTCGAGTAGGCCGGGCGGCGCGCCGGGGCCGGGGTGTATCGGCCGGGGCGGCGGCAGCGTAGATTGTGTGTACCCGTCAGTAACGACAAATAAGGAGGCGACGATGCCCGCGCCTGATGCCGCAGTCTTCGAGCGACTGAGCGCGCTCGCCGCGATCGACGACCCCGCGGCCCGCGACCGCAAGCCGATCGTCGAGACCTTCACCGGCAACACGCTGGGCAGTGTGCCCGTCGGCACCGCCGCCGACGTCACCGCCGCCTTCGGCAAGGCCCGCGCCGCACAGACCCGCTGGGCCGCCACCGCGCCCGCCGACCGCGCCGCCGTCCTGAACCGCTACCGCGACCTGCTGGTGGCCCACCGTGAATCCCTCATGGACGTGGTGCAGGCCGAGACCGGCAAGGCACGCTGGGCGGCCCAGGAAGAGATCATGGGCATGATCTTCGCGGCCCGGTACTTCGCCCGGGTCGCGCCCAAGCTGCTCGCGTCGCAGTCCGTGCCCGGCGCCTTCCCGGTACTGAACCGAGCCGCGGTCACCCCGCAGCCCAAGGGCGTCGTCGGGGTCATCGCGCCCTGGAACTACCCGATGCTGCTGGCCATCGGCGACGCCATCCCGGCACTGCTGGCCGGAAACGCGGTCGTGGTCAAGCCCGACAGCCAGACCCCGTACTCGGCGCTGGCCGCCGCCGAACTGCTCTACCGGGCCGGACTCCCGCGCGACCTGCTCGCCGTGGTCCCCGGCCCCGGCACTGTGGTCGGCACCGCCATCGTCGACAGCTGCGACTACCTGATGTTCACCGGTTCCTCGGCCACCGGCCGGGCGCTGGCCCAGCAGTGCGGCGCCCGCCTGATCGGCTTCTCCGCCGAACTCGGCGGCAAGAACCCGATGATCGTCACCGCCGGCGCCGACCTCGCCAAGGCCGCCAAGGCGGCGGTACGCGCCTGCTTCTCCAACGCCGGGCAACTCTGTATCTCGATCGAACGGCTCTACGTCGAGCAGTCGGTGGCCGCGGAGTTCACCGAGAAGTTCGTCGCCGCGGTCGAGGCCGCGAAACTCGGCGCCACCTACGACTATTCGGCCGATATCGGCAGCCTCATCTCCGAATCGCAGCTCGAGACGGTGTCCAAGCACGTCGCCGACGCCACCGCCAAGGGCGCGGAGGTCCTGGCCGGCGGCAAGGCTCGCCCGGATCTGGGCCCGCTGTTCTTCGAGCCGACCGTGCTGTCCAAGGTCACCGACGAGATGACCTGCGGCCGCGAGGAGACCTTCGGCCCGCTGGTGTCGATCTACCCGGTCGCCGACGTGGAAGAGGCGATCCGGCTCGCCAACGACACCGAGTACGGCCTCAATGCCAGTGTGTGGGCGGCGAGCAAGTCCGCGGGCGAGCGGATCGCGCAGCGCCTGCACGCCGGCACGGTGTGCGTCGACGAGGGTTACGCACCCGCGTGGGGCACCACCGCCGCGCCCATGGGCGGCATGGGCATCTCCGGCGTGGGCCGCCGCCACGGCCCCGACGGCCTGCTGAAGTTCACCGAACCGCAGACCGTCGTGGTCACCCGGTTCCTGAACCTCGATGCGCCGCCGCTGGTTCCGCAGGACAAGTGGCAGCCGTTCCTGATGACGGTGGCGCGAGTCATCCGCTTCCTGCCGGGCCGCTGAGATACCGCGGGCCAGGCCGACTCGGTCTGCGGCGAGTCGGCCTGGCGCGGCAGGTAATGCACCGGTGCGAGATCGCCAAGAATCTCGCTGCCGGTCATCACCGGGTCATCCTCAGGTGAGCTCGTCCGCGCCGGTGCGCGGCGGCGGCAGCGCCGCCAGGGTGGACAGTTCGACCTCGGTCAGCAGCCGGGAGCGGATGATGAACCGCACGCCGTCCGGCGCCTCCAGCGAGAACCCGCTGCCGCGCCCCTCCACCACGTCGACGGTCAGATGCGTGTGCTTCCAGAGCTGGAACTGATCACCGCTCATCCAGAACTCGGTGTGCCAGGCCAAGTGCCCGAGCAGCACGTCCTGCGCGCCGACGTGGAACTCCCGCGCCGGGAAGCACATCGGCGAGCTGCCGTCGCAGCAACCACCGGACTGGTGGAACAGCACCGGTCCGTGCTGTTCGATCAAGCGGCGCAATACCGTACGCGCCGCGTCTGTCATACCTACCCGATGAACCCTGCTATGCATTTGGCGTATCCGGTTCTGCATCAGAAGAATCCGAGTTTGGCGGGGGAGTAGCTGACGAGCAGATTCTTGGTCTGTTGGTAGTGCTCGAGCATCATCTTGTGGTTCTCCCGCCCGATCCCGGACTTCTTGTATCCGCCGAACGCCGCGTGCGCCGGATAGGCGTGGTAGCAGTTGGTCCAGACCCGGCCGGCCTTGATGGCCCGGCCCATCCGGTACGCGGTGTTCCCGTCCCGCGTCCACACGCCCGCGCCCAGCCCGTAGAGGGTGTCGTTGGCGATCCGGACCGCTTCCGCCGTGGTGTCGAAGCGGGTCACCGCCACCACCGGTCCGAAAATCTCCTCCTGGAAGATGCGCATGGAGTTGCTGCCCTCGAAGATCGTGGGCTGGATGTAGTAGCCACCCGGCAGCCCGTCGACCTTGCGCGCTTCCCCGCCGGTCAGCACGCGGGCACCCTCCTGGCGGCCGATGTCGATGTAGGACAGGATCTTCTCGTACTGGTCGTTGCTGGCCTGGGCGCCGATCATGGTGGTGTCGTCGAGCGGATTGCCGCCGATGATCGCGCGGGTGCGTTCGACGCAGCGGGCCAGGAATTCGTCGTAGATGGAGCTGTGCACCAGCGCCCGCGACGGGCAGGTGCACACCTCGCCCTGATTCAGCGCGAACATCACGAAACCCTCGACCGCCTTGTCGAGGAATTCGTCGTCGGCGGCCATGACATCGGGCAGGAAGATATTGGGGCTCTTCCCGCCCAGTTCCAGGCTCACCGGAATGATGTTCTCGCTGGCGTACTGCAGGATCAGCCGGCCGGTGGTGGTCTCGCCGGTGAAGGCCACCTTGGCCACCCGCGGGCTGGACGCCAGCGGTTTGCCCGCCTCCACGCCGAATCCGTTGACCACGTTCAGCACACCGGGCGGCAACAGGTCGGCGATCAATTCCACCACCAGCAGAATCGACGCCGGAGTCTGCTCGGCCGGTTTCAGCACGACGCAGTTGCCCGCGGCCAGGGCGGGCGCGAGTTTCCAGGCCGCCATGAGAATGGGGAAGTTCCACGGGATGATCTGCCCGACCACGCCGAGCGGCTCGTGGAAGTGATAGGCGATGGTGTCACCATCGATCTCCGCGACGCTCCCCTCCTGAGCGCGGAGGGCGCCGGCGAAATACCGGAAGTGATCGACCGCGAGCGGTAGGTCCGCGGCGAGGGTTTCGCGCACCGGCTTGCCGTTGTCCCAGGTCTCGGCGACCGCGAGGGGTTCGAGGCTGTTCTCGATCCGGTCGGCGATCTTGTTGAGGATATTGGCGCGCTCGGTGGGCGAGGTCGCGGCCCAGCCCTCGGCGGCCTGGTGCGCGGCCTCGAGGGCCATATCGATATCGGCGGCGGTGGAACGGGCGACGGCGCAGAAGATCTCGCCGTCCACCGGGGACGGGTTGTCGAAATAACGCCCCTCGATCGGCGGCGCCCAGTCGCCTGCGATGAAGTTGTCGTAGCGGGCGGCGTATCCGACGATGGCGTTGTCGGACCCCGGCTTGGCATAGATCATGGCGCTAGCTCCTCACGGAAACATCGTGCGGCCAACTATTCCCCGCGAAGGTTGGTGCGAGGTTGGTGGAGATCAGTGGAGTGCGTCGAGAAGTCAGTGGCCACGCCGGGCCGTGTGCAGGCGGGCGCTGACGACGGCGCGGCGGACGTCGTCCTCGGGCAGCAGACGCAGCGCGTGCTCGTGGATCTCGACATCGTCGGGGCTGCGCTCGCCGAAACCGACCGCGTGCTCGGGCCGGTCGCTGGCCAGCACCGCGGTGCGCACGCCGACATCGAGATAGTCGCGCCACTCCAGGACGCCCGGTGTGTCGGAGCCGGGCAGCAGCGGGCCGCGGTAGAGCCAGACCGCGGCGCTGGTGTCGCCGGACTGGATGGCGGCCAGCAGATCCACCGCGTCGCAGGACAGCGGACCGGTGAGGGTGTAGCGGCGGTTGGCGATCTCGCCGCCGGTCGCCCGGCGCAGGTGCGAGACATCGGCTTTGAGCGTGCTGGTCGAGACCGGACGGTCGCCGTAGACCGCCGCGTGCAGCTGATCGGGGGTATAGCCGTCGGGTTCGAGCGCGAGCAGCGCCAGGATCTCGAGCTGGCGCGGCGGCAGCGGCACCGGGCGCCCGTCGCGCAGCAGGCGGGCGGTGCCCAGGCACTCCAGGCGGACGCCCGTGCGCGGCCGTGAATCGGTGGTGCGCAACATGGTTTCGGCCGCCGTGGCCAGCGCGCGGACCGAGGACATGATCGCCGGATGCGAGCGCTCCCAGCGGCTGGACAGATCGAGTACGCCGAGCACGCGCCCGTCGGGGGAGTGGATCGGCGCGGAATAGCAGACCCAGCCGTGTAGCGCGGCCACCAGGTGCTCGGCGGAGAACACGGTGACCGGGCTGTCGGTGTGCAGCGCCAGCGACAAACCGTTGGTGCCCATCTGGCTTTCGTCCCAGCAGCCGCCCGGTGCGAAGTTCACCGATTCGCCCTGGCGCCGGATGGTGCGGTCGCCGCAGGTCCACACGATGGTGCCGGTGTCGTCGGTGACCGCCGCGACGTAACCGGCATCGGAACTGATGCCCCGCAACTGTTCGGCGAGCGCCGTGATCGGGCGGCGCAGTGGGGATTCCGTCCAGCGGTCGGCGAGGTCGTCGCGGCTCGGCGCGACGGTGCGGGCCGGGTCGACGGTGTGCAGGGAACGCTCCCAGGACTGCGCTACCTCGTTGCGTAGCAGGGGAGTCGACGGCGTCAGCCGCGCAGCGGCGGTCGTGGACGTGGCCCACCTGGACCATTCCTTTTCCAGTTCTGCCCGCTGCTGGGTCAGGGTGCGGAACAGGGCCACCTCGTCAAACCTCATCGTCGGAAGGATCGAGCGACTCACATTCGTGCTCACATCATGGCGTACGCAAGCTCGCCACGCCCAACTTTCGCCGACGGGTTGCGCCGCGCTGGCCGTATGCGGTACCCGCGCGCGAGGCTAGTAAACCTCCGGCTATTCTTTGCCCGCAGCTCTATGTCAGATCGACTCACCTTTCGTGCACATTCGAACGCCTAAGGGAGCACATGGTCAGCAGGCAGGGCAGGAAGCGCCACGCGCGCAAGACATTCGGCATCGGCGTCGCCGTACTCGCGGTCTGGTGCGGCGCACCGGAGGCCACCGCGGAGACATTCCTCGCGTTACCCGACGGGAAGATCACCCGCGATCTCGGCGAGGGCACCACGGTCACGGTCCGGCTCACCGGCGAATCCGCCAAGACGAACCCGGGCGTGGTCGCGGGGCGGCGCAATCTCTGGGTGAGCGGGCGCGGCGGCGTCGAGGTCACCGGGGCCGACGCCGACACCGCGGCCATGAAGATCTATCCCGGCTATGTCGTTGCCTGCCAGGCGGATATCGAGGCGCTCTCGGCGGTCGGCAACAGTGCGATCGCGCTCGCGCCCACCGATACGCCGGATCGCTCGCGGATGCTCACCCTGGCCTCCGGCCGCACCGTCGCCCGCTATCTGCTGGATGTCCGTGCGCGCGAGGCGAGTTCGGTGCCGGGGCGGGTCTACCACCAGGTGGTCGGGCGGCAGGGCAGCGTCACCTGGACCGACGAACCGTTCAGTATCGACGGCTGCAACGGCGGTACCACGCGGGCCCGTTCGTTCGTGCGGGTCGATATCAGTACCGCGCAGGCCGAATCCCGGGTGACGCTGTGGGGCGAGCCGTTCGACGTCGGCTGAGCGCATTCGGCGCCCGTCCGAAGCGACGGGCGCCGAGGTGTCTACTTGGTGATGAATATCCCGGCCACGTCGGCGTTCGCGATCGTGGTCTCGGTATTGCGCTGGTTGCCGCAGAGCAGGTCGACCTGGAACAGCGTGGCGTCGACGACCGTGCCCGCCGGCTCGTTCTTCTCCCCGGTGCGCTGTTGGACGAACTTGGTGATGGTCATCCGCTTGGTGTCCTGGTCCTGGGTCACGTACTCCGAGCACGGAGTGTCGCCGCCGCGGTTGAGCGCCTTCTTGACGTCGGTGCAGCCGACGAGCAGCACCGCCAGGGCAACGATCGCGAAACCGGCGCCTGCCTTCATCTTTTCCTCCTGGTGACCGGGGGGCGGGACAACCCCGAGCCTAGATCACGCCTGGCCGGTCTCGAAGCGGCTGATCTTGCCGTCGTGCACGGTGAAACGCCAGTTCGTGCGCATCGAGCCCCAGCGGGAATTGGTGTAGTCGGCGACCAATTCGCGGCCGTTGTCGGCGACGGATTCGATTTTCATCCGCCCGTTGCTGTCGAAGATCTCCCGGGAGGTCCACTGGCCGATATTGCGCGCGACTCCGTCGTCGGACATGGTCGCGTCCGCGGCGAGCAGGGCGAACAACCGGTCGTGGTCGTGTGCGTTGAGCGCGTCGACGAACTCGCCGACCACTGGATCGAGCTGTGGTGCGGTCATCTGATCAACCCTTCGAATCGGCGTACGCGGGTCGGAACAGCTATTTTTCAGCACCCACTGTAGGCGCAGGCGGCTGTTAACCCGGCGCGACGCGGCGGGATGCGGACCATTGCGATCACCGATTTCCGGAGTTATTCGGTGAAATTCGATCTGTGAGTTGAGTCACTTGCGCCGCAGCTTTTTGTCGGGGTGCCGTGGCATGGTGTTCGGCATGCCTTCCACTGAATCCGCCGCGTCCGACGCTGCCGTCATCCGGATCCTCGGCGCGCGTGAACACAATCTGCGCAATGTGTCGCTGGAGATTCCCAAGAACAAGATCACGGTGTTCACCGGCGTGTCCGGCTCCGGAAAGTCCTCGATCGTTTTCGACACCATCGCCGTGGAATCGCAGCGCCAGCTCTACGCCACGTTTCCGGCCTTCATCCTGAACTTCCTGCCGCGCTACGAACGCCCGCACGCCGAGGCCATCGAGGGCCTGAACGCGCCGGTGATCATCGATCAGCAGCCGGTGGGCGGCGGACCGCGCTCCACGGTGGGCACGATGACCGACATCTACTCCATGGTGCGCGCGATGTTCGCGCGCTTCGGATCACCCACCTCGGGGCTGGTCTACGACTACTCCTTCAACGTGCCCCAGGGCATGTGCCCGGATTGCGACGGCCTCGGATTCCGCGCCCAGGCCGACCCGGATCGGCTGGTGGATCGCGCGAAGTCGTTGAACGAGGGCGCGATCCTGCTGCCGGGTTACGCACCGGGCAGCGGTGATTGGCAGCTGTACGGGAATTCCGGCCGTTTCGACCTCGACAAGAAACTCGCCGACTACACCGATACGGAATGGCAGGACTTCCTCTACGGCACCGGCGGCCAGGTGGAGCTGACCTTCGCCAAAGGCTCCTGGAAGGCGAATTACGAAGGGCTGGCGGCGAAATTCACCCGCACCCGCCTGCAACGCGACACCTCCGCGCTCAGCGCGAAGACCCGCGAGCAGATCGCCAAATTCCTCACCGAAGGCGTCTGCGGCACCTGTCACGGCGCGCGCCTGAGCGCGGCCGCGCTGGCCACGAAGATCAACGGCCGCACTATCGCCGAATGGTCGGCCATGCAGATCACCGACCTGCTGGCGGTGCTCGACGAGATCACCGACCCGGGCGCGCTCGGCCTGGCCGATGCGATCCGCACCGCGCTGCGCCGCGTCATCGATATCGGCCTCGGTTATCTGAGCCTGGACCGCGCCACCTCCACCCTGTCCGGTGGCGAGGGTCAGCGCCTGAAGATGATCAAGCACCTGTCCTCGACGCTGATCGGCCTCACCTATATCTTCGACGAGCCCAGCGTCGGCCTGCACCCGCGCGATGTCGGCCGGCTGAACGCCCTGCTGCGCGCACTGCGGGACAAGGGCAACACGGTCCTGGTGGTCGAGCACGACCCCGATGTCATCCAGATCGCCGACCACATCGTCGATGTCGGCCCGCGCGCGGGCGTGCACGGCGGACAGGTCGTGTTCCAGGGCAGTTTCGCCGATCTGCGCACGGCCGACACACCCACCGGCGCCGGACTGCGGCGGCCGTTCCGGGTCAAGGAATCCTTCCGCGCGGCCACCGGCGAACTGCGCATCGAGCACGCCGTGGTGCACAACCTGAAGGATGTCAGCGTCGGCATCCCGACCGGCATTCTCACCTCGATCACCGGCGTGGCCGGGTCGGGCAAGAGCTCGCTGATCCGGGATGTGTTCGTGCGCGAACATCCGGAGGCGATCTTCGTCGACCAGTCCGCGATCGGTGCCTCCTCCCGGTCCACGCCCGCCACCTATCTCGGCCTGATGGACCCGATCCGGAAGCTGTTCGCCAAGGCCAGCGGGCAACCGGCCGGTCTGTTCAGCTTCAACTCCGACGGCGCCTGCAAGCAGTGCGAGGGCCGCGGGGTGATCATCACCGAGATCGCCTACATGGATCCGGTGACCACACACTGTGATTCGTGCGACGGCCGCCGCTTCTCCGACGAGGTGCTGCTGCACACCCTGCGCGGCAAGTCCATCGCCGACGTGCTCGAGCTGTCGGCCGAGGCGGCGCTGGAATTCTTCACCGAAAAAGCACTGAATGCCAAGTTGCGCACCATGAACGAGGTCGGGCTCGGCTACCTGAGCCTGGGCCAGGCCATGAGCACCCTCTCGGGTGGCGAGCGTCAACGCATCAAACTCGCCACCCAGCTGGGCAATTCGGGGTCGGTCTACGTGCTGGACGAGCCCACCACCGGCCTGCACATGTCCGATGTCGACACCCTGCTGGCCCTGCTGGACAATCTGGTCGAGCGCGGCAACACCGTCGTGGTGATCGAGCACAACCTCGATGTGGTGGCGCACTCCGACTGGGTCGTCGACCTGGGTCCGGACGGTGGCAAGGCCGGCGGCGAGATCGTCTGCACCGGCACACCGGCCGAGCTGCTCGCCCATCCGACCTCGCTGACCGGCGAATACCTGCGCAAGTACAAGGCGTCCTGAGCCGGGTTCAGGGCCGGGCGCTCGCGCGCACCTCCCAGCAGGCGGCGGTGTAGCGCACCTCGTCGCCGTGCACGAACGGTTCGAAGGCGGCGCGGACGGTGTCGACGACGCGGGCACGCGTGGCGTCGTCGACACCGGGCAGCAGCGGCGCCAGCGGGCCCAGGGTGGTGAAGTACCAGACCAGCTTGTCCTCGGGCAGGACGCACTCGACCTCGATCGGCGCGACCACCACCTCGGCCCAGCCGCTCGTACGCAGGATGGCGGCGGTGCGGTCGCCGTCGGCGAGCCCGAATTGTCCGGGGGCGTCCGGGATTCGGGCCGGAATACCCGCCAGCAGCGGGGCGGCGGCGCGTTCGGCGGTGGTCATGAAAGGGTTCTCGTCGTAGCCGCGCCAGACGATGCAGCGCAGCTCGCCGCGCGCGGCACTGCGCAGATTGGTGAAGGCCCGCACCGGATCCTGGAAGAACATCACCCCGAAGCGGGACATGATCAGGTCGTATTCCGAGTCGAAGGGATGGGTCTGGGCGTCGGCCAGCAGGAAGGTCGCCGGACTGTCCTGCCCGGCGGCGCGTGCCCGGGCCGCGCCGATCATCGGCTCGGAGATGTCCAGGCCGACCACCCGGCTCGACGGCAGCGCCGCCGCGACCGCGACCGTCGTCCCGCCGGTCCCGCAGCCGATATCCAGTACCCGGTCCGGCTTGACCTCCCGCGCGGCGGCGACGAGTATCTCCTCGAACGGCCGCAGCACCTGATCGAGCACCTCCTGCGCCTCGACCCAGGCGTTGCCCGACTGCCCGTTCCACCGTGCCTGTTGCTCTTCGTTCCGCTGTGTCGCGTCCATGGCTGAACTGTTCCAGTTCAAGTCGACTAGAGGTCAAATATGGATGCACTCGATATCGCCGAGGTCGCCGAGCGCACCGGTCTTCCCGCTTCCACGCTGCGCTACTACGAGGAGAAGGGGCTGATCGCCTCGATCGGGCGGCGCGGGCTCCGGCGGCTGTTCGATCCCGATGTGCTGCAACGGCTTTCGCTGATCGTCGGGGCCGGTAACGCCGGCTTCTCGCTGGACGAGATCGGCCGGATGTTCGGAGCGGACGGCCGTCCACGGGTGACCCGGGAGCTGTTCGCGGCCAAGGCCGACGAACTCGACCGGCGCATCGCCGAACTCACCGCCATGCGCGACGGTCTGCGGCACGCCGCGGCCTGCCCGGCGCCGAGTCATCTCGAATGCCCCACATTCCGCGACATGCTGGACAACCCGCCGGTCCGGCCGCGCCGGACCTCGATTCAGGACCGGTAGGCATCGAGCCAGGCCGGGAACTCGGTGAGGTCGGCCAGCACCACGTCGGCCCCCGCCGCGCGGAGTTCGCCGGCGTCGCACGGGCCGGTCACGACGCCGACCGCGTGCGCTCGCGCGAGGCGTGCGCCCCGCATATCCCCGGTGTGGTCGCCGACGTAGATCGACGCGCCGTGTTCGCGCAACGCGCCCGCCTTGTCGGCCGACCACAGATCCCCGGCCAGCGCGTCCACCTGCCAGCCCAGTTCGTCCAGGTGAAGCCGGGCGAGCGGTCGGTGCTTGCCGGTGACCACGAGCACCCGGCCGCCGTGCGCCCGCACCGCGGCCAGCGCCGCCGCCGCGCCCGGCAGGGCCGGAACCAGCGGCACCACCGTCGGATACACCTCGCGATAACGGGCCACCAGGGCCGGAATCGACGCTTCCGGAGCGCCCGCGTCGGCCAGCAGCATGGGCAGCGGGGGACCGAGCCGGGTGGCGACCCGCGCACCCTCGATCGGCACCCCGAGTTCGGCGGCGGCGATATCGATCGCCTTGGCCACGCCGGGCTGGGAATTGATCAGGGTCATGTCGAGGTCGAAGCCGACGGTCCAGGTCACCTGGCCAACCCTAGCGGCGTGGCGCAGCGTCACCGTGTGGTGTGGCGCTCAGTCGCGGCAGCGAGTGCCGCGGGCAGGGACCCGGCCGTCGAAGAAGTAGGCCAGCACCATCTCGTCCACACACTCCGAACCGTTGTCGAAGGCGATATGCCCGCCGTGCTCGTTGACCACCAGCACCGCGTCGGCCAGTGTGTCCGCCACATTCTCGGCATCCGACAGCGGCGTCGCCGGATCGTCGGTGTTGTTGACCAGCACGATGGTCGGCGCCCCCCGGGCGGTCACCGCGGTCGACGCCCGGGTCGGCGGCACCGGCCAGAACAGGCACAGCGGCGTGCTGAACACCCGGTTCGCACCGAACAGCGGGCCCGGCACGGCGTAGTAGTCGGCGACTCGGCGCAGTTCCGCCATGATCTCGTCCTCGGATTTGGAACGGTAGGTCGCGGGATCGTCGTTGGCGCACTGGATTGCCCAGAACGCGGGGTCCGTACTGGAGAAGCGGCCGTCCGCGCCGCGCCCGACGTACCGGTCGGCCAGTTCGGCCAGCGGGGTGCCGTCACCGCGCCGCGCGGCCACGACGGCCCGCTCGAACCGCTGCTGGTAGCTGGAGTCGTAGGTGGCTTCGAACAGCCCGAGCAGCGCGAGATTCGAACCGAGCCGACGGCCGTCGTCGACCGGCAGGGGCGCGGCGTCGATCGTGTCGATGAGTGCGCGCAGGTCGCTCATGGCCGCCGCCGCGTCGGTGCCGAGTGGGCAGCCGGGGCGGGTCGCGCAGGAACTCAGCATGTCGTAGACGACCTGGTCGCGGGTCGAGAGCGGGGTCGCGGTGGGGGAGCGGCCGAATTCCTCGAAGTCCCAGCGGTCGGTGCTGTCGGCGGGGTCGTCGATCGAGTCCAGCAGCATGCGCCCGACCCGGTCCCCGAACTCCTCGGCGTAGTACAGGCCCAGTCGTGACCCGTAGGAGAAGCCGAGGTAGTTCAGCTTCTCCTCACCGAGCGCGGAGCGCAGGATGTCCATGTCCTTCGCGGCGTACTCGGTGCCGACGAACCGCAGCAGACTGCCGGTATTGCGCAGGCAGGCGGTCGCGTAGCGGCGGTGTGCCGCAGCCACTTCCGACAGCTGGGCCGGTGTGCTCGGGGTGAAGTCGGTGGCGTAGTAGCTGTCAGTGGCCGCGTCGTCCAGGCAGCGGACCCCCGCCGTGCGGCCTACGCCGCGCGGATCGAAGCCGATGAGGTCGTAGCGGCTCCGGAACCTGCGCAATCCGGTGTCGGAGGTATCGAGCGCGTCCAGCACCTGCTGATAGCCCGATTCGCCGGGACCGCCCGGGTTCATGGTCAGCACTCCGAGCCGCTGCCCGGGGGCGGTGGCGCGCAATCGGATCAGCGGCATGGTGATCGCCAGCTGGGCCGGATGCGCGTAGTCCACCGGTAGCCGGAGGTCACCGCAGTCGGCTTCGGGCCGGTCGGCGCACGGCTGCCACCGCACGCGCTGTGCGTAGTACTCGTCGATCGATGCCAGCGGTGCGGGCGCCGCCACGGGATGACCCGGCACCGTATGCCACCGTGCACACCCTGAAACCAGCAGCGTCACCAACACCCCGAGCACGCAGAACCGGCCTCGCACCCGCCCCCCCCGATCCGTTCGAAAAACCATGTCGCAGGATCTATTCTGCGGCAAACCGGACCGGCGCACGATCGCGTTTCGGTCGCGAAGGCGCGGTAGCCGGTAGGGTGGGGCGCCGACCCGCTCGATCCAGCCGTGGAGAGGGAGACCCGAATGGCAAACACGCAGTGGCGCATGCTCGGTACGACGGTATTGCTGGCCTGTGCCGCGTCCGTCGCCACCGTCACGGCGGGCCCGGCCGCGGCGGAGCCGCGGGATTGCACGGTTGATCGTTGGTGGAGCGGCGCGGCGGCGCACTGCGGCGGCGAGGGCACCTACATCCTGGAGGTCGACTGCTTCGGTGTCAGCGTCTCCGGCGGCCAGCCGTTCGGTCCCTATTTCAAGTCGGCCACCGGCCACACCGACCCGGCCTTGGATCCGATCTTCACCCACCCGCGCCGGGACTGCATGAACCCCCTGACGCTCGGCCAGATCGGGGTACCGACCGACGTTCGGATCACCCAGGTGCCCACCCGCCCGGCCCCGTCCAACGCCTACGAGTAGACCGGGCGCGGCGCGGGAGAGGTGTGGGTGCGGGCGATATCCAGGAGTTATTGTTAACTGGATATTTGCCATCAGACGAGTTCGGCCTCACATCACGAGAGGATCCGCTCATGTCCCACTCCTCGGAAACCGAGCATCCGGTGCGTCAGGGCGTTGCGATGGGCACCGCGATCGGCGCGGCCATCCTGTTGTTCACCGTCGGCCTGCTCAATCTGTTCGAAGGCATCTCGGCCGTCGCCGACGACAGTGTGTTCGTCATCGGCCCGGAGTACTCCTACAAATTCGACCTCACCGCGTGGGGCTGGATCCACATCGTCACCGGGATCCTGCTGCTGATCTGCGCGATCGGGCTGGCCACCGGCACCACCTGGGGCCGGGTCGCCGCGATCACGCTGGCCGCGATCTCGATCGTGACGAACTTCCTGTCCCTGCCCTACTATCCGGCCTGGTCGATCCTGATCATCGCCCTCGACGTGGTCGTCATCTGGGCGGTCAGCACCTGGAAGCCCGCCACCGACTGATCAGCCGCGCCCGAGATAGGGCATGCCCGTGGCCATCACGGTCAGGAACGGGACGTTGGCGCTCAGCGGCAACTCGACGGTCTGCACCACGAACCGCGCGACATCGGCGGCGGACATGGTGGGTTCCGGCGCGACGGTGCCGTCCGCCTGCAGGGCGCCCGCGGCGATCCCGGCGGTGAGGTCGGTGGCCGCGTTCCCGATATCGATCTGGCCCACCGCGATGTCGTGGGCGCGGCCCTCCAGGGCCAGTGCTTTGGTGAGCCCGGTGACGGCGTGCTTGCTCGCGGCATAGGCGACCGTGTGCGGTCGCGGGACATGCGCGGAGATCGACCCGTTGTTGATGATCCGCCCGCCCCGCGGCCGCTGGTCCTTCATGAGCCGGAAGGCGGCCTGCGCGCAGAGGAACGCACCGGTCAGATTGGTGTCGACGACTCGGCGCCAGTCCGCGACGGACACCTCCTCGACCGGAAGTGTGGGCCCGAAGATGCCCGCGTTGTTGACCAGTACGTCCAGCCGCCCCCAGCGGTCGGTGATCTGTCCGAAGAGCGTGTCCACCGACTCGGGATCGGTCACGTCGACGGGCAGTGCCGTCACCGCGCCGGGCCAGGCGGTCGCGGCGGCGGTGTCCGCCAGCGCCGCCGTGCGCCGCCCGGTCGCGACGACATGATGGCCCGCCGCGACCAGGGCGAGCGTGATCGCGCGGCCCAGCCCGCTCCCGGCGCCGGTGACGAGGACGATCTTCGAGGTGGTCACGGCTTCGAGCCTAATCCGGCTAGACCGCCGCCCGCTCGCGCTCGGCGAGGTCGGATTTCCACTGGCGGAAGCCCTCTTCGGTGCGGCCACGCCGCCAGTATCCGGAGATGGACGCGGCCCATTCGGCGGGTACGCCGCGTTCCTTGCGGATATAGGGACGCAGTTCGTGCATGACCGCGCGGGCTTCGCCGTGGATGAAGACCTGCACCTGTCCGTCCCGCCAGGGTTCGGCGCGCACCGCGGCGGTGAGCAGTTCGCCGGGCGCGGCGTCGCCGCGATGGATCCAGGTCAGCTCGACGCCCGCCGGTGTTTCGAGCGCGAGTTCGTCTGCCGGACCGGCGATTTCCACGAATACCCGGCCGAGGGCGTCGGCGGGCAGGGCGGCGATGGCGGCGGCGATGGCGGGCAGGGCGGATTCGTCGCCCGCGAGCAGATGCCAGTCGGCGTCGGGCCGTGGGGCGTAGGCGCCCGCGGGGCCCATGAGTTCGATGGTGTCGCCGGGCCGGGCGGCCGCGGCCCACGGGCCGGCGACGCCCTCGGCGCCGTGGTAGACGAAGTCGATCGCGATCTCGCCGGCGGCGGAATCGATCTCGCGCACGGTGTAGGTGCGCAGGGTCTCGCCGTCGGGGGCGGGGAACACCAGCTTCACGTAGGCGTCGGTGTGGGCGACGGGCTGGAACGAGGCGAACCCCGGTCCGCCCAGTCGCACCCGGATCAGGTGGTCGGTGAGGCGGATCGTGTTCTGGACGACGAGGGTGATGCGCGGGCGAGCCAAAAGGCACCTCCATATTAGGGTTACCTAACAGAGCCTACCCGCTGGATCGGCGCTGTGCGGACCGTAGTGGTTGCTGTCGCTGTGGACCGGATCATCGAATATCGAATTTCCTGGTCTGTCAGAGGTTTCTGCGCATTAGCTGTTGGGCATACTTGCGGCGTGGTGTTTCACTCAGGAGGCGACATGGACAGTGCGCTCGGCGAAGTACCCAATCCGCAGATGATGTCGAGCATGCAGCAGTTGATCACCGAGATCACTGCCCGCTACGGCAGCATCGATGCCTTCTGTGCCCGCCTGCACCAGCTACTCGACGAAGCCACCGACGAGATACCGCGCGTGCCCCGCGTAGAGGCGCCGCGACCGATGGCCGGTGGCCGCCACCGCCTGCGGGCGCCACACGCCTGACCGGTCAGCGATGTGGGCGCGTGACTTCACCGGGCAGCGTTCCGTTCATGACGACGCTCGAGCCGTTCCAGCTGTAGGTGATCGTGGCGGGGCCGCCCTGCGGATCGGCGAACGGCTCGTCGCCTGCCAGCCACCGGTACTCGACGGTGACCGTGTCGGCGGAATCGGCTGTCACCTGGGTGAAGGCGTACGCCTCCGAAGTGGCGGTACCCAGGTACTTTCCGTCGTGGAAGAACAGGAGATGGATCGGCGCTCCCGCCGAATTGCCGCCGACCGCCCGCACCCACAGCAGTTCCGCGCAGCTACCCGGCTGGGAGCGCGAGGTCTGCTGGGCGATCCAGCGGTCGCCGAGTCCGGCCAGGGCGTTCTGGACGCCGGTGGATTCGGGGTCGACGCAGCGTCCACGCCCCTCGATGTCGTTGTGTGCGGGCTTGTTCGGCGCGGTGATCGAGGGCTCGGTGGTCGGCGTCTCGGCCGGCTGTTGTGTGGTGCGGGGCGCACTCGAGTCCGTGGCAGTGGTGCCGGGTGTGCTGGAGTTCGCGGCGGTGGTGGCGGACGCGCTGGGGTTCGTGGCGGTGGCGCTGGTGGGCGTGGGCTGCCCGGCGCCGCTGTCGTCGGCGCAGCCGGCGAGCGTCGCCACGACGACCGTGAGAAGCGTGCACACGCGCATCAGGTGCTTCATAGCGATCCGCATGCCCGTGGTGTTGCGCCATCTGAGCCGAATTCGTAAGCGGCGCAGCTGGATTTCGATCTCGGTCGCCCCGCGTGCCGGGCCGTCCGCGGGGCCGGTCGCGCGCAGTTCGGTGTTGCGGTGGTGCTGGTCGCCGCGGCGGTGAGGCCGATCAGCGCGGGGAGGGTGAGCAAGGTGAGGCGAGCCATGGTGTCTTTCCTGGGGATTCGTCCGGTGGTACGAGAAGAGGTCTGTCCTGCTCGGTGGCGGGCAGCCGAATCCGGGGTCGGTCATCTCCGGGACCAGGGCTGCACCGGTAACAGACCGGCGGTGAGCGCCTCGGTGACCATTCCGGCCACGAGTTGTGCGAGCGCGGGGGCGCGTTCGGGGTCGTCGTCGAGCACGATCAGCCAGGCGTAGAGCGGGCCGAGCAGCAGCGCTTGCACTACCCCCGGGTCGGGGCGGCGGGCCAGTTCGCCGCGCTCGACCGCGCGATCGAGCAGAGTGGCGATGATGCCGCGCTCCACGCTCAGGTAGGTCGTCGCGAAGCGCTCGTTCAGCGCCGGATCGGCCCGGATATCGGCGAGCAGCCCGTGCAGGGTGTCGGGGCCGCTGGCGCTCACCTGTGCCGCGATCTCCTCGGTCAGGGCGCACAGATCGCCACGCAGCGATCCGGAGTCGGCGGGCGCGGATTCGTCCAGGTCGTGTAGCAGAACGGTGAACGCCATCTCCTGTTTGTTGGCGTACCGGCGGTAGATCGCGGCCCGGCTGACTCCGGCGCGGGTGGCGACGGCGTCCATGGTGAGCCCGGCGTATCCGTGGTCGGCGAGCACGGCCACCACCGCCTGCGCGATCGAGGTATCGACGCGCAGCTCACGGGGGCGTCCGCCCGCGTTCCTCGCCTTGGTCATGTCGCCAGAATACGAGATGACCAGTTCCGATATCAAGTGTCTCGTAACTATCCGAACGCGCGGGTGAACGCGTCGAACGCGCGCAGCACCGGCGTCTCGGTTCCGGTGCGCCACACCACCGTCCATCGGCACACCGGCCCGTCGGGCATCGGCACGTAGGTGATGCCCGGTCGCGCGTAGTACTGCACGCAATGCTCCTGCGCCAGCGCGACCGCCCGCCCGGCGGCGATCGTGGCGAGCATCTCCTGAAAGGTGAGCACGCGCGGGCCGCGCGGAATCCGGCGACCGGTGGGCGTGCACGGGGGAATGAGCTCGTCGGCCCAGTAGGCGGGCGCGGCGGTACCGATATCGCAGAGCGTCTGCTCGGCCAGGTCCTCCACCGAAATCGCTGTACACGTGGACAATTCGCTGCCCGTGCGCACCATGAGACGCATCGGCTCCACCAGCAGGGTGGCGCCCACGCTGAGATCGGGCTCCCGCACCGGCAGCCACACCACCTGCGCGTCGACCGCGCCCGCGCGCAGCGGCGCGAACGGGTCGGCGAAGTGCGCTTCCCGCAGGACCAGATCGACCTGCGGATACGCCGCCCCGAAGGCGGCCAGTGGTTCCGCCAGCACATGGCCGAGCGCGCCCATGATGCCGAGGGTGAGCGTGTCGGTCACCCCACGCGCCGCGGCCTGGGCCCTGCTCAGCGCCGACTCGATCAGCCTGCTGCCCTGCCGCAGCTCGGCCCGCAACTGCGCGCCGAGCGGAGTCAGCGTCACCGACCGGCTGGAGCGCAGGAACAGCGGCGCCCCGATCCGGCGTTCCTGCTTCTTGATGGCATGACTGACCCGCGATTGGGTAATCCGCAGTCGTTGCGCGGTGCGGCCGAAATGCAGCTCCTCGGCCAGGGTCAGGAAGATCTCGATGTCCCGCATCTCCACGGGTGTGCCTCCACGAATCATGATCGGAGAGTCATGGGTTGTTGCCGAAATCGTCGTTGATCAGCGCCGTCACCGCCGGTGACAGTGAATGCGCTTTATCGGCAACGACTTTCGGGAGCAACCCTTGACATTGGTCTATCTGGCCGCAGCGTTGGCTGTCGGCGGCCTGCTCGCCCTCCAGGCCTCGGTGAATCTGCAATTGGGCAAGGCGGTGGGCACGCCCTACGGCGCGTCCACCGTCCAGCTCGCGGTCTCGGCGGTCCTGCTGGCCGTCGTCGCCGCGGCCGCCGGCGGGCTGGGCGCGCTGACCGAGCTCGGCTCGGTCGAATGGTGGAAACTAGTGGGCGGCATCGCCTCTCCGATCTACATCACCAGCGCGATCGTGCTGTTCCCGCGGCTCGGCGCGCTCGCCTCGGTCGGCCTGTTCGTCACCGGGCAGATGTTCGCCTCCATCGCCCTCGATGTCGGCGGCCTGCTCGGGGTGGCGCAGCGACCGCTGGGTCCCGGCATGGTGCTGGGCGCGCTCGCGGTGCTGGCCGGGATCGTGGTCGTGATCCGCAGCCAGCTGGCCGGTGGCGCCACGCAGGCCTCGCCCGCGGCCCGGGCCGGGCTGATCGTCCTCGGACTCGTTGCGGGAGCGGTACTTCCGGTGCAGGGCGCGACCAATGCCGCACTGCGGCGCGCGCTCGACGACGCGTTCGTCACGGGTCTGTGGTCGTTCCTGGTCGCCACCGCCGCGATCGCGGTGGCACTGCTGGTGCTGGTGAGCACCGGGCGCACGCCGCGCCCGCGGTTCGCGCCGCTGCGGACGGTGCCCTGGTGGGGCTGGCTCGGCGGGCTCGCCGCGGCCACCTACGTGACCGTCACCTTCTCGGTCATCCCGCACATCGGCGCCGCCACCACCATCGCGCTGACCGTCACCGGGCAGCAGCTGGCCTCGGCCGCCATCGACCACCGGGGCTGGTTCGAGCTGCCGGCAAAGCCCATCACGGCCGGGCGGCTGGGCGGACTCGCCGCGTTGATCATCGGCTGCGGGCTCGTGCAGCTGGCGTGAGGCCGGCGTCCTCGGAACCGGTTCTCCCGCGCGATCCGGGCGCTGATCGACCGGTCGGCAGCGCCCGGTCCCGCGGCGCGGGTCGGCGTGCGATAGCAGCGCCGTGCTGCCGCAGGCGGCAGTGCGATACCGGAGTCTCATGGTCGCCGAGCCTAAGCAAGACCGGTCGGCGGGTATCGCACCGACCGGCGGCCGGTGCCCAATCATGCTGCGGTAGGTTGTGTTTCGTGACCACCGCGACAGCGGCGGACAGACTCGGGCCAGCGGTCCCACGGTGGCTGCCCGAGCGGACCCGACCGCGTCCTGACGCGCGGTGATTCCCGCTGCTGTCCGCACGGCCATCCCGCTTGGGATGGGCCACCCTGTCGGGTCCATCGGCTCCGCAGGCGCCGGCGCTCAACACCTCCGGCACCTACCTCGGAATTTCGCTCGGTGGATTACCGAATCCGTGTGGCGGTCCGATCCCGCCGAATCGAGATTCCCGATCGGCCAGCACTGCGGACGGCGGGGTGCAAGACTCGAATTCGGCGGTTTCGGTGGATCAGGAGCTTGTGGTGGCAGCTGAGCGTGGGACATGGAAAGACTTCGCGACCTGGCTGGTGGTCGGCCTCGTTCTCGGAGTGCCATTCCTGATCTGGGGTTTCTCGACGATGAACGATGTGCCGACCTGTGGCGGATCGGAGATGGGGCCGACCTCGCAGTGCAAGCGGGTCGGGAGTTCGTCGACCGTCGACTACGAGGGCAGGCGCGCGGCCAACCTTCGGACAGGTCTGTTCTTGATGGCCATGGGCGGCGGGTGCGTGCTGTTCTGCAGCTACAAGGGCTACCGGGCGGTCTCGTCGGAATGATCCGCGCGCGGGAATGCGGAGGGACGGGATGGTGTTCGATGGTGATATGTCGCAGCGACTGACGATCATGGCTGTCCATGCCCATCCGGATGACGAAGTGCTCAATACCGGCGGCCTCTTCGCGCGATACGCCGAGGAGGGGATCCGCACGGTGCTGGTGACCTGCACCAACGGGGAGCAGGGGGATGGGCCCGGTGGCGTGAAACCCGGTGCGCCGGGCCATGATCCGGCCGCGGTGGCCGCGCAGCGACTCGGCGAGCTCCGGGCATCGGCGGGGTTGCTGGAGATCGAGCACGTGGAACTGCTGGGCTATCGGGATTCGGGAATGGACGGCTGGGACGCGAACGCCGATCCGCGGGCCTTCGCCAATGTGCCGGTAGCGGCCGCGGCCGCCGAACTCGCTGCGCTGATCGAGAAGTACCGCCCGCAGGTGCTGGTCACCTACGACGAGCAGGGCGGCTACGGGCATCCGGATCACATTCAGGCGCACCGCATCGCCGTCGCCGCCACCGAGTCCACCGGAATTCCGGACAAGCTGTACTACGCGGCCATGCCCCGCGAACCTGCCCGCGAGATGTTCGCCGCAGCCAAGGCCAACGGCATGGATATGGGCGACTTCGAACCACCGGAGGATTTCGGCACGCCCCTGGCCGAGATCACCGCGGTCATCGACGTCGCCGCCTACACCCGCCGCAAGGTGAAGGCGCTGGAGGCGCACGGCAGTCAGGGCGACGGCGCGTTCTTCCTCGGTCTCCCGGAGGCGATCCAGAACCTCATCCTCGGCTCCGAATACTTTGTCCGGCAACACAACCGCGTCGCCGACGCCCCCGACCGGGAGACCGACCTGTTCGCCGGGCTGCGCTGAGCCCGCAGCCGGCGCTCGATACCGAGAGCTGGGCTAGGCTGGCCTGGTAGACACGCATGTCGGGGAGGGATTGCCGTGGTGGTCAGGGCTTTTCGAATTCTGTTGATCGCGTTGCTGGCCTGGGCCGCGGTCGCGGTCGTGGCCCACGCCGAACCGCCGTCGCAGGTCGAGGTCGCCCTGCCCGAGCCGACCGGTGCGAGCGCGATCGGAGTCACCGATCTGCATCTGATCGATCCGGCGCGGCGCGACCCGTATGTCCCCGCCCGCGCTCGTGAACTGATGGCGAGCGTCTGGTACCCGGCCGCGGCCGGTGCGGCGCAGCCCATGCGGCCCTGGTTCTCCGACCGGATCGCGCGCGCCTACGCCGCCGGTCTGGCCGAGCTCGGTCCGCAGGTCACCGGGACGTGGACGGTGGCGCCCAGCCACGGCCGGGTCGATGCGGCCGCGGACCGAGCCGGTGGTCGGCGGCCGATCGTCCTGTTCTCGCCGGGGCTGGGCATGCCCCGCGAAGCCAGCACCGCACAGGCCGAGGACCTCGCCAGTCACGGATTCGTGGTGGTCGCCCTGAGCCACACCTACGAATCGATGGCGGTCGAATTCCCGGACGGGCGGCTCGTGCAGAACATCCTGCCGCGAGCTGAGGACCCCGACCAGTCCAAGACGATGATCGACCTGGCCCTGCGAACCCGGGTCGCCGACACGCGTTTCGTCCTGGACCGGCTGGCCGATCTCGAACCCGCAGCGCTGCCCGAGCATCTGACCGAGATCCTCGATCTGTCGAAGATCGCCATGTTCGGGCATTCGCTGGGCGGCGCCACAGCCGCCCAGGCGATGCACGACGATCGTCGAATCGCCGCGGGCGTGAATCTCGATGGCTCCCTGTGGGGTTCGGTGGTGACCGAGGGCGTGGATCGCCCGTTCGTCCTGATCGGTGGTTCCGAGCACGGCCGGGCCCAGGACCCCAGCTGGCAGCGGTTCTGGTCCGTCACCCGCGGCCCCAGAATGGAGTTCCGGCTCGACGGCTCGCAGCATCACTCGTTCTGCGACAACCAGCTGATCGCCCCCGCCCTGGCCGCCGGGGGCGTCATACCCGCCGATTTCGCCGCCACGATGGTCGGCACCATCGATGCGCGGAACTCGCTCGACCTCCAGCGCGGTTACCTGCGCACCTTTTTCGACACGACGCTCGGCCGATTCGACAACCTGCCGAAAGCCCCGGCCACCATGCTGCATCCGGAAATGGTCCCGGTTCCGTAGCTACCGCACGCGCACCGTCGCCTTCCACGGCAGCATGACCGACGGACACCGGCGGCCCGCCTCCGGACGGCAACTGCGCTGTGCGCTGATCACCGCGTCGCCCGGCGCCTCGGCCCGGAACACGGCCACGGCGTCGCCGGCGGGCGTCACACTCGCGGAGATGGTCGGTAGCACCGCCGGGTCACTGGACACCGGAGGGTGCCAGGTATAGGTGAACCCGTTCTCGCGGTAGGTGCCGAGCCGGATCTCGACGTCACTGCCGAGATCCGTGTGCACCGTCCTGGCGGAGTCCGCATTGGTCAGCACCATGCTCCCGGCCGCGGACGCCTGCACAGCGCCGCCCATCGGCGCCAATACCAACACCGCGATACCCAGAAATCGACGACGGATACGGTTCATGCCGACATCCAACCCGCCACTCCCGCCGCCCTTCATCAGCACACCGTCGAACCGGAGTGTCCCCGGCGCGCCTCACCCGGCGCGCCCGGCCGGCTCCATCGCGGACAGGGGGAGCGCGATGGCGATCGCCGAGGCGCGCATCCCGACCGGCCAAGCCGCCCGATTCTTCCGCCAGTTCTGTAAGCACGCCTCCGCCATGGGATCTCCGCGTGCATACCGCATGCGTTTCCACGGCGGCGACCCGGCCGCGCACGGTGCTGTCCGGACACACGGCGACTGTTCCGACGACGACACCGGCACGATCGTCCTCGACCCCAGGGGGCGATGCGAACTGCGCGCGGACGACGGTGTTCTCACCATCCGTTGCGATCATCGCCGGATATCGAGCGGCGCGTAGGTGACCGGTCCCGACCGGATCGTCGTCGCGCCGCGCTGTCCGATTCGGACCTGGTCCGAGCCGACCGACGTGGCCCACCAGGGCATGTCCGCGAAGTCCGTAGTCCCGCTGGTGGTGCGCGGGTGGTAGAACTCGAAGGGTGCCACTGTCGCGGATCAGGTGGCTGGAATGTGGGGAGTGGGGCGATCGTGGACGGTTCGGTGGTCGCGCGAACGCGGCGAGGCTGGCTTCGGTACCGGCGGCTGCGCTGTCGGATCGCGGCCTGGCTGGCAATTCTCGGCGCGTTGGTCTGGGGGCTACAGGGATTCGGCGCATGGATGCAGTCGCAGGAAGGTAAGTGGCGTGACGCCGCGTATCTGTCGGTCGGCGATCGGGTGATCGCGGCGGACGATCTACTGACCTTCCTCTGCCTCGTTTTCCTGCTCGTCGCGGGACTGCTCGGTTACGGCGCCGTACTGCTGTTGCGCGGCAAGCTGTTCGGGCGTTTCCCGTTGCTCGTGGGAGCGTGGGCGGTGGTGATCGGCCAGTTGTTCGCGGGAGTGCTCGCGGCGATCCCGATCGACGCCTTTCACTATTCGGCCCCGCCGAGCCTGGTCTTCGTGACCCCCGCGGTGTTGTTCCCGATGGTGACGATCCTGTTCCTGGTGTCGGCCACCCCGATCAGTCGCGAACGCCGAGTGTTCCCGTCCACGTGACGGTGTCGAGACCGGCTCGCTGAGCCAGTGCGAAGACAGCGGCGACAACGCTGTCCGCGTCCGGTGCGGATTCCTCCTCGGGGTCGTCGTCCTCCTCGAAAAGATCCTCCTCCTCCTCGTCTTCCTCCGCCAGGAGCGAAAGCCCCTCGGCGCAGGTTCGCACGAGGTCCTCGGTGACCGCACCGCGTTCGGCGGCATCCAGCAGCCGCTCGCACAACTCGGGGTCGGTAGCGCCGGAGTCCCGCCAGAGGCTGATCGTTTCGAGGGCGCCCGCCCTGGTCGTCAACCGCCCGACCCCGGAACCGAGTCCGTCGTCGCGGAGATCGTCCGGGTAGGGCGCTCGGTGCCAGGCCCCATCCTCGAACCAGTAGACGCAGCCGACCATGTAGGCATCGATCAGGCCCCGAAGGTAGCGGCGCGGAACCCATTGCGGCGCACCGGCGAGCACGTCGATCGCGGGCTCGTGCCATTTGACCTGACTCGTCTCGTCCTCGCCGAAGAGCACCGCCCGGCCGTCACCGAACCACTTGAACTCCCACCAGGTGCATCCGCTGTCGTCCCAGTGCAAGCCCGCGTCATCGATCCAGCATCCCGTCCGGTGTACTGCCGCTGTGCCTTCCTGCTCGTGGTCGTACATCGCGAGCGCGGCGCCCGCCCATCGCCGCCACAACACCCCGGCATCCGGCAGATCACCGGGTTGTCCGGGCTTGTGCACCCCCGCCATCGTTTGTCTCCTCGCACGCGTTCGTGTCGGTGGGCTGCTGCATGATCGCCGCATGACGATCACCAACCAGCAAGTCGCCGAGCACTCGTTCCTGCGACCACTCTACGAGGACCCGTACTTTCCCGATCATGTCCTCGACAAGGCGACAGCCATCCTGCGGCGGCTGTGCGAGCGGATCGAGGCCGAGCAACCGGCCGACATCTCGGCCCTCTACCCACTGACCCATTCCGCGACAGAGGAATTCAACATCCTGGAAGCCGACTTCGACGCGGCCGGTAGCGAGATCGAGACCACTGCCAGAGAGGAGATCGCCGAGGACTTCTGGTTCGTCGCCACCGCCTACGGATTCGCCGACGCGGACGCGGAAGAACTGATCGCCCCGCGCAACTGGTGAGCGGCCACGGCGACTCACCGCAGTACGCACACCTAGGATTCGACGGACGTGGCCGAGATCCGAGAGTCCGGCAGCCCCGCGTAGTCGGGCAGGTCGACCCCGTTGATCGCACGCTCGACCAGTTCGGCGAACCACGCTGCGGTGAAATCGGGCTGCGGCTCGGTGCTGTCGCGGCTACGGGCATTCAGTTGCGCGATCTCCTGATTGGCCTCCGCGAACGGGCGCATCAGGGCCTCGTAGCGGGCGAACCCGATCTCCGGATTCCATTCGGCGGCAGCGAGTTCCCCGGCCAGTACGTAGGCGCCGACCAGAGCCAGCCCGGTGCCCTGCCCCGACATCGGGGACGAGCTGAAGGCCGCGTCGCCGAGCAGGCCCACCCGCCCGCGCGACCAGCGATCCAGCACGACCTGGGCGACCTGGTCGAGATAGAAGTCGGGGGCGTCGTCCAGATGGGCGAGGATGCGCGGGGTCGACCAGCCCATACCGGCCATCCGCGCACGCAGCAGCCGCTTCTGAGCCTCGATATCGCGGTAGTCGACGTCGGTGGCGGCCGCGGGAAAGGAGAACATGGCCATCGCCCGGGTGGCGTCCTGGATCGGCCGCAGCCCGGCCGAGCGCCCGGACTCCTGGTACTCGATCAGCCACTTGTCGAGGCCGAACTCGTTGGGCACGCTGAAGAAGCCCAGCGCGTGCCCGAGATGGCGGACGAACTGCTCGTGCGGCCCGAAAACCATGGCGCGCAGCGCCGAATGTAGGCCGTCGGCTCCGATGACCAGTTCGAAACGCCGCCGGTCGCCGCTGTCGAAGACCACGTCGACCCCGTCCGCGTCCTGGGTGATCTCGGCGATCCGGTCACCGAAGCGGTATTCCACGTCGTCGCGGGTGTCCTCGTAGAGCACCTGCGACAGGTCACCGCGCAGGATCTCGATCTCCGCGATGAATCCGTCGCCGCCGTCGTCGTCCACCCGGAAGGTCTCGAGCACGTTTCCGGCCGCGTCGACGGTGTGCGCGCCGATCGTCCGGGTGCAGGCCGCGCGGATCGCCGGGTCCAGCCCCATCCGCCGGATGACCTCCTTGGTCGCTCCGCGCGCGTCGACGGCCTGGCCGCCGGGCCGCAGTGCGGCGGCCCGCTCCACCACGGTCACCTCGGCTCCTCGCCGATGCATCCAGTGGGCCAGTGCGGGCCCCGCGATGCTCGCTCCTGCCACCAACACCCTGGTACCGCTCACTGCGCCTCCTGCTCGCCGCCGAACCACTGTCCGGACCGATGTGTGTTCTGTCCCACCACTTTCGGTGGATCCAGAGGTTTCGACGGCGGATCCGTCAGGAATTCATCGGTGCGGCGCGCTCAGTCGGTGAACGTCCAGCGCGTGGTGCCACCCGGTTCCACCGTGGACACCGATACCGCGGAGCGCGCGGTGATCCGGTAGACGTGCCACGGCGCCGGGCCGACCGCGGGCGCGTTGAACGGCGCGGTCAGGCCGATGCCGGAGTCGTCGACCGTGCACGGCCAGCCGCCCGCGGCCCAGACCTCCGCCACCCGTGCCACCGCGGCCGGGTCTCCGACCTGCTCGGCCACGCCCTCGACCACGAGATCGAAATCGTGCGCCGACACGCTCAGGACGCTGCGCGGATCGCGCGCGATGTTCTTCGCCTTGTGCGTGGTATCGCCGGTCTGGAACCAGAATTCGCCGTCGACCCATGCCGCGCCGACCGGAGTGACATGCGGAGATCCGTCGGCATTGAGGGTGGTGAGCCAGGTGGTGTAGCGGTTGGGGCCGCCGGTGTCCGGGGCCTGTGTGATGCCGCTGTCGAGCACCGCGGTCACGGTTTTCCAGTCTTGGATCTGCATTCCCTGGGAGTCGTCCAGGTTCTTCGCTTTCATGGTGTCTCCTACGGTCGCCGAGTGCCTGTTCGATAGTGCAGACGGGTTTCGTCCGTAGGATTCATCGCTCAACTCGCTGTCGCGAGCACCTTCCACACTTTCCTGGTGCGCGAGCGGATCTGCGGAGCCGCGGACTCGATGCGCCGGCGCGCCTCCTGAGCGCTGATCCGCAGCAGATCGGTCAGCAGCTCCACGGTGTCGCGATAGCCCGTGTCCGCGGCGAGTCCGCGGCGTTCGGCTTCGGCGACCGCCGCGTGCATCGCGGCGTCCAATCGCCTTCGGCGGCGTTCGGTTTCGACGAGGATGCGCAGCAGGTCGACATCGGCCAGCTCCGGCCAGCCCGGTGTTCGAGCCGCCGGAGCCGGCGCGGTCGAATGTATGGTCACGCCGGGCAGCCTACCCGACGATAGAACATATGTTCGACATTTGCGGAAGCTCGATCAGTCGACCGCGTCCAGGACCGCGTGCAGCGTGCGGGCGAAGGCCTCCGGTTGTCCCGGATAGCCGGACTCGGGTCCGGTGAAGCCGCCGTGATGGCTGGGGAACAGCGCCGGTTTCGCACCGAGTCGCTCGGCGAGCGCGATCGAGGTGCGGCCGGTGACCGTCCCGGTCGACTCCTCGCCGTAGCCGACCACGATCCGGGTCGGTGCCCCGGTGAGCGCGACGATATCGGGCTGGTAGCCGACCACCGGCCGGGAACGCTCCGACAGCAGCGGGTCGTCGCGCGAGCCGTCGTCCTCGACCGGCAGGCCGAACATCGCGGGATCCGCTGCGGGCGCGGCGAAGTAGTCGTCGGTGTACTCGCCCTGCCAGGAGGTCATCGCGATGAAGGCCGCCATGCCCGCGCCGAAACCCCGCGCCGCGTAGGCGTCGCGATACCCGTCGGCCGCCCGTTCGGCCGCCGCCACGTCGGGGAGCACCGACAGCAGCGGCGGTTCGTGAGCCACCAGGGTGGTCACGTCGCCGGGGTGAGCGGTCACGAGTGCGAGCGCGACGATGGCCCCGCCGCTGCTGGCGAATACCTCGACCGGTCCCGCGCCGAGAGCCTCGATGACAGCGTGCACGTCCGCGGCGTGCAGGGCCGGGAAATTGTCGAGTGTGCCGTCGGTGCGCAGACTCCGCCCGAGCCCGCGCGGATCGTAGGTGACAACCGTGCGATCGGGGAAGTGCGCGGCGAGCGCACCGAACCCGTCGGCCGCCATCGGCAGCCCGGTCATGAGCAGGGGCGCGCGCCCATCCGTCGTCGGAATCGGCCCATGAACGTCATAGGTGAGCGTCGCGCCGGGAACGTCGAGTGTGTGTGTCGTCATGCTGGTACCGACGTGCCAGACGCCGCGAACTCATCGGTCGACGACCCCGTCGTAGCCGGTTCCCCAACTCGCGGGTTGCGGCATCGAACGGGTCTTCCGCGTGCTCGACCCGGCCGCCCGGCAAGGTCCACGTGGTTTCGCCGCCGGCGGTCGCATGCCGCGCCAACAGCACCCGGCCCTGGGCCGAGCAGACGCAATATGCCGCTTTCCGGAAGCTCACCCGGCAACTGTGGGTCCGTCGGCGCGACCGACGGCCCGAGATATCCTCGGGCCGTCGGTCGCTGGGCGGTGCACTATGCGGCCGAGTCGGCCAGCCGATCGGCATACGGTGCGATGAGTTTTCCGACGAGGGGGAGGTCGGCGCGAACACCGCCGGTCTTGTTCGCCTGCACCATGGCCATGATCCAGACGACGAAGGCGAGGAGCGCGACCGCGAGGCCGAGGAGGCTGAAGACGATCCCCACCACCCCGAGCAGCGAGCCGAGAACGCTCGACACGATATTGACCACCGAGACCGCGCCGAAGAACACGATGGATTGTGCGGCATGGAATCTCACGTCGGGATCGTTCTTCCCGACGAACAGGAAGACGATGCCCGACAGCCATCCCAGCGCATACGCCAATATGGCGCTGGTCTTCTTGTCCAAGCCGGTGGACTGCGGTTGATTCATGGGGGAGTGCGAAGATGTCATGTCCCGAGTACATGCCACCTCCGCCACCTACCGATCCCAGGTTTCGGCCCGAACCCCAGGTCGCAGACTCGGTGCCGCGGCGAGTTTCTCGAAGTACTCGCCGATCGCGGGGTCGTCACCGCCGATGAAGACCGTGACAGTGTTGCCCGGCCGGTTGCACGCTCGCCCGAGCCCTGCTGTGGTTGTCGCATGGACCGCACCATGGACATCGACGGCGCCGGACGTTCGTTCGTCCGCTTCCGGGCGGTGGTTCCCACTCGGCCCGGGTGGTTTCCGGGGGTGTTCGCCCTGGTGAACGGGCTGGCCCGGGCCGGGTGCCTGAGTATCGATCAGGAGGAGTTCCGTCGGCGCGAGAATGCTTGGTACCAAGCCCATCTCGTCGATCCCGGGGTGGTCGACCCGTCCGTCTACGATCGACGGCGGCATCCCGGTGCGGCCGCCTGGTTCAAGGTTTCGGCGGCGGAAATGATCTCGCGGGTCGCCGGTTACACCGCCATCCTGGACGCGCACGGTGTCGGGTGGGTGCGCTCGGAGTCCACAAGCCCCGGCACGATCCTCTACGAGGACGCGCATCAGATCATCGCGGAACCGCCTGCTTCGGACCGCGGGCCGGTCGCGGAACGCGGGGCCGCCGGGCTCGGATGACTACGCTCTGCACTGTGAGCTGGAAGCCGTGCGCGTGGCCTGGGCCGAAAGGAGGTCCGGGTGGCACCGAAAGTCCCCGCCGAACGTAGACGTCCGACGCAGGATCGGGCGAAGGCGACCAGGGAGCACATTCTCGACACGGCGGCGCGCTTGTTCGCCGAGCGCGGTATCCCCGCTACCTCGACGAATCGGATCGCCGCCGAGGCGCGGGTGAGTGTCGGCACGCTGTACCGGTATTTCGCCGACCGCTCGGTCCTGGTCGACGAACTGCTGGACAGGATCCTCACCCAGGTCGAACGCAGTTTCTCCGAGCGGGCCTTCGTGATCGCGGGCGCGGTCGCGCACGAGGTCAGCGCGCAGAGCTGCACGGCGATGATGGCCGAGATCCTGAACGTGTTCACCGATGTCCTGGTGCCGAATTCCGCGTTGATCAAGGAACTGGTCGGCGGCGTGCAGTTCTACGACAGCGGACTGCCCGACCTGGAACCCCGCATGCGAATCCTGATCAAGGTCATGCTGATCCAGGTCTTCGGCCCCGGCGACGACGCCGACTACGACCTGATGGCGTTCGTCATCGTCAACACCGGATTCGCTGCCGTGCTGCGTGTTTCGGCCGTGGATATCGAACCCGGATACCGGGCCGCGGCCATCGCCATGACCGCGCAGATGATCGGTGTCTGGGTGTACGACCGGCACTTCGGCGGGTGATCACAGTCGCGCCACCGCGTCGCCGATCGCCTCGTCCAGGATGCTCAGGCCCAGCGTCAGTTCGTCCTCGGTGGCGGTGAGCGGTGGCGCGATGCGGAACACGCCGCCCATCCCCGGCAGCTGGACGATGTTCATGTGCAGGCCGAGTTCGAGGCAGCGGCCGGTGACGCGCGCACCCAGTTCGTCCGAACTCTGCTTCGTCGTCCGGTCGAGGACGAGTTCGAGCCCGGCCAGCAGGCCCCGACCGCGGATGTCGCCGACCACCTGATGCCGAGTCGCGATGTCGGACAGTCCGTTACGAAGCACTGCGCCGAGCGCCCGGGCGCGTTCGTCGAGCCCGTCCTCGACCAGCACGTCCAGCACGGTGTTGCCGACGGCGGCGACCAGCGGATCGGAGACGTGGGTGGTGAAGAACAGGAACCCGCGTTCGTGCGCCCGGATTTCGAGTTCGGCGCTGGTGACCACGGCCGCCAACGGGAGCCCCGCGCCGAGTGTCTTGGACAGCGTCAGGATGTCGGGGACCACGCCGTCGCGTTCGAACGCGTACCAGCTTCCGGTCCGGCACAGGCCGGTCTGGGCTTCGTCGAAGATCAGCAGCATGTCGCGTTCCCGGCATTTCTGTTGCAGCGCGGCGAAATACCCGGGCGGCGGCTCGATGATGCCGCCGGAGCTCAGGATCGGCTCGACCAGGCAGGCGGCCAGGCTGCCGGTCGACTGGGCATCGATCAGGTCGAAGGCGAAGTCCAGCTGCCGCCGCCAGTCGAGCGTGCCGTCGGCGGTGGTGAAGTCGGGCCGGTAGGCGTTGGGCACCGGGATGGCGAAGTTTCCGGGCGCGGTCGGTCCGTAGCCCTTGCGGCCGGTGCTGTAGGTGGCGGCCGCGGCGGCATGGGTCATCCCGTGCCAGGATCGGGCGAACGACACGATCTCGTGTTTGCCGGTCACCAGCTTGGCCATGCGCAGTGCGGCCTCGTTGGATTCCGCGCCGGTGGTCAGCAGCAGGACCTTGTCCAGCGGGGCGGGCAGACTCGCGGCCAGGCGGCGGGCCAGGTCCACCACCGGCCGGCTCAGCATGCCGCTGTAGAGGTGGTCGAGCGTGGCGACCTGCCGCTGGACCGTCTCGACGATCCGCGGGTGCGAGTGCCCGAGGATCGCGCTCATCTGACCGGAGGTGAAGTCGAGGATCTTGCGGCCGCCGGCGGTGTACAGGAAGCTCCCGGCGGCACGTTCGATGATCTCCGGGGTGAAGGCGGACCCGTACCGGACGAGATGTCGCTCGGCGTCAGTCCAGAAGGTGTCGGTGCGTGGTGCGGCGCTGGCGAGGTCGGTCATGTCTTCGACGGTATGCGATCTAGCCTCCGAACCGTCGGCTCTGCCAGCCGTCGACCCGGACCAGGATCGTGATCAGCAGGGCGGCGGCGAGGGCGAAGAGCGCGGTCATGACCGTGTAGGACATCGCCCAGGCGGTCCAGGCGTCGGCGGCGGACTCGATATCGGAGTAGCGGTCGTTGGTCGTCATGAAGCGGGTGCGTTCGAAGACCAGCGCGGGCCAGGCCAGGGCCCAGACCGCCCACCACGCCCAGACCAGTCCGCCGCCCGGAACTCCTTGCAGGGTGGGGCGATTCGCGGGTGTCGCGGGGTCGCTGGCCCGGACGATGTCGGAGACGATGATGGGTGGCAGTACGAACGAGGCCGCCGGTGTGAACCAGGCGCCGATCACCCATCCGCGACCGAATCGATGTCGGGCCGTGCACAGGAGTTCCGCGTTGGCGCGGGCCCGCCAGAGCCAGAAGAGCAGCAGGAGCCCGGCGACCAGGAGGGTGGCGAGCCAGCCGAGGGTCGAGTAGGCGAACGGCATGCGGTCGATGCCGCCGTGGCTGGTCCGGGTGCCCCAGCTGCGCTGTTCGACGACGGTGTGATTGGCCTGCCAGATCCGCACGCACCAGACCAGCTGTACGAGGACGACGGCGATGACCAGTACGGAGATGACACTTCCCAGCGCGCGCAGGCTACGGGGGCGAGGCATTGTCATGGCATCAATCCGGTTGTAGCTGTGGTGATTCCGCGACGCTAGCACGCGCCCGTGTCGATGTCGGCCGAATTTCCCGGCATCGATGATTCGAGCATTTACTAGAAGAGTCTTGATTCGATGATTGATCGCTGTAACACTGAACCGGTGCCCGATACCGACCTGACCGTGGAGGCGCTGGCCGCCGACGCCGGCGTTCCCACCAGCACCGTGCGGATGTATCAGACCCGCGGCCTGCTGCATCCGCCGCGGCGCGCGGGCCGCGGCGCGCGCTACGACACCTCCCATCTGGAGCGGCTGCGCCTGGTGCAGCGTTTGCAGGAGCGAGGGTTCTCCCTCGCCTCGATCTCCGCGCTGCTCACTGCCCGCGCACAGGGAGCGAGCGTCGCCGATCTGCTCGCCCTGCCCGGCGGCCCGGAAGACTGGGTTCCCCTGGGCCTGCGCGATATTCGCACGCTCATCAAAGCCAGGGACCTGCGTGCGGCCCTGCTGCGCAAGGCGACACGGATCGGCCTGATCCGCTGGCGCCGTGGACGACCGGAGACCAGGCGCTGGGCACTGGCCAGCGGTTTGCGAGTGGCCGAACTCGACATCCCGGTGACCGAGGTGCTCGACCAGTTCATTCGGCTGCGCGCGCACACCGATCAGATCGCGGCCGATTTCGCCGAGGTCTTCGAACGCACCCTGTGGCCGCGAATTCAGCCGGGCGGCACCGAATCCGACCAGCTCGACCGCGTGCGCGCACTGCTCGAGGAGCTGACCGGCATCGCCGAGGGCGTGCTGCTCGGCGCGCTCCGCGAATCCATGCGCGAGCTGGCCGAGCAGTTCGCGTTACGCCATGCGCTGCTGCCGGCCGACGGTGCGGAACCGACCTGGCTCGCCAGTCCCGCGCCGGTGCTCGGCGACCGCCTGCTCGAACCGCGTTCGGCCGACGACACCGCCGTCGACGAATTCCTGGCCGCCGATACCGAGGACCGATCGTGAACAAGCTCTACATCGAAGCCAGGATCCGCGTGGACATGGCCACCCTGTGGGAGCGCACCCAGAACCCGGCCGAGCATCGGCGCTGGGATCTGCGCTTCACCGACATCGACTATCTACCCGAAAAGCCCGGTGAGCCACAGCATTTCCGATATGCGACCCGGTTGCTCCCGTTTCGTCCGATCGCCGGGACCGGGATCAGCGCCGGTGATCGCGATCGCCCCGACGGCAGCCGGACCTCGGCACTGCGTTTCGACTCGGCCGACCCGCTCTCGATCATCGAGCGGGGCAGCGGCTACTGGCGATATGTGCCGTCCGGCAACGAGATTCGCTTCTACACCGGCTACGACTACCGGGTGCGCTGGGGCCGGCTCGGCCGGATCGCGGACCACGTGTTCCGGCCGCTGATGGGCTGGGCGACCGCCTGGTCCTTCGACCGGCTGCGCCTGTGGTGCGAGCGCGGCATCACGCCGCGGCGAGCACTCGTCGGCGCCGTGCTCGACGTGACTCTTCGGATGGCCGCTGTGGTCAGCGCACTGGCCCTTTCGAGCCCCTGGTGGCTGACCCTGGGTGTGGTCGCGCTGGCGGTGGGCCTGCCGCCGCTGCCCGGCACACCGGCCGCGCGCCGCTGCCTTCGTACACCACCCGGCTGCGCCGCGACTCCCGCACTGCTCGCCGCAGTGGAGGCCGCGTCGTGACCTCGATGTTCCGAACCGTGCTCGGCGCCGATTTCGAGCGGCTGCATCCGCAACTGCGGCGGCGCTTCTCCGTCGGCCTCGACAGCAACGAGGCATGCCTGGGAACCGGTGTGATGGAACGGATCTGGCACGGCCGCCGGGTCGTCCAACCGTTCCTGCGGCTGGGCGCCACCCGCAATATCCTGGTGCCGCAGACCGGCGCGGACATCCCCTTCACCATCGAAAACGTCCCGTACCGTGACTCTTTCGGCCGTGAGACGGTGTCGTTCGTGCGAACCTTCGCCTTCCCCGGCGGCGAGCGGCGCTTCGATGCCCAGATGGTGCTGCATCCACGGGGTGACCGGATCCTGGACTATCTCGGAACCCACCAGCATCTCGCCTCGGACCTGCACGTGTCCGTCGAATCCGATGGCTCCCTGCTGATCCGCTCCGGAGACCTGCGGTTGCGTGAGCGCCGCATCGACCTGCGGGTTCCCGACCTGCTGCACGGCCGCGCCGAAGTGCGGGAATCCTTCGACGACAGCAGCGGCCGCTTCCGGATCCGCGTCCAGGTGACCAACCCGGTGCTCGGCCCGGTCTTCGGTTATCACGGCAGTTTCAGCGCGACCTACGTCCGCGCCGACGAACACGGTGTTCGCCCAGGACTGCGGCCCGTCCGCGAAGAACCGCCACAGCCTCACTGACCGTCGAACAGGTCCGGGTTCTCGGCCTCGGTGCGCGGGCGTTGCGCGCCCACGCGGCGCCGCGGTGGCGGAGTGAGAGTGAGTTCGGACGGGGAGAACGCGAGGGTGTCGTTCGACCCGCTGGGACGTACGTGCACGTAATCGGGTTCGGCGGGGGAGGCCAGGGCGACCACTGTCCCGGATCGGCCCTCCTGCATTCCCACGGCCTCGGCGGTGAAGTAAACCCGCTGCGGTCTTCCTTCCTCGACCGCAGCGGCAATTCGCTGGATCTGTGTGTCGGACAAGGGTGTCGGCATGTTGTGCTCCGGGCAGGGTGAAGCGGCTGTCGCTACAGAGAATGCCCGACAGTACCGACAAGATGCCATTCGGGCAGCATGGACCGGGTTGGCCGGACGGCCGCATCCACGTCATGGTTCCTACGGTCGAGCGCCTACGGTTGCCCGGGCCAGGAGCGATCGGGTCTGGTCCACCGTGAGCTCTTCGACCACCCGCACGTCGGTCGGAAGCGACCAGAAGGTGCGTTCGGAGCCGAGAATGGCCTTGGCCCAAGGCGGGCCGAGCACCAGGGTGCGCATCCCTTCGAAGTAGGGCACATCACGAGGATGCCCTTCGCCCCACACCCAGTACTCGCGGTCGATACCCATGGGTTCTGCGACGGTCGAGCCCGCCGCGCGATAGTCGTACATGGTGAACGATCCGACGATGTGATTACGTGGGCATTCCTCGACAGTGCCGCGCACGTAGTCGAAGAGTTCTGGTGGATTGTCCGCCGTCGGAATACCGTATCTGCCGAGCGCGTCGGCCAGCAGGACATGCAGCGTGAAATTGTCGGCGACGCCGTCGACCACCACACGAAACGCCCGGTTCTGCAAGGGACACAGCACCAGCCAGGTTCGGTCGAGTTCGACGCCGAGCAGGATATCCAAGGAGTGGGCGCCGGCACCGGCGACCGCGTGGGTGGCCACGACCAGTTCCGGATCCGCGACCGCCCGCTCCAGCACGACCCGATCGCGAGTCAGCGCGGCTACGGTCGGCAACACCCATTTGCGTAGCCAATAGAGACTGGTCGCCCCCGGTCGATCCGCTGCCATACCGGCGCGGAACACATCCCGTGGAATGGGCCGTTCGTCGACGTGCAACGCGGCCTCGATCATCGACTCGGCGCGGTCGTCCTCGTCCAGAACATCAGTGCGAGGAGGGAGTTGGCTCAGACACCAATCGCCGTACCGGCGTGCCGCGCGCAGGACAGGTACCAGTTTGGGCAGCACAGCATCCCCGAGTGCGCGGGCCGACGATCCGGCTTCGACGAGTGCTCCGGCAGTGATCGCCACATGGGCGACACCGTCGGCATCGTCGACGTGGGACCTCACGACTCGGTCGAGCAGGACTGCGAAAGCCTCGGCAGGGTCACCGGCGCCTGCGTCGAGTGCGGCGTACAGGGTGTCCTGTGCAGCCTGGACGCGAGCCAGTTCCCAATCGGCGCCGTCGACAACCTGTACCAGGTCACGCGCCGCCGTCACGATGTCGGTCACACGACGACTGTAGTGGCGAGTCGAACCGGGATGATCGTCCCGATGTCTCAAACGCTTGTAAAACCTCTCCGGCACGGCCTGCGCCGGTGTGAGACGTCTCCTCGACCGAATAGCCTCTCCCACTGGGGATGTCGTCCGTCGCCGAATACGCCTGCGTCGAAAGAATGTGAAATGTCAGAGGTATTGCCCGATCTGTTCGTCGATCCGCTGTGGGAGCGGCAAGCGCGGGCCGCAGCGGTCGTCGAACGACCGGAGCCGATACTGCTCGCGGGGCTGGAACCGCCGCTGGAGCGTCACCTGGTCTGGGAACCGGGTGAGCGGGAGGAGTGGCTGGCACAGGCCGCGCGGCTGTTCGAGTACGGCACCCGGGAGCTGCGGGCGGGTGGTGGGTGGGAGGCCGTCGTGGCCGCCTATCGGGACGGGAAGCTGCGCTACGCGCCCACCCAGGGGCACCTGTTCGGCAATGCGCCGGAGTCGCTGGTGCGGCCCCTACTCGCCGATTGGAAGCCCGAATTCAGCGGCTCCACGAATCGGCGCGATCTGCAAGTCCTCTTGGCGCGCTTCGAGTTCGACGCTTACCACATCGTCTTCCCGCACGCGAAGTCCAACGCCTACGACAACGGCCCGGCCCTGCTGCCGGTCCTCGACGTCGAGGTCGCGCGCCTGATGGCGGACTGGTTGGTGCGGCTGAAATCTGCGCGGCGCATCGCTCGCGCGTGGTTCGCGCGGCACGGGCTGGCGGCCGTGCCGTTGTTGACCCCGGATGCCCTGGGCAAGCGACGCGTTCCCCGTGAGAAGGCCACGGCCGCTTTGTCTCTCGTCGCCGCCGAGCACGGCGCCGAGCGGGTGGCAGCGGCCGCGGGCCGGTACGGTGAGCAGGCCGTGGCGGCGGTCGAACGAATCCTCGCCGGTGACCCGCCGCCGTCGGAGCCGGTGGCCAAGCCGGTCCGGCCGCCGAAGCTGGCCTGGCTGGATCGAAACCTGTTGCCACCGGTTCGATTCCGGAACGGCACCGCGTTGTCCGCCGCCGCCACCGAGAACCTGCTGGGCGCGCTGGCGCTCTCGCCCGGTGTCGAGTGGATGGGCCCGGCCGTGCCGCACCCGGATCTGCCCGCGGCACTGGACTATTGCGACCGTGCCTCGCTCGCCGAATTCGGGTGGGCGATCTTCGACCTGTGGGTGCGGGCACGGACACCGGCCCGCAGCGGCTGGGTGCTCGACCAGTTCTACTGGCTGGCCGACGAGGAGTCGGTGCGGCGCCTCGGTGCGATGGTGTTGCGCTGGCCGGGCGTGAACACCGAGCGGCACGCCGTCAGCGTGCTGCGATCCATCGGCACCGACACCGCGCTGATCCAGCTGGATCGAATCAGCCGGCGCGCCAAGGCATCCGGCCTGCGCGCGACCGCCGAGAAATGCCTGGCCATGGCCGCCAGAGCGCGTGGGCTCAGCACGGACGAGCTCGCCGACCGACTGGTTCCCGACCTCGGCCTGGATGCCGCCGGAACCCTCACACTCGACTACGGCGCCCGGCGGTTCACGGTCGGATTCGATGCGGCACTCACGCCTTTCGTGATCGACGAGACCGGCAAGCACCGCAAGACCCTGCCCAAACCTGCCGCCGCCGACGATCCCGATCTCGCTCCGGCCGCCTATCAGCGATTCGCCGCCCTGAAGAAACTCGCCCGCAGCACCGTCTCCGACCAGATCGCCCGTCTCGAGCGAGCGATGGTGACCGGCCGTGCGTGGAGCACCGGGGAATTCGACGCCTACCTGGTGCGGCATCCGCTGATCTGGCACCTCGCCCGCAGGCTGGTGTGGACCACCGGTGAGGTCACATTCCGGCTCGCCGAGGACCGCACCCTCTCCGATCGGGCCGACGCCGCGATCGCCCTGCCCGACACGGCGCGAGTCCGTATCGCCCATCCGGTCGATCTCGGCGACGCCGTGCCGGAATGGGCCGAACTCTTCGCCGATTACGAACTCACGCAACCATTTCCGCAACTCGCCCGCCCGATCTACACGCTGACCGAGGAAGAACGCGCGACCGGCCGGATCGACCGCTTCGCGGGCATCGGCGTCCCGGTCGGCGCGCTCCTGGGCCTGGTCCGCCACGGGTGGGAGCGCGGACCGACCGAGGACGGCGGCGTCCAGCACGAGATCATCCGCCGCATCCCCCACGGCCCCACCCTTCTGATCGATCTCGCCCCCGGCATCGTGGCCGGTGACCCGTATCTGGCCCCGGACCAGAAACTGCGCGCCATCCGGTTCACCACACCCCCGGGCGCGGCCCTCGACCCACTACTGGCGTCGGAACTGCTGACCGACCTGGCGCGGCTGGCGACTAACGGTTGATCTCGACCACGGTGAGCACGATATTCTCGGCCACCGTCGCTCTGTCCGCCGCGCTCATGCACGGCTCCGGCGTCGCGAATGCCGCCCCGCAGGGTGGGCTGGCTCCGCCCTGGCTGGGCTGCGCGCTGACCTGGAACGACCAGAACACCGCCGGGATAACCTGCACCGGAGGCACTTTCATCGGGGTGGCGCTGTGCGCGGACGGCCGTCCGCTCACCGGGGCCGCCGCGGCGCGGGGAACGACCTCGTATGTGTATTGCAGCTCGGCGAACTCCGCACTCCATCTGCCGGTGCTGTGGGGTGCGCTCCCGGCCTGAGGCCGGGCGGCTGCGGCACCGCGCCGAGCAGGGTGAGATCCACGGGATGCGAATCGGCGCGGCTACGGTGAATTTCCATGGACACCGCGGTGGTCGACCTACCTGTGCGCGTTCGTGACCGGCGGCCGGGGCCGGTCGGGACCGAGGCCGGTGGTGGTGGGCGGCGGGTGGTCGTCGTGGCGCTCTGCCTGATCGCCTTGCAGCTGGTGGTCCGGGGGTGGGTTGCCGGAAGCGGTTATTTCTATTGGGACGATCTCATTCTGGTGGGCCGGGCGGGTAGCTATCCGCTGTGGTCGAGTGAGCTGCTGCTGCATGATCACGACGGGCACTTCATGCCCTTGGCGTTCGTCACCGGCTGGCTGGTGACCGCGATCGCGCCGCTGGAGTGGGGCGCGGCGGTGGCGACGATGCTGGTGCTCCAGCTCGGGGCGTCGGTGGCGGTGCTGCGGATGCTGGTGGTGTTGCTCGGGCCGCGGTGGACACTGGTCGGGCCGTTGGTCTTCTACCTGTTCTGCCCGTTGACGCTGCCGGCGTTCGCGTGGTGGTCGGCGGCGCTGAACGCGCTGCCGTTGCAGATCGCGCTCGCCTGGGTGATCGCGGACGCGGTGCTGCTGGTGCGGGGTGGCGGGCGGCGGTATGCGGTGTCGGCGCTGTGCGTGTTCGTGGTGGCGCTGCTGTTCTTCGAGAAGGCGGTGATCGTCGCGCCGGTCGCGGTCGCCGTGGTGGCGCTGGCGAACTACGTCGACGAGGGCCGGGCGGGGTGGCGTGAGATCTGGCGGCGGGGGGCGGTGCTGTGGGTCGGGTGCGCGGTCGTGCTGTTCGTATGGTCGATCGCGTATCTGGCGGTCGTCGATACCGCCGTGGTGTCGCACGGCCTCGGTGAAGCGCGAAAGCTGTTGCCACAGGCGGCATCACGTGGTTTGGTACCGGCGCTGTCCGGCGGACCGTGGACCTGGGAACGCTGGATCCCGTCGACGCCGTGGGCCATGCCCCCGGCCTGGGCGGTGGTCGCGGTCTGGACGGCGCTGGGTGTCCTCGCGGCGCTGTCGCTGCGCCGCCGGCGTCGGATCTGGGCTGTCTGGTCGCTGGCGATCGGCTACGTTCTGGTCGCGCAGTTACCGGTCGCGCTGGCCCGTAGCGGGCCGAACACCTCCGGTGAGATCATGCTGTCCCTACGCTATTTCGCCGATGCGAGCGTGGTGCTCACGGCGGCGGGAGCGGTGGCGCTGATCGCTGCGCCCCGGCTCGGTGTCCGGGTGTTCCGGCCCGGCGCACGGTCAGTGACCGCCGCCCTGGCGATGTTCACGGCGAGCAGTCTGTGCACCACCTACACCTTCGTGCAATCCTGGCGGGCCGACGATACCCGCGCCTATCTGACGAATGTTCGAGCGGCACTCGCCGAACAGGACGGTGTTCCACTCCTGGAACAGGAACTGCCGTGGGATGTGCTGAACCCCTCGGCATATCCGGAGAATCTGGCCGGCCAGGCGCTGTCCGCCGTCGCGCCCGCGGGTGCGTTCGCACAGTCGACGCCGAAGCTGCGGATGATCACCGATTCCGGCACGATCGTCGACGCCGAGGTCTGGTGGAATCGCGGCATCCGCCCCGGCCCGGAGCCGGGCTGCGGCTACCGGGTCGAGGGCGCCGTTCCCGTGGCGCTGCCGCTGGACGGCCCGATGCTCGAGCACGAGTGGACCGTTCAGCTCAACTATCTGGCGAACCGCGACGGCCGGGTGCTGCTCGCCTTCGAACACGGAACGCCGGTGTCCGCGCCGGTCCGGCAGGGCCTGAACACCGTGTTCGTACGCCTGACCGGCAGCGGCCGGAAACTCGGAATCGCGACCTACACACCGGGTCTCGACCTCTGCGTGGGAGTCGGCCCGGTGGGCGTCGCCTCGTACGACAACTGACCGGGCTATTCGGTGGCGGGTTCCGGCCGCCACCGAATCAGCTTCCGGAACCCTCCTCCCGCTCCCGCAGCAGCGTGTTCACCGTCGGGCCGATGGCTGCGGCCCCGTTCGGATTCAGCATGCCCGTATGCCATTCGTCGATCGGAATCTCGTGAACGGCCCCGGTGATATGCCCGCGCCACGTCGCGGCGACCTGGTCCCGGTAGGTTTCCCGGGTGGCGACGAACAGGACGGCGTCGCCGTCGAAGCGGCCCGGGGCGTGCGACACCGGCGTGGTGAAGCACTCGATGACCCGCTGTACCTGGTCCGGGGTCAGGATGCCTGCACTGCTCAGCCGATCCGCGATGAGCGGGAGCAGCGTCGCCGGCTCCTCGATCGGCTGCTCGTCGGCCAAACCGAGGAATTCGCGCCAGCCGCGCAGGAATTCGGTCAGCGCCTGCCGGGTGTGCAGTTCGTCCGGCTCGGGTGCGCGGACCAGGTTCTCCGCGACGCCCGCGTCGACCAGGGCCAGCAGTCCGACCGGGTGACCCAGCTGCTGCAATCGGGCCGCCATCGCGTGTGCAATCTTCCCGCCCAGGGACCAGCCCAGCAGGTGATACGTGATGCCCGGGAACGACTTCAGCAGTTCCTCGACATAGCGCTCGGCATAGTCCTGCACCGACTCCAGCCGGGGGCCGTCCTCGACGATATAGGGATCCTGGAGCCCGTAGACGGGCCGGTCCGGGTCCAGGTGACCCGCGAGCGCGCCGTACACCCAGGCCAGGCCGCCACCCGGATGGACGCAGAACAGCGGCGTCCGGTGCCCGGTGGAGCGCAACGGTGTCAGGACGCCGAGTGAGACGCCCAGCTCGGACTGCGGTTTCGCCAGATATCGGGCCAGTGCCGCCGGTGTCGAATCGGCGAACAGCAGCCGGTACGGCACCGCCACCTCCGTCCGTGCCCGCAGCTGCGACACCAATCGCATGGCGACGACCGACGTGCCGCCCAGGGTGAAGAAGTCGTCGTCGACGCCGACCTGTTCGACGCCGAGCACCTCGCGGAACACCGCGACCACGATCTCCTCGAGCGGCGTCGAAGGCGCGCGATAGGCGGTGCCCACCCACTCCGGCGCGGGCAGTGCGCGGCGGTCGATCTTCCCGTGCGCGGTCAGCGGCAGCCGCTCGAGCACGGTGACGGTGTCGGGCACCATGAACGACGGCAGCCGGTCGGCGACTGCCTGCCGGATCGCCGCCGCGTCGAGGTCGTGGCCCGGCTCGGCCGTAACGTAGGCGGCCAACCGCGCACCGCCCGCGTCGTGCACGGTGACCACCGCCTGCCCTACCCCGGCCGATTCCGTCAGCGCCGTTTCGATTTCGCCGAGTTCGAGGCGTTGGCCACGCAGTTTCACCTGGAAGTCGGCGCGCCCCACGAACATCAGCGCCGCGTCGGCGCCGGAGGGCAGCCACCGCACCAGGTCGCCGGTCCGATACATCCGTGTACCCGACGCCCCGCCGGGATCGGCCACGAACGACGCCGCGGTCATCCCCGGCCGGTCGAGATAGCCGCGCGCCACGTTCGGACCGGCCACGTACAGCTCGCCGACCGTGCCGGGCGGCACCGGCCGCAACGCCGAATCGAGTACCGCCAGACGTGCTTCCGGTATCGGACGACCCAGCGATACCGGATCGCCGACCGTCAGCGGTGTACCTGCGATCCACATCGTGCACTCGCTGGGCCCGTACACGTTGAACAGCGTGCGGACCCCGGCGGGATCTGTGCCCGCCCACCGTCGCACCAACTCCGGCGGGCACGCCTCGCCACCACTCACCACCACCCGCAGGTCCTCGAGCCCATCGGGATCGACGGAAAGGCCGACCGAGGGGGCCATGAACGCGTGCGTGACCCGCTGCTCACGCAGCAACTCCGCCAGTGGTTCCCCGGCGAAGACATCGTCCGGCGCGACGATCAGCGCCGCACCGGAGCCCACCGCCACCAGCAATTCGATCACGGCGGCATCGAAAGTGCGTGCGGCACCGGCCAATACGCGGGAGCCCGGGTCGGGCCGCCACCGTACCAGCTGGACGGCGGCCACGGCCGCCAGCCCCGCGTGGGTGACGGCGACGCCTTTGGGTGTGCCGGTCGACCCCGAGGTGTAGATGACGTACGCGGAGTTGGCGGGCCGCACCGCGCCGCCCCGCTCGCTGTCGCCGACCGGCGCTGCGCTGTACGCCGACAGATCGAGGTCCAGGTCGAGCACTCGAATGCCGGGCCGGGCCTCGGGATTCGCCACCGCCGAATCGAGTGTCCCGTGGGTGAGCGCGATGTCGCACTCCGCGAGAATGAGCCGGTTGCGTGCGGCCGGATGCGCCGGATCGACGGATACGAACGCGGCCCCGGTCCTGGCGACCGCCCACACCGCGCATACCCACTCCGCGGAACGCGGAAGCAGCACCGCGACCACCGATTCCCGCCCGATTCCGGACTCGATCAGCTGTCGAGCGCATCGGTTCGACCACTGATCGAGCTCACGATAGGTCCACTCGCGCCCGGAAGCGACGAGCGCGACCCGATCCGCGTGCTCGAGCGCGGCCCGATCCAGGATCTCGGTCAGGGTGGCCCGTTCCGGGGCCACGTCACCGGCACCCCACCGGGACAGGACATTTCGCTCGTCCGGATCGAGCACATCGATCTCGCGCAGACGTACCGCGGGATCGGTGACCACGGCATCGACGATCCGCCCCAGCCGCCGCGTCAACGCGACGATCGTGGACCGATCGAAAAGATCTGCGGCATAGCTCAGCCCGATCGACACTCCACCGTCGGCCGTGTCCGATGCCGTGACGGTCAGATCGAATCGTTCCACGCCGGTACCGAGATCCACCGGCGTGCACTCGATTCCGGGCATCCGCGCCTGCGCCGGATCGACCTCGAGGTGCTGGAACGTCAGCAGCACCTGGAACAGCGGGTGATACGCCTGGCTGCGCGGCGGATCGAGGGCCTCCACGACCCGTTCGAACGGAATATCGGCATGCGCGAACGCCTCCAGATCGACCCGGCGGCACTGCTCGAGCAGGTCGCCGAACGAGCCGGACTCCTCGACCCGGGTCCGCAACACCAGCGTATTGACGAACATGCCGATCAGCCCGTCCAGTGCGGCGGCGTCCCGGCCCGCGACGGGCGTGCCCACCGCGATATCGCCGCTGCCCGACACCCGGGCCAGCGCGAGGACCAGCGCCGCGTGCAGCACCATGAACATCGTCGCCCGGTGTGCGCGGGCGATCCCGTGGAGTCCGGCCGCCGTGTCCGCGTCCAGCGCAAAGGAATACACGTCACCGCGCTGTGTGGCGACCGCGGGCCGCGGCCGGTCGGCGGGCAGGTCCAGCCGAATCGGCAGATCCGCCAATTGTGTTTTCCAGTAGTCGATGTGACGTGCGGACCGGCTCTGCGGGTCGGACTCGGCGCCCAGCAGCTCACGCTGCCACAGGCTGTAATCCACGTACTGCACCGGCAGCGGCCCGTCCCACCGCGGTTCCCGCCCCGCCACGCGCGCCGAGTACGCCAGCGACAGATCCCGCGCCAGCGGCGCCAGGGACGCACCGTCGGCCGCGATGTGATGCAGCACGAGCACGAGGACGTACTCGTGAGAACCGGTGTCCAGCACGGTGACTCGCAACGGGGGAGTGCAGGTGAGATCGAACCCGCGCCGAATCAGCGGCAGTACCGCCTGCTCGAGGTCGGCCGCGTCGACGGTCCGCACCTCGAGGGGCACGGTGTGCTCGGGCAGGATCCGCTGGTACGGACTCCCGTCGTGGTCCCCGAACACCGTGCGCAGTGTTTCGTGCCGCGCCGCCAGATCGCCGAGGGCGGCCCGCAGCGCCCCGATATCGAGCGTGCCGGCGCAGCGCAGCACGAGCGGGATGTTGTAGGCCGGTGAGTCCGGGTCGAGGCGGTTGATGAACCACATCCGCCACTGCGCGAACGACAGCGGCGGATACTCCGGGCGCTCGCGCGCCACCAGCCGCGACCGGGCGGGATCCGCTCCGGACGATCGCTCGGTCAGCAGCCGCGCCAGCCGCGCCCCGGTGGGCGCGTCGAAGACTTCCCGCACGCTCACCTCGACACCGGCCGCTGCTGCCAGGTGGGCCGCCGCCCGGGTCGCCGAGAGCGAATGCCCGCCCAGCGCGAAGAAGTCGTCGTCGACACCGACCCGGTCGGTCCCCAGCAACTCGGCGAATACCGAGACCACCATCTCCTCGAACGGCGTCGAGGCGGCCCGGAAGGTCACCGCCGCAGGCCATTCCGGGGCGGGCAGCGCGCGGCGATCCACTTTGCCGTTGCTGGTGAGCGGAAGCACGTCGAGCACCGTGACGGCCTCGGGCACCATGAACGACGGCAGGCGGCGTGCGAGGGCCTGCCGGACCGCGACCGGGTCGAGCGAGTACCCGGGTGCGGCGGTGACGTAGGCGGCCAATCGCGTCGTCGCGCTCGGCTCGACTCCCGCGGTGTGCGCGACTACCACCGCGTGGCGCACCTCGTCCAGCCCGGTCAGCGCGGCTTCGATCTCGCCGAGTTCCAGACGCTGAGCCCGGATCTTGATCTGCCGATCGGCGCGTCCGGCGTACCGCAGGGCGGGCCCTGCGCCCGCGGGCGCCCAGCGCACCAGATCGCCCGTGCGATACATCCTGGACCCGGCCGGTCCGGCCGGGTCGGCCGGGTCGGCGACGAACGCGGCGGCCGTCAAGGCGGCTCGGCCGAGATATCCGCGGGCCACGCCGGGCCCGGCGACGTAGAGTTCGCCGACCACACCCGGCGGCACCGGACGCAGCCACCCGTCGAGTACCACCGCCCGGACCCCGGGGATCGGCCGGCCCAGCGAGACCGGCTCGCCCACAGTCACTTCGGCCGCCGTGACCCAGATCGTGGATTCGCTGGGCCCGTACAGGTTGTAGATCCGAGGACCCTCGGACCACTGCCGCACCAGCGCCGCCGGGCATTCCTCCCCGGCGACCATCAGCACGCGCAGCCCGCGCACCGGCTCCATCGTGGCCGCCACCGCCGGCGTCAGACAGGCGTGCGTGACGCCTTCGGATTCGATCAGCGTCGCCAGTCGTGGTCCGGCGAAGACGTCGGCGGGAGCGATGATCGCCGCCGCTCCGGCCGATGTCGCCGCCAGCAGTTCGAATACCGCCGCGTCGAAAGTCCGTGCGGCCACAGCCGATACCCGGGAATCGGCGTCGAGACCGAACATGTCGCGCTGTGCGGCGGCGACGGCGGCCAATCCGGCATGGGTGACGGCGACCCCCTTGGGTGTGCCGGTCGTTCCCGAGGTGTAGACGACATACGCGGTGTGGTCCGCCCGCACCACACCGAGGCGCTCGGTGATCGGTGCGTCGCTGTACTCGCGAAGATCGAGCGCGGGATCGATCACGTGCAGATCGGTGTCGTCGGATTCCGATCCGCTCGCGGCGAGGAGGATCGTCGCACCGGCGTCGGTGCGCACCGACCGATTCCGTTCCCTCGGGTGCGCCGGATCCAGGGATACGAACGCCGCGCCGGTTTTCGCGACCGCCCATACCGCGCGCACCCACTCCGCCGAGCGTGCGAGCGCGATCGCCACCACGGTTTCCGGGCCGGCTCCGTGCGCGATCAGCAGACGCGCGCACCGATTCGACCAGCGATCCAGTTCCGCATAGGTCAGGCGGTCCGGCCCGGCGACGACCGCGAGCCGATCGCCGAACCGCGCGGCCGCGCGGGAGACCAGCTCGCACAGCGTGATCGGGGCCGGGGCCGCACCGCCGTCACCCCACGCGCGCACCGACTCCCGCTCGCTCGCGTCGAGTGCGTCCAGCGCGCGCAATCCGACCGCGGCATCGGCGGTCACCGCGACCAGGATGCGCGTGAGCCGAGCGGCCATCCGCTCGACGGTCGACCGATCGAACAGGTCGGTGGCGTAGCCGAGGGCGACCGGAATATCGCCGTCCGAGTTCGGGATATCGGCGACCGTGATCGAGAGATCGAATCGTTCGACCCCGGTATCGAGCGCCACGGGCGTGACGCGGAGGCCCGGCAGACGCGCGGCCGCCGGATCCAGGTCGAGATTCTGGAAGGCCAGCAGCACCTGGAACAGCGGATGGTGCGCCTGGGTCCGGGGCAGATCGATGGCCTCCACCACGCGCTCGAACGGGATATCGGCGTGGGCGAAGGCTTCGAGATCCGTCTGCCGGACCTGCTCGAGCAGATCCGCGAACGAGTCGGCCTCGTCGATCCGCGTGCGCAGGACCAGTGTGTTGACGAACATGCCGACCAGGTCGTCCAGCGCCGCGGCCCCGCGCCCCGCGATCGGCGTGCCGACCGCGATGTCGGTACCGCCGGACAGCCGTGACAGCAGCAGCGCCACCGCCGCGTGCACGACCATGAACACCGTCGCCCCGTGGGCGCGCGCCAGCCCGTCGATCCTGGCGAACAATTCGCCGCCGAGCACGAACGAGTAGGTGCCGCCCGCGTGCGAGGCGACCATCGGCCGTGCTCGATCGGCAGGCAACTCGAGCCGATCGGGCAGGCCCGCCAGCTGGGTTGTCCAGTAGGCGAGTTGACGCGCGGCCGCCGATTCCGGGTCGTCGTGCGCCCCCAGCTCCGCCCGCTGCCACAGGGCGTAGTCGGCGTATTGGAGCGGCAGGGGTGTCCACTCGGGGGCGCGTCCGGCCAGCCGGGCCGAGTAGGCGTTGGACAGGTCGCGGGCGAGCGGCGCGATCGACCAGCCGTCGGCGGCGATGTGATGCAGCACCAGGGCCAGGGTGTGTTCGCCGGAACCGCTGTCCAACACGGTGACTCGTACCGGGAGCTCGGTCGCGAGATCGAATTCCGGGCGGATCGATGCGGCGACGGCGGCGTCGAGCCGTGCCGGATCCACCGAGCGTGCGTCGATCCGCACCGCGGCTTCGGCGGCGGGCAACACCCGCTGGAACGGGGTCCCCGCGTCGTCGGGGAACACCGTGCGCAGGCTCTCGTGCCGCGCCACCACATCGCCGATCGCCGCGCGCAGGGCCGCGGTGTCCAGTTCGCCGGTCAACCGCAGCACCAGCGGAATCGTGTAGGCCGCCGACGCGCCGTGCATGCGGTCGATGAACCACATCCGCTGCTGCGCGAACGACAGGGGCACCCGCTCGGGCCGCTCCCGCGCGACCGGTGCCGCCACCGCCGCGCCGCGGCCACTCGCCAGCGTCTCGGCCAGGCGTGCGGGCGTGGGCGATTCGAACACCTCGCGCACGCCGACCTGGACGCCGGTCGCCGCCGACAGCCGCGACGACACTCGCATCGCCGAGAGCGAATGCCCGCCCAGCGCGAAGAAGTCGTCGTCCGCACCGACCCGGTCGAGCCCCAGCAGCTCGGCGAAGAGCTCCGCGATCACCTGCTCGGCGGGCGTGGCCGGGGCGCGGTAGGCGCGGGTGCGCGCTTGCGGTTCCGGCAGCGCCGCGCGATCGACCTTGCCGCTCACGGTGAGCGGCAGTTCGGGCAGGACCACGCACGCGTCGGGCACCATATGTGCCGGGAGCCGATGCCGGGCCGCGGCCAGTACCTGCTCCGCGTCGAGCTCCGCGCCGACCAGATAGCCGATCAGCCGCCGGGATTCGGCGTGCTGTGCCACGACGGCCCGGGTCACCCCGGGCGGCTCGGCGAGCACCGCCTCGATCTCACCGAGCTCGACCCGCTGGCCGCGCACCTTCACCTGGAAGTCGTTGCGGCCCAGGTAATCCAAGGTACCCTGCGCGTTCCAGCGCACCTGGTCGCCGGTGCGATACAGGCGGGAACCGCTGCGGCCGAACGGATTCGCGACGAACGCCGCCGCCGTGAGCCCGGGGCGATTCGAGTAGCCGAGGGCCTGCTGGATACCGCCGAGATACAGCTCGCCGCCGACGCCGACCGGCACCGGGCGCAGCAGCGCGTCCAGCACGACCGCCTCGATACCGCGGATCGGCCCGCCCAGGTGCACGGGCTCCTCCGGAGCCATCGGCGTGCTGATCGTGGTGACGATGACGGTCTCGGTCGGCCCGTAGGCGATGTACAGCCGTCGATCCGGCGCCCACGCGGCGACCAGCTCGGCGGGCACCCGCTCGCCGCCGGTGACCAGCACCCGCAGCGTGTCCAGTCCGACCGGCGACATGGTCGCCAGCACGCTGGTCGTCACGAAGGCGTGCGAAACCCGCTGCCGCCGAATGAGATCGGTCAGTGCCGAGCCGCCGAAGACATCCGGCGGCGAGACCACCAGCGCCGCGCCGTTCGGGTGTGCCATCAGCAGTTCCATCATCACCGCGTCGAAACCCGGCGCGGAGACGGCCAGTACCCGCGATTCCGGTCCCAGGTCGTAGCGTTCGCGCTGCTCGGCGGTGAAGTTCGCCAGGCCGTCGTGGCCGACGAGAACCCCCTTCGGTGTGCCCGTCGACCCGGAGGTGTAGATCACGTACGCGGTGTTGCTCCGGCGCAGCGGACGCACCCGATCGGAATCGGTCACCGTGGACGCCGAGTACGCCGCGAGGCGAGGACGCAGGTCCGGATCGTCGAGCAGCAGCCGATCCAGGGATTCGGGCAGGGTGTGCGCCGTGTCCGGCACCGACAGGGCAAGGCGCACTCCGGAATCGGCGACCATGCCGGTGACCCGCTGGGCCGGATACCGCGGATCGACCGGTACGAAAGCCGCACCCGCCTTGGTCACCGCCCACACCCCGAGCAGGAACTCGACACCTCGCGGCAGCGCCAGCGCGACGGCGTCACCGGGCCCGATGCCACGTTCGATCAGCAAGCGCGCCAATCGATTCGACGTCGCATCGAGTTCGCCGAAGCTGAGTGTCGTCGCGCCCGACACCACCGCGGGCGCGGCCGGGTCGAGGGCGGCTCCGGCCGCGAGCAGGTCCGCGAGCGGTCGCGGCGGCCGAGCCGGGATGCCGCGCACCGGGGCCAGCCGAGCTCGTTCGGCGGGTGCGAGCGGATCGATCGACTCCAGGGGGCGCGACGAGTCGTCGGCCATCGCGGTCAGGACGCGCGTGAGCCGATCAGCCACGGCCGCAACCCATTCCCGGGTGCAGACGCCGGGCTGGTACTGCACCTGGGCGCGGAACGAGTGCTCCTTGCCGACCACCAGCGCGAGGGGATAGTGGGCCGCGTCGTCGGACCGCAGCTCCTCGACCCGCAGGTCGGGGATCGCGGCGGCCTGGGCCGCGAGCGCGGCCTCGTCGACCGGATAGGACTCGAACACCAGCACCGTGTCGAACAGCGACGAAACATCCAGTGCGGCATGGATATCGGACAGTCCGAGGTGATGGTGGGCCAGGAGTTCGGACTGCTCGGCCTGGACGCGGCCCAGCAGCGCGGCGATCGATTCGCCGGGCACCCGGCGGACCCGCACCGGGATGGTGTTGATGAACAACCCGACCGCGGCTTCGATACCGGGCAGCTCGGCGGGACGGCCGGATACCGTGGCCCCGAAGACGACATCGTCGCGCCCGGCCAGGTAGCCCGCCACAGTCGCCCACGCCACCTGGAACACGGTGTTCACCGTGACCCCGGCGGCCACTGCCGTGGCGCTCACCCGGTCGGCGAGTCCGTGGCCGAGATCGACTGTGACAGAGCCGGATCGCTCGGTTGCCCGCTGCGCCGCCCGTGGCGCCAGCAGTGTCGCTTCGGCGCCGTCGAGCGCGGCCCGCCACACTCGCAGCGAGTCCGCCGGATCCCGGCGGCCGAGCCATTCGAGATAGGACCGATACGATCCCGCCGGATCCGTGCGGGGCGCGTCCTCCGGTGCCGCGTACGCCGCGAGCAGGGCCCGCAGCAGCGTCGGCATCGACCATCCGTCGAAGAGCACGTGATGATAGGAGAGCAGCAGCTCGTATCGGCCCTCCGCGACGGTGACCAGGGTGAAACGCATGAGCGGTGGCGTTTCGAGGTCGAACGGCTCGGCCCGGTCCCGATCCCGCACCGCGGCCAGCGCGGCGTCCGACTCCGTCGCCGGTACCGCGCGCAGGTCGAGCTCGCGCCACGGCGCGACCGCCTCCGACGCGACGACCTGCACGCCCGTGCCCTCGGCAGTGCCGGAGAACGCCACCCGCAGATTCGGATACCGCTCCAGCAGCGATCCGGCCGCGCGCCGCAGTCGCTGGGCATCGACCGTGCCGGACAGCGTGATCGCGAGTTGCACCGCGTACACGTCCACCGTCGACTCGGCGAGCCGGGCATGGAACAGCAGCCCGCTCTGCAACGGTGACAGCGGCCAGACCTCGGTCAGGCCGGGATAGCGCGCCTCCCAGGTCGAGACGTCGGCCTGGGAGGCCCGTACCAGCGGGAAGTCCGAGGGGGTGTGCCCGCCGGAGTCCGGGGCGCGCAGCCGGGTGACGGCCGCGTGCAGGGCATCGGCCCAGGACCGGGCCAGTTCGTCGATCTCCGGCTCGTCGAGCAGGTCGTCGCGGTAGGCGAAGGTGGCCGAGAGCCGCCCCGCGGTGACCGCGGCCGTGATGTCGACGACCGCGCTGGCCATGATGTGCAGGTCGGCGTCGGCGATCGGCGTACCGAGTTCGTCGGTGACGGCGAATTCGGCGGTGGCCGGACCGGTCAGCCGGCCGAGGTAGTTGAAGGCGATCTGCGCGGGCAGCGCCTCGGGCAGCGCGTGCGCGGTGTCGGCGTTGAGGTAGCGCAGCAAGCCGTAGCCGATGCCGTGGTCGGGGATCTCACGCAACTGCTCCTTGGTCAGTTTGACCGCCGTCTCGATCGCCGCCCCGCCCGCGAAGGCATCGTCGAGATCGACTCCGGCCAACCGGATCCGCACCGGGTACACGGTGGTGAACCATCCGACCGTCGAGGTCAGGTCCGCACCCGGGAGGACCTGTTCTTCGCGGCCGTGGCCTTCCAGCCGCAGCAGCGTCGAGGATTCCGTGACGCCGCGCCCGGCACGCCAGCGCCGTACCGCCAGGGCCAGCGCGGCGACCAGGGCGTCCTGGACATCGCCGTGGCAGGCCGCGGGCACCCGGGTGAGCAGGGCCTCGGTGTCCTCCGGCGAAAGCTCCACGCGCCGTACGCGTATCGCGCACGCCCGGTGCGCCACACGCGACCCGAGCGCCGGGTCCGGACCGTCGAGGATCCGCTGCCACAGCGCCAGTTCCGCCACCCGTCGCGGTATACGCGCCGCCTCGACCAGGCCGTGTGCCCAGCGCCGCAAGGATGTCCCGGTCGGCGGCAGTGCCACCGTCGCGCCGTCGCGGTGCTGCCGCCAGGCCGCGATCAGGTCGGGCAGCATGATGCGCCACGACACCCCGTCCACCACCAGGTGATGCGCGACGAAGACCAGCTGACCGGCCTGCGATGGATCGGCGGAGGCAAACCACAGTACTTGCAGGACAACGCCTTCGGCAGGATCCAGCCGGTGCAGTGCCGCAGCGACTTCTGCCTCGGCGAGCCGATGCCGATCCTGCCGGGTGCTGGCCGGATCGACGACGATCGTGCGCACCAGCGACTCGGCGTCCACCGCGCCGCTGGGCCGCGTCTCCCAGCGCCACTCGCGGCTGTCGTGCCACAGACGCGCCCGCAGCATGTCGTGCCGATCCAGCAACGCGGCCAGGACCGTCGTCAGAGCGGTCCGATCCAACCCTGCCGGGGCGGAGAGCACCAGGGTCTGATTGAACGGCGCGAACCCACCGCGCTCCACCATCCAGCGGACGATCGGGGTCAGCGGCAGCGAGCCGGTGCCCCCGCCGGGCAATTCCTCCAGAACCGGTGCGGGAGCGACCGATTCGGCCACGCGCGCCAGCCCCGCGACCGTGCGCGCCTCGAACACCTGCCGGGGCGTGAACACCACACCGCGGTCCTTGGCCCGGGCGACGACCTGGATGGAGACGATGCTGTCGCCGCCCAGGGCGAAGAAGTCGTCGTCGGCACCGACGCGGTCGAGCCCGAGGACCTGCGCGAACACCGCGGCCACGATCTCCTCGGCGGCGGTGGCGGGCGCGCGGTACGTCGTGGTCGGCCACTCGGGTTCCGGCAGTGCGCGCAGGTCCACCTTCCCGCTCGGGGTCAGCGGGATCTGGTCCACGATCGTGACGGCGTCGGGGACCATGTAGGACGGCAGCCGCCGCGCGGCGGCCGCCCGGACGACGGCGGGATCGGGCCGGTGGCCGTTCGCGGGGGTGATGTAGGCGGCCAGCCGCGCCGTGTGGCCGTACGTGACCGAGGTGACGACAGCGCGCCGCACGGCGTCGATATCGCTCAGCACGCTTTCGATCTCGCCGAGCTCCAGGCGCTGACCGCGAATCTTGAGCTGGGCGTCGGCCCTGCCGCTGATCTCGAGCGCTCCGTCCCCGGGCCGGTGCCGCACCAGATCGCCGGTGCGGTACATGCGGGATCCGGCGGGGCCGAACGGGTCGGCCACGAACGCCGCGGCGGTGAGGCCGGGGCGCTCGAGGTATCCGCGGGCCAGGCCGGGCCCGGCGACGTAGAGCTCTCCGATCACACCCGGTGGCACCGCGTTCAGCACGGAATCCAGCACGGCCGTGCGCATGCCGGGGATCGGCGCTCCGATCGAAACACCTCGGCCGGCAAGCATGTTCGCGCCGGTCACCCAGATCGTGGCCTCGCTGGGCCCGTACAGGTTGTGTACGCAGCGGTTCTCGGCCGCCCAGTGCCGGACCAGCGCCGGCGGGCAGGCTTCACCCGCGAGCATCAGTACCCGCGGACCGTGCGAGCGCGCGGTGTCGAGCGTGGCCGCGACCGCGGGCGTCACACATGCATGCGTCACCTTCGCGGCGCGGATCAGCTCGGCCAGCGGCGGCCCGGCCACGACATCCTCGGGAGCGACGACGAGTGCCGCGCCATTGGGTGTCGCCAGCAGCAGTTCGAAGATCGCCGCGTCGAAAGTGCGTGCGGCGACCGCCAAAACACGTGACTCGGCGGTCGCTCCCAGATCCCGGCGTTGCGCCGCGATGAGCGCGGCGAGCCCGGTGTGGGGTACCGCCACCCCCTTCGGCGTGCCGGTCGACCCCGATGTGTACACGACATAGGCCGTGCTGTCCGGCCGCATCGCGCAGCGCCGATCATCATCGTCGAGCGCAGCGTGATCCCATGGGGCAGAATCGAATTCGTCCAGGTCGAACACGGAGACATCCAGCGTCGTCCAGTCGCCGGTCGACCCGGCGGCGGTGAGTACGACGCGGGGTGCGCAATCGGCGACGATCCCGCGGGTGCGTTCCCACGGCTGGGCCGGATCCAGGGAGACGAACGCCGCACCGGTCTTCGCGACCGCCCATACCGCGCGCACCCAGGCGGCGGACCGGGGAACGGCGATGGCCACCACGGATTCCGGTCCGGCGTCCCGGGCGATCAGCGCCCGCGCGCACCGATTCGACCACTCGTCGAGCTCCCGGTACGTCCATTCCCGCCCGGTGGCCACGACCGCCGGGCGCGCCGGGAATTCCGCCGCGGCGCGGGCCAGGATCGCGGCCAATCCCTCCGGCTCCGGGCCGGGGCCGCCATCGCCCCACCGGCGCAACGACTTCCGCTCCTCGGGCGCGAGCAGATCCAGCTCCCGCAGGCCGATCGCCGGATCGGCCACGACGGCGGCCAGAATCCTCTGGAAGCGCTGCGCGAACGCGGTGATGGTCGACTCTTCGAACAGGTCGAGGGCATAGCTGATCGTGATCGGCACCTCGGCGGTCGCGTTGTCCGGTATGTCGGCGACGGTGAGGGTGAGGTCGAACCGCTCGATCCCGATATCCAGACTCCGCAGCGGCTCGACCTCGAGCCCGGGCAAGCTCGCCAGCGTCGGGTCCAGATCGAGGTTCTGGAAGGCCAGCAGCACTTGGAACAGCGGATGGTGCGCTTGGCTGCGCGGCGGATCGAGCGCCTCCACGACGCGTTCGAACGGAATGTCGGCGTGGGCGAACGCGGCCAGGTCCACCTGACGGCACCGAGCGAGGAGCTCGGAGAACGTCGCGGCCGGCTCGACCGGAGTGCGCAGTACCAGCGTATTGACGAACATGCCGATCACGCCGTCCAGCGCCGCCGCGCCCCGACCCGCGATCGGCGTACCGACCGCGATGTCGGTGCTGCCCGACAGCCGCGACAGCAGTACCGCCAGGGCCGCGTGCACCACCATGAACGGCGTTACCCGCTGGGTGCGCGCCACCGCGCCCACCCCCGTCGCCGTCGCGGCGTCCAGTGCGAAGGAGTAGGTACCGCCTCGCTGGGACGCGGCCACCGGTCGCGGCCGATCGGCGGGCAACTCCAGCCGGTCCGGCAGTTCCGCGAGCCGGCTTGTCCAATAGGCGAGTTGGCGGGCGACCGCGCTGGTCGAATCGGATTCCGTGCCGAGCACCTCGTGCTGCCAGAGGGTGTAGTCGGCGTATTGCACCGGCAGCGGCGGCCACTGGGGCGCCTGCCGCGCCAGACGCGCGGTGTAGGCGAGGGAGAGATCACGCACCATCGGCGCGACGGACCATCCATCGGCGACGATGTGATGGAACACCGCGACCAGCAGATGGTCCTCGGACCCGCTGCGCAACAGCGAGATTCGCCACGGCGGCCGCGCGGACACGTCGAAGCCCTGCCGTACGATATCGCGCGCGCGCTCGGTGAGTCCGGCCGCCTCGACCGTCTCCGGCGCGAGCTCGGGAGCGTCGCTGACCGGTAGAATCCGCTGACTCGGCGTGCCCTGCTCGTCCGGGAACACCGTGCGCAGGCTCTCGTGCCGCGCCGCGAGATCACCGATGGCCGCGGTCAGTGCCGCCGGATCCAGCGGCCCGCGCACACGCAGTACCACCGCGATGTTGTAGGCGGGGGAGCCGGGCTGGAAGCGGTTGAGGAACCACATGCGAGACTGCGCGAACGACAAAGGAATTCGATCGGGCCGCGCCCGTCGCGCCAGTGGCACGCTCGGACCCGCGGCGGAACGCACCGCCAGGATCGCGGCCAGGCGGGCCGCGGTCGGCGCATCGAACACATCGCGCACTTCCGCCGTGAGACCAGTCGCCGTCGCCACCCGGGACGTGACCCGGGTCGCCGACAGGGAATGGCCGCCCAGCGCGAAGAAGTCGTCCTCGACGCCGACCCGATCGATGCCGAGGACATCCGCGAAGACCGTGGCGACGATCTCCTCCCAGGGCGTCGACGGGGCGCGATAGTCCGAGGTGCTCAGCTGGGGTGCGGGCAGCGCGCGACGATCCACCTTGCCGCTGGGCAGCAGCGGCAGCTCGTCGAGCAGCACGATGGCCGCCGGAATCATGAACTCCGGCAAGCGTTCCGCCGCGAAGTGCCGGATATCGGCCACCAGATCACCGGCCCCGGGATCGTTGACGTAGGCGCTCGGCGACTCCAGTATTCCCGCGCCGGAATAGATATCGTCGAAGACCGTGGTCTCTTCCGCGTCTCGGACCAGGACCGCGTCCATGTGGCCCGGCACCGGCGACCAGGTGACGGCCACCGTGCACCCCGATTCCGTGCCGAGCGCCCGGAGCTCGTGCGGCAGCACGGCCGGGCCCCGGTGCACCAGGTCGAGATCGGCTGTCCGCGCGTGCTCGTCCGCTGTCTCGAGCAGCCGGGTGGCCGCGACATCGGACACCGTACCGGCATGCGGTATTCCGACGATGCGCAGTCCGTCGGGCACCTCGGTGGCGAGGTGAGCGCGCAATTCCCGCAGGTCACCGAATTCGGCCCAGTTCCGCCGCGGGAGCTCGGCCAGCGAGTGGACCTTCGCCGGGGCCTTGTGCAGCACCACGTCGTAGCGGTAGCGGGTCAGCTCGTTGTCGACCGGCGCGTACTTCAATTCGATGTCCACCGCCGCGATGTCGGTGATCCGTGATCGCAACGCCCCGAAGAACTCCGGGGCGATGAGCAGTTCCTGCTCCGCGGACAGCGCGCGCCGGGCCCGGGCGCGCGCGGCGGCGACCGTGTCCTGCTCCTCGCCGCCGGCGAGCTGGGTGCCGGTGGCGAACTCGCGCAGCAGCGACAGATTGCGGAGATCGCCGAGGAACAACGCGCCGCCGGGCGCCAGCAGTGCGAGCACCTTCTCGATGACGTCGATCAGGTAGGCGGCGTTCGGGAAGTACTGTGCCACCGAGTTCACCACCACCACATCGAAGTGGTCCGGTGGCAGGTCGGAGACGTCGTCGGCGGACTGCACGCGCAACCGCACCCGATCCGCCCAGTCCACGCCCGATTCACGCAGCCGCGCACCGAGATTGGTGATGGTGGCCGCGGAGAAGTCGGTGCACCAGTATTCGGCGCACCGCTGCGCCAGCCGCGACATCAGCAAGCCCGATCCGACGCCGATCTCCAGCACACGTACCGGCCGCAGGCCGAGCACCCGCTCCACGACCGCGTCGCGCCACTCCCGCATCTGCGCCACGGGAATCGGCTCGCCGGTGTAACTGCTGTTCCAGCCGCCGAAATCGGCGTCGAGCGCCAGCGGTTCGGCGCAGGTCCGGCCGTTTCCGAGGTAGCTCTCCTTGCCGCCGTAGAGGTTGTCGTAGACCGCACGCCAGTGCTCGACCAGATCGGCCGCCCGGCCGCTGTCCTGGCCGGCGGTCGTGTCGCGCACGAGGTAGGCGACCAACTGCTTGTCGAGTACCTCCGCCGAGCTCGTGCCGGCCCCCAGGGCGCGGGCGACGACGACGGCCCGCGCCACCGCCGGGTGCGCCACCAGGGCCGCCTCGACCTCGCCGGGTTCGATCCGGTACCCGCGCACCTTGACCTGATCGTCGGCGCGGCCCGCGAATTCGAGCAGTCCGGTGCGGGTCCACCGCACCACGTCCCCGGTCCGGTACATCCGCTCCGCGCTCGCGAACGGGCAGGCCACGAACCGCTGCGCGGTGAGCCCGGCCCGGCCCGAATATCCGCGCGCCACTTGCGCTCCGGCCACGTACAACTCGCCCGGAACACCGATCGGCACCGGCCGCAGACGCGAATCCAGTACGAACACCCGCACATTCGCGACCGGCGTGCCGATCGGCACCGGGGTCTCGGCGGACCAGGGGTGCGACGCGAGAATCCGGTGGGTCGAGACGCAGACCGTATTCTCGGTCGGCCCATAGGCATTGGCGATATCGACGCCCGGCCAGCGGTCCCGGAATCGGGTGACCGCCGCCGAACTCAGGGCGTCACCGCCGGTGACGACCTGGCGCACCGGCGTGAGCTCGAGCTCCGGTTCCGCGGTGGCGAGTACCTCGAACAGCGCGGTGGCCGCGAAGATCGTGGTAACGCGGTGGCGGGCGATGGTGCGCGTCAGCGCGGCGAGATCGAGGCGATCCGGTGGTGCGACAACGAGTGTCGAGCCCGCCAGGAGCGCGGGCCACAGTTCGTAGGCCGAGGCGTCGAAGGCCATCGAGGAATGCAGCAGCACCCGGTCGCCCGCGCCACCGGGCCAGCCGTGCGCCGCCATGGTGAGTACGCCGCGGTGTTCGACCACCACGCCCTTGGGGCGTCCGGTCGAACCGGAGGTGTAGATGACATACGCCGCGTCCGCCGGTGTCAGCGTGGGGAATTCGACGGCACGGGCCGGGCCGTCGTGGTCGCCGGCGTCCAGCGCCAGCACCGACCGCGTACCCGGGGGCAGTTCCGCGGCGACAGCCACCGTCGTCAGCACCAGCAGTGGATCCGCGTCGTCGAGAATGAATTCGATTCGGTCGCCGGGATAGTCGAGATCGATCGGCAGATACGCGCCACCGGCCACGATGACGGCCAGGACGGCGACGACCAGATCCACCGACCGCGGCAGCGCCACGGCGACGACCGATCCGCGAGCGGCACCCCGGTCGATCAGCGTCCGGGCCAGCGCATCCACCCGTTCCGCCAGCGCACGATAGCTGAGCTCGCCCTCGGCATGCGCGAGGGCGACGGCGTCCGGCGCGGCCGCGACCCGGGCGGCGAACAGCTGCGCGATCGAGCCGGACCGAGGCACGGGCGCGGCCGTGTCGTTCCACGTTCGCAGCACCCGCTCGCGTTCAGCAGGCGTGAGCGGGTCGATCCGGTCGAGCGGCAGGTCCGGATCCGCGGTGACGGTCTCCAGCAGGCGCAGATAGCGCGCGGCGAGATCGGTCACGGTCGCGCGATCGAACAGATCGGTGGCGTACTCGATACGTCCCGACAGCACCGGAGCGCCACCGGCCGGATTCGCCCGCTCCACCACATCGACGTGCAGGTCGAATTTGGCGGTACCGGTGATCGCCGGAACGATCTCGACCGCCAGCTCCGGCAGCCGCAGCTCGGGCAGCAGGTTGTTCTGCAATGCGAACGACACCTGGAACAGCGAATGGTAGGCGGCCGACCGGGTGGGTTGCAGCAGTTCGACCAGCCGCTCGAAGGGAGCGTCCTGATTCTCGTAGGCGGTCAGCGCTTTTCGGCGCACCTGATCGAGGACCTGGGTGAAACGCGGATCGCCGGACAGGTCGACGCGCAGCACCCAGGTGTTGACGAAGAAGCCGATCAGATCGTAGGTCGCCGCCTGCGTGCGCCCGGCGACGGGGCCGCCGAGGCTGATGTCCGAGCCGGCGCCCAGCTGCGACAGCAGGACCGCCAGCGTCGCCTGCAACAGCATCGACGCCGTCACCTGGCGTTCGTGGGCCAGCCGGGCGATCGCTTCGCACAGCGCGGGCTCGAAGGCGAACTCGATGACGTCGCCGCGATTGCTCGCCACCGGCGGTCGCGGACGGTCGGCCGGCAGGGCGATCGGCTGCGGAGCATCCGCCAATGCCGCTGCCCAGTAACGGAATTGCCGTGCCAGTACGCTGTCCGGATCGGATTCCGTGCCCAGGGTCGCACGCTGCCACAGCGTGAAGTCCGCGTATTGCACCGGCAGTGCCGCCCACCGCGGCGAGCGCCCGGCCCGGCGCGCGGTGTAGGCCGCCGTGAGGTCGCGCACGAACGGCGCGATCGACCAGCCGTCCGCGGCGATGTGATGCAGCACCAGTACCAGGATCTGGTCGTCGGAACCGTTGCGCAGCACCGTCACTCGTAACGGCAGTTCGGTCGCGAGATCGAATCCGCGGCGTACGAGCGAAGTGACGGTCCGGTCGAGCTCGCCGGGTGTGACCGTCAGCTGCTCGATCGTGATCGCGGCCTGGTCGACGGGCAGGATGTGCTGGTAGGGCACCCCGTCCGCATCGGGGAACACGGTGCGCAGGCTCTCGTGCCGTGCCACCACATCGGCCGATGCCGCCGCCAGCGCGGCCTGATCCAGCGGCCCGCGCAGGCGCAGCACCATCGGAATGTTGTAGGCGGGGGAGTCGGGCTCGAATCGGTTGATGAACCACAGCCGGGACTGCGCGAACGACAGGGGAATTCGCTCCGGCCGGGGCTGGACGGTCAACTCCGTTCGGGCCGGATCGAGGCTCGCCTCGCGTTCGGTGAGCGTGCGCGTCAGCCGAGCGGGTGTGGGGGACTCGAAGATGTCCCGCACCCCCACCTCGGTGTCCAGCAGCGCCGTCAATCGCGCGGCCACGCGCATCGCCGACAGCGAATGTCCACCGTGCGCGAAGAAATCGTCGTCGACCCCGAGGTGTGCCACCCCGAGGACGTCGGCGAAGACGGTGACGACCAGTTCCTCGCCCGGGGTCGTCGCGGCGCGCGGGTCCGCGGGCGTGTGGACCGGCGTGGGCAAGGCACGTCGATCCACTTTCCCATTGGGTGTCAACGGAAGCCGATCGAGGACGACGATCGCCGAGGGGACCATGTACTCCGGCAGGCGCTGCGCGAGGAACCGGCGGATCTCGGCGGCGTGGTCGACCTCGTCGGGCACCGCGCGCGCGGGTTCGAGAGTGATGTAGCCGAGCAGCCGTTTGTCGGCCGAATCCGCGGTCGCGGAACCTGTTTCGCGAGCGATCACCACCGACTGCGACACCAGCGGGTGCGCGGCCAGGGCGGACTCGACCTCGCCCGGCTCGATCCGGTACCCGCGCACCTTCACCTGGTCGTCGGCGCGGGTGACGAATTCCAGCTGCCCCGCCCGGGTCCACCGCACCAGGTCGCCGGTCCGGTACATGCGCTCACCCGCGCCGAACGGGCAGGCCGGGAACCGCTGCGCGGTCAGGCCCGGCCGGTTCCGGTAGCCGCGTGCCAGCTGCACCCCGGCCACATACAGTTCGCCCGGTACCCCGACCGGCACCGGGCGCAAGCGCGCGTCCAGGACGAACAAGCGCATATTCCCCACGGGAGCGCCGATCGGGACGGTGGCACCGCTCGAGGAATTCGGCGAGTCAGGGATCACGTAGGTCGAGACGCACACCGTATTCTCGGTCGGCCCATAGGCATTGACCACCTCCACCGCCGGCCACCGGTCACGGAAGCGCGCCACGGCCGCCGGCCGCAACGCGTCACCGGCGGTGACCACGCGGTGCAGCGAGCCGAGCACCGGCTCGGACCCGGAACTCGCCAGGATCTCGAACAGCGGGGTGGTGACATACAGGTCCGTCACGTCGTGGCGGGACACGACGCGGCCCAGCGCGGTGAGATCCGCGCGCCCGGGCGGCGCGATCACGATCGTCGACCCGGTCAGCAGCGCCGGCCACAGTTCGTACGCCGAGCCGTCGAACGCCATCGACGAATGCAGCAGCACCCGCGCGCCCGTTCCGCCCGGCCACCCGTAGGCCGCCAGGTTCACCACGCCCCGGTGCTCGACGACCACGCCCTTCGGCTGTCCGGTCGAACCCGATGTGTAGATCACATAGGCCGCGTCGGCGGGTGCGGGTGACGGCAGGACGACCTGGGGGAACGCGCTGTCGAGCACCGCGACATCCAGGCACGCGTGCCCACCCGGCGGCAGATTCGTTGCGACGGTTCCGGTCGTCAGTACCAGTAGCGGATCCGCGTCGCCCAGCATGAATTCGATCCGGCCGCTCGGATAGTCGGGATCGATCGGCAGGTACGCGCCACCGGCCACGACCACCGCCAGGAGCGCGGTCACCAGATCGACCGATCGGGGCAGGGCCACGGCCACCACCGCACCCGGTCCGACACCCCGGTGCGCGAGGGCCCGCGCCCGGATATCCACGCGCGCCGCCAATTCCGCGTACGTGAGCTCGGTGTCGTCGCACCGGATCGCGACCGAATTCGGTGCGGCGGCGACTCGTTCGCGGAACGCCGCCACGATGGTGGTCTCCGGTTGCGAGGCACCGGAGCGTGCATGCCCTTGCGCCAGCATCCGTTCGCGTTCGGTGTCGGCCAGCAGGCCGATATCGGCGATCGCCGCGGACGGGTCGGCGCACACCGCGTCGAGCACCCGGAGGTAGCGGTCGGCGAACTCCGCGACGGTGCTGCGATCGAACAGGTCGGTGGCGTATTCGATCCGTCCGGTGAACACCGGGGGAGTCGTCGCCGTGGCCCGGGTCTCGATGAGATCGATGTGCAGATCGTTCTTGGCGGTTCCGGTGGAGCAGGTGAGGAATTCGGTGACCAGGCCGGGCAGGTCGAGTGCGGGCAGTCCGCCCGCCTGCACTTCCAGCGATACCTGGAACAGCGGGTTGTAGGCCGTGGAGCGGGCCGGATTGAGCAGCTCCACCAGGCGCTCGAACGGCGCGTCCTGATTCTCGTAGGCGGACAACGCCTTTCGCCGAACCTGGTCGAGCACCTGCTCGAACCGCGGGTTGCCGGACAGATCCACCCGCAGCACCCAGGTATTGACGAACAAGCCGACCAGGTCGCGCAGGGCCTCCTCGCTCCGTCCCGCCACGGGGCCGCCGATCGAGACATCCGATCCCGCGCCGAGCCGCGACAGCACCACCGCCAGCGCGGCCTGCAAGGCCATCGACGCGCTGACCCGATGCTCGCGTGCCAGCCGATACAGCGCCTCGCGCCGGGCGGCGTCGATGGTGAACTCGACGACAGCACCGCGTGTGCTCAGCACCGGCGGCCGCCCGCGATCGACCGGCAGGGTGATCGGCTGCGGCGCGTCCGCCAATTCCCCTTCCCAGTAACGACATTGGGCCGCGAGCGCAGCTGCGGCCTCGGACTCCGAGTCCAGTAGCGCCCGCTGCCACACCGCGTAGTCCGCGTACTGCGCGGCCAGTGGTTCCCACTCGGGCTCCCGTCCGGCCGCGAACGCGGTATAGGCCGTCGACAGATCCCGCAGCAGCGGCGGCATCGACAAACCGTCCGCGGCGATGTGATGCAGCACGAGCACGAGCACCTGCTCGGCCGGACCGCATCGAAGCACGGTGGCTCGCACCGGCATATCCGTGCGCAGATCGAATCCACGGCGGACCAGGGCCGTCACCGCGTCGGTCAGGTCCGCCGGAGTCGCTTCGGCGAACTCGAGCACCGGATCCGCGGGCACGACCTCCTGATACGGCACACCATCCAGCTCGGGATAGCGGGTCCGCAGCACCTCGTGCCGCGCGACCACCGCGCCGAGGGCCGCCGCCATGGCCTCGGTGTGCAGTGTTCCGGCCAGCCGGAACACCAGGGGAATGTTGTAGGTCGGTGCATGCGGATCGAAGCGGTTGCCGAACCACATGCGTGATTGCGCGAAGGACAGCGGGATTCGGGCGGGGCGCGCCCGGAGGACCAGTTTCGACGGGGCCGCACCCGCCTCGCGCTCGGTGAGCACCCGGGCCAGCCCGGCGGCCGTCGGCGCGTCGAAGATATCGCGGACACCGACCGCGCGGCCGGTCAGTTCGGCCAGCCGGTTCGCCACGCGCGTCGCGGAGATCGAATGGCCGCCGCGCGCGAAGAAGTCGTCGTCGACGCCGATCTGTTCGACGCCGAGCGCCTCGGCGAACGCGGCGGCGGTGATCTCCTCGAAGGGGGACGAGGCGGCGCGGTAGGCCGCCATCGATCGCCGCGGCGCCGGCAGCGCGCGGCGATCGACCTTGCCGCTGGGGGTCATCGGGAGCTCGTCGAGGACTGTGACGGTCTCGGGGACCATGTACCCGGGCAGCCGCCGGGCCGCCGCCCGCCGCACCGCCTCCGGGGCGAGGACATGGCCCGGGGTCGCCGTGAGATATGCGGCCAGCCAGGCTGTTTCGGCAGTCGTGCCGGCCGTGGTGACGATGGCCTGGCGCACCTCGTCGAGCGCGTCGAGCGTGGCTTCGATCTCGCCGAGTTCGAGGCGCTGGCCGCGGATCTTGACCTGGGAATCGGCGCGCCCGACGAATATCGGGCGCGGGGTGTCCCGGCCGCCCCAGCGCACGACGTCGCCGGTGCGGTACATGCGCGTGCCCGGGGGGCTGTACGGGTCCGCGACGAACGAGGCCGCGGTCGCCGCGGCACGGCCGAGATAGCCGCGCGCCACGCCGGGACCGGTGAGGTACAGCTCGCCCGCGACGCCCGAGGGGGTGGGCCGCAGCCGGGTGTCCAGGACCGTCAGCCGGACGCCGGGGATGGGGGAGCCCAGCGACACCGGGGTATCGGGGTGCACTGCCGCCGCGGTGACCCAGATCGTGGCTTCGCTGGGGCCGTACAGGTTGTACATCTCGGCGTTGCCGCACGACCAGTGCCGCACCAGCGCGGGCGGGCATGCCTCGCCCGCGACCATGAGCACGCGCAGATCCGCGAGCCGGGCCGGGGCGAGCGTGGCGGCGACAGCTGGAGTCAAACATGCATGTGTCACATGCTGGGCATGCATGAGCTCCTGCAAGGACGCGCCGGCGAACACGTCGGCGGGCGCGACGACGAGCGCGGCCCCGGCGGACACGGCCGCCAGCACCTCGAAGATCGCCGCGTCGAAGGTGCGGGCGGCGACGGCCAGCACGCGGGAGTCGCTGCCGAGCCGGTACTGCCGGGCGAGGGTGTCCGCCACGGCGGACAGCCCCGTGTGGGTGACGGCGACGCCTTTCGGTGTGCCCGTCGAGCCCGAGGTGTAGACGATGTAGGCCGTATTGCCGAGTCGCGCCGCGACAGTTCGTTGCGGGTCGCCGTGTGGTTCGAGCCGGTCGATGTCGATCACGCGAGTCCCGAACCGGTCCGAATCGACAGCGCCGCCATCGGTTTCGCCGCTCGTGAGCACGAGGACGGCCGCGCAGTCGGCGAGCACGAATCGATTGCGCTCGACCGGCTGGGCGGGATCGATGGTCACGAACGCGGCGCCGGTCCGGGCGACTGCCCAGACCGCGCGCACCCACGCCGGAGAGCGGGTGATCGCGATGGCCACCGTCGTTTCCGGTCCCGCGCCGTGCTCGAGCAATGCGCACGCGCACCGATTCGACCAGTCGTCGAGTTCCCGGTAGGTCCAGGGGTGCGCGGGGTCGAGGATCGCGAGCCGGTCCCCGTGCGCCGCCACCGCGCGAGACAGCAAGCCGGGCAACGTGACCGGCTCCGGCCCCGGCCCGCCCACGCCGGATTCCAGCAGCAGGCGGCGCTCGTCCGGCGTGAGCAACTCGACGGTGTGCACCGGCAGCCCGGGATCGGTGTTCACGCTGTGCAGGAAGGTGTCCAGGAATTTCATGAAACGCCGGTGGTGGCCGGCGATCTGGTCCGCGGAGTAGACGCTCGGGTTGGCGAAGAAATCGAGGCGGGTGCTCTCGCCGCCGACGGACGGATAGACGTTCACCGAGAGATCGGGAACCAGCCCCGGCGTCAGCACCCGCAGCCGGCCGGTGATATCGCCGAGCACGATCGGAGTATCGAGAATCATCAGGTCGACCATCGGCCCGGCCGCCTGTGGAAGATGGCGCGCGGCAACCGATTCGGAGTCCTGGAGCATATCCTCGTGCCGGTAGCGCTGCCCGCGCAGCACCTCGAGCATCGTGGACCGGACCTGCTCGAGCAGTGCCCCGACCGAGTGGCCGGGAGTGACCCGCACCCGGAACGGCACGATATTGGCGGTCATACCGCCGGAACGCCCCATGGCGGCCGTGACCCGCGCGGACACCGGCACACTGAGCACGACGTCGTCGGTTCCGGTCAGCCGCGCCAGGTACACGCCGAACGCGGCCAGGACGAAGACCGCCGAGCCGCCGGGCCGGGTCGCGACGGCGGTGCGCAGCGCGGTGTCGGTTTCCGGGGACAGCAGGGCGCTCACCGACAGCGGATGCTGCTCGGCGAGCGCGACCCGATCGGTGAGCGTCACCGGCACGGGGAGCTCCGCCACATACTTCGACCAGAACGTTCGATCGTCGTCGAAGCGCTGCGAGGCGCGGTACTGCTGGTCCGCGGCGACGATCTCGCCCAGCGACCGAATCGTCTGCCGCGCAGGCTCGTTGCCCGCCCGGGCGGCGTTGTAGAGCTGCGCGCTCCGGGTGAGAATGTTCAGGGCGGCGATGCCGTCCATCACGATGTGATGAGCGCGCAGGTACCAGAACCAGCGCCGCGCGCCGACCCGGACCACCGCGCCCTGCACCACCGGGCCGTTCGCGAGATCGATCGGCGCGCGGTAGTCGGCTCGCATCCATTCCTCGGCGGCGGCGACCGGATCGGCTGCCGAGGTGCAATCCAGCTGCCGGACAGCGCCATTGGCGGTGTCGTCCACCACCTGACGTGGTTCGCCGTCCACCTCGACCACGCGCACGCGGCTGACCTCGAATTCGTCGAGCGCCTGCCCGAACGACGCGCTCAGCAGCGCGGTGTCGAGCTCGCCGGCCAGCTCGAGATACAGCGCGTTGGACACCGGTGTCGCGCCCGCCAGCTGCTGGAGTAATCCGATCGCGCGCTGCGCGGCGGTCAGCGGATAGGTCGGTCCGGGTGATCGATGGTCGCGCATCCCGCCTCCTGCGGATCGAGAGCTCACAGCGAACGTGCTTTGCCCGCGAGGATGGCCAGCGAATCCAGACCGTCGAGCACGGTCGGCGCGGCCACACCGAAATCGATCAGACAGGCGATCTCGGCGGCGCCTGCCCGGCGCAGGCTTTCGACCATCGGCAAGGCCGAATCCGGGCTGCCGAACAGCCCATTGGTGCGGTAGTAGCGCTCGAAAGCGAAGTCCAGCACCTTGTTTCGCGACCGGTCGTCGAGGGAGTCGAGACTTTCCGCACCCCGCCGCCACAGATCGACCGAGTCCGCGAGATAGCGCTTGAACGGTCCCTGCACGGTCTGGCGCACCGTGGCGTCGTCGGCGCCGACGAAGGTGTGCAGCATGACCGTCACCTGCCCGGCGTCGGGATCCAGACCGTTGCGATCGCGCGCCTTGCGGTAGGCGTTGATCTTGTCCGCGAGTTCGTCCACGGTCTGGAAGAGCAGGGCGGTCAGCACATTCGCGCCGAGCTCACCCGCCATCTCGAAGCGCTCCACGCCGCCGCTGCAGGTCACCCAGGTGGCGAGTTCCGGCTGGATCGGGGCCGGGAAGATGCGCACCGAACGGGGCTCACCCACGCCGTTCGGCAGCGCGATCGGCTCCCCGCGCCACAGGCGCTGCACGCTGGCCATCCCGGACCGCGTGACATCGACCCGAGTGCGGTAGTCGTCGGGGGCCAGCACGAAATCGTCCGGGTTCCAGCCGGTGGCGAACGCGAGATCGACCCGGCCGTCGGACAGATTGTCGACCACCGACCAGTCCTCGGCGACCCGCACCGGATTGTGCAGCGGCAGTACCACGCTGCCCGCCCGGATCCGCACCCGGCGGGTGATGGCCGCCAGCGCCGCGCCGAGCACAGCCGGATTCGGATACAGGCCGCCGAAGGAATGAAAATGCCGTTCCGGCAACCAGATCGAGTGAAAACCGTGTGCGTCGGCGAAACGAGCGCTGTCGAACAACAGCTGATAGCGGTGTGCGTCGGCCTGCTGTGCGTCGCTGGCGAAGAAGAACAGCCCGAAATCGAGTGCGGCCCCGCCGCGCGCCGCGGGGTCGCGGTGTTCGGCCACCGCGGTGACCAGATCGGCGACGGACATGCCGCCGTAGATGTCCTCGGCGGAGAGTTCGATATCGAACCGATCCTCCAGGATCGTCAACATCTCGGCGGCCTTGACCGAATCGAGGCCGAGCGCGGTGAGCGGTGTCGCGGGGTCCACGGCCTCGAGTCCCAGGCGCTGCTTCGCCCAGTCCAGGAAGAAGGTCGTGGTATCGGCGTCGTCTCGTGGTTCGCTCATATGGCCCTCGATTCGAATTCCTCGGCGTACAGGTGGCGCAGCTGCGAGCGGCGGATCTTGCCGCTCGTCGTTTTCAGCACCTTGCCTCTGTCCACGAAGACCACTCGATGGAGCGCTACGGCGTGATCACGGCTGATGGCGGACCGGATCGACGCCTGTAGCGCGGTGGCGGCGTCGTCGGTGAGTTCGGTCTCGAGTTCCTGGATGACGACCAGCCGTTCCTCGCCGTCGATCTCGATCGACAGCGCGGCGCAGCCGCCGCGGCGCAGCGCCGGATGGGTGGACTCGACGGTCCACTCGACATCCTGCGGAAACAGATTGCGCCCGTTGATGATCATCATCTCCTTGCGGCGTCCGCAGAGGAAAAGGTGGCCCTGTGCCAGGAATCCGAGATCGCCGGTCCGCAGATAGGGCGTCCCGGGCTCGCCGGTGATCTCGGCCGCGAACGTCTGCCCGCTCTCCTCGGGCTTGTTCCAATATCCGGAGGCGATACTCGCTCCGCCCAGCCAGATCTCACCGACCCGCCCGGGTTCGGCGCGGCACAGTGTCACGGGATCGACGATCGCCGCCGCGCCGGAGCGGACCGGGCCGTAGTCGACCAGTTCCCGGCCGCCTGCCTCGTCCACCACCCGGCCCTTTTCCAGATCCGCGCCGGCGAACGAGCGTGTGCGCAGGCCCGATCCGACCGGACCGCCACCCACATACAGGGTGGCCTCGGCGAGCCCGTAACCGGGAAAGAAGCTCTCCCGGCGGAACCCGCTCGCGGCGAACGTGTCGGCGAACCGGTCCAGCACAGTCGGATTGACCGGTTCCGCGCCGACGAAGGCGACCTTCCATTGCGACAGATCCAGCTGTTCGGCCTCGGCCCGCGACACCCGCTCGGCACAGATCCCGAAGGCCAGATTCGGTCCGCCCGCAGTGGTATTCGTGTGCTGCGCGATCTCGCGCAGCCAGACCAGCGGCCGCCGCAGGAACGTCTCCGGCGCCATCAGCGTCGCGGGGTAGCCGACGAACAACGGCGACAGAATCCCCAGTACCAGCCCCATGTCGTGCGACGGCGGTAGCCAGTGCACCGCCGAGCTGTCTGCGGAGTGGCCGAGGCCGCGCCGCAGGCAGTCGAGGTTGTGCATGAGATTGCGGTGGCGCACCACCACACCCTTCGGCGCACCCGTGGACCCCGAGGTGTATTGCAGGTGGGACACGTCGTTCTCGTCCGGCAGCGCCGTGTCGAGCAGCCCGAGCGAAGCGCCGCGTTCGGTCGCCGCGCTGTCGATGATCTGCTCGTCCGGCCAGCCGAGCAGGTCCCGGGCCACCGCCGCGGCCGAGTGCGGCGCGATGACGGCCGCCGCGCCGCTGTCCCGTGCGATCGCCGTCACCGTGTCCGAATGGCGTTGCGAGGTAGGCACATACAGCGGCACCGCGACCCGGCGCGTCAACAGGCAGGCGAGGAACGCGTGCACCATGTCCAGCCCCGGCGGGCAGAGCAACAGCACCCGATCCCCCGGCGCCGTGCTGCGCTGCAACCGATTCGCCACGCACAGCACATGTTCCAGCAGCAGCCGATAGTCCTCGACCTCGCGCCGCCCCTGTCCGTCGAGGAATGTGTACCCGACCCGGTCGCCCTGCTCGCTCGCCCGCCGGACCAGAATCTCGGCCAGCGTCCCCCGTGCTTGCTCATACCCCATCGACCCACGACCTCCCGAATCAGCTTTGACCACACCTGGACGAAACATGTTCGGGCCTGCGGAAAGGCGCCCGGCAGCGGAGGCGATCGGCCTCGCGCGCAGGACATCCTCGCACAACGCCGATCACCCGATCGTGTCCGGGCTCCACTCGGCGGCGGGCTTCAGAGTTTGGTCTATTGACCACATTTGCCGGACCCGCGCACGGGCCCGGCGGCTATGCGAGGCGGACGTCGGCGGTGGCAAGGCCGAAGACCTTGCGCCCGGCGGATTTCGCGACGATCACGACCACGGCGGACCTGGTCGCGGGGTCGAGCGATTTGACGCGGCCGGTGAATTCGATCCCGGTGGTGGAGGCGGCTGCGAGGACGGTGTAGTTCGAGAGCCGGACTCCGTAGCGGATCACGGCGGCGGGGTCGCCGAGCCAGTCGGTGACGAATCCCGCGCCCAGGGCCATGGTGAGCACGCCGTGCGCGATCACGTCCGGCAGGCCCGCGTGGGCGGCGATACCGTCGTCCCAGTGGATCGGGTTGGCGTCACCGGAGACTCCGGCGTAGTTCACCAGATCTCCGCGCGTCAGGTGAACGGTGCGGGCCGGTAGCTCATACCCGTCGGTGATGTCCTCGAATCGAATGGCGGTGTGCGGGAGGCGCGTTCGTGAGACCGCCGAAAGCTGGTGTTGCGGACCGCTGTCGAGAGTGCTCGTGGTTCGGGGCATCGCGTCGAGTCCGTTCATGATCACACGCTCGATCCTGGGCCCGATACCGGCATCGATGTCCGCGCCGGTGATGCCCACGACCGTGGTGTGCATGGTCTGCGCGATCTCGCCGGCCGGGTCGGTGAACGTATTGGTGATGGTGAGCAGATCCTTGCCCGCGATCCGGCGCACCGAGGACAGTTCGACGTCGATGACCAACCGGTCGCCCGCGAGGACCGGCTTGTGCAGTTCGAAGAGCTGATCGGTCTGTACGAACATGTCGTAGCCGGTCGTGAGCGTCGCGATGAGCCGGCGGTTGGCCAGCATCGCGGCGATGGACAGGAACGTGGTCGGGGTGAGCAGGCCGCGGTGCCCGGCCGCGGCGGCAGCGTCCTCGCTCCAGTGCGCCGGATGGAAATCCTGTACCGCTCGCGCGTACTCACGGATCTTCTCCCGCCCCACCTCGTAGAAATCGTCGGTGCGATAGCGATGCCCGACCAGCCCGGCCACATCGAACGCTGCTTCCACCGAACCTCCTCCATCGATTCACCGCGCACGCGGCCGGGCCACGGTATCCACGCCGGAGGGCGGAGAAACTCGCATCGCTGCCGAATTTCTCCTATCCCCAATCCGAAAGCGCTGTCGATGGTGACGTGTACCAGTTCGCCCCGGCACGATGGTCGGCATGGAGATGATTCCGGACCCGGCCGACCGCACCCGCGCTTTCGAGCCCCTGCTCGACAGCCTCCTCGCGACCTTCGGTGCGGATCGGGAGCCGTCACCGGGTGTGAGCGGTGCGGGCGAGCACCACCGCTGCGAGGTCAAACGCTTCCGACTCGGCCAAGCCGCCGACGCCGACGCACAGGCCACTCGCAGTCACGCCGATCGACTGCTCCACGTCGCCGTGCACGACCAATGCCGCAGCGGCATCAACCAGCTCATCCGCCCGCTGGTCCGAGTTCTCGGCTATCGTCCGGTGCAGGAGAGGCTCGTGCGTTATCTACGCGAAGGCAGTGAACCGGAGCAGATCGGGGCCACCATGGCCTGGTATTGGGCGCAACCTCCGCTCGGCTACGACAGCTGGGAAGATGCCCGCCGCGGAATCCCGAGTAAGAGCAGCCAAGCCGAACAGGACAGCCTGAACGACCTGCACCGGCAATTCCGCACCGCGTGCCTTGCCGCATTCTTGGCACGCGATTCCCCCGACACCCGCCACGCCCTCTCGATCTGGCTGACCCTCGACCCCGCCGACTACCCCGGCCATCTCCGCGCCGACCACACCCGCGCCTGCGAGATCATCCGCGCCGACCCGGACCGCTACCGCCGCCCCTCCTGAAGCGGGTCAGCCCGGCGCGTCAACGGAATTCGGCGGCGGTGCGAACACCCTCGTCGATATCGCAGAAAGCGGCGATCGGGCCGAAAACGGCGCGCAGGTGCTCGGCGCTCAGGTGACGCCCGGCCGCCCACAACGCATCCAGGGCCGCCTCGTCGGGTTCGAAATCCTCGAGCGCCGCCCGGTCGGGTTCGAGTTCCCCGCGATCCAAGTCGAGCGCGCTCTGTGCGGCATCCATCAGGTTTTCCCGGACACGATGCGCAGCGTCCGGCATCGCGCCCTCGAATCCGTCGTCGACGTCGTAATCGACACGCTGCCATCGGTTTCCATCGAATCCGTAGGCGAAGGAGATGACCGGTGCCCAACTCGCCGGGTCGCTGTCGAGATCGGCGATCACGCTCCGCCACCATTCCGGAACCCCGGCGAGCACATCGGTCTCTTCGACGCCCGCCGTATCCTCGCGAAAGTAGGTACGGGAGAATTCGGGGTCGCGCCCGCACAACACCGCGCGGTCATCCGGTAGCAGCACCAACTCCGCCCAGTTGCCGCCACCATCGTCATAGTGCGCGAACCGATGCCCTGCCCTCGACTCCTGCACCCGCACCGCACCTCCGGAACACGTCGCGTTGTCCACAGCCGCACACACCGCCCACTCATCCCAGAGCAGTTGCGGTTCCGGTAGGTCGACAATCGTGAATCCCACTGTGCTCCCATCGATTATCCGGACGACCCGCGTTTCGAGACGATAGCCGCACGAACCGACAATGCGGGCCTACCGGTACTTGACCCAGTACATTCCGCGACCGGATTCCGCGGGCGCGCGTTTCTCACGAGGCTCGACACGATCGAGGTGATACCCGAGCCGGCGGGCGACGGCGGCGCTGCGATGATTCGCCTCATCGCAATGGATCTCGACCCTGTCGATATCCGCTAGTTCCAAGGCTATTCGAGTCAACGCGCCCACGCTGCGGGTCACCACACCGCGACCGGCGTGCGCGACGTGGCACCAGTAGCCGATTTCCAGCCCGCCGGGGCCCAGACAGTCGTGCACGCTGGTCGCGCCGAGCAGAGTGCCGTCACCGGCGAAGATGCCGTAGTCGAAGCTGCGGTCGGCAGTGGGCCAACTCGCGGCACACGTTTCGGAGCGTGCGCGTTGCTGCTCCACAGTGATCGGTGTGGCGAGCCAATGCATCCACGGATGCAGATGCTCGTAGGACGCCGTGATCGCCTGGAATCGCGCCATCAGATCCTCCGGCTGCCAGCGACGGATCAGCAGGTCCGCCAGAACGATTCGTTGCGGGGGAGCGACACCTACCGCGAGAGCGGGACCGAATTCGACGTCCATGTCGGCGATACTGGCGCTCCACTGCGCAGCGCGGCAACTCGATATTTGCTGCCGGCCAGCTGGCCCAGTGTGGAAACATGCTCGAGCACCGGCAAATTGAGTGGACAGATTCGCGGCCGAGCACGACGATGCAGAGGTTCTGCCCAGACCATCCGAAGGCGAGAATCGATGTCCATTGATCTTCGGCAGCTGATAGCTGGTCTGTGCCTGCTGATCGCGGTGGTGGCCGTGCCGATGGGATTGGTGATCACCACTGTCGGCACCATCCTGGCCTTCCAGGATCCCGATGCCGAGCCGACGTGCGACGGGGAGGTCATGACCCCCGGCACGGAATGTTGGAGTTTCGGAGATTCTGTCGGGGTGACCAGCTACGAGCAGGCCGTCGAAGCTCACCGTAGAGGTCGTGAGTCCTCGGAGGGGATGCTGCCGATCGGCCTGGTGGTTGTCGGGGCCGGCCTCGCGGCGGTGGCGGGTTTCAAGTGGGGCACGAGGGCGTCGACCGGATCCGCTGCTCCCTCTGTCGTGGGTGCCCCGCAACACCAGCGCCCGCGCGCCGTTGACCAGACACCCGATCGCAGACCATCATTCGCCGAATTGGACGCTCTCGCGACCTCGGCGCTCGCCCAGGATGATCTCGACGGTGCGCTGCACTGGATGCAGCGGGCGGCGGAGGCCGGTGACGCTGTCGCGATGAACAACCTGGCGCGACTGTTGCAGAACCGGATTTCCCGACAGAGCCGGCCGCAACGGTGGCAGCACAGACACCGAAATCGCGGCGACCTGATCGAGGCCGGACTCTGGTTCCGTAGGGCCGCCGTGGCAGGCAATCGCGATGCGATGAACAGCCTCGCGACGCTGCTGCACAAGGACGGGAATGCTCAGGAAGCCGAACTGTGGCGCCACCGAGCCGCCGCCCCGAACGAACCCGCGACTTCGATCGCTGCACCGAGCCGTTCGACGAGACCGCCGGTCGACGATCTGAATGCTCTGCTCACCCTTGTGCTGGGCAGCCGGGCGACAGCCGAGAGACTCATCGACTTCGAACAACGAAACGACCCGGCTGCCGATCGAGCCACCGCGATCGACCGGGCAGCCGAGCGCCTGCGTGCAGATCGTCAGCGGCAAGGCTGACCGGCCCGTGGACCTGATCAGTGGTCGACGACCGGGGTGTTCTGGCAGAAGGTGAGCAGCCAGCGGCCGTTCTCCTCGGTCATGCCGTACAGCGGCGAACCCTCGGCCTGAAGCTCGCCGGCATGATCGAAGTACTGCTGGCGGACCTTGACTACGACGACGTCGGGCCGGATGAAGCGGATGAAGAACGGCTCGTAGGTGGCGTAGCCGTCCTTGGTCGCGCCGGGCAGCACGGCGCGGGTGAACTCGGAGATCTCCTCCAGCCCATCGAGGAATCTGCCGCCGCCGGTGGTCCAGATGGCATCGGGATGGAACAGGGCCAGGAACGCGTCGGCGTCCTCGGCGCGCTGCGCCTTCTCCACCGCGGCCACGACGGCGTGAACGGCGGCAATCTCTTCGGCCTGATCAATATCGGCGTTCGTCATGCTATTATCTTCCAACCTCGAGTCCGCTCGAGGTCAAACGACCAGTCGGCAGGTCTACCTCGATAGTCTCGCGGGCGTGAACGATGATGTGGTGCACTGGCTCCGCCGACCCGGTACGGGGAAATACGCCAAAGTCGAACGGGAGCGACGATTCCTGCTTCCGGCAGTGCCGGCCGAGGCCGTAGATCCTCGGTACATCGAGGACCGCTATATCGTCGGCACCCGGCTGCGATTGCGACGTGTCGAGGTGGGCTCTCAGGTCGTCTACAAGTTCTGCCAGAAGGTCCGTCCGGACGCGGATATCCCTTCCACGGCGGCGATCACCAACATCTACCTCGACGAGCCCGAGTACGAAACACTCCGCCTGCTCCCCGCAGTGACACTGCGAAAGACGCGGCGTGTGTGGAAGTTCGGCGGCCATACGTTCGTCGTCGACGAGTTCCACGACGACTTCACCGGTCTGGTCCTGGCCGAGATCGAGCTGCCCGACCATGCCCCCGATCTGCCCCTGCCGGCGCTCGGTACCGAGGTCACCATGGACGAGCGATTCACCGGTGGATACCTGGCACACGCGGACGCTGCCGAGCGAGCGCTGATCATCGCGTTGTAATGCACGGCGCTGCGATCGATTCCGCCGCATGAGTCACGCCGGACCGATCGCGACGTGTAGCCGGTCGGGAATCGGCGATTATCCGACCGGCTCCGGCCGGGTCTGACAGGGTCGGCACATGCAGATCGGTGTCGCACTTCCGCAGATGGCTCCCGGCTACGGGCCGGGCACGACCTGCGACTGGGCTCGGCGAATCGACGCGGGCCCGTTCTCGAGCGTTTCGGTGGGGGAGCGGGTGACGTTCTCGAATCCGGAGATGGTCGCGACCTTGGGCGCGTGCGCGGCGGTCACCGAGCGCGTGCGGGTCCTGGCGAATCTCTGGGTGCTTCCGCAGCATCCGATGGCCATGGTCGCGCAACAGATCGGCACCCTCGATCAGCTGGCGAACGGCCGCCTCGAGGTCGCCGTCGGAGTCGGCGGCCGCGAGCACGACTATCGCGCTCTCGCCGCGGATTTCAGGGGGCGGCACCAGCAGCTCGACGACAAGGTCGCCGAGCTGAGGTCGCTACTCGCCGGCGATCCGCCGTTCGAGGGCGCGGATCCGGTCGGACCGGCGTGCGTGCAACCGGGCGGGCCGATCATCCTTGCGGGCGCGATGGGGCCGAAGGCGATGCGCCGGGCTGCGCGATGGGCCGATGGCATCTCCGGTTTCAGCATCTCCGGCGCGGCGCAGGAGATCGCGGCGGCCGGTGACCTCGCCGACCGATGCTGGGCCGAGGCCGGTCGGACGACGCCCCCGCGCAAGGTCAGCGGCTGCTTCACCGCACTGGGCGTCACCGATGCCGCGGCGGCACTGCGTTCCTTCACCGCCCGCTACCTCCGCTTTCTCGGATCCGAGTTGGCCGAAATGATCGCCGCGACGACGCGGGCGTCGACCCCCGAGACACTCGCCGCGATTCTCGACGGCGCGGAGCGCGCCGGATGCGACGAGTTCATCCTGGTCCCGGCCGTCACCGACCCGAATTTCCTCGAGGTGGCGACCGAGGTGGTGGCCGCACGATCCTGACGCTCGAATCGCGCTGCGGCGGGCGTTTCGCGCGGATGCGGACCGGTGGCAGGCCGGTACCTGGATTCGGAGCCGCCCCTGGGTACGGTGACGGTGTGCCGCGAGAGACGTTGACCAAGGAGCAGGTCCTCCGGGCTGCGGTGGAGGTGCTCGATGCCGAGGGGGTGGCCGGGCTGAACGTGCGTCGGCTGGGTGCTCAGCTGGGTGTGGCGTCGACGGCCATGTACTACTACGTGAAGAACAAGGACGAGCTGGTCACTCTCGCCGCTGATCTGGTGTGGCACGAGATCGAGCTGCCGGACGCCGCGACCACGGATTGGCAATCGGCGGCAACGGTTTTGGCGCATGAGGTGCACGAGATGATCGGCCGGCATTTCTGGCTGCTTGCGGCCATGAGCACGCACGTGATCTATGGGCCGGGCAAGGCGCGTTTCGACGAATGCGGTCTTGCGGTATTCGAGGGTGCGGGTTTCGCCGGCCGCGACGCGGATCATGCCGCAGCGACCCTGCTGATGTACGTGATCGGCGCGGCACAGGGCGCCGCCGCCGAGCGGGCTTGGGAGGCGAGGGTGCGCCGCGACGGCGGCGACCCGGGCGCGCGGCAACCCGATGCGCTCGTCTACGCCACCGAGATCGCCGCGCAGTTCCCTCGGCTCAGTGCCCGGGTGAACTCGTCGGCACCTGTCGAAACCCTGCCCGGTAGCAGCGGTTTCGAATTCGGACTGCGAACCGTGCTGGATGGCCTCCGAGCCCGATTGGCTGCCACTCAGGAGAAGTAGTTGCTCGCTGCGGGCAAGGCGAGCGCGGCGATCACGACCACCGAACCCACGGTCGCGAGCAGCCAGCGCGCTACTGTCGCCGGCCGATACCACGACGGCAGTGTGTCGGCGGCGGCGCGCAGTACGGCCCGGATATCTAGGCGCTGGGCTCGAGGATCGTCCAGTCCGGCGAAGGCCGCTGCGGTCATCGGGATGGCGAAGACCTGGATCGTGGTCACATAGCCGACCCCGATCAACGCCAGTGGCTGCACGATCCAGGTCGAGATCCGCCCGATCTCGCTACCGGCCAGATTGAGTACGGCCAGGGTCGTGAATACGGCGGCGATCGCATAGCCGACGACGAACCCGGCGCGGCCTTCGTCGAGCCGGACGCCGTGCTCGTCGAGTACCTCCGGCGGCACGCCTTGGCGCGTCGTCTCTGCTATCGCGGCCCGTTGGGCGCGCGGCCCGGCGGTCCGGTAGGCGACGAGCATGACGACGAACAGTCCAGCCAGCACCGATTGCAACAGCCCGGCGATGGCTACGGGGATGGGCACAGCAGCTCCTCGGATAGATTTGAACAAAGATAAAATTCAGCTTATCCGGCTATTTATCTATGTTCAACAGATTGCTGCGGTATCACCTCGCGGCACATTCGGACCGGCTGCCGACTTAGGACCGTAACTGTCCTATCCGCCCGACATACTCGATTCATGAGCGAAACCGAATCGACCGTGGGACAGCCGGATCAGCCCGAGATCACCGACTACGACGATCCGAACGCGCCCTGGAACCAGGCGTGGGATCAGGAGGGCGGCATCGCCAACTGGAACGATGACGTGATCAAGGAGTTCCGGGAGAACTCGGGCAAGGTGGGCGGCGCTTACGCGGGCGGCGATCTCATCCTGCTCACCACCACCGGAGCCAAGAGCGGCAAGCGGCACACGACCCCGCTCGGCCCCCTGTACCGGGGCGACACCATGTACGTGAGCTCGTTCATCGAGGACAAGTACCCGGCCTGGTGGTACAACATCAAGGCGAATCCGCAGGTCACCGTCGAACTGCGCGAGAAGACCTATCAGGCCACCGGCAAGGTGCTCGAAGCCGAAGAGTACGACGAGTTCGCGGCCTGGGTGCTGGCCGAAAACCCGCTGCTCGCCGATTTCCAATCCAAGATCGACCGGCCGATTCCACTGGTCGTGCTGACGCTCGACGGCGAGGGCTGAGCGTTCACGGGCGAACGGTTGACCGGTGCTTTCCGGTCGCCGTTCGACCGGAAAGTCTCGTGACGAGGGATCGTCGCTGTGCGACAGTGACGATCGTGACCGAGGACTACCGCACGCTGAACAAAGCGAACTGGGACGAGCGCGCACCGGCCCACGCCGCATCGCCCGACTACCAGGTGGACCGCCTGCGCGGCGATCCCGAATTTCTCAGCGAGGTAGTGCGTTTCGATCTCCCGCTGCTGGGCCCCGTGCGTGGCCTGGACGCGGTGCACCTGCAATGTCACATCGGGACCGACACCCTCTCGCTGGCCCGGTTGGGTGCGCGGATGACCGGGCTCGATTTCTCCTCGGCGTCGCTGGCCGAGGCGCGCCGCCTCGCCGAACAGACCGGCACGCCGATCGAATTCGTGGAGTCCGATGTCTACGAGGCCCGGACCGCGCTCGGCGTCGAGCGATTCGACCTACCCCTACTTTCGAGCTGCCCGAGCCGATGGTCTTCGCCGACGAGGGCACCTACGTCGACTCCGATGTCCGGTTCACCGCCACTACCACGCACGAGTGGAATCATGGTCTCGGCGAGATCGTCACCGCCGTACTCGAAGCGGGCCTGACCCTGACCGGACTCACCGAGCACACCAGTGTGCCGTGGAACGCGCTACCCGGCCGGATGCGGCCCGACACCGCCGGCGAATGGCGGCTGACCGCGCACCCGGAGCGGCTTCCGTTGAGCTACACCCTGCGGGCCGTCAAACCCTGAGGCAGCGCGAGCCGGAAATATCGCACCCGCGCCGCTCGAGGCTAGGGTCGGTGTCGTCATGCTGATCTTCCTCCTGGCGCTGGCGGGATTCGCCGCCCTCGATTCGCTGCATGTGCTGAACGTGGGTATCACCGCGGCGGTGGTCCTCGACAGCCGTCTGAGCCGCCGCTCGCCGGTCCCCGGGGCGTCGAGCTTCATCGCGGGAATCTTCCTCGCGACCACGACATTCGGTATCTGCACGGTGCTCGGAGTGAGTTTCCTGACGGATCTGGTCGACTTCGACCTCACGCCGACCGTCCGCTACCGAGCCGAACTCGTCGTCGGCGCGCTGCTGCTCGTGCTCGGCGCCGTTCGATTGCCGCGCGGCCCGGGCGAGCTGCCCGCCTGGGCGATCGAAGCCCGCCGAAGACCGGTGCTGCTCGGGTTGGTCGGCGCCGGGATCGGGATCGTGCAGGCACCGACCGCGGTCCCGTATCTGGCCGCGCTGGCGATGATCTCGGTGCGCGAGCCACGTCCGGCGCTGTGGCCCCTGATCGTCGCCGCCTACTGCCTGATAGCGCTGCTGCCACCGCTGCTGGTGCTGTTCACGGCGACGCGACGCTCCAGCCGAGCCCAACGCTGCTATCGCGCGACAGTCCGCGGATTGAACCGCTTCGGCTCGATCTCGGTGCGCATCCTGTTCCTGATCTTCGGGGCGGTGCTCGTCTGGGATGCCCTGCGCAACTATTCCGCGCTCCAACCACCCGTCCTGCTGTTCGCTACTACGCCGGAATCCGAGGCGGCGGTCAGCGTCGCCGCGAACTCCGGCAGCATGCCCAGCAGCTCCGGTTCGGTTATCGCACTGCCGCATTCACGATAGACGGCTCCGATGTCGAGGAGTACGCGCTCCGGGCCCAGCAGGTTCTGGCATCGAGTGAAGTCGAATCCGCGCGCGGCTTCCGACACGGTGCGGCCGGTGGCGTGGCACCGGTGCGCATAGTCGCGCAGCCGTCGCAGGTATTCGCCGAACAACCGCACATAGGCGGGGCCGACGACCGGCCCGTGACCGGGCACGATCGTGTGCGCGTCCAGGTCGAGGATTATCTCGCAGGCAGCGATCCAGCCATCGATCGGACCGGAGTGGATGACCGGATGGATTCCGGCGAACAGCAGGTCACCGGCGAACAGGATCCCCGCGTCGGGCAGGTGGGCGAGCACATCGCCGTGCGTATGCGCGGGCCCGGCCTCGAGCAGCTGGACACTTCGTCGGCCGACCCGAATTTCGAGCGCCTCGCTGAAGGTCCGCGTGGGCAGGGTCGGTTCGACGCCGGTGAAGTCGAATTCGGCCACGATCGGAGCCATCCAGTCGCGTAGCCCAGCAGGCAGCTTCTCGTCGAGAAGCATTGCCAGAAACCGGTTCTCACTCATCTGCCGAGCCGCCGCGGCCGAGGAGACGATCTCCGCGCCGACCACCAGTTGATTGCCCCACCAGTGATCGGGGTCGTCGTGCGTGTTCACCAGTGTCCGGATGGTCACCTCGGGTAGCTCATCGGAGACCGATCTCAGCAGATGTGCGGTCTGGGACAAGGTGAACAAGGTATCGATCAGCAGTGCTTCGTCGCCGTCGGTGACGAGTCCGGCATTGCTGCGACCCCACGAGCCGTCGGGCTCGAGGTAAGCGAACGCTCCCGCACCGAGTCGATGCAGGCCGCGAGTGAACGGGATAGGCACGATTCCCCCTAAATTAGTCTACAGCCTAAGTTTAGGTGACAGTACACTTCGAGCCATGGCAGCGAAAGAGCCCGGCCGACGCGAGCGGCGCAAGATGGAGACCCGAAACAGATTGCTGGACACCGCATTGACGTTGTTCGCCACGCAGGGCTTCGAGGCGACGACCATCGATCGAATCGCCGAACAGGCAGATGTCGCGCGCCAGACCGTGCTGAACTACTTCCCGCGTAAGGAGGAATTCGTCCGTGCCTGGGTCGATCGTCGCCAGGAGCGTCTGTCGAATCTCTTGCGAGAAGAGACATTCCGCGATCTTCCGGCCCGGGAGCGGCTCACTGGTCTGGTGCGCCGCATGGCCGGTTACGACGAACAGGAGAGCCGGGTCGCCCGGGCGATCTCCGACGGCTGGCTCCGTCGCGACAGCGGATTCTTCGCCGCCGCGATAGCGCCGTCGGCGCTGGCCGAGGCGGTCCGGCTGGGCCAGCGGCACGGCGACTTCGATCCCGCGATCGACGCGGACCTCGCCGCCGAAGTCGTCTACGACTGTTACCTGCAAACCCTGAACCGCTGGCTGCACGCCGACACCGAGTTCGCACTCGACCGCGTCCTGCTCGCCAAACTCGACCTCGTGCTCAACGGATTGCGCTGAGACAGCGGGGTTCTCGCAACTAGCTCGAGTGGGCGGGGGAGTGGGGGACCGGGATGTCGAACTTCCAGGGCCCGGGGCGGCCGGGGTGGGTGGCCGCCCGGGTGTGCAGGTCCAAGGTAGTCCGCGCGTGGGAGGTCGACGGCGCCGAGCGAGGTGAGGTGGCCGGAGGTGATCTGGCAGTCGATGAGGGCGAAGTCCCAGGCGGCGAGTTGGGTGCAGAGCCAATACAGTGCGATCTTGGAGGCGTCGCGGGCGCGGGAGAACATGGATTCACCGGCGAAGGAGCGGCCGCGTGCCACGCCGTAGAGGCCGCCGACCAGATCTCCCTCGCGCCACACCTCGACGGAGTGCGCGTGACCGAGGTCGTGCAGTCGCCGGTAGGCCGCTTGCATATCGGAGCCGATCCAGGTCCCGGTCTCCTGGGCGCGCGGGCCGGCGCACTGGGTCATGACTTCGGCGAAAGCGCGGTCCATGGTCACCGAATAGTCGGCCTTGGTGACCGAGCGGCGATAGGACTTGCTCACCCGCAGAGCGGTCGGCACCAGAATGCTCCGCGGGTCCGGGCAATACCACTGGATGATCTCGCCGGGGTTGTACCAGGGAAAGATCCCCGCGGAATAGGCATCCAGCAACCGCTGCGGCGACAGATCGCCGCCGAAGGCGACCAATCCGGACGGATCCGCGAACTCGACAGGTGGGAACGGCTGGTCTGGATCGACGAGATGCATCCGCATCAGGTCGGCATCGTCGGTCACCGAACCGAGATTACCGACCTGAGCCCAGCGGTGTCGGCGATGACGAAAGCCGTAGCGGCTACGGGAAGAGCATGTCGCCGTGCGCCGCCAGCTCGGGGACGGTGGGGCTCCTGAGCTGGTAGACCGGTTGCTGATCGGGTGCGAGGGTGGTGCCGGTGGCCGGGTCCCGCCAGTTCGGCCCCGGTGTGGGGCGGCCCGCGAACACGCCGTTGTCGGGGCCGCGCCACACCGCGAACGGGTCGGCCGATCCCCAGGTGCCGTAAAGGGGCAGGGAGCCCCGGTGATTGGTGACGGCGAACTCCGCGCCCCAGGTGTGGCCGCGGTCGGTGGAGGTGGAGCCGAACAGCTCGGGCGCGCCCGGCTTGCCGTAGGTCAGCATCAGTGTCGCGTTCATGAAGCCCGGATGCCCGACGATGGTGGGCATGCCTATGGTTCGGTGCGGTAGCAAAGTCCGGTTGTCGGCGGAGAAATTGGAGCCGTCGGTAGACCGGTACAGGATGATGTTCTCGCCTTCCCTGGTGAGCAGGTACACCTCCGAGCTGTGGTGGTTGGACAGCCGAATTCCGTTGGCCGCGAGGGGAAGTCCATTGAGCAGTGCTCCGGCGTTGTGCCACTGGCCGTCGAAGACCCCGTGGTAGATCTTGTGATCCGGTTGACCGAAGTTGTCCAGATGCCCGGTCCAGTACAGGTGCAGCAGGTCGGACCGGGCGATGAGAGTGGGGCGGGTCGCGGTCTGGTTGAACCGCATCTCGCGGTCGAGGATGTTCTGTGGCAGTGTCCAGGAGTTGCCGTCGAAGCTCGCCCACGACATACTCCGGTCCTCGGACCCGCTGGCGAATACGCCGCCGAAGGCCATGTAGACCTTGTCCCGCCAGGTCGCCAGTGTCGGCCCGGCCCACGAATTGGCGCCCGGTACCTCGTTCATCCCGTTCCAGTTGTTGCCGTCGTAGGTTCGCGACCACCAGACTCGCTGATCATCAGTGTGCCCGTGTCCGGTGTTTCGCCCGGCCATGATGAGCGGCATGTCAGCCTCCTCGGGGAGTTTCGGATTACGCGGTGAGTTGCTGCATGATGGCCGCGAAGTCGAGCCAGACGTTCTCGCGGCTGATCTTGCCGTCGCGGATCTCACACACGTGCAGGATGCGGAAGGTCAGCGGCCGATCTCCGCCGGGAATGCCGGCGAACGTCCCGGGCGCCCGGCCGGACCACTGCGAGTCGTCGACGAAGAAGTCGTCGCCGTAGTAGCGGCGCAGCGTGACGAACTTTTCCTCGGTCAGCGCATCGAAGAGCCCGCGGTAGCGCTCGGTGACGGCCGTCGGATCCCGCAGCACCCCCTGTGGGTCGCCGACGACATCGTGCTCGGCGTCGGGAGTCAGGGTGGCGACCGCGGTGACCACGTCCTTTGCCGCCTCGGCGGCACAGTGCTCGGCGAACAGCGCGTCCATCTCATCACGAGTCATGACGATCCCTCCCTGTGTCATTTATGAGTACCTGATTATCATGATGAGTATGGACTACTCACGTCAAGAGGGATTTGTGGCCGGCGGGCGCGAAAACCAGAAGCAACGCACCCGGCAGACGCTGATGGACGCCGCCATCGCCCTGGCGCGCGACGGCCGGTCCCCGACGATCGCCGAGGTCGCCGCCGCCGCGAAGGTGTCGCTGGCGACGGCGCATCGCTACTTCCCCAACCGGCAATCACTGTGGGCGGACGTGGCGATCATGCAGAACTGGACCGCCCGCACTGTCGGCTTCGACGACCTGCCCGCGGATCCGGAGGAACGCGTCGACCGCGTTGTCCGCGCGCTGGCCTCCGCCCAGCTCGGTGATGAGGTCCTCTGGCGTGAAGTCGTGCGCGCGTCCGCGGACCGCTGGTTCGCGCAACTCGACATCCCCGAATCCGACCGCACGCCGACTCGCGGCACCAACCGCCTCGATCTGGCCGCTCTCGCCCTCGAGCCACTCCGAGAACAACTGGGCCCCAGGCAGTTCCAGCGACTGGTGCAGGCGATGACCATGGTATTCGGCGCCGAGGCCATGATCAGCCTGCGCGATACCGCCCGCCTGGACTCCGAATCCGCGATCGAGGCCATGAGCTGGGCGGCCCGTGCTCTCGTCCGCGCCGCGCTCGCCGAGCATGCGGAGCGGTAGGGCGAACGTACTAGAGGTGATTCGGTTCGGTCGTAGCGCCGAGCCGGACCGGTTGACTGCGCAGCCCTCGCAGTACCGGGCTGGCGATGCGTTCGGGTGCTCCGGACGGAGTCAGTGCCGGCGCCCGGCGCATGAGCTCCTCGATGGCCGCGGTGGCCTCCATTCGGGCCAGCGCGCTGCCCAGACAGAAGTGGATACCCGCGCCGAAGGCCAGATGCTCCCCGGCCTCGGCCCGATCGAGCCGGAACTCGTCGGGGTCGGCGAACCGGCGCGGGTCGCGGTTGGCGGCACCGAGCAGCGGCAATATGTAAGAGCCTGCGGGAACAGTTGATTCGCCGAGATCGATATCGGTGTCGGCCACGCGCAGCAGCGCCTGCGCCGGACCGTCGAACCGCAGGGTCTCGGTGACCACTGCGGCGGCCAGTTCGGGTTCCGCGTGCACACGGGCACGAAGATCGGGACGCTCGAACAGGGCCAGGGCGGCGTTGGAGATCAGGTTCGTCGTCGTCTCGTGGCCCGCGACCAGCAGCAGGATGCAGAAGTTCACGATTTCGGCGGTGGACAGCGCGTCCTCGCCTTCGCCCGCGATCAAGGTGCTGATCAGGTCATCGTCGGGCGCGCGGCGTCGTTGCCGGATCGTGCGATAGAAGAACCATGAGATCGCCGCCGCGCCGCGCATCATCGCGGTGCGGCTGCCGCCGGTGAGTAGCCCGTCGATCAGTGCATCCGACCACCGCTTGAAGTCGTGCCGCCGTTGTGCCGGTACACCCAGCATCTCGGCGATGATGATCGCCGGAAGCGGCGCGGCCAGATCGCGCACCAGATCGGGGTTCGGATCGGTGGACATCTGCTCGACCAGGTCCGCGGCAACCTCGCGAATTCGCGGTTCCCACTCCATGATTCGCCGGGGTACGAAGGCGCGGGAGACCTTGCGGCGCAACATCGTGTGATCGGGTGGATCGCTGGTCAGCAATACGCGTGCCGCGGGCAGACGCGAAAGAACAGCCGACAGCCACGGTGACGCGGTCGGATTGAACGGGTCGGAACCGATCGCCGCGACGGCCGAGGAGAAGCGCCGCGAATCGCGGACGACGGCGCGGACGTCGTCGTAGCGACTGACTATCCACAGATCCGGATCCACGGAGTGATAAACCGGCGCGTGCTCGCGCAGCCACGCGTAACTCGGATACGGATCGGCGATCGTGTCGGGACTGTTGAGATCGAAGGTGCCGGTCATGGTTTCGCCCCCAGAGCGGTGAGAAGTGAATCAGCCCATTCGTCGACGAACCGTTGGTCGGTCGTTGCGAACGGGGAATGGTGATAGACGTTGGTCATCACCCAGTAGTTCTCGATGGCGCCGAGCCAGATCGTGGTCATGGCCTCGAAGTCGCGGTCGGGCAGCTGCTCCTGCGCCGCCCGGCCCGCCAGCCAGTCGGCCAGAAATCGGTACGAAGGGTTGAACAGCCGTTCCCGGGCCTGTGCCATCACCTCGGGAAACTGCTCGGATTCCTTCATCATCACGCGGATGAGGTTGCGCCAGTTGGACATCAGCAGCAGTGACCCCCGCGCCACCAGTATCAATTCGGCCCGCAGGTTGCCGAGCGGAAACATCGGCGCCAGCGCGAACCCGGTCTCGGCCAGCCGGACCGCTGCCTCCACGGCCGCCGACAGCACCTGCTCCTTGGACGCGAAATGGGTGTACAGGGCGCCGGATCGCGGGGACAGCCCAGCGGCCTCCTCGATCGCGGCGACGCTGGTCGAGGCATACCCCTGATCGGCGAACAGGCGCAACGCCTCGGCGACGATCCGCTCTTTGGTACTGTCCACGGCGGCTTCTCCAATCAAGCACTTGGACATCTCAACCATACGCTTGTCGCCCGGCGATGCCCAGGGAGATCTTTCTGCGCCCGGGCCTCGTCGGTGCTCGAAGTTACAGTGCGCGTGTGAGTTCCAGAGGAATTGAAGCCGGTGAGTTCGGGATGCTGCTGGTCGATCGCGACCCGGCGGTTCGGCGACAGGCGCAGGGCGAATTGCGCCGGATCGCGGAGGACGATGTCACTGCGCACGTCCGGGTCGCGATCGAGATCCTGGATGAGGACGAATACGCTTACGCCTGGCCGGATGTCATCGAGGTCCTGCGATCGCTGCGGTATCCCTGGGTCGAGTTCCGTTACTTCTGGCAGGCTTTCGCGCACACCGAGGACGATGGCTTCCGCGATCGAATAGGCGGGCTGCTGGGTTTGCCTGCGAGGACTCGACTACCGCGGTTTCCCCCTGCGGCGGAGCGCGAGCCCGGAATCCAGCACTGGGGCTGGGATCCCGAGGGAGCGGACGCGCGACGATGCTGCCACGTCGCGGCACTGGTGGCGCTGTTGACCAGCTCGACGGAATGGGTGCGCTGGGAAGCGTTTCGGAATCTGGCGCAGGGCGGTCCGGGCATGATCGGCGTGCTACGCGAGGTGCGTGCGTCCCGCTCCCGAGCCCGTGGTGCGGCCCTGGCCCTGCTGGCCGAATTCGGCTGGCACTACCTCGATCCGGCCGATCTGGCGGTCGTCCGTCGGCTGATCCGGACGAAGCAGGCCGCCGAAGTGCCCGAACCGGTGTTGCTCCAGCGCGGATGGTTCGCACTGCCCACCACCGATCAGGCGGCGGTGCTGGATGCCCTCGGGCTCTGCGATCCGATCCCGGCGACCCTGCGCATGGGGTTTGCCGCATGGCGTGACCACGCGCGCGACCCGAAGGCGGAATGCCGGCGGCCGATCAATACGACGACCGACCTCTATCGTTACGACGACGAGTGGGGCGTCGGCTACGACTATCACGAGGTCTTCGTCACTCCCGCGTTCGACGGTTGGACGCTGGTGGTGGGCGACTGGCGACCCCGTGACGGCTGCTCCGGGCGGTGCGTCGAATTGAGCCGGCGATTCGGGGCGGCGCACTTCTACGAACAGGTCTGCGATATCGACTTCTCGAGCGAGTGGTGCGTGGCTCAGGATGGCGAAATGCGGGTGCACTGCGTGGTTTTCGGCGACGAGATCGATTTCGTTCAGGCCGCCGCCCTCGGCCCGGCACCGACCCGGGAGTCGTTGAGTGCCTGGCTCGAGGCCGAGGACCACGGCCGAGGACACCGCACCCCGCGACCATCCACGCTGGCCGCCGCGGCCGCCCGTGACCTCGCGCGCGATGTGAACACGCTGCGTCGGCGTTTCGGCCGGGATCCCTTACCTGACGCGGCACTCTACGTCACCACCGAGGAGTCACCGCAGCCCGAGCCCGCCGAATGGGAGGTCGGCGTGGAAGGCGCCGCACCCCGATTGTCGGTACTGCCCGAGACATTCGGTCCGCACACCCATGTCGTCGGCACCGGCGTCCTGGCGGTGCCGATCGCGGCCAGACACCGAGTTCGTATGGGAGCCGTACTGATCTAGCATCCCGAACCGGCCGACCTGTACAGTCCGAATCCGGAGGGCAGATGGCACTGACGCGGTTTCACCATCGAATCGACGAAATGACCGACGACTCGGGCTTTCTCGGTCTCGTCGACCCGCACGCATACACGTCTTTCGTGGGCGCGGAGTGGACCTTGGAGGGTTTGTTCGAGCGGGTCGACTCGCAGATGCGGCAGCGGACGATCCTGCTGTGGGGCACCGGCGGCGAGGAGCAGTGGCGTGTCGACCTGTCGGATTCCCCGGTCGACCCGCGGTTGCCGATCATCAGGCAGATCACCGGCCCGATCGCCGTGACCGGCGGTGAATTGATCGTGGTCAATCTGGAAACCGTCACGATGGCCGCCCAATTCGCGGACTCCGCCGTGGACGACGACAAGGACGTGTACGGATCGCGTATCGAACTCCCGAACGGCGACTACCTGTGCACGATCAGCCAGCTCACCGATCCCGAGGAAGGCCGAGCCCACGACGGCCCCGACTTCCATCTCCAGTTGCTGGCCGGACGGATCCCGCCGTGGCCCGAGATCGCATGGTCCGAACTGTGAGTGCGGTCGTGGGTAACCCGTTCACGCCGGCGCACCAGGCTGTGGAACTCGAGGACGTGCAGACTCTGGCGCGGTTGCTGGCCGACGGTGTCGATCCGGACGAGGTCCACGGGGACATGACGTTGCTGACGCACGCGATCGATATCGAAGGCGACAGTGCCTGGCAGACCGGAGATCCGATGACCGTGCACACCACCGCGGTGCTGTTGGGTTTCGGTGCCGACCCGCGCCTCGCGGATCCTGCCGGGCGCACACCGACGGACCTCGCCGGGTACTACGGCCACCACCTGGCGATACGACTGTTGCAGCGGCACATCACTTCAGGCGTTCGGCTCGCCGAGGCGCTCGAGTGCGCCGAGCACTCCCAGCCGGGGGCTGGCGAGCACAGGAACGCTGAGGTCGCCGAGTAGTTCGATGGCCGGGGCCATCGATGCCTGGGCCAGCATCACCACATCGACGTCCGCGGTGATCGATAGGACGTGGTCGGCGATCGCCCGATGATAGGAGGAGAGGTCACCGGTTTCGAGGTGCTCCCAGCTGTCGAAGCAGGGTGCGTCGATGAATGTCGGTGTGACGCAGGCGGCGGCTGCTTGTTCCGCGAGCAACAAGCCGGTGGGTTGCCGCGTCGACTCGAGAGCTGTGACGACGCCGACCCGGGCGTAGCCGACGACCGCGGCGGCGAGCGCTCGATCGACGCGCAGCACCGACGGGTCGACCCGTTCGGCCTCGCCACCGATCGTCGAGCAGGTGCAGACGATGACATCGGCCTCGGCGAGTTCGTCGAGACGGTCCCGTAGGTCTTCGGTGTACGGCAGGCCCGCGCGGGCGTTGTCGAGCAGTGAACCATCGACCACATGCCGATCGGATACGGCGGGCGCGATCTCGGCGAGTAGTGCCCGAAATGTCGAGACGTGTTGGTCCGCGGTGTGTAGGAACCCGATAACCGGCATGCTGTTGCTCCTTGTGGAGAAGTCGACGTATCACCGGGAGAATCGCTGACAATTAACCATATCTATCGAGTCGGAGGCGATATCGGCTCCCCTCCGTGCCGACATCGCCTCCGCTCTGCCGCAAAGCTACGGAACTTCGACGCCGCCGCACAGTGCCGACGGGGGGAATTTCCGGAAACTCCCATTTCAGGGCGGTTGTCCGGATTTTCCGGTCCGGAACGCAGCAGGTGCCGAAACCGCCTGTGACACCAGCTGATCGGGCGAATCAGGCAAAGGCGTGTCGCTCCGAGCGGGAACGAGTGTTTGCGATAGGTTGCCCCGATGCCATACATGCGGCGTGAAGACGATGTGTTCATCATTCACCTCGGTGAGCGCGACTCCGAGAACCGTTTCCATCCCGACTGGCTGGCCGCGATGAACGGGCTGCTCGATGAGGCGCTGGCGAGCGAAGGTCCCGCGGCGCTGGTCACCACCGGTGACGGCAAGCACTACTCGACCGGCGCGGACCTGGCTTGGTGTGCCGGTCACCCGGAACGAGCCGACTGGTATCTCACCGAGGTACAGCAGTTGTTTCGACGCGTCCTCACCCTGCCGATGCCGGTGGTGGCCGCCCTGAACGGCCACACCTTCGGCGCCGGCGCTTTCCTCGCCGTCGCCCACGACCATCGCGTCATGCGTGCCGACCGCGGATACTTCTGCTTTCCGGGTGTCACGCTCGGCGCGAACTACGCCTACGCGACCGTCGCCATGCTCCGCTCCCGGCTGCCCGCGAGGGTGGCGCACGAGGCGCTGGTCTCGGGCCGCCGCTACGGCGCTCCGGACGCACTCGCCACGGGCCTGATCGACGCGACCGCCGAATCCGACCGCGTCCTGCCGGCCGCCGTCGAATACGCCCGATCGCTGGCGCCCACCCGCGGCCCGGTGCTCGCCGAGATCAAATCGGCCCTGCATCGCCACGCGGTCGACGCTCTGGAAGAACCGGTCGTCGGCTACACCGACCACGCTCTTCTCAAGCGCGCGTAGGGCATTCGGCCGAATCCGGTCAGCGGGCCGGGTGGTTCGCGGAATCGGCGGCCGAGAGCCGTTCCGGAACGTCCTCCGGATCGAAGTGCAATTCGGGGTCGACGACCCCGTGCCCACGCAGCAATCGGGCGTCGTCACGGTAGTGCAGCGAGGTCTGCCACGGCTTCCGGTCGCCCTGCTTGGGCAGGTAGCGCACCGCCCGCTGCACATAGCCGGCCGCGCCGTCCAGCACCGGACGCAACTCCATCGCCGGACCGGCGACTTCGGCGCGAGCGACGCGATAGCCGTGCGAATCCATGTGGCCGAGCAGCCGGCAGAAGTACTCGCCCAGCAGCCCGATCTTCAGAGTCCAGGAAATATTGGTGTACCCGACCACGTAGGCCAGGTTCGGCACGCCGGACAGCATGAGGCCCTTGTAGGCGACCGTGTCGGGCGGATTGACCGTCTGCCCGTCCACACGTAGTCGCGCACCGCCGAAGGATTGCAGGTTCAAGCCGGTGGCGGTGACGATGATGTCCGCGTCGAGTTCGCGTCCGGATGCCAGCCGGATCCCGTTCTCGGTGAAGGTCGCGATCTGCTCGGTCACCATCGACGCCTCGCCCCGGCGAATCGCGTCGAACAGGTCGCCGTCGGGCGCCACGCACAGGCGCTGGTCCCAGGGGTGGTACGGCGGGTTGAAGTGCTCGTCGACCGGAAAGCCCGCGGGTAGTCGAGAAGCGTTGGCGGATCGGATGATCCGCCGCGCCGCGGTCGGGTACTTCCGGCAGAAGGACCACAGCGCCCAGTCACGAGCGACGCTCATGCGCCGGGTCGCGGCATAGCCGCGCCGCACACCGAGCACCCGTTTGAGCGTATTGGCGATCGCGTCCTTCTTCGGCATCGGAAGCACATAGGTGGGGGTGCGCTGCACGATCGTCACATGGGCGGCCGTCGCCGCCAGTGCGGGCGCGAGGGTGACCGCGGTGGCGCCGCTACCGATGATCACCACCCGTTTACCGTGGTAGTCGAGATCCGCGGGCCAGTGCTGCGGGTGCACGACGGTTCCGGTGAAACGGTGCCGCCCAGGGAAATCCGGGATGTAGCCCGCGTCGTAGCTGTAGTATCCGGCGGCGCTGACCAGCCAGGTCGCCGTCAGATCGAATTGTTCCGCGGTGTCCTGGCGTTCGACCCGCACCGTCCACCGCGCCTGCTCCGAGGACCAGGCCGCGTCGACCACCCGGTGCTGGTAGCGGATGCTCTGCTCGAGCCGGTTCTCCTGGACCGTCTCCCGCAGATAGGTCATGATCTGCGCACCGTCGGCGATCGATTCCGTACCGCGCCACGGTTTGAACTCGTAGCCGAAGGTGTGCAGATCCGAATCCGATCGAATCCCCGGGTACCGGAACAGATCCCAGGTGCCGCCCAGGTCGGCGCGAGCCTCGAGAATCGTGAACTGCTTGTGCGGCAACAAGGTTCGAAGGTATCGCCCCATGCCGATACCGGATATCCCGGCCCCGACGATCACGACGTCGAGGTGTTCGGGCGCTGCCGCGCCGTTCGGTCGGCCGGCGTTCCCTGTCGTCAATGCGGCTCCTCCACGATCGCGTCTCCGCCCGCTGTGGAGACAGCTCGAGGTTTCCACAACCGGTGCGCCGGGTCGAATCGGCGCGGAATCGGTTGGGCCCCAATCGGTAGTGGGGGCCGAGAGGCTTGTGCGGCGGGGAATTCTGATGACACGCGGCGCAGCGACCCGCGAGAATACCCCTGAGGGGTATTCTTCGGTTATGGGCCCCGAACACACGCACGCTGCCGCCGACCCCCAGCACGCCCACGGCGGCCACGCCGATCACGTGGCTCAGTTCCGGAAACTGTTCTGGGTGATGGCCGTGCTCGCGATACCGGTCGTCGTCGCGAACATGATGTTCGCCGACCTGCTCGGCTATACCGTGCCCGAGAACCTGTCGTGGGTGTCGCCGCTCGGCGGCACCGTCATGTTCTTCTGGGGCGGACGCCCCTTCCTGACGGGCGCAATCTCGGAGATCCGGTCGGGCCAACCCGGCATGATGCTGCTCATCGGCCTCGCGATCACCGTCGCATTCCTCGCCTCCTGGGGCGCGACCACCGGGCTACTCGCCCACGACCTGGATTTCTGGTGGGAGCTGGCGCTCCTGATCGTGATCATGCTGCTCGGGCATTGGATCGAGATGCGCTCGCTCGGGCAGGCCTCCTCGGCCCTGGAATCGTTGGCCGCGCTGCTGCCCGACGAAGCCGAGCGCTTCGACGACCACGGCTCGATCAGCGCCGTAGCGACCTCCGACTTGCGCGCCGGAGACCTCGTCGTGGTGCGCCCCGGCGGGCGGGTTCCCGCCGACGGGACGGTCGAATCCGGCTCCGCGGATCTGGACGAATCCATGATCACCGGCGAATCGAGGCCGGTGCGCCGAACTGCCGGAGACCGGGTGACCGCCGGCACCGTCTCCACCGATTCCGCACTGCGAGTTCGTATCACCGCCGTCGGCGAAGACACCGCTCTGGCCGGAATCCAGCGCCTGGTCGCCGAAGCCCAGAACTCCAGCTCCCGCGCCCAGGTATTGGCCGACCGCGCCGCAGGACGGCTGTTCTGGTTCGCCGCCATCGCGGCTGTCATCACCGCCGTGACCTGGCTGATCCTGGGCGAGCCCGAATCCGCGATCGCCCGCACCATCACCGTGCTCGTCATCGCCTGCCCGCACGCCCTGGGCTTGGCGATCCCGCTGGTGGTCTCCATCGCCACCGAACGCGCCGCCGCAGCGGGCATCCTCATCACCGACCGCCGCGCCCTCGAAGCGATGCGCACCGTCGACGCGGTGCTCTTCGACAAGACCGGAACCCTGACCCGCGGCGAACCCGCGGTCACCGCGCTGACCGCCACCGGCATCGGCGAAAACGACCTCCTCGCCGCGGCCGCCGCGGCCGAATCCGACAGTGAACACCCGTTGGGTCGCGCCATCGTCACCGCCGCCACCGACCGGGACCTGGCCATCCCCACGGCGACCGAGTTCACGGCACGCAACGGCATAGGCGTTACGGCCACCATCGACGGTGGCCGCATCAGTGTCGGCGGCCCCGGCTTGCTCGCCGATCACGGACTCGATCCGCTCCCGGAGACCGGACAATGGGCTGAACAGGGCGCGACAGTTCTGCATGTTCTGCGCGACGATGTGGTGGTCGGGGCCCTGGCCCTCGCCGACGAGATCCGCCCGGAGTCCGAACAAGCCGTCCGAGCGCTGCACGCCCGCGGAATCCATGTCGCCATGATCACCGGCGACGCCGAATCCGTCGCCCGCACCGTCGCCGCGCGCCTGGGCATCGACGAGGTGTTCGCCGGCGTCCTGCCCGAGGACAAGGGCGCGAAAATCGAAGCCCTCCAGAACGCGGGCCACACCGTGGCCATGGTCGGCGACGGCGTCAACGACGCCCCCGCACTGGCCCGCGCCGACGTCGGAATCGCCATCGGCGCGGGCACCGACGTCGCGATCGCCTCTGCCGGAGTCGTCCTCGTCGGCGACGACCCCCGCTCGGTGGTCTCGGTCATCACCCTGTCGCAGGCGACCTACCGCAAGATGATCCAAAATCTCAGCTGGGCAGCCGGATACAACATCATCGCGGTACCGCTGGCCGCCGGAGTCCTTTCCCACTGGGGCATCACCCTGCCCATGGAAATCGGCGCCCTCCTGATGTCGGCCTCCACCGTCGTCGTCGCCGTCAACGCCCAACTCCTGCGCCGCCTCGACCTGCGACCCGCCGATCGAGGCGAGGCGCACGGCGACGTGGTCAGCGAATCGTCCTCGGATCATCGAGCACGGGACGTGTAATCGGTGCGGCGGCAAGATCCGCCTGCTGTCAGCCGACGACCAGGCAGAACGGGTGACCGGCCGGATCCAGTAGCACCCGCCACCGGTCGCCGCCCGGCTGGTGGTCCGGCCTGACCGCGCCGAACCCCAGCGCCGCCTCCTCCGCCGCGTCGAGGTCCTCGACTCTGAGGTCCAGGTGCAACTGCTGCGGCATCTCCTGACCGGGCCACCGCGGGGGCCGGTATCCGTCGACCCGCTGGAAGCCCAGCTCGCAACCCGAACCATCGGTCAGGGCGACGAACTCGTCAGCGTCATAGCCGAACCGCATGCCTGTCAGCTCTCGGTAGAAACGGGCCAGAGCCCGGGGATCGGCGCAGTCCAGAGTCACGCCTCGCAGCACGGCCATCGGCATCGTCCACTCCTCGGTCATCCATGGTCGCGGACCACGCGGCGGCCCGCGGCAGACTGTCATCCAACCGCACTGTCGTGGCCCGGCTCCACTCCTTATTCGGCGGGCGCCCGAACCGGTTCGCAACCCCTGACCATCGGCCATGAGATCTCGGTCCACGACCTCCACACCGAGCTCTTCCGACACGCCAGCGAACGCGGACCGGTCGAACCTCGCCGGCGTCGAGTCGAACAAGTTTCAGGTAGCCGCGTACTCGCGCAGGGAAGCGGGTTCTCCGGGCATGGTGAGGCTTGTCTACCCGCGCGAGTGGACTTGTTGCACAGGTTGATTCGCGGTCACTTCGTAGAGGGGAACGATCACGATGCGGAGAACACTGATCAACGCGATGGTCGCTGTCACGGTCGCTGGTGGTGTCGGTTCGGGGGCGTTTGCCACGGCGTCACCGGATCCCGGCGCAGGTCTACGTAAGGAGGTCCAGGACAAACCCACCCGTTGCGAGCAGGTTCCGTTCTCGACGAGCCTGGTCTGTATCGACATCAGTCTCGATTTGTTCGACCGTCACGTCACCGTCTGGTACGACAACCGGAACACCGGAGTCGAACGAGGATGCCGATTCCGGTACGCCGGACCCGACGGGCAGCACGTGGACCAGGGAGAGTTCCGGATCGACGGGCCCGGCCTCTACTCCTATCGCTGGGCTGATCCTCCGCTGCCATCCGGTTTCTACACCGGCATCCTGACCTGCGAGGCCAGGGCGTTCCCGCAGCCTTCCGTGTCTATCTGAAGCCAGGCAACTGCGATAGCCTCGCACGCACTCCACCCATCAAGGAGCGGCGAAGCCGGTGCCGGTGGTCGATCGGTCGTGGTGGTCGTAAGGCATGGTGCCGATGCCGCGTTTCGCACCGAACCTCCGCAGGGGCGCGCCGATTCGCATCGCGACCGGATCGCGCGTGGCCGCGGCGGTGGCGCGGCGGCCCGGACGGCGCGGATCTGGTCGCCGATGCGGACGGCGACGGCCGAGGATCGGGCCCAGGCTTCGAAAGTGGCAGCCCGTTGGACCCTGCGTACTTCGTGCCCTCGAAGACGTTCGCACACGCTGATATGCACAAGTCGGCCCTGTGTCGTCAGGCCCGTTCGGGGCGATAGATCGCTCTAGGCGGGACGTTCCGCGGCTCCGATCCCACCGCAGCGGTCCTCGGCGGTGGGTAGCGAGGCGGCGTTTCATAGCCGGTTGAGCGGATTGTGATATTCCAGGCCGGTCGGTGGAATCCGGTCGCGATCAACGATGATTTCTCGGGTTCGATCTGAATTGTGCACGGAGGAAAGTACTTGAAGAAGTTCATGGGCAAGGTTGTTGTCGCAATGGCGGCGGTGGGCCTTGCAGCCGGATCGGTGATCGGGGCCGGTTCGGCGACCGCGGTCGATACCGAGGGCTCGGGCCTGTTCGGCGCGATCGCTTTCAGCGAGCAACAGTGGTATTACGGGAGCAGCGTCGACGCGGTCAGTGCCGAGGAGGCGATCGCCGAAGCGCTCGACAACTGTGCCTGGGACGGCGCTTCGGATTGTGCTGTCATGGTGGCGTGGGCCGACGGCTGCGGCGCGCTGATCTACATCGACAACGATGACAACCTCTACGGTGTCGGCACCGGTGCAGGTCCGGACCGCTCGGCCGCGCTGTTCGCCGCCCACGCAAGTCTGGGACGCGGCTACCCGCGGGCGCTGCTGGCCAATGTCGGTTCCGCGGAATGGTCGAACACAGGGGTTACCGAGGTAGTCTGCACGGCCAACGTGTAATTCGGAGATCTGCCCGGCAGGCGGTTGGCCTGCCGGGCATCATCCTGTCGTGCCGCGTTCCGCACTGGCCGAACCGGCCGTGGTAGCCGGAGATAGGTGGGCGATCCTGTGTGGGTGGACTTGGATGGCCTGGTTGTGATCGAACTGTCGGAGGACGAGCGAGAGGTGCTGCGCTGTGGACTGCGTGAATGGGGCGGTCCGGCGCACTGCACCGATGCGCTCGCGGTCGCGATGGGTTTCGAGAATGTGGCGGATCTTTTCGGGCGGGGACGGCAGTTGCGTTCGCGGCTGATCTCGAATGAGCCGCTGAGCGCTGCGGATTGGCGACGGACGCTGGTCGCGACCGAGTTCGTGTTCGCCAGCGATGTATACGGGTCCGGGCAGGACTGGTCGATCACAACGGGGTTCTCGGATGAGCAGACGATCCGAATCCTTCGGCGGCTTCAGAGGAAGATCGGCCGCGCGTTGCGCCGGACATTGTGAGGCAGGAGCGTGGAATATCCTCTCCTGCGGCTGAGCGCTCGGCCGACGCCGGAGCAAGCCGCAGTCCATCGAGCGGGAATGCCTGGGCGGTCTGCGTGCTCAGCTACGGGGGCGGTTGGCTGGCAACAAGATTCCAGGAAAGCTGAAATGCTCACGCGGCCCGAAGCGGACCGGTTCGCCCTCGATCCTGAGCTGGTAATTCAAGTACCCCCAGTAGGGCTCGAACCTACAACCCGCGGATTAAAAGTCCGCTGCTCTACCAATTGAGCTATAGGGGCTGGGCAGAGCGACGGGACTCGAACCCGCTAGGACCGGCTTCACAAACCGGTGCCGCGACCGCTTTGGCTTCGCTCTGCATGAATGAGAAAGGGCCGCGACCACATTCGGTGGCGCGGCCCTCGACGGGTATGTGAGATACCTGTCAAGGACCGATCGGATGCACGGAATGTTTGCTCTGGCCGATCATTTCGTGCTCCCTTCGTTGTCGTGTGCCATCAACGTAGCAAGGGGGCGGTGCTCGCGAAACTGATTTGATTCCGGTCCGCGACCGGTCGGGCGTCGGGTGCGATCGTGTCTGCGGGGAGAATGGGTTCAGGGACCGGCTTCGGTGTGGTGAACACGGTATCGAATAGCTGTGTGCGGCAAGGGATTACGGATGGAGAAGGCTTTGACTCGGGCGACGGTTGTCGGTAGCGGTCCCAACGGGCTGGCGGCCGCCATCACCTTGGCGCGGGCGGGGCTGGAGGTGACGGTGCTCGAGGCGGCCGAGACGATCGGTGGCGGCACTCGTTCGAGTACCGCGATCGTGGACGGCCTGCTGCACGACCAGTGCTCGGCCGTGCATCCGATGGCGGTGGGGTCGCCGTTCCTGCGCGGCCTGGATCTTCAGCGCTACGGTTTGCGCTGGGCCTGGCCGGAAGTGGACTGCGCGCATCCGCTCGACGATGGTTCCGCGGGTGTGCTGCACCGCTCGGTCACCGAGACGGCTGCCGGTCTCGGCCCCGACGAGCGACTGTGGCGCACCCTGTTCGAGGGGCCGGTCGCCGGATACGACGAGCTCGAGGCCGACATCATGCGGCCGCTGTTGCGGCTACCACGGCATCCGATCCGGTTGGCGCGCTTCGGCGTTCCCGCGCTGGTGCCCGCTACCGGGCTGGCCCGGGCTTTTCGCACCGAAGCGGGCCGGGCGCTGTTCGGCGGTGTTGCGGCGCACGCGTTTCATCCGCTGGAACGGCCGTTGAGCGCGAGCATCGGGCTCGGCATCCTGACCGCCGGGCACCGCTACGGCTGGGCTGTCGCCGTGGGCGGATCCCAGCGGATCGCCGACAGCATGGCCGCGGTGCTGGCCGAACACGGCGGAAAGATCGAGACCGGCGTCCGGGTCTGCGATCTCGCGGATCTGCCGCCGTCGGAGCTCACGCTCTGGGATATCGCGCCGAGCGCGGTAGCGGAGATCTTCGGGGACCGGCTGCCCGCGCGAGTCGCGCGTGCCTACCGACGATTCCGGTACGGTCCCGGCGCTTTCAAGGTGGATTTCGCGGTCGAGGGCGGGGTCCCGTGGCGGGCGGAGGTAGCGCGGCGCGCGGGAACCGTGCATCTGGGCGGCTCGTTCGCCGAGATCGCCGCGGGCGAACGTGAGGTCCATGCGGGGCGGATGCCGCAGCGCCCGTTCGTCCTGGTCGGTCAGCAATATCTGGCCGACCCGCAGCGATCGGTCGGCTCGGTACATCCGGTGTGGACCTACGCGCACGTACCGAACGGATACACCGGCGACGCCACCGAGGCGATCATCGCCCAGATCGAGCGATTCGCGCCCGGCTTCCGCGACCGGGTGGTCGGCCGGACCGTCCGCACCGCAACCGATTTCGCCGACTACAACGACAACTATGTCGGCGGCAACATCATGACCGGCGCGAAAGACATTCCGCAGCTGCTCTTCGGTCCGCGAAAGACAGTGCAGCCGTACGATATCGGCCTGCCGGGGCACTACCTGTGCTCGGCGGCGACCCCGCCGGGGCCGGGCGCGCACGGCATGTGCGGTGTCAACGCGGCTCGGCGGGCACTGCGCCGGTCGCGCTGAGCGGATCCGCGTCGGTGGGGCCTTCCGTTCGGTGGGTGCTGCGCGTATCGGAATCCGGCACCGGTGGACACAGCGCCTACCGGAATCCGGTGACGATATGGGTTCCGCTCCGGAGAACCGGAAAACCGGCTCTGACGTGGCGATTTCGATGTGCACGCTCGTGGCCGAGGCTGTCTCCGAACGTCCGCGACCCTAGCGTGCGTCGGGAGAGCCGTTGTGCGCGCGGCCGAAGGGAGGATCGATCATGGCCGAGGACAGCGAGCCGGGTCTCGGGACGGATGTGCTCGGGGCGGCGAGCGCGGGGAAGCTGCGGGTGTGGATGGACCCCGAGCAGTTCGCCCGGATCGAATACGAGTGCAACAGTTTCAAGCGGGTGATCGAGGAGATCAGCGCCGAGATGCGGTCCATCTCGGAGATCGCCGTCTGGGGCTTCGGCGACGATTCCTACGACCTGACTTCCGCGCCGGTGATGGCTGCGCGATTCCGGGGGAAGGCCGCCGGGCACGAGACAGGCGACGACTTCGTCTCGGTGCTGGCCGAGCACCTGAGCGTGGTCGAGGAGATCCGCACCTTGCACGCCCTCGCGCGAGAGCGCTATCTCGCCCAGGATGCGGAACTCGCCGCCCGCTTCCGAGCCGAGCTGGCGCGCCTCGATCAACTCTCCGCCGTGGAGTTCGCCGTTCCGGCGTGGTGGGCGCGGTGACCGAGACCGAACCGCCGCGGATTCCACCGTTCACCGAGTACCCGCCGGGCTGGACGATCCAGCAGATCCGGGATTCGTTCGACCTCGTGGACACCACCCCGGCATTCGAGGGCGCGGGGAAATACCTGTGGGCGCAACAGAAGTGGAGCGAGGCGCTCGCGGCCTTCGGCCAGCGCATGGCGATCTCGCTCGCGGAGGCATGGGATGGTGACGCCGCGGAAGCAGCGCGGAGCGGAATTCGACGTTACCTCGTGAGCGCCGAAGCCCTCACCCCGTGCTTCGGCACCGTGGACCAGTTGATCTCCGCCACCGCGTCGGCGTCGGCGACGGTTCGCGCCAGCCTGGCGGGGCTGCCGCCGCCGGTTCCCGACGACGGCAACACGTTCGGCCACGCGCTGTCCCAGGCGATCCAGGACGAGGACGAGGAGGCCGCCCGCGCGCTCATGCGTGACTACTACGTCCAGGAGTTCACCAACGCGGACAATTCGATGCCGGTCCTGCCGCGACCGGTGCCGGTGAGCCATGCGTCCGACAGTGCCGACCCGAGCCGGGTGTGGGTGTGGCAGGACCCGATCCGGACACCGGAAAGTCCGGATGCATCTACGCCCGGGCCCGATCCGAGCAAACCCGAGAGTCCCGGCCCGGCGGATCCGAATCGCACGGGGACGCCGACCGCGCCGGACCCCGCGACGAACCCGCCGAGCACAACCCCCGCGAGCACGAACCCGGCGAGCGCAAGCCCCGCGAGCACCAACCCGGCGAGCGCGCTCCCGCCCAGCACGACTCCGGGCACCACCCCCGCGGGCACGGCACCAGCGAACACGGTCCCGGGTACCGCGAACCCATCCGTTCCGCGTGAACCCGGTACTGTGCCACCGGCCGCGGCCGATGTGCCGAAAACCGCCCTGTCGCCCCGATCTCCCCGCACGCCCGCGCTTTCCGCACCGGAGATCACCGGCAAATCGACGCCTGAACCGGCTCGCTCGGTACCGGGCACCCCGGTACCGACCACCGGTGCCCGGGCCCAGACCACGCCATCGACCCGCGGTGTGGCGGGAGCCTCCGGTACGCCGGGCATACCCGGCGCCGGCGCGGCTCGAAAATCCGAGGACGACCCCGAACACCGGATACCCGATTACCTGCGCAGCGAGGCCAACACCCGCGAGCTACTCGGTGCGCCCCCGAAGCGGACGTCCACCGGTGTGCTCGGCGCGAAATACCGAGCCGCCCAGACGAAGCCGCCGACCCCGGAATCCCCGAGCGCCGAAGCGAGCTGATGACCACACCGAACGAATGGACCTGGGAGCCCGACGATTTTGCCGCGCTCTGGTACAGCGAAGCCTACGACCGGTTCCCGCGCCCCCTGCGCTACCGCAGCCGCTTCGCCTACCTGGCGGATTTCCAGGCACACCGCGACGCGGTGCTGGACCGCTGTTCCGACGAGGAGATGACGCAGATCCGATACGCGCTGCACACGCTGGGCAGCTCACAGGTCCGTATCGAAATTCTCTGCGGCACAACCAGAACGAAGAACTCCGATACGGTTCAGTGTCGATTACTCGGGGCCCGCGACCGCGACGAGGCCGTCGTGCTGCGGCAGATCATCCGCAGCGATGATCCGGAGCGGATCCAGCTGCGCCGGTGTCGTCGCGACCAGCTACCGGTTCGGCTGATCAATTGGCTGGTGCCCGCGGACGCCGGCGGGCTGCCCCCGGCCAGCTATCTCGCACACGAACTGCGCGACGACGCCGACTGCGAGTTCCACGATTTCTTCGACGAGGAGCCCTCGGCGCGGGAGCGATATCGGTGGTTTCGTGACCGCCCGGCCGATGGCGGCGGGAGCGCGGCATTGTATTCGGGGCCGATTCTCGCTCGGCCGCAACCGATTCGGATGTTGCAGTGGTACGACCACAGCGGGGACGGTCGTTACACGGAGTCGCGCCGAGGCGACCGGATCGAGGTTGCCCCGGCCGGACCACGCGACCTGGCCGCCCGTTTCGCCGCCTGGCTCACCGGTGACATTCGGGGATTCGACTGTGCCCGTTGAATGCTCATCCTCGGATGGGAAACGATTCGAGTGAGCGTATGCCGATAACCTGTGCGGGTGGTGGTAGTTGGCCGTGGGACCGGGGGAGAGCAGCTGGGCCCGGCGCGCAGGGTGTTCGTGCAGTTGCTGGGCGAGTTGTTCGAGGCCGCCGGCAGGCCGAAGCTCGACCAGGTTGTGCGCCATGTGAATACGCGTTTCTCCGGCACGCGCGGGCTGCCGTCGATGCAGCGGATCAGTGCGTGGCGTTCCGGCGAGAACGTGCCCAAGAAGTGGGAGTCGCTGGAGCCGCTGCTGCTGACGCTGTTCGCCCTGGCACAGCCGCGCAAGGACAGCGTGCCCGCCGGATTGCTGAGCAAGGTGGCATGGCAACGCATCTGGCGCGCCGCGACCGCGGAGCCAGGGCCCGGAATCGGCACCGCCAAGCACGGCGTGATGCGCCAGGAGGGCCTGCCGCTTCGCCCCGCGCTGACCGACACCCTGCCTCGGGACCTGAACACCCTCATCGGCCGGGACGAGGTGCTGAGCAAACTGGTGGACGCCGCGGGGCCGGGTCGTGCGATGTCGATTCTGTCGATCGACGGGATGCCGGGCATCGGCAAGACCGCCTTGGCGATCCGGGCGGCGCATGTACTGGCCGACGAATTCCCCGACGGCCGCTTCTTCGTGAACCTGCACGCGCACACTGTCGGGCACGCGAGCGCTCGGCCGGCGGAAGTGCTGGCCGGCCTGCTCACCGACCTCGGCATCGATCCGCACAGCATCCCCGAGCAGCTGGAGAATCGCCGCAATATCTGGCGGGATCGCCTGTCCGGCAAGCGAGTTCTCCTGGTGCTCGACGATGCGGCCGACCTCGCGCAGGTGGAACCCCTGCTGCCGAAGGGCCCCGGCTGTCTGACGATCATCACCAGCCGGCGTCGCCTGGTGGATCTGGATGGGGCACAGCCGTTTCCGCTCGACACCCTGGATCCGGACCGGGCGGCCGAGCTGTTCTGCACGCTGGCGCATCGCACGCCCGCCGGCGGTGAAGTCGACGCGGTGCACGAGATCACGCGCCTGTGCGGGTATCTGCCGCTGGCCCTGGTGCTGCTGGCCAGTCGGCTGGCGCACCATCCGAGCTGGACGATCGCCGCCCTGGCCGCGGATCTGGGCCGGGCGCAGGATCCGCTCGGCGAGCTCGCCGCCGGTGAACGTGCCGTCTACGCGGCGTTCACGATGTCCTATCGCGACTTGCCGCCGGAGCGGCAGCGGCTGTTCCGGCGCGCCAGCCTGCACCCGGGGCCCGATCTCGATCACGAGGCCGCGGCGGTGCTGGACGGCATATCGGTGGCCGTCGCGCGCCGGGAACTGGATGCGCTGTTCACCGACCATCTGCTCGACGAACCGGCCGGTGGCCGCTACCGCATGCACGATCTGCTGCGCCAGTTCGGGCGCGCGCTCGCCGAGCAGGATCCCGAGACGGATCGCCGGGCCGTGCTCGATCGGCTCCTGGACCACTACCGAGAGCTGGGCGGCAGCGCCGATCGCTGCCTGGCCGGTGAACCGCAGCCGGACTACTTTCCGGGCCGTCCGCAGGCTCTGGCCTGGCTGCGTGCCGAGCGCGGCAATCTGCTGGCGTGCTTGGAACACGCTGCGGCCCACCAGCAATCGGATCGAGTCCTCGGACTGACCAGCGCGCTGTCGGGCCTGCTGCGGCTGGATGGCCCCTGGCCGCAGGCGATCGCGCTGCACCGGCGCGCAGCGGTGACCGCGCAACAGGCCGGGGATCGGCGCGGTGCGGCCGACGCGCTCAACGACCTCGGCATGGTGCGCTACGCGACGGGCGACTATCCCGGTACGGCGGATCTGGTGCGGCAGGCGCTGGCGATCTATCAGGAGATCGGCGACCGTGACGGGCAGGCCCGGGCGCTGAGCAGTCTGGGCCGATTGGGTTATGCGACAGGCGAATACGAGGCCACCGCGGATCTGGTGCGGCAGGCCCTGGCGATCTATCGGGAGGGCGGCGATCGAGTCGGCGAGGCCTTCGCGCTGATCGGGCTCGCCGTGGTGCGCTACGCGGTGGGCGACTATCCGGGTACGGCGGATCTGGTGCGGCAGGCGCTGGCGATCTTTCAGCGGGAAGGCGATCGTTTCGGGGCGGCGTACGCGCTCAACCAGCTGGGCATGGTCGAGTTCGCGGTCGGGGACTATCCCGCCGCCGCCGAGGTCCTGGGACAGGCGCTGGCGATCTATCAGGAGATCGGCGACCGTCTCACCGCCGCACACGCACTCAGTGACCTTGTGGCGGTGCGGTTCTCGACCGCCGACTACCCGATGGCGGCGTCGCTCGGGGCGCAGGCGCTGGCCAGCTATCAAGAAGTCGGCGACCGGCTGGGCGAGGCGTACGCGCTGAGCGCGCTCGGGCGGCTGCGGCACGCCATCGGCGACCTGTCGGGCGCCGCGGACTATATGGAACGAGCGCTGGCCCTGTTCCAGCACATCGGCGACCGGGTCGGGACCGCGTACACACTCGGCGATCTCAGCTTCGTCCAGCTCTCGACCGGTAACTACGGTGTCGCGGTCGGGCGGATGCGGGACGGACTGACGATCTTCGAGGAGATCGGCGATCGGGCCGGCCAAGGGTACACACTCCTGATGCTCGGGCTGGGTCGCTACGTGAGCGGTGAGTACCCGCAGGTGACCGAGCTGACCGAGCGGGCGCTGGCGCTCTTTCGAGAGGTCGGTGACCGGGTCGGCCAGGCCTACGCGCTGTGCAGCCTGGGTCGGCTGGGCTACGCGGTCGATGACCTTCGGACCGCGGTCGAGCAGGTGCGCCAGGCGGTGTCGATCTTCGAGGAGATCGGCGACCGAGTCGGCGAGGCGTACGCGCTGAGTTGCCTGAGCCGATTGTGTTTCGCCCAGGACGATTCCGCCGCCGCGGAGCGGCTGGTCCGCCAGGCCGGGCGGATGTACGAGGAGGTCGGCGACCGATTCGGGCATGCCGTCGCCCTGGGTGGTCTGGCGATGCTGCGGTTCCAGTGTGACGACTATGCCGCCGCGACGGAGCTGGCGGAGCGGGCACTGGCGATCTTCGTCGAGATCGGTGACCGGGTCGGGCAGGCCTACGCCTACATCTGCCTGGGCGTGGTGCGCTTCCGCTCCGGTGATCAGGCCGGAGCGGCCGAACTGGTCGAAAAGGCGCCGGTGATCTTCCAGGAGATCGGCGACCGGCTCGGTGAGGCCTACGCGTTCATGGGACTGGGCCTGATCCGATACCGGTCCGGTGACCATTCCGGTGTGGCCGATCTGCTCCGGCAGATGCTGGCCGTCTTCCGGGAGATCGGCGAACGGCCCGGACAGGCCGAGATGCTCGACCGGATCGCCGAACTGTGGGATCTGGCCGAACCGCAGAACGCGGTGCTGTCCTATATCGACGCAGCCAGGCTGGGGCGCGAGATCCAGGTCCGATGGCGCAAACGCCGCGTCTGGCGCGATCTGCCGGTGCCCGACAATCCGCGGTGATCCTCAGGCGCGGGTCTTCCAATCTCGGTGTTGCCGACCGAGTTCGGTGACCGGCGGCGCGTCGTAGACCCATTCCCGGCCGATGGCATACCAGTTCGCGGTCGCCCCGAGACGGCCGAGCGTGCCGCAGGTCCAGAAGCCGACGCGCCGGGAGAAGAGGTGCTCGGGCGGCAGGTACTGGCCGCGGATGCCGTCGAATTCGCTGCGCCGGGGGTCGATCGCGTGCAGGATCGCACCGCACGCCAGCTCCGGGGTCAGCGGCAGGTCGTCGTCGACGAGACACCATTCGCTCGCGGACAGCACATAGTCGTAGACCTCCTCGGCGCTGACCGCCGCCGGATCCGCGATGACCCCGCGCCCCACCATCAAACCGTGCAGATCCTCGACGCGCTCCTCCGAGGCCGCGCGCAGGCAGGCGATCTCGAAGGCGATGTGTTCGGGCGCCATGCGGTTGTACATCCCGAAGTCCAGGAACACCACGCGGCCGTCCGGGTGCAACAGCACATTGCCGGGGTGCGGGTCGCCGCAGAACTCGGCGGACTCGTACAGCGAACCGACGTAGAAGCGGTAGATGATCTCGCCGACTCGATCGCGCTCGGCCTCCGGCAAGCGGCAGATGGCGTCGAAATCGACGCCGGGCGAGAATTCGGTGACGAGCACCCGGCGCCCGCTCAGCTCCGGAAAGGCTTGGGGCACAGTGATGAACGGATGCCCGGCATATCTGCGGGCCACCCGCTGCTGAGTGCGCGCCTCGGCGATATAGTCGATTTCCTGCTCGAAGCTGGTGCGCAGTTCCTCGAGTACGCCGGTGGTGAAGCCCGGAAGGACCTGCTTCAACAGCACGCGCAGCATCCCGAGATTGCGCAGGTCGGCGTGCACCGCCAGATCGATGCCCGGATACTGCACCTTCACCGCGACCTCGGTGCCGTCGAACAACCGGGCGCGATACACCTGGCCGATCGACGCGGCGGCGATCGGGTTCGGATCGAACTCGGCGAACAGCTCCGTGAGCGGCCGGTCGAGATCCTCCTCGATCACCTGGCGCATATCGTCGAAGTCGACCACGGGCGCGTTCGCGAACAGGACCGACAGCTGGCGCTGGAAGAGCTCGCGCTGCTGCGGTGGAATCAGATCCAGATCGAGCAGCGACAACAGTTGGCCGATCTTCATGACCAGCCCCTTCATATCGCCGAGCACGGTCACGAGCTGTTCGGCCAGGCGAAGCGCGGATTCGTCGGCCAGCCGCGCACGCGCTTCCTCGGACCGGCCGATCATCGAGAGCTTGGTCCGGCGTTTGCGGATCGCCTGCGCCGCCACCACCGCGCCGATTTTCGTCCCCCGGACCAGTCGCGAGGTCGACACCGGTTTGGGATTGTTCATGCCTGCTGTTCCCTCCGGTGCCGATCGTCCACTCGCACACTGTAGGAGGTCGGGCCCGCCCTGTCCGACCCACGGTAATCCCGGACGGGGTGAAAGATGCTGCTAGGGACCGGGTTCCGGTCCGGAAAACCCGTGAATCCGGTGGTGATCTGCGGTGACCGCGATGCGTTCCGGAGACCGGACTGTCCGGAATCGCGCCGGCGCTGTTGGGTCGTGCTCGTGTTCAACCACTACGACGATCCATGGGACGACGAATGGGACGAGGCGCCACTGGTGCCGAGCCGTCCGCCTGCCCACCCGCCGCCTGCCAGTACCTATGCCAGCATGGTGCTGGACCGGGGACTGTTGCCGATCAGCCTGCGATTGAGCCCGCACTGGCATGACCGTGTCGCCGGGGAGGATGCCGCCGACGAGCTGCTGCGGGTATACGAAAGTACGGTCGAGGCGACCCTTTTCGAGGCGATGTCGACCGGGCAGTTCGCCGGTGGCGAGTTTCGGCACGCCTGCGGCTTTCCCGACCGGCGCACCGTGCTCGCACTGTTGCTCGAAGCCTCGAGCTGGCCGGACTACCGGGCCGTCCAGGACGAGATCGCCACCAGGAACAGGTTCGAAGTGCACGGTCGCGCGCAGGTCGACCGCGAGCCGGTCGTCACACTGCGAGCCGACTGTTTCCAGGTGCGAACCCTGGAGATCTGGCCGGAATGGGCGGAACGTGCCGCCGTAGCGGAGATCGCCGACGAGGTGCTGTGCTGCGCGGACCAGATCCGCTCGCTGCGCCCCGCGTATCGGGTTCGAGGGGATTACTCGCGATACTCCGACGAGGACCTCGAGTATCACCATCTACGTCATCGTGAATATCTGATCGAGGGAATGCGAACTTAGTATGGGCACACCGACGAAGCAGGCGATATCGGTGGCAGTCGACGCCGTGCGCGCTGCCGCTCACCATTGGGAAGTAGCCGCCGACGCTTTGGAAAAGGCGAAACAGGCTGCCGAGAAGGCCAAGTTCGAGAAGGCCGAAGCGGGGGTGTTCGCGCTGGCGTACGACAAATACAAAGATGCCCCGGGTTTCATGCGCGATCGAATGACAGAGGGAATGGAAGTTTGCAGAACCATCGCGCACACTATGCGTCATGTGGCGGACACGTATCAGGCCGAGGATGAGCGGAACGAACACGCCATCCGGAATCTGTACTAGACGGAAGTACCGACGATGAGTGGCGATACGAATCCGCAGACACGCAGCGGGCTGACCAAGGTTGTCGAGGACATCAGAACGAAATCCGACGAGCTGAAGAAGAAGCCGGGCGCGGTGAACGACGCCTTCGGCAGGATAGTCAAGGGAGTCAGAATCGCCGGTTACGGTGGTGGCCTTGCCCTCGGGCCGCTCGGGCCCGTCGTCGGAGGCGGCGCGGCCGAGGCGGCCGTGCACACACTGTGGCAGCAGCGCGATCGGGTGCTGCAGATCATTGCCGATGTCGACAAGAAGCTCGGCGACGTGATGAAAGGCATCACGATACCGATCACCTTCATCGACTACGCCAATACCTGGCGCGATATCTCCAGTGCCGTCACCGAGGCCGGCAACCAGATCGATGAGACGAAGCTGACCGCGCAGTGGTCCGGCATAGCCGCGGAAAGCTACGAGAACTCTCGGCTCAGACAGGCGAAACCGTGTTCGCAAGGCGCGATTCCGGCATCGTGCGAAACGATCGCCGTCGCCCTCGAGGACGTCGCCGTGAAGACCCTGGAACTCTACCGCGAGATCGTCGCGGCGCTCATCTCGATGATCACCTCCCTCGCGGAGCTCGCCGGTATCGCGGCGTCTGGTCCCGGCGTCGTTGCGCAAACAGGGGAAATCGTCAAAGCGCTGGCCAATCTCTACGGCACTATCGCCACAGCGGTGGGAAGTATCGCCTCCTCGGCCCAGAACTCGATGATCAACGGAAACCGGATAGCCCAGGCCAGCTCGGACATCGACGGCCTACCCGACAACAAGTGGCCCGCGATGGTCGTGTCCGGAACCGCGAAGTTCGACGACGCCACGGTCACCGACGGCACGAACCAATGGTCCGTGCGAACCGACCGTGTCACGCAGTGAATCAAGCTTGCTGGCGCTGGTGCCGACTGTTCTCTGAGCATGAATCGAGCAGGTCCGTAGGATCGGAGGGCATGCGAGATCTCAGCGAGCCCGCATCCGGGGCACCGGGGGAGCGGAAGGCGGTGGCGGGGTTCATCGCCGCGGTGCTGGTCGTTCCGGCCGGGGCGCTGGGGGCCGGGATCGCGCAACTGGTGTGTTGGTGTGCCGGCGTGGTCTGGTGTTTCTGGTCGGTCGCGGAGTCCAGGCGGGCGTCGGCGCCGGTTCGTCGCCTCGCAGTGGCCGGGCTGGTGATCAGTGCAGTGATCGGGGTGGTCATGGTTGCCGGCGTCGTCCTGCTGTTGGAGGGCAGGATGCCGTATGGCTGACGGTTGTTACCCTCGCGCCCGGTCCGGGTTGATGCGCAGGCGAATTCCTTTGTACACCACAGTGTTCGGGCGATCATCGTCGTCCGGGTCGCCGGAGTCCCCGGGGTCGGGTAGTTGCGCTTGCTCCTCGATGACGATCTGTGCGCGTGCCGCTCCCGGGTCCCACATCTCCTGGAACGGTCCGACGAACGAGCCGCCGAGTCCGTGCCGCTTCGCCCGGATCGCCGCCCATCCGAACAGGATCGGCGGGCCGACGGTCGCGGCCAGTAGCAGTAAGTCCCCACCCATGCGCACCAGCGTACCGACGAGCGCACACGGTTCCGGGTGTGATCGAGCCGCACCTGTGGGTCCGGTGGGGTCTGTGGCGCTCCGGGGGGGCGAGGGTTGATCGCTGGCAAACATGGTCGAATTACCACAGATAACGGTAATTTCGGCGCTGAGGGTGGAATTTCGGCGATTCGGCGGACGCGTCGGCAATAAGTCAGCTACCTTCCGCGGCATGACCGATTGTGTGTTGGTGCCGCCGGTGGTGGAGTCCGCCGGGCAGACCGGAATCATTCTCGATGTCGAGCGACTCTCGGTGGACGACCCCGCCGAGTCGGTGAGCCTGCTCTGTACCGATGGCGCTCGATTGCGGATTCCGGATTCGCTGTTCGGCTGGGCGGCGAGCGTGATCGACGACAACTTCAAGCGGCGCGCCGAGGGGAGTCCGTCGCTGTTCCCGGTGCAGATCGAATTCGGCACACTGAACGGGATGATCTACGCCGAGGTCCTGTAGTCGGGCTACCGCTGGTCCAGCCACTCCGGTACCCGGTGCAGCTGCGGCATCGTCGCCGAGACCTGCGCGACGAACCGCCAGGGCCGGTCGGTGTCGGTGGTCGCTTTACCGCTGGTGAGTATCGCGCCGGCCAGCCCGCGCTCAGGATCGGCCCAGCCGTACTGGGTCGTCAATCCGCTCCGGCCGAAATGGAATCGGGTGTCGCGCCCGAATTTGGATCGGCGTCCGCCCAGCTCGAAACCGGCGGCGCTGACCCGCCCGGCGACCCCGGGAATACGCTCCGCGGGCGCGATGGCACGGCGCAGCGCGACCGGGCCGATGATCCGAGTTCCGTCGAGTTCGCCACCGCGGGTGAGGATCTCGTAGAACCGGGAGAGTTCCTCGGCCGTGGTGATCAGATTGCCCGACGGGAGTTCGGCGGTGAGAAACGCCGCGCCGTCGGACTTCGACGCCTTGTCCATGCGCCCGCCGAGCGCCTTGCTCGCCAGCAGTTTCGCCAGTCGCGACGGCGGCGGCCCGGTCTTGACGCTCGGCACCACCGCGCCGATATCGGCGGATGCGACGCCGAAGTTGTTCCAGCGGAAGCCCAATGGGGTCAGCACCTGTTCGGCGAGATGGTCGCGCATCCGCTTCCCGGTCGCGCGCTGCACCAGGAGGCGGAGGGTGAGCCCGGCCGTCAGGGCGTGATACACCCGGAATCGCCCCGGCGGCCAGGTCGGCTTCAGATCCGCCAGTGCGCGCACGGCGAGGTCTTCGTCGAGAACGACCTCGTTGCCTCGGTACGGCGGCGTCAGAAACGGGAATCCGCCCGCATGCGACAGCACGTGACCGATGGTGATCCGGTCCTTGCCCCGGGCGGCGAACTCCGGAATGTACTCGCACACCGGGTCGCCGGCGGCGAACACGCCTTGCTCGATCAGCATGGACATCACGGTCGCCGCGACACCCTTGGCGGTCGAGAATCCGCAGAACGGCATCGCGGTGGTCACCAGGATCTTCGCGGCATCGGGGGCGTCGTGCGGCGCGTTTCCCCAACCGTGCCCGATGGCCCGATTCAGCACGATCCGGCCCTCGCGCCGCAGGCACACCTGGATCGCCGGCGTCGTGCCCAGCGCGTACCACTCCAGGATCGAGCGCCACAGGGCATCGATCGCGGCAGCCGACAGCCCGGCCGCGCGCGGATCGTCCTCGTCCCCGATGGTGGTCACGGCCCCCAGATCGGTACCCACCGTCACCAGCCTGCCCGCAAGCGCACTCATAGCCGCCCAGCCTATAGCCGGCTCTCGCGCACAGCCGCCGCCACTCGGCTGTGCGCCGACCGGAAAACCGGTTTGGTCGCAAGCGGGCGCGGAGTACCGTCGGTGCGAAGTTCGAACTTGGGGGTGCGATGCGACCACTGGGTTCTGTGGATCCACGCCGAGTCGGGAAGATCCGGATTCTCGCAGTGCTCAGCCAGGGGGCCATGGGGCGCGTCCTGCTGGGGCGCGGGCCCGATCGGCGTCTGGTAGCGGTGAAGCGCATCCATCGCTCTCTGGTCCAGGATCCGGCGGTGCGTGCGCGTTTCGCCCACGAGATCGCGGCCGCGCGCCGGGTGACGGGGGCATATACGGCGGCGATCACCGACGCCGATCCGGATTCGGCCGATCCGTGGCTGGCTTCGGTTTTCGTACCGGGGCCTTCGCTGCAGGAAGCCGTCGACGCGGATGGTCCACTGCACCTGGGCGGGCTGCGCCTGCTGCTGGCCGGATTGGCGTCCGCGCTGGGCGAGCTGCACCGGGCCGGTCTGGTGCACCGGGATCTCAAGCCCGGCAACCTGCTGTTGGCCGCCGACGGGCCGCGGATCGTCGACTTCGGGATCGCGCGTGCCCTGGACGCGGACGGGCAGCTGACCGCGACCGGGACGGTGCTGGGGTCACCGGCCTATATGGCGCCCGAGCAGGCCGAGGGGTTCGAACCGACCTCGGCGAGTGATGTTTTCGCGGTCGGCGCGATCATGGCGATGGCCGCCACCGGAATCGGCCCGTTCGGCGGGACCTCGGCGCCACAGACGCTGTACAACGTGGTGCACGCGGCGCCGGAGATCAGCCGCGTGCCGCCGCTGCTGCACCCGCTCGTCGCCGCGTGCCTGAGCAAGAATCCCGCCGACCGGCCCACCTTCGTCCAACTGCTGGACGCCGCGGCCCGGATCCCGGCCGAACCCGCCTGGCCGCCCGCGATCCGGCAGCGGATCGCGCAGCGCGAAGCCGAAGCCGCGGAATGGGATCGGCGCGCTGGGGTGGGTCAGGAGCGCCCGCGGCGCGGGTGGCGTGTCCTGGCGGTGGCGGCGGCGGTCGGAGTCCTCGGCGTGGCCGCCGGACTGGCGACGGGTGCGGTGCTGCCACGGGAGGTGGTTGCGGGCGTCCCGGAGTCGATGATCGATCCGCCGATGACGCTCGGCGCGGAGGAACTGCGTCGGGTCGACGAATGCGTGCTGCTGGCGGAGCGGGTGACCGGCGACATCGGGGAGCGCAAGAGCGCGCCGGCGCCCTACTCGGGCAATTCCTGCCGGGTCTCGGTGCGGGACAGGGCTACCGGGGAGACCGTCCTGGTGAGTCTGGACATCGGCTGGAACATGTCCGCTGCGGTCGGGACCAAGGATCTCGGGACGTCGCTCGGTGGCATGCGAGTCTTCGGCGACCAGCCCCAGAGCACCGCGGGGACCGGTGATTACCGGCGGTGCCGCCGAACGGCGGTGGCGCGGGTGGACGCCCTGCCCGGTATCGAGGTCTCGGTCGGCAGCGACGCCGGTGAGCCCTGTCGCACCGCGGACGAGGTATTGCGCGCCGTGGTGTTCCGGCTCGCGGTCAATCCGCCGCTGGTCGTGCGCGAACCCGGTTCGGTGCTGGCGCTGGCGCCGTGTGCGGCACTGACCACCGACGAAGCGACCGCGGTGGTGGGTGCTCTGCAGCGCCAGCCGGCGTTGTTCGACATCTACCGGTGTGATTGGACCGGTGTGCGGCTGTCGATCTCCGTGGCGCTGTCGGCCGAGCCGAATCCGGCGAGCCTGAGCGAGCCGTTCCCGGTGGCGGGCCTGACCACCTACCGCTGGACCGGTGTGCCCGATCCGAACCGGTGCCAGCTGACCTATCCGGTCCGGAAGTCCGGCGCGATGTACGAGACCGTCGAGGTGGCCGTGCAGGATCTATCGAAGGAGCAATCGCAGGAGGCGTTGTGCGACACCACGGGCCGTGTGCTGACCACTGTCCTCGCGAGGTTGCCCCGGTCGTGAAGTGGACACCACTCGAGCACGACGATCCTCGCGCCATCGGTCGCTACCGGGTGCTCGGTGTGATCGGCGCCGGAGGTATGGGCCGTGTGCTGCTCGGTGTCGGGCCCGACGGGCGGCCGGTCGCGATCAAGCTGATTCGCGCGGACCTGGTGGCCGACCCGGAGTCCAGGGCGCGTTTCGGTCGCGAGGTGCACGCCTCGGCCCGGGTGTCCGGTGCTTTCACAGCGGCCGTGGTCGATGCCGACGTCGACGGCGAGACACCGTGGCTGGCTTCGCTTTTCGTGCCCGGTGTGCCGCTGGACATCGCGGTGTCCGAGCAGGGCCGGTTCGGGCCGGACGCCACTCGGATGCTGGCGGCCGGACTGGCCTCGGCATTGCGCGAGATTCATCGGCGCGGACTGGTGCACCGGGATCTCAAGCCGGGCAACGTAATTCTGGCGGCCGACGGGCCGAAGGTCATCGACTTCGGGATCGCGCGCGCCTACGAGGGTGGCGCGCAGCTGACCCAGACCGGATCGGTGCTCGGATCCCCGGCCTACATGTCACCGGAGCAGGCGGATTCCTCGCCGCTGACACCGGCGAGCGATATCTTCGCGCTCGGATCGGTCCTGGTGACGGCGGCGACGGGACGCGCTCCGTTCACCGGCGTCTCGGTGCCGAACCTGCTGTACAACATCGTGTTCGGTGAGCCGGAGCTGTCCGAGGTGCCGCCGGAGTTGCGGTCGCTGCTCGCCTGGTGCCTGCGTAAGGAGCCGGGGGAGCGCCCGACGCCGGAACAGGTGCTGGACCACCTGCATCCGTTGCCGATCGCGGTCCGGCCCTGGTCGCCGCAGCTGCATCGGATGATCGACGAGCAGGAACGTGGGCTGCGCGATCTGCTGGCCGACCCGAACGCGACCATGATCCGGCCGAGGCATGCCGAAAAGGTGAGCGACGCACGAGTTTTCGCGCGCGGAAGCGGCAACCGTCGTCGCGCCCCGGTGGCTACGGGCGCGCTCGCCGCGATCATGATGTTGATCGCGGCGGTCATCGTCGTGGCCCGCGACGGCGGTGGCGGCGGTGGGATCGCGCCGAACCCGCTCGCGCCCCTGTCGCTGGCGGGTCTGCGGACCATCGATCCGTGTGCAGTGCTGAAGCAGGCGCTGTCCCCGTTACCGGACAGTGCGGAGTTCAAGCCGTCGAGTTGGGAACAATGCACCGTCAAGCGTGGCGAAACTGATTGGGTAAGAATCGAATTCGCGGATGCGGGCAGGTTTCACGACAGCGGGCGCACCGTCGACGGCGTTCCGGTTCTCGAATCGCCCGGGCCGTCGGCCGACGAATGCGGCAGGGCGCTGCGACCCGCGACGGCGTCGCCGCAGGTCGGGATCGTCGTCACCGTCAGCGGTGGCTGCGCCGGACTGGACACGGTGCTGCCGGGCGTGGTCGCGAGTCTGCGTGCGGCGCCGCCGCAATTCCCCGACGCGCGCAGCACGCTGGCGGTTCTGGACGTCTGCGCGGCTCTCGATCAGGTGACAGTCGACCGCGTGCTGGGTGCGGGCGCGACACCGGCACCCACTGCCCCCCATGTGTGCTCGTGGCGGAACTCGAACCTCCTGTACGTGCGCGCGCGACTGGGCGGTCCGGTCGACGGTCCCCAATACCGGCCGGTGGACCTGGGCGGAGGTATGACGGTGTATGGAACCGCCACCGAGGGCACACCCTGTCACCGCCACTACCAGCACCGCACTCGCGGAGCGAACCAGGCCGAGGTGGTCGAGGTCGCGCTCAGCAAGGGCAACATCCCCACCTCGTGCGCGGCAGCCGACGACATCATGCGCACGCTGATTCCATCGTTGTCGTAGTCGGTCGCGGGCAGTAGGCCGAACCGTCCCGCGCTATCGGACCCCGATCTGCAATCGGATCGCACCGTCGGGGGTGGTTGCGTGTAGCGCCTGTGTGATGAGCCCGCCCAGATCGATCCGGGTGATCGTCCCGGGCAGCTGGGCCAGAAGTGGCTCGAATACCGGGAGTAGCGCTCGTAATTCGGGTTCGAGACGCATGACAGCCGCCGCCAGGCGATCGAGCAGCGGGACCAGTCCGGTGACCTCGGGTGTATCGGTGAGGTAGTCGCCGGGCGTGTCGCCGGTGTGGACCACCCGCGCGATGGCGTCGGCGACGGCGACGACCCGCGGGCCGAAATCGGCCCAGTCCGGTGACGCGGACGCGAGTTCCCCACCGGCCCAGGCCATTCGCTCCGCGTGGGCCTGCATGTCGAGCAGCATGCGGCGGATCAGGTCGGTGCGGCTGAGCAGGGTCGAGGCGAGCAGGTCGGTGGCCCGCGACAGCTGTGGGACGACGGCCTCGGTGCCCTCCAGCGCGACGGTGAAATTGTCGACGATGGCGCTCAGGGCCCGTGGATCCACCTGCCGCAGTAGCTCGGTCGCCGCCCGCGCCACCTCCGGAATCGAGATCGGCGGGCTGACCGCGGCGGCATCGATGCGCTGCCCGTCCCGCAGGTACGGTCCGCCGGAGCGCTCGGGCCGGAATTCGATATAGGGCTCCCCGAGTCCGGACAGCGCTTCGATCCGCACGGCGCTGGTCTCGGGCAGCTGATAGGCGGCGTCGTAGCCGAACGCGACCTCGACCGCCGCGCCGGTGTGCCGCACGGTGTCGACCCGCCCGATCTCGATGCCGGACAGCAGCACCTTCGACCGCGGCAGCAGCCCGCCGGAGTCGGGGACCACCAGGGTGGCGGTGCGGCGTTCGGCGAACCAGTCGACTTCGACCACGCCGACCGCGAGGTAGGTGACACCCAGTACCAGGATCGCGCCGATGGCGGCGAGCGAGGGCAGCGAGCCGACCGGCCGGGTGCTCATCGAACCACCCCGATCATGGTGAGCGCGCCGATGATCGCCGCGACCTGCTCGTCGGTGGGCACCGCGCCACCGGCATCGACCAGGCCGATATTCAGCCGGGGATCCTGGGTGAACGGAATGATCGTGTCCCGCAACAGTGCCACCAGCCGATTCAGATTCGACGGCGCGTCCAGATCCAGCGGCCGGTTCGTGAAGAGGAGGGGGACAAGAGCTTTGGCGGTTGCGTCGCCCGCCTCCAGTAGTGGTCCCAGCCAGGCCACCGCATGCCCGACGATGCCGAGTCCGCCGACGACGCCGAGTGTGAGTACCAGCGACCTGGCGTCGGCCGGGATCTCGACCGCTCCACGCGCGCTGAGTATCTCGCCGAGCTCGCGGGGATGGTGCAGGACCACGCCGAGGTTCTGCTCGACCGTGGCGAGGAACCGGTCCACCGAATCGAGATTGCCCGCGAGATCCTGGGCGTCGCGGCCGAGCACGTCGGCGATGCGCGCGGTGTCGGCCGGTCGTTCGGGCAGCACGCGGTTCATCCGGTTGATCATGTCCTGTACCTGCTGCACGGCCCCGCCGCCGACGAAGGTGGACATGCCCGCGAGCAGGTCCTCGATCTGGAGCGCGGGCCGGGTTCGCTCCAGGGGGATGGTGCCGCCCGGCGCGATGGTGCGATCGAAACCGTGTGCGGGCGTGGTGAGCCCGATGAAGATATCGCCGAGGATGGTGTTCTGCCGCAGCTGCACTGTGGTCTCGACGGGCAGCCGCACGGACTCCCGGATGTCGACGATCGCCTCGACCTGCCCCGGCCGGTCCGGCGCCGGATCGATCACCTGTACCTCGCGCAGGCTGCCGATCTGGGCGCCGTTTGCTACGACCTTGGCCTGAGCGGGCAGATTGAGCGCGTTGGCCAGTTCGATGCGCACCGGATAGGTCGGCCCGGCGACACTCGCACCGGGAACGGGGACCCGAGCGGGGTCGAAACCGCAGCCGCTGAGCCCGACGATGATCGAAAGCAACACTCCGACAGTGCGTTTCATCGGTTACCCGCCGATCCGAGCAGTAGTGGCAGCAGGCTCGCGCCGGTGTGACAGCGGCCAGGCGCCAGCGTGCCGATCGCCGCGCAGATCTGCTCGGACTGCGCGGGCGGTAGGGCGACTCGCGGCGGCGCGTAGGTCAGCCGCGGTCGGCCGGTGACCGGGTCGAGTACCTGGGTGAACGAGTCCACGATCGGCGGGATCATGGTGAGGATCTGCTGTAGCGTCCCCGCGTTGGCGGCCAGCAGCCGCAATCCGGGCAGCGCGCCGTCCAGCGCCCCCAGCAGCTCTCGCCCCCATTCCCGCGCCAGATCGTTGAACCACGGCAGGATGACCAGCAGCGAATCGATCAACTGCACCATGGTGTTCCACAGCTGATTGATGAAGGCGATCCCGGCGCCGGTCCTGGCCAGCGTCGCGGTGATGTCGTCCCAGTTCAGCGCGATGCTGTTGATCAGGTCCGCGTACGAATCGAGCAGCGCGCCGAGATGGCCGACGGCGGCGTCGGGCGCCCGCAGCGCCTGGCCGAGGTCCTTGATCAATCTGTTCAGTGCGGGCCCGGTGCCGGCCGTCGCGTCGGCGAGGGCCAGCACACCGTCCTGGATCCGGGTCCGCTCGCCCGGCACGGTGACCCCGTTGAGCTGCTCGGCGAGCCGCGAAAAGCTCTGTAGCGTAGCGCTGATGCTCTTCGGGGTGAAGGTCTTGCGCACGCAGTGGCGCGGATCCCAGGCCGCCGTGGAGCCGGCCTCGCCGAGCACGGCGAGGTCGCGGTCGGCGACGAGACTGTCCGCGACCGTGGTCGCGGTGACCTCGCCGTACAGCACCCGTTCGGCCTCGATCCGGAATTCGACCCGCACCCCGATGCCCTCGGGCCGCACGCTGTCGACCGTGCCGACCGGGATGCCGCGCATCGTGACGTGGTTGCCCGGATAGAGGCCCACCGCATCGGGCAGCAGCGCGCAGTAACCGACGGTCTTGCGTACCGGATCGAACACGATCAGGTAGGCGAGGACGGTGAGCGCCGCGAGCGCGAGCGCGCCCGCGACACTGACGAACCCCGGGGCGCCGGCTATCCGCTTCAGCATGTCAGCAGCCCCGTCCGGGAACCGGCACGCACACCGTCAGCGGGGAGTGGTCGATGACCAGCCCCTCCTCGGAACCGGTTGCGGCAACGAGTCTTTCGCGTAGCTCGCGCCAGGCGGGCAGGGCGGCGTCGAGCTGGGCGCTCAGCTCGTGCAACCGCGGCAGCAACTCGCGCAGCTTGGCGATCACGGGCCGCAGTACGTCGCGGTGGGCGGGTTCCAGCGCGGCGATCCGGGAGAGCAGTTGCGCGGTGATGGTCAGAGCCACATCGATCTCACCGCGTTTGCTCAGGCCGATGGTCAGGAGCAGGCCGAGTTCCCGCACGAAGGTGCCGAGCAGGGACTTGTTGGCGTTCACCACGGTGAGGTACTCGTCCAGCACCGTCAGCGCGCGGGACACGTCCTGATTCTGCCGTTGCAGAATGGTGACGAAACTCTGTGCCGCCGAACCTATTCGGCGCAGCGCGTCCGGGCTCTCGCGCAGCGCGGACTGGATGGCGGCGAGATCGGCGCGCAGCGTCTCACCGTCGACCTGGGCGAGAGGCGTGGCGGCGTCCTGCATCGTCTGCACCAGGCTGTAGGGCAGGCGTACTCGCTCGGGAGGTATCACCGTGGTGCCCAGCGCCCGCGTGCCGGCCGGCAGCAGCGCGAGATAGTGCCCGCCGACCGCGGTGAGCATGCGGATCTCCAGGCTGGTGTCCGCACCGAGGAACACCTCCCGATCCACGGTGAAACGCATCCGCACCCGGTCCGGCAGCAGCTCGAGGTCGGTCACCGAGCCGACAGTGATCCCGGCGACCCGCACCTGCGCGCCCTCGCGAATCGACTGCGCCTCGGTGAGTTCCGCGGTGTAGGTGGACTTGCCCAGTGGCACCGCGTAGATGACCGCGGTGGCCACCAGGAGCATGGCCACGAACGCCGTACCGAGCACGCCGAGGCGGAACTCGCGGCGCTGTGCGGCGGCCTCGTGCCGGTCGGGAGTGTGCGGCAGTAGCCGTTCGAGCAGCGTCAGCCGTTGCATATCGCCACCCGCTGTCCGCCAACCAACACCGAAAGGACTTGCGGCAGTTCGGCCTTGCCTCTGGAACAGGTCAGCGCGACCGCTCCGGGACCGGCTTGCGCCGGGGGCAGCAGGGCGCTCAGCGCCTGGAGCAGTCCGGGCAGCTTGCCGACCGCGTCGGCGGCGGCGCCGGGATCGGGGAACAGCAGCAGCAGATCGCGATAGACATCGGGATTGCGCCGCTCGGTGAAGCCGAGGGTGTCCAGCAGCCGGTTCAGCGGGCCGAGTGCGGTCGGGGCGACCGCGGCGAAGTCGATCAGCCCGTCGAGTTTCGCGCGGAACGCCGTGATCACCTCGGCGATGCCGCGTAGCAGCGTCACCAGATGCGGTGACCTGCCGCCGATCTGACCCGAGATGGCGTGCAGATTCGCCACGATGGTGGCGATCACCGCCTGCCGATCGGTGGTGTAGCGACTGAGCTTCTCCAACGCGTCCAGGGCCGGGCCGATCCCGGAGCCGTTGCCCTCGATCACCGCGAGCACGCTGGTGGTGAACTGGTTGAGCGCGCCGGGGGAGAACTCCTGGAGCACCGGCCGCAAGCCGTTGAACAACTGGGTGATGTCGAAGGACGGCACCGTGTGCGCCACGTCGATGGCGGCGCCGCGCGGAAGCGGAGTGCCGGGACGATCGGGCTGGCGGATATCGACATACCGCTGGCCGGTGAGGGTTTGGTACCGGATGGCGAACACGCTGGTGTCGTAGACGGGTCGGCGGTCGTCGAGGGTGAAGCGCACCGACGCGTGCGCGCCGCGCAGCGCGATGCCGGTGACTTTGCCGACGCCGACTCCGAACATGCGCACGTCATCGCCTGTCTTCAGGCCCGACGCATCGGTGAATTCTGCTGTGTAGGTAGTGGTTTCGCCGTCGACGGGGCGGGTGATGGCATTCACCACGAGCAGCAGCAGCGCCAGGACCGCCGAGGTGAACAGGGTGAGGCGGAGCAGGATCGCGCGCGGTGACAGGGTGTTCATCGGCGCCCTCCGAGCAGTGGCACGGCCACGCCGGGCATCGCGCCCAAGCTCACCTCGACGTCGAGGGCGGGCCCGTCGGGAGTCGTGCTGAACAGGCGGTGCAGCCGATCGACGAGTTCGTCCATCTCGGCCTGGGAGCGCCGGGGGTTCGGCACCGTCGCCGCCACCGCGGCCAGCACGGGCGTCGACGCCGCGGCATAGCCGTCGAGCGCCTGGCGCGCCGCCGTGCCGAGGCGGCCGATGGCGGGGAAGGCGCCCTCGGTGACCATCGCGATGGTGGCGTCGTAGCGGGGCCGGTCGGTGCGGAAGACATCGATGTTCACGACGGCGTCGACCAGCCGCAGGGTGGCCCCGGCGAAATCGCCCGCGCCGCCGAAGAAGGCCGCGTACTGCTCGAGCAGGTAGTCCGACGGGTAGCGCTGGGTGTCGGCTACCGCCGTGCCCAGCGCGACGATGGCCTCGAAAAGCGGTGTGAAGGACCGCAATTGGCTGCCGAAACGGTGGATCAAATCGCTCAGCCGCCCGGTGAGCACGTCGGTGGAGGTCTGGGTGAGCGCGCGCAGCAGCTCACCCATGGTGGTGTCGGTGACCCGGCTCGCGTTGTGGCCGGACAGATCGACCACCGTGCCGTCGCGCAGGGGTGCACCACCCGTGGCGGAGCGCAGGGTGACGGCGCTGACCCCGAACAGGTTCTCCGGGGCGTAGTCGACGCTCAAAGTATCGGTGAGCGAGCCGGTTTGCCCCTGGTCGAGCTCCAGCGTGATCAGCTGACGGCCCTGATCGACCGGTTCGACGGCGGCGACCGCCCCGACCATGACCCCGTCCAGGCGGACCCGGGTCCCTGCGATCACGCCCTGACCGACCTGTTCGGTGCGCAGGTGCACGCGCAGCACGCCCGCCGGGGAGTCGTCGAGTCCGGCGCGCACGGCGAGCGTGGCGAGTGCGGCCACGACCAGCGCGAGCGCGCCCACCACGCGCGCGCCGCGCCGGTCCATGCTCACGCCGGGAATCGTGTGGTTCGGCATCGGCTCACCCCGGGAATTCGATCGCGGAATCGATGCCCCACAAAGCGATGGTGAGCACCATGTCCAAGGCGATGATCGCGACGAAGCTGGCCCGCACCGCGCGGCCCGAGGCGATACCCACACCCTCGGGCCCGCCCGCGGCGAAAAAGCCGTAGTAGCAATGGATCAGGATGACCGCAATGCCGAAGACCAGGATCTTCACGACCGCGGCGAGGATGTCGTAACCACTGGTGAACTGGAAGAAATAGTGGTCGTAGACCCCGCCCGCCGCACCGTGCAGCGCCACGATGACCGTCTGACAGGCCAGATAGGACAGGATCAGCGCGATCAGGAAAGTGGGCACGATGGCGACCGCGCCGGCGATCACCCGGGTGGTCACCACGAACGGAATCGAGCGCAGGCCCAGGGATTCGATGGCATCGATCTCCTCGGAGATACGCATGGAGCCGATCTCGGCCGTCATCCGGCAGCCGGCCTGCGCGGCGAACCCGACGGCGGCCGCGATCGGCGCGAGCTCCCGGGTATTGGCGAAGGCCGACACCACGCCGGTGACCGGGCCGAGGCCGAGCAGGTCCAGGGCGGCGAAGGACTGGATGCCCACGCCCGCGCCCATGGCGATACCGAGCACGATCAGCATCGGCACGGTCCCGCCGCCGACGATGATCGAGCCGCGGCCCCAGGTCATATCGGTGATGGTGCGCATGGTCTGGGCGCGATACCGCTTCAGCGTCGAGGGAATCGCCCACAGGGCCTGGCCGACGAAACCCAGTACGAATCCGGTGTGCTCCACCGGCTTCAGTAGTCGATCCGGTCGGCGCGCGAGGCGATACACCCAGCGCAGGCCCCGGGGGGAGTACGGAGTCGCCGTCATCAGGCCACCCGCAGCGGCAGGAACATGGTGACCACCTGGGTGATCACGAGATTGACCAGGATGATCGCGGCCACCGAGATCACCACCGCCGCGTTCACTCCGTCGGCGACCCCGCGCGGGCCGCCCTTGGCCTCGAGCCCGCGCTGGCAGGCCACGATCACGACCAGGAACCCGAACAGCATGGCCTTGCCGAGCGAGATCCACACATCGGCCAGCACCGCGAACGAGCCGAAGGTCGCCCAGTAGCTGCCCGGTGTCACGTTCTGGGTGCTGATCGCCACCGCGTACCCGGAGACCACGCCCACGAAGACGATGAGGATATTCAGCAGCGGCGCCACCAGCAGCATGGCCGCCATCCGCGGGATCACCAGCCGGTGCACCGGCGAGATACCCATGGTGCGCAGCGCGTCGATCTCCTCGCGGACCGTGCGCGCGCCCAGATCGGCGGCGATGGCCGACGCTCCCGCACCGCCGAGCAGCAGGCCGGTCGCGATCGGCGCGCCCTGCTGGATCACCCCGAGCCCGCCCGCGGCCCCGATCATGGAGTCGGCCCCGAGCTGGTGGATGAGATTGCCGACCTGCACCGAGACGACGACGCCGAACGGCACGGCCATCAGGATCGCCGGAATCGCGGTGACGGTGACCAGATACCAGGCCTGGCGCAGCATTTCGTGCCATTGGAAGCGCATCCCGATCGCCTCGGCGACGCCGCCGCGCACCGACTCCAGGCCGAGATCGACCGCGCGACCGAACGTCCGGACACTGGAAATGGCTGTGCCGGTGATATTTTCGCGCATGATCCGCAGGATGGTGGATGAACCGTGATCGTCGGGAGCTGTCCGGGCACCGTCCATGGATCCTCCCTCGCACCGCGTCCATAGCCTCTCGAGGCCAGCCGCATCACCGTAAAACAACGACGTCAATTTCGAGTCGAAAATGGAAGAGACACCATAGAATTCGGCATCTCCCCGGCTGTGCGCCAAGGGTGCGGGCCGGGGTGCGTAGACTGGCGCGGCCGAGTCCAGCGAACCGAGGATCTCGAGAAAGCGGCCGACCATGATGGAGGAGCGAGTGCCGTCCACGCGACGCGAGCACATCCTCGACTCGGCACGCGAACTGATCGTGCGGGACGGCTACGCCGGTGCCAGTATGCACGCCATCGCCCGCGCCGCCGGGCTCACCCGCCCCGCCGTCTACGCCGAATTCGCCGACCGCGACACCCTTTTCGACGCGCTGCTCGATCGCGAGGAGGAACGCGCTCTGCTCATGGCGGCCGCGGCCATCCCCGAATTCGAACCCGGCGCCGACCCGACCGCGGTCGCGCTGCGCGCCGCCGAGCTCTTCCTCGATATCGTGCTCGCCGCCCCCGCCACCTGGCGGTTCGTCCTCATGCCGGGGGAGGGGATGCCGCGCGCGGTCTACGGGCGCGTCGCCGGTGGCCGCGCGGCGCTGCGGGTCCGTACCGAAGCGATGCTGGGCCTGGTCGCGGCGTCGGCGCGGGCCGAGATCGATACCGAGCTGTTCAGCTACACGGTGATCAGCGCGTCGGAGACGGCGGCACGCCTGGTGCTGGCCGAGGGCGGCCGAGACCGGCGTGACGCCGTCGCGGGCACCATGCGATGGCTGGTCCGGCGTGCGCTCGTGGCCAGCAGCGTCGGAATCGGTTGAGCCATGGCCGGACTGCCTGTCGAACCGGCGCCGCCGCGCCGCCGCTACGCCAAGCGGCTGCTGCCCGCCGAGCGCCGGGAACAGCTGCTCGACACCGCGCTGCGTATTGTCGCGAGCCGGGGATTCGCCGAGGTGACCATGGCCGCGGTCGCCGAGCACGGCGGTGTGACCCGGCCGGTGGTCTACGACTCGTTCGGCAATCGCGACGAGCTGCTGGCCGCGCTGATCGAACGTGAAACCGCCGCCATGCGGGCGGCGGTCGCCCGGGCACTGCGTGGGGAGCGCGAATCCGGAGCCGCGCCACGGGAAGTGCTGATCGACGCGCTCCGGCGATTCCTCGATGATGTGGGCACCATGCCGGACACGTGGCGGCTGGTCTACTTCCCGATCGACGGGGTGCCCCCGTTGCTGCGTGACCATATTCGAAAGGCGCGCAACGAGTTCCGCGACCCGCTCCGGCGGCTGCTCGGGGAGTGGCTGGCGGACCTGCCGCCCGGGGCGGACGCCGACGCGGTGGATCCGGACGTGCTCGTCGAGATCGTGCAGGGCTGCCTGCAAACGTTGGCGCGGCGCGTTCTCGACGATCCGCGCGAATTCGGGGTGCGGCGGATTCTCGCGGCGATCGAGTTGGTACTCGGCGAATCGGACTGAGCGGCAGACCGTCCCAGACGTTGTCGACCGGCTGGTGGCGGCCGAGATCAACCGATTGTCGGTGATCGCCAGTTGCGATACCCGGCCGTTATGGCGAGTAACAATCTTTCGGTATTCGGGCGCAGACCCCCTGGTCGATTGATACATTTCGCCAAACAACACTGTGGCTTAGAGGATCTTCACGCTATGTTCGACTGGGATAACCCGCGCGGCACCGCGAGCGTCCACGTCTTGATCCGGCTCGCCGAAGAGCGGGGGATGACCGCCGCGGAATGCCTGGCGGGCACCACGATCGGGTACGGCACGGCAATTGACCCAGACGCCACGATCTCCGCGCGTCAACAGGTTCGAGTGATCCGCAATCTGCTCGCCCGCTGCGGCGCGGAATCCGGGCTCGGGGTGGAAGCCGCTGAGCGCCAGCGGATGTCGCTCGACGGGCCGTGGGGTCTGGCGCTGCTGTCCAGCCGGACCCCACGGGAACTACTCGATGTGGCGCTGCGGCACCTGGATCCGGGGTTCGCCTTCGGGCGGCTGGTCGGCACCGAACGCGACGGCGAAACCCGATTCCTGGTGGACGGCAACGAATTACCCGGCGAGGTGCGGGCGTTTCTCACCGAACGGGTGCTCGCCGGAATCCACGGTATCGGGCGAGATTTGTTCGCCGTCTCGACGCCGGTGCGCCGGGTCAGCTTCCGGCATGCGGCACCGGCCGACACCGCGCGCTATCGCACCGTTTTCGGTGTCGAACCGGTCTTCGGCGCGGTCGCCGACGCGGTCGTCTTCGACGCCGCCGTGCTCGATGCCGCGCTACCGCGGGCCACGGAGCGCGCCCGCGGTGTCTGCCACCGGCTCTGTCGCGAACTGCTCGCGAGTCACCGGGCCCGCAGTGGGGTCGGCGGCGCCGTTCGCGACCTGCTGATACGCAACCCGGGGGAGATTCCCGACCAATCAGCCGTCGCCACCGCCCTTTTCATGAGCGCTCGGACCTTGTCGCGCCGCCTCAGTGAGGAAGGGACGTCCTTTCGGGCCCTGCTCGACGAGGTCCGTCAGGTTCTCGCGGAGGAGCTGCTCACCCACACCGATCTGACGACCGAGCAGATCGCCGCTCGGCTCGGCTACGCCGAAGCCGCTTCCTTCATTCGTGCTTTCCGGCGCTGGAACCAGTGCCCGCCTCAGGAGTACCGGGCTCGGGCGATGGGACATCGGATCCCGGTCCTGGTCTGACGCAAACCCATGTCGCCAGGGGCCCGCTTGCGCGCCGAGCGTAGTTCATCCCAGTCTGTAGATATGCGCATTCAAATATGTAGGAGGCCACCAGTAGCACGCGAGTACAAACCCTGATTTCAAGAAGGCTGTGGAGGGGCCGCGCGCGTCAGGCGGCGACGTAGCGGAGCAGTATCACGTTGCTGAAGTGTTTGGTTTCGGCCAGGCGGAGCGGGATGTTGTGGCTGAGCGGCGGGAACAGGGGAGTGCCGCCGCCGAGGAGGATCGGCGAGAGGAAGAGGTGGTATTCGTCGATGAGGTTGTGCGGGATGACCGAGGACGCGAGGTTCGCGCCACCGATTTCCATGGTGCCGTCGCCGCCGGACTTGAGTTCGCGGATCGCCTCGACCGCGTTCTCGCTGACCAGAGTGCTGTTCCACCGCACCTCGGAGAGGGTGCGGGAGAAGACGACCTTGGGTTTCTTCGTCCAGAGCTCGCCGAATTCGCGTTCGACGGGCGTCGCGTCGGGGGCGACGTTGGGCCACGCCTCGGCCATCAGCTCGTACATGCGGCGGCCGTGCAGGGCGATCTCGATATCGCGGTAGCGGTCGTTGTGGAACTGGTGCAATTCGTCATCGGGCACCGTCCAGTCGATGCCGCCGTTTCGGTCGTTGATATAGCCGTCCAGCGATACGCCATAGGTGTAGATCAGATTCCTCATAACGAGTAGACCTCCCGCGCGCTCGAAACTCATCGGTACCGACCAGGAATCTCGACGACATCCGCAACCCGGTGCCACGCGCCGCCCGAGCGCGACAAAACCTGTGGTGGGGGGTGGCGACCGTGGTTACCCTCGCCCGATGACGACATGCTGGCTGGAGATCGACTGGAGCCGAAAACTACCTGGGGCAAGCGAAATCGCCCGCTCGCGGGACCTGCTGCGTTACGAGCGGATCGCACTGAGCGGCCCGGGCATCGAAGCGACGCTCACCGAGCTCCGGCGGCTGTTCGCCGAGGAGTTCATCGTCATGGCGTCGTTCCGCGCGTGCGACGACGATTGGGTGGCACGGTGGTTCGCCGCGCGCAACCGCCTGGACGAGTATGGTTTCTTCCCGCATTTCCTTGGTTCGCCGACCGTGCGCTCGGTGATGTCGGTGCCCCGGCAGCTGCCCGACGATCTCGGGATAGCCTGGCCGCCCGGTGGCGCCTTCACCTTCGACGGTGACATCGCCGCGCTGCTCTGGGCGGGCGGTTGCTACCACAAGTTCGAGGGTCGGCCGATCGACGCCAAACGCCTCGGCGCCGCCTTCGCCGCCGACCTGATCGGCGACCGCTACGACGAATTCCTGCTCTATCGCACCCGCGTAGCCTGGTCGGACTTCTTCTACGGTTTCGGCGACAACACCTGGATCCTGGTCGACAAGGCCACCGCCCAGATCACTCTGCTGTGCCAGACCGATACCGACTAGGCCGTGCCCGCACGTAGAGCTGCTGTTCGGCGACGGCCACGACGGACCCGTCGCTCGCGATGATCTCGGTGGAGTGCGTCGTGAGTGACTTGCCGCCGTCGGCGGTCGCGTCTCGAATCGCGGCGGTTTCGGCCGTGGTGAGCCGCATGGTGGCGGTGACGCTGCCGCGACCGGCGTTGCGGAACTGGATGCTCGCCGAGGTGTTCCAGACGACATACCCCGACCCGAGCTGTCGCAGGGCCAGTAGCCCGAAGAACGGATCGGTCATGGCCGACAGTGTTCCGCCGAAGGCCGCGCCGTTGTGATTGCCGTTCCACCAGCTGACCCGGTGGCGGACCCGGACGGCAGTCCAGTCGGGCGCGACGTGTTCGACGCGCACACCGGCGAAAAGGAACGGCGGGTACAGGCTCATCCCGATTCGGAAGGTGTTCGGCGTGAGCACCTTTCGGATCAATGCGCTTCGCTTGGACAACATGCTCCCTCCCCGCCCGGCCGGTGGCCTGACCTGGTTCGACGCTACCGGGAGTGGGTGACCGAATCGACTCGGGGGTCAGGGTTCTCGGTCGAGCAGGGCCAAGAGGTCGTATTCGATTTCGGCGATGCGGCGTCCATCGGCGGCGGCGTCGAGCGAGTGGTCCGTGCCGAACCGGAAATCGATGGTGCGGCTGAGGAAGACGCCCGCGGTGCGAAGGGAGGTGAGGACCTCGGCGAAGTGGATGGCGGGTTCGTCGATCGGGGGTCCGCCGGCGGCCTGGTAGGCGGAAAGGAAGTCGTGGCGGGTGCCGAGGCCGCCGCATTCTCGATCGTCGGCGCCACCGCGCCGGATTCGGAGGCAGGCGTTCGCCAGATCGAGGGCGGGGTCGCCGAGATGGGCGTGGTCCCAGTGCAGGACCGCACGCAGGCCGTCGGGACCGACAGCGAAGTTTCCGATGCGAAAGTCGCCGTGTACCAAGCGTATCGGGCGCGCGCCGAGTTGCGGCAGTCGATCACGGCACCAACGCAGCCCGGCTTCCAGGGCGGGGCGCGGTGCACCGCCGATATCGAGCAGATCGCGGACCAGATCGAGTTGAGCGGTCGGTGAGCGGTGCGGCAGAAACCGAAGATCGGCGGCGGTGCCGGAATGTATGCGCGCCAACGTCGCTCCGAGTTGCCGCACCAGATGCGGACGCACCGTGTCGAATCGGGGGTCGTGAACGAGTGCCGCGGGCCGAGCTTCGCCCTCGACCCGTTCCGCTATGTAGTAGTCGTCGATGTTCCGGTCGCAGGCGGACGACGCAGCTGCCTCGCGGGATGAGTCGGTGTGCCGTGCTGTACCGCGCTGCTCGCCTGAGGGTGCGGCCTGCGCCGGGTCGCCGTCGATGCCGGGCCCGTCGGCGGCAGTGCTGGGTATGCTGTCGGATCCTGGCCTGGTGGTGGCAGTGCTGGGTTCATTGTCGGATCCGGGCTTGATCGCGGTGGTTCTGCGATCGCTATCGGATCCGGGCGCCCGCTGATCACAGTCGAGTTCGGCCTCGGCCGGGGAACCGGATGCGGCTACCGGCCGGGGGACCGGGATACCCCTCGCGTGCAGGTAGCGCAGCAGAGCGTATTCGCCTGTGGCAGTGAGCGCGTCAGCGCGCCCGACGAGCATGTCGGGGGTACGGGCGCGGTTGCGGCGCAGGGCGAGTGGGTGGCGGTTGCCGGTGGTGTCGAGGGTGTCGAAGGTCCAGGTCTCGCGGGAGGTGTCGTCGGCGCAACGGAGGTCGAGGATCGTCGGCGGACCCGGGAGCGCGCGTCGGAGAAGTTCGAGGACGAGTTCGCCTGGGGCGGCCGATATTTCAGGCATTGCCCCGCGCGTATCCGGGGTTGGTGATGCGCAGGCGTTCGGCGGCGGAGGCGCGAAGGTAGGCGAGGGTGCGCTCCCAGTCGGGGATGGGGGCGGGGTCGCGGAGGCGTCGTACCAATGCTGCTTCGAGGTCGGCGTAGGACCTGTCGCTGTCGAGAAGGCGTTGTGCCCGTGATGTTTTCGGCTCGCTGTAGGAGCGGTCGCTGTCGAGCAGGCGACGCAGCCGGTACTGGTCTGCGCGTCGGATTCCGGCGCCCATGTCGAATTCGCGCGCGGCGATCCGCAGCAGGTCGGCGGCGGTTGCGGTGCGCTCGGCAACCGCATCGTCCGGCGCAGCGACGGTTGTGTACCGCGCGGGGAGTGTCCCGGCCTGCGTAGGGGCCGACTCGTCCGGCTCGATGGCTGTCCGGTCCGGCGTGGAGACCGCCCCACCCGGCACGGTGACCGCACGATTCGACAGGTGGTCCGCGAGGGCGTGCAGTGCCGCGACCCGACCGATCGGCAGTCCGCGCGCTCGTCGCAGGATTGCGGCTACTGCCCAGGATTCCCATCGGCGCACACTCGGTGGCCCGGTGCGAACCTGCTCGGCGAGATGCGCGGCGACCACGTCGACGAGCTCGTCGGCGGTGGGCAGATCCTGCGGCATGCGCCCTCCTGTTCGGCTGGGGACCGCGGCGCTGCCTACGGTAGAGGTGCGGCGGCAGGATGGGGTGCGAATCGCGGACCCGGTGGGAAAGTTCGCGTACCGAGTCGTGCAGGCGCCGAGCCGTATTGCGGTCGCCGCCGATTCCGTGAACGGCGCGCCGAACCATAAATAGACAATAGTGTTCGTAAACCGCTATGGTCGTGTCATGACCAAGTTCGACGGCAAGAGCTGCCTGATCACCGGTGCGGCGAGCGGCCTGGGGCGAAGCACCGCGCACGCGGTGGCGGCCAAGGGGGCGTCGCTGGTACTCACCGATATCGATGACGCGGGGTTGCGGCGTACCGCCGCCGAACTGCGTTCGGCCGGAGCCACCGTGCATCTGGCCGAGGCCGCCGATGTCAGTGATCACGCGGCCGTCGTGGAGCTGGCGGGCAAGGTGCACGCGGAGCTGCCGAGCGTCGATGTCGTGATGAACGTGGCAGGCATCGCGACCTGGGGCACCGTCGAACGGCTCACCCACGAGCAGTGGCGGCGAACGATCGACATCGATCTGATGGGGCCGATCCATGTGATCGAGGAGTTCCTGCCGCCGATGATCGCGGCGGGGCGCGGCGGGCACCTGGTGAATGTCTCCTCGGCCGCCGGTCTGTTCGGCCTGCCCTGGCACGCGCCCTACAGCGCGGGCAAGTTCGGCCTGCGTGGCGTTTCGGAGGTGCTGCGGTTCGATCTGCGCCGTCACCGGATCGGTGTCAGCCTGGTGTGCCCGGGCGCTATCGCCACACCCATGGTGGAGAGTGTGGACATCGCCGGTGTCGATCGCGACGCGGCGGCGGTGCAGAAGGCGATCGGGTTGTTCGTCCGGCACGCGGTGACACCGGACGCCGCGGCGAAGGCCGTCGTGCGCGGAGTGGAGCGCAACCGCTATCTGGTGTTCACCTCGCCGGATGTCCGCGTCGGCTATTACGCGCAGCGCTACCTGCCGCTGACCTACAACTTGGCGATGCGCGGCATGAACTGGGGAATGCAGCGAGTTCTGGAGCAGGAGGGTGTGCTGCGCGCACGGTAGCGTCGCGTCGTGTGGGAGCGCCGGATCCGTGGCCCCGCAGTCGTTCTGGGGTCTGCGCAGTCCCGTTGTCCCGGCTCGCCGAGTGCCCGTGAGCAGTGGCGAGGCGCCCGCCGGTTAATAGGCGGCGCGGTGCTGGCGGCTGCCGTACTATCGCGATCGGAGACACCGGCCGGGCGATGAAGGGGGGACGGTGTGAGACCTCGCCTACCAGCGGCGGTGCGCGGCGCGGGAGTGTGGTTGCGGCGCTTCGCCGCCACGACACCGGGGGTGATCGGCGTCGTCGTACTGGTTGTCGGCACGCTGTGCGTGCTCGCCGGTTTCACCAGCGCGAATCAGCTGAGCGGCAAGATAACCCGGCACGAGACGGTGCTGGACCGCACCGAGCCGCTGGCTTACGCCGCGCAGAATCTCTACGTCTCGCTGTCTGCGGCCGATGCCGCGGCCGCCGAGGCCTTCCTCTCCGGCGGTATCGAGGCCGCCGACGTGCGGGTGCGCTATCAGACAGCGCTGGCCGACGCGGCCGGCGCGCTCGCCGAGGCCACCGCCGGAGCCAACGATGCGCAAACCCGCCTGATCGTGGCCCGGATCAGCGCCGAACTCCCCGCCTACACCGGCCTGGTCGAGGCGGCCCGCGCGAACAACCGGCAGGGTTTCCCGGTCGGTTCGGCGTATCTGCGCGAAGCCTCGGCGCTCATGCAGGATTCGCTGTTGAAGAACGCCCAGCAGCTCAGTACCGATCGTTTCGCGGCCGTGAACGCCGAGCAGGGCCGGATCGGCGCACTGCCGTGGTCCACCATCGGCTTGCTGCTGCTGGTGCTGATCGCCTGCGGCGCGGGATCGTTTGTCCTGCTGCGACGGACCAACCGCCGCTTCAATCTCGGTGTGGGCGCGGCCGCGGCCGCGGCCGCGCTGGCCCTGATCTGGGCGGTGGTCGCCACCACGGTGGCCGGCTCCTCGCTCGACGGTGGCCGCAACGGCGCCGCCGACCGGTTCGAATCCCTGGCCGAGGCGCGAATTCTGGCGCAGCAGGCCCGCACCGCCGAGACACTCCAGCTGATCACCCGGGGTGACATCACCGAGGACGAGCAGGTGTTCACCCAGCACACCACCGCGCTGAAGGATCGGCTCACCGCCGTGACGGGCGCGGATTCGGCTGCCTTGCAACGCTTTCAGAGCTGGACCACCGGGCATCGCAAACAGGTCGAGGCCTATCAGGCGGCCCGCTTCACCGAGGCGGTGGACCAGGCCATCGGCCGCGGTACCGAAACCTCGGCCACCAGGTTCGCGAGCCTGGACGAATCCTTGCGCACCGAGCTGGGCGCGGTCCGCGCGGAGTTGCGCGGCGGTGTCGACTCCGCCGGTGACGCGCTGTCGTTCAGTCCCTCGGCCACCCTGCTGCTCATGCTGTTCGCCGCCGCGGCGACGGTGGTCGGGCTGTGGCCGCGCCTGAAGGAGTTCCTGTGAGAATTCGTGCGCTGGCGCCGCTGCTGGGTGTGGCGCTGCTGCTGGCCGGATGCGGCGCCGATGCCGCGATACCGGAGATGACGACGGTCGCGCTGGTGAATCCGACACCGCCGGAACTGACTCCGATCACGACCCCGCCGCAGGCCGAAGGTGAGTGCGATGCCGAGACCAGCCTGCGCCCGGGCCCGCTGCCACCACCAGGCGTGATGCCGGCCGGAACGCCGATGGCCGCGATCGTGGCCAACGGCCGGGTCCGGATCGGCGTCGACCAGAACACCTACCTGTTCGGGTTCCGCAATCCGACCACCGGCGAACTCGAGGGCTTCGACATCGATATCGCCCGCGAGATCGCCTACAGCCTGTTCGGGGATCGGGCCAAGGTGGAGTTGCGGTCGGTGACGGCCGCCGAACGGGCCACGGCGCTGCGCGACGGCCAGGTCGACCTGATTGCGCGCACCTATTCCGCCACCTGTCAGCGCCGTCGCGATGTCGACTTCTCCGGCGTGTACTACCGTGCGGCACAACGTATCGCGGCCCCCGCAAAATCCGGCATCCGCAGCAGTGTCGATCTGGCCGGGAAACGAGTCTGCGTGGCCACCGGCACCACCGCGGCGGGCCCGCTGTTCACCCTGCCCGTCCGCATGACGGTGCTCGGTGTGACCAACTGGACCGACTGCCTGGCCGCGATCCAGCAGGGTCATGTGGACGCGATCAGCGCCGACGAGCCGATCCTGCACGGCCTGGTCGCCCAGGACCGGCATCTGACGGTGCTGGCCGAATCGATCGGCAGCGGCGCCTACGCGATCGGCGTCGCCAAGGACAAACCGGAACTGGTGCGCTTCGTCAACGGCGTGATCGAGCGCATTCGCGTCGACGGCAGCTGGGAGCGGATCTACGCCGCGCATCTGTCGCAGCTCGGCCCCTCGCAGGGGCCACCGGCCACCCGCTACAGCGAGTGAGGCGGGTCGCCATGCTACCGCTCTCCGTCGCCGAGATCGATCGCGAACTCGCCGATCGCGCACAGCAATTCGAGGCGATCACCGCCACGCTGCTGGAGCTGGACAACCATGCCGGGCTGAATCTGGTGCGCCACTTCCCGCCCACCGGCCTGACGGCGCAGCGCTGGGAACCGGTGCGCCAGGCGCTGGATCTGATGTGGGAGGATCACGGCCGGATGAAAGCGATCCTCGATCAGGCGCGAACGCTGCGCGGTACCCGCTCCCGGATCGACGATCGATCCCGGGTCGAGCTGACCCAGCTGCTGCGCGGTCGTCCGTACGAGGCCGGGCGCACGCCGATCCCGATGGCGCAGCGTTCGCTCACCGGCCCGAGCGAACATGTGCTGTTCGTGGGCCTGGCCGATACGTTGGCGCGTATGCGCGACACCTTCCCGCGGATCGCCGAATTCCTCGACGCGGTCGACGCGGTCAATACGCGGGTGGTCGCCGGGCTGGGCCCGTTGCAGGCGCAGGTCGAGCCGGTGCTGGGCGTGACGCCCGAATTCCGTGCCATCGCCGCCGATATCGACGCTTTGTTGCGCAGCGCGGGCACCGATCCGCTGGCGCTGACCGCGGACGAGATCGCCGCGCGGGTCGCCGAGATCGGCGCGGCGGTACGCCGCCAATCCACCGTGCTCGCGGAGGTGAACGCGATCAAGGCGGATTGGCCCGCCGCCGTGGCCGAGACGCGAACGCGCTGGGAGCAGTTACGCGCCGCCCGCGACCGCGCCGCGACGGCCAAAGCCGACGCCGAACGCCGCATCCGCACCGCGCCGCTGCCCACCCGGGCGGACCCGACCGAGCAGTTCGAGCTCGAATTGTCCACGTTGGCCGCCGATTCAGGCTCGGCCGCGGCGCTGCTCGGCCTGCGCGAGCGCATCGACCGGGCGACGAAGGCCGCGCTGTCGGACGAGGCCCTCGCCCAGGGGCTGCTCGACCGGCGCGCCGAATTGCGCGGGCGTCTGGGCGGCTACCAGGCCAAGGCCGCGCGCCTGGGCATCGGCGAGGATCGAGATGTGCTGGCGGCCTATCAGATCGCGGCCGGATTGCTCACGCGCACACCGTGCGACCTGGCCGCGGTCACCCGCGCCGTCGCCGACTATCAGCAGTTGATCGGGGAGAAGAAGGCCGGGAGAACGCGATGACATGCACCGAACCCGGCTGTGGCGGCAGCATCGAGGACGGGTACTGCGACCGCTGCGGCAGTGCCCCCGCCCCCGCCCCCGCGCCACCGGCTGCGCCGCCGTCGCCCGAGGGCGGGCACTGCGCCGAACCCGATTGCGCCGGAACGATTTCCGACGGCTACTGCGATGTGTGCGGTGCGGCGCCGAGTCAGCCGGTCACCTCGGCCACCATGGCCACGACCGAGGCCTCGACCGGCACCGGCCGCTCCTCGCGCTCGATCCGCACCGGCCGCTCGTCGACGAGCCAGAGCAAGCGCGGCGGGCTGGGCGGCGGCCTGGTGGAGATGCCGCGCCAGCCCAAGGTGAACCCGCTCGGGGCCATCCTGAGCGCGCCGCAGGTCGCCGAGGACAAGCGGTACTGTGGCAGCTGCGGCAAAGCGGTGGGCCGCAGCCGCGACGGCCGCCCGGGGCGCACCGAGGGGTTCTGCCCGCATTGCGGCGCCAAGTTCTCCTTCACCCCCAAGCTCGTCGCCGGGGACCGCGTCGGCGGCCAGTACGAGGTGAAAGGCTGTCTGGCGCACGGCGGTTTCGGCTGGATCTATCTGGCCGTCGACCACAACGTCGGCAACCGCTGGGTGGTGCTCAAGGGCCTGCTGAACTCCGGTGACGAAGACGCCATGAAGGCGGCCCTCGCGGAGAAGCGGTTCCTGGCCGAGGTCGAGCACCCCAGCATCGTCAAGATCTTCAACTTCGTCGAGCACATCGGCGACGACGGTGTCGCGGTCGGCTACATCGTGATGGAGTATGTCGGCGGCACCTCGCTCAAGCAGATCCTGCGCCGCCATCGCGACGCCGAGGGTGGGCATCTGCCGCCGCCACAGGCCATCGCCTACCTGCTGGGCATGCTGCCGGCGCTGGGATATCTGCACGCCAACGGCCTGGCCTACTGTGATTTCAAGCCCGACAACGTGATCCAGTCCGAGGATCATCTCAAGCTGATCGACCTGGGCGCCGTCATCGCGATGGACGACGAGTCCAGCCCGATCTACGGCACACCCGGCTATCAGGCGCCCGAGATCGCCGAGACCGGTCCGACGGTGGCCACCGAGATCTACACCCTCGGGCGCACCCTGGCCGTGCTCATGCTGCGGCTGGGTCTGCGCGACGGCGTGCTGGGCCCGCTGCCCGATCCCGCCGAGGAACCGCTGCTGGCGACCTACGACTCGCTGCACCGATTCCTGTTGCGCGCCACCGACACCGACCCTGAGGCGCGTTTCCCCTCCACCGAGGAGATGGCCGATCAGCTGACCGGTGTGCTGCGCGAGGTGCTGGCCACCGACGACGGCGTGCCCCGCCCTGGCATGTCGGCGTTCTTCGGTCCATCGCGCGGCGTGTTCGGCATCGGCGCGGACGCCGCCTTCGGTGCATCGGATATCGTTGCGGCACTACCGGTTCCGCTGGTGGACCCGAGCGACAGTGGCGCCCCGCTGCTGGCCACCACCGGCGGCACCGCGCCCGCGGAACTCGAACCCGCTTTCGCGGCCGGGCTGGCCGCGGTGGTGACCACGGGCGAGAAATCGGTGGAGATCCCGCTGCGGCTGGTGCGCGCCGCCCTCGATATCGGCGACCACGCGGACGCGTTCCGGCGCATCGACGCGCTCGCCACCACGCTGCCCGGCGACTGGCGGCTGGCCTGGTATCGCGCCCAGGCTCGCCTGTTGGCCGGTGATCTCGGCGCCGCCTACACCGATTTCGACGCCGTCTACGCCGCGCTGCCCGGCGAGCCCGCTCCGAAGCTGGCCCTGGCCGCGGTCGCCGAACTCGCCGTGCACGCGGCGGCGGCCCGCCCCGATGCCAACGGTGCGGCGGGCGGGGATCCGCGGTCGGTGGGTGTGCCCGCCGACCGGTTCCAAGCCGCCCGCTACTACGAACTGGTGTGGCGCACCGACCACGCGTTTGTCAGCGCGGCGTTCGGCCTGGCCCGGCTGCGCCGGCACACGGGCGATCGAGCCGGCGCGGTCGCCGTGCTGGATCAGGTCGAAACCTCCTCCTCGCTCTACACCGAGGCGCGCATCGCGGCCGTCGCCACCGTGCTGGCCGATCGCGCCCCCGGCGAGCTGAGCGAGGAGGTCCTGCGCGAAGCGGGTGAGCGGGTGCAAGCGCTGGCCATCGACTCGACCCGCCGCCGTGCCCAGGTGCGCATGCAGGTGCTCGAGGCCGCGCTCGGCTGGCTGAACGCGGGCAAGGTCCCGGCCCGGCACACCCAGCTGCTGGGCGCGCCGCTGGACCAGATCGGCGTGCGAACCGGACTGGAACGCTGCTTCCGCGACCTCGCGCACGAAACACCGGATATGTGGACGCGTTTCGAGATGGTCGAACAGGCCAATCGTGTCCGGCCGAGAACCACGCTATGAGCGCCGAGCCGCCGCCCGACGCGGTACCCGCCCTGCCCACCCCGAACCCACCTGTGAGCGCCGACTTGAATCCGACCGCGAGTGTCCTGCCGACCGAACCACCGTCCGTGCCCGACGGGCGTCGTGGCACCGCCTGTCCGAACTGTCAGGCCCCCGTGGGTGCCAAGGACCGTTACTGCGAGGAATGCGGGCAGGAGATCGGCGCGCGCCGGGCGGCGCTGCCCCGGCCGGTAGGCGAGGCCGGCGGGCAGGCCGGACCGTCGGCGTGCGACAGCTGCGACGGCCGCGATCACGACCCGGACGGCTACTGTCGCGGCTGCGGCCAATTGCGTTCCCAGCCGGATCGTTTCGAGGCCGACCTGGGTGCGGTGTATCTGGCCACCGATCGCGGGCTCAGCCACTCCCGCAACGAGGACGCGGTGGCCGCCGCCGTCGTCGACGGGCCCGGTGGCCTGCCGAACACTACGGTGATCGTGGTGAGCGACGGCGTCTCCTCCTCGGAGGATCCGCAGGCCGCCTCCGGCGCGGCCGTACGCGCCGGGGTCGACGGCTGCCTGAGCGCGCTCGCCGACGGCGAATCGCCGAAAGACGCCGTCTACGCCGGATTGCTGGCCGCCACCGCGGCGGTGCGGGCGATCGCCAAACCCGACGGGCATTCCCCGTCGTGCACCTACGTCTCTGCGATCGTGCGTGGCTACGGCACCGGTTCGTTCGAGATCGCGCACGCCAATATCGGTGACAGCCGGGCCTATTGGCTGCGCACCGAGTCCTCGGGCGCGACCGGCCGGCCGTCGCAGAAGCTCACCAAGGACGATTCCTATGCCCAGACACTCGTCGACTTCGGTACCGACGAGGAGACGGCCATGCAGCATTCGCGCGCGCACCACCTGATGCGCTGGCTGGGCGCGGACTCCGGCGCCGACCCGAGCGCCGACAGCTGCGTGGGTGAGTTCACCACCACCGGCCCGGGTGTGCTGCTGCTGTGCAGCGACGGGCTGTGGAACTACCGGGCCGGGGCGGCGGAGCTGGCCGCCATCGCCACCGGCGCCGACCGTATGCCCGCCGCCCGCGAACTCGTCGAATTCGCCTTGCGCAGCGGCGGCCGCGACAACATCACCGTCGCACTGGCACCCATCACCTGATCCGACGTGCAGGAGAAAACATAGTGAGCTCGGAAAACCAAGGCATCTCGGTAGCCGTCGACCAGAACGAGTATCTGGCCGAGGGCGCGGACACCGTGAACGCGATCGTCTCCGTCGAAGCGGGCACCGACTTCGTCGCCGCCGGACCTGCCCCGGACCGGGTCGAGATCCTGATCATCGACTGTTCCGGGTCGATGGCCACCGGCCGCAAATTCCAGGGCGCGCGCGAGGCCACCGTGGCCGCGCTGGACGTGCTGCCCGAAGGCACCCGGTTCGCCATCATCGAGGGAACAGCCAAGGCACGCTTGATCTTTCCCAAGGACGAGCCCTCGCTGCCGGCCACCCGCGCGAATGTCGCCGCGGCGCGCCGCCAGCTCGACAAGCTCCGCCCCTCCGGTGGCACCGCCATGGGCACCTGGCTGGGTCTGGCCCGCCAGCTGGCCAAGAAGCACGAGGGTGCGATGGTGCACGCCATCCTGCTCACCGACGGCAAGAACGAGCACGAGGAAGAGGAAACGCTCAGAGCCGAGATCAAGCTGTCCGAAGGCCTTTTCACCTGCGACTGCCGGGGAGTCGGCGCAGATTACGAGGTCAAGGAGATGCGGATGATCTCCGACGCGCTGCACGGCGGCACCGACGTGGTCGAGCACGGCGAACAGCTGGCCGCGGACTTCCAGGAGATGATGGTCAGCTCGGCCGCCAAGGCGATTCCCGAACTGACGCTGCGGGTCTGGACACCGGCGGGGGCGACGGTGAACTACGTCAAACAGGTGGCGCCGACCGTGCTGGACCTGAAAGGCGTTCCGTCGCAGAGTAGTCCGCAGGTGCAGGATTTCCCGCTCGGTTCCTGGGGCGCGGAGGAACGCGAATACCACCTCCAGGTACGGGTCGAACCGGCCGCGCCGGGGCGCGAGAAGGCAGCCGCCCGGGTGACGGTGTTGGCCGGCGACGCCGAGGTCGGCAAGGGGCTGGTGCGCGCGGTGTGGACCGAGGACACCGAGCTGTCGGCCCGCATCAGCGACCGGGTGGCCAAATACACCGATCAGGCCGAGCTGGCCCAGGTGGTGCAGGAGGGCCTGGACGCACGCAAGCAGGGCGATGTGGACACCGCCACGGCGAAGCTGCGGCGCGCGGTCGAGCTGGCCACCCAGGCGGGTAACGCCGAGACCGCCAAACTGCTGCGCAATGTGGTCGAGGTGGACGAGCGCGACGGCACGGTCCGATTGCGGGCCAAGGTCGAGGCGTTCGACGAGAAAGCGCTCGAGGCCCGCTCGGTCAAGACCGTCCGGATCCCGCCGAAGAAGTCCTGATGGTCACCTGTCCCGACGGTCACGCCTCGGAATCGACCGACTACTGCGACGAATGCGGCACACAGATCGGAGTGCCGACCGCCGCCGCCACTGCGGCGGCCACCGTCTGCCCGGTGTGTGACACGCCGAGCAGTGGCAGCCGGTTCTGTGAGGAATGCGGGCACGACATCGTGCTCGGCGCACCGGCCAGGCAGCCGGACGCGCCGACCGCGGTGGTCGATCCGGCGCCGCCGCCGGAGCCGATGGTCGCGGCGACCTGGATCGCGACCATCAGCGCCGACCGCGCCCTCTACGAGCGGGTGCAGGCACGCAACGGGCCCGACGCCGACCGGATGGCGTTTCCCGGCTACTTCCCGGAACGCCGAATCGTGTTGCGCGGCAGCGACATCCTGATCGGCAAGCACAGCATCTCGCAGGGCGTGAATCCCGATATCGATCTGGGTATCCCGCCGGTCGACGCGGGGGTGTCTCGGGTGCATGCCCGGTTGCATCTGGGCCCGGACAGCGCGACCGTCACCGATCTGGGGTCCACCAACGGCACCAGCCTCAACGATTCCGAAGACGATATTCCGCGCGAGGTGGCGGTGCCGGTGCGCCCGGGTGATCGGATCCACGTCGGCGCGTGGACCACGATCACCCTGTCGCGGCTGTGAGGTCAGGCGGTGCGGGTGCGGGCGGTGAGATCGTCGAGCAGGATCATGAGCTCACCGGTCTGCTTGGTCACCGCCATCAGCCGGACCTTCAGGCCGAGCAGATTGGCGCCGTCGACCGGTGTGTCGAGCTGATGCCCGACGTGCTGCCATTCAGCGCTCGCGGTGACCTTGCCGACCAGTACGTCGCGGGTGGAGCCGTCGGATCCGCCGAGGCTGGCGAAGATCCGGATCGAGGCGTGTGGTGAACGCACCCACAGATTGAGCGCCTCCAACTGTCCGGGCACCGCGAAGGATTCGCTCGATTTGGTCACCAGGTCGACCTCGAGGTCGTCGGCGGCCGACTTGATCAGCAGCACCAGTGCGCGATGGTCGGCGCCCGCTCGCCCGTCGGCGTAGGCCCGAAGTTCCTTACCGGGGGCGCCTTCGGCGAACGTGGTGAGATGGCTGCGTCCCGCCCCCGGCCCCGCCACATCCCAATTCTCTTTGTTCTCGAAGTCGTCCAGGAGCACCTCGACCGAGGTATCCGACATCTCCGCTGTCCCTTCGTTCGCTCATCGACCGGACGCCCTCCGGCCCCCCGTCACCCTACAATTCCACACCCCCGCCCGGGTGGCGGCGCGGCCCTATCCAGCGCCGGCCCCCCGCCGGCTCAGGGCTGAACGCGGCCCACAGCGGAAAGCCCTTCGGTCGCAGGGCCTTCCAGCACACTGCCGTCCGTCCATCCACAATGGCCTCATGCTCGGGACATATCCGACTGCGGATACCGAAACTCGAAGGGGAATATGGCCGATCGTGATTGAGGCCGGAATCGGCGGGTAGACGACCACTGTCCACCTGATAACCGATTTTCGGAGGTAGATGTCGTGACCGAGCGCAAGAGTGGACCCCGCGAAGGTGTCGAAGGTGTCGTCGAGGACGTGAAGGGCAAGGCCAAGGAGGCCGCCGGGACCGTCTTCGGGCGTGAGGATCTTCGTGACGAGGGCCGAGCCCAGCAGGACAAGGCCGAATCCCAGCGCGAAGCCGCGAAGAAGGAGGCAGCGGCCGAACGAGAACGTGCGGAAGCAGCGGTCGACGAGCAGCGTGAGCGCGCATATCAGCGCGGTCAGCGCTAGCCGACCACGCGACCGAACGGGCCGCCCGGATCAGTTCCGGGCGGCCCACCGCTCGTCTCAGTGCCCGCGATCGTCGCCGGCGAGGGTGTCCTGCTGTCGAATCCGCTTGTGCTCGGCCAGAATCAGGAACGCGCCGACGCCCAGGCAGAGCACGGTCGCGATGGCGCCGATCACCGCCCAGCCCTCGAATCCGTATCCGGCCGCGGTCACGGTCAGCGCGAGGCCGACGATCCCGAGCATGCCCAGCACGATGCCGGGCCAGTTGCGGGAATCCTCGATGGTCTCGCCCGCGTGGCTGCGGGTGGTGCGATGGTGATCGGGAAAGCCTTGTTCGTCGGCCATTCGAACTCCTCTCGTGGTGCTACCGGCTGACCAGTCGCTCCGGCGCGGGCCGCAGCTCATAGACCGCGTAGGCCGCCCGGATGACCGGCTCGGCCACATTGCGCACGCGGATTCCGCCCGGTGTGGTGCCGCGTTCGGTGCCCGCGTGCGCGTGCCCGTGCAGCGCCAGGTCGACTCCGAACTCGTCGATCGGCTCACCCAGCAGATACGAGCCGAGGAAGGGGTAGATCTCCGGCGGCTCGCCGTGCAGGGTATCGCTGACGGGGGAGTAGTGGGTGAGCACTACCCGGACGTCGGTGTGCAGCTCGGCCAGCGTGCCGCGCAGTGATTCGGCGACTTCGACAGTGTGCCCGGCGAATTCGCGCATCAAACGCTCCCCGAACACGCTCGCGCATTTACCCGCGAAGCCGCCGCCGAATCCTTTGCACCCGGCGATGCCGAGGGTGCGGCCGTCGATCGAGAGCGTTGTCGAACTGCCCTCCAGGACGGTGATCCCGTACTCGCCGAGCAGCGCGGCGATCCGGTCCTGCTGATCGCTGTGATGGTCGTGATTGCCGAGCACGGCGATCACCGGCACGCCCAGATCGGTGAATTCCTCGGCGACGACCCGGGCCTCGTCCAAGGTGCCGTGCCGGGTCAGGTCCCCGGCGAGCAGCAGCGCGTCCGCGCGTTCGGGAAGCTCGCGCAGCGCCGGACGCAGCTGTCCCGCCGACTCCGCGCCCAGGTGCACATCACCGACGGCGGCGATTCGCATGGGGCTCAACTCCTTTCGGGCGCGGACAGGTCCTCGCTGCCCTCCGGCGGGTACGGCGGGGTGACATGTACGTCGTTGTGCACGCGTGCCGCGGGCAGCTGTTCGCGGACCACGGTTTCCATGGCCTGTTTGCGTTCCTCGCTGCTCACCTCGCCGTCGAGCACCACCACGTCGCCGCGGATGGTGACGTGAACGCCGAGTTCGCTGGTGCGCGGATCCTCGGCGAGTGCGCGGCGCAGGTGCGCGACGAGATACTGGGGTGTCTGCATCTATTCGGCTCCCTCGATGTCGGTGCCTGCGTTGCTGATTCCGGTGTCGGCGATGTCGAGGTCGGCGAGCAGGCCGAGGAACGCCCGAGCGTAGGGCGACTGCTCGGTCCGTGTGCGCACGACGGCCCAATCCACCTGTTCGCGCAGGTCGCGAGCGATGTGCAGCAGCGGGCTGAGGTCGAGCCGGTGCGCGTCGAAGACCAGCAGTTTGTCGATCATCAAATCGGTGCCGCTGACCACCGGGGCCAGGGTCGGGCCGATCCGCAGCGGTTGCGCGCGGTCCAGCAACTCGTCGGTGACCTCACGGTTGTTGGGCCGGAAGATCACGTCGATCAGGGTGTCGCCGTCATAGACCTTGCTCAGCCAGTCCTCGGCCGGATCACCGACGCGCAGGCCCACGTCCGCGAGCGCGGACACCGCCGCCTCGGTGTCCGAGGGTTTGACGAAGATGTCCACATCGTGCTGGCTGATCGGCCCGCCGCGGGCATATACCGCGCACCCGCCCGCCACGGCGAACCGGATGCCGGTGCCCGACAGCGCGCTGACCGTGCGGGTCAGCGCGTGCAGCAACTCCTCGGTGGTCGGAACCATATCGGCGTGGTACCCGGCATCACGCCGGTTAATCGACCCCGCACCGGGTATGTCGGCGGTGTAGTGGCAATCCGAGTGGACGAGTACGCCGAGTGGACGAGAACGTGATGGACACGGGGCCGGTTCGGCGCGGTCGCTCGGAGACCGGGACCGAGCGATTGGACCGGAACTGGGCGAGTCTCATCCAGGAATTGCGCGTGGTGCAAACCGGTATCCAGTTCCTGATCGGCGCGCTGCTGATCCTGCCCTTCCAAGCCGGATTCGCCCAGCTGTCGACCACGCAGCGCGTGCTCTACCTGCTCACCGTCTCCGCGGCGGTGGGCGCGACGGTCTTCCTGGTCGCGCCGGTGTCCTGGCATCGGATCCTGTTCCGCCGCCACCGGCTGGGCAGTGTGGTCGCGGCCGCGCACCGCTGTGCGCTGGCCGGAGTGGCGCTGCTGGGTGTCGCGTTGACCGGCGCCGTGCTGCTGGTCTTCGAGGTCGTGGTCCGCAGGTCGTGGGTGGGTGTGCTGGCCGCGGTGGCGGTGGCCGCGCTGTTCGTCTTCGCGTGGCTGATCCTGCCGTGGCGCTGGCGCCGTCGTTCCGAGCCGAAACCGCCGCCGGATGCCTAGCGTGCGCCCGCGGCGATCGGCGCGGCAGCCAGCGACCCGCCCTGTGTCGCGATCGCGTGCTCGTAGGCGCGCAGGGTCGCGGCGGCGACCCGATCCCAGGTGAAGGTGTCGAGGACGCGCTGTCGTCCGGCCGCACCCCAGCGCGCCCGCAATTGCGCGTCGTCGAGCAGCATCCGCACGGCCCGCGCCAGCGTGGCCGGTTCCGGGGGCGCGACCAGTCGTCCGGTCACCCCGTCGACCACGGTGTCGAGCATGCCGCCGACCGCCGTGGCCACCACCGGCCGGCCGCAGGCCATGGCCTCCAGCGGCACCAGTCCGAACGGCTCGTACCAGGGCGTGCACAGCACCACGTCGGACGCGCGGTACAGCGGCGGCATGGCGGTGTGCGCGATCGGGCCCAGCAGCCGAAGTCGTTCGGTCACACCGTAATCGGTGGCGAGCCGGCGCAGCCGCCGGGTCTCGCCGTCGTCGAGTTCGTCGCCGACGGCGCCACCGGCGATCAGCAGTTCGGTGCCGGGCAACTCGGCCAGCGTGCGCACCGCGAGGTCGAAACCCTTGCGGCGCACCAGTCTTCCCACCGTCAGTACGCGCTGGGGGCGACCGCGATCGCCCGGGCCCTCGGGGGTGAACAGCGCCGGGTCGACGCCGCCGGGCACCACCGCGATCCGGAACCGCGGAATCCCCATCCGCGACAACTCGTTGACCTCGTCGGTACAGGTGGCCAGCACCTGCGCGGCGCGGGTCGCGATGAGCCGCTCGAAGCGGATGCGTGGTCGCGGGCTGGGATCGGCCAGGCCGTGGAAGCGCCGCTTCACTGTTCCGAGCCCGTGGAAGGACACCACCACGGGCAACTCGTGCGAACGCGCGGCCAGCTCGGCCGCCAGGCCCGACATCCAGAAGTGCGCGTGCACCACGTCCGGCCGGCGCAGCGACCAGTGCCGTCGCAGGAACGTCCCGAACTCGCCGAGGAAGGGCAGAACCTGGTCGCGGGGCAGCGGACGCGGTGGACCGGCGGGCACATGCACCACCCGATATCCCTCCCGGGCGGGGACCTCCGTACGTGTGTGCGGGTCCTGGCGGCGGGTATAGACGGTCACATGGTGTCCAGCGCGGGTCAGCGCCGCCGCCACCGCCGCGACCGCGACGGTGCGTCCGCTGGCCGGTTCGCCGCCGAGTTCGGTGAGCGGAGAAGCACATTCGGCAACCATGGCGATCTTCACGGCGGACTCCTATCCCACGACATCCGTCTGTGGCAGATATGCCCGCCCGGTACGCGGGCAAACCCGAGGGCCGGAGTGTGATCACCGCGGGTGAGGGTAGCCCGAGCAGTGGGGAGAGAGGAGAACTCCAGTGAGCGCACAATCGGACAGTGGCGACCGGGAGGCGGACGCCAAACAACGACAACTGGCCGGGGACCGGATCGACCGCGGTAGCGGTCGCCTCACCACCCAGCAGGGGGTGCGCGTCGACAGCACCGACGACGCCCTGGCGGCGGGCGAGCGCGGTCCCAGCCTCATGCAGGACTTCCACGCGCGCGAGAAGATCACGCATTTCGATCACGAACGCATCCCGGAGCGGGTGGTGCACGCGCGCGGCGCGGGCGCCTACGGCTACTTCGAGCCCTATGACGATTCGCTCGCCGCGGTGACCTCGGCGACGTTTCTCACCGACCCCGGCGTGCGTACCCCGGTGTTCGTGCGTTTCTCCACGGTCGCCGGTTCGCGCGGTTCGGCCGACACCGTGCGCGACGTGCGTGGATTCGCCACGAAATTCTATACGGCACAGGGCAATTACGATCTGGTCGGGAACAACTTCCCGGTCTTCTTCATCCAGGACGGCATCAAGTTCCCCGATTTCGTGCACGCGGTGAAACCCGAGCCGCACAACGAGATACCGCAGGCCGCCTCGGCGCACGACACCCTCTGGGATTTCGTGTCGTTGCAACCGGAGACCCTGCATGCCGTGCTGTGGCTGATGTCGGATCGGGCCCTGCCGCGCAGCTACCGCATGATGCAGGGCTTCGGCGTGCACACCTTCCGCCTGGTCGATGCGGAGGGCCGCGCCACCTTCGTCAAATTCCACTGGACGCCGATACTGGGCACCCACTCGCTGGTGTGGGACGAATGCCAGCAGATCGCGGGCCGCGATCCGGATTTCAACCGGCGCGATCTGTGGGATGCCATCGAGGCGGGCAGGTATCCGCAGTGGGAGCTGGGTGTCCAATTGATCGCGCCCGAGCGGGAGTTCGACTTCGATTTCGATCTGCTGGACGCGACGAAACTGGTTCCCGAAGAACAGGTTCCGGTGCAGCCGGTGGGCCGGATGGTGCTCGACCGCAATCCCGAGAACTTCTTCGCCGAGACCGAGCAGGTGGCTTTCCACACCGCGAATCTGGTGCCGGGGATCGACTTCACCGACGACCCGCTGCTGCAACTGCGCAACTTCTCCTATCTCGACACCCAGCTGTTGCGTTTGGGCGGACCGAATTTCGCGCAGCTGCCGATCAATCGGCCGGTCGCCGAGGTGCGCAATCATCAGCAGGACGGGTTCGGCCAGCACGCCATCCCGCGAGGAGAGGCCGCCTATACGAAAAACTCGATCGGTGGCGGCTGCCCGGTCCTCTCCGGCGACAGCGGCTTCCGGCACTACCCGGAAACGGTCGCGGGCCCGGCGATTCGGCAGCGCGCCGCGAGTTTCCAGGAGTACTACCGGCAGCCGCGGATGTTCTGGCGTTCGATGACGCCGCCGGAGGCCGAGCACATCGTCGAGGCGTTCGCCTTCGAACTGGGCAAGGTGACGCGGGACGAGATCGTCCTTCGCACGCTCGAGCAGCTGGCGCGCGTGGATCACGATCTGGCGGTACGTGTTTCGGGTCGGCTGGGGGTGCCTGTGCCCGCTGCGGACGGCACGATCGACGAGGTGGCCCTCTCACCCGCGCTGTCGCAGCTGCGGACGCGCACCGACAGCGTCGACACCCGCAAGATCGCCATCCTGGTCGCCGACGGCGTCGACGCCGCCGGGGTGCTCGACCTCACGGCCGCCTTGACCGAGCGGGGCGCGCTCGTCGAGGTGATCGGCCCGCACGGTGGCGCTGTGCGCGCCGAGGACGGCGCGGACGGCCGGCTGGAGGTGGATCGCGCGCTGGCCACCGTGGCCTCGGTGCTCTACGACGCAGTGGTGGTCGCGGGCGGGTCGAGTTCCGCGGAAACCCTGGCGCGCAACGGATCCGCGGTGCACTTCGTGCTGGAGGCGTTCAAGCACGGCAAGCCGATCGGCGCGTTCGGGTCCGGCGCGGTGGTGCTGCGCGTGGCCGGGATCGTCACCGACATCGCGCCGAGCGAGGACATCGGCGCCGACCACGGGGTGGTGACCACCGACGCCGAGCCGCGCAAGGAGTTCGTCACGGCGTTCGCGAATGCTGTGGCGGCACACCGTAATTGGCAGCGGTCGACCGCGTCGGTACCGGCTTGACCGACCGGTGACGGTGTACAGAACCGAACTGGCGTGCCAGACTGGGGAGCGGTTGAGACAACAGCCGACCCTGGTTCCCCCGGCGGCCGTCTCCCCGCGAAACGGCCGCGGACCGGAGATCCCCCCGAAGTGTGGGAGGTTTGTCATGCCAACGGATGCGGTCGCACTGCACCCACCCGTCGATACGCCCGAATCCGCCCGATACAGCGGTACGACCCAGCGGATATCCACCGGCCACCTATCCACTCAGCATGTGCGGCACCGAAGGCACTGTGTGGTCCTGCGTGTGGCGGGCGAACTCGACGCCGCCGGCTATCCGGCCTTCCGAGCCGGCCTGGACAACGCGATCGATGCCGGCGCGCCGGCGGTGGTGGTCGATCTGCGCGCGGCCCGGTTCGTCAGCCTGCGGGCGGCCGCCGGGCTCGGCGCCGCCCGCCAGCGCGCCGCCTGCTCCGGTGTCGACATTCGGCTGGTGACCGATCGCCGCGATATCGAGCGGGCCCTGGAGGTCACCGGGGTCCGGCCGATGTTCGCTTCCTATCCCTCGATGCGCGCAGCCCTGGACGCCTAGTCCAGCGCGCCCGAACTGCCCGATCCGCTCGCCTGCGCGTCGTATGCCACGCATACTTGCGCTGTGGTGGAGAGCGGATCGGGTTTTCGGGCGGCATCGGCTGATGCGGTGGCACTGACGCGTGTGATCGGAGTGGGACAACCGCAGCATGTCGGCCATTTCCGGTACTGGTTCGCCGACCGGCGCTGGGAATGGTCGGACGAGGTCGCGGTCATGCACGGATACCAGCCGGGCTCGGTGGTCCCGACCACCGAGCTGCTCCTGGCCCACAAACACCCCGAGGACCGCGAGCGGGTGGCCAGCGCGCTGGCCAAGACCGTCGAGCACGGCGACCCGTTCTCCAGCCGGCACCGCGTGATCGACACCGCGGGAAATGTGCGCCACGTGATCGTCGTCGCCGATCGGATGAGCGATGACGACGGCGCGGTCGTCGGCACCACCGGGTACTACATCGATGTCACCGACACGCTGGCGGAGAACCGTCAGGAGATCCTGGACGACACCCTGCCGGAGCTGTACGCGGCCCGCGCGGTCATCGAGCAGGCCAAAGGCGCGCTGATGCTGATCTACGGTATCGGCCCCGAGCAGGCTTTCCAGGTACTGAGCTGGCGCTCGCAGGAGACGAACGTCAAGCTGCGCGCGCTCGCGGCCCAACTGGTGGCGGATCTGCCCGCGATGGTGCATCCCGCGGTGCGGTTGCGCACCGAATTCGATCATCTGTTGCTCACCGCGCACGAACGTATCCCCGCCGAGGACTGACCCGCGCCGGGTTTGCTCGCAGCCGCATCGGGTAAGCGCCCGATGAGACGATGCGCGCGACAAGGTGGTGATGGGCAATGGGGGAGTGGACCCCTCGATCCTCGATCCGGACCACGACGATCGGGATACGGATACCCGCCCGGCTCGACCAGCTCACCATGTTGCGGGCCTTGGCCGAAACCCTCTCGCTCATAGCTGATTTCGCGCTCGACGAGGTCACCGACATCCGGCTCGCGCTGGATGAGGTGGCGACCTCGCTGATCATGATCGCGGTGCCGGGTTCCATCCTGGACTGCGAGTACACCTACGACGACCGGCGGATGAGCGTGCGCGTCCGCTCGATCGCGAGTACGGACGCCATGGTGGATCAGGCCGGGTTCGGGTGGCATGTGGTGCGGACGCTGACCGTGTCGTTGGCGGCCGTGCAGGCTCCGCTCGATCCGGTGGCGGGCGGGTATCCGACGACAGTGGATTTCAGCTGGGTGCGCGGGGTGGCCGATGGCGGGTGAGTCGCGATCCCCGGGCGACAGCTATGACGATATCGAGCCGCTCTTCGAGAAGGTCGCCGCGCTGGCGCCCGCTGATCCGCGCCGCGAGTGGCTGCGGGAACAGCTGATCGAGCGGTGCCTGCCCTTGGCCGAGCACATCGCGCGCCGATTCTCCGGTCGCGGCGAGGTATTCGACGATCTGCTCCAGGTGGCGCGGCTGGGGATGGTGCAGGCCGTCGACCGCTTCGATGTCGAGCGCGGGTCCTCGTTCCTGGCCTTCGCGGTGCCCACGATCATGGGCGAGGTGCGGCGGCATTTCCGCGACAACACCTGGGCGGTGCGAGTTCCCCGGCGGGTCAAGGAGATTCAGCTCGCGCTCGGCCCGGCGGTGGAGCGGATGTCGCAGCGGCTGGGCCGGATGCCGCGCGCCCGCGAGCTCGCGGCCGAACTCGACGTGGACCTGGTGGAGGTCACCCAGGCGCTGATCGCGGGCAATGCCTATCACTCCCAGTCCATCGACGCGGTGACCGGCGACGATCCCGACAACGCGCCACTGCCCCTGCTGGAGAGTCTCGGTGCGGACGAGCCCTCCTACCATCTGGTCGAGGACAATATGGCCGTGAAACCGCTGATCGAGGAGCTGCCCGAGCGGGAGCGCCGGGTGCTGATCATGCGGTTCTTCGAGAACAAGACCCAGTCCCAGATCGCCGAGGTGCTCGGTGTGTCGCAGATGCATGTCTCCCGGATCCTGTCCAAAACTCTGTCCGGGCTGCGGGAACAGGCGTTGCGAGACTGAGCCGGGCCGCCCGGTTTGCCGCGTTGTTCCATCGGGTACCTGATAGAGGACCGGACCACCGATCAGGGCGTTGAAGGAGGGGTCGTCATGGACCGCCAGCGACGGCCAGTCGCCCGGAATCCGCACTCCGGACCGGGTGATTCGCGGCCGCTGAAATCCGCACAGCAGATCAATTCCACCGAACCGCCGGATCGCACCCGCGTCACCCGCGATCACGAGGTCATCCGGCGCTGGGCCGAGCAGCGCGGTGCGCGCCCGGCCACCACCCCGTTCAGCGAGACCAACGGCCGACTGGGAAACCTGCGCTTCGATTTTCCCGGCTACGGCGGCGCGATCCTGCAACCCGTGGAATGGGAGCGCTGGTTCGACACCTTCGATGCGCGCCATTTCCGATTCCTCTATCAGGAGCGCCGGCCCGACGGCAGCCGCAGCAATTTCAACCGCCTGGAACTACCGCGCGACGAGCTGTGATCGGCGATTCGGGCGACATGTCCCGGTTGCCCGAATTGTGTCGAACCTCACCGCCAACTTGCTTTTCGCCCGGGTGGTGACGAAGGGTTGACGGTAGCCAGCAACTAACCCTCCCCCTCAGCAGGGGTTTACCGAACTGCGGGTTCGGGTACCCCAGGGGTTGGCAAGTTGCCCGAAGGCGGAATGTCGCGTCGGTCTGGGGATGCGAATTTCCGCACCGCGCGAGGTCTCGCTCTGGCAAGGGATGAGGACCTTTGAGCACCAACCTGATGATCGTTGACGAGGACGAGAAAGTCAGGGGCGAACTGCGCCTGGCGATGGAGGACGAAGGCTACGACGTTGCCGAGGCGCAAGAGGCCGAGGACGCGCTGTCCTATCTGCGCAGCAAGGGCGCTCCGGATGTGATGATCGTCGAGTTGATGCTCGGCGATATGGACGGATTCGACTGTATTCGCGAGATCCGCCGCGAGCACGACGTGCCGATCATCGTGATCAGCTCCCGCGACGACACCCATGACGTGGTGGCCGCGCTGGAGGCCGGTGCCGACGACTTCGTCACCAAACCCTTCGAGATCAAGGAGATCTCGGCCCGCATGCGCGCGCTGCGCCGCCGGGCTCGGCTGACCGCCGAGCGGGATGTGCCCAAAGAGATCGTGCTCGACGCGGACCCCGAGGCGCCGCTGGTGCTGACCCCCGATTCCGGCGCGATCCGGCGTGGGGACGAGGAGATCCATCTCACCATCACCGAGTTCCGGTTGCTGTGCGAGCTGGCCGAGACGCCCGGGCGGGTGCTCTCTCGCGCGCTGTTGCTCGAACGTGTCTGGGACGACGGCTTTTTCGGCGACGAACGCATCGTCGACGTCCATATCCGCCGGCTTCGCACCAAGATCGAACGCGACCCCTCCGACGCCCGCATCGTCGTGACCGTGCGCGGTCTCGGCTATCGCGTCGATCTGCAACAGCCGTAATTCGCATTCAGCGGATTATTTTGCGGGAGAGCTTATTTCGGCATGCCCCGACCAGGCGTTGTGATCTCTTCGTAATACAACCGCAAAGAGTTCGACACGATCACCGCAAAGTTCAGTCGTAAGGCTGTGTAAGTACTGCACGACCCGAAGAGGGAGATGTATGTCCACACCAACCTTGCCCACGATCGACGACGGCACGATCGCCGAAATCGACCGGCTCGCCGCACCGGTGCTGCGCGCTCCGCGCCTCGGTGACGCCGCGCAGATCTGGCGGATCGCCAAGGATTCGCAAGTGCTCGACACCAATTCGAGCTACGCCTATCTGCTGTGGTGTCGCGATTTCACCGGCACCTCGGTGGTCGCCGAAGTCGACGGCCGCGTCGTGGGATTCGTCATCGGATATCTGCGGCCGGAGGCGCCGGACACGGTGTTCGTGTGGCAGGTCGCCGTCGAGCAGGCCCAGCAGGGCCTCGGCACGGGTACCGCGTTGATCCAGCATCTGCTCGATACCGTTGCCCCGCATGGGGTTTCGGTGCTGGAAACCACCATCGCGCCGGACAATCCCGGTTCCATCGCGATGTTCGGCTCGGTGGCGCGCCGACGCGGCGCGCAGATCAGCAAGCACCCGATGTTCGATCCGGAGTTGTTCCCGGACAGCCACGAAGCCGAAGACCTTTACCACATCGCCCCGATAAGCCTGGAGGCCAGTAAGTGATTTCCGTCGAAACCACCGTGTTCGAAGAACTGGAATCGAATGTCCGCGGCTACTGCCGCTCCTGGCCGACCGTGTTCACCACGGCCAAGGGCAGCTGGCTACGCGACGAGGACGGCAAGGAGTTCCTCGACTTCTTCGCCGGCGCCGGCGCGCTGAACTACGGGCACAACAACGACGTGCTCAAACAGCCCCTGCTGGACTACATCGCCGGTGACGGCATCACCCACGGCCTGGACATGTCCACCGGCGCCAAACGGCAGCTGCTCGAGACCCTGCGCGACACGATCCTGACCCCGCGCGGCCTGGACTACAAGGTCCAGTTCCCCGGCCCCACCGGCGCCAACGCCGTCGAGGCGGCGCTGAAGCTGGCGCGCAAGATCACCGGTCGCGAGACCGTGCTCAGCTTCACCAACGCCTTCCACGGCATGACGCTGGGTGCGCTGTCGGTCACCGGCAACGCGGCCAAGCGCGCCGGTGCGGGTGTGCCGCTGGTGCACGCCGCGCACATGCCCTACGACGGCTACTTCGACAACACCACCCAGGACTTCCAGTGGATGGAACGGGTACTCGACGACACCTCCTCGGGCTTCGACCGCCCCGCCGCGGTCATCGTGGAGACCGTGCAGGGTGAGGGCGGCGTGAACGTCGCGCGCCCGGAGTGGCTGCGGCACCTGGCCGGGTTGTGCGCGGCCCGCGAGATCCTGCTCATCGTCGACGACGTGCAGATGGGCTGCGGCCGTACCGGCCCGTTCTTCTCCTTCGAGGTCGCGGGTATCACCCCCGATATCGTCACGCTGTCCAAGTCGATCGGCGGTTACGGCCTGCCGATGGCGCTGGTGCTGTTCAAGCCGGAACTGGACGTGTGGTCGCCGGGTGAGCACAACGGCACCTTCCGCGGCAACAACCCGGCCTTCGTCACCGCCGAGGCCGCGCTGACCCACTACTGGGCCGACGACACCCTGCAACAGGCCACCGAGGCCAAGGGCGGGCGGATCGGCCAGGCGCTTGGGCAGGTTGCCGACTACTTCCCGGGCCTGTCGGTCCGCGGGCGCGGCCTGGTGCAGGGCGTGGCCTTCGACGACCCGTCGCAGGCGGGCAAGGTCACCCAGGTGGCCTTCGAACGCGGGCTGCTGGTGGAGACCTCCGGCTCCAGCGACGAGGTCGTGAAGCTGTTGCCGCCGTTGACGATCACCGACGAGGAACTCGACCTCGGCCTGCACCTGCTCACCGGCGCGATCGACACGGTATGCACCGGCTGGCAGCGAAAGGCGGTGGCTCAGTGACGGAACGCAGCGGAGTCACCATGTGCGCGGCATCGCCGGTTACTGCGGAGCCGAGCGTCAGCGAGGTGCAGCAGTGATCGTCAGGTCCACCGCGGAGATCACCGGCACCGATCGCGATGTCGCCGACGAGGGCTGGCGCAGCAAGCGCATCGTCCTCGGCGGTGACGGTGTCGGGTTCTCCTTCCACGAAACCACCATCGAGGCGAATACGACGCACGTCTTCCACTACCAGAATCACGTGGAGGCAGTGTGGTTGATCGAAGGTGAGGGCACACTCACCGACCTCGACAACAATGTGACCTATCCGCTCGGGCCGGGCTCGATGTATCTGCTCGACGGCCACGAGAAACACCGCCTGGTGACCCGGACCCGCATGCGGATGATGTGCGTGTTCAATCCACCGGTCACGGGGCAGGAGGTCCACGACGAGAACGGCGTCTACCCACTGGTGGCCGTCGCCGGGAACTGAGGGAGAGATAGCCAATGGTGTTGCAGCACCCCGTCGATTCGAGCCTGCTGGACCGCTACCCCACCCGCACGGGTGCGCGGCTACAGCATCTGGAGCGCGCCGATCCCACGGTGTGGGGTGAGATCGGCACGGCGGCGCTGTCGGGATTCGAAACCGACGGCTATGCCGTGCTCGAGGATCTGCTCGATCCGGGCGAGGTGGCCGAGTTCAGCGCCGAGATCGCCCGGCTGGCCACCGATCCCGCGCTCGCCGAGGACGATCGGGTGATCCGGGAGCGGTCGTCGACTCTTCGGGGATGGAAGGAAGCGAAGCCGACGGCGCGGGCGAGTACCGTGCGGTCGGTCTTCGAGGTGCACAAGCTCAGCGCCGCGGTCGCGGATCTGGTGCGCCAGACCCGGATCAGCGGACCGGCCCGCGAGGTGCTCGGCTCGGAGGTCTACCTGCACCAGACCCGGATCAACTACATGCCCGGTTTCCGCGGCACCGGCTTCTACTGGCACTCCGATTTCGAGACCTGGCACGCCGAGGACGGAATGCCCGCACCACGCGCGGTGAGCCTGTCGATCGCGCTGACCGACAACTACCCCTACAACGGCAGCCTGATGGTGATGCCCGGCTCGCACCGCACCTTCGTGCCGTGCCAGGGCAGCACTCCGGCCGAGCACTACCGGGAATCGTTGCAGGAGCAGGAAATCGGCGTACCGACGCCGGCGGACATCACGACGCTGGCCGACCGGTACGGTATCGCGCAGTTCACCGGCCGGGCCGGATCGGCGCTGCTGTTCGACTCCAACATCATGCACGGCTCGTCGAACAACATCACCCCGTTCCCGCGCTCGAACATCTTCCTGGTGTTCAACAGCGTGGACAACGCGCTGGGGGAGCCGTTCGCCGCACCGGGCCGGCGGCCGGAGTACATCGCCGCGCGCGACTTCACGCCGATCCGTTAGAGACTCCGCCCACCCGCGCGCGCCTCGGCTGTCGGGGCGAGAGGTGCGCGCGGGCGGCGGGCCCGTCACGCGTAGATGTCGAGCGTGACGGTCAAAGTCGCCAGCCGGGTGTCCAGTTGCAGGTCGCTGACCCGATGCTGGAGTTCGGCGCGCACGGCGGGTGTGAGCAACGCCCACACCTCGCCGAGCAGCGACTGGGTGTCGGCATCGGATTCGGCCAGGACCCGCAGCAGCGCCGGCCAGATCCGCGCTTCGCTGGCCGCGCCCGGCACCGCCAGCAGCGTAGGATCGGTCAGATCCGTGATCATCGCGGCGATCCGGCGCTGGACCTCGAAATCGGCGCGCTCGATCCAGCACAGCAACCCACGCCACAACGCGGGCTCGTCGGCGCCCTCCAACGCCGCCACCACCGTCGACATCCGGGCGTCGTCGCCGAGGATGGGGTTGGCGGCCAGACTGTCCAGCGCCGAGGGGCGCAGGCTGCCGGCGAAACGCAGCAGCTCCGGTATCGCGCCGTAATCCACGGCGGTACAGAGCAATTCGGTGACCTCGGTGGTCGATCCGAACTCGAACATCAGCTCGCCGACCGCGCCCACCACATCGCTGTCGCACCGGGCGAACACCGACAGCGCCGCCAGCCGCAGCTCCGCCGACCCGGCCAGCACCGTCGCCACCATCCGCGGAATCCGATGCGATCGCCCGTGCAGGAGCTGACGCATGACATCGCTGAGGTTCTCACCCGAGTACGCGTAGGCCGCCGAACGGATCAGGCCTTCGTCGTCGGGAACATCCGCCTCCACGGCGCGGATCAGCGCCGTCGTGGCATAGGCGAGAAAGGGTCCGGCCGTCACATAGTCGCCGCGGCGCAGCATCTCGTTCACGATCCGCACCAGCGGTTCCGGCGGGGCGATGTCCGCGAGCTGCCCGACCGTGTGCGGGTCCAGGTAGGGGGCGCAATCGGCGGCGTAGCCGGGCTCGAGCATCCACACCGCGTCGGCGGCCTTCTTCGGATACTTCACACCCACCGCGCCCGCGGCGCGCCCGGTCATCATGGGCGGAACCAGCCGCTGTACCAAGGGAATCGAGATATTCAGCGGAATCACCGGCACCAGCTTGCTGATCCGCTCGAAGGTCGCGGCGTGCTGGGCGAAGATCACCGCCGCCATCCGCTGCTGCAATTCGTGCAATCCCGCGGCGCCGATCCGTTCCAGATGCGTCAGGCGCTCCACGGGCACGTGCAGGGTACGGGCGAGCAGCACCAGCTGGGCCCTGGTGACCAGATCCGTCATCGGCCGAGCCGATTGCCGAACATGATCTTCTTCGCGGGCCGGCGCAGCGGCCACGGCAGCGTGCCGACCACACTGTCGACGGACTCGCCGAGCATGTCCGATTCGATGCGCCGCGCGGTGCGGAAGGTCATCAGTAATTCCCGTATCTCGGCGTCGGAGAGCAGGTCGAGGGCCTCGATCGGGCCACCCAGCTCGCGTTCGAGTTCGGCTCTGGCGGTCATAATTCTCCCCTGCGCGCGTTGACATCTCGATCATATTCCGCGGATTCACTCAGAAAGCTGGGATGTTCACAAAGCGGACCCATCCGTCTCATCCGCCGAACCGAATCACCCTGGTGCTCGGGACCTGCCCGAGCCGAGCTCACGCTCGAAGATCAACGGTTCGGAAAGGCACTCCATGAAATTCCGTGCACTCGGTGCGGTCGTCGCGGTCGCCGGTCTGCTCGTCGCCATGGCCGGAACCGCCCTCGCCGACCACGAGCTGGTCGTCGTGGCGGGCAAGGCCGGCGAAGCGCCGTCGGCCATCTGCACCACCGCGGGTATGAAGCAGGCCGCCATCGACGCGCAGCACACCACCGAGGCGGTCGCGCTGCTCACCGAGGCGAAGGTCGACAGCGCCTACGTCGGCTCGGTCAACGATCTCGAGGTCGGCATGGTGCTGCGGGCCGACGGCATGGTCGCCCCCTTCGTCCCGCAGGTGAACGATGCGAAGCACGCGCTGTGCGGCAAACCCGATGTCGCGCCCGCCAAGACCGAGAACTGACCGCGCCCTAGCGAACGACGATGCGTTGCAGCGCGTTCAGGTCCTGCTCCAGCATGCGGAACAGCCAGTAGACAGCGAGAAAGGCCAGCGCGCTGCCCACGCACAACACCCGGATCGCCACGATCACCCCGCCCATGTCGTCGATCGGAATGAAGGTGGCCCCGGCGACGCCGAGCAGCGGGACGGCCGCAGCGACTGCCAGAAAGTAGGTGCTGCGGCGATCCAGCTGTGCCAGGCGGCGGGCGTCCGTGCCGCCGATGCCGCCGTGCGGCAGGAACATCGGATACAGGCAGCGCACCGCGTAGAAGGTGACCAGGAAGTACGGGTAGGCCATGGCGATGGCGCCGCAGACGATCTGGGTGATGAAGAAGTGCAGATAGTCCGCGGCGCCGAGCTGATTGCCGGACAGGCGCACGCTCAACGGCACCACGACGCCCGCCAGCGCCCACAGCGCGAAACAGGTGAGGACATTGCGGGTGCCGAGGCGGAGTGTGTCGGCCCGCACCCGGGCCAGGGTGGGTGCGTCGTACACCGTGCCGCGGCGTAACCCGCGCGCGGTCGACCACAGCCGGGCGAGCAACAGATTGGTGACGAGGAAACCGACCAGGAAACACAGACCGTAGGTGGTCAGCGCGATCTGATCGAACCGGTGCTGGGCCTGCGCGTCGAACTTGGCGACGATCAGCGTCCGATTGTGGTGGTAGCTGTACCAGATCGCCAGCGCGTTCGGAATCGCGATGGCGCAGGCCATGATCGGATGCATGAACATGCGGGCGCGGCGGCGCGCGCTGTGCGGCGGCGGGTCGACCAGATCGCGGGCGCGGGCATCCAGGGACACCTCCAGCTGCTGCGCCAGCTCCGCGCCGTTCGCCCAGCGCCGATCGGGATCCGGCTCCAAGGCTCGGGCCAGCGCGCGGCGCAGCGCCGCCGGACAGTCCTCGGGCAGGGCCTGGTACGGCAGCGCCGCCGGGCTCGCCGCGCGGCGGCGCAGCATGCCGTCCAGCGTGGTGCGGTCACCGCCGGTGACGCCGTCGTCGGCGAACGGCTTCGCGCCGGTGAGCAGTTCCCACAGCATGACCGCGAGCGCGAACAGGTCACTGCGAATATCGAGGTCGGCGGCGGTGGTCGGCTGGTCGGGGTGCACGGCCGAGAGTTGCTCCGGCGACATGTAGGCCAGCGAGCCGCCGAAATACGCGACCGGGCTGTCTCCGGACACGGTGCCGCTGAAACTGATGTTGAAATCGGCCAGCTTCGGCAGACCCTCGGCGGTCAGCAACACGTTCGCGGGTTTGATATCGCGGTGCAGCACGCCGCGGTGATCGGCGTAATCGAGCGCTTCGGCCAGCCGGCGACCCAGCCACGCCACGGTTTCCGGCCACGACAGCCCGGCCAGTTCGGTGCGAGTCGGCGACTCGGCCGGTCGGATCTCACCCCGGTCCGCCAATACGCCATCGATGACCTCGAGCAGGAGCGCACCCGAACGCCGCTCCGGCGGTGTGGCGCGGACCCGTTCCAGAACCGTGAACACTGTGCCGCCGGGCACGTACTGCATGTACAGCAGCCGTAGCCCACGTTCCTCGAGCACACGCTGGTCGAAGACTCGCACGATGTAGTCGTGATCCAGTTGAGCCAGTGTCTGCGGTTCGGCACTGTGGTCCTGGGAGATCTTCACCGCCACCAGCCGCTGCATGGAGCGCTGGCGGGCCAGGAACACCCGCGCGAACGCCCCGCGGCCCAGACCGGTCATCAAATCGAAGTCGTCGACGCGCTGGCCCGGCTCGATGTCGTCCAGGCGGGCGGGCTCGGCGGCCGCCGACAGCAGCGTGCTGTGATAGTCGTCGGTGGCCAGCAGCTGCGAAAGCTGTTCGGCCTGAGCCGGATACGTGGCCGTGTACTCGGCCACGTCCGGTCGCGCGCCCGCTTGCCTGCGGACGTGGAACTCCTCGTAGATGAGATCCGGGGGCAGCGGCCAGCTACCCAGTTCGGGGAGCTCCTCGACATAGTCGGCCAGGCGCTTGGGCTCGTGTCCCCGCGCCCACCGATTGGCCAGATCCACCTTGACCAGCTCGATCAACGACACCCGCCGGATCGCGGGCGAGTCCGGTAGGAACTCCGGAAGCCGCGGCGGTTCCCGCTCGACCTCCCAGGCCTGCGCGAACCGCCGCACCACCTCACCCACCCCGCTGCCGGGCGAGCGGCCCGCGACCGCTGCCCCCGGACCCGCCGGATGTGCCATTTCCGCATCGTAACCCCGCCCGCCGACAGCGCGTGCCCATCCGCGAAGCCGGTGCGGTTTCCGGCCGCCGCCGACTTACTGCGGCGGGTGGTACTGCGGCGCGACCGGCTGGCCGGGGACTTGATGCCCGAGCGGCTGCGCCCACTGACCGGGTTGCGCGGCCGGCGGCTGACCCCAGGCGTTCTGGCCGAACCGACTCGGTGGCGTAGCGTTCTGGCCGGTCTTGGTGGCGGCGAGGATCGCGGTGATCATGGCCGCGAGTGCGATGAGCATATCGATCGCGGTGGTGATGAAGATCGCGGAGACGACCCCGAACCAATACGGGCCGACAACCGCCTCGCTGAGGGTGGAGGCGAACAGCATGCCCGCCGCGGCCGCTCCCAAGGCCGGCCGAGTCGCCGTGCGGGAACCGATCAGCAGCAGAATCGCCGCGACCAGGCCGGTCAGCGAGATGACGACGAGGGGAATCTCGACCCAGATGTCCCCGCCGTAGGAGGTCCAGCCTCGGCCCCAGATGAACCGGCTGGCAATACTGATCACCGTGCCGAGCAGCAGCAATCCGCCCGCCACGCGCCCGAGTCCCGCACCGGGCGGGCTGGGCTGCGGCCGGTAGCCGGGCCCGTAGGCTCCCGGATAACCGGGAGTACTCGGCGTGGGCTGCCCCATGTGTGGATATTGGGCGCCCGGAATCGCGCCGCCGGGATACGGGTGCTGGGGCTGCTGCCCCGGAACCGGCTGCCCAGCGGCGTAATTCGGGTCGTAGACGGCTGTCTGCGGCGCGCCTGCCTGCGGAATCGGTTGTCCCGCCGCCGGATACGGGCTGGGCGGTACCTGCCCTGCCGGCTCGGGCCCCGGCGCGTCCTGCGGCTGCGGTTGACTCGGGTTCGTCACGAACGATTCCTCCCCGGGCGAGACCCCCATGGCCTACCCACTACTCGGTCCGCCAGCAACCCTAAGTCAAATCCGGCTCCGACGGGTCACCGGTGCCGGGCGCGGCCGAGTTCGGTGAACAGCACCAGCCACTGGTCCGGTCCGACGACTCCGACCGGTGCGTCGAGCGAAATACCCGCGCTCGTACAGGCCTTTCGAACGATCCGGGCGGGCCGGGCCCGGGAGAGGGAGGCGGCCAGCGAGCCGCCGATGCCGGAGAAACCGAGATCGACCAGACGGTGGTAATCGGGCAGCGAGGCCGCGGGCAGCAGCGGTTGCGGGCGCGACCGCAGGTGCAGGATCGCGGCGTCGACCCGGGGTATCGGCCGGAAGCGGGTGCGGTCGACACGCGGCCCCAGTTCCAGTGCGACAGTGGGCCACTGGGTGATCGCCAGCTTCGTCCAGCGGCCGTAGTCGCCGGTGTGCTTGCGGGCGAACTCGGCTTGCACGAGCAGGGTGGCCGAGGTCAGCTGCCCCGCGGACAGGCACCAGCGCACGATCTCGGTGGTGCCGGCGAACGGGATGTTCGCGACCACGGCGAACGGTTCGCGCGGCGCGCTGACGGTTCGGAAATCACTGTGGTAGCAGCGAATTCGACGGTCGTCGGCGTAGCGGCGGCGCAGGCGGTCGGCATAGTGCCGATCCAGCTCGTAGGCGAGTACCTGCCCGGCGACGCCGAGCAGTCTGCGGGTGAGCATGCCGTCACCGGGGCCGATCTCGACGACGAGGTCGTCTGCGCCGATCCCCGAGTGGCGGATCATCAGATCCGCGGTGCGGGTGTCGGCCAGAAAATTCTGGGACAGCTTCTTGCGGTTGTTCGAGGTGCGCGCATGCGGCGGCAGCGAACGGGACATGGGTGTCCTCCGAGAGGAGTGGTCGAATCAGGAATCCGTGATTCGCCTGGACCCACGCCGGGGCACGATGGACCGACGCAATGCCGGTCGATGATCCGATCGCCGCGGAGAACTACCGCGTGATCGGGGCACGGTGCGCCGGGCGAGCCCAGGCCACCGTGCGCAGCCGAATGTAGAACGCGCCGACCGCGCACGCCCCGTTCCCGCCTGGACTACCCATGCCGGTCAACCTACCGGTGGACGGTCGCTCGCGAAACCGATTTTCCGGGCGTTGCGTTTTGATGTCGGTTCGAGATAGCAAACTTATGGCGAACTAGCATCTGGGTAGGCCGGGGGTTTGGAGGACCCACTATGCGCACCCGACAGAACGCTCGTCATCCCGCCGCTTTCCGATGGTTGCTCCCCCTGGGGCTCGGTGCAGCACTGGTCTTCGCACCGCTGGCGCTGCCCGTCGCACACGCCGACGCCGATTACGGCGGCGGATGCGTTCTCTATGACGGCAATCGGGCGGCAACCATCGATTCGCTGCGTTTCCGCTGCAATGCGGCCCAGCAGGACGCCCTGTTCCGCGCCGCCGCACTCGGCGCGGTGCCCATGGGCGTGAAAGACGGATGGGTGATCCGCCCGATCGACATGCAGGCGTGGACGCCCGCGGTTTGGATCGGCAAGACCTTCTACACCGGACCCGACGGTGGTCGGTTGATGAACCGGATCACTGCGGCCGGTATCGAGGGCTGGCCCGCCGACGTCTTCCGCGGACCGGCGCTGCTCGACGGCGGCCCGGCCTGGGTGCTGGACTACCGTCCGTCCCCGAGCCCGCAACTGTACGACGAGATCCGGGAGATCACACCCGGTGTGTGGTTCGGCTACTCGTGGTCGCGGGATGCCGGTGGGCCGGTGCAGCTGCTGACCTTCGCGCTCGCCTGACAACTCCGTTGAAGCTGATACCCGGCTGTGCCACGCTGACAGCCGTGACCATGAGTTCTGTGCCGGAATTGACCGCTTTCCTTCGATCCGGCGGCAAGGTGAAGTACCTGAAATTCTGGGGGCACCAGCCGCAACGGGACAACAGCATCGGACCCGGCGCGCTCAGCCAGTGGTGGCCGGCCGAGTTCACGGTTGGCGACAACACGTTTCGCAGCGCCGAACACTACATGATGTGGGGCAAGGCGATGCTGTTCGACGATACCGACACCGCCGCCCGCATCCTGGCGGTGAAACATCCCAGCCAGGCCAAGTCGCTCGGCAGGAAGGTGCGTGGATTCGACGAGAATGCCTGGAGCGCAGCCCGTTTCGACATCGTCGTGACCGCGAGCGTAGCCAAGTTCGGGCAACACGAACCGCTGGCGGACTACCTGCTGCGCACCGGGGAGCGGGTGCTCGTCGAAGCCAGCCCCGTCGACCGGATCTGGGGGATCGGCCTGGCCGCGGACGACCCGCGCGCCGACGACCCCGCCCGCTGGCGCGGTTCGAACCTGCTCGGATTCGCTCTCATGGCGGCCCGCGATCAGTTGCGCGCGGCCGGCTGAGTCCGCTGCTCCAGCCGGGGCGTGCGCCTCAGTTGTCCCGCGGTGGCGCGGTGTCGAACACGGCATGCAGGACGCGTGGATCGCCCTGAAACCCGCCCGTCGCGACCGCCTCCTCGATGCCGATCGCTCCGGCGGCGAGCCCGACGACGATCTCGGGCGAGGCGACGAGAAGTGCCTCGGGCATATCGCCAGAGCGGACGAACGCGCTCGGCCCCCGCTCGTCGATCCGCACCACCATGGTGCAGCCATCCGTCTCGATGCCCAGTTCGACGGGAGTCGGCGAGGTGGTGCCGCGAAGGAGGGCGGGAAGTGCGAGGGTGAGCCAGCGCGGCTCGAAGGCGTCGTCGCCGCGGCCGGTGGCGAGCAGTGGTGCGCCCCAGCGGCCGAGCGCCTCCATGGGCTCGCGCAGTTCCGCACCCCGGGGCGTCAGGGCGAACGCGACGGCGCCGTCCCGCAGGTGGCGCTCGACGATCCCATTGGCCTCCATCGTCCGCAATCGTTCGGCCAGGAGGTTCGTCGCGATGCCGTCGAGTGAGGACTTCAGCTCGGTGTAGCGCATCGGCCCGGGGAGGAGTTCGCGCACGATGAGCAAGGTCCAGCGTTCTCCCACGATGTCCAGTGAGCGCGCGAGGGCGCAGAACTGGCCGTAGGTCTTGAGGGGCTTCGATCTTTGGTTGACTTTTTCCACCACGCTTGATTTTATCAAGCGAGAGGGTCGGCTGCCGAGAAGAGTGGGGTTCCATGGAACTGAGCATCAACTGGTTGGCCGTCGTAGTCGCGATCGTGGTCGGTATGGCCATCGCCTGGATCTGGTACAGCGACTGGGGGCTCGTGGGTAGCGCGTGGCGGGAGCTGACAGGCGTCACCAAGGAGGACTCGGCGCGAGCCGGCAAAGCGCCGTTCGCGATCCTCGTGGTGTCCATCGTCGTGACAGCGCTGGGGCTCGCCGTCGCCTGCTCGTTGGCCTCCGACTTCTTCGGCACCGACTCGATCTGGTCGGCCCTGGCGGTCGGTCTTGCCGCGTGGCTGGGGTTCTCGCTCTCCACCCTGGCGCAGCACAACGGCTTCGAGCAGAAACCTGTTCGGCTCACCGTGATCAACGGCGCTTACCAGCTGGTCCTGTTCCTCGGCATGACTGCGGCGATCGGGTTGCTCGAGTAGCGGGCGGATGCGGCATCGCACTGCGCTGGTGGCGCTGAGCAGCCGTCAGCGAGACGCGGCGGTATCGCTGTTGCCCTGCCGGTCGAGGAGTTCGGCCAGGCCGGCGGCGGCCCGGTTCTCGTGTTGTTCGGCTGCCGCGCGCCACCAGCGTTCGGCCTCTGCGACATCGCCCCGCCGCAATCGAACCACGCCGAGGTCGTAGGCGGCGCCCGCGTGCCCCGCTGCCGCGGCCTGGGCCCACAGCCCGCACGCCTCGTCCTCCTCGCCACGCCCGTACATGGCGACACCCAGGTCATACAGCGCTGTGCGCATCCCGGGATCAGGGTCCGCGAACGCCTGCCACCCACCATCACCTTGGTTCGGTGCCCAATCCTGCGGCACCACACCCGAATACAGCGACTCGACCGGCGATGCAGCCTCTGCATCATTGCGCGATCCGAACCAATCCTGCTTCGTCTCCCCACTGGCCGCATTCGCCGAGATAACCTGCCGCGCCACCTCGACCTGCCACGAGTTCACCTCGGCCACACCACCCCCGCCAACCGGCCCCGCCTCCACCGGCCGCTCGTTGCCGAACCAATCCCGCGTCGTCCGCTGATCCCCCCAGTGCCCGAGTTCCGGCCTGTCCCCACCGAATTCCGCGCCGTCCCCACCGAGTTCCGGCCTGTCGCTGTCGAGTTCGGAGCTGTCGCCCCGGAGTCGTGGCCTGTCGCTGTCGAGTTCGGGCCTGTCGCCCCGGAGTCGTGGCCTGTCGCTGTCGAGTTCGGGGCTGACGTCCCGGAGTCGTGGACCGTCGTCGCGGAGCTCCGGGCTGCCCCCGCTGAATTCTGGCCTGTTCCCGTCGGCCTCCGGCGCGGGCCCGTTCGACCCCTGTCGCGGCGTCCAAGCAGAAGCCCAATCCACCCCCGCCGGACCATCACCCGAGACGGCCCCACTCGGCGCCGCAGACGTCCCGAACTCGGGTGCGTCGCCCCACGCCAGTTCAGCGGAGAGCGCGCCCGCTCCGGTCTCCGGCGTGTGCCACGACCCCGATTCGCCAACGACCGCGGCTGGTGCGGTGTCCAGGGCATGCCCCGAAACCGGTTCGGCCCACCCCACACTCGTCCGAGCGGCTGGGGTGCCGTCCCATGCCGGTTCGGTGGGCGCCGGGCCTGATTCGGATTTCGGCGCGTGGTTCGACACCAGTTCGGCCGACGTACTCGGTGGAAGTGGTATCTCGCCCCATGTGAGCCCGGTGGACGTCGGGGCCGATTCGGTTTCCGGCGCATAGCCGGACGCCAGTTCGGTAGATGCGGTGGCTGGTCGAGTTGCCGGGGAGTCGGCCCACGGCAGTTCTGTTGACAGCGCGGTCGAGCTCGGCTCGTCCCGTCCGTGCACATCCCCGAAGTACGGCTCGGATGTCGAGAGACCATCCGACACCGCGGTAGCCGACCAATCGAGCACGCCGTGCTGCCTGGCATCCACTGCTGGAATACGTACTGGCAGCCCATTTCCCGAGGTCGGTTGCGGTTCGGTCGGCAGCGGGTCCGCCGCCTGCGGCCAGTCCGGCATGTCTTCCAACCTTGGAAGACGCTCCGGCACAGTGCTGGACCCCTGATCGCTCGACGATCCGCCGACACTCCACCTGTCACCGACCTCGCCGCCCGGGACGCTGTCGCGGCGAGGAAGCCGTCGCGGCAGTGTCCCGGGAGGCGGCGCTGCATCCGGTGTGCTGCCATCCTGCTCGTCACCGATCACAGCGCCTCGCGATGTCGGTGCACTGTCCAGTCGACGGTGTCGTTGCGGCAGTGTGTCGGACGTCAGCGCCGCTTCCTGCTCGCCGGTTCCGTGCCCGTTGGCGATCTCTGCGTCCTGCCGAGTCGACACATCGTCGAGTCGAGGAAGTCGTTGCGGGAGTGTGCCGGAAGGTCGAGCCGCCTCCCGGCTCCCGACAGCGTGCTCATCGTGCGGTGCCGCGATCGTCTCGGGCGTGGTCATCGCCGCCACCGCAGCTTGCTCCGCTGACGTCAGGGGCGACGAATCACGCTGTGTGACAGCAGCGGGGATCCGTCGAGGCAACCCGGTAGCCGAGGGCGAAGGCAGATCGAATGTCTGCGCCCAGTCTTCCGGCGGGGGAAGTCGTCCCGGCGCTGTGTCCGACCTTCGAGCGGCGTCCGCCTCCTGCATCGAATTGTCGGTCGGTGGGAGTCTTTGCGGCAGTGTGCCGTAAGTCTGTGCCGCCTCCGGCTCGCTGATGCTGTGCTCGCTCGGCCTGTCACGCCATCCCGTGAGACGGTCCGGTCGTGGGACCGGGTCGGCGATGCTGTCGGATGTTCGCTCGAACGCCGGCTCAGCGAGCTGTCTGATCGGCGCAATGTCGGGCTGGGAGAGTCGTTGCGGCAGTGTCCCCGCAGCCGGCGCGGCATCCGACGCGTCGGCATTGCGCCCGCTCGCGATTTCTGTGTCCCACCGCGCTGGCACGCTGTCCGGTCGAGGGTGCCGCTGCGGCAGTGTGCCGTAAGTCCGAGCCGCCTCCGATTCGCCGGAATTGTGCTCGCTGTCGACCTGGCTGGGGCGTCGTTGCGGGAGACCGTCCGGCTGTGGGAGTTGGTCAGGGATGCTGTCGGGTGATCGAGGGAAATCCGGCTCGGTGGCTCGGCTCGACGACATGGCCGGTGCGGTGAGCGCTGTCGGCGGTTGTTCCGCGGCGAAAGGCGTTGGATGGTGCGAATCATTCTGTGCGGCAGTCGCTGGAATTCGTCGGGGCAGGGCGGGCGGCTGCGTTCCCGATTGTTCCGGCGAAGGCACATCGCGTGAGTCCGCCGCGCGTTCCGGCTCGGGCAGACGCGTAGCTGGTGTGGCTGAGTCCGGCGCGGTGAGGTCGTGCTGGTCGAGCCATGCAGGCCTGTGCGAGGTTCGGCCGACTTCCTGGCCGCCGACGTCGGTCTGCCGAGTCGGCAGGCTATCCGGGGTCGAGAGACGCGCGGGCGGTGTGGGGGCTTCTTCGTCGAGCCATGCTGGTGCGCGAGAGGTTCGATCGGCTCGGGGGTCGTCGGCGTCCTGTCCGCTGTCTCGCCATTCTGGCAGCCTTTCCGGAACGGGAAGGCGCTCGGGTACGGGGCGGGCAGGCTGGGGGAAGTCCGGCTCGGCGGTCTGCCCCCGCGTTGCCGGGGCGTTCGATATCGGGTCGTGGGCTGCCGGTGCTGTCGTCGCGGATTGCTCGGCGGCGGTGCGAGGCGGTGAATCCTGTTGCGCGGCGGTCGCCGGAATTCGCCGGGGCAGTCCAGTGCTGGGGGCCGGTCGCTCGGGCGGCGCTTCGAGTGTGTGCGCCCAGTCTGTCGCGCTTTCCGGCACGGGAAGCCGTGGGGCGTCGGCAGCCGGAGTTTTCTCGGGCTCGCCGGGGTCCTGCCTGTTGTCGATCTGCCTGTCGCGCCACGTCGGCATGTCCGGTGGCGGCTGGATCACGCCGGGGGTGAACTCTGCTGCCGCCGGCGACTGCTCCGGAGTCGTGAGAGCGGGGGAACGGGAATCGCGGTGTGCCGCGGCCGCTGCCGGAATGCGACGGGGGAGGGCGGTGTTCGGTGTGCGCGGTTGCTCGGAGGGCGCCGCGTCCTCTGTTCGTTTCGGTGCTTCTCGCCGGGGGAGTTGTTTCGCAGGGGCGGTCTCGGGCAGGGCGGTGACCGACTGGTCGAGCCATGCGGGAGCCTCGGAATTCGAGGCCTGGATCAGCTCGGGGGCCGCGGTCGATGTCCCGGGGGTTTCCGGCACTTGGTGCGGCGGTGTGATGGCTGACGAATCATGTTGTGCTGCCACTGGTTTGCGCTGGGGCAGGGCTGAACCGGGCGTGCGCGGTGTGCCGGAAATCTGCGACCGATCGGATAATTCTGCCGCGTTCGAGGCCGTGATGGTTTGTGCGACAGCCGAGGTATCGGTGGGCATCGGAGCCTGGCTTGTCGCTGGCGCGGTGGGAGCCTTCTCCGAATCGCGGTGTGCGGCAGCCGCGGCTGGTATGCGCCGCGGGAGAGATGAGCCTTGCGTTCGCGGCTGTTCCGGTGCTGGCGTGTCGGATGTCAGCGACTGGGCCGGGTTCGGCGCCGGAGAGTGCTCCGCGCGGGTCGGTGCGGGTTCGGACAGTGAGTTGCGGTGCGTGGCAGCCGCTGCCGGTATGCGTCGCGGTAGTGCCGAGCCCGCTGTGTGCGGTTGGTCTGGAGGAGGTCCGTCCGAGACCGACGGTTGGTTCCGCGGGGCTTCGGGCCCGGGCGCGTGCTCCAGAACTGGACTCGACGCCGGGGTGGTGTCCGGTGTGCCCGACCTTCGTCCATCGAGTCGGGCTCGGTCGTGTTGAGGCGCGTCGAGCGGTGCCGGATCATGTTGTCCGTCGTGCAGGGCTGAGCTGTGTTGTTCGCCGAGCGGAGCCGAGCCGTGTTGTTGCGCGTCGAATGCTGGGTCGTGGGGTTTTCCGTCGAGTCGTGCTGGGCGGTGATGTTGTGCGCTCGGCTGGGCTGGATCCTGGTTCTGCGGACTCGGCTGGGCTGGATCCTGGTTCTGCGGACTCGGCTGGGCTGGATCCTGGTTCTGCGGACTCGGCTGGGCTGGATCCTGGTTCTGCGCGCTCGGCCGGGCTGGATCGTGTTGTGGCGCATCGAGTCCCGGATCGTGGTGTTGCGCGCCGAGCCGGCCCGGACCGTGCGGTGCGGCGTTGATCGCATCCGGCGTGCTCGACGGTTTCGCACGTGTGGCAGGTGAATCCTGGTGTGCGGGGGTCGCTGCGGGAGTGCGCTGGGGTAGTGCGGCCCCTGGGGTTCGTGGCTGTTCCGGGGCTGCTGTGTCCGGGATCGGTGGTCGGTCGTGTTCCGGGGGAGCGATGGCTGTCTGGGTGATCTCCGCAGCGTTGGTGGCCGACGGCTCCGGCCAGGCAGGTGCCGGGGGAGGTTCGGCGGCTGCCGCGGGGAGGCGGCGCGGTAGACCGGCGTGCGGTTCGGGTGCGAGCGGTTCCGGGAGTAGGTCCGGCGTGGATCCCCGAACCGGCACCTGGTCCGGCGGCTGCATCGGCGTGGTCTGGAATTGATCCGCCGAGTCGGTGGCTGCCGGTGCCTGGAAGCGGGGTTGTGCCGGTGCCTGGGGTTCCGATCGCTGGGGGAATGCCGGTCCTTCGGGCGCGGGGCCGGTCCGGAACGGGTCAGCGGACTGGAAGCGCGAGGGCGGTGCGGCGATCGGTCCACCGAACGGAGCCGGCGAATGCGTCGAATCCTGCGGTGTGACACTCGGTTCCTGGGCCGCTGGTGCCCGGAATCGTTGCGGTTCGACCGGCTCGGCAGGATGGCTCGGCACGCCGGTTCCGGGAAGGGGCTGGCCGGCGGTTTCGAACCATTGCTGCGACACCGGGATCGCGGCTTCGGTGACCTGACCGCCGCGCGCGGGGGCGGCCGGGGCATCGGCGGGGAACCAGCTGCGCCCGCCCGGGGCGGCCGTGGTGTCGACGCCGATGACGAGGTTGGCGAAGTTCGGTGGACCTTCGCCGACGCTGCACCACAGGGCCTTTCGCCCGTCGGCGGATTCTTCGATGACGATGCCGTAGTTGCCGGTCCAGGATTTCTGGGCGCCGGTCGCGTCGACCCACACCGGTGTCAGGCTGAGCATGGCCTGCGGGCCGGTGGGAGTGAGCTGGAAGGTGACGCCGCCGGCCAGCACATCGCCCCACACGTCGACGCCGCCGAGCTGACGGCCGTCGATGTCGATGTATCCCTCGGAGACGGACAGGCCGATGCCGCACCCGCGCAGCCCGGGCGGGGCGGCGGCCGAGATGGTGTGCATGGTGAGCGTGGTGGTGGCGGGCCCGAATTTTTCCGAGTACATCGGGTAGACGAGGCTGCCGTGCCACCGGATGGGGTCGGCGGAGTTGTAGCGAGCGCCTAGTGGTAGCTGGTCGGCCGAATTCTGTCCAGGCAGGTGCGAATACGGCTCGTACATCGGTAGCGCTCCGCCTTTCCGCGATGTTGGTCGCCCATGTCGGCGGCCTATACCGTACTCGCTGTCCGACGACTCGCCGATGGGTACCGGCGAGTCGCCGGGAGATCGCGGAAATCAGACGTGTTCGCTTGTTCGGGAAGGCAATTCAGATCCGGACATTTATGTGTAACCGACGGTTACACATAAACTGCTGGAAGCGAAAGGAGGGGGGAAGGGCACCGAGCTGGTGCGTGATTCACTCACCATACCCGGTGCCCCCCGACAGCGCACTCCGAGGGTCACACGCCGACGGCCTCCTCCATTTCCTCCTCGGCCGCCGATTCCGCCTCCGGCGACTCCGCGCGCTCGTGCCGCGCCGCGACAACCAGTAGTGCCAACCCCGCGACCAGCCATAGCAGCAGACTCGCGACCCGCCCGCCGAATCCGGCCCCGCCGTCGAAATAGAGCAGACTGCGCGCTCCCTCGACGAACCCCGCCCCGTTCCAGAACGAGTGCAGCGCACCGAAGAACCCGTTCTGCAACTCGGGCCGGTAGATCCCGCCGGAGGTGGTGAAGTTGAGCATCACGAACAGCACCATCAGCACCAGTGTGGTCCACCGCTTCAGGAAGGTGTGTAGCCCGATGCCCACGAGCACGATGCCCGCCGAATACAGCCACGACATGGCCCAGATCCCCACATGGGCGTGATCGATGACGCCGAACACCGGCCCGGCCACGGCGATTCCGATGACGCTGACCACCAGTGAGGTGGCCACGCCGATCAGCGCGCGCACCCGCATGCGCAGCCCGGCACCCGCCGCGCCGATCGCCGCGACGCTGGCATAGGAGCCGACGCTGAGCGCGACGAGCAGGAAGAAGATGCCCTGTCCGGTGGGATCGCCAGGCGCGGTCGGCGCGATGTCGGTCACGGTCAGTGGCACGCCCTGTTGTCCGGCGACCTGTTCGAAGACCAGTTCGACCGCCATCGCCGTGGTGTCCGAATTCCCCTTGGCGACAAGCAGTTCCGGATGATACGTATCCGGCACGTAGGCGCCCGCCAGCTCGCGTGCGCGCAGCTGCTCGAGTGCGGCATCGCGGTCGGCCAGCGTCACCACCTCGAGCCCGTCGCCGGCCTTGTCCTTCAAAGTTTGCGCCAGCACCATCTGCTGCGGGGCGTTGCCGACCACGGCCACCTGGAGGTGGTTCGGTTCGGGCTGGTGGAACGCGCCGAGGTAGGCGAAGGCCATGCCCAGGCACATGAGCAGTGGGGTGATGAGGTGCGCGGCGACATGCCGCAGCTGTGCTGGCGAGGTCTGCATGGACGACTCCAATGGTTGGTAAATGCAACTATCCAATTAGTTGTATCATACAACTATGTCGCACGAGTCGCCACGGGGGTCCGCGATCCAGTCCATTCAGCGCGAACTCACCGCGTTCGCGCGCCGCGCGCGCGGCCGCGCCGCCGAACTGCATCCGGATCTGACGCTGGTCGCGGCCAGCATCCTGGACCTGCTGATCGAGCGCGACGGCTGCCAGGCCAGTGAACTCGCCGAACATTTCCTGCTCGACAAGTCGACCGTGAGCAGGCAGGTCGCGGCCTTGGAGCGGGAGGGCTACCTCACCCGCGAGGTCGATCCCGCGAATCGCCGCAATCTGCGATTGCACGCGACCGCGGCGGGCCGCCGGGTGGCGGGCGAGGCGGAGGCCGCGCGCCGGACCGCGTTCACCGCGCGCTTCCAGGACTGGTCCGATGCCGACCTCGCCCGCCTGGCCGAATATCTGGTGCGCTACAACGCCATTCCCTGATCGAAAACCCCTCTCTACCAACCAAGCACTTGCTACGCTTCGCCGATGATCCCCACTGTGGTATGGGGCACCGGCAATATGGGCCGGGCGGCCATCCGCGCCGTCGATGCCCATCCGGAGCTCGAACTGGCTGGTGTACTGGTACACAACCCCGACAAGGTGGGCCGCGACGCGGGCATTCTCGCCGGGCTCGACTACGAATTGGGGGTCGCGGCCACCGACGACGTCGACGCGGTACTTGCCGCGGGTCCGCGCGCCGTCGTCTACGCCGCTTCCGGCGACATTCGCCCGGACGACGCGCTGACCGACATCGTCAAGGCCGTCCGCGCGGGTGCGGCGGTCGTCACCCCCGCGCTCTACGCGCTCTACGACCCGGCCAACGCACCGGCGGAACTGCGTCGGCCGGTGCTGGACGCGATCGAGGCCGGCGGTGGTTCGCTGTTCGTCTCCGGCGTCGACCCGGGCTGGGGCAACGACGTGCTGCCGCTGCTGATCAGCGGGCTGGCCGGCACTGTGGACGTGGTCCGCTGCCAGGAGATCTTCGACTACACCACCTACGACCAGCCCGATTCGGTGCGCTGGCTGGTCGGCATGGGCCAGCCGATGGACTACGAGCCGCCGATGCTGGCCCCGACCGTGCCGACCATGGTGTGGGGCGGGCAGGTGCGGCTGTTGGCCCGCGGACTCGGCGTGGAACTCGACGAGATCCGCGAGACCGTGGACCGTCGCGCGCTCGAGGCGACCGTGACCACGGAGCTGATGGGCGATTTCGAGGCCGGAACCCAGGGCGCGATCCGATTCGAGGTGCAGGGCATCGTCGACGGAGCGCCGCGCATCGTCATCGAGCACGTCACCCGCATCCACCCGGATTGCGCCCGGGACTGGCCGTTGCCTCCGGACGGAGTCGGCGCGCACCGCGTGATCATCGAGGGCCGCCCGCGGATCGAAGTCAGCATCGAGGCCAGCGATGAGGGCGGAAATCGCTCGGCGGGCGGAAATGCCACGGCCGCCGGGCGATTGGTGAACGCCATCGGCTGGCTCAGCGCGGCCGAACCCGGCCTCTACGACGCACTCGACGTGCCGCTGACTCCAGCGGTCGGCAAACTCGGAAGGAAGAACCCGTGATCATCGACGTACCCGAGGGCAAGGACCCGATCGGCTTCGTATGGGGTGAAATGGTGCCGGGCATCGGCATTCCCGCCTCCGGCTTCTCGCTGTCGGTCTACGAGCACTCCACGCTCGGCCTGCGCGAATTCGAGGCCGCCCGGTTGCGGATCGCCCAGATCAACGGCTGCGTCTTCTGTCTGGACTGGCGCACCGAACGAGACGGGCAGAAGGTCGAGGAGGCCTTCGCCGATGCCGTCACCGACTGGAAGACCACCGAGCTGTTCGACGAACGCACCCGGCTGGCCGCCGAATACGCCGAGCGCTACGCCATCGACCACCACAATCTCGACGACGAGTTCTGGCAGCGCATGTTCGCTCATTACACCCAGGCCGAGGTGGTGGAACTGTCCATGAGCATCGGCTCCTGGCTGGCCTTCGGCCGGCTCAACCACGTGCTCGGCCTCGACGCGGCCTGCGTCCTGCCGGGACACTGAGCGCACACCGGCCGCTGCCCGGTCGAGGGCAGCGGCCGGCGTGGGCTCAGACCTCGACCGGCGGTTCGGCGACCGTGCGCTTGGGGCCGGTGAACCAGCGCCGCGCCGAGACGAACCACCAGATACCGATGGCGCCCACCACGGCCGCCAGGGTCAGCGGCGCGTAATTGACCACCGTCCAGGTGAATTCGCTGTGCCAGGGATACCCGCGATCGTCGGTGGGCAGAATGAACAGCACGCTGATCGCCGCGATCCACACCAGCGCGACGACACCGATCGGCCGGTACCAGCGGCCGAGTTGCCAAGGCCCGGTGCGGAATCGGCTGCCGTGCACCTGCCGCAGCAGAATCGGAATGCCGTAGGCGATATACAGGCCGATGGTGGCGACCGAGGTCGCCGCCGCGTAGGCGACGGGCGCTTTCTCCGCCGGCACCAGCATGGACGGAATCAGCAGCAGGAACGCGAAGAAGGAAATGAACAGCACCGCGTTCACCGGAACCCTGCGCGCCGACAGTTTCGACCACAGCGCCGAACCCGGCACCGCGCCGTCCCGGGCGAACGCGAACAGCATGCGCGAGGCCGAGGTGACCGAGGCGTAACCGCAGAACAATTGGGCGACTGCGGCGATGATCAGCAGCGTTGCGGACCAGAAGGAATTCAGTGAATTCTCCAGGATGTAGATCACCGGGTAACCGCTGTTCTTCGCCGGGTCCAGCGCGTCGTCCAGATTCGGGATGGCGAAGGTGACCGCCATGATCAGCAGGTATCCGGCCACCGCCGACACGATGACGGTGTTCACGATGCCCTTGGCCGCCATTCGGGCGGCATTGTGGGTTTCCTCGCTCATATGCGCGGACGCGTCGTAGCCGGTGAAGGTGTACTGCGCGTGCAGCAGGCCGAGCAGGAAACTGAAGGCGACACCGCCGAAGCCGACCGCGCTGTTGTCGACGGTTTCGGTGAAGACGAATCCGATGCTCTGATGGTTCTCCGCGCCGATGCCGAGCACCAGCACGAATATCGCGACACCGGCTACGTGCCACCAGGCCGACACATTGTTGACGACCGCCGACAGATGCGGGCCGATCGCGTTCGATACCGCGTGCAACACCAGGATGACGGCGAAGACGCCGAAGATGGCGGTGCGGTCGGTGCCGATCTCGATGCCGATCACATTCAGCACCGAGGTGGTGAATATGGCCGCGCCGTAATCGATGGCGGCGGTGACCGCGATCTGCCCGATCAGATTGAACCACCCGGTGAACCAGCCCCAGACCGGCCCGCCGAGTTCGGACGCCCACCAGTACAGGCCGCCTGATGTCGGATAGGCCGAGGCCAATTCGGCCATCGCCAAGCCGACGAACAGCACCATCACCGAAACCAGCGGCCAGCCCCAGGCCATGGTGATCGGGCCGCCGTTGGCCAGGCCGATTCCGTAACTGGCCAGGCCGCCGGTCAGGATCGAGACAATGGTGAAACTGATCGCGAAATTCGAGAATCCGGACCAGGAGCGGGCCAGTTCCTGTTTATAACCCAATTCCGCGAGCCGTCGTTCGTCATCGGTTGTACTCATGCGTGCTCCCACAGCGAAAACGCTGCCCTCACACAGCGTTTGCAGAAGATCAGTGTGCGCCCAACCCGGATTCGACGCAGGACAAGTCGCGAAACTCGCCGGATGCTGGTGCGGTCGCGACCGCGCGCGGGCCGTAGCGTGGCCGGTATGACTGAGCGATTGGTGATCGTCGGCGCGGATGCCACGGGTATGTCGGCGGCGTCGCAGGCCCGCAGGCAGCGTACGCCGGGCGAACTGGAGATCGTGGTCTTCGAACGCGGCCGGTTCACCTCGTATTCGGCATGCGGCATTCCGTACTGGGTCGCCGGGGATGTGGGTGACCGCGACGATCTGATCGCCCGCACGCCCGAGGAGCACCGTGCCCGCGATATCGATCTGCGATTGCGCACCGAGGTCGTCGAGCTCGATGTCGAGGGCCGCCGGGTGCGGGTCCGCGCCGCCGACGGTGTCGAATCCTGGTGCGGATACGACAAACTCGTCCTCGCGACCGGCGCCCGGCCGATCCGGCCCGACCTGCCCGGCATCGACGCGCCGGGCGTGCACGGCGTGCAGACCCTCGAGGACGGGCAGGCGCTGATCGAGACGCTGGAGCACACGACCGGGCGGCGCGCGGTGGTGATCGGCGCGGGCTATATCGGTGTCGAGATGGCCGAGGCGCTGATCAAACGCGGCTACGCGGTGACCATGGTCAATCGTGGCGCCGAGCCGATGGCCACGCTGGACCCGGACATGGGCGCGCTGATCCGGGAAGCCATGCGCGGCATGGATATCGAGGTCGTCGGGAATGCCGAGGTCACCGAGATCCGCACCGACGCCACGGGCCGCGCGTGCGCCGTGCTGACCGCCACGGCGGAATACCCGGCCGATGTCGTGGTCCTCGGCATCGGCGTGCGCCCGGAGACGACGCTGGCCGAGGCCGCGGGACTCCCGCTCGGCGCGCACGGCGGCCTGCTGACCGATCTGGCCATGCGGGTCGCCGGCCACGACGACATCTGGGCCGGCGGTGACTGCGTGGAGGTGCTGGATCTGGTCTCGGGCAGCCGCGTGCACGTCGCGCTCGGCACACACGCCAACAAGCACGGTCAGATCATCGGCGCCAATATCGGCGGCGGCTACGCCACCTTCCCGGGAATCGTCGGCACCGCGGTGAGCAAGGTCTGTGAGCTCGAGGTCGCGCGTACCGGCTTGCGGGACAAGGACGCGCGCGCCGCGGGCCTGCAAGCCGTCAGCGTCACCGTCGAGTCGACCAGCCGGGCGGGCTACTACCCGAACCCCGCGCCGATGACGGTGAAGATGCTGGCCGAACGCCGCACCGGGCGGCTGCTCGGTACGCAGATCGTGGGACGCGAAGGCGCCGCCAAACGTGTCGACATCGCCGCCGTCGCGCTCACCGCGCGCATGACCGTCGATCAGATGACCGCCCTGGATCTCGGCTACGCCCCACCGTTCTCTCCGGTCTGGGACCCGGTCCTGATCGCCGCCCGCAAGGCAGCCGCCGCCGTCGAACGTGACCGCTGACCGCTCAGTCCCGCGGCGGCTCCAGCAGAGCGGTCTGATCGAACATCGCGGCGGTGTCGCGGGCCGAGGGCGTCCCCGCGTCCGGATCGGCGCCCGCCGCGAGTAGCAGGCGCACGATCTCCTTGTCGCCCTTGAAGACCGCGCCGGACAGCGGGGTCTGACCGCTGTCGTTGAGCTGGTTCGCGTCGGCGCCGCGCCGCAGCAGCACCGCGACGGCGTCGCGGTGGCCGTGGTAGGCGGCGAGCATGAGCAGGCCGTCACCGCGGTCGTTGGTGAGCGAGGTGGGCACCCCGGCATCCAGGTAGGCGGCGAGGGCATCGGCGTCGCCGGTGCGTGCCAAGTCGAAGATCTTGCCCGCCAGTTCGATCACCTTGTCGTCATCAGCGCTCATCCGTCTATTCCAGCACGGCGGGCGCGCGGGCCCGGTCAGCGCGCGCGGGAGCGCTCCACGCCGACGCAGTGCAGGCTGAACCGCCGGTACTGGGCGGACGTGCGCCAGGACTGCCGGGTGACCTGGGCGGGGGAGTCGTGCCCGAATTCGCGGAGCAAGGTGACCGCGAGTTGTCCGGCGGCTGCGGCGGATTCGGGGCCCGGCCGGAATTCACGGGTCCAGGCGCCGTATTCGTCGGTGTCGAATCCGCGGGCGCGTAGCGTGTCGGCGTCGGGAGTGTCGGTGGATACCAGAATGATCAGCTCGTCGCGAGCTTGCAGGAGCTGCACGCATGCGCCGCGCGCGCTCGGATCCGCGGCCTCGAGGCTGATCACGACGCTGTCGGCGGGCATGCGGTGCGTTTCGTCGCTGAGCGTCAGCATGCCGAAATGGATATCGCGCAAGGTCATCTCGAGTGCTTCGGACAGTTCGTCCCAGCTGTGCACGAGCCGCCCGCCGAAGTAGCAGCCGTTCAGACTGGGATGATCGTTCTCGCCGATCCAGGTGTAGGGCACCTCCCCGAGCCCCTCACCGTATTCCCAGCTGCGGTAATCCCAGCCCTCCCAGGCGTGGGTGGCGAACACCCGGACGAACAGCTCACCGCGGCGGTTGATCTCGAGCTGCCTGGTGGTGATCTCGCCGCGCCAGCGGACGAAGGCGTCGTTGTTGCCGCCGTGCAGCGAGGGTTCGCCCCAGACCTCGGTCGCGACCGCGAGGTAGTCGCGGAACCGTTCGGGCGCGATGGTGGCGGCGCACAGATACAGCTGCATCATCTCCGAATCGCCGCCGTGGCGCCGATCCCAGTTCTCGGTGAGGTAGGCGCCGCGCACCACCCCGGGTACCGCGGCCGTCTCACAGCGGGGCAGCGACTCGCGCGATACCGCCCACCCGAGACCTTCGCAGACACCGACGACCTCGGAATGGCTCCAGTCGCCGAAATCGGCCGCTCCCAAATCCGTGAGCAGCGTGCGCAATTCGTTCGGTCCCAACCCCGTCATGGGTCCGCACGTTACCCCGGGGTACCGACAGGGCCCGGCGCACCGATCAGGCCGCCGGGCCGCTCGTCGGCGAAACCACCTGTGCCCGCGCCACACTCGCCGCGAGCGGAACTGCCGGGCAGCCGTCCAGAGTCGCCGCGGCCAGCTCCGCCACCACATCCCCGACTTCGCCGCGCGAGCGGAACGCGTTGCGCTGCCGGATCGCGCCGTTGCCACGTTCGAGCACCGTCGCGAGCGTTTCTATGACGAAGGCGCGGTCGCCGAGTTCGTCGAGGGCGGGGGAGATGTAGTCGAGGAGTTCCCACAGCCGGGCGCGGGCGGTGAGTACGCGGCCGTCCGGGGCGAGCGCCTCGCCGTCGAGCCCGGTCCGCGCCGCCTTCCAGTACGCCGCCCGCAGCACGTCGGCGGCCACCGGCGGCGCGATCATGCCCTGCGCCAGCAACATTCGCGCCTGCAGCACCGTCGCGCGGACCAGCGCGGCCAGCAGCGCCGTCTCCTCGACGGTGGCGGGCACATCGCTGATCCGGATCTCCACGGTCGGCCAGCGCACCGACGGCCGGACATCCCAGTAGACCATCCCCTCGTCCAGCACGATCCCGCTGGCCAGCATCATCGCCACCGTGTGGTCGTAGTCCTCGGCGGAGCGGAAGTACGGCGGCGGGCCCGCGCTGGGCCAGCGCCGCCACAGAATGCTGCGCCAGCTCGCATAGCCGGTCTCGACGCCACGATAGAACGCCGAATTCGCGGTCAGGGCCAGGAAGAGCGGCAGCCACGGCCGCAGGAAATTGCTGACCTGAACGGCGGTCTCGCGATCGGGCACCGCGACGTGCACGTGGCTGCCGCACAGACCCTGCTCCTGGGCGAGCATGCCGAAACCGTCGGCGATGCGCCGATAGCGCGGTGTATCGGTGACCGGGAACCGGGCCGGAACGGTCGGCGGGATCGCCACCGCGAGCAACCGGGCTCCGTTGCGCTCGGCACAGGTGGCCGCGCCGCGGCGCAACCGGCGCAACTGGTCGAGCAGATCGGTGGTGCGGGTGTGTACGTCGGTGCTGGTCTCCACCTGACAGCGGGTGAGTTCGAGTTGCAGGTCGATGCCTGATTCCATGGCCGTACGCGCGACCGCCTCGTTCTTCGCCGTGGGCGCGCCTGTCTCCGGGTCGGCGAGCAGGAACTCCTCTTCGACCCCGACAGTCGACGAGACCCCGTCCATATATCGAGATTACGCCGTCGGCACTGCTGGGCGCGCGGGTTCGGCGAGCGTGGACCCGCTGCGGCGACGTATCGGATACCGGTGGATCGGGTGCTGTGCGCGGGCGGTCAATCCGTGCCGCGCTCCCGCCGACGTGCGAGACTGGCGGCGTGAGCGGGCTCAGGGAGACTTTCGAGGGCGGCAAACCAGGCGATACACCGGATCGCGGTCAGGTCATCGGCCGCGGTGTCGTATGGCTGGCCAAGTGGGCGCTGTGCGTGGTGGCGATCGCGGCCGGCGTCTGGGTGCTCGGATATGTCCTGGCCAAGCTGTGGGTGGTGGTGCTGCCGGTGCTGCTGGCCATTGTGGTGGCGACGGTACTGTGGCCGCCTGCGGGCTGGCTGATGAAGAAGGGCTGGCCGCCCGCCGCGGCGGCCTCGGTCTCGCTGCTCGGTTTCGTCGGCGTGCTGGCCGGGGTGATCGCGCTGATCGTGCCGACCGTGGTGGATCAGTCGCCGGATCTGGCCGACAAGGCGACCGACGGCATCGATCGGATCCGGAACTGGATGCAGGGTCCGCCGCTGCGCATCCGCGACGAGCAGCTCGACTCCGCGGTCGAGGCGGTCACCAGCCGGTTGAAGTCGAGCGCCGAGCAGATCGCGACCGGGGTGTTCTCCGGGGTCACCACTGCCACCTCGGTGCTGGTGACCTTGTTCCTGGTGCTGGTGCTGGCGTTCTTCTTCGTCAAGGACGGTCCGCGCTTCCTGCCGTGGCTGCACCAGGTTACGGGCAGCCGCTGCGGTACCCACCTGGAGCAGGTGCTGGCGCGCGTCTGGATCACCCTGGGCGGGTTCATTCGCACCCAGGCCCTGGTCAGCCTGATCGATGCCGTGTTCATCGGCGCGGGCCTGGTGATTCTGGGTGTGCCGCTGGCGGCGGTGCTGGCCGTGCTCACCTTCCTCGGCGGCTTCATCCCGATCGTGGGCGCGTTCGTGGCGGGCGCGCTGGCCGTGTTGGTCGCCCTGGTCGCCAATGGCGTCACCACGGCGCTGATCGTGCTGGCGATCATCCTGGCCGTGCAGCAGCTGGAAGGCAATGTGCTGCAACCGGTTCTGCAGTCGCGGAGTATGAAGCTGCATGCGGTGATCGTGCTGCTCGCGGTGACGGCGGGTGGCTCACTGTACGGAATCGTCGGCGCTTTCCTGGCGGTGCCGGTCGCCGCCGTCGCCGCGGTGGTCATCCGGTATGTCGGCGAGCAGATCGATCTGGCGACCGGCGTGCGCACCGTGCCCGACGAGCCCGAGGACGACGACAGCGCGCCCGAGCCCACCGGCTAGCCGAGGTAGCGGGCGCTGAACCGGCGCAGGATCTCCATCGGCACCGTGATCGTCTCCCGGTGCCCGAGCTCGGTCAGGGAGTCGGCCTCGGCGGGATCGAAATAGCCCGCGTGCCGGTAGATCTCGATGCGCAGCGCGAGTCCGTCGCCGTCCAGTTCGGGATGGAACTGGGTGGCGTAGATGTGCTCGCGCACCCGCACCATCTGTACCGGGCAGCCCGCGGAACCGCCGAGCAGCACGGCGTCCGGCGGCACTTCCTGGCAGGCTTCCTTGTGCCCGACGAACGCGCGGAAGGCGCGGGGCAGGTCGTGCAGTAGCGGGTCCCGCGTTGCCGCGTCGGTCAATTCGATGGTCTGTGCTCCCGGCCCCTCGCTGTAGCGTTCGGTGCCGACCTTTCCGCCGAGCACATCGGCCAGCAGGCCCAGCCCATAGCAGGCGCCGAGGTAGGGCAGGTCCCGGCGCACGATCTCGGCGACCAGTTCGCGCAGTTTGGGCTCGAATATCCGCTGGTAGTCGTATTTTTCGGTCTCCGCGCTGCTGACATTGCTCGGCCCGCCCCCCACGATGACCGCCGCGTAGTCGTCGAGGTCGAGTTCGGGGAACTCCTGATCCATCCGAACCCGCACCACCTGTTCGGGTGCCAGCGCGCCGGCCCGCAGGATGGCGCGGAATTCGTCGTCGGCGGCGGCGTGCTCGGGCCGTAACTGCAACAGTAAACAGGGTTTCGCCATGGCACCGATTGTGAGAGATCATGCCCGCGCATTTGGTGAGGACGGCGATATGTCCGTGTTTCACACGTGGGCGTCCGGGTGCGGTCCGGGTGCGGCGGGATGGACCTGTTCGATCCGGTCCCGGGTGCGGTACATGGTCCAGTAGAGCTCGGCGAGATCGTCCGGATCCGCTACCGGAAGGTCGGAATCGAACGTGGCGGAGGCGGATTCGGCGATCTCGCTGCGGCCGATGTATGCGGCCACGGCCAGTGTGCCGACGTAGACGCCGGATTCGGCGACCTCGTCGTGCAGCGAATAGACGTAGTTGCGCGCAGCGGCCATGATCGGGCCGACGCCGCTGAGCCCGGGGAGCGGCTCGACGGCCGAATAGCCGTGGGTCAGCAGGAACGCGCCGTCGCCGCGGGCGGTCCATTCCGGGAGCAGGGCACGCACCAGTTCGATCGGTGTGAGCAGCAGGAGCGGGATCAGCCGCTGGAGCGTCGCGGCGGTGAGTTCAGCTGCGGGGGTGAAGGTTTGGCTCCCGTCCACCGGGCCGTACTCGACGACGTCGACGCGTCCGAACCGCGCGCGGATGGCCGCGAGCAGCGGTGTGACCGCCGTGGGGTCGCCGAGATCGGCGGGGAACGCGGCGGCGTCGATCCCTTCGGCGGTGAGCCGCCGCGCGAGTACTTCGAGCCGGTCGCCGCGTCGTGCGATCAACGCGACCCGGAACCCCTCGCGTCCGAACCGCCGGGCGACCGATTCGCCCAGCCCGGTGCCCGCTCCGCAGACCGCGATAACTTTCGCCATGATTTTCCCCATTTCCCGCTTCCGGTGTGCAGGGCCAGGATGGAGCATCGGAAGAGTCGGTACAAAAGGCACATTCATGTCCGTGCCGGAGGGAAATGTGCGCTATGGAGTTCAACCCGCGGACCTCCCGCATCGGGCCGTGTGCCGGAATACCCGCCGAGCGAATGGATTCCATTCGCCGGGTGCTGGGTCGCGTCGGCGACAAGTGGAGTCTGCTGGTGATCGCGGTGCTGGAGAACGGTCCGCTGCGCTACAGCGACCTCCAGGCCGGGGTGGCCGGTATCTCCCAGCGCATGCTGACGCTGACCCTGCGCCAGCTGCATCAGGACGGGTTGGTGAGCCGCACCTCCTATCCGGAGGTGCCGCCCCGGGTGGAGTACGCGCTGACCCCGCTGGGTGAGGGGCTGCTCGATATCGTTGCCGCACTGGTCGATTGGGCGGCGGACAATCACGAAGAGCTGGACCGCAACCGGGCGCGGCAGGACTCCCTACCCGGGGCCGGGTAGGGAGTCCGCGGGTCTACTCCGCCACCGCCGCGGCGATTCGGCCGTAGTCGAGTTTGACGAGCTGATCCGCGCGATCGAAGTACCGGTCGTCGTGGGTGATGACGATGACCGTCTTGCCGCGATCCTTCAGGTCGGTGAGTATGTCGCGGTAGAAGATCTCCCGGAACTTCGGGTCCTGATCGGCTGCCCACTCGTCGAAGACATAGATCGCCCGATCCTCGAGCAGCGCGGTGAGCAAGGCGAGGCGCTTGCGCTGGCCCTGCGAGAGGTCCAGCGTGGACAGGCGGCCGTTCTCGACGGTCACCTTGTGCGACAGCTGTAGCTGGTCGAGGTAGCTGCGGACCGCGCCGTCGAGGTCGGGCCGGTCGAAACCGAGGTAGTCCTCGAACAGGTGGAAGTCGGTGAACACCGCCGAGGAGTTCTGCCGGAACCACTCGATGTTCTCGTGGTCGATCGGCTCGCCGTTCAGCGACAGCGTGCCCGTACGCGGAACATAGAGGCCGGTCACGATTTTGGCGAGTGTCGACTTGCCGCTGCCGTTGCCGCCGACGACGAAACTGATCTGGCCGGGTTCGAAGACCAGATCCAGCGGGCCGAGGCGGAAGCCCTCCTCGCCCTCGGGACCGGGCAGGGGAGCCATCGGCATCGGCCGGCCGTCGGCGCCGCCGTGGTGCACATGCTTGTGCCCGTTGACGTCCGGGCCGCCCGGCCCGCGCGGCGGTGGGGCGTGCGGCGGTCGCTGCCCACGGCCCGGCGGCGGTCCGCCGGGCCGTCCGGCGCCCGGGCCGCCCGGCGGCGGGAACGGCGGCGGCACCTCGGCGCGGTAGCTGTAGCCGATGCCGGTCAGCTCGAGCCGCGCCGACTCGACGGCCGGTCGATCGGTGTACGGCAGCCGCGCCTCGTCGTGCAGCGTTTCCATCGACAGGTTCATGGTGCGGATCTTCGCGAGCGCCACATCGCCGCGCAGCAGATCCGGCAGCCGGTGCATGAAGTTCTGCATCGGCATCGAGAGGAACGTCGTCACCAGCACGTAGGCGACCATCACATCGTGCGGCACGTCCAGCGCCGAGGCGATGACGAACAGGATCAGCGCCATCGTCCCCAGTTGGAGGATCTGGCCGATGCCTTGCGCGACCGCGAATTTCGAGCCCGCGTCCACATTCTGGTCGCGCAGCGCGCCGGACGCGCCGAGCAGCTGACGGTCCATGAAGTCCCGGCGCCGGCCGCGGTGCAGTTTGAGTTCCTTGATGCCCAGTGTCACCGCCTGGAACGAACGCAGCAGCGCGTCCTCGTTCTCCCGTGCCGCCTGGTAGATCCGCCGCACCCGTTTCAGGAAGGTCTCCACGCACGCGATGCCGAGCAGGGTGCCCGCGATGGTGATCGCGAAGATCGGGCCGGACACCACGGCGAGGAAGACGAACGATCCGATGATGGTGGCGACGTCGATGCAGATGCTCGGAATCGCGGTGACCGCCTGTGACAGCGAGCGCACGTCCTCGGTGAGCGTGGCCATCAGCCGGTGCATGCCGAGTCGCTCGAGGTGCTCCAGCGGCGCGGAGACGATGCTCGAGCTCAGGTCGGCGCGCAGCCGGTAGATGGCGTCCTGGGCCAGGCGCAGCAGCAGGATCTGCGAGAGTACGCCACTGATCAGGATGACCAGCGCGGTGAGCGCGAAGGCCTGCACCGTGACCCCCGGCTGTGGTTCCGGCGCCACCACGCCGCGGATCAGGGTCAGCAGGTAGGTGTTGGCCGCGCCGCAGACGAGGCCCGCGACCACCACGGTCGCGATCCGCACCCGCGAGATCGTGAGCAGGAATCTGATCAGTTGCATTGCTACTGTGCTTCTTTCGGGGTTTCGCGGCGGCTAGCGGCGGATGATGTCGAAGATCATTCCCTCGAGCGTGACCCCCGGCGCGAAGGAGAACGCGACGCCCGTGGAGATCGGGGCGGCCGACTCGGCACGTTGAATCATGCTCTCCAGCACGAAGATCAGTGAGACGCTGAGCATATTTCCGTGCCCGGCGAGGACATCCCAGCTCGCCGCCGCCGTCTGCACCGGGATCCCGAGCGAGTGCGCGGACTGCTCGATGATCTTCGGCCCGCCCGGGTGGATCGCCCAGAGCGCCACATCGGATTTGCGCAGTCCGTTGCGGTGCAGCGCCTCGGTCACCACCGGGTCCACGCCGTGCAGGATGTAGTCCGGCAGGCTCTCGGCGAGTTCGCAGGTGATGCCGTTGTCGTTGACGCGCAGCACGATTCCGTCCTCGGCGTCGTCGAAGAGCCGGCTGAAGCTGTCGCGGATGACCACGCTGCCCGGCGCGAGCGGCTGATGCACCTGGCTCGCACCGATCACGACCGCGCCGCACCCGTCACCGAAGAGGCTGTGGATGATGACGTCGTTGACGTCGTCGTCGAACACCGCGTTCACCGAGCTCAGTTCGAGCGCGATGACCAGAGCCTTCTTGTCCGGATGCGCGCGCACGTAGTCGGTGGCCGAGCGGATGCCGTTCATCGCGGCCGCGCAGCCCATGAAGTTGATCATGACCCGTCCGATGGACGGCGACAGGCCGAGTTTCTTCACCACCGCCACATCCACGCCCGGCGCGATGAATCCTGTGCTGGTGACGAAGACCAGCAGGCCGATCTCGGCGGAAGGATCCGCCACCCCGGCAATGGCGCGGCCGGCCACCTCGACCGCCAGCGGTACCGCGTGCTCGAAGAACAGGTCCATCCGCTCCCGGATGGTGGCCGGTCTGCCGCTGTAGGCCAGGAACTCCGGATCCAGCGGATCGACCGCCAAGCGCCGGGTGTCGATCATGGTCTTCTGGTAGATCCGTGGAATACGGGCCCGTTGTGCCGGATCGGTGAACAGCGCGGCCACCTTCCCGGCCGCCTCGGCCTGCGAGTAGACCTCGCTGGGCGAGCCGGTGGCGATGCCCTCGATCACCGCCACACTGGTCGGAGGCGCCGGCGGCAGCACTCCGTATCCGTGCTCGGCCCCCGCCAAGTGCCCGCCCGTTTCCGGTCGTGCGCCACCCTCATCGATAATCACAGACACGAATGTTCTTCCTTTCGAGAATTATTCGAACGGTGACCGGCCGTCACCCACCAGACGGCGCGGTCGCCGATTGAGCAGCGGGCCGGTTACACCGTCCCGATTCCGGTGAAGCCCTGCACGGTGTAGGTGGCACAGGTCCTCAACGCCGAGGGCGACAGATGCTCACGCACGAAGCCCCATTTGTTTTCCTCGGCCTCGCGTGAGGGCGAAAGCAGATAGGTCTGGATTTGTTTCGGGAACCGGTCGGTGAGGAAACTCTTCGCCGGCAGCCATTCCACGCCGAATTTCTCCGCTTCCTCGCGCACGACGTCTTCGGTCGCGATATTGGCGAAACCGCTGCGCTGATAGGGCAGTACGTGATGCACGCGGTGCGAGCTCAGGCCCGCGGACAGGAAGCAGTCGACCCAGCGATTGCCGACCACGGTCAGGTCGTAGGCCTGCTCGAGCTGATTGACGCCCCAGTCCTCGGTGTCGGAATGCAGGTCCTCGGTGTCGACCTCGAAGTCGTGGCTGGCGACCACCAGGAAGGTGCTGATCCACATGGTGACCACGAATTGCAGGGCCCACGCCCAGAAGTCGCCGGCCAGCGTGAACGCCACCAGTTCGGCGATCAGCAGGAAGCGCACGCCGAACGATCCGACGAAATGACCGAGCGCGCCGCGCCGGGTGCCGTACATGTCGCGGACGCCGACCTGGCGGACCAGGCGGCACACATCGAGCAGCCGGATCAGCATGCCGGTCACGGTGTGCCCGAATTTGTGCATGGTGTGCACCGGGATCCGGTACAGGCGCGGCACCTGCATCATCATCGTGAAGACGTTCTTCTTGATGTCGACTTCACTCTGGGTGTGCGGGTGGTGCAGCAGTGCGTGCCCGTCGGCGGTGACGAAGGCGAGCGCGACGTAGTTCAGATCGAAGGCGTTGACCGCGATCTTGCTCCACTGCGTCTTCTGCGCCCGGTGGATCGCGTAGTGCCCGAACCCGGCCAGCGAGCTGCGCAGCACCACCATGGCGAAGACGAACAGCGGCAACGGCATCCAGGCGGTGTCGGCCAGTCGCAGGCCCTGCACCGCGAAGTACAGCACCGCGAGCACCGCGACCACCACGTTGAACAGCGTGTCCATCCGCCGCAGGCGGGCCGCCAGCTCCGGCTCCTTCAGCCGTGCCTTGACCTTGTGCAGCAGGTCGTTCTTGTCGTCGAACCGGTACTTCGGCGTATCGCGCCAGCTGTCGAAGCCCTCCTTGAACAGGAAGTCCGGCGCATTGGCCTTGGGGTGGATATCCTCCGGAATCGCCTGACGGTCCAGCGCGTAACGCTCGATCATCCGCCCGATCCGCTCCGGATCCTTGTGATAGGACCCGATGATCGAGGTGATGTCGCGATTCTTGGTGCGCCCGATGAAGAATTCTCCGCCCGGATGCTTGGAGATCCATTCACTCAGGTCGTAGGCTTTGCCGTTGTACACCCAGACGTTCGACACCGGAGGGGGGCCGGGCGGGGGACCGGGCGGCCGACGGAACTCCTGTTCCTCGGTAGCGGGGCGGTCACTCGTCGTCATTTCTATCCTTTGGAACAGGGTCGTAGCCGATGCCACGGGCGGAGCTGTGCTGAGTGTTACGACAGAATCGTCCGGGCGGTTGCTTGCATCTCACTGAACAATCTCTTAAACCGGTTTAACCGTTGCAGGATTGGGTAGAACGCAACCCACCCGAAAACGGGAAAGCCGGTCCGGGAACAAGGGAACAGCCGCAGCCGCCCCCACGTTCCCGGACCGGTCCTCGGACGCGGTCGATGCGCCTAGCTGCCGGGCTTGAGCACGTTGACCGGCTTGCCGTGGTCGCTCAGGGTCAGCTTGATCTCGCCCTGGTCCTTCTTCACGACTGCGCGGATCAGGTTCGGGCCGGTGCCCGGCGACGCGGCCGTGGAGGGCAGCGGCGCGGCGGAGGTGGTCGGCGGGGCGACGTCCTTGACCCACAGGGTGATCGGCAGATCCTCGGCGCCCTCGGCGGCCCGCGGCACGATCGGGTCGATGACCGAGGAGTTGATGGTGCCGGTGACCTTCACGACGTCGACGCCGTCGATCTTCTCGCGGCCCTCGGCCTTGGCGTTCTGCACCTTGGCGATCACATTGGCCAGGCCCTTGTCCTTGTCCAGCAGGACGCCCGGATCGTAGATCTTCTCGGCCGGGCCGATCTTGGTGTAGGTGGAGCCGTCGGTCAGCGCGTACAGCGTCTTGTCGACGACCAGGAACTTCGCCTCGATGAAGTCCGCCTCCGGCTTGGTGCGGATCTTCGCGTCACCCTGGGCCGCCCCCTGGCCCTCGGGCTGATTGGTCACGCCCGCGTCGATCTTCTCCATCGGCAGATTCGGAATGTTGGTGATGTCGAGCGCCATGTGCACCGACTGCAACGTCTGGGTGGTCTTGGCGCACTCCGAAACCAGCTGCGTGCCCTCGGGCAACTGCGACGGCGGCGGAGCGGAGGTGGTCGAAGAGGAGGTCTCGGACGAGCTGCATCCGGCCACCAGCGCGGCGAACACCGACGCCGCCATTACGACTGGCGCGATGCCCCGCCGACCGACCCGGAGTCGTCGGGTGATTCGCGTACGCGTGGTCAAGTCACTCATATAAGCCCCTGATGAGGTGTGGTTCTACCAGCTAGTGAGAGGCAATCTGCCGCCCCCCAACGCAGTAGTATGTACTACTCGCCCGACTTTTGGGTTCATCGGTCCGGTTTCCCGGGGTGAACCGGGGCATAGGTACGGCCGAATCCGGTCCGGTGTCGGCGTTCCCGCGAACCCGCGCCGGCGACCGGCGCGCATCGGCCCGCGCCCGCGCCCACCTGCCTTCCGCGGTAATGATTTCGTCATCCGATCGACAGCGTGTCGCAACCATCCGAATTCGGTCAGATCAATCCTCGAAAACACTCCGCCCCAGTCGATTTGGCCGAATATCATCGGACCGCGCGCGAAAAGCGCTGAGCCAGGCACCTATTCGAGTTTTTCGAGATAAAGGGCATGCGATATGATCGATCTGGTTCGTTACTTGGTTCTGCCCGTGGTTCTGGGCATTGTCGCCGTCGGTGTTTTCGTGGTCGGAGATCGACTGCGTCCCAAGACATGGCGGGAGCCCGAGGGCGAGCCCGGCACCGTCGTGGAATTGATCAACACGCTGTTCATCGCGGTGGCGGCCTTCGTCGTGGTGATCGGCTGGCAGAATTACGACAACGCGCACAATCACACCGTGGCCGAAGCCAAAGGGCTGGTGGAGGTGTATCGGGGAGCCGGGGATCTGCCCGATTCCGCTCGCGTCCAGAATCTGGTGCGGCAGTACACCGGACAGGTGGTCACCGAGGAATGGTCGGTGATGGACGAGCAGCGGAAACTCGCCGATTCCGCCCAGGCCACCCTCGACGAATTACGGAGTGTGATCGAAGGGGCGGATACGGGTGTCGCCAAGCTCGCGGGGACAGCCACCGACCCGGACAGTGACCCGCGCGAGGCCGTGCTCGCCAGCCTGGACGCGGTCGAGCAGTCCCGGGTGGATCGCGCGCTGGACGCGGGCCTGGCCATGCCCGGCTTCCTCTATTTCGCCCTGTGGCTCACCGCTTTTCTGCTGCTGTTCAGCGCGGTGCTGTCCGGGGTGGTGGTCAATCGGCGCAGCCTGGTGATGACGGCGCTGCTCGGGGTCGTGGTCGGTGGCACGATCACTGTCATCTACGGTCTCGACCGCCCGTTCTCCGGATCCAATGTCGTGTCGAAAGCCGCCTTCGAACTGGCGCTTTCGCGGTTCGACCAGATCAGTGGGTGAGTGGGGATGGGCTATCGCACAGCAGTCGCCGTCGCGGCGCTGCCACTGACCGCTGTCCTGTTGACACCGCCGCTCGCCACCGCCGACCCCGGATGGATTCCCGGGATCGGCACCGGCAGTGTGGAACCCGGCTCGGTGAGCGGGTCCTTCGAGGGGACGCCGATGGAGCTGGGGCCCAAGGAGCCGATCTATCGGCCGCTGGGCATCGGGAGCGCGAGCGCTACACCTGCGGCCGCGGAACCGGAACCCGTTGTGACGGCCGATATTCCACCACAGCCCGACGCCGGGAGCGTCCAGTCGGCCTGTGTCGGCGGCCTCGCGCTCGGCAGTGCCCTGATCATGCTCGGCAGCGCGACCGGGAGCGTCACCGGCAGCGGATTGATTCCGGGACTGATCGGCCCGGGCTCCAGTGGTTCGGGTACCGGCAGCGCCGCGCTCGGCAGCGCGGTCACCGGCAGCGCGCTCCTGTGCCTGCTGTTGCCGCTCCAGTCGCCGCCCGGTATTCCGATGGAGCTCGGTCCGCTGCCGACCGTCCCGGTGCCCGGCCCCGGGCCGGCGGATCCGGTCCCGACGCTCGTAGAGCCGACGCCGGAGACGCCGAGACCGGTTGCCGCGCCGCGAAGTCCGGTGCCGGATCGCGTCGTGCCGCCCGAGGATCCGGAAGCGTTCAACCTGCTTCAGCTGATGACTCTGCTCGTGATCACCATCCTGAGTACGGTGCGTGCCGTCGCGGCCGGTCGGCGGAGGTAGGCGTGGCGGAGCCGGGATACTCCGATCGCCCCCCAGCGGGCCAGGTCGCACGAGCTACGGTGAACGGATGACGGATGCCGCGCGCCCCGCCCTTGTCATCGGTCCCGCCCGCCGGGAGGAGTGGGCGACCGTCGTGGAATGGGCGCAGGCGGAAGGCTGGACGCCGGGGGAGGATGCGGTCTCGTTCTTCGCCCAGGACCCGGACGGGTTCTTCCTCGGCCGGATCGGCGGCGAGCCGGTGTCGGCCGTGTCGGTGGTGAATTACGGTGCGGAGTACGCGTTTCTGGGCTTCTACCTGGTGCGGCCGGATCTGCGCGGTCAGGGCTTGGGTATCGCGACCTGGCGGGCGGGGCTCGCGCACGCGGGCAGCCGGGTGGTCGGACTGGACGGGGTGCCCGACCAGCAGGACAACTATCGGCGCAGCGGATTCGAACTCGCCTATCGCAGTGCGCGTTTCAGCGGTGTACCCAGGCTGCCCGCACCGGATGCCACGGTGCGGGCGTTCACGCCGGAGGACGCCGCACTCGTGCACGCCTACGATTCGGACTGCGTCCCGGCGGACCGCCCGCGATTCCTCGGCTCCTGGCTCGGCGACCCGCGCCACAAGACCGTCGTCCGGATTGTGGACGGACGACTGACCGGCTTCGGAACCATCCGCCCCGCCCGTGGTTCGATGCGAATCGGCCCACTGTTCGCCGATTCCGACGACGACGCACGACATCTGCTGGCGGCTCTGGCGGACGGACCCCTGGCGGTGGACGTACCGCTCTGCAACGAGCCCGCGGTCCAGCTGGTCGAAAAATGCGGCCTGACATCGAGTTTCGAAACCGCGCGAATGTACACGGGGCCGGTGCGCCAGCATCGTGTGGACCGGGTCTTCGGCACGACCACACTCGAACTCGGATGACCCGGAGCGCCGCCACCGGGTCAGATACTGAGGCTCAGGGCCACGATGAGTTTGAAGTGCCCGGCGACGCGGCTGACCGATTCCAGGGCGAGCTCTCTGTCCCAGGCAGGTCCGCCGCCATGTTCGGGCGCGTCCTGGAGGCGCAGCCGGACCGATTCCAGGTTCGCTTCGAACGCGGCGACCTGTTCGTAGAGTCTGTCCGTATTGTCGGGACGTTTGTTGTTGTAGCTCATGGTGTTTCTCCTCAGGGGGCTCACGGCCGGCTGGGCGCGTACAGGCCCGAGGCGAACGGGCTGTACGAGTGCGGGAACACGCTGGCACACCACGATTCGCGGCGCTCCGGTACCGGAACTGCCCGGGCGCAGCGTTCGGGTATCACCGGAGCCGCCCGGGTGCAGCGTTCGGGCGGTGGGTACGAACCCACGCGGTGGTATCGACGGGCAACGTCGCGCCCACACCTGGTTGCGATGTGAGAACGACCTCGGCCTCGCGCGGCAGCTGGACGGGATCCGGCGAGACGTTCACCCAGCACTGGTGTGCGCCGCGCGCGAACGCCAGCACTCCGGGTGGGGCGGGCAGCCAGCGCAGATCGCCCGCCACCGCCCAGCTCACGCGGCGCTCGGCCAGGGCCGCGCGGTAGAGCCGCAGGAACGAATCGGGATCGGCTGCCTGGTGCTCGACGGTGTGTTCCGTCCAGCCCGAGGGCTGCGGCAGCCATGGCTTTCCGGTCGAAAAGCCGTAGGGGGCAGCGTTTCCGGACCAGGGCAGGGGGCTGCGGCATCCGTCGCGTCCGACGTCGGTGTATCCGGATTGCGGCCAGCTCGGGTCCTGCCGCGACTCGTTCGGCATGTCCTCGAACTCCTCCAGGCCGAGCTCATCGCCTTGATAGAGGTAGGCGGAGCCGGGGAGAGCCAGTTGCAGGAGTGCGGCGGCACGGGCGCGGCGGCGGCCGAGTGCGAGGTCCGGCGGTTCCGAGGTCCAGCGGGCGCGTTCCCAGTGCCCCTCGACCAGATGCCCGGGTTGTGAACGCGCGTAGCGGGTTACCGTCCGCGTGATGTCGTGATTGGACAGTACCCAGGTCGGCGGCGTACCGACCTCGACCGCCTGCGTCAGCGCATCCTCGACGACCGTGCGCAGCACCTCGGCCCGCCACGGCGCCTTGAGCAGGTCGAACTGGAAGGCGGTATGCAGCTCGTCGGCGCGCAGATACCGGGCCAGTCGCGCGTTGTCGGATACCCACGCTTCGGCCACGAACACCTTCGGCGGCGTGTACTCGTCGGCGACCGCCCGCCAGGCGCGGTAGATCTCGTGCACCGAATCCTGGTCCCACGCTGGATGATTCGTTATCGACATCAGGCCCGCGGGCGGGCGCGGTCCCGCGTCCGGCAGGTCGGGATCCTTCGCGAGCCCATGCGCGACATCGATGCGGAACCCGTCGACGCCGAGCTCGGACCAGAACCGCAGCACGTGTTCGAAGGCCTGCCGCACCCGGGTGTCCTGCCAGTTGAGGTCCGGTTGGGCGGTGGCGAACAGGTGCAGATACCACTGGCCGTCCGGCACCCGCGTCCAGGCGGGCCCGCCGAAGACGCTGGCCCAGTCGTTGGGTGGACTGGTTCCGGCCGCACCCCGCCCCGGCCGGAACCAGTACCGGTCCCGCGTGCCTGGTTCGTCGCGCAGTGCAGCGGCGAACCAGGGGTGCGCGTCGGAGGTGTGGTTGGGCACGATGTCGACGAGTACGCGAATGCCGTGCGCATGTGCCGCCGCGATGAGCTCGCCGGCCTCGGCCAGGGTGCCGTAATCGGGGTGGATATCGCAGTAGTCGGCCACGTCGTAGCCGCCGTCGGCGAGCGGGGACGGGTACCACGGAGCTATCCAGATCGCGTCGACACCGAGTTCGACCAGGTAGTGGAGGGCCGCGCGCAGACCGGCGAGATCGCCGATGCCGTCGCCGTTGTCGTCTCGGAAGCTGCGCAGGTAGACCTGGTAGACCACCGCGTTCTGCCACCACTGCTCGATGTCCATGTTCACAACCTGAACGAAAATATTTGCGTATTACGCAGATTCGGACGTAACAAATCCCAGTGTGGGCGTGGTCCGATGCGGTGTCAAGAGTGTGCCTAACCCCCGGTTTCGCTGGCACATAGGAAATTTCGTTACGCAAGGAATTTGCTCAACCGCTACACTTCGAAGATGTGAGTCCGAAACGCGTCCGCATGTCCGACATCGCCGCCCATGTCGGCAATGTCTCGATCGCCACCGTCTCCCGGGCGTTGCGCGACGAACCGGGCGTCTCGCCGGGCGTGCGCGAGCGAATCCGAAAGGCCGCCGCCGAACTGGCCTACCCGATCGCGATCGAGACCACCGGCCGGGTCGCGGTCGTCACCCCGGTCGTGGAGACCTGGTTCTACTCGAGCGTCGTCGCCGGCATCCACGACCAACTGCGGGCCGCCGGGCTGGATCTGCTGCTGCACTGCCTCGACACCGCCGCGCGGCGGCACGAGTTCTTCCGCGGTCTCGCCGCACGCCGCACCGTGGACGCGGTGATCATCATCGCCGCCCCGCTGACCGAAGCCGACCGGGAACAGCTCACCCGCAGCGGACTTCCGGTGCTCGGCGTGGGTGCGCATGCCGAAGGGCTGCCCTCGGTCGGCTTCCGGGATGTCGACGCCGCCGAGCGAGCGGTCAGACATCTGACCGACCTCGGGCACGAGCGGATCGCGATGATCCGGACCCAATCGCTGGAGGGCGGAAACTGGGATGCCGATGTCGATCGGCACACGGGCTACCGCAACGAGCTCGCGCGGGCGGGAATCGCCGAGCGGGACGAGTATGTGACCACCGTCCCCTGGGGCATCGCGGAAGGCGCCGAGGCGATGGAGCGACTGCTCGGCCTGGCCACACCGCCGACCGCCGTGTTCTGCCACTCCGACGAGATCGCCGCGGGCGCCCTGCGCACACTCCGGCTGGGAGCCCAGCTCTCGATCCCCGGATCCATGTCCGTGGTCGCCATCGACAATCATCCCATCGCCGAGATGCTCGACCTGACCACGGTCGAACAACCGGCCCGCGAGCAGGGCCGCCGCGCCGCCGCGGCGATCGCCGACCACCTCCGCGACGGCACACCACTGCCGACCGAGGCCCTGCGCGCCGACCGCATCGTCTACCGGCGCACGACCGCCGCGCCCGGTGCGACCGGCACGCCGACTGCGTCGAGCGCCGAGGTTTAGCCGCCGGGTTCCTTCGGCCGCCCGCCTGCATCGACGCGAATTGCCCACGCCGGTAACGGCACTCGTGCGTTGACGGACTGCGCCGCCCGCCTTAACTTAGCTAGGGAAACGATTTCCGTGCGGCCCGCTCCACTCCGGAAGGAGAGCGTGATGACCACCGACTTCGAGGTTCGCGACTATCCGTTCGGCGAACCGGTCCGGCTCGAGATGCACCCGCTGCTCGCTCGTCTGCGCCGGGAGGAGCCCCTCGCACGCATCCGATTGCCTTACGGCGGGGAGGGCTGGCTGCTCACCCGCTACGACGATGTCCGGCTGGTACTGGCCGACCCGCGATTCAGTCGAGCGCTGGCCGTGGATCGCGAAGACATCCCGCGGGTGACACCCGAACCGCCGCGCGGTGATTCGTTGCTCAGCATGGATCCGCCGGAGCACACCCGGCTGCGCAAACTGGTCGCCAAGGCCTTCACCGGGCGGCGCGTGCAACAGCTGCGGCCGCGTGCCCAGGAGATCGTGGACGGTCTGCTCGACACGATCGAGCAGACCGGGCCGCCCGCGGATATCGTGCGGCAGTTCGCCTTACCGCTGCCGGTCACCCTGATCTGCGAGATGCTCGGCGTGCCCACCGAACACCAGCGCCGGTTCCGTGACTTCTCCGACGCCATCCTCTCGACCACCGCCTACACCCGCGAGCAGATCGGCCTGGCTCGCGGCGAGCTGGAAACCTATCTGGCCGAACTGATCGCGCAGCGACGCGCCCAACCCGCGGACGACCTGCTCGGCGCGCTGGTCGCCGCCCGTGATGCCGAGGACCGGCTCAGCGAGACCGAACTGGTCAACCTCGGACTCGGGCTGCTCATCGCGGGGCACGAGACCACCGCCAATCAGATCGCCAACTTCACCTACGTGCTGCTCACCGAGCCCGGGCACTGGAAGCTGTTGCGCGACAACCCCGATCTGGTGCCGGGCGCGATCGAGGAATTGTTACGTCATGTCCAGCTCGGGTCCGGCGGTGCATTCGCCCGCGTCGCCACCGAGGACGTCGAGCTCGGCGGCGTCACGGTGCGGGCGGGGGAGGCGGTGTTCGTCAACACCCAGGCGGCCAATCGCGACGAGTCGGTATTCGCCGACCCCGAGCAGCTCGATCTCACACGAACAGCCAACCCGCACATGGCTTTCGGACACGGCGCCCATCACTGTCTCGGCGCGCAACTGGCCCGTCTGGAACTCCAGATCGCGATCGCCACTCTGCTACGGCGCTTCCCCGACCTCCGCCTGGCGGCTCCGATCGAGGAGGTGCCGTGGAAGACCGGGTTGCTGGTGCGCGGCCCGAAAGCCCTGCCGGTGACCTGGTAGCGGGCAGCTCCCGCGTGTCCACCGCGTCAGTGCATGCCTACGCTGACCACTATCGATACCCGGGCGGTATCGCCGCCCACCCGGTCGGTCTTGGACGCACGACCCGAGTCCGCACCAAGATCGTTGGCGTGAGCAAACAGAAGATCGCGCCGGTGACCGGTGCGAACAAGGCGCCAATCATGTCCGAACCCGTCCAGCCGACCGAATCGGGCGCGCCCGTGGTCGTCCTGGTGCACGGAGCCTTTGCCGACGCCTCCGGATTCACGGGGGTGATCCGCGACCTGACGGCTGCGGGACACCGCGTCGTCGCGGTGCCGAACCCCTTGCGGGGCCTGGCCGGTGATGCGGCCGTGGTCCACGCGGTCGCTGGTGAAATCCACGACCCCGTCCTGCTGGTAGGGCACTCTTACGGCGGTGCCGTGATCACGCAGGCCTCCGCCGGTCTCGACAACGTGGCGGGTCTGGTCTACCTCGCCGCGTTCGGCCTCGACGAGAGCGAAAGCTGTGCCGATCTCACTGCCACGTTCCCGCCCTCGATGCTGGCCGAGACCATACGGTCGACCTCCTACGAGGCACACGACGCCGCAGGCGGCCCGGACCTCTACATCGACGTGGCCGATTTCCACGAGTCGTACTGTGCCGACCTTCCCGTCGAACTGGCCCTGGCGATGAGCCTGACCCAACGGCCCATCGCCGCAGCGGCATTCGCCGAGCAGGCCGCGGGGGCGGGTTGGAAGTCCATTCCGTCCTGGTACCAGATCGCCCGGCACGACAACGCCCTCTCCCCTCAGGCGCAGCGCTTCATGGCCGACCGGATGGGTGCGATCACCGAGGAGGTGGACGGTTCCCATGTGGCATTCATTGCCCAGCCGCGCCGCACGGCGGACCTCATCGAAGCGGCGCTGAGCAAGCTCTGAACCGGCCTCGCGGGGGCTGTGCGGCTGGGACGGCTCCTTCTGCTGGCCGGTTGCTCCGGCCATGAAAGGCCGGCGCGATTCGTGAACTGCTTCCAGGACCAGCAGAGCGTTACCGACATGCTTTCACGGATGGTTTGTGGTGCCTGAACGAACCGCCGTGGCCAGGAACTCGCGAAGTAGCCGCACGAGTTCGGCGGGCTGATCTTCGGGCACCCACGCGTAGGAGTCGGCAATCGTCGCGAATTCGCCCAGCGGTAGGTCGGCGGCCAGTTTCCGGGCGGCTTCGCGGGGGAAGAGCTTGTCCTCGTCGGGCGATACGACCAGCGCTGGGCGTTCGAAGCGGCGTACGTGCGCGGATGCTCGGGCGAGATGTTCCGGAGTCACCTCACGCAAGAATCGATGCAGGTCACGGCGGATTGCGCGGTCGTGCACCGCCGGCCCGACGTACTCGGCCATGATCGAGTCGGGGATCGGGCGCTTGGTCACCCAGCCATAGGTGATGGGCAGGCGCTGGAATGCTCGATGCGGTAGTAGCCTGCGCGTCATCGCCTCGGCGCCGGGCAGCTTCGCCAGTGCGACCAGAGATTTCGCGGTCCAGTGATAGGAATCGTCGACGTTCGACGCGACGAGCACGAGCGCCGCGACCCTGTCGGGATGGCGGGCGGCGACGATTTGCGCGATGTCCGCACCGTATCCGTTGCCGACGACGACCGCGCGATCGAGTCCGAGCGCGTCGAGCACACCGACGACGATCTCGGCCTGCCCTGGCAGGCTCAGATCGGCGTCCGGCACCGCCGGCGAATGTGAACCCATCGGGAAATCCGGTGCGATGCAACGCCATTGATCGGCAAGAGCTGGTGCGACAGCGCGCCAAGCCGAGCCGTTGCAAGCGACGCCGTGGATGAGGACGACGGCCGCGCCGTGGCCGATCTCGTGGTAGCCGATCGTGCCTTGCGGAATATCGAGATACTTTCGCGAACCGAACATCGGTGCCTCCCTGTGTTGTGTCCGACGGCAACGTTGCCAGGCATTGTGCAGGGTGGCCATGACCTGTTAGGTCATGGCCAATGCGAACCGCGCCGGTAATGTCGACGAGCATGGGCAATACCGTCGGCGCGCAGTTGCGTCTGTGGCGGCAACGTCGCGGCTTGTCGCAACTGGAGTTATCGCTGCGCGCGGCGGTCTCGGCGCGCTATCTGAGCTGCATCGAAACGGGCAAGGCCGCGCCGAGCCGGTCGATGGTGCTACACCTGGCCGATCGGCTGGAGGTGCCCCTGCGCGTCCGCAACGATCTTTTGCTGGCCTCGGGATTCGCGCCATCGTTCCCCGAACGTGAGCTGGTCGCCGCAGCTCTCGACCCGGTGCGCAACGCCCTCGATCGAATTCTCCTCGCGCACGAGCCCTTCCCGGCGATGGTCCTCGACGGTGAGTGGAATGTGATCAACGCGAACCCCGCGGCGGTCTGGTTGGGATCCGGTGCGGCACCGCACCTGCTGGAACCTCCGGTCAACCTGATGCGGCTGAGTCTGCATCCGGACGGCCTCGCCCCGGCAATCACGAACCTGCCGGAGTTGCGTGCCCAGGTGATCGTGAATCTGAGCCGCCAGGTGGCGCGTACCGGGAGTCCGGCCCTGGCCGAGTTGTACGACGAAGTTCGGGGCTATCCCGGAGGCGAGGCCGAGACCGACCCGGGTGAAAGTGTTGCTGTTCCTGTGCGCATTCGTGTCGAGGGGCACGATCTCGCCTTCATCTCTACCCTCACGACCTTCTCCCGCCCCACCGATGTCACCGTCGCCGAACTGGCCGTCGAATCGTATTTCCCTGGCGACACCGCAACAGCCGAGGTCTTGCTTGCTCGGGGGTAAGATTTCGGGGACCTGACGAGGACAACACCTTTCGAGACCAGCGCTTACATGACAGCACCACGAGCGGGCCGTCGAGATGCGTGGCTCGTACGTTCTGCATTCCTCTGCTCATCAACTACGGGTCTTGGCCACGCGATGTTCAAGTGGCACCGAAGCCGGAATCCGAGCCCCTTCGATGTGTCGTCTGATCTTGGTGTAGTGCTGGCGCGGGCCATGTGGCTGTCGACGGCCTTGCCGACGCAGCGCCGCTCGGGTCGAGTTTGCGTGGCGCTCAGTATCATTGACATGTCGAACGCTTCCTGCGTGACCTCTCGGGTTCCCGGGAGGTCACGCGGGTCGCGAGCATCATGGGCTGTTGCCGGCGGTCGGGGGATCGAACCGATGCCCCGAGCCTGCGCTCCTGAATCCGAGAACCGCGCCGCCGATGAGCAGCAGGGCTGCGAGGATGCCCAGGACGATCGGCAGGGTCTTGCCGAACAGGCTGAGCTTGTCCAAGCTCTCCTGGGTGACGGCCAACTGGGCCTCGATGGTCTCCTCGTCGAAGACGAGGTGCGACTTCAGAATATCGACGTCGACCTGGCCCGCGCTGCGACCGTAGTACATGTGGATGTTCTCGCCGCCCTTGAGGACGGCGCCGGTCTTCGGCTCCACCCACACGTCGCGGGTGTTGGTGTAGAAGCGGGTCATGGTGACCGGCTCGGTGCCCTCGAGGCCCCACTTGGCGGCGGGCAGCGCGAGCTGGTGGGACGGGTGTTTGACGACGTCCCACATGTTCGTCACCGGGATGGTCTGCCGGAAGTGGTACACCGGCACGCCGTTGATCTCCGACTCCTCGACGAAATCGATGTCATGGGTGGCGCGGGCGTTGAGATCGAAGTACGGGTACGTCTTCTTTTCGGTCCCGATCGGGAAGCGGTACTGCAGGCCGCGGCGCTGCTGCTCGGTGGCGATCGCGGCGCCCGACCAGGGGTCCTGAGCCACGGCGATCGAACCATTGGGCGAGGCGTCGATCGGCGCGCCGGTGACGCGGTCGATGGTGACGCGGTCGACCGAGGCGGTGAGCAGACCGTCCTTGGGGTCCCGGTCGTCGCGACGCAGAGTCTGGCCGGCCTGGAGGGTCATCTTATCGGCGTCCGAGGGCTCCTCGATCGTCAGGAAGCGCTGCGAAACGAGCGGCACGTCGATGTTCACCTTGGCGGCACCCTCGGTCGCGGTGAGCGACTTCGCGTCCAGCACAAGGCTTTCCTCGCCGGGAACGCTCCTGGCGATGGTGGTGATCCGCAGGTCGAGCGGCGTCTTGGCGACCTTGCCGACCGTGTAGGTGGGGATCATGACGGCGGCCGCGAGCAGCAGCGCGCCGAGCCCGACGAGGACGCAGGCGATGAGCCTGCGCACGTTGCTCATCGCGAGCCGTACTGCACGCTGCCGAGCAGCGACGAGCCCGGATCACCGGACTCGGAGCTGTCGGGCCCCGGGGTCGAATTCTGCTGCGCGCCCGCGGTGATGCCGAGAACGGCAATCACTCCGAGTGCCGCGCCGGCCAGACCGCTGACCATACCGGGGACGACAAACTTCATAGATCGAACTCCAATTGCGCGGTGGGAAAATCAGCCGACGGAGAAGAACCCGATGGTCGGGGCGAACGAGCAGGTCCGGTCACCATCGGCGGAGGCCCTGGTGAGCGAGCCGGTGATCACGGCCGCGATCCGGCCGGGACCGGTGTCGGCGATCGCGGACAGAGTGACCGGGCCGTCGGAGTTGATGCCTGCCGCGTTGGTGAGCGGTTGGGTGCCGGTGCGGCGGTTGTCGAGGTTGATCCACTGCACCGTCATCGGCGTATTCTGTACGGCGGTAGCGCTTTTCGTGCCCAGTGCGGTGAAGACGAAGCCGGTCTGACCCGCGGCAGGTCCGGGCGGGGGCAGTTCGGCCGGGCCGGGGACCGCCAGCGCGGTGCCGACGGAATCCGAGGTCGGGCCGACGCAGCCCTTACCGAGGGTCGGGTAGAGGAACTGCGCGATGCGCGGGCCGTCCGACGGGGGCAGGTCTGGTCCGCCGCCGCCGCTGCCGTCGAGGAAGGTGATGGCCTTCTCGAGGGTGGCCTTGACCTGCGCGGGGATGCCTGGCGTTGCCAGCAGCACACGGGCTTGGGTCAGGATCGCTGCCTGTCCGCGGTCGGCGATCGGGGCGGGGGCGGAAATGGTGCCTACGATCGTCGGTGCCAGCGCCGCGAGCGCGTCCGAGGGGACGTTCTCGGCGATGGCGGGGACGCCCGGTTGCGTCGCGGCGGACTGCGGGGCAGCCATCGTGGGCGTGGGTGCCACGAGTGCCGCGCCCGCCGCTAGTACGAGGGCGGACAGTGCGGTTCGCGATGCTGGAGTGCTCGGCACGGGTCGGCGGTCCTTTGTTCGGCGGATAGGTGAAGCGGCCCGAAAAGGTCGGTGTTATCTCGGGTTTCAGATATTTTGGAGAGGTGAATGCGACGCTGACAGCGACGAGCGGACGGATGATTCTGGAATTCATCCAGCACTCCTCTCGGCACGATCCAATAACACCATGCCGTCGGGTTGTCGTTTTCGCCGTTCGAGATTTTTTGATTTATTCATCGGCCGCAACAACTATCTTCGTAGAAGTCCACAATCCGCTCGGCCGCATATTTGCGATAACCTCTTGTGAATTTTCATAACACCTGACGCAATTCAACATCACTGTTTTGTGCAATCGGAGCAAAGTCAGCGCGGTTGTCCACAGCCGATCGAGGCCGAATTGCTGCTTCACAGCGAGCGGGAAGTGATCTCCTGGCTAGCGGCGACCATGAAGGCACGGCCGTCTCTGACGCCGCGGCCTGCATCACGCCCGGTCCGCGGCCGGGGTGTGCTCGTCTAGGGAGCGGAGATGAGATCGAGGGCGGTGCCGGTGACCAGGGCGAGGCCGTAGCGGGCTGCGGGGTGGGAGGGGCGCGGGCATCGTGGTTGCGGTGGGAGTTACTGCCGAATCGCGGGACCGTGGCGTCGACGTAGGGCTCGAGCATGCCTTTTGCGATCTGTTCGGTGACCTCCACCATTCGTTCTCGGGCGATGTCGTTGCCGAAGAACGTGTGGTTGGCCGGGCAGGTCAGCATCGTGCGCAACTCCTGGGTCTGCTGGCCGCGGTGGACGCCGGTCGCGGCTTCGTACACGTCGACGGTGACCCTGGCGGGGTAGAAGTCGACCCATCCGCTCAGCCGGGACGACGCGGGAGTCTTGTACTCGCAGTGGCGGATCGGTGTTGTCGCGGCGTGCGCGGGCGACCGGGACGCCCGGGTTCTCGCACAGCTTCTGCGCGGGGGCGACGGAGGTGGGTCGCGTCGTTTCCGGTTCACCGCCGAACGGGCGGATCACGACGACCGCAATCACCGCCACGGCTGCCGATGCGGCGGCGAGCAGCCCCTCGGCGTCGGACAGCAGTGACGCACGGACCACGACGTGTTCGCCGGCTGCGCCGGTGCAGCCGAATCGGTCGCCGAGTTCGCTGCCGTCCGATCCTCGCTCGGGGTAGACGATTTCGGTCCAGGCCCGTGTCACCGGGCGGGCGTGGCCGATCCGGATGACGAGCCCGAGATCGCAGACGGCGACGACGACATCGACATCCTCGGCGCGGTGCATCGAGTGCACGATGCCCAGCGACGCGGCAACGGCCCGCGCACACCCGAACAGATTGTCCCGCAACGAAGATCAGCCGTCCAACGTGAGGACGACCCGGGCAGTCCGCTCCTCATTGTGTTCCTGCCCTGCTGTGCTGCCGCCAATTCCAGTACTCCGACGACGATCGAGGCGACCAGCGGTTCGATCCATTCCGGTCGTCGAAGCCCGACCTCGAAGCGCGCGATCCCACCGAGTGCAGACAGATCTTCCGGAACGTGTGGGTGGCGATGGGGACGGTTCCGCCGCAGACCTGTGCGAGTGGTGCGTAACAGTTTTGAGCGACCATTGTGCGCGTGGTGCGGCATTCGCGCTGATCCACCGCGGCTGCACTAATCTTTGTTTGCTTGAAGATTGCCTGCATCATCGACTCGGAAGGGTGGCTCGGTCATGATCGTCGAGGATTCCTATCTGGTTCCCCCGAACGTTGCCGATTACATGTCGGTGCGGTCGTTGCGGCTGCGCGGTACCGATGAGGAGATGGGCCGTGAGCTGGCAGAGCTGGCGCGCCGCGATTACGGCACCGCGCTGACCCGTTACGCCGACCCTGCTTATGCCGCCGCCCGGGTGGCCTATCTCGACCGCAATCACCCCACCCTGGCCGCTCGCGCCCGCGGCGTGGCCGAGGTGTTCGGGCTCGCGCCCGGCGACACCGTCTTCGACACGTCGATCCTGGCCTACGACGGTCCCGCGCGCCCGGCATGCTCGGCGGTGTTCGTTCCGGCGGCGCTGACCACCACCGGGCATCCGCTGATCGGACGCAACATGGACTGGTACCTACTGCGGATGAGCCGGCTCGCCGGTCTGCCCGCCGGTCCCGACGAGCATCTGTCGTGCTCACGCACGGTGCTGCTGTCGACCACCAGCGAATCCGGGCGCACCGCACTGCAACTGGGCTCCCACGACATGCTCAGCCCCGGCTACGACGGCATGAACGAGGCCGGGTTGATGATCGCCCTACTGGTAGACCATCAGGGTGCGGGTAACCCCGGCGCGTCCCCCGCGGGCGGATTCGCGCACGGCCTGAGCTCGATGCAGCTGGTCGGGTACGTGCTCGCCACCGCGAACACCGTCGCCGAGGCCAAGCAAGCTTTGCTCACCCAGCATTTCTTCGTGCCGACCCCCGAAGGTCAGCATTGGCTGATCGCCGACGCGACCGGCGCGGCAACGGTTTTCGAGATCGACGGCAAAACCCGCCAGTACCATTTCGTGGACGCCTGCGACAACGCGCCGCTGGTCATGACCAACCACGCCCTGCACACCTACCCCACCCTCGAGTCCTTCCCTCAGGTAGATCCGGGCAAGGAACACGACTCGTTCGTCCGCTACCGCATGCTCACAGACGCCGTCGCCGCCCACTCCGGCCCCTGGAGTCCCGACGATGTCAACGCGCTGCTCGATGTCGTGCTGTGCGCCTTCGTCGACAACACCGCCGCCGGAGTGGCCGGTGGCATGCCCGAGCGCACCCTGTGGAACTACCTCGCCGACCCTGTCGCCCGCAGCTACCGGTTCCGGTTCCACCAGCACGACGAAGGCCCCGAACCAGGCACCAATCACATGCGTGTGCGACGCACCGACCCGATCGAGGTCTCGATGGACTCGGTCCTGGCCTGACCGTCCAGCACGCCGGTGGGGTGGTTGGTGTATTCGCCTTCGCCACCTCCGGCGCGCTGCCGGCCGTGCGTAAACGATTCGACATCGTCGGTATCGCCGCGGCCCTGCTGCACTCCGTGCACTACCGGCCTGGCGCCGGCGTCACTCTGCGGCTACTCGCCCTGCGCTACCACTGGCGCGCACCACCGCCCGCCGCGAAACCTCCCACACGGCAACCGAACTCGACCAATGACTCGGCGGGCCGGGCTACCTGCGCGCGTGGGCGGCAGGTGGTCCCCGGGCGCCACCGCGGCTGCTCTCTGAGCTGAAAATGGCCCTCTACCAGGGACTCACAGCGACCGCGAAATGATCTCCTTCATGATCTCGCTGGTGCCGCCGTAGATCCGGTTCACCCGGGAACCGGTGTACATATTGGCGATCGGATACTCCATCATGTAGCCGTAGCCGCCGAACAGTTGCAGGCACTTGTCGACGACCTTGTCGCAGGTCTCGGCCGCGAACAGCTTGGCCATCGAGGCCGTCGCCGGATCGTTCTTGCCGTCGATGTACTGCTGGATCGCATGATCGACCATCGTCTTGATGGCCAGTGCCTCGGTCTTGACCTCGGCCAGGGTGAACGCGTTGTGCTGGAACTTGCCGATCGGCCGGCCGAACGCCTCGCGCTCGCGGGAGTAGGCCAGCGCCTCGAGCACGGCGGCTTCGGCCAGCGCCGAGCACAGGCTGGCGATGATCAGCCGCTCCCGCGCCAGCTGCTCCATCAACTGGTAGAAGCCCAGACCCTCCTGCGCGCCGAGCAGATTCGCCACCGGCACGCGCATGTCGGAGAAGAACAGTTCCCTCGTGTCCTGTGCGTGCTGCCCCATCTTCTCCAGCACCCGGCCCCGTTCGAAACCGGGCAGATCCTTGGTCTCGGCGACGATCAGCGAGACGCCCGCCGAGCCCTGGGACGGGTCGGTCTTGGCGACGATGACCAGCAGATCGCAATGCGTGCCATTGGAGATGAAGGTCTTCGAGCCGTTGACGATGTAGTGGTCGCCCTCGCGAATGGCGGTGGTGCGCACCGACTGGAGATCGGATCCGGTCCCCGGTTCGGTCATGGCGATGGCCAGCACGAGTTCGCCGCTGATGATGCCGGGCAGCCATTTCGCGCGCTGCTCGGCATTGCCGTAGTGGTAGATGTAGTGCGAGACGATCGGGGAGTGCACGGAGAAGCCGAAGCCGTTGTCGTGCGCGTAGACCAGCTCTTCCTGCACGATCGCCTGGAAGCCGAAATCACCGCCCGCGCCGCCGAATTCCTCGGGCAGGTCGAGTCCGAGCAGGCCCGCGTCGCCGGCCTTGTTCCAGAATTCGCGGTCGACCATGTGCTGGCGGGTCCAGCGTTCCCGGTTGGGCACGCTCTCCTTCTGGAAGAACTCGGCGGCGTGCTTGCGTAGCTCGCGGTGCTGGTCGGTTTCCCAGGTGGGCCGGTAGTCGGGGAAGAGTTTCGACATCGTTGTTTCTCTACTTTCCGGTGGTGGCGGCGAGGACGCCGTTGAGCGGCAGGTCGTGCCGGGCCGCGAGCTCCTCGAGTTCGGCGATGGTCTTGTCGGCGAAGGCGTTCCGGAATCCGTCGTGGCTGCCGTCGGCGCCGAAGACGTCCAGTGCGCCCTGGAAGAAGTGGGGTTCGATGGCGCCCAGTGCGATGTGGCCGTCCTTGCACTCGTACACGCCGTATCCGGGGAAGGCCCCGCCGAGTACCGCGCCGGGTGCCGTCAGCCGGTAGCGGACGGCATCACCCGCGCGGGCCGCCGCCTGTTCCAGCGCGACCCGATACGGTTGTCCCGCACCGGTTTCCGCGCGCCGCACCAGAGCGGCCAGGGCGGTGGAGACGGCCCGCTCGGCGCCGAGCATGTCGGCGATCGGCACGGTCGGCAGGTGCGGCGGCCGCAGCGTGCCGTGCACGGCCTGGTAGTTGAGGTCGTGGCCGGGGATCTCGGGGTCCTGGTCGTGACCGACGATCTCGATCAGCGAGAGCCGGGGGAAGCGCTCGTGCGGTCGATCCAGCCCGAGGCGGGTCAGCGCGGTCGGGCGCATCGAGGTGATGAGCAGATCGGCGCTGGCGAGCAGCCGGTCGAGTTCGGTGCGGTCGGCCGATTGCTTGACGTCCAGGGTGCGGACGGTCTGCGCCGAGGTCAGGGTGGCGTACCAGTCCGGCGCGGCGGCGGCGAGCGGATCGCCGCCAGGCGGTTCCACCTTGGTGACCGTGGCGCCGAGTTCCGCGAGCCGGGCCGCGGCCAGCGGGCCGGGCAGGTTCACCGCCAGCGATACGACCTCGACACCGGCGAGGGGTTGCGTCATTGCCATCTCCACTGATATTCGACAATACAGATGTATAGTAAGCATGTCGATGGTATCGATAAAGTGTCAAGTGCCCAGCGACGTAGAATCGGCCGATGCGACGAACTGAGAGCAGATGCTGAATCCACGGGCCACCAACGACGACCTGACCGCCAAGGCGCGAATTCGCAACGCCGCCATGGATCTGTTCGCGCAGTACGGTGAATCCCGGGTCTCGCTGCGCGCGGTCGCCGCCGCCGCGGGCGTCACGCTCGGCCTGGTGCAGCATCACTTCAAGACCAAAGCGGGCCTGGTCGAGGCCGTCGATCAGCTCATCGTCGACTACTTCGACGCCGCCGTGTCCTCGATCCCGCCCACGGGTACACCCGGCGAGGTCGCCGCCGCTCGCGACGCGGCGGTGCGCGCCATGCTGCACGACAACCCGGCCGTGGTGAACTATGTCCGCCGGGTCGTGCTGGAACCGGGCGAGACCCAGACCCGGCTGCTGGAGTCGCTGGTCGAGCTGACTCGCCGCGAGGTCAGCGGCCTGCGTGAGGCGGGACTGGCCTCCACCGTCCGCCGCGAATCCACCCAGATCGTCGAGGTACTGGTCCGGCAGTTCGGTGAACTGTTGCTCGCGCCGATGATCGATGCGGTCTGGGAGCGGGTGGCGCAGGCGAACGAGGAAGCCAAGCCACGACTTTCGATCAGCGTGGGGGAGTGAGCGCGCCGGTACAGTCGACAGTGCTGTGAATTCCAACGGCTTCGGGGAGGAAGCATGTGGCGACAGCGCCTCGGTGTAGTGGGAATCGTCGTCCTGCTGGTGGCCGCGTCGGCGGCGTGCTTCAGCCGATCACCGGACCCCTGCCCGGATTTCGGGTCGGTCGGCACCCAGCCGTGCCCGCTGCCGGATTCGCCGTCGACGCCCCTTACGCCGCGACCGGCCCCGGCGCCGCGACCGGAACCCGCGCTCCCCGCCGGGCGACATCCCGTAGTCGTGCACGACTGCGATCTCGACGGCGGCTACAGCGTGCGCGAGCGCCGCAATCCGCCACCCGACGCCGGTCGTGCGATCGACACCCACGCGATCGAGGTGTACGAGACGAGCAGTGACCACTCGTTCGGTAACCACCCCGAAGGCACGGCCGACATCTATGTCCACGCCACGATCCGTCCGCAGGTGCTGGTCCTGAAGGCCTACGAACCGACCCTGTGGCGGATTCACGCCGACCCCGGCGTCGTGCTGGCGATGGTCGTGGTCGACGGCTACCACCGGCAGCGGGTCGAGGGGGTGCCCGGCGATATCGAGGTGGTCACCTCCGCGAACTGGCCGTCGATTCCCGACCGGCGGCTGGCCGAACTCGCCGATCAGCCACGCGCGTCCGAAACCTATTGCTACAACGCCAGTTTGTTCTCGGTGCGGCAGTACACGGGCGAGGTCGGACGCTAGGCGGGGTCCTGTCCGGCCTGGCCGGCGCGGCGAGCACCCAGTACTCGCATCAGGCTGAGTGTCCGCGCCTGCGTGGCCGCCTCGGCGCTCATCCGTCCGCCGGCGGCCTCCTCGGCCGCGGCGTGGGCGAGCCGGATCGTGACGCTCACCAACCAGGCGAGCGGGAGCGAAGCGTCGAACTCGCCCGCTGCCTGCCCGCGCCGGATCACCCGCGCCAAGCGGTCCGCGATCGGAGTGTGCTGCTCGCGGGCTGTCTCCGGGGTCGCCGGAAGCGCGTTGATCTGTTGCAGCAGAACGGGATACCGGGCGGATTCGCCCGCCGCCGCGTCGAGGACGCGCAGCAGGGCTTCGGCTGCCGGCCCGTCGTCGGGGAGCGCGGCGTCCATAGCCGCGGCGGTCGATTCGGTGATCCGTGCCAGGACGGCGTGCAGCAGGCGTTCGCGCGACGGGTAGTGCGCGTACACGGTCTGCCGGGTGACGTCCGCGGCGGCGGCGATGGCTTCGACGCTCGCGTCCGGTTGGTCGTTCAGGACCGTGGTGGCCGCATCGAGGATCGCCGCTCGACTGTGGCGGGCATCGGCGCGGCGCTTGCGTGGTGGATTCATCTCTTACATCTTGTCAGATTTAGGTCGGAGCTGTACGTTTTACAGCGTGTAAGAATTAATCCTTTCGTGAGGAGATCCGTGCCGTCTTTCGCTGACCCGAAGACATTCATCGCCGACTTCTACCGCTCGTTCAACGAGCAATTGCTCGCAAGCGACGAGGACGCGTCCGCCGTCGTCGACCGGTTCCACGCCCCCGATATCGTGCAGTTCGCCGACGGGCATCGAATAGACCGCGACAAACTGATCGCCCACTGCCGCCCGGTCCGCAAGAATCGCCCCGAGGCGCGTATCGAGGTGTACGACGCGGTCGCGGACGGCGACTCGATCGCCGCCCGCTACGCCATGCACGTGCGGCAGCGCGGCAAGGATCTGGCCATCGAGGTGTATTTCTTCGGTCGCTTCACCGAGGACGGCCGAATGCGAGAGGCGCACATGCTCACTCGCACCGCGCGAACGGCGGCCGAATCATGAGCGCCCGTCATTCGGCAAGCGCCTCGTAGGCGGCGGTCAACTCCGCGAGCACGCCGTCGGCGGGCGACGGCGCGCGGTCGAGATGGGTGGCGCGGAGCTCGGTCATGAAGCGCTCCCACAGCGGCGGGCCGCCCGCGGCCAGGAGTTCGGCGCGGATGGTGAGCTCGGGGGCGGTGTCGAGCCAGTGCGCACCCCATGCCCCGAGCTGCGCGAGCACCGGGACGAGCTGAATGGCGGGCTCGGCGAGGTGGTATTCGACCTTCTGGCGATGGGTCGGATCGTCGTCGCGGGTGAGCAGGCCCGCGGCCACCAGCTTGGCCAGGCGATCGGCCAGGATGTTGGACGCGATGCCCTCGAGCGAGCCCGTCAGGAGCTCGCGGAAGTGGGTGTTGCCGCTGAACATGATGTCGCGCAGCACGATCAGGCTCCAGCGGTCGCCGAGGAGCTCGATCGTCCTATTGATCGGACAGCCGGATCTGCCCGGCGGCACCGGCAGCTTTTCATGCACAACTGGTTGCGACATAAGAGCAGTCTAGGGTACGTTCGCAACTGCTTGCAATTCACAATCAGAAGGGGCTCCGACATGACACAGATAGTTCGTGTCCAGAACTTCACGATCTCCGCGGACGGATACGGGGCGGGGGAGGGGCAGAGCCTGGACCGCCCGTTCGGTCACGCCGATCCGAGCCGGCTCATGTCGTGGGCGGGGGCCACCGCGCACTGGCCGGGACGCACCGAACCGGGCGGCACCTACGGCCTGGACGACTACCTCACCCGCGACTTCGCCAACAACATCGGCGCGGAGATCATGGGCCGCAACAAGTTCGGCCCCCAGCGCGGCCCGTGGGAGAACTACGACTGGCAGGGCTGGTGGGGCGACGAGCCGCCGTTCCACACGCCGGTCTTCGTGCTCACCCACCACCCGCGTCCCTCGTTCACACTGTCGGACACCACCTTTCATTTCGTCGACGCGTCGCCGAAGGAAGCGCTGGCCCAGGCGCTCGACGCCGCCGACGGCAAGGACGTTCGGATCGGCGGCGGTGTCGCCACGGTCCGCGCCTTCCTGGCGGCCGACCTGATCGACACCATGCATGTCGCCGTCGCGCCGGTCACCCTCGGCCGTGGCGAACGCCTGTGGGAGAGCCCCGCCGAATACACGGATCGCTTCCACCTCGAGCAGGTCCCGAGCCCGAGTGGGATCGTGCACCACCTCTTCTGGCGCAAGTGAATCCGCGCCGCGAGTCACGCGGTTATCGTGGGGCATGCTTCAGCGGGGGACGCGGTTCGCGGGTTACCGAATCGAGCAATCGCTGGGTGCGGGCGGTATGGGCGCGGTCTATCTCGCACGGCATCCGCGGTTGCCGCGTTCGGACGCGCTGAAGATCCTCGCCGCCGCCGTCGGGTCCGATGCCGCGGCCGCGCGACGTTTCGAACGGGAGGCCGACCTGGCCGCCCGCCTGTCCCACCGCAATATCGTGACCGTGTTCGATCGTGGCGTCGAGCACGGCCGCCGCTGGATCGCCATGCAGTACGTGGCCGGCGTCGATGTCGCGCGCCTGCTCGATGACGGGCCGCTTCCGCCGGATCGGGCGGTCCACATCCTCGCGGAGGTGGCGCGCGGACTGGACCACGCGCACACCGTGGGCGTGCTGCATCGCGATGTGAAGCCCGCCAACATCCTGGTCGCCGACAGCGGCGACGACAACGTCCTGATCACCGATTTCGGTATCGCGCACAGTCTCGACGAATCGGTCGCGCTCACCACCACCGGTGCGGTGATCGGCACCCTCGCCTACGTCGCACCCGAACAGATCCAGGGCGGCGACATCGACGGCCGGGCCGATATCTATTCACTCGGTGCCACCCTGTACGAAATGCTCACCGGGCGAAAACCATTCGCCGGCTCGACGCCGCTGTCGGTGCTGCACGCCCACCTGACCGAACCGCCGCCCGAACCGTCCGCGGTCGACCCGGGGCTGCGGGCCTTCGACGCGGTCATCGCCACGGCCATGGCCAAGGATCCCGCCCGGCGCTACCGCACCTGCCGTGCCCTGGCCGAAGCCGCGGAGCGGGCGGCGGCGGAAAAGCCCACGCTCCGGGCCGAACCCGTGGCCTACGATGTGCGCACCGCGAAGAGCACCCCGCTGGAAATCGTCGTGAGCGTCTGCCTGCTCGTCGCCGCCGTCGTCTGCGCCCTCGTCCTGGGAATCGCCACGCGGGAACGTCATTCCTCCGATGCCGGGAAAGCGGCATCGTACGGCTCGGCGCAGTGGATCGCCGACCTGTACCCGGCGCTGATCCCGAAAACCGCCACCCGGGCTGCGGTCCCCGCTCCCGAAGCCACCGGCTACCGCGGGTTGACCTGCCATGCGGAAAACACCACCGGCCTCGGCCTCTGGTGCCCGAGCCGGTCCGGCAACCCGTCCAACAGTTTCCTCTGCCAGCGTGGCCGCGAGTTGTATCCGGACGGGCCACCCGGCAAATACGCCTACATCGAACGCCTCGACCGCCCCGACGCCCCGGCCACCCTCTGGCGCGACACCACCGACGGTTCGGCCATCACCATCGTCTTCGACACCACCCCGCGCAGCCAGTGCGCCATCGTCTCCACCTGGGATCGCCCCTTCGACGACCTTCTCGGTTGGTGGCGCACCATCCCCCGGTTGTAGTTGCGATACGGAACACGCTTGTATCGTAATCGATTCGGGGTTACCGTCGAGTTGTGAGTTCAGTGCAGCCTGGTGGGAGCAAGTCGAAATCCGGTGGGAGGCCGAGAGATCCGGAGCGGGACCGGGCTCTGCTGGCGGCAGTCCGCGAGATTCTGCCGGAGGTCGGGTACGACCGGTTGACCATGGAGTCGGTGGCGGCGCGGGCAGGAGCCAGCCGGGCGACGGTATATCGGCGGTGGAAGGACAAGTCGGAGCTGGTCCGGGACGCGGTGCGGCTGCTGGCGTGGGACGAGCCGCTGCCGGATACGGGCAGCCTGCGCGAGGATCTGCTCGCGGTGGGCGCGATGTACTCGGACCGCAACGGTCCGCGGGATGCGTTCCTGTCTGCGATAGCGGCGTCGATCAATCGTGATCCGGCACTTCGGGACACGGTGGACCGGGTCATCGGGGAGCCGCGCCGGGCCGCGTACACGGCGATCGTGGATCGGGCCCGCCGCCGCGGGGAGATCGCGGCGGCGGCGCAGACCGAACTGATCGCCGATGTCGTGCCCGCCATGATCTTCTACCGCCTGCTCGACGGCGAGCAACCCATCGATGGGGCGTACTACGAGCGGATCATCGACGCCTTGGTCGTGCCGCTGCTGACCGGATATCGGAAACGGGGAGACGTATGAGAATCGTTGTGTTCGGGGCCAACGGAAGGACCGGCCTGCACGTGGTGCGCCAAGCGCTGGATCGAGGGCACGAGGTAACCGCCGCGGTCCGGCGTCCCGACGAATTCCCCTGCGCCGCACCACGGTTGCGTGTGGTTCGGGCAGACGCCTACGACGGCGATTCGGTCGCGGACGCAGTCGGCGGACACGACGCCGTGATCTCCGCGCTGGGCGGTACCTACACTCGCAAGCCCGTCTCGATCTTCACCGAGGGCATCGGGAACATCATGCACGCGATGTGCCGCCACCGGGTGCGACGACTGGTGTGCGTCAGTTCGGTCTGCGTCGCGGGCACCGCCGCACCCGGCGAGACCTTGCTGTTCCGCCGGGTCCTACTGCCGATTCTGCTCAACCTGGGCCGCACCGCCTACGCCGATATGCGCAGCATGGAACACGCCGTCGAGCGCAGCGACCTGGACTGGACGATCATGCGCGCATCCGGACTCTTCGACAGCCGCCGCCCGACCGACTACCGCGTGGCCTGCTCGAGTATTCCCGGGCGCTACACCGCACGCGCGGACCTGGCCGGTGCCCTGGTCTCCGCGGCCACCGGAAACGCCCACCTCCGTGCCCGCGTCGATGTCGTCACCACGGCCGGAACACCCCGGCTCGCCGACTCCTTCCGACGGAGGTCCGCATGATCCAGATCGCCGTCGTCGCCTACCCTGGAATGACCGCCTTGGATGCGATCGGCCCGTTCGAAGTTCTGCGCGGGCTCCCCGATGCCGAATTCCGTTTCGTCTGGCACGAACCCGGCCCGATCACCACCGACAGTGGTGTGCTGATCCTGGCCGCCACCCACGCCTTCGACGAGACGCCCGCGCCGGACATCGTTCTCGTCGGCGGCTCGATCCCCAACACGATGGTGACCGCCGCCGACGAGAAGCTGCTCGCGTGGCTGCGCCGCGTCCATGAGACCAGCACCTGGACCGCCTCGGTGTGCAGCGGTGCGATCATCCTGGCCGCGGCCGGGTTGCTCGACGGCCGCCCCGCCACCACACACTGGGCAGCGCAGTCGGCGCTCGCCGGGCTCGGTGCGAAACCGCAGCGCGACAAGCGAATCGTGCGTGACGGGAGGATCGTCACTGCTGCCGGTGTCTCGGCGGGACTGGACCTGGGCCTCTGGTTGATCGGCGAGCTGGCGGGCCGTGACCGTGCCGAGGCGGTCCAGCTCGCCATCGAGTACGACCCCCAGCCCCCGTTCGGCACCGGCCACCCGAGCAAGGCGCCGGCGCGGACCAAGGTCGCCGCGGCCCGGCTCACCGCTGATCTGGTCGCCGCCAGCCAGCTCGACGGCGAACTCGTGTCCGGCTCGAAAGTGTTGTGGGCCAGTGCAATTCGGCGAGCCAGGGCTCGCTGGAGTATCTGAGCTCGCACGGGCGGTCGGTGGCAGGGTTTCGGTGTGATTGCGGCGCACCTCACACCGGCTTCCGTCGGCGTCGAGCGGGGTGATACGTTGACCCCAGATACGTAAGTTACCGGCCGGTAACACGATTGGGGGCCGGTAGTGGGGACTTCTCCGAGCGGGGGAACTGCATCATGAGCACTGCGACGATCGCACTCGGGATCATCGGTGCCGCCATCACGGTGATCTGCTGGGTGGCGCTGGCCACCGGATTGAGCCGGATGATTCGCGTACTGCGCGCGGGCGCGCCGGATTCGTCTCGGCTGCGGCCGGTACTGCCGCGCCTCGCGACGGTGTTCGTCGAGGTCGCCGCGCACACCCGGATGAACAAATTCCGGAGTGTCGGCTGGGCGCACTGGCTGATCATGGTCGGATTCCTGCTCGGAATGGTCTTCTACTTCGAGTCCTACGGGCAGACCTTCGATCCCGAATTCCATTGGCCCGTCATCGGAAACACGGCGGGCTACCACCTGCTGGAGGAGATTCTCAGTCTCGCCACGATCATCGGCATCACCGCGCTGATCGTCATCCGGCAGCGAAACCATCCCCGGCGCCCGGAGCGGCTGTCGCGCTTCAGCGGATCGAATTTCCTCGCCGCGTATCTCATCGAGACGATCGTGATGATCCACGGGCTCGGCGATGTGCTGGTGAAAGCGGGCAAGATCGCGACCTACGGCGGCGGCCATCTGTCGACCGACCCGCTGACCATGCAGGTCGCGCGGGTGCTGCCGAACAGTCCGCTGATGATCTCGATCTTCGCGTTCGTCAAGATGCTCGCGGGAGCGGCGTTCCTCTACATCATCGGCCGCAAACTCACCTGGGGTGTTGCGTGGCACCGGATTTCGGCGTTCTTCAACATCTACTTCAAGCGTGAGGGCGACGGCGGCGTCGCACTGGGCGCGGCCAAGCCGCTGACCGTCGCGGGCAAGCCGGTCGACCTCGAGGGAGTCGAGGAGCTCGGCGAGGACGCCGTGTTCGGAACCGGCAAGATCGAGGACTTCAGCTGGAAAGGGTTGCTGGACTTCACGACCTGCACCGAGTGTGGTCGCTGCCAGTCGCAGTGCCCGGCCTGGAACACCGGAAAGCCGCTCTCGCCGAAACTGCTCATCACGTCGCTGCGCGACCACACCTACGCCAAAGCGCCCTACCTGCTGGCCGGCGGGGACGAGGAAGCGCTGCAACAGATCTCGGAGCGAGATCGAGCCGAGGCGGAGCGTCCGTTGGTCGGTGGTGTGGATGTGAACGGGATCATCGATCCCGAGGTGTTGTGGTCGTGCACGACCTGTGGTGCGTGTGT
>NZ_JBHXVZ010000010.1:0-349833 GCF_042672005.1 Nocardia sp. NPDC127579 | reverse complement strand
CCGGGGGGTATGAGGAATCGGAACCAATAATATATTGGCACTGACATTCATCGACACACTATTGAGTTCTCAAAGAACACACGCACACACATCCGACCGCGAATTACTCGGGGCTTCCGTGAGGCAGGGTTCAAAGCTTAGCTGATCCAGTCGCGATAACAAAATCGGACTTAACGAACCAACCGGATGGTCAGGCGCTCCTCGTCCTACCTCGTTTCCCGGGCCGCTAGGCTCCGGGTCGGTGTCCGTGTCGCTCTGACTCGAATAAAGTTACGTAGTAGATCGAACAAAGTCAAATCGCCTGGCCAGAGCCTTTTTACAGCGAATTGATCCAGTTCCGAAGCAACTGCGCGCCCGCATCGCCGGATTTCTCCGGATGGAACTGGGTCGCCGAGAGCGCACCGTTCTCCACCGCCGCGAGAAACGGGACGCCGTGCTCGGCCCAGGTGAGCTTCGGCGTCGCGAAGTGCTCACTCGCCGGCAGGTCCCAGGTCTGCGCGGCGTAGCTGTGCACGAAGTAGAAGCGGGTGCCGGGATCCATGCCCGCGAACAGCACGCTGTCGACCGGGGCGGAAACCGTGTTCCAGCCCATGTGTGGCAGCACCGGAGCCGACAACCGCTCGACCACACCCGGCCACTCGGCACAGCCCGTCGTCTCCACGCCGAATTCCACGCCTCGCTCGAACAAGATCTGCATACCGACGCAGATGCCGAGCACCGGGCGCCCGCCGGCCAGCCGCTGGCCGATGATGCGCTCACCACGCACCTCGCGCAGCCCCGCCATGCAGGCCGCGAACGCGCCCACCCCGGGCACGACCAAACCGTCTGCCGCCAAGGCGATTTCGGGGTCGGCGGTCACCTCGACCTTGGCTCCGGCCCGCACCAGCGCGCGTTCGGCGGAATGCAGATTGCCCGAACCGTAGTCGAGCAGGGCAACAGACTTCACGGTCACAACGTGCCCTTCGTCGACGGAACTCCGCTCACCCGCGGGTCGTACTCGACGGCGGCGCGCAGCGCCCGCGCCACCGCCTTGAACTCGGCCTCGGTGATGTGGTGCTGATCGCGCCCGTACAGCACCCGCACGTGCAGGGCGATGCGCGCGTTCAACGCGATCGATTCGAAGACATGCCGGTTGATCACGGTCGAATACGACGCGCCCGCACCGACACTCGGGATGACCGTGTGCAGCATGTGCTCCGGCTCGCCGGTATGCACGCAGTACGGACGGCCCGAGACGTCTACGACCGCCTGCGCGAGCGTCTCGTCCATCGGAATATAGGAGTCGCCGAAGCGGCGAATGCCCTTCTTGTCACCGAGGGCCTGCGCGAGCGCCTGGCCGATGACGATGGCGGTGTCCTCGACCGTGTGGTGCGCCTCGATCTCGATGTCGCCCTTGGCGTGCACGCTGAGGTCGAAGCTGCCGTGCTGGCCGAACGCGGTGAGCATGTGGTCGTAGAACGGCACCCCGGTGGAGATGTCGGTCCTACCGCTGCCGTCGAGATTCAGTTCGACGACGATGCTGGATTCCCGGGTGGTGCGTTCCACCCGCGCGATTCGGTCCATGCTCGCTTCCCGGTCGGTGGTCATAGGGAGATCAGCTCCTCGGCCGCCAGTTTCGCGCTCACCCGCAAGAGCTCGTCGTTCTCGGCGGCCAGGCCGATGGTGGTGCGCAGGTAGCCCGGGATACCGACGTCGCGGATGAGCACACCCTCGTCGAGGTAGCGCTGCCAGGCGCGAGGCGCGTCGGCGAAGCGTCCGAAGAGGATGAAGTTGGCATCGCTGGGCAGCACCTGGTAGCCCAGGGCCCGCAGGGCCGCGGTGACGCGATCGCGCTGCGCCGAGAGCTCCGCGACGCCGGCCAGGGTTTCGTCCGCGTGCCGCAGAGCGGCGCGGGCCGCGGCCTGGGTGACGACCGACAGGTGGTACGGCAAGCGGACCAGCAGCAGCGCGTCGATCACCGCCGGGGCGGCGACCAGGTAACCGAGCCGGCCGCCCGCGAAGGCGAACGCCTTGGACATGGTCCGGCTCACCACGAGCTTGGCCGGATAGCGATCGATCAGGGTGACCGCGCTCGGCTGACCAGAGAACTCGGCGTAGGCCTCGTCGACCACCACGATGCCGGGCGCGACATCGAGGATCCGGGCCAGGTCCGCGAGCGCGATGCTGTGCCCGCTCGGGTTGTTGGGGCTGGTCACGAAGACGACGTCGGGGCGGCGCTCGCGGATGCAGGCCACCGCGTAATCGATGTCGAGCGAGAAATCCTCGCTGCGCTCCGCGGCCACCCACTCGGTGTCGATGCTCTCGGAGATGATCGGGTGCATCGAATACGACGGGACGAAACCGAGCGCGGTGCGGCCGGGACCACCGAACGCCTGGAGCAGCTGCTGCAGGATTTCGTTGGAGCCGTTGGCCGCCCACAGGTTCGCGACATCGAGACCGACGCCGGTCTGCCGGGTGAGGTAGGCGGCGAGATCGCCGCGCAGGGCGACCGCGTCGCGATCCGGATAGCGGTGCAGATCCGCCGCGGCGGCACGCACGGCCTCGGCGACATCGTCGATCAGCGCCCGCGACGGCGGGTGCGGATTCTCATTCGTGTTGAGCTGCACCGGGACCGTCAATTGCGGTGCGCCGTACGGCTTCTTGCCTCGCAGGTTGGCGCGCAGCGGCAGATCGTCCAGTGTGGCGGCGGCGCCCGGGATGGCGGTCATGACAGAGCCTCGAAACGAACAGTCACGGCCTGGCCGTGAGCGGGCAGGTCTTCGGCGGTGGACAGCGCGACCACATGCCCGGCAACATCTTTCAACGCCGCCTCGGTGTATTCGACGACGTGGATACCGCGCAGGAAGGTCTGCACGCTCAGACCCGAGGAATGCCGGGCACATCCCGCGGTGGGCAGGACATGGTTGGAGCCGGCGCAGTAGTCGCCGAGGCTGACCGGCGCGTAGGCGCCGACGAAAACCGCACCGGCGCTGCGCACCCGGGCGGCGACGGCCGCGGCGTCGACGGTCTGGATCTCGAGGTGCTCGGCCGCGTAGGCGTTGACCACACGCAGTCCCTGGGCGATGTCGTCGACCAGGACGGTGCCGGACTGCTTGCCGGACAGTGCTTCTCGCACCCGTTCGGCGTGCTTGACCACCGGCAGCTGCGCGTTCAGCGCGGCGTCGACCGCGTCGGCGAATTCGGCGCTGTCGGTGACCAGCACGCTGGCGGCCAGCACATCGTGTTCGGCCTGGCTGATCAGATCGGCGGCGACGTGCGCCGGATCGGCGGTGGCGTCGGCCAGGATCGCGATCTCGGTGGGCCCGGCTTCGGCGTCGATCCCGACCAGCCCCCGGCACAGCCGCTTGGCCGCGGTGACGTAGATATTGCCCGGGCCGGTGATCAGATCGACCGGTTCCAGCTGTGCGCCGTCGGTATCGGTGCCACCGTAGGACAGCAGGGCCACGGCCTGCGCGCCGCCGACCGCCCACACCTCCTCGACGCCGAGCAGTTGCGCGGCGGCCAGGATGGTCGGATGCGGAAGCCCGTCGAACTGGGCCTGCGGCGGCGAGGCCACGACCAGGGACTCGACCCCGGCGGCCTGGGCGGGCACCACGTTCATGACGACGCTGGACGGGTAGACGGCATTGCCGCCGGGTACGTACAGCCCGACCCGTTCGACCGGCACCCAGCGTTCGGTGACGGTACCGCCGGGCACCACCTGGGTGGTCTTGTCGGTGCGGCGCTGGTCGGCGTGCACGACGCGGGTACGTGCGATGGCGACTTCCAAGGCCGCGCGCACCGCCGGATCGAGTTCGGCAAGCGCCCGTTCCAGTTCGGCGGCCGGTACCCGCACGCTGGCGGGCGTGATGCCGTCGAATCGCTGGCTGTATTCCTGGGCCGCTTCGACACCCCGGTCGCGGATCGCCTCCACCACCGGGCGCACGTGATGCAGCACCGAGTCGACGTCGACTCCTCCGCGTGGCAGCGCGGCGCGCAGCTCGGCAGCGGAAGGAGTGCGACCGCGCAGATCAACGCGGGCGAGCTCGATGCGGGGTGTCATATCGGTGTGCGGTCCTGTCCTGTGGCCGGGTACTTTGCTGACCACCAGCCTAATGGGCCGCACCATCGGATATCCGCACCGGCCAGCCGTGCCACCCACGGCCGTGCCGCCGCTGTGACCTGGCTCTCAGACGATCAGTGCAGCCGGGTGTAGATCAGATCGAAGTCGAGTTCCCACTCCACGCCGTCCTCGGACTTCTCCCAGGTACCTCTGATCAGCTTGCCGTCCGGCTGCACGATGGCAGCGAAGCGCTGATGGAAGCCGGGCGCCTCGCGCCAGACCCGCCAGGAACCCGCCGCGTCGAACGTCATCCGGTAGACCCGTGAGACCCCCCTCACATCGTGGTGCAGGACCGTGAGCACCAGTTCGTCGTCGTCGACGCCGATGATCCAGGTTCCGCTCGGACCGGGCTCCGGCACGGTGTCGCGCAGCAGCAGATAGCCGCCCTCCTCCAGCCATTCGATCCGGGTACGGCCCTTGGGCCCGGGGAACTGCGGACTGTCCACCTCCCATTCCCCGATCAGGATCTGCAAGGGCGCGAGTGCCGCATTCGGTGCCATGGGCTCCATTGTCGACCCGCGACGAAGGCGACACGCGGGGATCAGTGGGTCGCGCGGAGCCGTGGTCACCGCAGTCCGGGCTGCCGAGGCAAATCTCGAGTGCCGGACGGCGGTTCGCCACTCAGGTGAACGGGCGGTTAGCAAATCGACACGCCCTATTCGGATTTCGAATCCCCGCTAGTCTGAACGCATGATCACGCTCAAAAAAGAAGACGGCGCCGCGGATCTCGCCGGTATCAGCAAACTGAGTGTCGGGGTGAGCTGGGATCCGTCGGCTGGTTCCAGTGGTGGACTGCTCGGTATCGCCAAGCGCAAGCGCGGCGTCGACCTGGATCTGATCGCCATTCTCATGCAGGGCAGCGAGCCGGTGCGCTTCGCGGGCCTGGATTCGCTCGACCCGCTGGGCAACGGCGCGGTGCTGCACTCCGGTGACGAGCAGACCGGCGCGGCCGCCGGTGACGACGAAACGGTCCACGTCACGTTCTCCGATGTGCCCGGCGGCATCGACGCCATCATCTTCGTCGCCTGCGCCTTCAAGAAGGGCACCTCGTTCGAGAAGGCGAACAACATCTCGTTCAAGGTCTACGACGCGACCGGCGGCAGCAGCCAGCAGGTCGCCGACATCTGGCCGTCGCTGCTCGGCAACGACAATGCCAACGCCGTGGCGCGCACCTTCCGCAACGGTGACCAGTGGCAGCTGGAAGTGCTCAACCGCAAGGGCAAGATCAAGCAGGGCGACAAGCAGGCGCTGCTGCGCTTCGCGATGGGTTCCTGAAACGGATCGGGCCGCAGGTGCCGACCAGGGGGTCGCGCACCTGCCAAGCCCGATCTAGGCGGCGTCCGGGCGGGTTTCGTCGTCGATGAGAAGTTTGCCGCCGCTGTTGACCACGTGGACCACCACCGGCTGACTCTGGCCCTGGACGGTGACCCGCGCGATGCGCATATCGACCGAGCCGTCCGGATAGTTGGTCTCACCCTTGATATCGGCAAACCCCGTGACGATGCGAGTGCTCCAGTACTCCCGGAACGCCTGCTCACTGCCGTACGGTTTACGTGCTGCGGGAGTCAGCAAATACCAGGAACCGCCGGGATTCAGATAGAAGACCTCGAGCATCTGCCCGGCTTCCACGATGTCCACCTTGCCCGAACTGGGCGTCTTGCCTAGTTCCGGTACCGCCGCCGTGGTCGTAACCGAGCGCGTGCTGGTGGGCGAATTCGCCTGTGCGGAGGGGGTATTCCCGTCCGAGGAGGACAGTGCGCTGATGGATAGGCCGATCACGGTGATGATCGCACCGATGGTGGCGCCGATCAGGACGGCGCGGCGCTTGGAGGTGGAGCGGCGGGGCGCGGGGCGCTGATGGGCGGCCGTGCGCGGGTGCGCGGCGGTATCGGGGTGGTTGTTGCGCGGCGGCGGAGGCAGCGGACGCGACTGGCGTTCGGTGCGGTGCTGCTGCTGTGGCGGCATCGGACGCAGCGCACGGGTCGCGGATTCCGGGGCGCCGGCCTGGCGGCGCGCGTAGGCCTCGCTGGCGGGCACGAACCCGGCCGGCGCGGAATTGGCGCCGGTGTCGGCGAGTGCGGCCAGTTCGTCGTAGGCCTCACGCATGGTGGGCCGATCACGCGGGTCGGGGCTGAGCAGGTCCAGCAGCAGGTCGGTGGCGGGGCCCGCGTTCCGCGGTTCGCTGACCTGGCCGTTGGCCGCGGCGTAGAGCACCGCGAGCGGATTCGCGTTGGCGCCGTAGGGCGGTTCGGCCTCGAGTGCGTGGAACAGCGTGGCGCCCAGGGCGAATACGTCCGAGGCAGGGCTCGGGTCCGCGCCGCGCGCCATCTCCGGCGCGAGATACGCCGCGGTCCCGCAGATCAGGCCGGTTTCGGTGAGGGTGGCATCACCCGCGGCGCGCGAGATGCCGAAGTCGGTGATCTTCACCGTGCCGTGGTCGTCGAGCAGCACATTGCCCGGCTTCACGTCGCGGTGCACGATGCCCGCCTGATGGGCGGCGATCAGCGCCGAGGCGACCTGCTCGCCGATCCGGGCCACCTGTTGCAGCGGCAGCGGGCCCTGCGCCGCGATCACCGCGGCCAGGCTGTTGGACTTCATGTATTCCATGACCAGGCACGGGTCGCCGTTGTGCTCGGTGATGTCGAATACGACGATGGCGTTGGGGTGCTGGAACTTCGCGGCATTGCGCGCTTCACGGAAAGCGCGCTGGCGCACCACATCACGTTCGGCCTCGGGCAGGCTGGGTTTGATGTGGATCTGCTTGACCGCCACCGAGCGCTGCAGACGTTCGTCGACGGCACGCCAAACGACGCCTGTGCCGCCGCTACCAATCCGCTCGACCAGGCGGTAATGCTCCGCGATCAACTGACCGGTATCGATGGCGCCTACTCCGAACCTTCTCGAAATCGTGACATGCCGCATATTGACCACTCATGCGGTCCGCGGACGAGTGTAGCGGCAGCTGGTTGATCGCCGTGCCCCAGGATGCCCGAAAATCGGCCCGGTTCGGGCCGGTTCCCGTCACCGCAGGTGATCACCTGCGCGCGCGTAACATCCGGCCGGCCGCGTCCACCGCCGGGCCCGAGCTCCCCGCGTCCGCGACGAACACCGCGAAGGCCAGATCACCGTCGATTCCGACGAACCAGCCGTGCGCGTGGGTGTTGTCGCCGTACTCGGCGGTGCCCGTCTTGCCGAGCAGACCGGGGATATCGCGCAGCTGGGTGGCGGTGCCCGCGGTGATGGTCTCGCGCATCATGGCCTTGATCTGGTCCGGGACGGTCGCGGGCGGGACGGGCGGCTGCTGATCCGCGACGCCCGGTTCGCCCTGGACCAGCACCGGGTTCGGGGCGGAACCGTGGGCGATGGCGGCGGCGACCAGTGCCATACCGAATGGGGTCGCGGTTACCCGGCCCTGGCCGATGCTGGCCTCGACCCGCTGGGCGGGTGTGTCCGCGGCCGGGACCTTCCCGGTGACGGTGGTGAGCCCGGGTGTGACGTAATCCACACCGAGACCGAGCTGAGTGGCCGCGCGAGTCAGCCCGTCCGCGGGCAGGCGCACCCCGAGCATGCCCATCGTGGTGTTGCACGAGCGGGCGAAGGCGGTGTGCAGCGGCACCTCGCCGAGGTCGAAACTCTCGTCGTTGGGTATGCGCCGGCCCTCGATATTCGCCGAGCCCGGGCACGGCAGCACCGAATCCGGTGTGACCTCCCCTGCCTGCAGGGCAGCCGAGACCGTGACGGTCTTGAACGTGGAGCCCGGTGGGTAGAGACCGGTGAGCGCGATCGGCCCCTGCGCGTCGGCGGCGGAATTCTGCGCCATGGCCAGCACATTGCCCGTGGACGGTTGCAGCGCGACGACCGCGGCCGGGGTGGTGAGCGGGCCGAGCGCACTTTCCGCGGCGTTCTGCAGGTCGATGTCGAGCGTAGTGGCGATATCGGGGGTGGGTTTCGGATCCGGTCCCGCGATTCGCTCGGTGCCGCCGGGGGTTTGCGCGCGCACCGCCCAGCCCGCGGCCGTGTCGGCACGCTGCTGCCACAGCTCGGCCAGGCCCGACAGCGTCGGCGAGGCCTGCGCCTTGTCGACGGTCAGCAGCCTGGTCTGCGGCGACAGGGTGACGCCCGGAATCGCCGACAGCGCGGCGTGGACCGGCTCGATATCGGCGGCGCGCAGCGTGATCGCGGTAATGGATTTCCCCTGGGCAGCAGCCAGTTCGGTGGTCAGGGAGGCCGCGGTGATCCCGGTGTTCGTGGGCGCCAGCGCACCGGCGACCGCGGCCGTATCGGCGCCGGGGGCGACCTGCACGACGGTGACGATGTGCTGGGTCATCAGCTCGCCGCCGGTGGAATCGAGGACGCGGGCGGCGTTCGGGTAGGCCGCGGAGTAGGTGAGCGGGCCCGCGGCGAGACCAGGCGCCAGCGTGGCCGGGTCCCACTTGATCTTCCAGCCGTTGGAGTCGGCGGCGGTGCCCGTGGTGGTGTACGCCCACTCGTTCCTGCCGTCCTTGCCGAACTTCCAGGTGGCGCCGAGCGTGAAGGCGTTCTCGTCGGTGGATCGAACCTCGAAGGTCACCTCTTTGCCGAGGCCCTCGTAGAGCTGGGTCAGGGCGGCGGCCGCCTCGGGCGGGTCGTCGGTGAGCGCGGCGGCGGCGACGATGTCGTCGCGGTTCAGTGCGTCGGCGAACGCGCCCGCCACCGACTCCGGCTGATCGGGGCCGGAGCCGCACCCGGCCAGCACCAGGGTGGCGACGGCGAGCAGGACGGTGGACCTCAGCTGAGTGCGCACCCTGGCGACTGTATCGGCCGCCACCGACAACGCAGGTCAACCGCGATGCGAGAGTTCAGTTCCGCCAATGGGCCTGGGCGAGCGCGTCCGCGTCCGCGGCGTCGAGTTCGATGTCGAAGACCTCGGACAGGAGCTTCGGCAGCTCGCCGGGGGTCACCTCGGTGACTTCGCTACGGCCGTCGGGGTATTCGGTGATGAACGTCAGGTCGTCGAGCACGTAGTGCACATCCGGATGGAAGCGCTGCACGAACGGACGTGTGGTGAACGGCGAACCCGGGGAGGTCGAGACGAAATGGTTCCCGACCCGGTAGTCGATCCGGTACTGCGGGTTCAGCGTGAAGGTGTAGCGGTCCACCCAGCCGTCCCGGCCGAACTGGTGCAGTACCCACTCACCGGATTCGCCGCGCGCCCACCGGAACTGCCAGCGGCCCGCGGTGAATTCCGCGGTGCTGTCGCCGAGTTCGATCGCCCGCAGCGGACCGGCGCCGAAACCGACATCGACCAGCCAGGCGCGGTCGTCGTCGGCGGTGGTGACGCGCAGCAGCGCGTGGGTGGCCGGGCGCAGCGCCGCCGCGCCCATGGTGACCCGGCCGCTGAGACCGGTCACGCCGAAGCCGAGGCGTTCCAGAACGGCGGCGAACAGCACGACGTTCTCGTAGCAGTAGCCGCCGCGCCGTCGTCGGATCAGCTTGTCCTGCAAGGTCTCCAGGTCGAGGTCGATCGAACGGCCCAGGATGATCTCCAGGTTCTCGAACGGAATCGAGGTGGTGTGCAGCTGAACCAGACGTTGCAATGTGTCCACCGTGGGCTCGCGCTCGCCGTCGAAACCGAGGCGGGCGAGATAGGCGTCCAGATCGACGTCGGCGCCGTTCCAGCGGTAGGACGGGTCGGTCATGGTCGGCTCCTTCGCCTCGTCGGGTTCCTCGGGGACAACTGGGTTGCGCCACAGGGTGTTCCGGGTGTGTCACGCCGCACACTTGGCGTGCGCGGGAGCCGGTGGCGCGGTCGCCACACCCTGTGCGATATCGATGACGTACTCCTGGTCCGGCCCGGTGACCGGTTCGGCGCCGGTCAGCAGTCGCTCGACCACGCAGCCACCTTCGAAGAACGCCGGCCCGATGCTGTGATCGCCCGGCACCACCCGGCCGTCCAGGTCGCGGCCGGACACGACGGTGTACATGGACAGCGGGGTGCCCGCCGCCGCCAGGGCGTCGCGCATCTCGGTGCTGGCCCGGAACGGGATCACGGTGTCGCTGACGCCGTGCACCAGGAAGGCCCGCCGGATGTCGATCTGTTCGGCCAGCAGCGACGGTGAGCGTTCGTAATAGGCCTGTGGGCAGACGATCGGCGTGCAGCCGCCCGCGTCGCGTTCGATCTGCGCGCGCAGGCCGGGCCCGATCCGCGGGGCGTCCAGCCACATCGTGAAATCGTCTGCGGGGCCGTAATTGTCGACCCAGTAGTCGAACAGTCCGCGCGGGCCGTGCGCGAGCGCGAGACCGCTGGTGATGCCGCCCTGGCTCCAGCCCCACAGGATCGTGCGTTCGACGGGATGGGCCCCGGTGAACCATGCGGTGGCCGCGACGATGTCGTGCCAGCCCGCCCAGAGGTTCCATTCGCCGGTCTTCCACCTGCTGGTCGCATTGCGTAGATCCATCGCCAGGAACGGTGTGCTCGTACGGCGGGCGAGGGAACTCAGGTAGTCGGCGAAATCGGCGGCCGAACCGCCGTGGCCGTGCACCGCCACCACCAGAGCGCGAGGCGGCAGATCGCCGGGGGCGCACCGGTAGGGCTCGTAGACGCGGCCCGTCGCTGTTTCGCCGTCGACGGGCACGGCGACCGGGCGGATCGCGACCCGCACCGCGCAGACCGGTTCCGCCGCCGCTACCGGGGCCGGGAACACCAGCAGCAGCGCCGTCGCCGCCAGCAGCACACCGATTCCACCTCGCATAGCAGGAATAGTGCCAGGCCACCGGGCGGGAACCACGCCACCGACATGCCGCTGATCCCAATTCGATTGCGGGCGCGCCGGACTCACGATTCCTCTGCTAACGTGCGGTCGTCTACCAACGGGAGCACGGCCGTGGCCTTCTTGAACAAGATCATTTCCAATGCGCACACCTTCAGCAGGCTGATGGACGTGGTCGACAAGGCGCCGCAGTGGCGCAACCAACTGCTCGCCAAGAAGAACGAATTGCGCGGCGGCGGTTTCCGCGACGCCGCCATGGGAATGTGCGCGCTGGTCGCCGCCGCCGACGGACAGCTCGCCCCCGAGGAGCGCCTGCGGGTCGCCGGGCTGCTCGGCACCGACCCGGTCCTGCAGAACTTCCCCGCCGACGAGCTGCGCGCCCTCTTCGACGACAACTGCCGCCGCCTCACCGCCGACCCGGCGTTCGGGCGCGCCCATGTCCTCCAGCAGATCGCCAAGGCGGCGGGCAAACCCACCGAGGCCCAGGCCGTCGTGCAGATCGGCATCATGATCGGCAACGCGGACGGGAACTTCGACCCCGCCGAGGTCGACGCCGTCCGCGAAGCCTGCCGGACACTGCGGTTGGAGCCCGCGCAGTTCGGGCTGTAGACACCGCCTCGGCCGTCGCCGTCACCGACCGGCGGGAACGGCTACCCTTTCGCCTATGCGTTCGATAACCGTCGCGGAGCGGCGAAACCGGCTCGGGGTGCGGCATCGGCTGGCCTACGCGCATCGAGCGGCCGACCCGGCCGAGATCGCGCGGTCGATGGTCGTGCTGCATGCCACCGATCCCGCGACGGTGTACCTGTCGGCCGGTGCGCGCGGGGCGGGCTTGACGCCGGAGGATGTGGCGAAGTCGCTCTACGACGAGCGCACGCTGCTGCGGATGCTGGCCATGCGCCGCACCATGTTCGTCGCGCCGACGGAACTGGTTCCCGCACTTCAGGCTTCATGTGCCGACGCGCTCGCCGTCAAGCAGCGCCGCACCTACGGCAAGTTCATCGAGCAGTCGGGCGCAGTCGACGGTGATGTCGGCGCGTGGCTCGCCGAGGTCGAAGCCGAGACCCACGAGGCGCTGCTGTCGCTGGGCGCGGCCACCGGCGCGCAGCTCGGCAAGGCCGTGCCGCGGCTGCGTACCCAGGTGAATCCGGCGCCGGAGAAGTCGTATTCGAAACCGACGAATATCACCACCTGGGTGCTGGTGACGCTCGGCGCCGAGGGCCGCATCGTGCGCGGGCGGCCGAACGGGAGCTGGGCCAGCAGCCAGTACACCTGGGCGCCCGTCGAGTCCTGGCTCCCCGATGGCGTGCCCGAGCTGTCCGCCGATGCCGCGCGCGCCGAACTCGTCGGCCGCTGGCTGCGCGCCTTCGGCCCCGCCCCCGTCACCGACCTCAAATGGTGGACCGGCTGGACGCTCGGCGAAGTCCGAAAGACCTTGGCCCAGTTGGATGTCACCGAGGTCGACCTGGACGGCGCCACCGGCGTCGCACTCACCGACGACCTGGAACCGACCCCCGCCCCGGCGCCGTGGGCCGCCTTCCTCCCCGCGCTCGACCCGACGCCCATGGGCTGGCAATCGCGCGACTGGTACCTGGGCCCACACGCCCCGGCGCTGTTCGACCGCAACGGCAATATCGGCCCGACCATCTGGCTCGACGGCCGCATCGTCGGCGGCTGGGCGCAGCGCAAGGACGGCGAAATCGTCTGGCGGCTACTGGAAGACCCCGGCGCCGAGGCACACGCGCTGATCGAGGCCGAAGCAGAACGCACCAGCGAGTGGTTCGGCGACGTCCGTGCCATTCCACGTTTCCGCACGCCGCTGGAGCGTGAACTCACCGCCTGAGCCGCCCTCGGGCCGGCGGCAAAGACGGTGTGGCCCTACATGTCCAAGCCCAGGTCCAGCACTCGGACGGAGTGGGTGAGCGCACCCACGGCCAGGTAGTCGACACCGGTGGCCGCGTAGGCGGCGGCCGAGTCGAGGGTGAGACCGCCCGAGGATTCGAGTTTTGTGGTCGGCGCGGTGGCATTGCGGCGTTGGACCGCGGCCTGGGTCTGCCACAGGGGGAAGTTGTCGAGCAGGACCAGGTCGACGTCTTCGGCGAGGACGGCGTCGAGTTGCTCGAGGCTGTCCACCTCGACTTCGCAGGCGATATCGGGGGCCAGAGCGCGGACGGCGCGCAATGCGGCGGTCACCGAGCCCGCGGCGACGACGTGATTGTCCTTGATCAGCGCTTGATCCCCCAGGCCCATCCGGTGGTTGACGCCGCCGCCGACCCGGACCGCGTACTTCTGGAGGGCGCGCAGGCCGGGCAGGGTCTTGCGGCTGTCGCGGATGCGGCAGTCGGTGCCCGCGACGGCGTCGACCCAGTCCGCGGTGGCCGAGGCGATACCGGACAGGTGGCAGACCAGGTTGAGCATGGTGCGCTCGGCGGTCAGCAGGCCCCGGGTCGGTGCGACCAGGTCGAGCACCGACTGCCCGGGCCGGATACGGGTGCCGTCGGGTACCCGGCCGGTGATCTCGTAGTTGCCCGCGCCGATCACCTCGTCGAGTACCAGCAAGCCGACGTCCAGTCCCGCGACGGTGCCCGGCTGCCTGGTGACCACCGCGGCCTTGACCACCGCGTCAGCGGGAACCGTCGCCATCGTGGTGATATCGGGGCCGTAGCGCAGATCCTCGTCGAGCGCGGTGCGGATCAGCGCGAGAACCTCGTCGCGGTCCAGGGCGGGATCGAGAGCCATCAGCTCACTCCAATCAGGGGCAGGGCGGTGGGGTGGATCGGAGCCTGGAGATCTGGATGACCGTCCGGGTCCAGGCTGATCGGAATGCTGTGGCGCAGCGCCGGATCCGCGTCGGGATGGTCGGATCTGGTGTGGCAGCCCCGGCTTTCGGTGCGGGCGGCGGCCGCGAGCAGCAGCACCCGGGCGGTGAGTGTCAGGGCGCCGTCTTCGAGTTCGGCGATCCGCCGAGCGGTCGGGTCCTCGGAGAGCCCGGCATTTCCCCTGTCGCCATTGGTGATCCGGCTGGACATATTGCGCAGTACCGCACGTTCGAGGCGGTTCGTGGCGTCGGCCAGGCCGTCCCGGTCTCGCACGACCGCGGCGTGCGCGGTCATCACCTGCTGCAATGCCTGCCGGTCCACGCGCGGCATGGTGTTCGCGTGGATGTCCTCGACGCCGCGCGGCTCCTCGAGCCGCTCCGCCGCGAGGGCCGCGACTCGTTCACCGACCACCAGCCCCTCCAGCAAGCTGTTGGAGGCCAGCCGATTCGCGCCGTGCAGGCCGGTGCGGGCCACTTCTCCGGCCGCGAACAGGCCGGGTACGCCGGTGCGGCCGTGTGCATCCGTGACGATTCCGCCGCACTGGTAGTGCGCGGCGGGGGCCACCGGGATCAGCTGCACGCGGGGGTCGATCCCGGCCGCGAGACAGGATGCGGTGATGGTCGGAAAGCGCTGTGCGAAACCTTCGATCGCACGGCCGTCGAGGAAGACGTGGTCGGTGCCCAGCGCCCGCATGCGCGCCGCGATGGCCCGCGACACCACATCGCGCGGGGCCAGATCACCGCGTGGATGCAGCCCCTCGGTGACCGAATTGCCCTCGGAATCGACCAGATTCGCGCCTTCTCCGCGCACGGCCTCGCTGATCAACGGCCGTCGGCCGACACCACCCGGTGTGTACAGCACCGTCGGATGGAACTGCACGAACTCCAGGTCCGCGACCGACGCGCCCGCGCGCAGCGCCAGCGCGATACCGTCGGCGGTCGCGCCGTAGGGGTTCGTGCTCAACGCGTACAGCTGACCGAGCCCACCCGTGGCCAGCAACACCGCGGGCGCATGCACGACACCGAATCCATTGTCCGACACCGCGAGCACGCCACGCACACCACTCGGGCCGGTGACGATTTCGCAGGCCGCCGCGCCGAACACGATGGGCAGTCCGGCCGCGTTCAGCGCACGCTGCACTTCCGCACCTGTGGCGTCACCACCCGCGTGAATGATGCGCCGAGTGCTGTGGCCACCTTCCCGAGTGCGTGAGATCTGCCCGTCGCGACCGAGATCGAATACCGCGCCGAGGTCGGTCAGCGCCGCGACCGCCGCCTGCCCGGATTCGACAATGGAGCGGGTCGCCGCCACGTCGACCAGCCCGGCACCCGCGGCTACCGTGTCCCGCACATGCGATTCCACCGAATCCCCGTGCGGAGCGACGACGGCGATGCCGCCCTGCGCGTACTGGGTGGCGGTATCGGTCGGCCCGCCCTTACTCAGGATCAGCGCCCGCAGCCCGCGCAGCGATGCGGTACGCGCCGCCGTCAGCCCGGCGACACCACCGCCGATAACGACCAGATCGGCCTCGGCCTCCCAGCCGATCGCCACCGAAGTCATAGGTCCACACCTTCTCGCAGGATAGATCGCGCCGCGCGGCCGATGCGGGCTACTCGCCGCCGCCGGGATTGCCGATCTCGATCATTCGCTGCACCGAACTGCGGCCGCGAGCGGCCATTTCCGGATCGACGTGCACCTCGTCGGCGCCCTCCACCAGGCAGCGCAGCAGAGCGGCGGGGGTGATCATCTTCATGTAGGGGCAGGAGGCGCGGTCGTTGACGGCCTGGAAGTCGATGCCGGGGGCGGCTTTCCGGAGCTGGTGCAGCATGCCGATCTCGGTGGCGACCAGCACCTGATTCGACTTCGCCTGCTTGGCGGCGTCGATCATGCCGCCGGTGGACAGGATGTGCACCCGGTCGGCCGGGAAGGAGCCCTCCCCCGCCAGGTAGAGAGCCGAAGTGGCGCAACCGCATTCGGGGTGCACGAACAGTTCCGCGTCGGGGTGGGTACGCGCCTGCTCGGTGAGTTCGTCACCGTTGATACCCGCGTGCACGTGGCATTCACCGGCCCAGATGTGCATGTTCTCGCGACCGGTCACGCGCTTGACGTGCGCGCCCAGGAACTGGTCCGGCAGGAACAGCACCTCGCGGTCGGGGTCGATCGAGGCGACCACGTCGACCGCGTTCGAGGAGGTGCAGCACACGTCGGTGAGCGCCTTCACCTCGGCGGTGGTGTTCACGTAGGACACGACGACCGCGTTCGGGAACTCGGCCTTCCAGGCACGCAGGTCCGCGGCGGTGATGGAGTCGGCAAGCGAGCAGCCCGCGCGCTGGTCCGGAATCAGCACGGTCTTGGCGGGGCTGAGGATCTTGGCCGTTTCGGCCATGAAGTGCACGCCGCAGAACACGATGGTGTCCTCGGGCGCTTCGGCCGCGATCCGGGACAGCGCGAGCGAGTCGCCGACGTGGTCGGCGATGTCCTGGATCTCCGGCAGTTGGTAGTTGTGCGCCAGGATGGTGGCGTTGCGCTCGCGCGCCAGGCGCTTCACCTCTTGCGCCCATTCCGGTGTCGCCTCGACTCCGGCGTATCCCGACGGTCCGTCGAACACCTGCCCCATCAGCGGAGGCGCCGTGTTCGCACCTGTGCTCGCCATGATGGCTCCCTTCCTCGCGCGGTCGGCCTACTCGCCGATTCGCACCAAACCAGGTTTTCGACTTACAATCGAAAACGTGGCCCATAGTAGCACCATCCACGAAACGCTCACCGCGGTGTTCCAGGTTCGCCCGGTCGCCCAGAACATCACCGCAGGTCAACCGCCTGCGCCTGACCAGAGGCGGGAATTGTCGGTGCTGCTGTGGGAACGCGCCCTCGATCCCCAGAAGGGCACCTGGTCGCTACCCGGCGGACGCCTGCGCAACGACGAGGACCTCGACACCTCCGCTGCCCGCCAGCTCGCCGAGAAGGTCGACGTGCGGGAACTGGCCCACCTCGAGCAGGTGTGGGTGTTCAGCGATCCGCATCGCGTGCCCGGGGACCGGCGCATCGCCTCGGCCTACCTCGGACTGGTGCCGCTCACCGCCGACCCGCAACTCCCCGCGGACACCGCCTGGCACCCCGTCTCCGCCCTACCCGCCATGTCCTTCGACCACGGCACCGTCGTCGAGCACGCACGTACCCGGCTCGCCGCGAAACTGTCCTACACCAATATCGCCTTCGCATTGGCGCCGGAACGATTCACCATGTCGACGCTGCGCGAAATCTACTGCGCGGCACTGGGTTACGATGTCGACACGACCAATTTGCAGCGCGTTCTCTCCCGCCGCAAGGTGATCACACCCACCGGCGCCACCGCCGCCCCCGGCCGCGCCGGCGGCCGCCCCGCCGCCCTCTACCGCTACACCGACACCGGAATCCGAGTCACCGACGAATTCGCCGCTCTGCGACCGCCCACCTGAATTCCGTTGCTCGGCAACTTGTTCGGAGCAGCTCGAGCCGAAGGGTTCCGGCGCATTCGATTTGCGGGCCCTGATCGACCAACTGCGGCATCACCGGACCGGGCCGGATCAGTCTTCGCGGTGCCGATGCTTGCGGGTGCGACGGTATTGCCGCTTACTGGCGATCGGCTGCGCGGCGTTGGATCGCCGCAACTCGTGCCGTTGCCGCCACGCGGTCAGGTCGGGGCGCTCGGCGTGCACCACCGTGGCCGCCTCGGTGTTTCGCTTCATCACGGACCCTCCTTCCCGGGTGCGTCGAGGACGACCCACCGTAGAGCGGGCACCGCCTCGGCGGCCACCGATTTTCCGACCCCGCCAATTGTGTTTCGGGACAACGATTCCCGTTTTGCGGCAGAGAAGCGCGCCGGCGGTTGAAGGCGCGCGCTCGCGGCCCGAGGCTGAATCGGGAATCGATCCGAATCTTCCTGGGAGACAACATGCCCGAGACCGTTATCCAGCTGCCCACCCCCGGTGAATCGATGCGCGACACCTATCGCCGGATCCGCGCGGCGGGCGAGGTGGTAGCCGTCGATCTGCCCGGCGGCGTGCCCGCCTGGGTGGCAACCAGCCATCGGGCGGTGACCGAGGTGCTCGACGAGAAACTGTTCGCCAAGAACGCCACGCACTGCCCCGCGCTGCGGAACGGCACCATCGCCGCCGACTGGCCGATGCGCGCGCTCACCGACTCCGAGCACATGCTCAATCAGGACGGCGCCGAGCATCGCCGACTGCGCAAGACCATCAACAAGGCGTTCACCCCCGCGCGCATCGCGGCCCTGCAACCCCGAATCGAGGCGATCGCCGCCGAATTGATCGATAGCCTCCCGGCCGCTGACACCATCGATCTGGTCGCGAATTACGCTACGCCCCTTCCGGTTCGGGTGATCTGCGAACTGTTCGGTGTGCCGCAGCCCGAGCAGCCGTGGATCAAGACCTGGACCGAGACGGTCCTGTCCAGCACCAGCACCGGCGCCCAGGCGCAGACCGCGATGCAGTCGATGGTGGCCTACTTCGCCGAGTTGCTCCAGCGCAAGCGCAGCACTCCGGGCGACGACCTGACCTCGGCCCTGCTGGCCGCGAACACCGACAACGAACTCACCGACAGCGAGCTGGTCGACATGCTGTGGGTGGTGATCGTCGCGGGCCACGAGACCACCGTCCACCTGCTCGGCAACGCGATCATCGCGCTCGACGCGCATCCGGACCAGCTGGCGCTCGCCCTCGCCGAAGACCGCTGGGCCGCGGTGGTGGAGGAGGTGCTGCGTTACGAGTCGTCGGTGGCCGGGGCGTTGATGCGCTACGCCCGCACCGACATTCAGGTCGCGGGCGTCGACATCCCTGCGGGCGCGATGATGCTGTGGCACGGCGGGGTCGGCCGCGACGTACTCCATTACACCGACGCCGAGGTTTTCGATATCGCACGCGACCAGCGCGACCTGCTCGCGTTCGGGCACGGACCGCACTTCTGCCTGGGCGCGCCGCTGGCCCGGTTGGAAAGTCGCGTCGCGCTGTCCACGCTGTATCGCCGGTACCCGCGGCTGACCCTGGCCTGCCCGGCCGGCGAGATCGACTACGCCGCGCAGATCACCACCGTCGGCCCGGTCGCCGTCCCGGTCCGGCTCGATTCACCGCGGTGAGGTGTCGGCGGCGCGGCGGCGGAATTCCCGCGGCGTCTGACCGTATCTGGCCTTGAAGGCCGCGGAGAACCAGCTGGCGGTGAACCCACAGCGGGCCGCGAGCTCGCCGATGCTCAGGCTCTGCCGCGGGTCGGCCAGCAGCGCCCGGGCCACCCGCAGCGCTTCCTCCCGCCGTACATCGCGAAACGTGGTGCCCTCCCGCTGCAATACGGCACGGACCTGGCGTGGCGACCAGCCGAGCGCGTGCGCGACCGCGGGCAGGCGCACGTCCCGGTGGCCGATGTGCTCCCGCAGATACCGGCGCACGCCCGCCGACACCGCCGCGTGCTGCGCATGCGGCGGCTCGGTATCCCCGGCTGCCATCAGGCACACCAGTTCGACGATCCGCTCGCATACGGCGTCGAAGTCGCGGCCGGTGAGTTCGTCCTGCTCGGCGTGGGTTCCGGCGATCAGGCCGGCCGCGATCCGGCCCAGCCCGCGGCCGGTGTCGAGCACGGTGCGAAGTCCGCTCGAGCGGACTCGCGCGTCGATCTCGGTGCGCGGCACCTGGAACGCGTGTGCCGCCGAGTCGGGTATCCGGAGCCGGCAGGTTTCGTCGTATCCGGTCAGCGACGCGCGCCCCGGCGGCACATGCAGCACCTGATCCCCGTAGCGCATCGAGTACACGCCCCGCTCCGGCACGACGATCCAATAGAAATCGTCCGCGGGATCGCGCCGCAGATGCGACGGTCCGCGGTCACACAACCGGATGCTTTCCTGCTGCCAGCGCAGCATCCGGTAGGTCGCGGATTCCTGGACGGTGACCTGCGCCCGCCATCGTCGCGGATCGTCGTAGCGGTGGTCCATCGACACGAAACTGTCGGCCAGTTCGGTGAAGGTCGACGGCTCGTCCGCGATTAGGCCGTACCACCGCATCGCTCATCGTCCCGATCGCCGGGCACACCGAACACCATGCACCCCAGGAGAATACGCGGATCCAGTGCGGTCACCAGAGCCCTGGCAGCGATCGGCTCCGCACTGGTGGTCACCGATCGACTCGACGCACCACGTCCGATGAACCAGAATCCGAAACCATGAACCGAAAGCGGTGGCCGCCACCAGATTATCCGCTGGTCGAAGGCGAGCACATGATGACCGACTCATGGTCGGTCCGGCTCCCCGCACAGTTCTGCCGCCGGATCGAGGACGGCGCGCTGGTGCTGTGGCGGCCCGGTGTCACAGCGTGGACAGTGGTCCATGGTTCCGGAGGCCGACCACTTTCGGACCGCCTCCAACGGGTCAAACAGATCGCCTCCACCGAGCGCTTCGAGGAAGACGAGTATCGCGACGGTGGCCTGACCTACTACCGGTACCGTCTCCGAGATGCGAACGAGGACGGTGACATCGACGCCCTGTACGTATTCGCCTTCACCGAGACGCAGCACATACAGCTCGCCATCTACTTCGACGGACCGGACGACGAGGTCCTCGCCCGCCGGATCGCGACCGGCCTGATCTACACAGGCCCGGCGGAAGCGCTCGAATCGACGATTACGAGCTATGGATAGGCGAGGGTAGGCGCGCAGCCTTCCGTCCCGGGAGTGCATGGTCCCGCGGGCGGTCACGAGTGTGTCTGTGCTGTGCGGTGGTTCGAACGCGACGAATCCCGCGATTGGTTCGCCCCGCTATGCGGCACGACAGCTCTACAGGCCGCCTATACCGCTGTCCGCGTCGTGGTTTCTTCCCGGGTGCTCGAACTCGGCGGCAATGCCGCCACGGCCGGTGTACTGACTGCGTTGTACTCCCTCGTTCCCCTCATCGTGGCCATCCCGATCGAACGGGCAGTCGACAGTCGTTACGCCGCAACGATATTGCGCGGTGGCGCATGGTGTCCGTCGTCGCAGTCGCCGGTGTGAGTCTCGCGGCGGGCTTGGTCGCGCTCGGTGCCGCGAGCACGCTGCTCGGCTTCGGACACATACTCAGCATGGTCGCCGGACAGGGCTACACCACGCTGCGCTCCGCACCCACCGAGTACGCCCGTCGGTTCGGCGGAGTCACGGTCTGGATCTCGGTCGGCCAGGCCTTGGGTATACCCGTCGTCGGCGTATTGACGACACCCGGCGTGGGTGACACCGTCGCCACCGGGAACGCCACCGGGGCGACGGCTGCGACAGACGCCACGCTGTCCACCAGGAAGGTGTCCTCGTCCAATGCGCGGACTATCGGTCGGCTGAGCCGCGATCGTGCCGACCAGTCCGCATTCATCGCCGAGAAACGCTCCGAGATCGCCGCCACGATCACCACATTCACGAAGGCCGACAGATTCCTCGACCATGCCGGCAGATGTGTTCACCCGGTTGTCGCGGAATGCGGGGAATGCGCTGGTTTCGCGGTGAACCGCAGCGACAACCGGTTGACACCACGAGGTTCGTAGGGTCATGGCGTTACGGCGAAGCCGACGCCGGGTTGGGCGATCGGCAGGCCGATATTCGCTGCGGCGGCCAGCAGTCGTTTGTCGTAGGCGATAAACGCACTGAGCGCATCGCCGAGTGCTGCTTGGCGGTGGCGAAATGGATGGCGTCGAGTGAACGTAAGTGTGGGTCGGAGTAAGCCGCGGCAGTAGAGCGTACGAGTTCGTCGATTTCGTAGAGTGCGATCCGTCGCAGCGTCGCCGGCGCCGCCGCAAGCAGGTCGGGTTCGGTCCGCCGCAGCGCCCGGGGCAATTCGACTTCCGCCAGGGCCGACGACACCATCATGGTGCCGCGCTGCGCCTCGATCCATTCGAACAAGGCATCCGATTCAGGTTCGCGCCGAATCATTTTGACCAATGCGGCGGTGTCGAGATAGATCATCAGTAGCGCTCCTCGTCGCGGAGCTGCCGCAGAAGTTCACCGGCCTCATGGTTGACGCGAACCGGCCCGTGGGGGCGCGGGATCGGCCCCTCGGCCGTCGGTAGACGCAACTTACCCGAGGCGATCCGATCCGCGAGCGGATGGGGAGCGGCGGGCACGATTCGTGCGATGACGACCCCGCGTTCGCTGATGTCGATTTCTTCGCCACGCTTGACGCGCGCGAGCACACCCGAGGTGTCTTGGTTCAGTGTGCGAATGGCTACCTCGCCCAGTCAGGCCCGGAGGGGTCGCCGCTGTCGGAGTAGTAGCCGGAGCTGTGCAGGAAATCGGGGCGAATGGCGGCGAAGACCCCGGAGGCACCATCGGAATCCGGCCCGTCGAGCAGCTCTGCGCAGAAGTCTGCGATCAGTCGATCAGCCGATCCGCGCTCGATTCGAGTGTCGTAGGGGCTGAAGGCCTCGGTCATCAACCAGCGCAGGTGCCTCTCGAAGCCGGCGCGGTCCATCGGGTCCGCGGTGATGGCAGCGTCGCGCCGCACCACGAGGGCAGGATTCTGGTCTGGGTCGGGGACGTATCGTCGGCACTCAGGGTCGTATACGGCCCAGTTTCCCCAATTTCGGGCCGCGTCCGCTGTGGCGATCAGCTCACCGAACCCAGGATCGTGGATGCAGGCGGTAACAGCGGCCACGGTGTCGTGCTCTCGGACAGGTATTCCCATGTCCGCTGCCAACAGGAAGGCGTTGCTGTTGATCGCTGTGTCGATGGCGTCCAGCAGCGCCTTCGACGCGGGCAGGGCCGCGCGCTCCATCCTCGATTTCACGGGTTTGCCGGAGCCTCACCGTTATTCGTCGGCTCGATCCGGGACGACAACGTCATGCCGTCTTCAGCTGCGGCTTCGGCGGCGGGGCCGCGGTGCGGCGGCTCACCCGCGCGACAGCCCAGAACAGCAGCTCCACCAGCCAGAAGATGCACAGGGCCACGGTCACCACGACGACCGGGACCGCCAGGAACACCACGGAGGGCACGGCGACCAGCAGGAACCGGCCGATATCGCCGAGGGTGGCACCCGCCAGCCGGTTCGCTACGCGCACCGCGGCCCACATCATCCAGCGCCGCGGCTTGGTGACCCCGAATTCCCGCAGGGCGCGGCGGAAGATGCCGTCGGCGTCGGCGGTGCTCACCTCGTCGGAATGCAGTAGGTAGTCGTGCAGGATGGCGGCGCGCGTGTAGGCGCCGTAACGCGGAATCAGCCAGACCAGGGCGCGCGGCACCGACGCGAAATCGGTGCGGAACCCGGCGGGCACGGTGAATTCCTGTGTCTCACCCTGATAGACCACCGATTCGGCGAGCTTCCAGAACTTGCCGTCGAGCTCTTCGACCACCAATGCGCCACCTACGAAGGGCACGGCTCGCTCCTGTCCGATAACACCGCGTGTAGGTCAATGTTAGGAAGTGCAGATACGCATGCGCCGTCGTCGGAGCAACGGTTCGGCCAACAGTCAGTGCAGGGTTCGTGACTCGACGTCGCCGACGTAGGTGACCGGGAAATCCTCGCCGGAGGAGAACCGCGCCTGCGGCCCCTGGGTGCCGAACGGCCCGACGAACCCGGTGCCCAGATCCTCCGAGGCGCTGAACGCCGTCAGGAACAGCAGCACCAGCGCCGCCACCAGCGGCTGCACCAGCAGGGCGAGCGCGGTGCCGAGCTCGGGCGCCATCACGATGATCGAGCCGACAGCCGGGTCGACCGGGCGCGGAAACCGCCACTGCGCCACCGTCTCCCCGAACCACCACATGGCGTACCCACCGAGCAGCGAACCGAACAGCAACCCGCCCAGCATGATCGGGCCGCGCACCGTGCGCCACCGCCACGCCGCCACCGCCGTCAGCACCCCGGCCACGGCGCCGAAGCAGACGAAGATCGCGAGCGCGTCGAACTGATGCATGCTCTCGCCGGTCAGCGGCGCGCCCCGGCCCGGCTGGGTGACCAGCAGATGTTCGGCGGGCGCGAGGTAACCCCACGCCACACCGCCGACGATGCCGAGCACCAGCACCGCGGCGGCGATCAGCAGCGCCGCGCGCGCCTCACGCCGGACACCGAACCCGACCGGCCGGTACACCACTTCGGGGGCCGCCACTAGCGGCGTTCCAGACTGGTCGAATCGAGCACGCCGTGCCGAGAGCACTTGGCCCACCAGCCATCCGGGCTCACCTGCACGATCATGCGCCGCCCACAGTGTTCGCAGAAGCGCGGCGGCTCCAGCCCGAGGGCGGCCGCGGCCGGAACCGCGTCGTCGAGCCCGGGCACGATCCGCTTACCGGTGAACGGGTTGTAGCGCTCGTCCATATCAACCACAGCCATGACATTACCTATCGGGTTCGGCACCGAGAGGTTGCCTCACAACGTTTCGTTGAGCGCTTTGATCGGCATCTTCAGTTCGCCGAGCAGATCGAGGTCGGCTTCGGCCGGGCGGCCGAGGGTGGTCAGGTAGTTGCCGACGATGACGGCATTGATGCCGCCGAGGATGCCCTGTTTGGCGCCGAGGTCGCCGAGGGTGATCTCGCGACCGCCCGCGAAGCGCAGCATGGTGCGCGGCAGGGCCAGCCGGAACGCGGCGACGGCGCGCAGGGCGTCGGCCGCGGGCAGCACCTCGAGGTCGCCGAAGGGCGTGCCGGGGCGCGGGTTCAAGAAGTTCAGCGGCACCTCGTCGGGTTCGAGTTCGGCCAGCTGGGCGGCGAATTCGGCCCGCTGCTCCAGGGATTCGCCCATACCGAGGATGCCGCCGGAGCAGACCTCCATCCCGGCTTCGCGCACCATACGCAGGGTGTCCCAGCGCTCCTCGTAGGAGTGGGTGGTGACGACCTTCGGGAAATGCGATTTCGCGGTCTCGAGATTGTGGTTGTACCGGTGCACGCCCATGGCGGCGAGCTGGTCGACCTGGTCCTGGGTCAGCATGCCCAGCGAGCAGGCGACCTGGATGTCGACCTCGTTGCGAATCGCCTCGACGCCGGCGGCGACCTGCGCCATCAGCCGCTCGTCGGGTCCGCGCACGGCGGCCACGATGCAGAATTCGGTGGCGCCGGTCTTGGCGGTCTGCTTGGCGGCTTCGACCAGGCTGGGGATATCGAGCCAGGCGGCGCGCACCGGCGACTGGAACAGGCCCGACTGCGAGCAGAAGTGGCAGTCCTCGGGGCAGCCGCCGGTCTTGAGCGAGATGATGCCCTCGACCTCGACCTCGGGGCCGCACCATTTCATGCGCACCTCGTGCGCCAGGGCGAGCAGGTCTTCGAGGTGCTCGTCGCCCAGGCGCAGGACCTCGAGGGTCTGTTCCTGGGTGAGGCCGACGCCGCGCTCGAGCACCTGATCGCGCGCGATGGCCAGTATTGAGGTTTCCACGGGTGCCTGGGTCACTGCACGAAGCTCCTTCGTCCGGCTGTGCACGAGGTCTCCGTGCAACTTGAACGGTGTTCAGGCTAGGGTAGGGACCGGAGTGAGTCAAAACACGTGCGGAGGGAAAAAGGCGTGCAGCTGCATCGGGCGGACGTGGTCGACGGGGCGATCGCCATCCTGGACCAGTACGGTCTCGCCGATCTGACCATGCGGCGGCTCGCGAGCTCGCTGCAAGTGCAGCCCGGCGCGCTGTACTGGCATTTCCCGAACAAGCAGGCGCTGCTGGGCGCGGTCGCCGACAAGATCCTGGCGCCCATGGAAGATCCGATCACCGCGACCGAATGGTCCGGCCAGCTCGGCGAATTGGCCCATCGGCTGCGCGACTGCCTGCTGGCCTACCGTGACGGCGCGGAACTGGTGTCGGCCACCTACGCCTCGCGCCTGACCACCAGCAAGGGCCGGGAACGCTTCGTGAGTGCGGCGATTCGCGCGGGCATGCCCCGCGACGAAGCCGAGCATACGGCCTTCACGCTGCTCTACTACGTGCTCGGGCACACAGTCGACGAGCAGTCGCGGATGCAGATGGATTCGGTGGGTGCGCTGCCCGAAGGGGCCTCGCCGATGGACGAGTCCGTCGGTCCCGCAACACGTTTCGATTTCGGTCTGGAGCTGTTCGTAGCAGGAGTTCGGCACCTGCTCGGCACCCGGGTCCGCTGACACCGCAATCGAACCGCAAAGTATGGTTGACACCGGCGCGCGGCCCGATTGAAATGTCGACTACCGAATGGTCGAGAATGTCGGGAGGCGCGAATGTCATGAATCGCGGCACGATCGGGCGCCGCGGGTTCCTCGTGGGCGCCGCGGCCTCCCTGCTGGCGGCGGGATGCGGGCCACCGGACTACACACCTCGAATCCGGCTCGGCTCAGGTCGAAGCGGCGGCTTCTTCCATGAATTCGCCGGCCTGCTCGCCGAAGCCGCCACCGCGGCGAAGTCGATCCATATCGAGCCGATCGAGACAGCCGGCTCACAGGAGAATCTGGAGTTGCTCGCCAACGGGGCAATTGACGTCGGGCTGTCGCTGGCCGATTCGGTGGCCACGGCCCGTACCGGCGCGCTGGCCATCGCGAGACTGTACGAGACCTACATCCAGCTCGCCGTCCGAGCCGACTCGCCGATCCGTACCCTGGACGATCTGCGCGGTCAGCGAATAGACCTCGGTACCACCGGATCCGGAGCGGCCATGATCGCCGAGCGGCTGCTGCGGGTGGCCGGCCTCGACCCGGCCTCGGACCTGGTGACGAGCAATCAGCAACTGTCCGACGGCATTCGCGCACTGCGCAGCGGTCAGGTGGACGCGATCGTCTGGGGCGGCGGCATTCCGACGCCGGGGGTCGGGGTTCCCACCGAAACGCGGCTGATCGACATCGGCGATTGGGTGCGGCCGCTGCAGGAACAGTACGGATACGACTACGACCGGGTGGTGATCCCGGCGAACGCCTATCCGGGCGCGCCCGAGGTGTGGACCGTCGGCGTACCCAACCTCCTGCTCACAGCCTCGAAGCTGGCCGACGCGGCGGTCTCCGCCATCACCGCTTTGCTGCTGGAGCAGGCCGACTCACTGATCTCGAGGCAAACGCTCGGATTCCACTTCCTGGATCGGCGCTGGCTGGTCGGTACCGGCGGCGTCCCGCTGCATCCCGCGGCAGCGGACTATTACCGCGACAATCACGGATGATCGATGACCGGCAGCCGTATCGTCACGTGCAGCCCCCGCGGGTAGCCCGCCGAGACGATGAACTCGCCCTGATATTGCTGCGTCAACGCCGCCGCGATCGGCAATCCCAGACCGGTTCCACCCGCGGCGGCGTGGGCTCCCCGGAAGAATCGGGTCGTCAGCTTTCCGAGTTCGTCCAGTTCGACGCCAAGGCCGTCGTCGCGCACCGAGATCGTCGCCCACTGCTGATCCACCCGCAGTGCGACATCGGTGTGCGCCCCGGCTCCCGCGTAGCGGACCGCATTGCTGAGCAGCACATCGAAGATCTGCACCAGCGCTTCTTCCGGAATTCCCACTTCGACTGGCATGGCCTCCGGAACATCGGCTGCCACAGTCATTCCCGCCTCGGTGAACGCCGGGCGCCAGGATTCGACCCGGTCCTCGACGATGCGGATCGCCGCGCAATGACGCGGCCAGTCATGGTCCACCGCGGTGGCACCGAAACGCGCCGGCGTCTCGGCCACGGCCAGCTTGAGTAGTCCGTCCAGGATCGCTTTCAACCGATCCACCTGCGCACTGGCCCGCACGAACGACTGCTGCGCGTGCTCGGGTATCACCCGCCCCAGCGATTCCAAGCGAACGGCCAAGGCGGTCAGCGGATTACGAATGGCATGGGCGGTGTCGGCGACGAGCCGACGCTGCGCGTCGGCCGCGTCGTTGACCGCCCGCACCATCACATCCACCGAACGTGCGAGCTCCCGCACTTCCGGTGGCCCACCGTATTGCGGCGGGGCATCGTCCACGGTCGCCGGTTCCGGCAGTGTCGCCGTCAGCCTCGCCACCGACTCCGACAGCCGCGCAAGCGGATTGAGAACCCAGCGGCTGACCATGAGCGCCAACCCGGCGAACAGCGCCAGCGAGGTCCAGGAGCCGACGATGATCAACGCGATCCGATCGCTGATATCGCGTTTGGCCCGCACCGTCGACACCTCGATCAGCACCGCTCCGACAATGCGCATGCCGCTGCCCACCGGGCGAGCGATCAGCATTGTGTCCGGGTCCCAGGGCCGAAGCCGATGCGGTGGCCGCACCGAATGCCGATTGCCCCGTGCCGCGGCCAGTAATGCCGTCACCTCGGTACGCCGGCTGTCCACCCCCGTGTTGGCGATCTCCCCGCCGCCGGCGTCCACGATGAGCACATCATCGTTATACAGATCCCGATAGCGCTGCGTTTCGGCGCGTAGCGTCGCGCGGTTCCCGGTGATGATCGCCTCGTGCGCCAAATCACCGAACCATTCGGCATCCACGTACCGGTCGAACCACAGCTGCTGGGTGCGTGCGGTCAGCATGGATGCACCGAGGGGCCAGGAAAAGCCCAACGATGCTACGGCCGCGAAAATCAAGAGAGTCAGCAGTAATCGGCGACGCACGGTTCCCCCCTCAGCTCATATGCCCCAGCGGTAGCCGAACCCTCGAATGGTCGTGATGAGACCTGGCCTGCCGATCTTGGCGCGCAATGTCGAGATGTGCACGTCCAGCGAGCGCGAGACAGCCATGAACGCGTCACCCCAGACCCGGTCCATCAGATACTCGCGGCTCATCGCGGCACCGGGTCGTTCCACCAGCGCCTCGACCAGATCGAATTCCTTCTGGGTGAGCACCACCACGACACCGCCGGCCACGACCTCGCGGGTAACCAGGTCGACTCGGACATCGCCGGTCACGACCTCGGTCAACGCGGGGCCGGACATTGTGGCCGAACGCTTGGTCGCCAGTTCGAGCCGAGCGACCAGCTCACCTATTCGCGGGGGTTTCACCAGGTAGTCGTCCGCGCCGCCGCGGAGCCCGCGCACAATCGTGCGTTCATCGTCGCGAGCGGTGAGAATCAGCACGGGAATCGTGCTCACCTCGCGTAGTTGCCGCAGCACCTGTAGGCCGTCGGCGTCGGGCAACCCGAGGTCGAGGATCACGGCATCGTAATTGCGGTGTGTCAGGAGCAGGTCGGCACCCCGTGATTTGCGATCCACCTCGAAACCCTGCTCGGACAGCACCTCGACCAGGGCGTCGCCCACATCGTCATCGTCTTCGACTACCACCACTCGCACGCACCGATCCTGTCCTGATTGCCGGTCGGTTGCAATATGTTCGGCATCGTCACCGTCGTTATTGTTCCCCACCCGATATACATATTCGTGAACATCGCCGTTCACAAGAGCTGCGGAAACGGCCTTACCGTGTCTTGATGTCGCAGCGCTAGCTCAACCGACTGTAAAACCTGTTGCCACTCAATAACTGTTCGGTGCCGGGCCATGGTTGAATCTGGGTGGCCCCGGGGGGCCGTTGTCCGTTTGTCAAGCATGGATAGGACCCGCAGGACTCGCATGAGCGCACCACAGCCGCCCAATCCCTACAATCAGCAGCCAGGGGGATGGCAACAGCCGCAGCAGCCCTACGGCGGACAACAACCGTACGGCGGCCAGCAGCCCTACGGTGCGCCACAACAATTCCCAGGTCAGCAGCCGCCCCAATACGGTATGCCGCCGGGTCAGCCCTACGGGCAGCAGTTCCCGCCGCCACGCAACGGCGGCAACAAGACCCTGCCGATCGTCCTGGGCGGCGGCGCGATCCTGGTCATCATCATCATCGCGGGCGCGTTCTTCCTGTTCTCCGGCGAGGACGGCGGCATCGGCGGCTCCTCCCGGACACCGCGGGAGACGGCCGAAGCCTGGGTCAACGGCAACGGCGACAAGAAGGACCTGGTCTGCAAATCGGACCTGGCCAAGCTCGACAGCATCAAGACCACGGCCACCGTCCCGACCAACACCAAACTGCCGAGCGTCGACGCGACGAGCACGCTCAAGAGCGTCAATGTCTCCGACGGTGCCGACAGCGGCACCTTCACCACCGAGATCAGCGTGAAGGTGGCAGGCAAGACCACCAAGCAGAGCTTCACCTACAAACTGGTCAAGGAAAGCGGCGACTGGAAGGTCTGCGGGCTGTCCGAAGCGTTGACCAAGTAGACCGCACCACTCCCCCGATCGCCCGGCATCCACGATGCCGGGCGATTGCGCGTTTCCGGGCTAGCGGCCGATCAGCGTTCCGCGATCGATATCGGTGACATGCAAGGGCAAACGGTTGGCCAGGAACTGGAGCACGGACGCCGCATTACCGCCGCGAGCTGCTTCGAACTCATCCAGCGTCAGTCCCACGACTTGCAGAAATTCCACACTGCCGTGCGGGGTCTCGATCTCGCCGAGCTCCGGGTCGATGGTGAAGGTCATCGCGACGATCGCGCTGTCGTCACGTCCGATCGGCCCGCTCGCCTTCATGGTGTGACCGGCTTCGAACCACTTCTCGGTCTGGAACACATACCGGCCCAGTGTTTGCAGCAGACCCGCGGGCCACATCGGCGGCTGCGTCTCTCCCTGGCGCATGGCGACCCGAATCGTGAATTCGAAACCCCAACCCGATGTCTCGGGATCCGAAGAGTCCTTCGAATACAGCTCGGACATGCCGTAACTGATGTAGTGCCAGTGCGGAATCGGTTCCGCCCGGCCGAAAATACTGATGCCGTCCAGCGGATCAGGTCCACCCATCGACCACGGGTGTTCGGTTCCCAAATGAAATGGGCCGGCACTTCCATACAAATTCCGCAGGGCGCCGTCGATAGCGTCCCATCCTGGTGCTTCACTCACTCGAATCAGAGTAATCACAGGACGCACCCGTCACGTGGCAGGTTGCCTCAAATCCCGGTAAAACACCGGGGGCTCAACTCTGTTGGTGAACGGTGGCCGCAAGCCCGCACCCGCTGTCGAGGAAGAAGTAGTAACCGCCCTCGGTACGCGGATCCGCGTCGACCGAACTCACCATTCCGAGGTACGGCATCGGGTCGCCGCAGGCCGGACAGTCCGGAGTGTCGTCGTCCTGAATCCAGGAGGGCGCACCACCCAGCACGGAGCCGTTCACGGTCCACGGATCGGCGTCGAACGGGGTGGCGCAGAAATCTGTTCCAGCCGTGGAGAAACACAGCGCCGGCGGATCCTGTGGGCGCGGCACCGGTTCCCACAACAACAGGTCGGTGCTGTTGTGCCCGGACCAGGCCCACGTTCCGTCCGGCGCCACCTCCGTGTAGACGACCATGGCGACATCACTCGAGCACAGCGCACAGGTCGCCAACCGCAGCCGCCCACGCCACCCGGTGTGCGCGATCGCCGCGGCGACGGCAGCCGACTCGGTATCGACATCGAGAGCCGGCCACAGCGGTGACGAGCACCACCGGCAATGTTCTTCCCGGACAGTCGATTCCAGCGATTCCCTGCCGACCAGGGGCAGTGCGACGCCACCATGGCGCCCCTGCAGGGATTCGGGAATCTCCCACACGACCTCACTGCCGACAATCTCGGCCAGCCACGCACGCTCCCAGGAATGGGAGCGTAGAACATCGGCCAGTGTCCACGCCGAGATTCCCAGCGCCATCGGCGGATCGATCATCCAGCGCCGAAACGCGTCCCGCACTACATCGTCCGGGCTCTCGGAGACCTGGGCCAAGAGGTAGACGGCTTCCGCGGAGGGTAGTGGACATATACCCGACTCGACCAGCTCCACCAGCCGGCGCTTGAATCCTTCGCCCGCGCAGCCGTACAGGATGTGATTGTCGGGATGACACACTCCGGCATCGAGCAGGCGAACCAGATAGGGGTCCAGTGCCTCCCAGTCACGACTGGCCACCTGCACGAGTGCGGCGACTGCCGTGTCGTCTCCCCGAACCGCCCGGTCCACCAGAACGGACACGTTCTCACCCCGAGCTGTCACTCGGCGGTCACCAAGTCGCATTGCGCTCATCCCGGCGTCGAATTGTGCGCACCCCGACCGCTTGCCCGATGCCGCCGCCGTCCTCGGCCAGCATCATCGCCAAGAGCAGTACGAAGCCCAGCAGCCAGCGTCCCACTGTTCGCCAGAAGCCGGGCCGCCCACCATCCTTCGCGCGCACTACGCGCAGCACCAACACCTGTTTACCGATGCTGCCGCGCAGGACGAGCGTGCCGAGCACATGGTTGACGAACGAGACCCCCAGCGCGACCGGCAGGAACAGCAGCAGCAACATGAGTTCGCCCGGACCGTAGCCGAGCAGTCCCGACAAGATCCCGAAAGCGGCCAGCGGAGCCAGCGTCGCATCGATCAGCGCGGCCGTGACCAGCCGCCCCTCCCCCGCTTCCGCCGGCACCTGCACCGGAAGTGTCCGGGATTGCGGAGCGTAACCAAAAGAATTCACGGCGTCCGATACTGGCAGAGGAATGAACGTGACGCCAGCGCAGCAGAATTCACCTACGTCACCGTGCGACAATTTTACGGTCCTTTGACCGGACCGAATGACTTATACGCCGGAGCGCTGGCGCTGTTGAAATCGCTGTTCGAATCCAGCGACAAACCGCGTCGGCGGCACCGATGCCGACGAAGGCTCGAGCACGCCGTCGTCCGCGATATAGAAGATCGCCCGCCCGATCGCGATTTCACCGTCCGGCACCGGAACATAGACCATCCAGCCACAGCTGAGCCGGTCCGCGACGAGTTCATCGAGTGGATAACCGGTGGTGTCCAAACCTCGACCGAGCACATACTGCCGTACCCGGAGAACGGCGAGCTCTTGCGGGAGCGGATCCGGCACCTCGGCGATCAGGCCCGCGACCCGGAATTGGAACAGCGCGCCGTCGATATCGTGGGAGTCGTCACCGAACAGGCTCCCGACGGTCTCCCTGGTCACCACTCCGACCTCGGCCGCGGTCACCAAAGTGTTTGCCGCGGTGATCTGTTCGGCTCCCGGTCGCCGGTCGCGCAGACGAGCGACGATATCGGAAACCGTATCGACGCTCCACACACCGGGGATGGCCGGCGCGCACTCCTCGGCCGGTGGGGACGCGCCGCGATACCAGCGACCGGCCTCCCACCAGTAGCAGAAGGACATCGTCCCGGTCTCGGTGCGCGGATTCAGAACCTGATCGACCACCCAGTCCGGCGCGCCCGCAAAGTAGTCCGGCATCGCCTCGCCGCCGTTGTAGACCAGGTCGAGGGCCGGCGCGTTCCACACGCCACCCGAGAGCACCGCGCGACCGCCCGGCAGCAGGCACAGCGTGGAACCGCTACGCCGGGCGCTCTCGAACCAGCCCAGCGACGGCATCATCCGCGGCCCCCATTCCGAGCCCACGGCGACGAAGGCCGCTGCGATGGTCGTCCAGCGCGCCCACATCACCGGCAACGGAGGAAGTTCCCGCTCCACCAGCTCCGACCAGATACCCGCGGCACGATCGGAACGTGCCTGTAGTACTGCCTGGCGCGGGGAACGCGATTGCCGCCCGGCGTGCCCGATGTATGCCGCCAGCCAGACCGGAAGCCGCTCGCGCGGATACTTGTCCAAGTCGGCACGGTACGCCTCGGGCGCGAAGAGCTGTCCGTTCGGGAACGGCCGCTCGCCACGATCCTGGTCCACGTCGATCTCGCCGTCGGCGGTGACATGTACCAGCAGGCGCCACCAGGGTTCGTCTCCGCGCTCGGCCGAGGCTTCCCGATAGCCCCGCACCAGGTCCTGCGCCGCCTTCGGAACCGGCACAGGAACTTCGGACTCCCCCACGGAGTAGACCGCCTGCGCCGCCTCGGCCGAGACGGTGACCGCGAACTCCGCGTACAGCGCGCGCCAACCGGACGGCGCGACCGCGGTCAACGCGTCGACGACCTGCCCGATATCGGCATCGAACGCACCCCCGGATTCGGCCTGATCACTACCCGGGCTCGGCTCCGGCGGTGCCGCATCGACACCGCCCAGGTTGAACGCGACATCCGGATTTTCGCCATTCGATGTGTCATTTGGATCGTCCGGGCTCGGTCCGGTCATCAGGTGTGAAATCCTTCGTCCATCACTGAATATCAGCGGTTCATATATCGGTATCAGCGCGCCACGGCCATGGTTTCACAAATTCGACCAATCGGGCGAATACAGCTTCCGATTCCAGCCTCAAAAGAATGTAAAATCGCCGCCTGGACATGGCATGACCATTTGCTGAACCGATATCGCATCCTCAACAGAGCGTCAAATGTCGTGGGTGCGCGCCGGCGGCGACCCCGCAGCGGCGCATGCGAGGTAGCTGTTGACAGCACCCTTCCAAACGGTTGGAATGTTCTGCACGGCCAGAGGGCGACGCCGCGGCAAACCCGCCGTCAGCCCCGAGTTCGTCCAGCCAGTCAGGAGACCGCCGATGCGTGACGGCGTTCACGATCGATCGCCACGCACGGCGATGATCAGCCGTCGAGCACTCTTCGGGCTCGCGGGAGCGCTGATGGTCGGCGCCTGCGCGGGTTCCCCGGAAGCGGTTCGCCTCGGGTCCGCGCGGGCGGGCGGCCTGTTCCACGAAATCGCCCAGCTACTGGCCCGGGTTGCCGCCGAGGCGGACACCGTGCGCATCGATCCCGTCATCACCGCCGGTTCGGAGATGAACCTGGATTTGCTCGCCCGCGGTGAACTCGACGCCGCACTGTGCCTGGCGGATGCGGCACATGCCGCGCACCCCCGGGTATTGGCGATCGGACGACTGTACGAGGCGTACATCTATCTCGCCGTCCGTCCGGACAGCCCGATCCAGCGGATCGAGGAGCTGCGCGGAATGCGGGTCGATCTCGGCGTGGCCGGATCCGGCGCCGCCCGGACCGCCGAACGGCTGCTCCGGACCGCGGGCCTGGATCCGGTCTCCGACCTGGCCATCAGCAATCGCGCCGTCGCCGAGGCCGCCGACGCGTTGTACGCCGGCGCGGTGGACGCGATCCTCTGGGGTGGCGGCGTACCGACGCCCGGTGTCGACATTCCCGCTCGCATGCGGCTCCTCGACGTCGGCGACCTGGCCGCGCCGATGCGCGAGAAGTACGCCTTTACCTACGACCGCCTGGTGATCCCGGCGAACGCCTACCCCGGCGCCCCCGCGGTCAGCACCATAGGTGTGGCCAACCTGTTGCTCGTAGCGACAACCATCGACGACGCCGCGGTCGCGGCGATCACCGAGTTGCTGCTGCGCTATGCCGATCGGGTCGTGCCCCGGCAGGCCCTCGGCATTCACTTCCTGGACCGGCGCTGGCTGGTCGATACCGGCACCATTCCGGTGCATCCCGCCGCCATCGAGGTCCTCCGAGATTGGCACGGCTGAATTAATTCAGCCCCCCACCTCTGGGAACAGCCGACAATAGTTGGGTCGGTGGCGGAAAGGATTCGAGCACAGCATGGCGAACGGTATGGATATCGATCCCGAGGTGCTGCGCCGGTTGGCGGATCAGCATGACCAGGTCGCCCACGATACCCGGGCCTGGGCGCAAAAACCGACGGAATGGCTCGCCAACTTCGAACCGACATACGGCAAGATCGCCGAACCGGTCCGGCAAGCGCTCGACAGATATTACGACGCTCGCGAACGAGCGGGCAACGCACTTGCCGCGGAACACGAGGACACCGCGAACTCGCTGCGTGCCTCCGCGGACTCCTACGAACAGACCGACGCGGACAGCGCGTCCCTGATTCGAAATACCGCCGCACCCATCGATAATTCCGGATCCGCTTGGACCGGTCCGGCGGCCAACGGAATGCCGGCTACCGATACACCCACAGCCGGCTCCACCGCCGCCGAGCCGGGCAGCACGGCACCCGCAGCACACGGGGCGGTGCCCGGCACCCATACACCTGCCTCGATGCCCTCCGACGCCCCCGGCAGCTCCTCGTCCAGCCCGGATACCTTGTCTGCCAACGAAACTCCCGGCACGAGCACCTTCGGAACGACGCCGGGCGGCGGCATGGCACCGGCCGCCTTCGCACCGGGAGCGACCGCTACCGGCCGCGACTCCTCCGATACCCGGAACCGTCCGGCGACCGGGCGCACCGAATCGACCGCCGCGGCACCGCCACTCACCCCCTTCGCGGCGGCGGTGAACGCGGCGAAGGACAAAGCGGCCGACCCGGAGTATCTGGTGGGCAATGGCGCCGACAACGATCTGGTGCTCGCGCGGACCCTGCTGGCCGCTGTCCTCGCCGCCACCGACGAGCCAGGACTGAACTGGGCCGTCGCGGTGATGCGCGGCCCCGCGGGCGCCGGTCTCTTCCTCACCTCCGACGAAGGGCGCGGCTGGCTGCCCGCCGGTGTGTATCTGCCGCGCGAGATCTCCACGCCCTGGGTCTGGGACGAAATGCTCGGCACCGGCCCGGATGACGGTTCACCGTGGGAAGGCATTTCCGATCCGGCGCGAATACTGGTGGAGTTCGGTCTCGCCTGGGGGCCGAAAGCCAATGCCCGGCTGTCGGCCCTGGCATCCTCCGCCCGCATCGACCCGGGCCTGCGGGCCCGGCTCAACGATGTACCGATGGAAGGTCCCGTGGGCCCGGCCGCCGAGGTCGACCTGCGCGTCTTCACGCCGGACACCGCCGATCGACTCGGTCTGGTCGGATCCATCGCCGCGCTGCAACACATCGCGACGGTGCCGGATTCGATGGTCCGGCAGCGGTGTTCGGAACTGGCCGTCGACGCGAACGTGAAACTGCTTCGGTCGGTACCGAATTCCGTGTCGGCGGTGGAGAGCAGGCGGGTGCGAGAGCAGATCCTGGCCATGCTCGACGCCGGGCAGGACGTACCATCCGAACGTTGGGAAGCGCTGCGCGACGCGCACGACCTACTCACGGCTGTCATGTCACCGCGCCGTATCGACGTGACCCGAGTCGACCTCGGCACGCTGCGAGTCGATGACCAGGCTGCCGAGCTACGCGAGCTGGTATTCGAGCGACGGTGCAACGAGCTGGTTCTGCTGCTCGCGCAGGAGTCCACCCGTCAGACCCTGCGCGACGCCGTCTACGCCCACGAGCAGGTCGTGAATCACCCACAGTTCGTGGATGTCCCGGCCGCGGTATCGGCCACCGACACCGGGCGTCCCACGGTCACTGTCGACGCCGTAGGTGGACCGCCACGTGGCGTCACGGCGCCGCCCGTTTCCCGGGTGGCCGCGCCACCGGAAACCACGTAGGCATGAGAATGCCTCCGCTGGTGCAGGATTCGAACACCCGACCACACCACCGGCGAAACGGGTTGTCCGCCGGTGCGATATCGCCGCGACGGGCGGGGTGCCGGACATGACGTACTTCGACATGAATCCGGACAGCTTGCGCCGCTTGGCGGCGCTACAGGACGAGGCCGCCAAGCGCACCCAGGCCTGGGCTCGGCCACCGGCGGACTGGCTGGCCGGCTTCCCCACCAACTTCGGCACCATCGCACATCCGGTGTACCGGGCGATGCAGCGCTACTACGACGCCCGCGAGCGCGCCGGCAACAAGATGGCCGATCGGCACGCGCAAGCGGCGGCCGATCTGCGGCAGGCCGCCGACTCGTTCGAACAGGCCGACAGCGACGCCGCCGCACGAATCAGGCAGTTGGGAAACAATATTTCGACGGCTCTCCCCCCGTCGGCGAGTCCCCTCGGCACCGACACGCCTTCGAACGCCGCACAGAGCCTGGGGGTCGGCACGCCGGTCATCTCGGCTCCACGGCCGACCGGCCCGAACGCGTCGCCGAACATCGCCCTTCCCCACATTCCATTCGTGCCGGCGCCCGAAAGAGCAGCCGCCGACCCGACCGCCCCGGCAATGACCAGCCCGGTCGGCGCTGCCACTCCGGCTCCAGTCAGTGGCTCGGCCGGTGCTGTGGCGGCACCGCCGCACACCGGGCCGGGCAGACCTGGCGGCGGCCCGCCGGGTCCACCCGGGCCCGCCGGATCAGGTGGGCCCACGCCACCCGGCGGCCCCGGCACCGGACGGGCAATGACCAGCCCGTTCCCCGCCGGAACGACGCGGGACCACACCGGCTCCCGCCCCAAAGGCGCACCGGTGCACGACGATCTGACGATCGCCCGCACCCTGCTGGCTTGCGTACTGGCCGCGACGGATCCGCCTGGGGCAGGTGTGTCGTGGGCGGCGGCGGTGCTGCGCAGCCCGTCCTCGGGCGGGACTCTTTTCCTCACCTCCAACGAAGGCCGCGGCTGGCTGCCCGCGGGCGTGTTCTGGCCGCGCGCGCTGTCGACACCGTGGCAGTGGGACGAACAGCTCGGCATCGGCGCTCTCTCCGCCGCGTGGGAGGAATTCACCGATCCAGCAAGGATTCTGGTGGAGTTCGCCCAGGCGTGGGGGCCGCGCGCCGGTGCCGATCTCACCGCGCTGGTGTCCTCCGGCCCGATCGATTCGAGCCTGCGCGCCCAACTCGGCGACGCGGCGACCGCCGGCTCGGTCGGCCCCGCCCCGGTTTTCGATATGCGGATGCCCACCGCCGACACCGTGGACCGGCTCGGACTGACGGGCTCCACCGAAGCCATGGAATACGTTGCCGCCGTTCCTGAAACCGAGCTCGCCGAGCGCTGCCTGAGCCTGGCCATCGATGCCCATGTCCGCCTCGCCCGCACTGGCCCCGCGCCAGCGGAGGCAGCAGAAGTAGCACAACTACGGGACCGGATCCTGGCGCTTCTGCAAGCCGGGCAAGAGGTTCCGCCACCATGGTGGGATGACCTCCGTGCCGCCGACCAAGTGCTGGCCACGACACGACCGATCCGTCATGCTCGGATCATCAACAGTACGTTTGACGGCCACGCGGTATCCGGAGGATTTGATGCATTGCGCTCCCTCGCTTTTCAGCGCCGCTGTACCGAGTTGGTTCTGCTGCTGAACGATAACCCGAGCTGGCGACAATTGCGTAGCGCGGTGTATACGTTCGAGCAAGTGATACGGCACCCCCAGTTCTCTGACACCACCCCTCTTGTATTTGGACCGAATACGCGTCGCGACAAGCGCTCGACCATTCCCCAGCAAAGCACTATGCCGCACACTGCGGCGTATGCGCGGACCCGAAATGGTGATGTATGACCTACTACCAATATATGGAGGGCAGCGCCGAGCCCGTAGACACCTTTGAAGCCCCTACTTCTGGCTATTACTACAAAGTCACGTCCGATGGTGTCACCCTGTTTGACCCGCAGGGTAGCGAAGTCGAAACAGTCGACAGCCTGCACGACCTGGAATACATCGTCGACGAGGGTGGGCAAAAATACAATCCACAATACGATGGGTTCAGCTACACCGTCGATCCCGACTCCCCGCTGGATGAGCCACCTCTCGACTCAGAGAACGTGGAGCCGGAACCGGAGCCCGTCGATCCCATTCCACCGCTCGCCGAGCGTGAAGACGACACCCTTGCACCTGGTGAAAAGCTGGGTCCGGACGACAGCGATACACGCAGTTCGATCACCTCGGACAACGGCGACTACAAACTGACTCTGAACGCGGACAACGAACTGATCCTCACCGACGCGGATGGCAATGAGCTATGGGGCTATTCGGGGACCGACGCGGCCGACCTGCTGTCCTCTGCCTATGAGGTCGTACTCGGGGATGACGGCAGTATCAAGGTCTACAACGGGGATACCGTGGTGCGAGTCATCCGCGAGGGTGGCGAAGATGTCATCCACGCGAAGCTGGTGCTATTGCCCCACCCCGAGGCCGCGTCGCAGGAATTGCGCATCGCGATCGACGAGGCGCAGGACGCGCTGCAACTGCTCGTGGACTGTTTCGGGAAGGGCCAGGCCGGGCCTGCGGAGGACGTGTCTGAATGGCTGCACAACGAGGGGTTGCTCGATCGGGAGAACACCTCGTCGATTTCGCTTTCCTACAACGAGTCGTATCTCGATTACGATACCGAGGTCAAGAATCATTTCAAGGACCTGGATGAGAAGATCCGATCGATCGCCGTCGATGCCGAGCGGATCGAGCTCGAAACATTCACCAAGATAACCAATACCATCGATGACCTCGAAGACAATCTGCGTCAAGAGAACGTGATCGAGCGCAATGTCTCGGTCGAACGACCTGAAGACATGTCATCTGAGGCGTGGTCCATGTTGCCGCAGGAGGACAAGGAGTACGACCGGATCCAACCCCGGCGCGAGCAGGAACTCTTCACGGCGATCGAGAACACGCTCGACTCCGTCGAGCAGGATATCGCTGACGCGAACGGCGCGATGGAGGCCAACGAAGAGACTGTCGACGAGGAGTCGCCCGAGTACGAAGCGGGATGGGAGGCAGGGCATGCGGCGGCTTTGGCTCTCGGAAGCGGGACCGAGCTGGGTACGCTGGCCGACGCCGACTACTCCGGTCTGTACAGCGATCTGATCGGCGGCGCTGCTGCCGCGGGCCTCGCCGGGGATACCTCCGGCATCTCGTCTCTGCTCGATTCACTGATCAGCGATATCGAGGGCTCTGAGGCGGGTTCGGCCGGCACCGGTAATGGCGGGCAGAAGGACGAACCAGCCGACAATACGATGTCGAACCTGTTGAACCAGTTTGCCACCCAGCAAATGATGTCGAACTTGTTCAATAACGACAAGGAATCCGAGGAAGAAGGCGAAGAGTACTACGAAGAGGAACCGTATCCGGCCGAGGCGAATGATCCAGGGGCACAGCCGAATACCACTACCCCGCTCACCGACGGTTCCCAACCCGCCGCTGTGACCGCGGAGCAGACCACCCCACCCCCGGTCTACGCCGCCAACACCATGGTCGACATGAAGCTGCCCGACGGTTCCACCCAGAAGGTGTCCTCGGTGGTGGCGCAGGCGGTGAACAAAGAGCTGAACAATCCGAACGGCAGTGACGCGAACGCGGCCTACGCGGGCACGACAGGAGCGTCGTCAGCCGGCAATCCTTGGGTAGCGCTCAGCGGCAATGAGCCTCTGCACACCGGTGATGTGGTGCAGTGGGCGAATCGGAGCGCGCTGGTGGTCGTCATCGACGAGCAGGAGAAGTACATAATCTTCAACGGCCAGCTCGTCCCGTTCGAGGACCCGAACAATCCGCCAGTCGTCGACGACGACTCCAAGGGCGCCTATGGTGATTTCCAGGGCTTCTACCGTCCCAATGGCGCCGATCTCACCGATGCCACCGACTCGACGTCCGCCCAGCCCCCATCGGTGCCCGCCCCCACCACTGCACCAGCGCCCCCTCCAGCGGTGCCGGTGCCCACGACCAACACCACATAGTCCGCTGCTCGATCTCCGACGAGGCCACGCGGTCGAACCGGTGCCCGGTCGGCATAGGCCCGCGATACAGGTCACTGCAAGCGGTGGTCGTGGTACTCGTGACGTGGATCGACATGGGCTGCACCGGAATACTCGCGGCTGCGCCGGTTGAACATCTCGAGTCGGCTCCGCCGTCGACATAGCTTCCAGGTGACCAACACGCCGGCAGAACACCCTGAGTCGACGGCACATCGAAGTCGACTTCTATTTCGGCAGAACGCCCGGGTTGAGTAGCAGACCCGGGTCGAACGCACGCCGGATGTCACGCATGAGATCGATGTCGGCCGGAGTGCGCGTGTGGCCGATCCATTCGGCTTTGAGCCTGCCAATGCCGTGTTCGGCGCTGATGCTGCCGTCGTGGCGGGCCACGGAGCACAGCACCATGTCGATGACGGAGTGAGCGTGATCGTCGGGCACGTCGAGGAGATTGACGTGGACATTGCCGTCGCCGATATGTCCGAAGCAGAGCGTTCGGACACCGGGGTACCGTTGTGCGAGTGTCGAGTTCAGTTCGTCGAGCACCTCGCCGAGCGCGGGCAGCGGTGCGGCGAGGTCGAGTTTGATCGGCCGGGTCGCCGAGAGCTTCGCGGCCACTTCGGTGTGTGCTTCTCGATAGCGCCAAAGCCGCTGAGCGGGTGCGGGTTCCATTGTCATGTCGAGGATGGCGGGCGACATGGTGGCCAGGGCGTCGGTCAGGATGTCGGCGATGTCGCCGACGCCGGACACTTCGACCAGGAGATAGCCGGGCGGAGAGGTCGTGAGCGGTGCCCGTAACCGCTCACAGGCGAGAACCAGGTTCATGCCCGGACCGGTCATCAATTCGGCGGCCTCCAGGACGAGGCCGCGCCGCTTCAGGGTGGTGAGCACCGAAACCGCTTGTCCCACCTCCGAAACCCCGAGCATCACTACCTGTCGCGCGGAGGCGGGCACGACCAGTTTCATCAGCACTCGGGTCAGCACTGCCAGTGTGCCTTCCGAACCGGCCAGCAGGCCCGGCAGGTCGTATCCGGCATTGTCCTTGACGAGCTGTTTCCAGCGCGTCACGATCCGCCCGTCGGAGCGGACTGCTTCGACGCCGAGCAACTGGCTACGGGTGTTGCCGTGTTTGATCATCCGGAGCCCGCCGGCGTTGGTGGCGACAATCCCGCCCAACGTCGCGGTGTCCCGGGAGGCGAGGTCGACGCCGAAGTCGAGCCCCGCCGCGCGCGCAGCCCGCCGGGCCTGGGCCACGGTCACGCCGGCGCCCGCCGCGATGGTCTTGGCCACCGGATCGACCTGCTCGATGGTGGCGAGCCGTCGCGAACTGAGCACGACCTCGCCGTTCATCGGAATCGAACCGCCGACCAGGCCGGTATTGCCGCCCTGCGGCACCACGGCGACGCCGAGCCGGTGGCAGGTGGCCAGGATCCGGGCGACTTCGGCGGTGGACGCCGGTCGCACTACCGCCGCGGTGCGTCCGGTCCAGCGGCCTGTCCAGTCGGTGACGTATCCCGCGACCAGGTCCGGTTCGGTCAATACCTGTGCGGGACCGACGATTCCGGCCAGCTCACCGACCAGTGTCGAGGGAATCGTGGTCATGCGGTCAGGATGAACAGGTCGCGCAACAGTTCCGATGCCGAGACCGGGTCGAGTGCATCGAAGGCGAGGGCATAGGCGTCGGGATGGTATCGATCGTGCTCCTGGCCGGCGACGACCAGGCGGATGGCGAGGATCTGCTGTTCGTACCAGTCCTGGGACCCCATCCCGATCGGCAGGCCGGGATCCAGCTCGACGACCGCGGAGTGGCCACCGAAGACGCGGAAGACGTAGTTGGAGACCCCGGCGTCCTGCGGGGGCTGACGGTCCCAACCCCGGCGCGTCAGGCCCAGTACCTTCTTGAATTCCGCTGTGACATCGGTGAAGCGGTTCAGTGCGGTCGATGCGCGTTCCGGTCCGGTGAGCCGGTAGGTTTCTCGTGCCAACTGCGAAAACGGTTGCGTGATCTCGTAATCGGCGAAGGTCTCGCGCCAGGTCTCGATGGTGTCCGCGAGGTGCAGCGGATGCGCGACGCCTACGGCCGCGGTATCGGGCAGGACCACCGAATAGTCCTCGACATCGGCCAACGTGTTGTCCTCGGCGATCCGGAAGGTCCGGATGACCGTGCCCGCGTCGTCGAACACGGCCCAGACCAGACGCTGGACCAGGTGTCGCAGCAGCGGATGCTCGATGAGGAACCGCCGGTGGTCCGCGGCGGTCCAGCGGCGGCCGCGGACCATCGCCGACTCCAGTCGCCGGATCTGCGCGGCGGCGATGGACCGGACATCTTTCTTCAGCAGAGCGAATTCCCGATAGGCGGCCTCGGCCTGCTCGGCATCGTCTTTCGCGCCGGGCTTGGGTAGCGTTTTGCGGGGCGTGCCGTCGGCGTCGGCGACGGTGGGCCGCAACTGCTCGTCGAATCCGACGACGAATACTCGCGAGCCGTAGTCCAGTTTCCGGGTCCCCTCCGCGGACAGGCCGAAGCGAGGGACCAGACGATCGGCGAGTTCGTCGTCGGTAAGCCCCAGTCCTGCCGCTACTTCGGCGATCTTCGCACCGGCCCTGGCCTTCAGCGCCTTGAACTCCGAGTTTTCCGCGATCCCGCTGAGCTGTGCGAGCGCGGTGCCGGTGCCGATCGCGGCCAGGGTGTCCAATGCGGCGACGGCGCGGGGGTAGGCCGTAGTTCCCGGCCATGCTCTGATGTAGGGCGTGATCGACCGGGCTGTATCGTCGTTGCCCAGGGTCCCGAGCGCGGACAACACCCACCGGTCTTCCCGCGGATATTCGGCCAGGCGCCAGGCCTCGAAGATTCCCCACCCGAAATCAGCCAGGGAATCGGTATCGCAGTATGCGGTAGCGGCCGCGACAACGGCGTGTCCGTCCTTCGCCGCCAACGCGCCGCACAGCCGCGCCACCGATTCGACCGGTAGCCGGAAGCGCGGCTCACGCAGGCCGATCGACGGCAGCGACTCCGGCACCAACCAGTACGGCAGGTCACCGGCGGTCTCCCCAGGCTGGAGCTGATCCGGCAGGTCGGTGGCGACCGGGGCGTCGGACCACGTATCCGTCACCGGTTCGACGGCGATGCCGTATTCGGCGGCCACCGTGGGATGTCCGAGCGCATGTGCGCGCAGTATCTGCCGGACTTCCGGCTGGTCCGAGGTCGGCAGCAGCCGCATGGCGCGGCGCGGGAAACGACGCATCGCCTTCAGCAATGCCTGTCGCACAAGGGGGTTCGAGGCACGATCGATCAGTAGCCGGAATGCCTCGTCGGTCGGGAAACACGCGAGCACGCCCGATATCGCGCGGGTCTGCTCCGGATTGGCGTACTGGTCCAGCGTGTCTCCCAGCGTCCGCGCAGACGCCGGTCCGACATGGGCGGCAGCAGTGTAGAGGTAGCGATCGGTTCGGAGCTGGTGGTCGGCAGCGGCGGCAAGCTGCTCCGCGGTGGTCACCGTGCAGATGAATTCGAACGCGCGCCGCTGCGGGGTCCGCGCCAGCTCCTCGGCCACCCAGTGCTGCTCGGTCGGCACCAGGTACGTGATCGCTCGCCGGACTCCGCCCGAATTCCGGTGTGCCCGAACCTCCGCGAGCCGCGTGACGACCTCGGCGTAGGCCGCGTCGGGCAGCGCGGCCAGCAGCGCCCGCATCCGAAGCAACACCGGCTCGGCGGGGCTCCATCGGCTGCCGTCGGTCCAGCAGACCCGGCCATGCGACCGGCTGCCTTCCGCCGGTCCCAGTCCCAGACCGGCCCACAGCACGGTGGCCTCGGCGGCGGCCGGTATCCCGTACCGTGCGGCCCAGGCATCCGGTATCGGCGACTGTGCCTTCGAACGGTGCTCCAGCTGGGTGAGCTCCCGAATGCCCGACGCGAGGACGGCGAGCCCGAGCGGTGTGGCGGCGGAAGGATTCTCGCGCGCGGCAACCCCGGCCTCGGCGAGTTCGACATCGCCCGCTTCCGCGGTCGCGGCCATCCATCCGGCGAAGGTGGTGCTCCGCGCGAATCTCGGCCCGTGCGCGGCGCTGTCGAGATCCGCGCGATCTCGTACCGCGAGGATCTCGTCGTACCTGGCAACCGCTTTCGTAGCGGGGACAGCGCGCCGCGCGGAGGGGTATCCACGCCAGGGGACCGACTTCTTCCACCAGCCCGCCGGGACCACCCAGCTGTCTTCGTCCGGCGACGATCGGTCGGTCATGGGCCTCCTCGGGCTGCTGTAGCAGTGCGATCCGCGCGCCGTTGCGCGCACGGCGGCGGTGCGTGAGTGTCGGTTCTGCCTAGTTCGCGCTCGCCGTGGTGGCGGAGGGCGACAGCTTGCCGTCGGCCGTAGCCGGCTCCTTGTTCTCGGCAGGCGTCGCCCCGGCGGCAGCGGGCTCCGATTCCGCGGCGGGTTCGGTTGGCGGCGTGGGTGTTTCGGCCGGAGCCTGGCCGGTCTCCGGCTCTTCTTCCTCGGCCCCCTCGGGCAGCAACTCGAGCAGCGGCATCGCCGCCATCGGCAGCGTCATCAGAGCCGACAGCAACGACTCGATGCCACCGCCCCCGCCACTTCCACCGCCGGCACCGCTGACACCGTCGGCGATGGAGGAAATGGACGTCGCGCCGCTGAGATCGGTGTTGGTATCAGCGGCCGTGGCCACCAGGTCGCATACCTCCGCCAGTTTTTCGCCGAGGAACTCCATCAGCCACAGCTCGTCGTCCGGCGTCAATTCGCTCGCGGTGTAGCGCGCGAACTCGTCCTCGATATCCGCCACCACCTGCTCGATCTTGCGCAAGGTCTGATCCTGCTCGGATACCACCACGATCGACGTCTCGATGATCTGGCTGTCCAGATCCAGCAGGGACGTCCGCAGATCTTCGACCTCGGCCAATGCCGCGCGATAATCCTCGGCCGCCTGACCGGACTCGCCCTGGAGCAGGTCCTCGTAGTCGATCGGCTGCAACAGCTCCGCCACATCCGGCGGCAGCTCGGGCACGCCCCGGCCCAGCAGGTCGACAAACATTTGTATAGCCGCTTCGCACATCGCGATAAACGCCTTCAGGCCGGGCGTGGCACCAGGTGGCGGATCCAATTTCACAAGGGAATAGTTTCCGGTGGTGCCGCTCGACGCACTGGAAGTCGAATCCACCGTACTCGCCGCCATGTGCCGACACCGCCTCCCTGAAGTCCCTCCCATTGTGAATTCTTCTCCACCATGGGAATAGGGCCGCACGCGCGGGCGGTCCACTGTCGCATAGTCGTGAAATGTCACCGGAACTGACGAACGATCTACAGGGGGTTCTCAGGGCTCTGCTCGGGCTCTACGGTGATGGCCAGCCCACCGCCGGCACCGCGACCACCGTCGCGCAGTCGATGGCCGAGGATCTTTCCGAACGGCTGGGAACCGGAGTCGCCGGCTACCTCGAGGCGCACACGATGCGATCGTCGGTCATCACCTCGCATTCGACCAAGGACTCGATCGTCAACCGGGCGGTGGCCGACTCGGCCGACTGGACCGTGGCCGGGCGCGGCCGGCTGAACAATCAGATCGCCGAATTCAATTCCCGGGTACAGGCCATCGCCTCGGTCGCCGATACCCGGTTCAGCGGGCCGGCACTGCTCGACGCCGCCCGGGTGACCATCGCCGATGCCGCCAAACAGGTCGACGCCGACACCGCGGCGGCGCGCAAACAGGCGGCACAGATCATGCCGCCGTCCATTCCGCAACGAGAGCGGGGTCGCGGCGGCACGGCGAGTCGCCGCTACAACCGGAGCCTGCCCCGACGCCGTCGGCGACGTCCCCGCAAGTCGATGGCATTCGATGGAACCGCGGGCGGCAATGCCGTCAGCGCGGCGAGCCGATGGCTGGATACGCCGTACGTCTGGGGCGGCGGCGGCGCCGGCGGGCCCAGCGGCGGCGGGTTCGATTGTTCCGGACTGACCCAGTACGCCATCGCCCAGGCAAGCAATGGCGAGGTGGTGCTCCCGCGCACCACCTACGAGCAGATCTACGCCGGACGACGGATCCCGTCCCATGAGGTGCAGCCGGGAGACCTGGTGTTTCCGGCCGGTTCGTGGAGCTCGCGGGGCCCGGAGCATGTGCAACTGGCCGCGGGCGACGGGATGGTCATCGAGGCGCCGTACACGGGTTCGACGGTCAAATGGTCGCGGATGCCGAGTGACGCTGTCGTAGTACGGGTACTCGGAACTCAAACCTAGAAAAAGTGTAAATATCGATATCCCGACGAGACGACACCTCGAACTGCCTGAGAAGAGGGGGGAGGACCGACAGTCATCGAAAGCATATCTCGCCGGGATCTCGATCGGCACCTTCCGGCACCGGAATTAATTGTCCCACAAGACAACACTCAGCATACGTCAAGGCGTTGTAAAGTGTTCCCGCTTCTGTTGCTTCGGCATGGGCGGACGAAATATTAATTGATGGTGTCCGCAATGCTACGAGCAGGACTCGAACCGCTTGATAGGAGAGGATCGGTCTGTGCGCTTGGCAATAGTCGAAGAGGACGACGAGGTCGGCGACGCGCTGGTGGACGCGCTGACCGATCAGGGGTTCCGCGCCGAGCGCGTGCGCGGCGTCGCGAACCTGCTGGCAACTCATCGTGATTACGACGTGGTACTCCTCGACATAGGGCTACCCGATCATGACGGACTCGATACCCTGCGCCGGCTCCGGGAGGTGAGTTCGATACCCGTGGTGCTGCTGACCGCCCGTGATGACGAGCGCACCGTGGTGCGCGGATTGCGCGGCGGCGCCGATGATTTCATCGTCAAACCACCGAGAATCACCGAACTGATCGCCCGGATCGAGGCGGTGACCAGGCGCGCGGCCGCGTCACCCGGGCCGGTCACCTCGGTGATCGTCACCGATGGCGTCCAGGTGAATCTGACGACCCGCGAGGTCGAGGTGTCCGGCGAGCGAATCACACTCACCGACAACGAGTTCGAACTCGTCGAAGCACTGGTGCGCCGCCGGGGCTCGGCGGTCAGCCGCGAAGTGATGCTGGACCGGGTTCGGTCGCTCGACACCCATCTCGCGACCCTGCGCCGGAAGCTCGGCAGACCGGGGCCGATCACGACAATTCGGGGCTACGGCTACCGCTGGGGCAACTGACGACGGGTTGATGTCTTGCGACGACGACTGCTGACTGTCCTGCTCCTCTTCGCCGCGCTGGCGGTGACCGGATTCGCGTATCCGCTGGCGGTCAGCGTATCGACCTCGCGAACCCAGCAATTGTGGGTGAGCAGATACGTCTATGCCGGATGGTTCGCCGATCTCGCCGAAAGATCCATGGCAACCGGCGACCGCGGTCCACTCCTGCACGAAATGCGCCGCTATCGCGAGTTGTACGGTGAGCACATCCTCGTCGTCGACTCCGATGGCGCCGATTTCGCCAACACCGGTCTCGATGCGCGCCAGCGACCGGTGGCCGAGAGCGTGATCGCGGTTCGCAGCAACCGCCAGCCGATGCGACCGCCGAGTCGGCTGCGCACCTGGGACCCGGACACGCTGCTGATCGGCGCGCCGATCGGCAGCGGGCTGCACATCGACGGCGCGGTGGTCATCGAAGCCTCGACTCGGCGTGCGAAAGCGGAGATCGCCGACTACTGGGCGCTGATCGCGCTCGGCTCCTGGACCGCGCTCGCGCTGTTCACCGGCTTGGCGGTAACTGTGAGCCAGTGGATACTCCGTCCGCTGGCTCGACTGTCCACCTCGTTCGCCACGCTGACCGAGACACTCCCGAAGCCGGCCGACCGGGACGGACCGGGCGGGCCGGCCCGGACGATGTACGACGGTCCGCCCGAAGTGCAGGAGCTGACACGATCGTTCGAGGCCATGGCGCATGCCGTCACCGACGCCGCGCGCGGGCAACGCCAGCTGGTCGCCGACACCGCCCATGCCATCCGCAATCCACTTGCCGCACTTGCCATTCGGCTGCAAGCGCTGGAGCGATTGATCCCCGAGGAGGGCATCGCATCATTTCGGCGAACCACCTCCCAGGTCGATCGGCTCGCCGCGATCCTGGACGGGCTGCTGAAGCTCGCGGTAGCCGAGACACCCGCAGGTTTCGATTCCGCCCAGACCGACGCACGCTGGCCCGATCGCTGCGATGTCGTTCGGGTGGTCGCCGATCGGATCGAGGAGTGGCAGCTCGCCTTCGAGGATGCCGGCCAGACCCTGACCACCGAGTCGATGCCCACCGCCGCGGAGGCGGCCGTACCGACCGATGCCATCGAGCAGATTCTCGATATCGCGCTCAGCAATGCGTGCCGCTACGCGGGTACGGACACGCAGACGACGGTGCGGGTAGACGACGGAACACCATGGGTACGCATTTCGGTGACCGATGACGGCGTAGGTGTCCAGCCCGACGAACTCGACCTGCTGACCACCCGGTTCTTCCGTGCCGCGTCCGCGACTCCCGGCGGCTCGGGGCTCGGCCTGCCGATCGCGGCCGCGCTCACTCAGCGCTATCGGGGCCAGTTCGTGATCGAATCCGCGCATCCGCACGGGCTTCATCTCGAGCTGCGGCTGCCGGTCCCGGAGAAGGGGTGATCGATGATCTGCGCGTGTGCGTACATCGCGTCGCGCAGCCCTTGACGCGTCGGTTCCGCGGCAAGCAACAGAACCAGTTCGTCGCATCGACGTTCGAAGACGAGCTGCCGGAGCAGCGCGACCGTCGACGCAGACCGGACATCGGTGAGTTCGGATCGTAGCTCCCCCAGCGGAACTCGGGACACATCCAGGTGGCGGGACAGGATCATCGCCGCCAGCAGGTCGTCCGCGTCGCGCAGTTCCTCCCATCCTGGCTCGGGCACCACCTGCCCCTGCTGAATCGACCGCAGAATCCGCTCTCGAAGCTCCCGCACCCCTTGCGATTCCGCCGATCGCCGACCGAGCTCGGCGACCCGCAGATGCGCGTCGACGGCGAGTTCGATACGGCAAGCGGACAATTGGTCATCGGGCACGGACTCGGCGCGATCGATCAGCCGCGGTGCCGCCACCAGCCCCAGGCGATCGACCGAACCGGCGCCCGGCGCACCGAAATCCACCGCCGCGCCCGGTTGCACGGCTCCCTCCAGGGCCACGTCCCTTACCTGTGCGCGCAGTGCGGGGTCGATCGGTCGCGACGAGACCAGCGCGGATACCCGGGCGCCCGATATCCGCCCCCAGGCGAGCCCGAATTCCATCAGCACCCGCGCGGGATCGGCGACCGATTCCCACGTACCGTCCGCCGAGACCTCCCACACCCAGGGGGTCGACAGCTCGCGCGGCAGAAATATCCCGGCGGGAATCCAGCCCCTCCCCTCGTTGGAGGTCACGAAGGCGCTGACACCGCCGGGATGTCGCATCACCGATACCGCCCAGGCCAGGCCGACGGCTCGAGAATCCACCGCCAGCAGCGAGCTCAATATCGTGCGCGCCAGGACCAGGTCCCCGTCGATCCGCTGCCCCACGACGAATGCCGAAGCGGCCGCGGCCATCGCGGCGCCGACCGCCTCGCGAAGGCCGGCGCTGCCGCCCGGGCGGGCAGGATCCGCTACGGATCCGCGGTCGGCTGCTGGACGCTGGTAATCCGAGCCCTCGCCGAGCCGCGGCTCGTAATCCGGTTCATCGGCGCGCCGATGCTGGAGATCCGATTCTTCGGCGGTCCGTTGGCGGTGTTGCGATTTGTCACCGGCAACGTATCGCTGGGGCGACTGCGACCCGGCCGTGTCGTGGGTGGGGGCCGAGACCCTGGGCACCGCGGGCGAACCCGGCGCAGCCGGCCCCGCTATGACCTTCGGGCCGGCCGGAGGAAGTCGCGATTCCGCCCCGGGCGGCATGGGCCGGCCCGTCGGGGCGGCGGGAGCGACCGGCGGGGAGGCAACCGGCGAGATCGGCACACCCGACAGTGCCGCGACGGACATCGCGTCGGCGACGACATCCGGTGCGGGCGACCGCAACCCCGCCGCGGCCGTAGTGCCCGCGCCGGCGCCAGGCTCGGTCGACGCCTCCGTCGCCGGTGCGGAATCCGGTACCTGCGCGTCCTGCTCCGAAGCAGCCGGTGTCGCCACGTCGGTTCCGGCAAGTGGGCGAGAGGCCCTGGCCACCACGGTATTCGGATCACCCAGAAACGAATTGTCCTGCGCGGCAATCATGCCGGGCATACCCGTGATTCGGGAAATCCCTGGCGCGAGCGTGGGCGCATTCTGTGGGGATCCGCTGTCGACGTCATGGGACGGGCGGATGTCCGACTCCGACACCGCGGCGCTCTCCCCCGGGGCAGCGGCCTCGACCTCCGGTTGTGCGGGATCATCGGCCGCACCGAGTATTTCGGGCCAGCTCGATTGCACCGGCGTGAACGGTCGGCTGTCGTTCCAGGGGGCAGGCTGCCCGAGCAATTCGGCGATGGCGGCCAAGCTCGGTATGCCCGAGGGGTCCACCGCGTCCTGTGCGGTGGTCACGATGTCGCGCACCTCGTCTCTCGCCGTGGCGAGGATGCTCGGGATTGCCGACTCCGAGCCCTGCTCGGTATCGACGTCGTCATCGACATCGGCGACAGCCCTGATCCGAAGCGCGGCATCATCGACTACGTCCAGAATGCGATTCCTGGTCCGGTAGACCAGATCCGAAATATCTTGCAGCGCATCGGCCGTGGCGTTCAGCGCGTCGGCGAACGCGCGCGGGTCGCGCTGCTGCTCCCCCATGGCGTCCTTGACCGGTTGCAAACCGACGCCGGACCGGACCAGTTCGTCGAACGCCGCGCGTGCCTGCTCCGCGTCGTCGACATCCAGTGCGGCGGCTCCGCTGCGGGCGTCCTCGGCGAGGCGGCTCCATTCCGCCGGAGATATCTCCGGCCAGTCGTCCCCGACGATCGCCTGCCAGTAGGGGCTGTCCGGCACCGGAGCGCTCACGATCCCGACCTCAGATCGTGTCGTATCGACCGAGATTCGCCGCCGAATCGACATCGGCGGAGGCGAGCGCGCCGACCGTTTCGGAGGTGGCGAACACGACCACAGCCGCCCGATCATCGACGGCCGTCACCGCTGCGGCGAATGTCGCCCTGATCCAGTCGAGCACGCCGCACAGATCACGATCGAGTTCCGAGGCCGGATTCTCCTGCGGCACCAGGTCATTCGTTGTCGCCGCCACCTGGCCGGTAACGGTCGTGATCGCGGCGGCGAAGCGCGTGGAACCCGCGACCACTTCGGCGGGTTCGTCCATGTCGAGCACGGCGGCGTCCTGTCGTCAGTTCCGGAAGGTCCGCACCCGATCGGTGAATTCGGCGGCTTCGGTGGCGCGATACGACGCTTCCGTCGGCAGATCGAAGGAGTCGATCGTGAACGATCTGGTGCCCTTGTGCGCCATCTCGGCACGCAAGCCCACCCTCGACTTGAGGTGCGCCAGCCGGGCCAGACGGACGATTTCGGTGCACAGCCAGGCATCGCCGTTCTCGCGAGCCTCATCGGTGATGTGCAAGCCGATGACCTGCCCGTCCCGATCGCAGGCGACCCCAAGGGTATGTTCCGGATCGAACACCTCGTAAACCATGTTCTGCCAGTCGGGCCCGGTGTTCTCGGGCTCGTCCAGGTCGGGCTCGTCCGCGTATCTGTCGGTCATCGGGTGCTCTCCACTTCCAGTTCCTGCCCCAGCGCGGCCCACGCGGTGTCGTCGATGGTGCTGACCTGACGCAATTGCCAGAATCGCGCCCCGAGATACATTTCCCCGGTGCCGTCGTCGGCGAGGTCGAGATGATCGGGTTCGTCGGCACCGGAGTTCAAGGTGACCACGGTGATCGGTGGGCGCTTGTCGTCGACGTTGATGATCGTCGCGCCGCCGCCGGGCATGAATCGCTGCTGACAGCGCGGACTGTCCGCGAGCACGACCTCGGCGCTGTTGGTGTTCAGGGTGATCTCGGGGTTCAGCAGCAGTTGCATAACCCACGAGCGTGCCGCCGGTTCCGGACGGTCGGCATTGATCGAGAGTGTGAGCGTCGCCGCCAGGTCCACGACGAGCACGGATTCGGCGGTGGTGACACCGACCACCACGAGACGCTTGGGCGTGCCCACCGGATACGGCAGATCGTCGGCGGCCAGGACCACCACATCGGAGCCGAGCCCGACGCCGGTCGCCGGATGCGCACTGACCGAGCCGGTGGCGACATCGACGGTGTAGGCGGAGATCGGGCTCGATACCCGTCCGGCCACACCGGCCAGCCGGACCAGCCCCTCCTCGTGCAGCCATCGGATCGTGTCGCCGACGGTGACGCCGCTGGCCTCGGTCATGAGACCGGTCCGGACGCTTGCGACGCGCCCATCACCGACTGGTACTGGCGGGCCGCGTCGGCGGTGCTCTCCCGCACCGCCGCCATGATCTCCGCGACCAATTCGGTGCTGGTGAAACGGGCCGCGGTCCCGGGCGCGAGATACAGGTCGGTGAGCCGGCCCATCGCGTCGACCTCGGGAATCACCGCGCCGCTCGGCGAGGGACGCCGAGCCCGGATCTGATCGATGCGCTCGCGCAGATCCACGATCCGATTGCGTAGGTCGCGGGCGGCGTCGAGGGCCGCCTGCACGTCGGGATGAATGGCACTCATGTCGCACCTCCGGATTGCGTCGGAATCTGGTTCGAGGGGGCGGGTGTCGGTGGGGTGACCGTCGGCGCGATCGTCGGCCGCTCGCCGATCACCAGGTCGGTGTGCGGTGTCGCGTCGACATACATCAGGCGGTCGGGATGCCAGGCGACCACGCGATTGCGCTCGTTGTTGTTCCCGGCGCCGCCCATCCCCGGCGACATCGGCATGTACGGCATGTACGGCGATCCGGCGCGGCTGGCCGGACTGCTCGACGACGCGGACGAGGACAGTGGCTCGATCACGGACGTGCGTGGCAGCGCCGAAGCCGCCGACGAGGCCGCCGACGTGCCGACCACTGGCATCGCTCCCACCTCGACCGGCGTAGTCGGACTGCCGGAACCCAGGCCGACCGGCGAGCCGCCACCGCCACCCGGGTAGCTCGAACCGGGATAGTCGTACTCGTAGTCGTATCCGTAGTCCTCGAGGTCCGACATGTCGCTGTAGTCATCGAGATTCAGCGATGACCCGGCGGAGGACAGTGCGCTCAGCAGCGTGGGCAGCATCTGCGCGAGCGAACTCGCAGTGTCACCGGAGCCCGAACCTGTGCCCTCGCTGGTACCCGTGGCGGCGGAGTAGCCGGAAATCGTCGCCGCCGACCGGGCATTCTCCTCTTCGAACTTGGCCATTGCCTGTGCTATTCGCAGTTCGTCTTTGGCCCGCATCGCCGACACCAGTTCCTTGCGCGTGGCCATGATCTCCTCCGGGGTCGGGTGTTTGGCCTTCGCGTCGGTGAATGCGGCAGTGTAGGCATCGACCTCGTCGGCGAGCGCCTGCATCCCGGTGCCCAGCTGATCCAGCAATCCTTGTGAGACCGAGAGTTTCTCCGCTGCCTCCGCGCCGACCGGAGTCCAGTTCTGCATGGCCCGCGCGGCACGGTCGAGATCATCGGCCGCGTCCCGCAGTGGGCCCGTCGCGAAAGTACGGACGTCCGTGGCGAATCGGCTCGCCGGCCCCGGTCCGGGGCCCGCCCGTAGTTGCTGCGCGAAGGTCAGCGGATCGACCGCGCCCACCGGCATCAGGAAGGTCGGGGCGTACTGCTGCGGGTACTCCTGCACCGCGCCGACCGGATTCCCCACCAGATCGCCTCCCACCCCGGCGAGCCGGCGCGCGGACTCGTCGTCGGTGGCGCTGTAGCCGACGGCCGAGGCTCCGATCTCGTAGGCCACCCGCTGCGTCTTGGTCAGGACCTCGTTCACGCCGTTCACCAGCAACTGCGTACCGGTATTGAGGGCGGGGACCTTCGCCGCCGAGATCCCGTCGGAACCCGCCGGAAACACCCAGTCCCCGGGCATCGCCGTGTTCGTGCCGCGGGCCCGCTCGGCCAGACTCGACGCGACCGCGACGAGCTCGGCCAGATCGACATTCAGCTCCACGATGTGTCTCCTCTCGACCCGTTCCGTCCGATCACACCGCGGGCGCGGCCACCGGAACGTTCGCCGCCGCAGGCTGATCGACCGGGGCCGAAGCCGGGGTCTCCTTGTCCTTGCCCGCGCTCAACTCGATCCCCTTCGGATGACTGAACCCGGTGAACTGCCCGAATTCACCCGCACTGTCGGACATTTCGGCGGTGAACGGCTTCAACTGGCCATTGACGACCGCCTCCAGCGTGCCGCCCTCGTCGGAGCCGAACACCACCAGCACCGCGGTCCGATCGTCCCAGCAGGCCACATCGCCGGTCATCAGCTGATACGGGTCCACCCGGTCCCCGATCTGCTTCGGATCCGACCACTTCGCGTCGGTCTTCTCGTAGGCGGCTTGCGCGTCGGTGCCGCTGGCGTTGCCGAACGCCGCATCCAGCGCCTTGGCCACCATCGCGGACACCTTCTGGGTGCGACCGTCCGGGAAGGTGTACAGCACACTGCCGTCGTCCCCCGTGGTCCGGGCCGCGACCGGAGTCGCCTGCGGTGCAGTCGTATTCGCTGTCGGCGCGGTCGTGGTCGACGCGGGCTGCGCCGCGGCAGGTTGCGCCGCCGGCATCGCCGCGGCCGCCACCGCGGGCGGAGTCACCGGTTCGAGGTTCTGGTCGTAGCGGCGCGGATCGATCTGCGCGCGCCGGTCACCGAGATCGGTGTCGGCCAGATTCCGGCTCAGCGCCTGCTGCGCCATCATCGGCAGCCACGAATCGAGCGCCGAACTCCCGCTCGACACAGGTTCCGAGGCAAGCGATTCGGCGGGGGTCGCCGCGATCTCCTGATTCTCGAGGGCCTCGGAGAGGCGTTCCTCCATATCGCTGGCTGTGTCCTCGGCGGCCGGCGATTCATCGGTCAGATCCGCTGTATACAGTGGGTCCGTACCAGGGTCGTACGGGGTGGTACCCAGATCCTCCGGCTGAGTCGCAAGCTCTTCCAGCTGCGCCTGCAAATCCGTGTTCTGTAGTGTCAGCTCATCGATCTTCGCTTGCAGCTCCTCGATCTCGGTCGTGTCCTCCGTGATGTCTTCGCCAAGAATCCCCATGTCCGTGGCAACCGTGTTTATCTCGGTATCCGCCGATTCGAGGGCCTCAGTCAGGAAGTTCAGTATGTGTTCCTCTTCGCTCTCCTCGGCCGCTGCGGGCGGCGAAGCGGCCGCCGCGTTGAGCGTCCCGATGATGAGGTTCAGTTGTATCTTCGCGGCCTCCGCCTTCTCCGCTGTCTCGGCCAATTTGGGTGCAAGCTCTCGCAACGACGCTTCGAGATTCTCCTGCGCATGCCGAAAGAACGAGTTCTGCTGAGCGTACGATTCGAGATTTGACAGAGCGGCATCGCTCTCGGAAACCCCTGGTACGTCCGAGGGCTCCGGTAGCGCTTCGGTAGAGCCGCTGCCCAGGCAGTTGAAATAGTCACGAAACTTATCCGGGAACTCTTTGTAGGCGTCGACCGTCTCATCCGAATACCGGTAGCTACGTGGATATATCGGATCGCCCATTTGCGGCCCGTAGATATCGTCCATCTCGACAGATTCGGACATCAGGCCCGTTCCGACCACTTCATCAATTTCTCGGCCTTGTCGATCGGGATCTCGCTAGGATTCGACGAGGGCGGCTGGACAAACCGGTTGGCCAGTACAGTGCCGAGCGCGGCCCCTTGTCCCGTATGAACGGCCAGTCTGTTTCGGACAGCGCTGGCCGCCCCGGCGATCGTCGAGGTCGCCGCCCCTCGCACCAATTCGCCTCCCAGAATTCTGCCACCTACCACCCTTCCCATGACCCCGCCGGGAAGTGCACCGAACACCGCGCTGATCCCCGCCGCTTCCCATGCGGCATCCCAGCTGTGGGTTTGGATCAATTCTGTGATGCCGCCCGCCAACGCGCCGCCCACCATACTGCCTACGATTACGCCTCCCGGCCCGCCGGCCGCTCCCAGCGCACCGCCTATCACACTTCCCGCACCAGCAATCAGGTCGCTGGCTTCGAAGCCGAACAGTCCACTCATACGCCCACCTGGCCGATGTAGCAGCACACAGAACCACGGATCGCGTCAACTTTACGGATTCCCACAGCGAATTCCGCCTTTCGATCGAGTCTGTCAAGCCGTAGCGAACATGTTTCGGCCGCCCGCCAGCGCAATCTCATTCTCGGGGATTCCCACAAGTGGGAATCGGATGCCGGAGTGGGACGGTCAAGATGGCTGGAGGCATGTGCACAGCCGTGGTGCACCACATCGCGGAGGAGGCTCGAACGTCATGACCAGCCCGCAACTGTCACAGGACACGGGGGAATCGGGGCTGGAGCTGTTGGGCGATGCGGCGGGCGAAGAGAACTCGCCATTGCCCGGCCCGGTCACCCCCTGGTCGGGCGGGAGGCGCGGGGCGGGAGGCGCGAATCCGGCTGGCGCCTCCGGGCCGAACGGGCAGGGTGACGACGCGGCGGGGCTGCCGATTGTTTCGGCAAGCCACCTCGTGGACACGGAGCGAAACGGGCTCGAGGCGGCCGCGTTCACCCAGCAGGCGTTGGATACGAACCCCGCAGCGACACAATCACTTCCGACTACCGAGCCGGTCGCCCCACTCGATGCGCCGACATCATCGGAGGCAGTCGACGCCGGGGTTCCCGAGTCGGCGACCGTTCCGTCCGAGGACGACGGCTCACCGATCGACCCGGGCGCGCTCACCGAGTTGGTGCCGACTCTGGTATCGACGGTGTTGCCGATGCTGTCCTCGGCACTGTCGGGTTTGGCCGGTGGCGGTTCCGGTGACGAAACGGCGGCCGAGGTAGCAGCTTCGGGAATGACTCCGGAGTCGCAGCGGGCCTTGGACGCGCTGAAATTGCTCGCCGAGGTCTACGGCGACGGCGCGTCCACCGACCCCGAGGTGGTCGCGTTACGAGAGGAGCTCGGACTCACCGATGCGGGGACCGGCGACGGCGCGGAGGCGATCGAGGCCCGTCAACGCTGGCAGACATATGCGCCGAAAGCGTTCAACAATCTCGACGCCCAACTCGACCGGTACATCAACACGCTGGCCGGTTCGACCGGCGTCGATCGACAGGCGGTCGCGAATCTGTTGCGCGAAACCAATGTCGCGCTGGCCGAACTCGGCGCCGAGGTCTACACCAAGGCCGGGCAGCAGCAGGTCCGGGAGATCCTGACCCAGGCGCTGACCGAAGCGCATGCCATCGTCGGCGGGAGCGCGGCCGCCAACTCCGATGCGGCCGCGGCGATCGACAATCTCACCAACCAGTGGATCGCCAATATCGCCGGTAAGGAGTACGCGAGCCCCGTATCGGGGAACATGCCGGGCGGCACTGTGGGGCAATGGATTCAGCAGGCACTGGCGGTGTTGCAGCAGAACGGATACGACATCAGCACGATCGATCCGGAAGCCATCGCGATCATCATCCAGCACGAGTCGAGCGGCGACCCCAACGCGATCAACAACTGGGACAGCAACGCGGCCAAGGGAATTCCATCGCAGGGCTTGATGCAGACCATCCCGCCCACCTTCAAGGAATGGAAGATAGACGGGTACGAGAACATTCTCGATCCGGTGGACAATATTATCGCGGGCGTCCGCTACGCCATCGACAGGTACGGCTCGGTCAGCAATGTGCCCGGCGTGGTGGCGGTACGCAACGGCGAAGAATACCGGTGGTACTGATGGCGATCCAGACTCCGGAGCCACCGGAACCGAATGCGGAGGGAGGAGGCGAGAACCGGACCACCGCGACGACGTCCGAGCGGCAACGCGGCACGTCGAATGCCGCGCGCGGCATAGCGGCGGTGTCTCGCGGCGACCCGGCGCACGCCACGTCGACGACGTCGAACGGCCAGTCGACTCCGATTCCGCCGAACCCCGGCCCGCTATCGTCTCGTGCCACCCCACCGGCCGCCGATTCCGGCGCGCCCGCACCGATGTCGACAGCACGACCCGACGCACTCGCTGGACCGGGCGGTACCAGCCCATTGGCGGTGGCGGCACTGGGCTCGCTGGCCTCGATCGCCGCCCACTACGGCAGCGGCGCACCGAATCCGGTACCGGGGCAATCCGATTCGGCCCCGATTGTCACCGGCCGCCCGACCGGCCCGCTGGCCCTGGACGGCGCACTGAGCTCGGAGTATTCGACCAGCAACAACAACACCTCGCACCGAGCGAACGCTCTGCACGGCCTCAACACCGAGCTTGCCCGAATCCTCGACGGCGCCATCGACACCACCACTCGGGGGCGCGCCGCGATCGACACCATCATCGCCGACGTCAACACCGCACTGACCGCACTCGGCCCGGTCGAGAACACCGCCGCGGGCCAGCAATTGCTGATCAATACACTCGGCACTGCGCTGCACCGCGCCGGATCCGTACTGGGGCAGGGCCAAGCGGCAGCCGCCGTGAGCGGCGAGCGTGTGGCCGCGCTGGCCGCGAAGTATCTGCACGAGTCACGACCGCCCCGGCGACGCCGTACCCGCTTGCCCGCCGCTGCCCGGCGCGGAGCCGGGTCGGGTCCGCCGCGCAGTCGCCCCGCCGGGCAGCAGGGCCAATGGATCGACGAGGCCATGGAAGTCTTGCGCCGCAACGGGTACGACACCAGCCGGATCGACCCCGCCGATATCGCGGCGATCATCCAGCACGAGTCGAGCGGTAACCCGAATGCCATCAATCTCTGGGACAGCAACGCCGCCAAGGGAATTCCTTCCAAAGGGTTGATGCAGACGATCGATCCGACGTTCAACGCCTATTCCCTGCCAGGACATCGCGATATCTGGAACCCGGTGGACAATATTGTCGCCGGTGTCCGATACGCAATCGACCGCTATGGATCGGTCGACAATGTGCCAGGTCTCGTCCAGATGCGACAGGGTGGCGCCTACCAGGGGTACTGATTCGGCACTATTTACGAATCTTTGATGTTTGATTTCCGCAGATAATCGGCCCGGCAGGCACGGAAGGTTACCCTAAAATGAACAAAAGGTAGCCGAAAGGGGTTGCCGCGCAACATCTTCTATCGCATCCTGTGCATATGACCGCACAGGGCTCGGATTCGACCGGGTGTTGTACCGGCGCCGTTCCGCGCCGCTTCCGGCAGTGGCTCCCAGCCACCCGATGGCGACGCAGAGCGGCGTGGATTCTATTGACGATTTTCGCATTACTCGTATTCCCCGCAACGGTCGGCGCGGTGGCGCTCGCACATGGCGCGAGCAGTTCCAGCGCGGTATCCGAAATCGACGGCCTGGCCTGGATGGATATTCGTGATTCGTCGGGGGTGCCACTGGCCAATTACCAGTTCGTCACCGATCAGGGCGGCCCGCTGAATCCAGGATCCACCGTGTTGTGGTCGATACTCGGTTTGGAGTTCATCGGATATCTGGCCATCGTGACGACGGCGATCTGGCTGATCGGTTACACGTTGGGCTTTCGGTGGCTGGACATGTTCTCGACCGCGCTGTCGGGTGTCGCCGACGGCATGGTGCGGGCGGTGGCCTCGCCGATCGTGCTGACCACCGCGGCGGCGGCCGGCGCGCTCTGCGTAGCGTGGTTCGTGGTGCGCGGATTTCACGCCAAGGCCACGCGGCAGATACTGATGATGGTGGTCGTGGCGATAGCGGGGCCGTTTCTGCTCGCGGAGCCGCTGGAGGATGTGCTGTCTCCGCACGGGCTGCTGGCCCAGGGACGCGATCTGGGAATATCGGTCGCTGCCGGGTTGAACGGCGACTCCAGGCCCGATCCGGCGGGTCTGGTTGCCACGATGCAGGCTCAGTTGGCCGACAACTTCGCGCGACGCCCGATCCAGGTGTGGAATTTCGGTCACGTGGTGGACGATTCGACGGCGTGCAAGTCTGCCTGGTCCGCAGGCATGGTGGCCGGGAACGAGGATCAGGTCCGGCAGGGACTGCGAATGTGTGGTGATGCGTCCGCCTACGCCAAGGCAGACCGTCCCACTATGGGCCAGGTGGGCACCGGCCTGCTCCTGCTACTCTGCGGCGGTCTGCTGGTGTTGTTCGCGGTCTACCTCGGCACCAAGATCACCAAAGCCGCGCTGGACGCGATCTATCACGGGTTCATGGCCATCTTCGGCCTCGCCGCGGGCGGCTTCATCTACGGCCCGACCCAGACCTTCCTGGTCCGCAACATGATCGACAGCATCGTGGCCACCTTCCGGATGACCTGCTTCACGGTCTTCCTCGGTGCCTACATGCTGTTCATGGGCAACCTGTTCCGGCAGTCCCACGACCAGGTGCTGTCGGTGATCATCATCGCGGGCACGGTCGAACTCGTCGCCATCTCCCAATTGCACCGCCTCAGTACGAGTCTCGACGGCGCGAACGACTGGATGGCGAATCGGTTCGCCCGAAACCTCCAGGATGTCGACGTGACCCCGGTCGGCAACGGTCGCGCCCTCGGCATGGGCAACAGCGGCATGGGCGGCGGGCACGGCCTCGGCGGCGGCCTGCGCACCATGGCCGGGATCACGGCGCTCAACGCGATCAACGCCTCACCGGCGATGGCGTTTCTGATGGGCGGCCGGGAGAATCCGTTGAGTCCCAGGGCGCGAGGCCGTCGGCGCAAGGAGATCGATGACATCGCTTCCTCGCGGATGCGACGGGACATGCACGAATGGAATCAGATCGCCCGAACCAACTATCTGGCGAAGGGACGCAGCCGCCTGGGCGGACGGTCGCGCATCGAGTCCGCCTGGGACGTCGCGAATGTGCTCGACGGTCTCCTCGACAACCAGGTGCCGCCGATCTTCATCCCGGGTGTGATGTACAAGCTGGGGGCGAGCCACGACCAGATCAACGATGGGTTCCATGCGCTGTCGGTACAGAAGGCCACCACCATGGTGGCTCAGCACGCGTTCCCGCCGCTACAGAAGGCCGTGGCCGCGGCTCGGGCTGCCGCCCACTATCGTGACAACCCACTGAAATCAGAGGCGCTGGCCGCCCAGGCAGCGGTCGCGGCGGACAACTTCCTCACGCACACCGACGAGAACGCCGCGAAGATAGTCCATGCGAATATCGACCGGAACTTCGTCCAGCGGATCACCAACGTCTGGGACGACGAGGACGCCATGAAGGGCCGCGGTCCGAACGCGGTCCAGCTGACGGATTGGGAAGCGGCGAATCAAGACACACTGTGGGCGATCGGTATAGAGGCCGCGAATCGACACCGAGCGGCCGCCCACGCGTACCGCTCGAATACTCGCGACAAGCACTCCTACGACGAGTTCATGAAATCGACGAGACGGATCAACAACCTCGACCACGAGGGCCGGGATCCGTGGGATTGATCTACCCGGTGAACTACTCGCCGGTCCACCGGCGGGCTTCATAGCTGTCCGGCAGGTCGACAAGACCGATCGGCTTGTCCTGATTCGACGCGGCGATGCACTGACCGTTGCCGATATACATGATCACGTGCTCGGCCGTGCCGTTCACGATGCGGTCGCTCGGGAAGATCAGATCACCGGGCTGGAGTGTGCCGGTCACCGGGTCCAGCGATTTGTACTGCGCATCGGCATTGTGCGGCAACATGACTCCCGCTTGCGCGGCCGCGTACCGCACCAGTCCGGAACAGTCGAATGCGTTCGGCCCGTCCTCGCCCCACACATAGGGCTTCCCCTGCTGGGCCATCGCCGCATCGATGGCGACCTGCGCCTTCGGTGACATCGGGCTGGTGTACTCCTGACCGGAGATATTGGCGATCCACTGGTTGGTGAGATTCTCGATCGCGGCCGCGGTCTCCTCGCTGCCGGCGGCGCTTCCGCCGACGATCTCCTGTGCCTTGGTCAGAGCCTGCGTGAGGATCTCGCGGGCCTTCTGCTGCCCGGCTTTGGTGTAGACCTCCTCCCCCAGCGCCGCCAGCGCGACATTGGTTTCCCGGAGCAGACTATTGATCGCTTCCCGGCTCACATTGTTGGCACCGGCGAGGGTGGAGATGTAGAAGTCCAGATCGGCGTCGAGATTGTTGAATGCCTTGGGCGCGTAGGTCTGCCACCGCTGACGATCCTCGATCGCCGCGGCGCCCTCGCCCGACCCGGCATCGGTCAGACCCAGTTCCTCCCGCAATGCGATCACGTCCGGGTCCGTCGAAGCACCGTCACCGTAGACCTCGGCGAGCAGCTTCAACGCTTCCAGCGCGCGCTGCGACTCCGGCGACAACCCCGCGGCCGCGCCGGTGTCCCCTCCACCGCCGCCCGCCAAACCCGACAGCGCCGACGACAGCATCGGCAGCACCGACGAGGCCAGCATCGCCGCCATCGGTGCCATCTCGATCAGGTTTTCCACGTCGAACGGCGACTCGCCCTCCTCCCCGTTCTCGGTGGGCGGGACCGTACCCACACCGGTCGGCGCGGGTGGCGGTTCGGCGGCCGGATCAGGCTGCGGCGCCGGAGGTTCCGGGGCCGCAGCCGGCGGCGCCGGATTCGGCGTCCCGGCGGGGTCGGCCGCCGCATGCTCGGTTTCGGCTTCCGTACCCGCCTGCTCTGCCTCCGATTCGGCCGCAGGCCCGGGTTCCGGCTCGGTGAGCCCATCGGAGTTCGTGCCCGGCGGCGTACCCGACGCGGGCGCCACAGCTCCCGAACCCGACCGCAGTGGATTACGTTGCCCCGACCACGGAGTCGTGCCGCCGCCGGATGCCGAATCGCCCTCCGGCGCGGCCGCGTCCTCCTCCGGCTCGGCCCCGACCTGCCACAGTTCCGCACTAGTCATGACGCACCACCCAATACACGTTTGACCCGGACGTCGCTGCCGGTCGGCATCGCCTCCTGGGTAATCCGGTCGGTTGTCGGATCACTGCTCACGATCTGGCCCGAGCCGAGAGCGACGCCCACCCGGGTGGGCGCGTGGTCGCGGTAGTCCCAGAAGACGAGATCTCCGGCCGAGACCGCCGAGAGGTCGACACGCTGCCCACAGATACCTTGTCCAGCAACCGTTTTCGGCAGCAGGACCGGCTCTGTCAGTGCGCAGGACCCCGCCGTCTCGGGGGCCACCACCGGAATCGTCGCTCCCTCGCTCGCGCTCGTTCCCCCGGCGGTGGCCCCTTCACAACGTCCCGTCATCGCGACCGCCGACGCCCGATAGATCACATACCTCGACAATGTGGCCGCCGCCCCGGTCCCCGACCCGACGGACGCCTGCGCCAGATCGCGCGCGCACAGCGCCGTCGCCCCACCGTTGATCACCAGCAGGCTCGGATGCTGGTACGGCGCGGACTTCATCGCGGCCGCACACGCCCGGTACCAGTCGGAGACGTCGGTGTCGTCCGGCGCGATCGTCAACTCCGCGTAGGGATTCGCCGTCGGCGCGGTGAGCGGGCGCTCCGCGCTGGTTCGGGGTGACGCGTTCGGACCGGTCGTCATCGTCGCGGACGGATCCGGCCCCACGGCACTGTCACACTGCTCATGCAGATCCTGGGTCACCGCCGATGTCGTACTCGCGATCATCAACCCCAGGAACGTGACGCATGCGCCGACCCCGCCGAACGCACCGATGAAGAGCACCGGCAGCACCGCCCACTGCGGAAGCAGGGAGAAGAAGATCAATTGCCCGAGCCAATTACGCACTTCTCACTCGCTATCGATAGTCCGGCGGAAGACACCGACCCCGCCGGCGAGCGGCATCGGCTACGTCCTGATCGATGATCGTCACGGCAGACTCTGGTTCCGTGGGTGCGGGGAATTGAGACCCGATCTATTGCTGCCGGACTGCCAGAAGTCGTTGTCCGCGGCGCTCGCCAGTGCTTTACGCACCGCCGCGACATGTTGGTCGCCCAGCTTCTGGCCCAATTCCAATTGGTCGGGGCGCAGGCCCATGAGCGAATCCAGTGCTGTAACAGTCTCTTTCGCATGCTCGTTGGAGATCCACGTCAACATGCGCCCAGCGTCTTCCTTGGAAATGGGCGTGCTGGTGCCGGGGTAGTGGTCCACCTTGCCTCCGGCGGCAATCTCCTGCAAATTGGTCAGCGTGCTCTTCTTCTGATCTGCCATATGTGCCCGGACGAATTTTTGTTGGTTGTCATCCAGCGTCACACCACCGTTGTGTGCCTTTCGATACCTGATGACACTCATCTCCAATTGCGACAGTGACGCCGCGTCTCGATTGTCCTGGAATCCGAGCATGGCGGCCTGCGCCTTGGCGATCGGCAGGAACACGTGCGGCTCGTCCTCACGGTTGTTGTCGACGAAGAGGCGTGCCGCCACACCTCTTTCCATGGCCGCGTAATCGGTATGACCGGCGCCCACAAGCGCCGCGAACGCGTCACCGGCGCCGCCGCCGCCGTCCTCGAAGAACGAGTCGAGCGATGCCTGGATACCTCGCGCGGTGTTCAGGCCACCGATTCCGGCCGCGGACGATTCGTGAAGTCGACCCACCAACTTCGGCTCCGTCACGTTGGGGTGCGTGGATTTCAGCCGGAAGACATCGGGATTATCGATGGCCCGCCGGGCGAACACACTGCCCTGCCGCAGCTTCAGATACTGGATCTTGCTCTCTTCGGCGAACTCGACCTGGTTACGCATCTGCAACAGCTGGGACTTCTTCCGCAGCCGCGAGTACGGCGAGAACGGCATCGGTGTCTTGCCCATGATCCATTCGGTGATCGGTGAATGGCCGATGGTATTGATCGCGCCCAACGCGGCGAGCGCGGCGAATCCGGCACCACCACCGCCGACAGCACCTCCCGCGCGCCCCATGGTCGCGGACCCCATTCCGATCGCGGCCTGGAATCCGCCGGGTCCCGCACCCCGGAGATTCGGTGTGCCCTGCATGGTGAGCGCGACCCGGTTCGAGATCCAGTCGTTGGCGCCGTCGATGCTCAGGCTGAGCCGCTTCAGCTGGGAAATGGCGACCAGTTCCACGATCGCGCCGATGATGAAGACCGCCATCACCTGCCCGCGCGCCTGCTCGAACAGATTCGCCACGAACAGCAGGTAGCCACCCAGAAAGACTGTGAACGCGGCCATCTTGAACCCCGCGACGATACCGTCGATCACATTGCGGACCAGGAACGTCTGGGTCGGCCCGTAGATGAATCCACCTGCCGCGAAACCGAATATCGACATGAATCCGTGGTAGATGGTGTCGAGTGCGGCATGCATGACCTTCAGGGAAAGATAGACGGCGAACAGCACCAGGACGGTTCCGGACGCCAGCACGACGAGCCCGGCCCCGATCTGTCCGACGGTGGGGTTCTCCGCGGCCGAATAGGCGCTGGCGTCACCGCACATCCGCAACCCGTTGCGTACCTGATCCGCATTCCCCGCGTTGGTGCCCGCCGACCAGGCCATCGCGCACGCGGGGCGCTCGTCGATCACATGCCCGAAATTCCAGACCTGTAGTGGGCGGCGCGCGAAGTTGTCGGCCAGATCGCCCTGCATGGTGATCACCAGCGTGGCGGGATCGGAGGTGGTGTCGCCGTTCATCCCGGCGGCCACGGCGATGCCGACGTTACGACCCTGGGCCAGTAGTCCGTCCGAGGACAGCACTTCTTCGAGCGGGTGTGCCAGGAACACCGGGCCGATAATCGCCAATCCCACCATCGTGACCACCTGCATGGTGGCCTTGACATGGAACCCCCGCACCACGAACCACCCGACGCAGAGCGCCCCGGCCGACACCGCGGTGGCGAGCACCATCGGCGTCGCGACCGAGCCGGTCATCCCTTCGGCTGCTCCCGCCAGCGCCGAACCGAACATGTCCAGCCAGCGAAAGCTCAAGGCGAAGCCGACCAGCCAGATCGCCGTCGTCACGATGACCATGTAGCCCGCGAATTCGAGGTTGAGTATCAGGGAGATGACCGTCTGGCCCGGGCTGAGCACGCTCCCGGGATCGGTGACGAATTGATAGTCGGAGAGTTCTACTCCTGAGGAGTCCTTAACGTCCATCCAGCCGAGCGCGCTGTTGGTGGAGGACACCACCGATTCCGGCTCCGACTGGGCTGTCGCGACCGCGCCGAGGATCCCCGGAAAGACGAACAACACCAGCACGGCAACCGACAGCCCAACCGTCCAGCGCCGGCGCCGGGTCGCCAGCACCCATGTCCGGCAGCGTTCGAACACCACCCGCAACTGCCACCGCCGCGGATTCCAGAATTCGAGGTCGCGCGTGGCGAACCCGCGAACGCTGTTCACCGAAGTGCCTGTCGGTCCGGAACCGCCGGTCGTGCAACGCTGTTCGTGCCGGGCGTGCTCGTAATAGCCGCCGCCCGATCGGCTCGTGCCGGCCCGAGCACCTTGCCCCGCCCGATCCGGCTCAGCGCGTCCCGCATGAACATCTCGCCGCGGCGCTCCTCTGGCACCTGCCGGCCTGCCCCGACCGGCGGCGAGGTCTCCTCACGCAGGATCTGCAACAGGAACGGCGCTTCGGCGAGATCGACTCCGAGCCACTCCAGGCTGTTGCGAGCCAATGTCTCGTCGCGCTGCCGGAAGACGAACCGGTTGGGGATCAGGCTGTGTGCCGCGCCCTGGAAGTCGGTCGCCGGATCGTGCGAGGCCAATCCGATGGCGGCCAGGTGTTTACGGCCGTCACGGCTGAAATCCGAGGTGACCGCAGCCCCTACCTGGGTCTGGGTGAAGTGATGCGCCTCATCACCGACCAGCAGGCCGAATCTGCCGTTGTCGCTGAGGAATGCCTCCCGCGCCGCGACACCGACCAACTCGTAGAGGGCGGTTCCGAGACGTTTGGTCAGCGGCAGACGGTTGTACAGATGCGGTGTGGTGAGTTCTTCGGCCGTCGGCAGTGCCAGGTTGTGACTACGGACGACGGTCGCCGCCGCGTCGAGGCGCAACGGAGCCAGCTGCGGATCGAACAGCACCGGAACCCGATCCACAATGGTGCCGAACCGGGCGGCCAGATCGGCGTATTCCTCGGCGCTCTCGCTGCCCTCGCGCAAACGGCGGATCACCTGATACAGATCGAGCATGCTTCGGATCCCGTGCGCGGCAATACCTTTGGGCGTCAGCAGATTGCTGATCGCCGCGCCGGCGCCCGAGGTCGGCGACAGGTCGAGCAGCGGCAGGATCGAATCCATGGCCCGTTCCCCGGCGATCCGCGGGTCGAAGAGCCGCAGGGGATCCAGCGAGACGGTCGGGTTGCTCAGATCGATGATGACGGCGTCATCGATCGAGGCGGCGAAATGCGCCCATTCGCCGACCTGACTGCGATCGATGGCCAGGAACTGGCCGCCCATGTCGTGCACCAGGACCGCCATGAGCTTCAGAAAATAGGACTTGCCCGAGCCGAGTTCACCGGTCACGGCGAACGAGGCCGACAGGTCGTGCAGCGCCGCCTCCATGATGCCGAAATGGATCGGCTCGAAATGTCCGGACAGCAGATTGACCCCGATGATCGGCCCGCTGTCGTCGCCGATCTGGCTGGTAGTGAACGGCACGAAACCGGCCCACATATCCGAGGGCACGATGTGCGCGAAATCGTCGAAGGCGCGGCGCGGCGCGCTGCCCGGAATCAGCATGGACCACAGGTCGACCTGTGCGCCGATCGGCGCTGTCATCTCCACCTGGAACCGCTTGTACCGGCGCTTGAGGGTATTGACGGCGTCCATGGTGACCTCGCGCGCGGATCCGCCGATGGCGATCACCGTCGTGAACGAGACCTCCGATTCACCGGAATTCACCTCGTAGTGCTGGTTGTATTCGCCCAGCATCTGGGCCTTCGCCGTCAAAGTGTTCTGCGCGAAGGACACCTCTTGATCGCGCTGGTCCATCTGCTCGCCCAAGCGCCGCAGGCTCAGTTCATTGTTCTTGAGCACGAGATCCGCGGATTTGGTCGAGATCCGCATGCCCCAGTCGACCGTGACATCGCCCAAACCTTCCAGCACATTGAGGAATTCGCTGCCGCCGGGAAAGGTCATGCCCGCGTACGGGAAAGAATGTGGGGTGAGCATCGACTGGTAGGAGGGGCGGTGCTCGAAGTCGGGCTGGACCACCTTGATCACCGGCACGAACGACGGCCGGACACGCCGGTTGCTGTCGGCCTGGGCTCCCTCGTCCAACGCGGCCGACCGGAACACCGCTGCTGTCGCGTCATCGAGCGCACCCGCCTGGGTGGGCGCCACGGGGTCGCCTGCCGCACCACGCGACAGGTAGTGCTCCCACAGCCATTGGAACAGCGCGGCGGGCACCGGGATCGGTTCGAAGTCACCGCCGATGCGCGAGAGCACCTCGCTCGCCTTCTCGTCGTAACCCTCCAGATCGGCCCGGGAGATCGCGGTGGCATCGATCGTGGTGGTGCTGCCGCGCCAGATCCGCGACAGTGCCGAGATACCACCCGGATTGGCCGAACCCACCGGAAACGACAGCAGAAAGATCCGCGTCTGCGGCATGATCGCGCGAACCCGCTCGAAGGACGCGACCACCTCGTCCGCGTAGTCCTCACATTCGTCGAGGTCGACGCCCTCGACCATCTTCGTCAGCACGTCGATCGTATTGAGCCGTGCTTGGATGCCCAGCAGCAGTGACCCATTGGGCAGACTGTTGATCAGCGCGTGGTGGGCCATCTTCACATCGAACTTGTCGCCCGCTTTGCGCAGACCGTAGCCGAGCGGATTGATGAAGTAGGTCGCGGTCACCAGGCCGCCGTGGGTGAATTGCAGATTTCCGCGAATCGCGGCGGTGGGCTGTAGATCTCGGCCGAACGCCATCAGCCGTCACCTCCCGGCCCCAGCATGCGCATCAGTTGGCCGCCGATCGAGGACGGCGCGGGTGCGGTGGCTACGATCGCGCGCGGATCAGGGAATACGAGCACGATCGATTCCTCGACGAACAGCGCGTGGCGAGCAGAATCCGGGGTCACCGGCATTCCCGAGGCGGAGATCGGCTTGCGGTAGCAGATGAGTCGCCCGAACCACCACACCCGGGAGGTCATCCGCACTCCGGTGTAGGGCACCAGGCCGAGTGCGAAGACCGCGGCCACGGTCACGGCCAGACCCGTCAGGAAGGTGACCGCGGGATTGACCGGAAAGGTCAGTGCGCACGCGGAAGTGATCAGCATCAGCACCGCCCCGCCGCCGACCTGCGGCAGGGTGTAAGGCCCGAATGGCAGCTTCTGGCCGTTCTGCGCCTTGCCGACCATGGTCGGCACCCGCTTGATCGGTGTGAAGACCTTGATCACCTGGGTCACCTATACCCCCCGACCGGGTGATCGGGCACGATGATGCCCGAGTCGGAGCGCGCGTAGTTGACCAGACTCGGCAGTACCCAGAACAGCACCGCCGCGAGCACCGCCGACGCGGCGACCGTGAGTATCTTGGCCGGGGACAGCCGGGATTTGGCCGCCTCGGAAATCAGTACCGCCATGCTGAGAATGGTGATTACGATCAGTCCCGCCCAGCGTATGAAGATAAGGATTCCGTATAGGATATTGCTCAGGTTGCCCATGAGAGACCGCCTCTTCTCGTATCAGTTCTGGGTCGCCGGCGGTATCTGCGCGGCGCTCGAGGTGGGCGAGGGTGTGCTGCTCGGCCCGGTACCGCGCGGATCCTGCTCGGCCACGGCGACCAGCGGATTCGCCAGTGCCGGAACCGAATCGATCGAGCGCACCTGCCACTGGCCGTCGCCGCTGCGGACCATCGTGAGCGGATAGGCCAGCGTCGGCGCGGCTTCGGCCTCCCCCTTGGGATTCACGGTGGCGAGTACTCGCGCCTGTGCCCCCTCGGCTCCGCAGCTCCGGTCGTCGGCAACGATCGCCACCGACTCCAGCGCGGTATAGGGCGCCGGATGCAACGCGGTGAGACCGGCATCGACAGTGCTGTATCGGCCCACTTCGCCGGAGCCGGTGAGAAAAGCGGCCAGGAAACCGGAGGCCACCTGTGCCAGCACCGTTTCGGTCCCGCACGGCGACGGGTATCCCGTCGCCAGTTCGATTCCCCGGCTGGGCGGTTGCACGACGGCCGGCAGGGACAGAGCGCGCCAGGTGCCTTCCGCGATCGTTACTCCGACGCGGTAGAACTGCCGGGACGGAGCGACTTTCGTCCCCGTCTTCCCCACCACCACCGAGACCGTCACCGCCCAGACATCGAGCGTGCCACTGGACACCTCCCGCGAGACATGGACGACTATCGGGTCCGATACCTGACGAGCGGTCGTAGGCAATGTCACTCGCTGCCCGGCGCCGGTGTACTCCCCGATCCGGTCCTGCTGTCCCGCGACCGCGGACAGATAGGTGAGGACGAACTGCTCGGCGAACGCGCCGGCCAGTTGTGCCCGGCCGACGATCGCGGTGGTCGACTCCTCGGACGGACCAGGCGGATCGGAGCGGAACAGGTCGAGTATCGCGTGACCACCGCCCAGCACCGCCAGCACCGCCAGCACCGCGACCATGATGTTGTCCCGGCGGCGGCGGGCAGCCATCCTGCGAAGCAATTCTCCGCCGGAATCCCCTTGCCCGTTGACAACTCTCCGCACTCTCGAAATGGTAGAGATGGCAGCTGTTCTCGAACGTTTGCGCTGTTCCCAACGATGGGGGGGATCGCCACGCTATTACACCGAACTGCGTTTCCGCCGACCCGCCAGCCAATGCCGTAATTGGTCGTCGTATCCGACCGGTGCGTCGGCCTGCCGGTCCGGGATATGTCGCTGCGGTTCCATGAGCGGCACATCGTCGGCAATTCGAACAAGTTGCGCTATCGACAACTGATGGTTCGCATAACCGGGATACGGATACAGCAAGAGCGAGGTCGCCGTGTATCCGCCCGTGTAGTCGAGGGTGCGGACGGTGCTGCCCATCGTGTCGCCGGATTGGAGCCGATGCCCCAGCTCCAGCAACTTGACTCGATCATCGGGGTGGAAAACGTCCACGGGCTGGAACAGATAGTCCCAGCGAATCCAGGGCGCCGGATCGGTGAGCCAGTGCGAAATACTCGCGCGCTCGAGCTGCACGATCGCCAGGTGGGTTCCGGCCCGGCGATGCGCCTCGCGCAGCCCCACCCGCTCCAGCGTCGGCCACACCACCGGCACGTCGTCGGAGGTGACGTCCTCGATCAACCACCACGCACCGCGCGCCCGACGGTCGTCGCGGGCGCGAATGGTGATCCGCCACCGACCGGGACGACCCGCACCGCAGAACACGGTCACATCGAACTGGAGTTTGTCCCCGGGCGTCGATGCGTACAGTAGGTCGAGCACCTCACCGTGACGGTCGAAAGCCTCCATGCGGTGGAACAATTCGGCGATGGACATTCTGGGCACGTATTCTTCGGCCGACATTCCGGTCAGTCTGGTGACACCACTGGGCAGCTGAATGGTCTGCGTCTCGAGATCCCAGATCGCACCTACCGCCGGTACCAGGTCGGGGGGTGGTTCTGCCGCCGGGCCCAGCCACAGGCGAACCGCGTGGACGTCACCAGCCGGTCCGAAAACCGGCCGGATACGCAACATGTGCGCATCCGACTCGGTGGGAATTCTGATGTCTATGTCTTCGGCCCGGTCCCGGGCCGAGCGCATGGCCTCGGTGATCACGCGACCGCTGAGTCCGTTGTAGCGGGCGGGGGCCTTCGCCAACAGGCGCTGCGCACCGCGTTGCCAGCCGGTGAAATCCCGGGGCTCGTGCCCGACCGACGCGATGGACATGACGTCCGGCGTCAGCGTTTCGACAGTCACCCAAGGAGTCATCGCACCACTTCGCATCGCGTTCACCCGAGCCGCTGACTGCACCCCCCGAAAAGCCTGTGACCTATTCAATGTACCGTTAAATGACGGTTCGATCAATTACTGGCGACCTTTCGGAGTCCGATCACCCTGTGTGGCCAACGCGAGCACACCGGCGCCGGCCAACACACCCACGTCACCGAGTTGTGACGGCACTACCCGCAACGCGGGGAGGTAACTGAGCCGGGCATGGGTGGCGACCGCCGCGCCCAGCGGATGAAACAGTGCCGGACCGCAATCGGCGAGCACCCCGCCGACCACGACGAGATCGAGATCCAGCAGTGCGGCGACCGAGGCGACCGCCTGCCCGAGCGCGGTACCGGCCCGGCCCACCGCGGCGACCGGCACCTGCGCACCGGATCGGACGGCCTCGACGAGTTCGGTCACCGTCGTTCCCGGCCAGCCGTTGGCCTGCGCCCAGGCGAGCACCGCAGGCACCCCGGCTACGGTCTCCAGACAGCCACGACCTCCGCATTCACACGGCTCGTCGAATCCAGGGACCAGGACGTGGCCGATATGCCCCGCATTCCCCGTCCGGCCCGCCGCGACCAGGCCACCCATCATCACCCCGCCGCTGACCCGATGTGAGACGGCGATCGACAGCGCGTCCAAAGTGGCATGCGTGGCACCGAAATTCCGCTCGGCCAGAGCCAGGCAGACACCGTCGAAGGCGAGCTGAACAGCAGCCTCCGGAAACAGCGTCCGCACCCGCTCGACGATACGGAATCCGGTGCGCCACTCCGCCACCTCCGCGGGTGCCACCACACCGGCCACCATGTCGATCGGCCCGGTTGCGGCGATGCCGACACTGGTGACCGCACCCCCTTCGGCAGCATCGAGCAGCAGTTCCCGACAGCTGTCCCAGGCGGCGCGCGCCGGCACCGGAATCCGCCGGATGTCGGCCGCGCCGACGTCGGACGCTACGCGACCGGCGGCGAATCTCGTCGGACCGAGCTCGAGCGCCAATACCGTCATCGAACACCTATCGCCAGGTCGGAATGGATTTCGCTACGCCTCGGTCCCGGTCGGCCGCAATGGTCGGCCGAGGACGAAATGCCTTCTGGGCGCAGAGGTCGGCGGCTCCGTGCACAGGGGGCGAGCGCCGTTGCGAATGATCCGCATGGGCCGCTTCCGATCGAGCGGTGCGGTACGGTGCCGATCCAGATCATCGATGACCTTGCCGGCGTTGTCATAGCCGATCCCAGCCCAGATCATTCCGCGCGGCACATCGCCGCTCGCGGTCAGCGTCTGAGCCAGCTGCTGACACCGCGCCAGCAGCGGGCAGCTCCGGCAGGTACTTACCGCCCCGCGCCAGGTGTCGGGCGTACCGACGTCGAGATCCCACGCATCGGGATCGCTCGCGCAGGGCGGGCGCGGGGCCGACCTGCTGTCGAGCACTGAAATCTTTTGCGGTGCAGAACAATCGATGTTCCACGCGGTTCCTCTGATCACACTCATGGCCGTCTCCGGGATGCCGGGACACGAGCATCCGTGTCCTCTGTCGGGCGGTCGTCAGGGCTGATCGACAGTCCCCGGTAGTCCAGCGATTTCCGCTGGTATTCGCACGGTAACCAACGAATGACGGCGGATCAATGACTCTTACCGTTGTGCAACGGTACATTGACTGTTCTTTGAGGTTGGCAGTATCGTCATTTGACGGCACACCTGGTTGCGGACCGTTTTCCTACGGGCCTGATTATGGTTTCCTTGGAGCTATGGTTACTGACGCGGAGTACACGATCGATCAGCTGGCACGGGCGGCCGAGACCACCGTGCGCAGCGTCCGCGTCTACCATGAGCGCGGCCTCCTGCCCTCGCCGGAGGTGCGGGGCCGGATCGGCTACTACGGACCCGATCACCTGAACCGCCTACAGACGATCAGCCGTCTGCTCGGTCGCGGGATGAAGCTGAACGGAATCCGGGAGTTACTGGAAGCCTGGGACCGCGGCGACGGGCTCGCCGATGTCCTGGGTGTTTCCGATGAACCACCCACGACCCCCAGCCAGCCGGCGCCGGAGCTACCCGACTACGTCAAACAGGCTCTGGCCGGCAGCGAGGATCCGCTCGATATCTACCGGGTCACCACGCCCCGTTGCTACGACCTCGCCACTCGCCTCGTCGACGCCGGGTTACCGACGACCGAGACCTTCCGGTTCATCGAACGCCTCAAGGCCGACTGCGATGAATTCGCCGGTCGATACGTCACCGAACTGTTCTTCGCCCTGGCGGGCAACGCCTATGAGCAATCGGAGCGCACCGCCAAGGACCGCAGCCGGCTCGAGACCGATCTCGCGATCGCGCGACTCATCGGCACCCGGGCCATCAACGAATTGATCGACCAGGTCTTCGCCCGCCACTCCGAACTGCCGCCGCAGCAGCCCGTCGACCCGGTCTGATTCCCGGACCTGGTGCGCCGCCCGATAGCGGCGCACCAGAATTCAAGCATTTCGCCGGCGAGACGGACGTGCGCCACCCCGGGGCGGCTGGCCGACCGGTGGCGGGCCGGTCTGATCCCGCAACTCCACCGGAACGAACCGGATCACCTCCTCCCGCGAGGTGATCACCAGCTTCTGCAGCACCGAGGCCATCTGCGCGTCGACCGTGCGCAGCGAACTGCCGCGCTGCGCGGCGATCGCGGAATTCGTCCACCCGGCCGCGGCGAACGCGGCGACCGCCTGCTCGGCCCTGGTCAGATCGTCCCAGCGGGAGGCGGTGCCGGTCTCGGCGGTGTGCCCGGCCGGCACCCGGTCCATCACCAGCGTTCCCAGTGCCAGGCGCTCGATCTCGTGCGCCTCGTAGCGCAACCGGAAGCCCTCGTTCTCGGCGACGGCGAACGTCTCCGCGCCCAGCACGCCGCGCGCGACGGCCGCGGCCCGATCGGTTTCGTCCGCGAACGGGCGCAAGGCTTCGATATTGGTGCCCAGTTCCGCGCGGACCCGGCGGGCGCCACCCAGCAACCGGGCGGTCTCCGTAGCCTGTGCGGTGAGCACTTCTGCGTCGGCATCGCCCGCGGCGATCGCCTCGGTAATGATCCGCGCCAACGCCCAGCACCGCACATGGATCGCCCAGCCCGCGCCCCACGGATCCCGGATCGAGACGAGGTGCCGCAGGGCCTGTCGGCCGACCGCCAGCGACGCGTTCGGATCACCGTGCTTGGCCAGCGCGAACGCCAGCATCACCTCGGCCCAGGATTTCAGCCACTGCGGCCCGGCCGCCGTGAACTCCTCGACATTGTGCCGCGCGATCTCCAGCGCCTGCTCCGCGGTGCCCAGGAAGGTGGCCGCCATGGCCTGGATCAGCCCGCCCATGGCCGCGCCACCGAGATCGCCGAGCCGACGGGACTTCTCCTTCGCACGGCCGAGCACGACGATGGCCGCGGGGTCGCGGTGCGCCAGCATCAACTCCTGGCCCCACACGAATTCGACTACATGCGGTAGACCGAGATCGATCTCGGCATTCTGTCGCCAGTCGGCGAGGATCTCGGGATCGTCCAGGCACGCGGCCGCGCACCCTTCCAGCATCCGCTCGGTGTCGGCGTTCTGCCCCTGCCAGGTCGCGATCCAGCCGATCAGACCCATACCGGTGACCTGGAGTTCGGTCGGCTGCGGCACCAACGAGCGACTGGCCTCCAGGGTGCGCTCGGCCCACTGCCGGGCTTCGCGCAGTGAGCCGTTGAAGAAGGGCAGCCGCAGCGCGATCAGACCGACCGAGATCGTCAATCCCAGGGCCGCCTCGTCCGGGACGGTGAGGCTGCCCTCGATCGCGACCAGGATGTTGTCCCACGACGCCCGCGCCCAGTTCAATCGTTCGAGCTCCGCGAGCCCGTACCAGTCGGCGTAGGCCTGCACGACTTTGTCGCGGTAGTACTGGCGATGCCGGGTAGCGATCCGCGCCGGCTCGTCGGTCTGCTCGTCCGAAAGCTCTTGCAGCCGTTGATAAGCGAACACTCGGATGGTTTCGAGCAGCGAGTACCGCACACTGGTCCCGGAACGGTGCGGGGTCACCAGCGACTGGTCGACCAGCCGTTCGAGCAGTCCCTCGATCTCTCCGCGCGTCAGACCGGTGGCACCGCCCCGGGTGCGTTCGAGATCATCGGGGTCGGCGCAGACGACTTCGATGGCTTCGAGATCGGCACCTACATCGGCAGCGGCGCCGTTCTCCTTCTCGGGGTTGGCGTCGTGCCCGGCCGCGAACACCGACATGCGCGCGAGCAGCAGCCGTTCCTGCTCCGTGCACAGGTCATAGGACCAGGCGATGACATCGGTCACCCGCTGGTGCCGCGTGTCCGTCCCCACCCGCCATGCCTGTGACCACCGCATGCGCTGATCGTTCGCACCCCCACTCAGTTCCCGCAGGATCGTCGCCAGGGGCTGGCGGCGCAGCCGGGCCGCGGCCAGCTGAAGATAGAGCGGATGGTTGTGCATGTGCTGACAGATCTGCTCGGCCGTCTGCATCTGTTCCGCACCGGTGATCGCGTGACCGGTGAGTTCGGCCCGCTGCAGGAACAGGGTCAGGGCCTGCTGACGGGAAAGCGGCGGTACCTCGACCAGATGTTCGTCGACCCAGCCGACCGGCTCCCGGCTGGTGGCCACGATCACCAGCCGCGGCGCTGCCTCCAGCAGCGCCGCGATGAACGAGGCGGCCGTGGCGAGCACATGCTCGCAGTTGTCCATCACCACGACAGCCCGGGAGCCCCGTCCCACCGAGTTCTCGGCCGTCAGCTTGTCGAGTAGCGCGTCCCAGGCGGAACGACCGGAGTAGTCCGCATCGAGCACGGCGTGCGCGACCTCGTCTTCGACCGCGTCGAAATCGGCCTCCTTCGCCAACCGTGCCAGCCGCACCCAGTGCACCGGCGCCCGGGTCGCCTTGCGGAACTGACCGATCGCCTCGGCCGCCAGTCGCGTCTTCCCGATGCCGCCCATACCGGTCAGGGTGATCAGCCGAGCCGGGCTCAGCAGCAGATTTCTGATTCGATCGAGTTCCGGACCGCGGCCGACGAACCCGTTGGTGATCTCCGGAAGCGCACCGGCAGGCTGGCGGTGCCTAGTAGGCATCGAGCTCGCGCTCCTTCTCCCCCACCGCGAACTCACGTAGCCCGGCCCCACCCCTCAGCATCGCCCGACCCGTGCCTAGCAGTGAAATGACGCCAGCTCCCAAGGCTTTTCCCTCAATCCGAACGACCGTAGGCCCACGACGTTACCGCAGGTCGGGAGCTGACCGGGCAGCAACGATCGAGCAGCCATCGGTCGCCGTTAGCGGCGCGGGTGGTCACGCAGGGCAGTCGGGCAATCAGTTCCCTTGTGCGCGTTACCTTCTCGGCCATCCAGGCGAATCGCGCGGGCGTCTATCGCGGACGTGACTCGCATCGGCAGTTCGGGAAGTGCGCGTGCTTGCTGAGACACAGTGGAACCTCGTCGGTCAGCAGGCGCGCTGAATCCACCAGTCCGTTGTGCACCAGGATGCTGTCGAAGTGATCCTGCGTCGCCGAGTCGAAGTTCTGACCGCCACCGGATACGTTCATGAGGATCTCCTTCCGGCGAATCACTCGATTGCACGCTGCCGAAAATTCTGCCATGCAGGGCTGCTTTACGGCGTCCGATCACCGGCGATTTGATGTTCCTTTGATATCGCCGGAAGAAACTCTCATCGAACTGTAAAGAATGTTTCCGCCAATGGCGATCCGAAAATTTGTCGCCTAAAATCAGGCCTGCGACAGCACTTCGGTGAATTCGGCATCCTGATCGAATTGGCGTGCGACGAAACGGTCGACGAGTTCGGCGATCACCTGCCCCGGCGCCGTTCTGGCCGCCGCCATCCGCTCAGCGAATTCGGCTACATCCCGGTCCGCGCGTTCGGACTGCTGGAACGACTGCCAGGCGGTCCTGCGGAACAGCTCGACATAGCGACGGGCGATGCGCTCGCTGTCGGCCTGTAGCCGCTCGAGCTCGCCGAGCAACTCGTCACCGGAGGAACCCAGGGCCGCGAGGCGCTCGGCGGTGTGCACCAATCGGGGATCCGCGACGCGATAGGTGGCGGCGTCGACCGGCTGGTAGAGACCGGCGGCCACCACACGTGCCAGGCCGTTGGGCACGTCCCGATAGCGCTGTGCGAGTTCGGTGGCGGGGATCGTCTCCTCGGCGATCGGCTCGGCGGGCCGGGTGGCGTCGGGCTCCGCGACACCCAGGACGTCACCGAGGTCCTCGCCCCGATCCCACGCTCCGAGCAGTTCCTTGATCCCGTTCAGCTTGATGCCGCGCTCCAGCAGCCGGCTGATCGTGCGCACCCGATTGAGGTGATCCGGCCCGTAATAGCCTGTCCGCCCTTTGACCTGCGGCGGCGGCAGCACGCCACGCTCGTGGTAGACCCGGACGCTGCGCACGGTCGTGCCAGCCTCGCGCGCCAGCTCATCGATCGTGTATGTCGCACCGGACGTTCCCATGCATCTAAGGAAACCACATGCCGGACAGCTGGATCCGGCGCAGGACCGCTGTCTCGCTGCCGGGCCGCTTCAGCAGGCCCGGGATCCGCGAAAGGTCCGCCCCAGCTGCTGTCGGCGGTCGGCCTCGGACAGCCCGCCCCAGACGCCGTGCGCCTCGCCCATCGTCAGCGCGAATTCACGGCATTGGGCCAGCACCGGGCACTCACGGCAGATCGCCTTGGCGCGCCGAATCCGATTGGCGCGAGACAGACCGCGTTCCCCATCCGGTGAGAAGAACACCGCCGAATCCACACCGCGACAAGCACCGCGCATTTGCCATTCCCATGCTTCACCGAACGGGTCCTGGGTACGTCGCACCGTAGCGTTCACCGCAGAGCTCCTCATCAATGCCTTTCGTCGCGACCAGACTAAGAGCTTCCCAGCACTGGGAATAGTGCGACGGGGTCATATCCTGGTCGATATGGCCGAGGAGATGAATTCGCGAATCGACGACGCGGATCGGGAACGCGCGCTGCGCGAACTCTCCGAACATCTCGGTACCGGCCGATTGTCACTGGCCGAATTCGACGAACGCAGCGCCGTCGCTTTCACCGCCACGTCCATGCCGCAACTGGCCGCGTTGTTCACCGATCTGCCGGGCCGCGTACCGATCGCGGCCGAAAGCCAGCCGCGAATCGGCGGACTCGAGCGATCGCTGTGTGCCGCTCTGCTATTGGTCGGCGCGGTAGTCGTCGCTCTGCTCACCGACAGTGCGCTATGGCTGATTCCGCTGGCCGGGATCGGGCCGGTACTGCTGCTCGGTCGCCGCGGCCGCTGACCGATCACCACCAGGTCTTGGGCCGGACCTGATTGGCCAGATCCACCAGTCGATAGCGGTGCAGCCGATCCGGCACGGTCCTGGCCAGCTCGCGCAGACTCGATTCGAGGCCGCGGCCCAATCCGGTCTCGGTGATCGGGAAACCCAGGATCCGGCTGCTCGGACCATCAGGACGGCCGCCACCGCGCAACCATTCCAGCGCCGCGCCCACGACGACCACCCGCAGCGGCAGCACCCTGGGCTCGTCGGGCAATTCCTGTAGCCGTGCGGCGGCGGTACACAGATCCGCCTGGGTCAGATCAGCGATCGGCTGGGAAACCAACAGCAGACAGCCGGTCGTCCGGGCGATACCGTGATGGCGGGACGCGGCGGGCACCTGGTCGAGAATCGCGACCGCCGCGAGCAATTCGCCGTCGGCCACCAGTCGGCGGGCCAAGCCGGTGGCCGCGCTCACCACACCGTGATTGGTCCGCCACACCGACCGGTAGTGATCGACCGCGGCCCGATGCCAGCGGTCACGGTCGTGCGCCTGATGGTCACGGCGCAACAGGAGTTCGGCGGTAGCCGCCAAAGCCAGCTCTGGTGCGATCTCGCCCGGCAGCATGGAGTGCACGATATCGAAACGCTCGTAGGCCAACTGGTAGCGGCCATCGAGCAACCCGGCGATCCCGCCGTACCACTCGAGTCGCCAGTCGGCTCCGTATCGGAGTCTGAGCTCGGCCAGCAGCGCGCACGCGGCCTGCGGATCGCCCAGATCCAGGTGCGCCCGCACGGCGGTCAACGCTCCCTCCAGCTCGAACGATTCCGGCTCGATGATCGTGCCCTCGGCGATCCGCTCGTGCGCCCGGCGCACGGCGTCGAGCGCATGTCGCGGATCCGCGTGCAGCAGCGTCCCGAGCAGATCCGCGCTCGGGTCGTCATTGTCGATCAAAGGAATCGGCAGTGCCTGGACGACCTCACGGGCGTCGAGGACCGGCTCGGTCGGCTCGCCGTACACCATGCCGTCGGTGCGCCCGATCAGCAGATCGACACCGAAATCCCTGCGCATGGCGCCGAATTCGACCGAAGCCTGTGGATGTTCGCGCCCGGTTTCGACCGCCAGGACGGCGCGCAGCACCCCGGCCAGCTGGCAGTACATCGAGTACGCGGAATGGAAGCGGCGCAGAGGATCCGGGTCGGTGGCCCGCAGCAGCAACCGCAGGAGATTCGGGTGCTGGCGCAATAGCGGCGACTCCTCGGCCGCGGGGATCCCCGGCAGGAAGTCGCCACCGGGCCCCTTGGGCAGATCCAGCACCAGCGCCGCCAGTGTCCGGCCGACGGTGTAGATGTCGGAGGCGACCGTCGGACCGGTTTCGGTGATCTCCGGCGCCTGGTATCCCGGCGTGCCGTAGATGCTGCCGTAGGACTCCATGGCCGCGACCGCGCCGAGATCGATGAGCTTGACCTCATCCTCGCTGACCATGATGTTGTCGGGTTTCAGGTCGTTGTAGGCGAGGCCGAACGAATGCAGATAGTCCAGTGCGGGAAGCACTTCCATCAGGTAGGCGATGGCCTCGGCGACAGGTAACCGGGCCGGTGCGCGCAGATCGAGCATGGCCTTGAGCGAGCGCCCGCCGACGTACTCCATGACGATGTAGCCATCCGCCACATCGCGAGCGGACTTGTGTTTGACGAAGTTGTAGATCTTGACGATACCGGGATACGCCACCTCGGAGAGGAATTGGCGCTCGGCGAGCGCGACGACATGGGCTTCGAAGTCCAGCGGATTCTGCAACCCCTTCAGCACCACCCAGCGGTCGCTGACATTGCGGTCGATGGCGAGGTAGATCCAGCCCAGCCCGCCGTGGGCCAGGCAGCCCTGAACTTCGTACTGCCCGGACACCAGTTCGCCCACCCGCAGCGCGGGCCGGAAATTGAACGGCGATCGGCAGCGCGCGCAGTCACCGGTCACGGCGCCCGGCGTCGCGGCGGACGAGCGGCCGACCGGGGCCGAACACTTCCAGCAGAATCGTTTGCGCTCCGGCACTTCCGGGGCGGCCAGCACCGCGGTCTGCGGATCCACCGGCACGACTTTCGGCATCGCGACCAGTCCCGCGCCGAGCCGGCGCACACTCGGTCGCGACCGGAGGTTGGGGCCCGACTCGGTGGGGATTTCCAGTCCGGGACCGAGATCGGGATCTGCCCCGGGGGCCTCGCCGGGATCCCGGGTCGATTCACTGGCTGCGGTTTCCACTACCCGTGGCACCGCTCGTGGAATCGTCCGGGGCGGCGGAAGACGTTGCGCCGCTTCGGTCCCCCAGGTCGGCCGCTGCGGCCTGGTGTCGGGAATCCGATGCGGCGGATCGGCCGTGGACCGGTGCCGACCGGCCCAGGGATGCGAGAGCTGTCGTGGCACCTCGGTGCCACGCATCCGCTTGTTCCCCCACGGGTGTGACAACGGCCGGTCGGGTCCGCTGGTTTGATCCGGCATCGAAACCTCTCGAGCCCGCTGACGTGTCGAGGCCTCATTCTGGTCCGCCCTCCTCGCGTGCCGCCCGATCGGTGTTCCCAGTAGCGGGAGCAGTCCGCCCCGGAGTGACAGGCTCCGGGGCGGATCTCGGCGCTATTCCACGCCGGCTTCTTCCGGCTCGTCGGTCTGGCGCTTCGGCCGTTCCGCTACGACCGGGAACTGTCCGGTGAATCCCTCCCGCGCCGTCGCGATGGCCAGCACTCGCTTGCGGGCCAGGAACCACCCGCCGACCATCATCGGGCCGAGCACGACCAGCGTCGCGATCACCGCTACCCGCTCCTCGCCGATCGCCATCAGCACCACGACCACCGCGAGGAAGATCAGTGTCGCCACGCTGGTGTAGGGCGTTCCGATCAACCGGAAGGCCGGACGTTGCACCCGGCCCTGCTTGGACCAGCGCCAGAGCTGGAGCTGGCAGAGCACGATCGCCGTCCACGAGGTGATGGTGCCGAGCGCCGACATGTTCAGCACGATCTCGAAGGCCTGCTCCGGCACCACCGCGTTGAGCCCGACGCCGACCAGGGCGACCATGCCGGTGGCGAGGATGCCGACGTAGGGCACGCCGGTGCTCGACATTCGCGAGGCGATCCCGGGGGCGCTACCGCTCATCGACATCGAGCGCAGGATGCGCCCGGTGGAGTACAGCCCCGCGTTCAAGCTGGAGAAAGCGGCGGTGAGCACCACCAGATTCATCACCGAACCGGCGCCGTCGACACCGAGTTTCGAGAAGAAGGTGACGAAGGGGCTCTCGCCGGCCTTGAAGACCGTGTACGGCAGCAGCAGCGCGAGCAGCACCAGCGAGCCGACGTAGAACAGCGCGATCCGGGCGATCACCGAGTTGATCGCGCGCGGCATGACCTTCTCCGGGTTCTCCGTCTCCCCCGCCGCGGTACCGACCAATTCCACTGCGGCGTAGGCGAAGACGACGCCGACGGTGACCAGCACCAGTGGCAGCAGCCCGTTCGGGAGCAGCCCGCCGGAATCGGTGATCACGCTGGGACCGGTGGCGTGCCCGTCGATCTCGAAGCGACCGGCCAGGAAGATCGTGCCGACGACCAGGAAGGTGACCAGCGCGACGACCTTGATGATCGAGGCCCAGAATTCGAGCTCGCCGAACCACTTCACCGAGATCATGTTGATGCTGATGACCACTGCCAGGGCAACCAGGGCGATCAGCCACTGTGGCGCCACCTCGAACGCTCCCCAGTAATGGACATAGGTCGCGATGGCGGTGATGTCTACGATCCCTGTCATACACCAGTGGAAGAAGTACATCCACCCGACGGCGAATGCGAGCTTCTCACCGTAGAACTCGCGAGCGTAGGAGACGAACGAGCCGGAGGACGGGCGATGCAGCACCAACTCGCCGAGCGCTCGCAGCACGAAGAAGACGAACACACCGCACACCGCGTAGACGATGAACAATCCCGGTCCGGCGTGCTCGAGCCGGCCACCGGCGCCGAGGAACAGTCCGGTGCCGATCGCACCGCCGATCGCGATCATCTGCAACTGACGCGGGCGCAGCGACTTGTGGTACCCCGCGTCTTCGGCGTGCAGCGCGTCATCGGGCGCTGCCACCTCTGCGGGAGGTCGAACTGTCGTCATTGGGGGACCTTTCACGTGACAGCGATCATATCGCTCAATAATGTACCGTCAATTAACGGCACGTTCAATAGGACGACAGGGGAGTTCTGATGGCTTGGTTCGATCGGGAGTTCATCGCGGTCCCCGAGGACCGCAAGAACCAGATGGTCTACAAGTGGCCGGACGTCAATATCCGCCGCTACTCACGGGCAATCGTGAACGCCGACGAGGTCGCCCTTTTCGTCAAGTCCGGTCAGGTCGTCGCGGCCATGGGTCCCGGGACGCATCGGATCGACGCCGACGAACTCCCCGTACTCGGCGCCCTGGTCGATTCGCTGACCGGCGCCAACTCCTATCGCGCCGAGTTGTATTTCATCGGCACCCGTGAGCACACCGGAATCAAGTTCGGCGGGCGACTGACCGACATCGTCGACCCGGTCAGCGAGCAGGTCGTCACGCTGCGGGCCTACGGCGAATTCGCGCTGTCGATCCGGGACCCGGCCACCCTGATCACCTCACTCGTCGGCTCCGCCGATCTGTCGAATCCGGCCGGGCCGCAGTCCTGGTGCGCCGAATTGCTGCTGAAGTCGATGAAAGTGGCCGTGTCCCAGGGGATCACACGCGGCGAGTGGCCCGTGATCGGCCTGTCGGGACAGCTACAGCCGATCGAGGAGGCGGTGGTGCGCCACACCAATCTCACGCTCTACGAGTACGGCCTACGGATCCCGCGGATGGGGAACTTCGACATCACCCTGGCCCCGGAGGACGCCGAACGGCTCAAGCGGCTCGCCAAGGACGTCACCTATATCCGCATGGCCGGCGATTTCCAGCGGTACGCCGCAGGCGAATTCGCGCTCGGTGCGAGCCAGGGCTTCGCCCACGGAACCGGCGGTCACGACGGATTCCTCAGCGCCGCTCTGGGTTTGAACGCGATGCAGCGACCTCCGTACCCGGATCAGCGCCCGGTCGAGGCCGAATCGATCTGCGCGGCCTGCCGCACCGGCAACCCGGAGCGGGCCCGGTTCTGCCTGCACTGCGGCGAGCGTCTGGCAGCTCCGCGCCCGCGGAGCTGCGGCGGCTGCGGCGCGGAGCTGGCCGCAGCCGCCCGGTTCTGCGGCGACTGCGGCGCGTCAGCGTGAAACCGCTACTCCCGGACCGGATTCCGCCCCGCTGACCAGACTGCGCACCTGTCTGGCGGCCACCGACAACGTAGCCAGGTCGTGCGCGCCGACGGCGAAGATCGCCGCCAGTGCCGCGCCCGCCCGGTCCAGCCTGGATCGGTTCATCGATTGCCAGTACCCGATCTTGTCCGCGACGCTGTCGTGTGCCTCGGTCACCGTCAGGACATCGAGGGTGAGCGCACGCAGCGAATCGTAGAGATCGTCGCGGATCGCGAGCCTGGCCAGGGTGCGCCACCGATCATCGCGGTCGAGATCGGCGACGGCGTCGAGTAGACGCTCGATCTCGAGATGTTCGTCGAGCTCGTAGTACAGCACGGCGACCTCCCGTGCGTCACGCTCGGCGATATCCGCGATATCGACCACGTCGAGCAGCGGGAAGGCGTGAATCAGGCCGAAAACCGTGAGCGCGAGCTCTTTCGGCGCACCGCGTTCGATCGTGTCCCGGGCTCGCGCACCGAGCTCGCCGAGCAGACGCTCGGGCAGCCACTGTGGCAGCACCGCCGCGAGAGCGCGCACCCCCGCGCGATACCGGACGATATCGGCCTCGATCGCGATGGGCTGCGGCCGATTCGCCAGCAGCCAGCGGGCCGCACGATCCAGGGTCCGTTTGGCTTCCAGCTCGAGTTCGTCGCGCACCGCGCTCGAGATCGCGGCGGTCCGGATCCGCTGCCACAGTGTCCGCAGATCGAAGATCTCGACCGCGGCGGTGAAGGCGCGCACCGCGTCCGCGGCGGTCGCGCCGACCTCCTCGGCGAGCCGGAACGCGAAGGTGATGCCGCCGAAGTCGACCATCTCGTTCACCGCCACGGTGGCCACGATCTCGCGCCGCAGCGAATGCCGACGAATGGCCGCCTCGAACGGCTCTCGCAGCGCGGTCGGGAAATAGTTCACCAGGGTGGACCCGAAAGCGGCGCTGTCCGGCAGCTCACCGGACAGCAGTTCATCCTTGAGCACCAGCTTCACGTGCGCCATCAGATTCGCCAGTTCCGGTGAGGTCAAGCCGTGCGCGGCGCGGGCGGCAAGGTCGGCATCGGAGGGCAGTGCCTGGAGGGCTCGGTCCAGACCGTGCCGCGATTCGAGTTCGGTGATCAGGCGGCGATGCACCCCCGACAGCGCGGCCGCCCGGGAACGAGCCAGGCCGATTCCGAAGTTCTGCGAAATATTGTTCCGCAGCACGAGTTCGGCAACCTCATCGGTCATCGAGGCGAGCAGCTCGTCACGATCGCCGGCCGCCAACCGGCCACCCGAGACGACCGCATCGAGCAGGATCTTGATATTGACCTCATGGTCGGAGCAGTCCACACCGGCCGAGTTGTCCAGCGCGTCGGTGTTCATCCGGCCACCGCCGCGACAGTATTCGATCCGCCCGAGCGCGGTCACGCCGAGATTGCCGCCCTCGCCGATCACCTTCACCCGGAGCCGGCCCGCGTCGACCCGTACCGCGTCGTTCGATTTGTCACCTACCTCGGCGTGGGTCTCGGTGCTCGCCTTGATGTAGGTGCCGATACCACCGTTCCACAGCAGGTCCACCGGTGCCGACAGGATGGCCTTGATCAGCTCCGGCGGCGACAACTCGACCACGCCGGGCCCGAGACCGAGCGCGGCACGCACCTGCGCGCTGATCGGCACGGCCTTGGCGGAACGGTCGTACACGCCGCCGCCCGCGCTGATCGCCGCCGCGTCGTAGTCCGCCCAGCTCGATCGTGGAAGTTCGAACAGGCGTCTGCGCTCCCGGAACGAGTCCGCCGCGTCGGGTGCGGGGTCGAGGAAGATGTGCCGGTGGTCGAACGCGGCGACCAGGCGGATGTGCTCGGACAGCAACATCCCGTTGCCGAACACGTCGCCGCTCATATCGCCGACGCCCACCACGGTGAAATCCTGCGATTGGGTATCCAGGTCCAGCTCCGCGAAATGCCGTCGGACACTCTCCCAGGCCCCCTTGGCGGTGATCCCCATCGCCTTGTGGTCGTAGCCGACCGAGCCGCCGGAGGCGAACGCGTCGTCGAGCCAGAAATCGTACTGGCGGGCAACATCGTTGGCGATATCGGAGAAGGTCGCGGTGCCCTTGTCGGCGGCGACCACCAGGTAGGTATCGGCACCGTCGCGCCGGACCACCCGATCCGGTGGCAGGACCGAACCACTGGCCCGATCGATATTGTCGGTCAGATCGAGCAGCCCCGAGATGAACGTGCGGTAGCACGCCACACCCTCGGCCAGCAGTGCCTGCCGATTCTCGACCGGATCCGGCGTCGGTGCCGGTGGCCGCTTCACCACGAAACCGCCCTTCGCGCCCACCGGCACGATCACCGCGTTCTTGACCGCCTGCGCCTTGACCAATCCGAGTACCTCGGTGCGGAAGTCCTCCAGTCGATCAGACCAGCGCAAGCCACCACGCGCCACCGACCCGAATCGCAGATGCACGCCCTCGACCCGAGGCGAATAGACGAAGATCTCGAACCGTGGTCGCGGACGCGGCAGTTCGGCGATCATGCTCGGATCGAATTTGAACGACAGGTAATCCAGCACACTGCCGTCGGGCTTCCGGCGGAAGTAGTTCGTGCGCAACGTCGCGGTGATCAAGCCGAGCAGGGCACGCAGGATCCGATCCGTGTCGAGACTGATCACCGCGTCGATCTCACCGCGCAATCGCGCCGCGATCGCCTCGGAGGCCGACTCGTCCGCAGCGTCGGGATCGAAGCAGGCCTCGAACAGCTCGGCAAACAGGCGTGCCATGGTGGGGTGGGCAACCAGCACACGGGTGATATTGCCGAAGGTGTAGGCGAAGCCCGCCTGCTGTAGATACTTCGCGTAGGCGCGCAGCATCGCGATCTGCCGCCATTCGAGTCCGGCGCACAGGATCAGTTCGTTGAGACCGTCGACCTCGCTGTGCCCGTGCCACATGGCCGCGACAGCGTCCGCCGCCAGGACGGCGGCGGATCGCGACTCCGGCTCCTCGGCAGCGGTGTCGAGGAGCAGTGTCGAGGGCACCCGCAGTCCGAAATCGTAAATCCACCTGTGGGATTCGTCGGGCAACTCGATCCGGCAGGGCTGCTCGTCCACCACCTCGACACCCAGGCTGTGCAGCACCGGCAGCACTCGGCTCAGCGAAACACCCGCTCCGGCGACGTACAACGTGAAACGCCACTCCCCCGCGGGCGCCCCGGCACGACGATAGAGATTCGTATCGATGCCGTCGGCACCGAGCCGTTCGAGTCGTCGCAGATCACTCACCGCCCGGCGCGGTGTGAACTCCTGCTGGTATGCCGCGGGAAAGGCATTCGCGTAATCCTGTGCGAGCGCCGGTGGTACGTCGGCGGCTCCGGCTGCTGCTTGCAGCACCCGGTCGGCCCAGGTCCGGGTGGCGGCGAACAACAGTTCCTGAATGTGCTCGCGATTCACCTCGGAGACGTCGGCGGGCTCGGCGCCGGGCCGGCGGTGCACGGTGAAATAGACGACCGCCAGTTCGGATTCGCTCGCCCGCGCGGAGTAGCTCACGTGTTCGCCGCCGAGTTCGTCACGCAGTATCTCCTCCATGTGTACCCGCACCGCGGTCGAGTAGCGATCACGTGGCAGGTAGACCAGGCAGAAGACCGACCCGTGGCGGCTGTCGCGGCGCAGGAAGAGCCGGACCTGCCGGCGCAGCCCGAGATTCATGACCGAGGAGACGGTTTCGAACAGACGCCGTGGCTCGGTCGAGAAGAGTTCGCCCCGGGGGAACGACTGCAATATCTCGAGCATCGCCTGACCCGAGAACGAATTCAGTTCGAAGCCCGCCCATTCGATGACCTGATGCACGTGCCGGCAGATCACCGGGATATCGAGGATGTCCTCGTGCAGCCCGGTGACCGTGAAGGTCCCGACGAAGACCTGTTCGCCCTGGACCGGCCCGGTGCGACCAACTCCCGCTTCCGCCGGATGTGGCAAGTCTGCACCGTAATCGAGGACGCTGACGACCACCAGGTCGCGCGCACCGGGCAGTGACGAGTCGACCGAACCGGTGGACAGCCGCAGGACCGGGCGTTTGATGCCGAGTACCGGCCCGCCGAAGTCGGCGCCGGCCCCATCGCCGAGGACGCCGAGCCCGGTGCCGGGAAGCTGGTGTCGCTCCATGGCGCCGCCGGCTTCCGGCGCGGATCGCTCGATTCGGTAGTAACCGGAACCCAGAACCGTGAAGTGGCCGTCGGCCAGCCAGCGCAGCAGCCGTGCCCAGTGCGGGATTTCGTTGTCGTCGGTGTATTTCGCCGCCGCGTCCAACCGCTCGGCCAGGGCGACCATTGCCGTCACCATGCCGGGGGTATCCCGGACGACGCGGCGCAGATCGCCGATCAGCGGCGGCAGCTCCTGACCGATCCGTTCGAGCAGCTCCGCACCGGTGTCGGGCCCGAGCTGCACATGGATCCACGATTCCGCGACGGCCTGCGCTCCGTCGAAGTCACCATCACCGTCTTTGGGCGCGAGCGCGCGCAGCCGTCCGCGATCGTCGCGTACCACCTCGAAGACCGGATGGACGACCTCGAGCACCGTGGCGCCCAGGCGATGCAGGGCGGAGGTGATCGAATCGACGAGCAGGGGCATATCGTCGTTGACGATCTGGATCGCCGCGCCCAGTTCGTCGTTCTCAGGCCGGTAGGTCCGGATGATCTGGGTCCCGGGCAGCCGGATCGCGGCGAGTTCGAGGTGATGCCGGAAGATTCGCTCGGCGCGGTCGGTGGTGGTCGGCGTCGTCGCTCCCGGCTGGATCCAGCGGAAGTAGGCCGCCTCCAGATCGGTGGGATCATCGCGGAACCGCTTGAATGAAATCGTCTGCTGCGTGGTTACCACGTCGAACCCGTGCCTTCCTGAAACCTGGCAATGATGTGCCGTCATTTAACGGTACATTATTCAGTGACTAATTACTGCTGTCCGAGCAACCCGGACCGGGCGAGAAACGCTTGCGCGCCGGCCCGGCCGGAGAACGCCGTGGTCTCCAGGCGGACCCCGCTCGCCGAATTCGCATACCAGACCGCGGAATCCGGTCCGATCGCGACGAAGACCGGACCGTCGACCAATACGACACCGGCCGCTGTCCGCCAATGAGCGACTGTCGCGGTCAGCTCCCCGGATTCCGGCTGTCGCACCGTGAAGGTCAGCTCCCGACCGCCACTGATCCCGCCGAGCAGCATCGGATGATCCGCCCGGATAGCGCAGTTCTCCACCAGGGGAGCGTCATTCGCCTGCCGGCAGGACGCAGCCGATTCCAGCGCACCCGGCAGTGCCCGTATCGAACCTGGCCGCGGAACCGACGGCAGCGACATCGAGCACGAGCGCGCGACCCAGAAGCCCAGCGCCGCCAGCACCACGATCGCGGCGGCCGCCGTCCGCCACTGCCACGGTGGATAGCGGTGTGCGAGCGCCTTTCCCACCGCCGCCACGTCTTTCTCCGCGGTGTCCACCACCGCCTGCTCGACCTGCACGGCCGTTTCGATCACCGACGACCGTCGCGGTTCTTCCGCTTCCAGCGGCGCGCCGCAGTGCGCGCAGCGCGGGTCCGCCCCGTGATTGCGGTGTGCGCAGTAGCGGCAGATCAGTGGCTGCATGGTCGGCCGTTCAATGCCCGGTGATCACGATGGAGGAGATCGCGACGATATTGATCCCGGGGCCGCCCTTGGATTCCTGCACGGTCAGCACAACTTTCGACGCGGTCACCGGAGTCTCGAACGTGGTCACCACCAGGGTGCGCTGGTCCAGTGTCTGCTGGGTGTAGGTGGTCGCGTTCGGATCGTCGAACCGATAGGACACCCGGCTCACCGTGCGATACCGCGCCCACTGGTCGGTGCCGTCGGCGCCGACGGAATCCCAGCCGGGCACGATGCCGATCGAATCGATCTGATAGGTCTGGCCCAGATCGATGGTCAGGATCTGGCCGTCGACCTTGAACGCCCGCGCACACGACCACGCTTTGCCCGGCTGCCCCGAGAAGGCGTCCATGCCGGGCGTACCGCCCGGTGGGCAATTCGCCGTCGCCGACTCGGCTTTGATGAGCGTGGTGGCGGAGGTAGCTGCCGATGTCGGGGGCGGGGTCGTCGACGGTGCAGCGGTCGCCGTCGCGATCTCGAGCGTGCGCCGCTCGTCCTCCGCACCGCCGCTGGTCATCAGTGCCAGCACCAGCAGGATCGCGACGCCGACACAGATCAGGCCCAGTACCTTGGGTTTTCGTGCTCGGTCCGCCAGTCGGCGCACTGTCTCCGCCAGGGGCGCGAGCCGCTGCGCCGCCGACGGATTCCGCTGCCCAGCAGCACCCGATCCTGGATCTGCGGGCTCGGCCGGGGCTTGCGAGGGCGCGGAGGCGGTGGCGAACTCCGCCGTGAAGTCGAGCCCGGAGCCGGGATCGTGTGCCTCGCCGTTGAGCAGCGCGATGATCCGCTCACTGGCCTTCGGGCCCTTCGACGCCCGGCGGCCACCTTCCTCCCGCACGCCCGGTAGCTCGGCCGGCATCCCGCCCTCCGGCTCGGCCGGCGCTACCGGAGTGCCGGCACCGGAACCCCGGACAGGCTCGAACGAGGGATCCGACAGCAGGGCCTCGACGACGGCACCGCGATGTCGGAGAAAGACATCCCCAGGGTCCTCGTCGGGCATGATCCGGATCGTAGCCAGCCGCGACGCTGTGCCGCATGGGCTCCATTCCCAGCGTCGGGGAGAACCCGAACCGGTCAGCGCTGAGCGTCGACAGTGACGAAATACTCTGGGGGCACGTCGAATACACGCGCCAGCGCGATGATCAGATCGAGGCGCGGTATCGCGTCGCCATGGATCAACCGGTACAGCCCGGACTGGGACACCGGAACATCCGGATACGCGAGTTCCAGATGCTGCGCCAGCGAATACAACGTCAGTGACCGAGTCGATCCGTCGTCGGTCGCGACGACCGATTCCGAGATGAGCTCCGAGAGCCGACTCGAGAAGATCGCCGCGGCAGCCTGTCTGGGCGTCGGCGCTTCCCCGCCGTCTCGCTGCGCGACCTCACCCTCGGACGATTGGGCGTCCGGTACCACTGTGGCAGACACTACCGCCTCCTCCATCAACTCTGCGGCCGCTCGAAATATCGAGCTTCCCCTCGTGGTTCGATCAAGTCCACTCGGACCGTGCGCATCGGTATACCTACGTCGACGGTCATCGCACCGACCTGGTCGATGACCAGATCAGGGGACCGATGCCGTGGACCACCCGGCTCACTGATGCTGACCGTCGTCGGTGCCGCCGACGCCTGCGGCGGCAGCTGGTCGAACACCGCTATCGTCGCTGTCCGCGAATCCGCTCCACCTTCGGTCGCCATACGCAGCGATTCGGGGTCGCCGACCTCCTCGACCAGACGCCGCCAATGCTGCGGTCGCGCCGAATGGACTTCGATATCCGCGCCGACCACCATGGCGCGCAACACGATCTGCTGGGCGACGGGAAGCGCGGCGTGCACGTCGATCACCCGGCGCCGAGGGTTGTAGCGGGCCGGATCGAAGAGCGGTAGAGCCAGCGCGTGCCGCGCCTGCCCGCTGATCGCACCGAGGATCTGACCATTGGGTCCGATGGCGATGGCCAGCTCATCGAGCGCGTCGGCGGGCGCGATATCGGCACCCGACCGCTCGCCCGGCAGCGCGCGGACCGAGCCGGCCATCGGCAGTGAAGCCATGAGCGCGGCGGATTGCCGACCACCCAGCGGGCACAGGTAGTCCGGCGTCGACGTCACTTCGGGACCGACGAAGCGCACCAGGGCGCGCGGGCTGCCGGTGGCACCGGTCAGGCTCACCACCAATGTGGTCCGGCCCCGGTTCCACGCCCAGCAGTCGTCGAGACCGGTCTCGCCGAGCCGGGACCAGTCGATCGAGAAGCTCGTCACGCAGCGTCCCGGGGCCGAGGATTCCAGCCGGCCCCAGGTCTCGCGCAGATCCGTGAGTTCGACACCGGCGTGCAGAATTCGGCTCGCCTCACGCAACGCGGCCGCGGGCAGCGCGTGCGCGGCGATACCGCGCTCACGCAGTCTGCCCGCGATCCGATGCGCCGCGCCCGCCAGCGCTTTGGGCCCGGCGACGGCGGCCGGCCCGCGCCGAGCCAGCGCCGCGAGGTTGTGCTCCAGGTCCAATCGGACGACCAGCCAGGTCAGCCGGTTGCCGACCAGCGGATGCGAACCGACCAGCTGGTCGTAGAGCATGCTGTAACCGCCGCTGGGGCGCACCCGCTGACCGGTGGTCACGATATCGATCTCGACGGCGAGACCGAACTGGTCCAGCATCGACAGCAACGCCCGGACCGGCACCGTGTCCTCGGTATAGAGCGACTTCTCGCTGATCACGGTCGGCAGATCCAGATTGGGGGCCAGCTGGATCATCGCGACCAACGTCGTGCCCGCGTCCCGGATCCCGCAGACACCGGCCGCGATCTCGACATCGATGATGTCGGCGGGCATCGCCCGCGCTCGGGCGCGCGCCGCCCGGCCGGCGCGGAACTCCCACCCGTCGAGTAACCATCGGGCCGCGGTACGACCGGCGATCCGCACCGTCACCGTCGACACCAGCACCACGGCGACAAGCACGGTGGCCCACAGCGGAATACGCGTGGACAGCCCGATCGAGAGTGGGAAGCCGACGATCACCACCGCGGCGATCGGCCCGCGTTCGATGTCGCCGGGGCGAACGCTGGAAGGATTCACCGCGGACCTCGAACCCACCGGCCCGCCCGGCTGGCGCCGAGACCGGCGAGGATCGCGATACCGGCGATGACGCCGGCCACGACGGCGGGCCGCCGGTCCTTCGCCCGTGGCGGTTCGGGAATGGCCAGTGCCGCAGAGCGATACAGCCCGGCCGGTCGGCTCGGTGGAGTGCGATAGCCGAGCGCCAGTGCCGGATCGATGACTCCGGCACCCACCACATTGTCGATGCCACGGGCCGGCGCGTGCGCGCTGGACTGCAATCGGGCGGCGATCTCCGCCGGTGTCTCGTTCGGGAAGCGGGACCGCAGCAGCGCGGCGACGCCGCTCACGTAGGCGGCGGCGAACGACGCGCCACCGACCGGCACCAGTTTGTCGGGTGCGCCGACCCCGTTGATCAGACCACCGCCGCCGGGGCCGAGTGATTCGATGCCGGTTCCCGGCGCCGCGACCGAGACCCACGGCCCGAGCAGCGAATCGGGCATCGGGGCACCGACGGCGGTCGTGAAGCCGACGGTCAGCACCTCGGGCACGAACCAGCCCGGGGTCGAAATCGTCTGTACGCCAGCCCAATTCCGGGAGTCGGCGGGACGGGTGGGATCGATCTCCGGATTCTGGGTGCAACTGTTGCCGCCGGAATCACCCGCGCCGGCGACGATCAGCGCACCACGGACGTGCACGGCGTACCCGATGGCCTCGGACAGCATCGACTGGTCCACATGCAGATCCGCGGGCACACAGATCGGCAGTGGGACGGCGATCACCCCGGCGCCCTGGTTCGCCGCGTGCGTTATCGCCCGGGCCAGAGTTCTGATCTGTACCGACAGTTGCTGTGCTGCATCGAAATTCGTGGGCTGATCGACGCTGAAGGCGCCTGAGCGGTAGCGGATGGCGATAATCCGCGCGTCCGGTGCGACGCCCAGGAAACCGTCCGCCGGATCACCGGCGCCGCCGATGATCCCGGCGACGAGCGTGCCGTGCGCGTCGCAGTCGGAGAGTCCGTCGCCTCCGGCGAGCACGTAATCACCACCCCCGACGAGGTTCGGCAGCCGGGGATGCGGGCTCACGCCGGTGTCCACGACGGCAACGGTGACACCTGCCCCCCGGCTCAACGAGCGGGCCCGGGTCAGGTCCAGGGCGATATCCGGCGGCGGCGCCTGCGCGAGATCGGTGCCGGCCAGCACACCGGCGGCCAGGCAGCCCTTGTCCTGTTTCGTCGGAAACTCCGGTCCGGGAGCGGCATCCGGCGGCGCGGCGCCGACCGCGACACTCGGTGGCTCGATGGCCGCGGCCGGGCCCGCGGCACCGGCCAATACCAACCCGGCGAAAAGCGCCGCGGCGACGCCGCCCCTCGCCATCAGAGCCCTCGTAACGCGGTGTAGACACCCATGACCCAGAAGGCGATGAGCGGAACCAGCAGGACCAGCCCGAACTCCAGCAGATCGATGACCCGGCGAGTGACCGGCGAGAGCCGCCGTCCCGGAAGACGCACGGCCGCACAGCATCCGGCGATGGCCAGCGCGACGATCGAGACGACGACGGTGAAGCGCGCGAACTGGGTGCCGTAGGCACCGACCAGCACGTACCCGACTCCGCTCACGGTGATCGCGGCCGCGGCAACCAAGGCGATCGCCTGGACTCGATCCGGATACCAGCGCGCCCGCAGGGCCATGATCCCGGCAACCGCCGCGGCCAGCACGATTTCCCGAATTCCGCCCGGGCTGACCGCAGCGGCGGTCACCGTCGCGGCCGCCAGCACCAGCGAGATCGCGGCGATCAGGCCACGCAGCGCGGTCACCGCCAGACGCGCGCGACCTTCGATATCGGGCACAGCAGGTTCCCGATCGGCGGGCTCGGCTGTCTCTCCGCGATCCTCGTCGCGCGCAGTCTCGGCGTCGAAGATATCGGCAAGTGTCGAGGGTGCGACCTCATTGCCCGGGTCGGGCAGATCCGGCGGGCGAATCCGCGCCACCACCACCGCCAGTCGCGGCGCCATGGTGAGCAGTACCAGCCCGACGAAAACGGCACCGCCCGCCACCTGCCGAACCGCCAGGTCCGAGTAGGTCAGCGGAATCGCCACCGCGGCGGCGAGCACACCGAGCACGCTGACTGTCATCAGTGTGGCGATACCGAGCCCGGTCAGGCGCATCAGGGTCGCGGCGGCGACCGCGGCGACCACGGCTCCGGCCGCCACGTTGGCGGCGGCGAACGGACCGGGCTCACCGTGAGCAGCCGGGACCAGCATCGCGCCGCCGGCGAACAGCAGCGGCAGCGCGGCCAGCGCCAACCCGAGACAGATCCGCGGTGCGGCATTGCGGTGGCGCGCCGCGACAGCCACACCGGCGCCGATCAGGCCGAGTAGCAACGCGGGGACGCCACACCACAGCAGGGAGCCGGTGTCGGTCCAGATCCACGACCACATCGCCGCGACGATCAGCGCACCGGCACCGAGCACGACCAGGCCGGCCACCGCCGCGGTGTCGGCGTCGAACTCGGCGAATTCGCGCTCGTTGATCAGCGCCAGCGCGTCGGTGATGTCCTCGACGACCGGGGTGAAAACCTCCGACGACTCGACCGCCGCCAGCATCAGCACGGCGCCGTCGACGACGCCGTGATCGGCGAGGCTGCGCCAGCGCGGCAGCGGGGCTTCCCCCGGACGGGCCAGACTCCACTGCCCGGCGGGCGGGGTGAAATCGACGCTCTCGTCGGATATCGCCTCGGCGAGCACCGTCAGCAGATCGTCGATGAAGGTCTCGATGGTGAACTTCGTCGGCACCACCACATCGACCTGATAGGTGGACACCATGACCGCGATCCGGGCGCGCGCCACCTCCGCGGTCGCGGCCGGGGCGCTCATCGCCATCCTCCGCGCGCACTCGTGCCGCCCGCGAGGTAGTCGGGAAAGCCGTCGGACAGCCACGCCGCCAGCTCCTCGAACGCCAGAAGTGCGTCCTTGCCGACCAATCGGAGATCGATCTCCGCGCCCTCGGCCAGGTGTGCGTCGTAGGGCACTACACAGGTCGGCCGCTGCACGGTCGCGAACAACTCCTCGATCCGCTCCACCTCCACGATCGGTTTCGCGGGCTGGTGGTGCACGATCGCCACGATCGCCTTGGCGACCAGATGCTGCAGACCGTGCGAGTTCAGCCAATTCAAGGTTGCCACAGCACCTTTCACGCCGCCGACGGTCGCCGGGGTGACGACGACCACGGCATCGCTGCTGTGCAGCGCACGGTTGGTCACCGAGTCGAGCACGCCCGTACCGCAATCGACGAGCAGCAGATTGTAATGGCGGCGCAGGATGTCGACCCCCGCCGCGAACTCGGCGCCGTGCAGCGGTTCGACCGCCTCGGTGGACCACGGCGAAGCAATGACGGCCAGGTCCGCGTCGGTGATCGAGGTGAACGACTGCACGGCGGAGAAGGCGTCCAGATCACGGGTCTGCGCGAGATCCCGGAGGGTGAGCCCGTAGGGATGGCGACTGGTGCGGGTGGCGAGGTCACCGAAGTCGGGATTCGCGTCGATGGCGGCGACCCGGTCCGGCCGCAGGCTCGAGAAGGTAGAGCCGAGGGTGGCGGCCGTGGTGGTCCGTCCGACACCGCCTTTCACACTCATCACCGCGATCTGATAGGTCGCGGTGAGCTGGCGGCGGATCCGCACCCGGCGTTCTTCGGTGCGGATTTCCTCCGGGGACAATCCCAGGCGGAAGCCCATCTTGTTCAGTGTCCCGCGTACACCGCTGGTCGACTGCAACCGGGCTCGCTTGGCCGCGGTGACTTGCGCGAAGAGGTCCAGCGAAGGTGACGCGGCGGGAAGGACTTCCACACGTGGCGCGACCTCGGCGGTGCCCTGCCGTGTTCGATCAGGCACCCAGTGGCCGGTGGTACTCGGCGCAGGCTGCTGCGGTGCGGGCTGCTGTAGCGCGGGGGCTTGCCCCGACATCGCCGAGGCGCCCGGCGGCGTGGACTCCGCCTGCCCGGTCGCGCCGCCATGATCTGCCCGGTACTGGCCCGTGTGCCCAGGTGAGACGGATTTGTTTGGCGCGCTACCGCTTTGGCTACTCCCAGCAGGTGCCCCAGCGTCCACCGCACCCCACGGTGGACCCGGCATGTCCGGCCGCGCCGGGGCAGGGGGTGGCGACGGCCTGCCGACTACCGGGGCGGCCTGTCCTTGCTCCGGGGTATTCCATTCGGCCGCTTGCGCATTCGCCGTCGGCTCCGCCGGTTCGGCCGACTGGGCGAACAGCGCCTCGTAACCTCCCCGGGCCGTGGCCGACCCCGACGCGTGCCCGTTCGTCTTCGGTGCTCGGTCCATCTTTCCTCATCCTTCTACTCCCCCGCCCGGGAGCTCAATCGATTCGACTGGTGCCGAACCAATTTCGCCCGGGAAGTAGTTCGACCAGCGCGGCGATGCCCGCCTGTAGCGCGGCATCGTCGCCCGGTGCGAACGTCGACCAGATCTGCCCGTCCAACGCCGCGCGGGGCGTCACGACGAGCCGCCCCGACTGTGTGTCGAGCACACTGACGCACGTCTGCGGTTCCCCTGTCACGCCGTCTCGGTGCTCGATCATCACCAGTTCGGCGCGCCGCACCACCTCGTCGAGAACCCGGCTGAGCACGCCGGCGGTATGCGGCTCCGCACCCAGCTCGAGCAGTGCGGCCCGCCGATCGGCGCGATCGGCGCCGATCTCCGCCAGCTGTGCTGCGTTCGCGGTGAACGGCTCGAAACGCAGTGCGGGACAGGGGCCGAGCGCGGCGGCCAGGGCCGCCGCCACCGGACGCAGGTCCCGATCCTGCTGGAAGACCGGCTGGATGACCACGTGGTCGTCGCAACGCACCGCCAGCACATGGGTGTCCGCGCACCGGACCAGCGACAACCGCAGCATCGCCGCCGGCTCGCCATCCTGGCCGGCATCCATGATGCGCGCCACCAGTTCCACATCGGGCCGGTACAGGCAGCGCAGCCAGTGCTCGACCTGCGGGTGCACCCGGCCGTCCTCGATGATGCCCGCCTCGCCGAGTTGCTCGAGCACGACCGCGCGTACCCGCCTGCTGTCCTCCTCGTCGTAGATATTCGGAAGCAGCACCAGCACCGGCGGGTAGCTCTCGATTCCCACCAGATCCTGCAGCGCCAGTGCGGCATCGACATTCAGATCTAGCGCGACCGGATCGGATTCGATCATTCCGTCCGACCCGAGTCCTCGGGGTCATCGTCGAAGTGTTCGAGCACCCCGATCGCGGGTGGACGCTCCAGCACCGGTACGTCCCCGGGTGTTCCGGGAGCGAACACGGTGCCGGTGCGATGCTCCTCGTCCCGGTCCCGGCGGCGGCCGGTGCGCGGGGCGATGGCACCCGTCGGAGGCTTGCGTGGGGCGACCGGCGCGAACGGTGCAGCTTGTGGAATCGCACCGAACGCCTTGGTCTGTGTTCCGAGCCGCCAGTTCGACGGCATCCGGAATCCGGTCGAGGCGCCGGACATCGTGCCGATTCCGCCACGCACCATGCCCAGCGCGACCATGCTGCCCGCTCCGCCGGACAGTGCGGCAAGCGTCGGCGAAGTCGGTGAGGTGCCCGGAAAACCCATCTGCTCGGTCGGTCCGTCCAGACTCTCCAGACCCTGAAAAGGGGCCTCCGCCAAGGGATCCGTGAGACCGGTGAGTTCCGATATCGGGGCCTCTGCCGCCTGCGCGACATCCGGCACTGTGTTGGCGGCGGCGTCGATTGCCTCGGCGCCCAGCGATTGCGGACCGGTCAGAGCCGAGTCCAATCCGCCTGCGATCGTCGGTGAGCCGATCGGCGCCATCTGCGGGTAAGGGGCCGAGGTGATCGGCGGTGCGGCCGGATTCAACGGCAGCACCGTATTGACCGCTGTCGCCGCGTCGTAGGTCTCCATGACGGCGGCGGCCTGCACCCACATCGCCAGATACAAGGTCTCGTTGGCGGCGATCGCCGGGGTGTTCTGCGCCAGCGAATTACTCGCGACCAAAGCGGTGGTCACCGCCCGATTGGCCAGGATCACCGCCAGCGGCGGCATGCTGGCCAAGGCCGTGGAATACGCCGTCGCCTGGGCGAATGCCTGACCCGCGACCTGCGCCGCGATCATCGCCTGGGAGTGCAACCAGACATTGTGTTCCCGGAACGCGCTCTGCGCGCGGTTCGCCGAATCGCCCTGCCAGGTCGCCGCCATGGCGGATGTCAACCCCTCGCTGCCACCCGCAGTGGCTTTCATTCCCGCGGCCACCGCGCCATATGCCTTGGCGGCGGCGAACATCGGTGCCGGACCCGGTCCGGCGGACAAGCGCCCGGAGTTCAATTCCGGCGGATACGCCCCGTAGAACGGCACGGCAGCACCTCTCCTCCCGCACCTCGCGTGCTAGTCGAAATTCGTGGCGTGGCTCTGGATGACAGCGCCATTGGCGGTGTCGGCGGCCTCGTACCCGACGGCGGCCGGGCCGAGAGCATCGGCACCGTCCTGCATTTTGAGCAGTCCGTCCGCCCAGATTTCCTGAATCTGCTTCGCATAGCCGGAGAATGCGGCCGCGGCCCGCATGCTCGGGTGGTCGAGCGCGGCCGGCAACGGCACCATCGCCGCTGCCACACCGGTGATGACGGCTCCGCAGGAGAACTGCTCGGCGCTCAGACCCGCGCTGGTGGTCTGCAAGTGTTCTGGAGTGACGTTCACGGGAAGCGGCATGGTCGGACTCCGTTCGAGCTGTGTCGGTCTAGGTGGAACAGTAGGCGCTTCCCAGGTGTGGGAAGAATGCGCTGGGCGGGCTCGCGCCTACTCGGGAGCCCGCCCAGGTGGGTATTCACGCACCGGCTAGATCGCCCGGAACAGCGCACCCATTGCGGCATCATTGCCCTGCCAGCTGCCGCCCGAGGCGAACGATGTCTGCATCGCCGAGTTGGCCGCCGCCTTCGTCCTGATCACCTCGTCCCAAGCGTTCTGGAACTTGAGTTGGTACTCGTAGTTCGCACTACCGGCGTCACCCTGAAAGATTTGCTCCATGGTCTTTACCAGGGCATTGAAATTGGCGGCTTCGTCCTGATCCGACGCATTGGCGGCGCGTTCACGGTCCGAAATGTCGTCCCACATACCATAGTTGTTCTGCATTTTGATCAACCTCTCTTTGTGCAGCTTGTGCGGATTCGCTCAGACCCAGTTGGCGTAGTTCAGGCCGGAAGCAGCTTCCTGGTCATGGGCATCCCGTTCCACAGCCGTCTTCTTCACTGCTTCGCTCCCCGCAATGCAGAGCTTGATCAGATTATTGAGCGCCGCAATGTAATTGTCGTACAACCCTTGAGAAGCCGTCGACGAGTATGAATTACTGGATGCGACAGCGACATCGCCCTGGGTTCCCTGCGCCTGCCCCTTCCTGGCCATCAGGGTCTCGGCAAAGTTGTTGATCTTGAGCGCGAAGTCGTTCAGCTCCTCCGGCGAGCCGGTGCAGACGAGAGCAGCCATGGGATCTTCCTTTCATTTCACACTGGCAGCCGAGGCGAGAGGCTCGGCGGAAGTGCCATGTCGGGCTCCGATCGAACTCGTCGGTAGCATTTTGAAGATTAAGCGATTCCCAAGATTGGGAACGTAGGCCGAGGTCAGAGCCGGGATGGCACCGAGGCGCCTTGGATCAAGTCCTTGCGCGACACCATGGGTTCGACCAGAATTCCACGGCCGATCGGCTGCTTCGCTGCCTTGACATCGCCGATAAGCGTGCCGTCGAGCCGCGAGCCGTCCATGATCAGGCCCGCCGAGTTCAGGTTCTTCATTTGGCCGATCACGTTGTCGTACAATGCCGTATCCGCCTGAGCGATATTGCGGGCCGCGATCACGTGCAGGCCGGTATCGCGGCTGTCCACCAGGACTTCCTTGAGCGGTTCGAGCGGATTGAGTGCACCGCGCTGCGCCACCATGTGATAGTCGTCGACGATCACGAATACCTCGGGCCCACTCCACCACGAACGTTCGGCGAGCTGACGGCTGGTGACCGACGCGGGTGGGCGACGTGCGCGCATCTTCTCCACAAGCGGGGGCAACGCGGCTTGTACGTCCCGTTCGCTGGTGACGTGGCCGATCAGCATCTCCGGAGGCACCGATTCCAGGTGCCGACGACGATAGTCGATGAGCAGCACGCGGGCCTGGGCAGCGTCGAACCGCCGCCCGATCGACTCGAGCAGCGCCGCCAGCACCGTGGACTTTCCACACCCGGAGGAACCGAGCACGATGAGATGGTTCGACACCCCGAAATCGACTGCGGCGACACTCAAATCGGATTCACGCACCCCGAAGGGCACTACCAGCCGTTGCGCCAGGTTCACCGGTTCCGGCTGCCCGGACAATACCTGTTCGAGTTCGATACGCGCCGGCAACAACTTCACCGGCGGCGCCGCCCGCCCCGGGTAGTGTGCGCGCACCTGATGGATCGCGGATTCCAGTCCGGCCGAGGCGGATTCGGCATCGGGGTCGCCGTCGACGCGCGGCAGCGCCGTGAACATGTGCAGGGCTTCGGCGGAGATGCAACGACCGGGCCGGTCGGCGGGTACCGCCGCGACCACATTGCGGTGGGCATTGAACACGGTGTCGGTCAGGTCGCCGAGCCGCATCTCGACCCTGGTCTGGATCATATCCTTGACCGCGGGCCGGATCGCCACCCAGCGCGAGCTCGCGACCACCAGGTGCACCCCGTAGTTCAACCCTTGCACCGCAATGGATTCCATGGTCGCGGAGTACTCGTCGAAGTACGGGCCGTTGGTCGCGAACCCGACATCCCAGCCATCGACCACCAGGAACACATCACCATAGGGATCGCGCTCCGCCCAGGGCGGTGGCCCGTCGGAGGAATTGCGGATGGCACGGAACTTGCGCACGGTATCGATACCGAACTCCGCGAACAGCGTCTGCCGGGTCTCGATCAGACTCGTGATCAGGGCGATCGTGCGCCGGATGCGGTCCACGTCGCGCGCGCCCGCGACCGAACCCACATGCGGTAGTTCCTTCAGCGCCGACAGCGCACCACCGGAGAAATCCAGGCAGTAGAACTGCGCCTGCTCCGGCGTGTGGGTCAGCGCGGCGGAGAGGATAAGGGATTGCAGCGCAGTCGATTTCCCGGATTGTGGGCCGCCTACGACAGCCATGTGGCCGCCTGCGCCGGACAGATCGACCGACCACACATCCTGACGCTGCTGGCGCGGCTTGTCCACCAGCGCCAGCGGCAGCTGTAGGGAACCCGGCGTCACCGCGGCGACCATCCGGTCCAGTGTCGGCGGAATATTCAATGGCGGCAACCACATTCGGTGGGCCGGTCGCCCCTGCCCGGCGAGCTGACGCAGCGTCTCCTCCATCACGGTCACGGTGTCCGTTTCCGCCCCGTCCGGTTCCGCAGCAATCGGCCGGGGTTCGACCGGTGCCGCCCGCACATCGATGATCGGCGCGGCGGTGAACCGCTGCGGCGGACGGTATCCACCGCCCGGGCGGCGAGCCCGCTGGGCACCGGTCGCGGAAACCTGAGTCGCCGGCACATACGGTGATCCGACATAGGCGGCCTGGAAGCGCTGTAGCTCGCCCGCGCCGATGCGCAGGTAGCCGGACCCCGGTTTCTTCGGCAGGTGGTAGGCGTCGGCGGTGCCGATGGCATCGCGGGAATCGCTGGTCTGGTTGGTGCGCAACGCGACTCGATAGGACAGGTGCGCTTCCAGTTCACCCATCCGGTTGGCGGGCACCTTCTGCGAGGACAGCAGCAGATGCACGCGCAGCGACCGGCCGAGCCGGCCGATGGCCACGAACAACTTCGAGAAGTTCGGGTATTGCTCGAGCAGTTCGGCGAACTCGTCCAGGATGATCAGCAGTGTGGGCAGTGGCGGCAGTTCCGCGCCCTGTTCCCGGGCGCGTTCGTAGTCGGCGACGCTGGCGAAGTTGCCCGCGTCGCGCAGAATCCGTTGCCGCCGTGCCATTTCGCCGTTGATCACGTCTTCCATGCGGGTGACGAGATCGGCTTCCTCCTCCATATTGGTGACCACGGCCGTCACGTGCGACAGCCGGTCGAACCCGAGGAAGGTCGCGCCGCCCTTGAAGTCGACGAGCAGCAGGTTCAGCGTGTCCGGAGAGTGCGTCGCGACCGCCGAAAGCACCAGTGTCCGAAGGAATTCCGATTTGCCGGAGCCGGTGGCCCCGATACACATGCCGTGCGGGCCCATCCCCTCCTCGGCCGACTCCTTGATATCGAGGTAGACGGTGCCGCCCGCGGGGTCGTAACCGAACGGGATGTTCAACCGCGACCGGTCCACATCCCGGCGCGACACCCACTGCCGATCCACGCGCAACGCTCCCGGGTCCGGGACGCCGATCAGATCGGCCCAGGTGGTGCCGCCGCTGGCCTGATCGGCAGCGACCGCCTCCACCACCGTCGACAGCCGGTACCGCGACAGCCCGCGGGCCAGGGCGGTGGCGGCCGATACCGACATCGTGTCAGCCACGCCGACCCGCCGCAGACCACGCGGGGTCACTTCGTTCAGCGACCGATCCTCGTTGACGATGAATCGCAGTGCGCGCGGTAGCGTCTGTTCCGTCGAGCCCAGCCGGATCCAAGTGCAGCTCTCGATACCGGAGATATCGCGTTCGGCATGCTGGCCGCCACCGTCGACGAGCAACACGAAATGCTTCTTGTCCAATGTGGATTGCGCGTTGGCGGAGAACGGTCCCCGGTTCAGCCCGGCCAGCACCTTCGTCCGGAGCTCCGCGACGGTCCGGTACATCATGCGGCCGGTCCCGATCGCATCGGTATCACTGGAATGCTGGGTGTGTGGCAGCCATTTCAGCCAGGACCACGCGGGCGCCTCGGGGTCGGCGACCACCGCCGCGATCGCCACCTGATCCGGACCGTGCAGTACCGCGATCTCGGCGATCATCGCCCGGACCAATCCGGCGACCGCTTCCTCGGCACCGTCGACCCCGACCAGTGGCGCCGAGAGCAGGTTGATCGCCACGGGCATACCGCCGACGGTGGAGTACGCCTTGGCGAACCTGGTCAGTTCGACGACGCCGACCGGGTCCAGATCCGACGTCGGCGCGGCCTCCGGAACGATCACCCGCACCTGATTGGCGATCCGGCCCCGCCCCATCCGCACTCGCAGGAACTGCGGGCCGGCGACCTGGACCTCCCACATGCGCTGACTGCCGATCAACTGGGAGATCTCGAACGGGCCCGGATGAGTGAAACGCAGATAGGTGTACAACTCCGCTTCCGCGGTGTGCACGGTCTTGCGGTTGTCGGTGATACTGCGCAGATAGTCCTTGCGCTCCTCGTTGAGGCCGGCCGACCCGCCCCCGGCGCCGGTACCGGCGAGACTGCCGCCCATCATGCCGAACATCGAGACCAGCATCATGAGCGGGAAGAACAGCATCATCGGCGAGGGCGTCCCGCCGCTGCGGAACATCATGACCATCATGCCCGCCATCGCCGACACCATGATGACCGGCATGATCATTCGAAGCCGGGACGGCGGAACGGGTTTGGGCAGTTCGGTCGGCGGTTGCAGGCGCAATTCGGTGACCGCGGGCGCCTTGGGGCCGCGCACCATGCGGGCGGGCCGGACGAAGCGGCGAGTGCTGGTCACTAGGGGGTACCGCCCAGGCCGGCGACGATCTTGTTCGGCGGCAGGCCGTCGTGCTGGATCCGCGCGTCTCGTTGCGAGAGCGCGGGCCCGACCGCGAACAGCGACACAATCGGCCAGGGTGCGGGCACCGGCGCGCGCAACCCGAGCGCGCGCAAGGTCGTGCCGGAGGTGTCGGTCCCGGTGTCGATGCCGTAGCGAACGCCGCTGTCGGAGATCCAGTACAGCGATTCACGCAGGGGCGATGCCGAATTCGCGCCCGTGACCTGGACGAAACGACCGGTGTCCTTCGGTACGTACGCGGCGTCGGCGGTCACGCCCTTCGCCCCGGCGGCGGTCACCAGATCGACGGCACGGTTCTGTTCGCTCGACGTCACCGGCAATCGGCCGGCGACCAGCAGCGCGGTAGCCGCGTTCGGTTCGCCGTCGCCCTTGGCCCAGCTGTAGCACGTCACCGCGAGCCGCTCGGCGTCGGCGAGGCGCACCGGCGCGGTCGGATAGGTCGCCGTCCCGGGCCATCCGCCGGGGCGCAGATTGTCCGCGATCACATCGGGCCCGACGGTTCTGGTGACCACGGCGCCGTGGGAGTCGGCGTTGCGGATCATCGAGGCGAGCACGGCGGTGATCCGAACGACGCCGCTCTGCGACACCAGATAGTTCATCGCCCCCTGATCGGTCCCGGCGACGGTCAGCACCGAACCCACCGGAGCGGTGAGACCGGAAGCGAGCGTGACGATGTCACCGGCGCCCGGCACGACCGGAACCCGAATCGGCGGCACTTCCGGAATCGCGTTGATCAGACCGGTGGAGGCCCCGAGTACCGGTGTGGTGGCATCGATTCCAAGCGCGAGCAGCACCGGCGAGTCCGCGAGATCGATCGCGGCCCGCACGACACCGTTGGGACCATCGCGATAGACCAGCCAGGTGGTCTTGTCGGCACGGAGCAGGCGGGCCTCACCCTCGGCCAGCTGCCGCGCCGCCGCGCCGTCCACCGTGAGCGGGCCGCCGATCACGGTGGTTCGCACCGCGGAACGACTGGTCGTCGGCAGTCCGGTCTTGGGGTCGACGAGCGCGGCCGCTTCGGTTCTCGATGAATCGCAGACGGCCCAGTCGGAGTGGCGGTCACCGGAATCGGTGATGCTGCCAGGCGCGCCCGGAATCCCCACCCACGGGCCACGGGGAAACTTCGCCAGTTCGTCCCGGCCGACGCGAACCGGATTGTCCGGCGATCCGATGATCAACCGTGCGGAGGTCAGATTCAGCGCCGGATACATCCGATCGCCGACCCGGACGAACAGCGCGCCGGAATCCTTGTCGGCGACGATCTTCGAATCCCCGATCTTCTTCGCCGGTTTGAAGAAAGCCAGTACGGCGGCCCCGGCGATCACGACACAGGTCAGGGCGATTCCGATCGCCAGGGCGGTGGACCGGCCGCGCTGCGGATCGTCGATCATCGACGCTTCCCGGCGCACCAGGGCGTGCTCGATGCGGCGCAGCAGAAATCGCCACCCCGACACCTGGTGCCTGGTCACCACCCGGAAGCGGGCCACGACTCACACCGCCGTGCTGGGCGCCAGGCCGCTGACCGCCGCGGTGATATCGGCGGCATCGATGGTCATCAGCTCTTCGTCGGTCAATACCGAGACATCGACGTTGTCCCGGACGAAGCGATAGTCCCGTTCGGCCTCGGCGGCCTCGACCACATTCCGGATGAAGCGGCCGTTGCCGGCCAGATCGATGAGCCGGCGACCGTTGCGGCTGTGCTCGGACAGCGCCGCACAGCGCGCGAGCAGCACCTCGCGGGCCGGTCCGGCGAGGATCGAATCCTTCTTGCGCGCAATGTGATCCGCGATAAGTACCAGCTCCTCGGGATCGTAGCTGGCAAATCGGATCCGCTTGGTGAACCGGGAGGCGAGCCCGTCGTTGGAGGCCAGGAACCGGTCGATCTCCTCCTCGTAGCCCGCGATGATCACGACCAGTTTGTCGCGATCGTTCTCCATCCGGGCCAGCAGCGTATCGACGGCTTCCTTGCCGAACGCGTCGCCGCCGGACAACCCCTCCTGGATCAGGGTGTAGGCCTCGTCGACGAACAACACACCGCCCAGCGCCGAGTCGATCAGCGCGTTCGTCTTCGGCGCGGTGTGGCCCAGGTGGGTTCCGACCATGTCGTTGCGTGAGGCTTCGATCACCTCGGCGTTCTGTACCACGCCGAGGCCGGCGAAGATCTTGGCGATCACGCGGGCGATGGTCGTCTTACCGGTGCCGGGTGGGCCGGAGAAGATCAAGTGCTGTGCGCGGGCGTCCACGGCCAGGCCGCGCTTGGCGCGCACCTGATCCATCTGCACCCCGGACTTGAGCCGGTCCACCTGCTCTTTGACCGAGTCCATGCCGATCTGCGCGTGCAGGAGGTCCGAGGCCTCGGTCAGCAGCGCGTCCCGCTCGGCGCGCGCGGTGCCCGCCGCGACTTCGGACGGGTCGTCGCCGGTCTTCGAGTCCCACGGGTCGGTCCGCGAACCGATCACCTCTGGTGTGGTCAGCTGCAACCGGTAGGCCTTGTCCCCTACCGCCCGTTGCCATTCCGCACGTTCGGACCACAGTCCCGATCCCGGCAGCCCGCCCAGGTATTTGTCGGCGGCGTCGTGATCGCCGGTGTGCCGCAGCACCATGCCGAGCAGGAAGTGCGCATCAGCCCACAGGTACGAGGTGCTGCCCGAAGAGCTTTCCTGCACGATCCGCTGTGTGCGCGGCAACGCCTCCTCGAATCGGCCGAGCCGGGCAAAGGATTCGGCAGCCATCAGCTCGGCCGCGATATCGAGCAGGTCGTCCTGCAATTGGGGCCTGCGGGCGCGCGCCGCGATCACCTCCGGCCACCGTCCGGTGCGGAAGTACAGCGACATCCGTACCCAGTCCGCGACGTCGTCGGCCGGAATCTCGTCGAGAATGGCCGCGGCTTCGCGCCATTCACCGCCGTCGGCGTAGGAGCAGGCCTGCGCGACCGCGATCTGATCGCGATCGGCCATCGCCACCCGCAGCCCGTACATCCCGGCATCGACCTGGCACCACAGCGCACGTTCGACCAGACCGGCCCGCTGCTGATCCCGATACAGGTTGTGGACCGAGCGATAGGCACCGTAGATCACCTCACCGGTCACCTCACCGGCCATGGCGCGACCCAGCCACGCATCGCACATATCGGGATCGAGGTCGGTCGCGGCCGTGAACGCCGCGGCCGCCTGGCGGTCGTCGCGCACACCCCCGGCGACCAGACCCAGTTTTTGCACACCTGTGTAGAACGCGTCCTCGGCCGCTGACACTCGGACTTCCTTCCGACGATCTCGCGTGGTCGACGATAGACACTCGGGGTCACACCTCGGCCCCGGTATTCCCAGCAGCGGGAAACCGGTCCACCGCCCAGCTCAACTAACCGTCAAATGTCGGCCACCTGTTGAATGCGCCGTTGTTTGACGGTACTGTCCTGTTCGGGTCAGCGGTACCTCATCCCTCGGGCCCACCTCGGATCCGCGCCACCCTCATCACGCGGATCCCACCTCACCCGCTGGGCGGTGGCTGTGAACCTGCAGCGCGCGGCCACCCCCAGCGGACGGACTCCCCGGACCGCCACGCCGGTTCCGATGCTCCCGGTCAGTTCCCGAAAGGACCCGCGTGGCGATCACCGATATCAAAGCTTTCGCCCACCTGACCGATTCCGATATCGACGCGCTGCGCACGGACCTGGACACCCTTCGGCGTGAGGTCGAGCAGTCCCGTGGCCATCGCGATCGTGAGTACATCCTGCGCGCGATCAGAATCCAGCGAACCCTGGAAATCGCCGGGCGCGCAACACTTCTGGCGAGCCGACAGCGCGGCGCCCGGTACCTGGGCATCGCCCTGCTGACCACCGCCAAGGTGATCGAGATGATGGAGCTCGGCCACAATATCTCGCACGGCCAGTGGGATTGGATGAATGATCCGGAAATCCATTCCACCACATGGGAATGGGATTTCGCCGGGCCGTCGGCACAGTGGAAGCGCTCGCACAATTATGTCCACCACACCTACACCAATGTCGTCGGCCTGGACGAGGACCTGAGCTTCGTCGTCCTGCGCATGACGCGTGACGAGCCGTGGCGTCCGATCCACCTCATCCAGCCGCTGGTGAGCGTGGTCGTCGCCGCCGGATTCGAATGGGCCATCTCCTTGCACGACTGGGGACTGGAGCGCAGGCATACGTCCGCGCCGCGCCGCCACCTCGTGTCGGCACCGAACACCGCCTTCCTCCGCAAACTGTCCCGGCAGCTCGGCAAGGATCTGCTGTTCTTCCCCGCTCTCTCGGGCCGAAGATTCAAATCCACCGTCCAGGCGAATGTCACCGCGCTGGTGCTGCGGAATCTTTGGGCCTATGTCGTGATCATGTGCGGCCACTTCCCGGACGGCGCCGAGAAATTCACCGTCGAGGAATTCGAGAACGAGAACCGAGGTGAGTGGTATCTCCGCCAATTGCTCGGCACCAGCAATTTCACCGCCGGTCCCGTACTGGCATTCCTGACCGGCAACCTCTGCTTCCAGATCGAACATCACCTGTTCCCCGACCTGCCCAGCAATCGCTACGCGGACATCGCGGTGCGGGTGCGCGAGGTGTGTGACAAGTACGACCTGCCGTACACCAGTGGCTCACTGCCACACCAGTTCTGGCAGTCCTATCGGACGGTGTTCAAGCTGGCGCTGCCGAATCGCTTGCTGCGCCGCACGGCAGACGACGCGCCCGAGACCCGGTCGGAACAGAAGTTCGCGAACCGCCTACCGCATCCGGTGACACCGACACGATATGGCCTTCGATCGGCGCTCGCTGCGGCGGCCCACAAGAGTCGAGGACAAAGGATATGACAGCGCAGCCCCCTGTGATCCGCATCCTGGCCGGGGTAGCCGGTCGCAGTCTCGCGTTCATGATCGGGATGACCAGCGGCGCGGTCGAGGCACTGTCGGCTCGGCTGGCGACCGCGCAGCGCAGCTCGTCGGTCACACCCCAGCCGATCGTGCTCGGGGTCAGCGCCGGTGCCTTCGCGGCCGCGGTGGTCGCGATGGGTATCAACGGTTCCGAAGCACGCCGGCTGGCGGCGGACTTTCCGGAAGTCGATGTGCTGGGAAAACGCAGTCTGCGCGGATTCTTGACCAAGCGTGAACTCTATCCCGACGCCCAGCTTCGGCGGCTGGCCGACGCGATCGTCGGCGACCGGACCTTCGCCGACTTCGCCCTGCCCCGGGAACTGAGCGGACTGGCGCCACGGGGGCTGGCGTCCGCGCTGATCATCCCGGTCTACTCCGCGACACACGGCACTCTGCTGCTGCCGAGAGACCTGCCGAAGCTCGGATTCGACGATCTCCCCGTCGCCGACGTGCTCGTCGCCGCGACTCGGTTCCCCGGGGCGCTGCCGGCGGCCGCCGGACTGGAGGACCTCTTCGACGGCGGACTCCAATACCGGGTTCCACATGAGGTTTTCGCGCCGGACCCGGCCTTGATCCTGGAGATGTCGACCCCGGAACCACACAACAGTCGCGGTGGGCTGGTCTTTCCGCTCATGCATCCGGCGCTACCTGTCATCACCGATCGCCCACGCCCGTACAACTACCCGACCGTGCGCGATTCGACAATATTCGGCAATCTGCCGTACGGCTCCGCGATGAAACCTCCGGCGCAGACGACCGTTCAGCAGTTCGATCGAGGCTACGTCGTCGCACAGACTTGGATCCGATCGCGGACGCACGACCAATTGCGCGCGCTCGGTATTCCGACCGCCGCACCGGTCGGTGACCGCCGTGCGGGCTGACCCGTCGCAGCGGCAGCGCGGCCGCACGGCGTCACCCGGTCATTGCTGGGCGTCGGCATCCCCGCGTTCACGGGCGCGAGCCGCCTGAACGCGGGCGATGGACGCGGCGGAGCCGAGGTGGGTTTCGTGCTCCAGCAGCCATTTCAGCTCCGCAGCGTCCAGCTCGTCGGTGAGCCGCCGGTCAGCGGCCAGCAGATCGGCGAACGATGTCCCGGTCGTAGCGGCCGTCTGGGCGGCGTCGTACACCACCTCGTGTGCTGTCTGCCGGCCGAGGATCAGCCCGAGCCGCAACATGATCGCCTCGGAGGAGATCATGCCCGCCGACAGCTCGAGGTTGCGCCGCATCCGCTCCGGGTTCAGCCGTAGATCCGCGAGGATCACCCGCACCCGGGCGAGCGACTCGGCGGTCAGCTCGCACACCCGTCGCTGGACCTCGAACATATCCGAGGGCGCGTTGTCGGCTTCGTGCTCACTCAGCGCGGATTCGAGGGCCAGCGGGACGAGTGCGCGAATCTCGTTGGTGCAGCCGATGATGTCCTGGCACAGTTGCGGATTGCGTTTGTGCGGCATGGTCGAGCTGCCGACCGTGCCGACCGGCATCGGCTCCTCGGCCTCCTGGTATTCGGTCTTCATCAGCTGATAGATCTCGCGGCCGATCTTCCCGCTGGTCGTGGCGATCAGTCCCAGCACGGTGACGAATTCGGCGTGGTGATCGGCGATGGCGCGGGACGGCACCGGCATCGGCGTCAGGTCGAGGTATCCGGCGACCACCCGCTGTAGCTTCCCGGGATCCGCACCGAATGACGCGCCGGTGCCCGCCGCGCCGCCGATTATCGCGACGAACAGCCGGGGCGCGAGCTCGTCGAGACGCCGGCGATGACGAAGGCACTCGTCGATCCACGCCGAGGTCTTGTAGCCGAAGGTGATGGGGACGGCGTGCTGGCCGTGTGTGCGCCCGGCCATGACCAGGTCGGCGGTGCGCTCGGTGAGATCGGCCAGCACTGCCAGGATGTCGCGCAGTTGAGCTTCGATGAGCGCGTGGGCACGCCGCAACAGCAGCGTGTCACCGGTCTGGGTGATGTTCTGGGTGGTGGCGCCCCAGTGCACCCATCCGCCGTGTGGTTCACCGGTCACCCGGCTCAGTTCGACGATGAGCGGCATGAGTGGATGGCTGGTGCGCTCGATCTCGGTCTCGACGTGCGCCACATCGAGCTGTCCGAGGTCACATGCCCGGGTGATCGCCGCGCCGGCCTCCGCCGGTATCAGGCCCAGTTCGGCCTGCGCGCGGGCCAGGGCGGCTTCGACGTCGAGCCAGCACTGCCAGCGCGCCGGGGTTGCGAACAGGGACTCCATCCCGGTCGCGGGTACCCGGCCAGAGGTGAATCTCTTTGCCATGCCGTCCTTTCCGAATCATGCCGGGCCACCCGAGCGCCCCCGCCGCAGCGCGTTGTCGGTGATCAGCACCGCGAGGATCAGCACGATCTGTACCGAACCATAGGCGGCGGCCGTGCCGAACTCCGAGGAGTAGATGCGGTTGTAGATCTCCACCGACAGCGGCGGATAGCTGGCCGGATAGATGACCACGGAGGCGACGTATTCCCCGACTCCGTCCACGAACGCCAGGAGCGCTCCGCCGATGATGCCGCGCGAGATCAAAGGAATCGTGACGGTGCGCAGGACCGTGAACGGTCCGGCACCGAGATTCCGGGCCGCCTCCTCCAGTGCCGGGTCGACGGTTTCCAACGCCGCCGAGGTGGAGCGGAACACCAGCGGAACGAACCGCACGAAGTAGGCGACCGGGAGGATCCACAGGGCACCGACCAGTGACAGACCCAGATTCGACGCGCGCGGCTCGTTGAACGCGTTCACCAGATTGACGCCGATGACCGTCCCGGGCAGTGCCCAGGGCAGCATGATCAAGAAGTCGACCGAGTTCCGGCCGGGCCCGCGCCAGCGGGCCACCACGTAGGATCCGGCGACACCGAACACGATGGCACCGATCGTCGCGACGAAGCTCATCTGGACACTCACCGAGATCGGCAGCAGGCTCCCGGGATCCGTGAACAGCGTGGCGTAATTGGCGAAGGTGTACTCCGGCGGCAGGATCTGCGAGGTCCAGGATCCGTCCACGGACAGCGACAGCAGGACAACGGTGAGCACAGGAGCCATGAGCGCGAGGGTCAGGATCGCCGAGCCCGCACCCGCGAACCAGCGGATGGGACCCCGGCCGACGGTACGATCGCGCTGGATTCCCTTGGACAAACTGCGGTGCAGGCGTCGTCCCTGATACCACTTCATCGCGATCAGGAACAGGATCGACACGGTCGCCAGCACGGTCGCCAGCGTGGCCGCGAGCTCCTGATTGCCGACCGTCTTGGTCGCGACTATCTGCATGGTGAGTGTCTGGACGTTGTAGAGCTGCGGCGCCGTGAACGACGCCATCGAGATCATGAAGGTCAGCAGCGCGCCCGAGGCCAGCGCCGGAGTGAGCATGGGCAGAATCACGGTGCGCCACACCCGCATCCGGCTCGCGCCGAGGTTGTAGGCCGCCGATTCCAAAGCGGAGTCCAGGCCCGCGAGCCCCGCGGCGACCGGCAGGTAGACGAACGGATACATGGTGAAGACGTGCACCAGCAGCACGCCACCGATGCCGTTCACCGAGACCACTCCGGCGTCGAAGCCGAACCATTGAGCCAGTGCTCGGGGCACGATCCCGGTCTCGCTGTAGAGCAGCACGAACGAGACCGCCCCGATCAGCGGCGGCAGCGCCATGGGCAGAATGGCCACCGTCTCCAGGATCCGGCGACCGGGAAAGTCGAAGCGGTTCAACAGGATCGCCAGCAGGGTGCCCACCAGCAAGCAGCCGAGGACCGAACCGAGCGCGATCCCGACCGACAACGTGAGCGCGGTCCTGGACGCACCATCGAGAAAGTTGCCGTAGTTCGCCGCGGCACCCGCACCACCGGTACTGGTGACCGCCGTGTAGGCCATCGGGACGACAACCAGGAAAACCAGTACCGCGAGCACCGGTGCCGCCAGGACATAGACGAAACGATCGCTGGACGTGGCCGGCACCCGCCGCCGTGGCGACGCGGCCACCGCCGCGACCTCGGCCACGGGAGCGGTCACGGCCGCACCAACCAGGGCCGGCCCGCGGTGATGCCGACGGACACGCTGTCGCCCAGCTGTGGTCGAGTACCGCTGTCGGACACGGTGACCTGGAGGCTCATCTCCTCCGATGCGACGGTGTAAGTACTTGTCGCACCGTTGAATTCGCGCACAGATACCCGCCCCTTGAACAGACCGTCCTCGGGGGTGGTGAATCCCAGCGTCTCCGGTCGGATCGACAGCGCCAGCTCGTCTCCGGCCGCGACCTCGAAGTTCGGCGGTGGCGGGGTGACGGCGGCACCGTCGGACAGACTCACCCGGACCGACTGCTCCTCCACATGCTCCACCCGCACCGGGACCACATTGCTGCGCCCGATGAACCTGGCGACGAATGCCGTTGCGGGACAGTGATAAACAGTGTCGGGGGTGTCGATCTGATGCACGCGCCCGGCGTCCAGCACGGCGATACGGTCGCTCATCGCCATCGCCTCCGCCTGATCGTGGGTGACATAGACCGCGGTGATACCGGCTTCGGTCTGCACCCGCCGGATCTCGGCGCGAGTCTCCTCACGCAGTTTCGCGTCCAGATTCGACAGTGGCTCGTCGAGCAGCAGCACCGTCGGCGCGATGACCACCGCGCGCGCCAGTGCCACCCGCTGTTGCTGCCCGCCCGACAGCTGGTCGATCCGGCGGGCGGCGTAACCGGCCAGGCCGACCTGTTCGAGCGCCGCCCGCACCCGTGGTTTGCGGTCCTTCCGCCCGATCCTGCGCGTCTTCAATCCGTAGGCCACGTTCTCGGCGACCGTCATATGCGGGAACAGCGCGTAGTTCTGGAACACCATCCCGGTATCCCGGCGGTTCGGGGCCATCCCGGTGACATCCTTGTCGCCGAACAGGATTCGGCCACTGGTCGGTGCCACGAATCCGGCGATCATGCGCAGCAGCGTCGATTTCCCGCAGCCGGAGGGCCCGAGCAGGGTGAACAGTTCACCGGCGCCGACGGTGGCGTCCAATCGGATATCGGTTCCGGAGTCGTACTGCTTCTGGACATGGTCGAGCGTTATCGAGGTCACCAGCACTCCCGGTCAGCCGCGGTTCTTGATGTGTTGCACCCAGTAGTCGATCCACCCGGTCTCCTCCCGGCTGACCGTTGTCCAGTCGACCGGCATCTCCCGCAGCGACACCTCGGTCAACCAGGCGGGCGGCGTCGGAATCGCCACGGTAGGTAGCTGAAAATACTTGTCGGCCAGCATTTGCTGCGTCGCCGGTCGCAACAGGAACTCCATGAAGGTGTCGGCCGCGTCGCCGTGCGGGCCGCCTTTGATCTTGCCGACGCCGTCGAGCAGCATCGGCGCGCCGGAAACCGGCATCACCGGCGTGAACGGCGCACCCTTGGCGCGCTGTACCAGGACATCCTGGAGATTCCAGACGCTGGCCGCGGCTTCCTGACGCTGAATGCGCAAGAACAGATCGCTGGGGTTGGCGGCATAGTCCTCGGTATTGCGATCCAGCGCACGCAGGAACTCGTACCCGTTGTTCGGATCACCGGTGCCGGCAAAAGATCGCCCGATCAGCGCGGAGTAGATGCTGCGCATTGTTCCCGATGCGGCCACATCGCGAATCATCAACTGTCCCCGCATATTCGACCCGATCAGGTCGTCCCAGTCCTTCGGCGCGCGCTCCGGGGACAGCATCGCGCTGTTGTAGAAGATTATCTGCGCCGCGCGCATCTCGGCCAGCCACAGGGTCCCGGAGCCACGGTACGGCTCGGGCACCCGGGCAATCACCTCCGCGTTCGCCGGACTCAGCAGCTGTGCGCCGACAGCCTGCCCGAACTGCTGCGACGTGCCGCCCCACCAGACATCCGCCTGTGGCCGATGCTTCTCGGCACGTACCCGGTGTACTACTTCGCTCGCCCCGAGGGTGAGCATCCGTACGCGCCCCTCGAATTCGGGATTCGCCTGCTCGAAAGCATCGAGCACACTCTGCGCAATCGGTTTCGGGCGAGAGGTGTAAATGGTCAGCGCCGTAGCATTCGGGCCCGACGTCAATCCACATGCCGCCACCGCGGACAACAACGCGATCAGTGCCAGGAATACGGTCGGCCGCCTGGTCCTCATGCCGCGAATTCCTCTCGCCCGAACCGATGCGAAATTACCGTAGCAACGGCGTTACTCCGGCCGAAATGTTTTGCAGGTCAAAGGAATGTAAGATCTCCCGGCACCGAGCGCCTCAGATCTGACCGGTGAGTACCGCGTTCATCGCATCCGCGAACGGTTGCCCGCCCATGATGTAGCCGCCGGCCACCGCGCCGATGAACGCACCGGCCGGTCCGGTGAGAATGCTGAAGAAACCCATGCCCAGGATGGCACCCAGCAAGCCGCCGATGAGCCCGCCGGCGACCACGCCCACCACATTCTTGTTGATCTCGGCCATCAGCCGATCGGATGAATTGACCGGCATCATCTCACCGATCTCCTTCGCGTCCGCTTTCGGCGTGAGCGCGAGTTCCCGACCGTCGCCGCTGATCTCGTGCGCCACCGGCAGGCGCTTGCCGGCGACATCGAAGGTCAGTGGCACCTCGGCCACGACGCCGCCGCTGTCGGACTTCAGCCGGACGACCGCGCCGTCGTCGGCGAGTTCGAACCTGCCGCCGTCGACGGCGGTGACCACCTTGGTGAGATCGGACAGTACGGTGCGGTAGGAGACCGACTGCTCGACACCGGAAGTCTCATAGTCGACTTCGATCGGCTCCGCATGCACCATCCCCGCGCGGATTCCGAGCGTGGCGACGCCGATGCAGGCGGTAGCGGCCACGGTGCCCAACTTCATTCCGAACTCCCTCTTACCCGACATCGGCCCGGGCGGCCGAATGGCGTGCGACTGTACCAACCGCGAACTCTATTGCCAGGGTTGGGAATTCGTCCGCCCGACGAGGTCGGGCGGATGCAGTATGCATGCCGTGTATTTGTCGAGTACCAGGAAGGATTACCGGTGCCCAAGCGATGGGTTCGAACCGCTACAACGTTGGCGGTCACAGTGATCGGATTCGCGGCGGTGGCCGCCGCCGTCATGGGGGCCACGTTGCTGGTCGTCGGGGGTCAGCCCGATGACTCCAGCGACACACGGGCAGCCGCCTCGACGGCGCCGATCCCGGTGCGGACCGGAATTCCCGAACCAGCGCCCGCGGTGGTGCCGTCCTCAGCGCCCCCCTCCGCGCCGTCCTCGCCCTCGACGACCGTGCCGGACATGAAGAGCGCCACGCAGTTTCGCGTGGCCGTCGGGGAATGCGTCAGCATTCCCGGCCCGAATCCCATCGAGAAATCCTCGTGCGGCGGTCCGACCTCGCAGTACCGGGTCACCGACAAGGTGTCCGCGAGCGCGCAATGCCCGGGCGACTCCGACCGCACGTACCACGAGACCTCGCTGAGCAGCGACCCCGACGCACTGTGCCTGGACATCGACTGGACGACCGGCGGATGCATGGACATCGCCGGTGGACCCCGGCACATCGACTGCGCCACCATCGCCGCCGCGGCCGACGGCGTGCGGGTGCTGGCGATCAAATCGGGCACGGTCGACGCGAATACCTGCGCGGCCGTCGGGAGCAAACGCGGATTCGTCTATCCCCAGCGCAGATTCGTGGTTTGCCTCGCGGAGCTGTGATGGCACGCGGTGCACTCTACTTTATTTAGAAGGATTTAACACCTCTAAATTGCCTACCTGCGAGTACGGTCGTAGCGTCCCTTGCTCGAAGTTAGCTGAATTCGAGCAGGAGGAGTCGAGGTGCTCGTTATCGACCACTTCAGTCAAGGCTGGTTGACGCCGGTCGCTGGATACATCATGTCGTGCATCGGCTCGTTGCTCGGCCTGCGGTGTGCCGCGCGGGCCGAGGGCACCCGCATCGGCTGGCTGCTCGCCGCGGCCGGCGCCATCGGCGGGACCGGGATCTGGGTAATGCACTTCATCGCCATGCTCGGTTTCGCGGTCGACGGTGCGTCGATCCGGTACGACGTCCCCCTCACCCTGCTGAGTGCCGCGCTCGCGGTGATGGTGGTGTTCATCGGCCTCTATGTCGTCAATCGGATGCATCCGCCGGTGATCGCGCTGCCACTCGGCGGCACGATCACCGGGCTGGGCGTCGCGGGCATGCACTACGCGGGCATGTACGCAATGAAGTCGGACGCCGTGTTCGTCTACGACCTGGCAACAGTCTCGGTGTCGATCGTGATCGCGGTCGTCGCGGCGACGGCAGCGCTCTGGTTCGCCCGCTATGTGCGCAGCGGGTTCGCGACGGCGTGCGCCGCGCTGGTCATGGGCGCCGCCGTCTGCGGCATGCACTACACCGGCATGTACGCCATCCACGCGGAGCACTCGGGTCACGCGCACATTCCGGCGGGTGCCAGTGCGATGGAGTTGCTCACCCCGCTGATCGTCGGCGTCAGCCTGGTGACGGGGCTGGTCCTGCTCCAAGTCGGCATGACCGAACTCGGTGAATCCACCACGGTTCCGATCGCCGCCTCCCGGACGAATCGATACTGGCCCACCGCCGCCCGCGACATCGACAGCGCGCCGAAAAACCTTGCAGGTCAAAGAAATGTAAGATCTGCGCCGGAGCACCACAGTACCCACCCGCGCGAACAATAATCTCCGGCGACAGGTTGTCGTACGGCCGCGGGCAGGCGCGGCAGCGACGACTCACGTCTCCGTTCGCGCTCAGAGAGATTCGACTATGACTGTGACCTGCCCTCCTCCCACCGCCACCCTGCGCCCCGGACAACTGCGGGATCCGTTCCGGCTGCTGATGGACGTCACCGCTCGACATGACGGACTGGTCCGGCTCGGCCGCGGGCCACTCGGGGTCTATATCGTCAGCCATCCGGATTACATTCGGCGGATCCTGGTGACCCACAGCGGGAACTACATCAAGGGCCCCTTGATGAAGCCGTTTCGGACCGCACTGGGCAACGGCCTGGTCACCAGCGAAGGCGAGCTGTGGAAACGGCAGCGGCGACTCATGCAGCCGGCCTTCCATGTCCGCCAGCTCCAGCTGATGGAGTCGGTGATCGTGGCGGCGGTCGACCGCGCCGTCGACCGCTGGGCCGCGGCCGCCGAGACCGGCCGGCCCGTCGATTTCCTGGACGACTGCATCGAACTCAACGTCGAGATCGTGCTCGGCGCATTGTTCAGCACCTCGATCGATCCGGCCCGGGCCCAGCGACTACGCGAACTCACCTCCGAGGTCTTCGCGGGACTGGCCTCCAAGGTCTGGACCTTCTTCCTGCCGAGCTGGTTTCCGCTACCGGGGGTCATCCGCTACCGCCGGGCGGTCGCGGCGCTGGACGCCGAAGTGCACGCGCTCATCGCCGAACGGCGCGCGGCGGAATCCACACCCGAGGACCTGCTCGGCCTGCTGCTGGACACCGTGGACGCCGAGACCGGCGCACACATGAGCGATCAGCAGTTGCGCGACGAGATCTTCACTCTCTTCATGTCCGGATACGAGACCACCGCCACCGGATTGACGTGGGCCGCATACGAACTCGCGCGACATCCGGAGATCGCCGCGAAACTGGCGGCCGAACTGGACGGCGCGACGGCGAGGCCGCGGCCGACCTTCGCCGAACTGCGGTCGCTGGAATACGGCAAGCGAGTCATCGACGAGGTACTCCGGCTGCATCCACCGTTCCCGATCTGGTTCCGCAGCACCGTGGCCGCCGACGACCTGGGCCCCTACCACCTGCCGGCGAATGCCAAAATCGTCCTCAATCCGCATATGACACACCGCGATCCGGCCTACTGGTCGGATCCGGAGACCTTCGACCCGGATCGATTCACGGTGGGACGATTCGGCACCGAGCAACGCCACGCCTACTACCCCTTCGGGAAGGGCAGCCGGATGTGCATCGGGGAGCGTATGTCACAGACCATCACCCAGGTCGCGCTCAGTGCCTTCACCGGCACATTCGAATTCTCCGTCGCGCCCGGCTTCGAGGTCGTACCCCAATACGTCGTGACCTGCCAACCCAAAGGCGGCCTTCCGTTGATCCTCCGTCGACGCTGAAAGGGCAGGAATGTCATCGAGTCAGGGAACCTATCCACTGACCCGCGAGCAACTCGACATCTGGATCGCACACCAACTCTCCGACACCGAATCCTGGCTGGTCAGCCAATTCCTCGTGCTCGACGGCGAGATCGACGCAGACCTCGTCGAGGCCGCCGTGCGCCAGGTGACCGAGGAGGCCGAGCCGATCCGGGTGGCGCTCACCGAGTCGAACGGCCAGGTGAAGCAGACGCCGTCGGCGTACCCGGACTGGCGGCTGCGCCGATACGACCTGCGGTCGACCGCGAAGCCGGAGATCGAGGCGCACCGGATCGCGGACGCCGAACTGCGCGAACCGCTGCCACCGGAGGGACCACTGTTCCGGTTCGCGCTGCTGCGGGTCGCCGAGCAGCGATCCCTGCTGTTCATGGGCGGACACCACGCGGTACTCGACGGAACTACACTGTCGCTGCTCGGAAACCGGATCGCCGACATCTACTCGGCCTCGATAGCGGGTGTCGCACCGCGACCGCACGGCTTCGGGACGCTGAATGATCTGATCTCGATCGAGTCGGATTACGAACAGTCCGCCGACTACCGTGCGGACGAACACTATTGGTCTGCCTGCAATGCTTTCGAGGACACCGTCGATCCCCGGGCGGCGGACGCACGACCGGCCTTCTCGACACCGGAACCACTCGGCCCCGAGGTCGAAACCGCCCTCAGCGAGCTGTCGGCGACCAGGGGCATTCGCCGGGCAGCGATCCTCGTCGCCGCATGCGCCGTACTGGCGGCCCGCAGCTCTGGCAATACCGAAGTACGGCTGCACTTTCCGGTCTCCAAGCGGAACTATCCGGCTGCCGCGCGGATCCCCGGAATGCTCGCCGGTGTCGTTCCGGTGGCGCTGACCGTCCGGCCATCACAATCCTTCGCCGACCTCTGCGAGCATGCCGATCTGAGACTCCGAGAGGCCATCGAGCACGGCCGGTATCCGGTGCGCCGGAACGGCGGCCCGGGCGGCACCCGGTCGCGCATCGAAGTAAACCTGTTTCCCCCTTTCCCGACTCGGGACTTCGGCACTGCCACGGCACACCGAGTGCTGCTCTCGGCGGGCCCGGTCCCGAGATTCGGTTTCTATTTCTTCCGAGACGACGCGCTGACGCTACGCACCATCGGCACCGGGCCGCTCTTGCCCGGCTTCCATGTCGCACGCACCCGGCGGACGCTGGCGGCGATCGTGGCGCGCTTCGACGTACCCATCGGCACGATCGATGTCCTGACCGTGCTCGAGCGCCGAGAACTCGACCTGTGGGGCAATCGCGGTGTCCGCGCCCGCGATTCGAACCCGGGGAGATCGATCCCTGAGCTGTTCGCCGAGCAAGCGGCCGCGCATCCGGACGCTGTCGCGGTGGTCTTCGAGGACCGATCACTGACCTATCGCCAACTCGAAACGCGGGCAATCCAATTCGCGTACGACCTGCTGAACTCGGGGGTCGCGCCAGGGAACCGGGTCGCGCTTCTGCTACCCCGCTCACTCGACACCGTGGTGGCCGTCCTGGCGGTCCTCCGGACCGGTGCGGCGTACGTGCCGATCGATATCGCCTACCCGGACGATCGCCTACAGTTCATCCTCGGTGACTCTGCGCCCGCCGCCGTGGTGACTACCTCGCAGCACTCGGATCGCCTGGGCACCAACGATGTACCGGTGCTGACGTTCGACGAGCCGCGGTTCTCGGCCCATCCGGCAGGCCAGCTACCGCAACCGATCCCGCAGAGCCCGGCCTACCTGATCTATACCTCCGGCACCACCGGTACGCCGAAAGGCGTGACGATCACCCACGCCGATGTGGTCGCGGTGCTGCGGGCCATCGATGGCCGAATCGCCTTCGCTGGGCAGGTCTGGGCACAGTTCCACTCGTACGCCTTCGATGTCTCCGTCCGCGAGATCTGGGGTGCGCTGTTGTTCGGCGGACGTCTGGTCGTCGTTCCCGAAGCGGTGGTTCGCTCCCCCAAGGATCTGCTCGAACTACTCAGCGCCGAACACGTCACGATGCTCAGCCAGACACCGTCCGCGTTCTACACGTTGCAAGACGTGGCGTTGCAGGACAGCTCACCCGACCTGGCGGACCTGCGTGCGGTCCTGTTCGCCGGGGAAGCACTCGAACCACCGCGTCTGCGCGACTGGTTCGCCGACCGGCGGCACACGCCACGGTTCCTCAATCTGTACGGCACCACCGAAACCACCATCGACGCGTCGTTCCACGAGCTCACCGCCCACGACGTGGCCGGCTCGACCTGCACTGCCGGTGTGCCGCTGAGCAATTCGGCCTTCTTCGTCCTCGATCGGAATCTGCGGCACGCGCCGGTGGGGGTCGACGGCGAGCTGTACATCGCCGGTCGCAGCATCGGCCTGGGCTACCACAACCGCCCGGGGCTGACCGCCGGCCGGTTCGTCGCCGACCCCTTCCACCCCCGTGGTCGCCTGTACCGCACCGGGGACATCGTGCGGTGGAACGCCGAGGGTCTGCTCGAATATCGCGGGCGCGGCGACGAACAGGTCAAGATTCGCGGCTACCGCATCGAACTCGGCGAGGTACGGGCGGCACTCGCGGTCGCCGCGGATACCGAACACACCGCCGTCCTCGTGCGCGAGGACCGCCCCGGCGACCGGCGTCTCGTCGGCTATGTCGCCGGCGCGGCCGACGAGCGCGCGGTTCGCGACCACATGCGCGAACTGGTGCCGGAGTTCATGGTGCCCGCCGCGATCGTCTCGATCGACGCACTGCCGCTCACCGCCAACGGAAAGCTCGACAAGCGCGCACTGCCCGCACCCGAATTCGGCTCGAGCACACCCTATCGGGCGCCGTCGACACCGGTGCAGACCGCGCTCGCGGCGATCTACGCCCGCGTCCTGGGTGTACCGCGAGCCGGAGTCGACGACTCCTTCTTCGAGCGCGGCGGCAATTCGCTGCTGGCCATGCGCGTCATCGCCGCTATCGGTGCCGAGCTCGGGGTCGATGTCGATATCCACGCCATCTTCCGGACACCCACCGTCGCCGGCCTCGCCGAAGTCATCGCGACACCAACCGAAGGGACAGGTCGTTTGCCCAAACCCGCGCTCAGACGGTATTCCCGAGCCGTGCCGGCCGAGACCTCAGGGGGCAGGCAGTGATTCCGCTGTCTTTCGCGCAGGGGCGGTTGTGGTTCATCCATCGGCTGGAGGGACCTTCGGCAACCTACAATCTGCCGGTCGCGGTGCGGGTGCGAGGCGAGGTGGACATCGCGGCCCTGGGCACCGCGCTGCGTGATGTCCTCGGGCGTCATGCCACGCTGCGCACCCGCTTCACCGAAGCAGACGGTGTGCCCGAGCAGGTGATCATGCCCGCCGGGGGTATCGAATTCGATTGGCGGGTAATCGATGCGAGGTCATGGTCGGCGGCCGAACTGGGGCTGGCGATCGCCGCCGAAGCGCGGCACCCATTCGACCTGGCCACCGAGATCCCGTTTCGCGCTGGGCTTTTCGCGCTCGCACCGGACGAACACATCCTCGTGATCACCATGCACCATATCGCCACCGACGGCTGGTCGCTGCGCCCGCTGTGGCGCGACCTGGGCACCGCCTATTCGGCTCGCCGGACCGGCGACCCACCGGCGTGGCACGAATTGCCGGTGGAGTATCTGGATTACGCGCTGTGGCAACGTGATTACCTCGGCGATCCGGCAGACCCCGGCAGCGTCCTCGCCGAACAGGCCGCGTTCTGGGAGACCGAACTGGTGGGAGTCACCGAACACCTGGAACTACCGGTCGATCGCCCGTATCCGCCCATCGCCGACCATCGCGGTGCCACCGTACCGATCGAGTTGAGCGCCGAGATCCACCGCGGCATCCAGGATCTGGCCCGGGCGGGCAACGCGACCACCTTCATGGTCGTCCAGGCAGCCCTGGCGGTCCTGCTGGCACGGTGGAGTGGCAGCGACGACGTCGCGGTCGGCATACCGACCGCCGGGCGCACCGACGCGGCACTCGAGGATCTGATCGGATTCTTCGTCAATACGCTGGTACTGCGGACCGACACCTCGGGCAATCCCAGCTTCCGCACCCTGCTCGACCAGGTACGCCAACGCGGACTCGACGCCTACGCGCACCAGGACATCCCCTTCGACGTGCTGGTCGACCGGCTCCGTCCCGCCCGATCGCTGACCCGTAATCCGATCGTCGGGGTGCTGCTCGCCTGGCAGAACGCCGCCGATGCCGATTACGCCTTCGACGGCTTGGCTGTCGAGGCCGTCCCGATCCACACCGGCACCGCGCGAGCCGATCTCACGATCGATCTGACGGAGCGGCGCACCGGCTCCGGACAACCGGCGGGAATCATCGGCACCATCGAATATCGCACCGACGTCTTCGACGCGGCGACGATCGAGCGCTTCGCCCGGCTGCTGTGCCGAGTGTCGCGGGCGGCGGTCACCGCACCGGACGCCTCGATCGCCACCATCGACCTGCTCACCCCCGACGAGCACGCCGCGCTCGCCGAACAGTCCAATATTGCTGCGCTGACCGCGAATTCATCGGCTGCGACCATCACCGAACGGTTCGCCGAACAGGTCGCGCGAACTCCGGACGCGGTCGCCGTCACCTTCGAGGAACAGACCTGGACCTATCGCCGCCTGGACCAGGAGGCGCGCGCCCTCGCCCACCGGCTGGTACGCGCGGGCGTCGGCACCGGCGACACCGTCGCACTACTGCTCCCCCGCTCTGCCGAAGCGATCATGGCGATCCTGGCGGTCCTCCGGGCCGGAGCAGCATATGTGCCGATCGACATCCAGCACCCCGACGAACGCATCGCCTTCGTCCTCGCCGACGCCCGCCCCGCGGCCGCGATCACCACACCCGCCCAGGCCGCACGAGTAGCCGGTCGCTGCCCGATCGTGCTGGCCATCGCCGAGGTCACGGCGGCGCACGAGAACGCGTCCGAGCCGGGGTCGCCGCTCGCGGCTGCGCTGCCCCGGGTCGCCGCGCACGATCTGGCCTATCTCATCTACACATCCGGCACAACCGGCACGCCGAAGGGCGTCGCCGTCACCCACGCGAATGTCACGCAACTGTTCGAATCCGTTCGGGCCAGCGGATTTTCGGCTGACGCCGGTCAGGTGTGGACGCAGTTCCACTCCTACGCGTTCGACTTCTCGGTGTGGGAGATCTGGGGCGCGCTGCTGCACGGCGGACGGCTGGTCGTGGTGCCGGAAGCGATCACACGATCCGCCCCCGAGTTCTACGACCTGCTCGTCCGGGAACAGGTGACGGTCCTGAATCAGACACCGTCGGCGTTTCTCGCCCTTCAGGCGGCCGAAGAGCTGCGCGACGCACCGCCGGGTCTGCACCTCGAGACGCTGATCTTCGGCGGTGAAGCGCTGGATCCGACTCGGCTGCTGCCGTGGTGGCGCCACCACTCGGATCGGCCGCGATTGATCAATATGTACGGCACGACCGAGACGACCGTGCACGCGTCCTTCCGCCCGATCGAGGCGGCCGACGCGAGCCGGGGCGGCAGCCCGATCGGCGAACCGCTGTCGAATCTCGCACTGTGCATTCTAGATTCGACGCTGCACCCGGCTCCGGCCGGTGTCGCCGGGGAGCTCTACATCGCGGGCGGGGGCGTGGCCCGGGAATATCACCGCCGACCTGATTTGACCGCGTCACGGTTCGTGGCGTGCCCGTTCGGGCCACCCGGAACGCGTATGTATCGCACCGGAGACCTGGTCCGCCGCACGACATCCGGCGCACTCGAGTATCTCGGACGTCGGGACAAACAGGTCAAGATCCGGGGCTTCCGCATAGAACTGGGAGAGATCGAAGCCACGCTGGCAGCTGTCGACGGCGTCGACCAGGCTGTCGTCCTGGTGCGCGCGGATCTGCCGGGCACGCGGCAGCTGGTCGGCTACGTGACCGGCACGGTGTCCGGTGCCGACGCCCGGGCGGCCATCGCGCTGCGACTGCCGCCGTACATGGTGCCCGTCGCGATCGTGGTCCTGGCCGCATTCCCGTTGACGGTCAACGGCAAGCTCGATGAAAAGGCTTTGCCCGCACCGGAATTCGACTCCGGCCAGACCTACCGGGCGCCGTCGACGCCGACCGAGAAGACACTCGCCGAGATCTTCGCCCGGGTACTGGGGGTGGAGCTCGTCGGGCTCGACGAGTCGTTCTTCGACCTCGGCGGCCACTCGCTGCTCGCGATGCGCGTCGTGGCCGCCGCCGAACGCGACCTCGGCACTCCGATCGCCGTCGAGTCCCTGTTCCAGCACCCGACCGTAGCCGGGTTGGCTGCGATCGTCGCCGACCCGGCCGGGCATGACATCCGACGCGGCCCGTTCGAGCGGTCTGCCCGGGAAGAACTCGGCAACGATGCCTTGCCGCTGTCGGCCGCACAGCGCAGACTGTGGTTCGTCCATCGGATGGAAGGGCCGTCGGCCACCTACAACGTGCCGATCGCGGTCCGCCTGCACGGTGAGCTGGATCTCCCCGCCCTCGGCCTGGCCTGCCGGGATGTCGTCGCACGGCACGAGAGTCTGCGAACCACGTTCACCGAGTCCGGCGGTGTGCCGAAACAGGTGATCGTCGCCGCGGAGGACGTGGACCTCGGCTGGAAGATCACCGATGCGGCGAACTGGCCGCAGGACCGGCTGGCGACGGCGATCGCCGAGCACGCGCGCCACGAGTTCGATCTGACTTCCGAAATCCCCTTTCGGGCACAGCTTTTCACGGTCGCGACAGACGAGTACCTGCTGCTGATCACCATGCACCACATCGCCACGGACGGGTGGTCACTGCGTCCCCTGTGGCGGGATCTGAGCCGCGCGTATTCGGCTCGGCGCGCTGGCCGCCCGCCGGAGTCGGACTGGTTGCCGATGCAGTACGCCGACTACGCCCTGTGGCAGCACCGCTACCTGGGCACGATCGACGATCCCGGCAGCGCGGTCGCCGAACAGCTGGCCTACTGGCAGGACATGCTGGCCGGATTGCCCGAGCGCCTGGAACTTCCGGCCGATCGCCCCTACCCGCCGGTCGCCGACCATCGCGGCGCGACGGTCCCGGTCACCCTGCCCGCCCGGCTGCACACCGACATTCGGCGGATCGCCAAGGCGCACAACGCCACCGCGTTCATGGTGGTCCACGCGGCGCTGACCGTATTGCTGGCCAAGTCCAGCGGCACCGACGATATCGTCGTCGGCGTCCCGACCGCGGGCCGGATCGACGCCGCGCTCGACGAGCTGGTCGGCTGCTTCGTGAACACGCTGGTACTGCGCACCGATCTGTCCGGCAATCCCGGCTTCGGAACCTTGCTGGACCAGGTTCGTGCCCGCGGCCTCGACGCGCTGGTGCGCCAGGACATTCCCTTCGAAGTCCTCGTCGATCGCCTTCAGCCGACCCGGTCACTCACTCATCACCCGCTCGTCCAGGTCCTGCTCACCTGGCAGAGTCAAGCCGTAGCCGAGATCGGCCTGGACGGGATCGAGGTCAGCCCGGTCCCGATCGATGCGGGTGCCGCACGCGCGGATCTGACCTTCAGTCTCGAAGAGACCTTCACCGCCGCCGGAGCTCCCGCGGGCATCGAGGGCATCGTCGAATACCGGACCGATGTCTTCGATGCGGCGACCGTCGACCGCTTCGTCCGCCGCCTCGCGCGCGTCCTCGCGAGCGCGACCGCCGACCCGGACACGCCGATCAGCACGATCGACCTGCTCGACGAACCCGAACGCCGCGCACTCGCGGTCCACGGCAACCGTACGGCCCTGGTTCGGCAGCGCAGGCGGGAGCAGTCGATCCCGGAGCGGTTCGCCGACCAGGTGGCCAGGACCCCGGACGCCACCGCCGTAGTGTGCGCGACCGACTCGCTGACCTATCGGCAGCTCGCGGCACGCGCCGACCGGCTGGCCGGCTACCTGCGCGGGCACGGCGTCGGCTCGGGTGATCGAGTCGCCCTGCTGCTGCCGCGTTCCCTGGACGCGATCGTGGCCATCCTCGCCGTCCTCCGGGCCGGTGCGGCCTATGTGCCGATCGATGTCGGCTATCCCGATCTCCGCGTCGCCTTCATCCTGCGCGACGCCGCACCCGCAGCCGTGCTGACCACCGAGCAGCTTCGGACCCGCGCGGCCGGGCACGTCGGCACGATTCTCACCGTGGACCGCCACGAGGTCGAGACCTGCTCGAATACCCCACTGCCGCAGCTCATCCCGGATGCTCCCGCCTACCTGATCTACACCTCCGGAACCACCGGTACGCCGAAGGGGGTGATCATCACCCATGCCGATGTGGCGCGGATGCTACGGGCGGTCGGCGAACGCATGGAACTCGAAGGACAGGTGTGGACGCAGTTCCATTCCTACGCGTTCGATTTCTCGGTGTGGGAGATCTGGGGTCCGCTGCTGCACGCGGGACGTCTGGTAGTCGTCCCCGAGTCGGTGGTCCGCTCGCCGGTGGACTTCGCACGACTGCTGCACACCGAGCAGGTCTCGGTGCTCAGCCAGACACCGTCGGCCTTCTACGCGCTGCAGGACGCCGCACCGCGACATGATTTCCCCGACAGCCTCACGACCGTCGTCTTCGGTGGCGAGAAGCTCGAGCCGCATCGCCTGCGGCAGTGGTTCGACGGCGAAGCCCGTTCGCCGCGCTTCGTCAATATGTACGGCACCACCGAATCGACGGTCCACGCGTCCTTCCACGAAGTCACCGCGCACGATATCCACTGTGGCGCCGGCATTGTCGGCGCACCGCTGGACAATCTCGCCTTCTTCGTCCTCGACGCCGGTCTGCGATACGCGCCGACCGGGGTGACCGGCGAACTGTATGTCGCCGGGCAGAGCCTGGCACTCGGCTACCACGACCGTCCCGGGCTCACCGCGACCCGTTTCGTCGCCAACCCGTTCGATCCGAGCGGTCGACGGCTCTACCGCACCGGTGACCTGGCGCGCTGGATGGCCGACGGCGGGCTCGAATATCTCGGCCGCCGCGACGACCAGGTCAAGATTCGCGGCTATCGGATCGAACTCGGCGAGGTCCGGGCCGCACTGGCCGCGGCCGCGCGTACGGACCGGACCGTCGTCGTCGCCCGCGAGGACCGCCCCGGCGACAAACGCCTGGTCGGCTATGTGGTCGGTCCCGCCGACGAGCGTTCGATCCGGGCGGGCATGGGCGAACGCCTGCCGGAGTTCATGGTTCCCGCGGCGGTCGTGTCTCTGGACGCCTTGCCACTGACGCCGAACGGCAAACTCGACACCGCGGCACTGCCCGCGCCGGATTTCGCCTCCGGCAAGGCATTTCGTGCGCCGAGCTCGGTCCTCGAGGCGACGCTGGCCGAACTCTTCACCCGCGTTCTCGGTGTCCCCCGGATCGGCCTCGACGACTCGTTCTTCGATCTCGGCGGGCACTCGCTGCTCGCCGTGCGCCTGGCGAGTTCGGTGCGCTCGGAACTCGACCTCGACCTCCCGATCAGAACGATCTTCGAAGCGCCGACAGTCGCCGAACTGGCGCGGCGATTCGATGACGAACAGTGCGGATCAGGCCTCGAGATCGGGCCGGGCCTCGAAGATGTCGACCTCGGCCAGTAGCTTGCCGAGAAAATCCGCTGGCGAGCTCGAACGAGCTCGCCAGCGCTCGGTATCGGTGATCGGGACCACGGTGACCAGGCGCACGGGCTCCGCATCGACGTGGACGAAATCCGGGGTGTCCTGGGTGAACGGCCTGGTGCAGAAGATCGTCCGGCATCCTGCGAATGTTGGGAAGTCCCGGTCGATTCCGATCATGTGACCCCAATTCACCTGCTGCCCGGTGCGCCACGGGTGCACCGCGATATCGGCCAGTTGCGCCGCGATCGCATATTCCGCGGCGGGGCTGAGCGGGCCCCGGCGCGCGAACCGGAGTTCCACCCGGCCGCCGCCATGCGGCCCCGGCGCGTCGGGCATCGCCGCCGCGGCCATGCCGACCGTGACAAACGATGTCATCGGGTCGGTCCCGGTCGGCCGATATACCGCGACGTCGAGCCAGCCGATCGGTGCGGGGCCGTTCTCGAAGACATAACCGGAATCCTCGGTGCCCCAGTTCTCGCGCAGCTGATGGAACACGCCGCGCAGGATCGGCGATGAGCTCATTGAGAGTCCTTTGGTCGAAACGACAGTCGGGAAATGAACAGCGGTCAGGTGGACCGCATTCCGAGATACGCACACCCGGCAGCGGCCACCGCGAGCAACCCGCACAGCGGCCAGATCCCCGGGCCGATCGCCTGCCAGCCCGCGACGCCGAGCACGGGTCCCAGAGCCAAGCCGACGCCGTGAATCGCCTGGTGCGCACCGACATAGCGGGCCTGAACCGCCGGCGGGAACCGAGCTGGATGCGCGAACATGGTGGGCCCCTGGATCATCATGCCGATCACCAGTACGACAGTGGCCGCGACGATCGCCGCGAATCCATATCCCGCCAGGAGGAATCCGGTGAATCCGAGACCGAGGACGGCGGTGCCGACCGCCCCGGCGACCGACGCCGGCCACCGCCGGACATAGCTGGTGATCTTCAATTCGGTGAGAACCAGCAGGCCCGACCCGATCGTCAGCAGCGCGCTGTAGAACGCGGGCGAATACCCCGCCGCGGCCACCGAGAGCGGCAGGGCGACCAGATACTGCACCCAGACCAGGGCCGCGACCAAGGTAGCCAGGAGAAACAGGCGGAAGCCGCGATCGCGCAGAATCGCCCGGTAGGCCGACTCGGGCTGCGCCACACCGGCTTCGGAGCGTCGCGCGGCTCCGACATGCGGCAGCCGCAGCCAGGCCAGCAGGCCGCACAGCGCGGCGGTCACCGCGTCGATCCAGAACAGTAGATTCCAGTCGAACAGAATGACCGCCCCGGCCAGCAGAGGGCCCAGTGCCGCACCGGCATTCAAGGCGATCCGCATCATCGAGAACCCCATCACCCGGTGCGTTTCCGGCATGAGTTCGTTCACCATGATCGCGGCTGCCGGGCGGTAGCACTGGGCCGCCAGCCCCGCGCCGCCCACCACCACGGCCAGCGGCACGGACAGCCCCGAAGCACTCACCAGGGGTATGAGGCCCAGCGCGAGGGCCGATCCGGTCATAGCCGTCACAATCGTGGCGCGCGCGCCGATTCGATACGCGAGTTCACCGCCGACCAGGGTGCCGGCGATCGCACCGACGCTGTAGACAGTCAAGGCGAATCCGGCCTGACCGACCGGAAATCCCCGGTGCGTCAAATACAGCACCAGAAACGGCTGCACGAACGCACCGAGCTGATTGACCATCACCCCGACGAGCAGATTCCGGACCGCCGGCGGCGTTTCCCGGATCGTTGCGCGCACACCGGGCTGCGCACGCGTCTCCACGATTGCCATCGGCTCAACTACCCTGCCGAAAACCCGTGCCCCAAAACATTTTACGATGCTATTCAGGTGCCGGAACGGCGCTCTCGCCAGCGCTGGGGATAGCGATGAGCAGGTAGCCGCGCGGGCCCATAGGGTCGAAAAACCATGCTGGATCACAGAGTCCTTCATTCGCGCACCGGCACGGCGCGACGTGCGCTACTCCTCACCTGCGGTCTGGCCGCGCTCGGATTCGTCGCGCTGCTGAGCCTCGGGCTCGGGTCCCGCTCGGTGCCGCCGGGGACTGTCCTACAGGCGCTGCTCGGCACCGTGCACGACCGGGACGCCCTGGTCATCACCGAGATGCGATTGCCGCGCACTGTCGTCGGGCTTGTGGTCGGTGCGGCGCTCGGCCTGGCCGGAGCGCTCCTGCAAGGGGTCACCCGCAACCCGCTCACCTCACCGACCACCCTCGGCATCAATGCCGGCGCCGGGTTCGCGGTGGTCACCGCCATCTACACCCTGCACCTCACCCAGCCGATCCACTACGTGTGGTTCGCCTTCGCCGGTGCGACCGCGGCGGCACTGTTCGCGCAGGCGCTCGCCCGTGGCGCCGGTGATCTCGACCCGGTCCGGCTGGCGCTCGGCGGCACCGTGCTGCAATTGGTCCTGGTGTCGTGGACCTCGGCACTCATGCTGTTCAGCGAACGCACACTGGACGAGGCCCGATTCTGGCTGGCCGGTTCCCTCGCCGGCCGCGACCTCGCCGTGCTGACACCTGTGCTGCCGATGCTGGGCATCGGCGCGTCGGCCGGACTGCTGATCATGCCCGCGCTCAACACCCTGGCGCTCGGCGACGACGCAGCGCACGCGCTCGGCGTGCCGGTCGCGCGGATCCGGGTGACCGCTCTGGTCGCGGTCGTCCTGCTCGCCGGTTCGGCGGTAGCCGTCGCCGGCCCGATCTCGTTCATCGGACTCGCCGCGCCCCATCTCGTCCGCCTGACCGTGGGCACCGACCACCGCTGGGTACTCCCCGGCTGTCTGATCGCGGGCCCGCTGCTCCTGCTCGCCGCGGATCTCGCCGGCCGCCTGCTCGCCCGCCCCGGGGAAATCGAGGTGGGCATCATCACGGCGTTCGTCGGTGCTCCACTGCTGGCAGTGCTGGCTCGAAGGGCAACCCGATGAAGCCAGGTCCTCGTTCGGCCACCGTGACCGGCCACCGTCGAACCGCGCTACACCTGATCGCCTGTGCTGCCGTGACCGGCCGGGCAGTGCCAGATTCGGTCCGGAGGGGCACACGATGACCGGGGTGACGCCGAAGCCGAGCGAGCGCGACGAACAATCCGGTACGGAGCATGATCCGCGCGGATCTGCTCGGATCGGCTCGACTGTGTGGGCGCGTCGACATCGCACTGCGCTGCTGGTGCTCGCCTGCTCGATGCTGCTTCCGGGATTGTCGGTTCTCGCCCTGACTGTCGGGGAGATACCCATGTCCGTCCGGACGGCGATGCGCGCGCTGGCCGGTGCCGGGGATCCGGGCTATGTGTATGTGGTGCAGGAGTTCCGGGCTCCCCGAGTCGCTGCCGCGTTGATCGCGGGTGCCGGGTTGGCGGTGTCGGGGGCGGTCCTGCAACGGCTGTTCCGCAATCCGCTGGCCTCGCCGGATGTCATGGGCGTCACCGGTGGCGCCTCCTTCGGGGCGGTATCGGTGCTGGCACTGGGGGCGAGTCAATCGTTGATTCCGGTGGGCGCGCTCGGCGGGGGTGCGCTCGCCGCCCTGCTGCTTGCCGTAATCGGCTGGGGCACCGGACGTTCGGTGATACGACTGGTGCTGGTCGGCTTGGCCGTTCAAGCCGGGCTGTCGGCCGCGGTGAATCTGCTCGTGGTCAGGTTCCCGAGAGAACTGGCCGGCGCCGCGTTGCAGTGGACCGCGGGCTCACTGTACGGGCGGACCTGGACAGAGGTCGCCGGCGCCGCGGCTGCCGGAATACTCATGCTCAGCGCACTTTTCGCACAGTACAGAACGCTCGCCGTACTCGATCTGGGCGATGAGATGGCAAGCACCCTCGGCATCCGGGTCGGCCGCGCGAGGTTCTGCCTGCTCGGCACCGCGATCACCCTCGCGGCGCTGGCCGCGGCCATCGCCGGCCCGGTGTCGTTCGTGGCGCTGGCGATCCCCCACATTGTCCGGCTGATCGCCGGCCCGCCGACGGCGACCGGTCTCGCCGCAACCGGATTGACCGGTGCCGCACTGCTTCTAGGCTGCGATCTGGTCGTGCAGCACGCGCTGCCGGTATCCGGGCTACCCGTCGGCGTCATCACCGCGACCGTTGGCGCCCCGTGGCTGCTGGTCCTGATGTTGCGCGAGAACACACTACGGAGGTCGGCATGACAGCGACAGCGCCGGATGGTCCTGTCGGCAACGAATTATGCACGCGGGCAGTCGATCTGCACTACGGCGGTCGCCCGGTCATCAGCGGCCTGGACCTGGCGCTGCCCGGTGGCGTGATCACCGCCATCGTCGGGCCGAACGCCTGCGGCAAATCGACCCTGCTGCGCGGCCTGGCTCGGCTGCTGCGACCGACCACCGGCACCATCACCCTGGACGGCGCCGACATTCACCGAATGCCCGCGCGCGCCTTGGCCTTACGCATGGGCCTGCTGCCACAGCAGCCGATCACCCCCGATTCGATCACGGTGGAAGCTCTGGTGCGGCTGGGCCGCCACCCCCATCAACGGCTCCTGCGACCGTGGTCGAGCCGGGATCAGGCGGCGGTCGACGCGGCGCTACACCGCACCGGAATCACCGACCTGCGTGAACGATTCGTCGATCGGCTCTCGGGCGGCCAGCGCCAGCGGGCCTGGATCGCCCTGGCTCTCGCCCAGGACACCGATCTGCTGTTACTCGACGAGCCGACCACATTCCTCGATCTCCGGCACCAACTCGATGTGCTCGATCTGGTCTGGGATCTGCATGCCGAAGCCAATCGGACCATCATCATGGTGCTCCACGATCTCGGGCAGGCCGCCCGCTACGCCGACCACCTGGTGGTGCTGCACGAGGGCCGAGTCGCCGCCGCGGGCCGGCCGGGCGATGTGCTCGACGCCGACCTCGTGCACGCGGTATTCGGAGTCGACTGCGTCGTGGTCCCCGACCCCGAGACCGAAACCCCGCTGGTGGTGCCCCGGCATCGTCGCCGACCGGCCGCACCGGGCCAGACCACGGGTCCAGCCACTAAATCCAACTGACCAGCCCGAGGAAGGCCTCAGCATGTTCAGAAGCACACGCGTCGGGGCGCTGCTGATCGCCACAACCATCGGCTTGAGCGCCACGCTGTCCTGTGCCGGTCCCGGGGACAACGGCACGCCGGCTCCCGTGAGCACGGGCATGTTTCCGCGCACCCTCGACACCACCATGGGCCCGGTCACCATCCCCGCGCCGCCCCGGCGCGTGATGGTGCTCGACACAGCGGAATTGGATTCGGTCACTCTGCTCGGCATCACTCCGATCGGAGCCGTCGTCCCGCCGACCAAGACGCGGGGCGGATACCCGGGATACCTGCATGGCAAGGCCGATACGGCGATCGACGTCGGACCGCTGCTGGAACCGAACCTGGAGCGGATCGCCTCGCTGCGGCCGGATCTGATCCTCTCCTCCAAGCTCCGGCACGAGCGGATCTACGACAAGCTCAGCCGAATCGCCCCGACCGTGTTCACCGAAACCACAGGTGGGCCGTGGAAGGCGAATCTGGCTGTGCACGCGAGCGCGCTCGGCCTGGAACAGCAGGCTGCCGCAGCACTGGCCAGCTATGAAGCGCGCGCCCGCGCCCTCGGGGCGAGCATTCGAGAGCGCAACGGCGGCACGCCACCGGTGGTATCGGTCATTCGCTTCCTCGCCGGATCCACCCGGCTCTATCTGAGCAATTCCTATAGCGGCGTCGTCCTGGCCGATATCGGCCTGCGCCGCCCGGCCGCGCAGATCGCCTCGGATCCGGACGCGAAGAATCTCCTCGAGCTCAGCCCGGAGCGCATCGACCAGGCCGACGCCGACCTCGTTTTCGTCGCGACCATCGATGATGTGGACAAGACGAAAAAGCAGGAATTCACCACCGGCCCGCTGTGGCGCGATCTGCCGGCGGTCAAGCGCGGCATGGTATTCGAGGTGGACGACGAGGTGTGGATGTCGGGGATCGGCGTCCAGGCCGCCGAGTCGATCCTGTCCGATGTCGCCGCGGCGACCGGAGCGCAGTTACCCACGCGATGACGGGCTCCTCTTCCGGCGGGCGCCGGAAGAGGAGCCGGTTCATCCGAGTACCTCCTTTCCTACTGCGGACGCGCAGGGGCCTCGATATCGGATACGGCGTCCGCCGACGAATCCGCCTTGGACAGCGGGTCGGCGATATCCTCGAGTGACTTCCCCTCGGCGTTCACCCCGAAGAACCAGGCGACCACCCCGCCGAAGATCATGAATCCGGCGCCGATCAGATAGCCGACCGTCAGTGGGAAGCGATCCGGGTTGGCGTTCTCGGCACCACCGATCAAGCGACCGAACAGGAATGGTGCGAGGACCCCACCCACGCCCTGCGAGATGGCGAAGAAGAACGAAATCGCCTGGCCGCGCAGTTCGATCGGAAAGATCTCACTGACCGTGAGGTATGCCGAGGAGGCACCGGCCGAGGCGAAGAAGAAGATGACGCACCAGAACAACGTCTGGGTGGTCGCGCCGAGAATGCCCTCGGAGAACGCCCACGCCGACAGCGCCAGCAGCACACCGGATCCCACATACGTGGTACTGATCATCTTTCGGCGGCCGATCGTATCGAACAGCGGACCCAGGATCAGCGGGCCGAGCAGGTTGCCGATGGCGAACGGGAAGAAGTAGTACCCGGTGTGATTGGCGGGAATGTCGTAGAAGTGAATGAGCACCAGGCCGACCGTGAAGAAGATCGCGTTGTAGAGGAACGCCTGGGTAGCCATCATCGTGAAGCCGAGAAACGAACGAGAAGGGTAGCGGCCGAAGAACACTCGTGCCATCTGCGTATAACTCAGGCGTTGCGCGTCGACGACGTCGAGCGCTTTGCTGTCGTCGACCGGGGCGAGCACGACACCGTCCTTGCGCAACCCGGCCTCGATCTCGTCGACGGTCCGTTCCGCCTGCTCCGCCTGTCCGTGGGTGAGTTGCCAGCGCGGGCTTTCAGGAATGTGCCGGCGCAGGAAGATGATGATGAGCCCGAGCACCGGCCCGAGGAAGAACCCGATCCGCCAGCCCCAGTGCGTCGGAATCAGATCCTCGTTGAACAGGACCAGGCTGGCTGCCGCGCCGAGTGCCGCACCGCCCCAGTAGGTTCCGTTGATCGCGATATCCACCCGGCCGCGGTAGCGCGACGGCATGAGCTCGTCGATCGCCGAGTTGATGGCCGCGTACTCACCGCCGATCCCAGCGCCTGCGATGAAGCGGAAGAAGAACAGCGACCACATATTCCAGGAGAATCCCGCCAGCCCGCTGCCGAACAGGTAGATCGCCAGTGTCAGGATGAACAGCTTCTTCCGGCCGAGCTTGTCGGTCAGCCGGCCGAAGAACAACGCGCCGAACACCTGACCGGCCAGATACCACGACGCCATCGCGCCGACCTGCCCACTGGTCAGATTCAACGTGTCGGCGCTTTGCAGCGGGCCGGCCATACTGCTGACGATCTGGATCTCGATACCATCCAGGATCCAGGACACACCCAGGCCCACGACGATGAGCCAGTGGAATCTGGTCCACGGTAGGCGGTCCATTCGAGCAGGGACCAGACTTCGGATCACTCTGGGTTGACTATCGGACATACTGGTATCACCTCTATCAAATTGTCGAATCAATTGGTGTGCGGGCCGATATTCATGCCGGCAAGCAGCATGTCGACGTGTTGCGCCCGGTTCTTCATTTTCAGAACCTCGGCCAGATCTCTTTCGTCGTTGGTGCGCAGGTACTGCTGCGCGGCCGAGTTCAGATTCCGAGCCATAGTGGCCCCGGCGTGCAGCCGATGATCTTCATTGGCTTTCTCCCACAGGTCTGACGGAAGATGCGCCTTGAACTCATCGAATGGCTTGTCCCAGTACGGCTTCAATTGGTCGAGAATCGGGTTCTTGTCTACGGGATTGAATGGACGCGGCGCCAGGAACTCGTACAGCGCCGAAGATTCCGCGAGCTCGCCGATATATGCGGACCGCATTCCCGGTGCCATTCTCGGGCTGGATGCTTCACGCGCGTTGTTCGCGAGCGAGGCCGCGGCTGCCGCCCGTGCCAGCGGCCCGTACACCGCCTTGTGGTCCTCGGCGGCCTTGGTAACCCGCATACTGGCCATCATCGATTCCGCCGTCATCGACCGGGAGAATCCGGCGACCAGCAGCGCACCCGCTGCGTCACCGAGGTCACCGCCCAGTCCCAGCACACTGGTGATCGCGGCGGCAGCACCCCGGTGGTTGTGCCCGTATTCGGTCGCCGCGGCCCTGGCGGCATCGTCATGCGCGTTCTTCCCCAGGGTCAGCCGGCCCATCCAGCTGGCATGGGTTCGCTCCGGCACCTCTCCGAGCAGCAGCATGTAGTTGAGGTAGTTCATCTCCTGCATTTCCTTCGCGAAATGCATGAACGGATTAGGCCGACGGAACAGCCAGGAGGTCACCGGGTTGGCGCTGAGCATCCCGAATGTGGCGAGGCCGCCGAACACCGCCGAAGCCACTCCGCCGGGCGTCAGGGAATGACGCAGACCGGCCTCGGCCATTCCCATTCCCGAGGATCCGCCTGCGGCTCCGGCACCGGCCGACCGGCCGGTGGCAAGCGTCGAAACGATCTGCCCGATCACTTGGTTCTGGTGTCCGAGAATCGTGTTGTCGAGACGGCGTAGCAATACGAAACTCGAGATCAACAGCATGCCGCCGACGAAGATCACCGCCATACCGCCCTGCGGCGCCGCACGAAAGACGCTGTCCAGCACCAGGACATAGCCGCCGAGAAAAATCGTGAACGAGACCATCGCGATGGCGTCACCGACCATATGCACCAGATTGCGGATCAGCAGGGTCTGGGTCGGCCCGTAGATGAACCCGCCCGCGGCGAATCCGAAGATCGCCAGAATCGCGTGGAATATCGAGGAAAGCGCCGCCAGGAATACCTTGATCGAAAGGAACGACAGGAACAGCGACAGCACCGTCCCGAAAAGCAACAGCACAATTCCGGTGCCGATCTGCCCCATGCTCGGGTCCTGGGTCTTGGCGTAGGCGTAGGCGTCACCGCACATCCGCATCCCTTGCGCGACCTGAGCCTCGTTGCCGGCGCGCACGCCCGCCGACCATGCAGCACGACATCGCGGCGAGCCGTCGACCACATGACCGAAGTTCCACACCTGCAGCGGATGCCGGACGAAATTGTCGGCCAGGGTGCCGTTCATCGTCTCGACGATCGCGCCGGCGTCCGGGGTCGAGTTCCCGTTCAGCCCCGCCGCCACCGCGATCCCGACATCGCGCCCTTGGACCAACAGCCCCTCCGACGACAGCACATCGGCCATCGGGTCCGCCAGATAGAACGCACCGAACAGGGCGACCGCCACCATCGACAGAATCTGCAGCACGGCCTTGGCGTGGTAGCCGCGAATGATGAACCAGGCCACGAAGAACGCGCCCAGCGCGGCGGCCGTGGTCATCAGGATCGGAGTGGCGACGTGATCGGTGGTTCGTTCCGCGACGAATCCGAACGGTTTGCCGAGCCAATCCAACCAGCCGAAACTCAGCACGAACGCGGCCGACCAGATCGCACTGATCACGATGACCAGGAACACCATGAATTCCAGACCGAGGACCAGCGACAACGCCGTGGACATCGGGTCGAGCGCACCGCCGCTGTCGGTGACGAAGAGGTAGTCCGACACCGGGATACCGGAGGAGTCCCGGACATCCATCCACGCGAGTCCATCGATCGCGGACATGCTGCCCGGCTGCGCGGCTGCGGCCGAACCGCTACCCGCCGCCCGGCCTCCGGTGACCCACCACAGCGCGACCAGAACCTGCGCCCCGACAACGATCCGGAGGGCGGCGCGGCGGCGCCGCAGTGCCCGTATCCAGTTGCGGCCCCGTTCGACCAGACGTCGTGGCGCGAACGATTCGGCGATCAGCAGGCCACGCAGCAGTAGGCCAGGTTCGAGCCTCGACAGGTGCTGTGACATTCGTACTCACCCCGCGGCCGACGACGTTCAGGTTCCATTCGAGTTACGCGCTTGTTGGCACGGTATTAAACGCGCCGTTAAATAACGGCACAATGTTACGTAGGGTTACGCCAACTTCTCACGAGCGGGGAGGATGGCGGGGACCGGGACTTCTAGAATCAGGCGATGGCGCAGCCAACCCCCTGGCAGGGAGCCAGCACCCCACCACAGCAACTCGGCGCGCGACGCCGTGCGGCACAGAGGGTGCGACAAGGCCGGGCCGGAGTCGCCAAAGCCGCGACGGCGCTGGCGCCCCATGCGACCGGCGCGCTGCGGGGACAGTGGGGCTATCTGCTGGCCGCGATCGGAAATATCGTCACCTTCACCGTGCTGTTCCAACCGTGGGTCAACGCCGAAACTCTCGATGGCCGAATCAAAGCCACACCGTTCGGAAAGTTCGAGATCTCGAGTTCCCTCGTCACCCTCTGGTCCGATTCCCCACTGCCGCAGGTACAGGTCAACGGGATGTGGGCAGTCAGCGCGACCATCACCATCGCCTGCACGGCATCGGCGGTGCTGGTCAACCTGTGGGCTCGCATCGAGCTGCTCCGACGGCTGACCGCGGCGGCCTCGGCCGCCACCGCGCTCTTCGTCGTCTTCGCCGTGGTCCACATGAACGGCAAAGCACCCCAGTTGCGCGACATGCTCGGCTACAGCCCCAAGGATCTGGGCGGCCAAATCGGCCTGATCATGCGCTGGGTCAACGGCAACGGCGACTATCCGATCCCCGGTCTGCGCAAGGTGAACTGGACGACGGCCGGCCTCACCGCCTGGGCATGGTTCGCGGCCGCGCTGGCTGTGATCTCCGCCGTGTCCGCCTGCTTCCAGTGGCTACGGGACCGGCCCGCGGATGCCGGGCCGATCCGGCTGCCATCATGGCGGCTGCCGATCGCCGTCACCCGCCGCGCCACGGCCCCGGAGCCACCCGACACCGCGCGAATCGACTGACAGCCGCTGATACTCGGCTCTTCCCGCGTGTGGCGAGTTCGAATCCAAGGCTCGCGGCGCCCGCCCCTACACTGGAACAATGGTGCAGCCTACGCCGTGGCACAAGACCAAACTTCTACAGGCACAAGGCATTACGGCAAGTTCGGGTCCGCCGGGCAAGCAACGAGCGCACGAGCGCGCTCTGGCCGTAGCGGCCGCGCTGCGACCACGGATGGGCGCGGCCCGCGGCAATTGGGGCTACCTGTGCGCCGCAGCGTGCAACTGCACGACCTTCTTCGCGTTGTTCCAACCGTGGATCAGCGCGTCCTCCACCGACGGCAAGGTCGAGGCCAACCCATTCGGGAAGATCGATATCTCCAATACCCTCGTCGCCCTGTGGGCCAGCAATCCGCCCCCGGCCGCGAAGGTGAACGGCACCTGGGCCGTGCTCGCCTGCGTCGCGATCGCCGTCACCGTCGTGGTCGCGGTGGTCAACCTGCGTGCCCCTACTCGCGCACTGTCGCGCGCCATGCTGATGGCATCGCTTGCCATCCCGACCTGTGTGGCGTTCTCATTGATCCACTTGAATCGCCAGGCGCCGGTCATCCGCAACATGGTCTCCAACGCCGGGCCCCGGGATCCCGGCAGCGTCGCCGGCATGCTGATCCGCTGGGCCACGGGCCAGAGCAATTACGCACTGCCCGGCGTCAAGCGATACACCTGGACGACCATCGGTCTCACCTCCTGGGCCTGGTTCGCCGGCACGATGGCGGTATTCGCGGCGGTCGCGGTCCTCGCCCAGTGGGCCCGAAACCGGTTGTCCGATCGCGCCCCCGAGCCCCCGCGGGTATCGCTGATCAAAACCGTGCCGTAGTCCGCCCGTGCCGCCGGCGGGCATTCAGTGCCGGAGTTCTGTGCGGGCGTCGGTCAGCTGATGAACAGTTCACCTGGTCAACCGCCCACTATCATTTTCGCGATCACCGACCCATCGGATTTCTTGTCGCCGAAAACTATGACCCGGTCACCGACCGCCACACTCGACACCTTCGTACCGCGCAAGACGAACACCTTGGTGGCGGTATTCGTGTGCACGACGGTCGGGCCGCCGAGTACGCCGTTGACGGTCAGCACTGCTCCGTTGTTGGCGGCGACCCGGCCGACCGCCAATCCGGTGTTGGCCTGGACTCTCGGTGTCGTCTGAGCAGGCTGCGCGGGTGCGACGGCAGCCCGTTCCGTCGGCGACGCGAACGGACCGATGTCGAACGCCATCATCCAGGCAAGCACCAGTCCGATCCCGATTCCCGCGATCACAACGAACCTGCGCTGGTTGCTCACGCGGTCAACGATATGTTCAGCGCACTACCCGACCATTACCACCGGTGGGAGTTCCTGGCCTCGACGATTCGATACAACGCCCACTTCGTATCGTCACGAGTGGTCGCGATTCGAATCCGTTGTGTACATCCGGAAATCGCGCAGCAACTGCTCCTCCTCCAACAGGGCCGCCCGCACATCACGCCCGTGTGCTCGCGCCACCTCGGCCGTGAGCGCCTGCACCAGCGCGGTGAACGCGGTCATCGACCGGAGCACCGATGCGCTGGCCGCCTCGACGAAGAACGCTTCGTGCGCGCTGGCGACCAACGGCGAGCTCGCATTGTCGGTGAGCGCGATGACATGCGCGCCCGCCGAATTCGCCCATGCCGCACCGCGCACCGTATCGGCCATGTACCGATGGATGGATACACCGACAAAACAGTCGCCGGGCCGCACCCGTCGTAGGTCGTCGGTCAGACCACCCGCCGTAGCGGTCACCAATGTGACGTCCTCCCGCAGCATGCCGAGTAGGTAGCCGAACAAATAGGCGGGCGCGTGACATTTGCGCAACCCCATGATGTGCACGCGGGGGGCCGATACGAGATGACTGACGGCCGAACGCCATTGGTCTGGATCCAGGCGCGCGAAGGTGCGGGTGAGATTCGCTTGATCGAAGGCCAGCGTCCGCTCGAGCAGCCCACCCGGGCCGGGCAGCTGCTGGAGGTTGTCGAATCGGCGCACCAGCTGGGCCTGTTCCCGTAACCGCTCACGACACAGGCCGGTCAGTGCCGGATAACCTTTGAGCCCAAGACTGTTCGCGAACCGAACCACGGTCGCCTCATTGACCGCTACGGCGGCCGCCAGCTCCGAGACCGTCATGAACGCAACGGCTTCCGGGTCGGAAGCCACCCGTTCGGCCAGCTTCCGCTGGGCCGGTGAGAGTACATCACGCCGCCCACGCAGCTCGGCGATGAGTTCGTCGAATGTCTGCGGGCCTTCGGCTTCCGGTGCTTTCACCTGCTCATTCTCCCTCGACGTGAGACCACATGAAAATTGCAGCTTTCCAAACTGATGCAAATCTGTTTGCATTGTAGACGTTGGACATGCCGCACGTACGCCACTCACAACCGGGACCGCCATGACCGCCACCACTCCCGACCCGCCTCTGATCTCGATGCGGTCGGTCACCAAAACCTTCGGCACCACAACGGTTCTGCGCGAGATCGACCTCGATATCGCCGAAGGTGAGGTGGTCGTCGTGATCGGCCCTTCCGGCTCCGGCAAGTCGACCCTGTGCCGAACCATCAACCGGCTCGAGACCATCACCTCCGGCACCATCGCGTTTCGCGGTCGATCGCTGCCCGCCGAGGGGCCCGAACTGCGGAAGGTACGCGCCGAGATCGGAATGGTCTTCCAGTCGTTCAACCTGTTCCCGCATCTGACGGTCCTCCAGAACATCACGTTCGCGCCTATCCGGGTCCGCAAGCTGCGCCGCCCCGACGCCGAGGAGCAGGCCATGGCACTGCTGGAACGAGTCGGCCTGGCCCACAAGGCCGATACCTATCCCCCGCGACTATCCGGTGGACAACAGCAGCGCGTCGCCATCGCGCGCGGCCTGGCGATGGCGCCGGAGGTGATGCTGTTCGACGAACCCACCAGCGCCCTGGACCCGGAGATGGTCAGCGAAGTGCTCGACGTCATGAGATCTCTTGCCGCCGAGGGAATGACGATGGTCGTGGTGACCCACGAGATGGGGTTCGCGCGCGCCAGCGCCGACCGCGTGGTGTTTCTCGCCGACGGAATGATCATGGAGGAGCAGGCTCCCGAGGAATTCTTCACCAACCCGGCCAGCGAGCGGGCGAAAGACTTCCTCGCCCGGGTCCTGCAACACTGAGCGGACACGGTGATGAACAGACTGATTCGCGTGGCGAGTATCGGGCTCACCACGGCTGTGCTCGCACTGACCACCGCGTGTGATTCCGGCGCACCGGCCATCGATCCGATCGACTACGCGCCACCGGTCGATACGAACGCCGTCTTCGCGCCCGGCTCGACCATGCGACAGCTACAGGAGCAGGGCCGTATCACCATCGGAACGAAGTTCGACCAGCCGCTGTTCGGCCTCAAGAATCCCGTTACCGGCCGCCCCCAGGGCTTCGACGCCGAAATGGGCAAACTGATCGCGGCCGGACTCGGTATCGCGCACGATCGGATCGACTGGGTCGAAACGGTATCGGCCAACCGCGAACCGTTCTTGCAGCAGGGTCGAGTCGACCTGGTGATCGCCACCTACACCATCAATGACAAACGCAAGGAGATCATCCACTTCGGCGGACCGTACTACGTTGCCGGACAGGCACTCATGGTGCGGGCCGGCAATCCGGATCGAGTCACCGCACCGGATGACCTCGCGGGCAAGGACGTCTGCGCCGTCGAGGGCTCGGCGTCATCGACCAATATTCGCCACCGGGTCCCGGGCGCGCGTGTGGTGCTCTTCGACTCCTACAGCAAGTGCGCGGAGGCGCTGAAGAACAGTCAGGTCGTGGCGATGACCACCGACAACACCATCCTCGGCGGGCTGCGCAGCCTCGACGCGGAGAGTTTCGAGCTGGTTCCGGGCACCTTCACCGAGGAACCCTACGGGATCGGAATCGCCAGGGAGCGCGCCGATCTCGTGCGCTTCGTCGATGACATCCTGCGCACCGCGTTCGCCGACGGCGCATGGTCGGCCGCCTGGGATCGAACAGCAGGTCGAGTCCTGGGCGCGGCCCCGCCGCCGCCCGACTTGGAACGGTACTGAGGCGCGGTGGGAGAGGACTCGATTCGATGCATGTTCTGACCGACAACGCCGGGCTGCTCGCGCGAGCGTTCGGCACCACCCTGCTGCTCAGCGCCGGGGGCGGCGGCATCGCCGCCTTCCTCGGAGTGCTCATCGGTGTCGCCCGCATGTCTCCGGTACCGTTGCTGCGACGGGTCGGCGCGATCTACGTCGAGATCATCCGCAACACACCCCTGACGGTCGTCTTCTTCGTCATCGTGTTCGTGCTTCCCCAGATCGGGCTCAGCCCACCGAGTTACGTCGTGGCCGCGATCCTCGCCCTCGGCCTCTACACCGCGGCGTTCGTCGCCGAGGCACTGCGCGCCGGGGTGTGCACGGTCGGTCGCGGCCAGGCCGAAGCCGCGCGGGCGCTGGGGGTCTCCTTCCTCGAGCAGATGCGGTTCATCATCGTCCCGCAGGCAGTCCGGGCGGTGGTGCCGCCGCTGGCCAATGTCTGGATAGCGCTGGTGAAGAACACCTCCATCGCCGCGGGCTTCGGTGTGCTCGAGCTGACCGCGTCCGGCCAGCGCATCAACTTCTCCGATCCCGCGGCTGTCATCTCCGCGCTGCTGTGGATCGCCGTGGCCTACCTCGTGATCACCCTGGGGTCCGCGTTCGGATTCCGTCGACTGGAGCACCGATTGGCGGCGGCCCGATGAATACCGACTTCCTCTACGATCCGCTCGGCCCGCGCGGCCGTCGGCGCGCCCGTCGCATCGGGATCGCGGCCGGTGCGCTCGCCGCGCTGCTCGTCGTACTGATCGCACTGCGCCTGAATGCCAACGGACAGCTCGAGCGCAAGCGCTGGGCCATTCTGCTCGATCTGGAAACCGGTGTGCCGCAGGTACTCTGGCAGGGTTACACGGCAACTCTGCACGCGGCCGCACTGGCCATGGTGATCGCGTTGGCAGCCGGGTTGATCGCCGCGTTCGGGCGGCTGTCCCGGCATCGGCCGGTCCGACTGGTCACCGGCATCGTCGTCGAAGGTTGCCGCGGCGTCCCGCTGCTGCTGCTCATGCTCTTCGCCGCACTCGGACTGCCTGGATTGGGCGTGGACCTGACGCTGCTACAGATCGTGGTGCTGGCGTTGGTCGCCTACAACTCCTCGGTCCTGTGCGAGATCTTCCGTGGCGGAATTCTCGCCATCGACCGAGGACAGACCGAGGCTGCCGAAGCAATGGGCCTCCGGCGAACCATCATTCTGTGGCGCGTCCTGCTGCCGCAGGCGGTCCCGGCCATGCTGCCGGTGATCGTCAGCCAGATGGTCATCCTGCTCAAGGACACCTCGCTCGGCTTCATCGTCGGCTACACCGAACTACTGCGCTCCGGGCGGTCGCTCGTCGAGTTCTACGGCAGCAAATATTCCTTGCCGATCTACATAGGGGTCGCGGTGATGTACATCGCCACCAATTTCGCGATCTCCCTGCTGGCTCGCCGGCTCACCAGTCGGCAGCGCGGCGGCCGCCGATCGAAATCACCATCGGTGCAAGATATTCCGCTCATCCCCACGCCCGTCGCGGGCACCGCCCGCTGATCACCCTCTCCATCCCGACGAATAGGAAAGCTCGCTTTCGATGGCAGCCTCACCCAATCCCGAACAACCCGTACTCGTATCGCGTCGTGGCCAGACCACAGTACTGACGCTGAACCGGCCGGACCGGCTCAACGCCGTGAGTGAAGCGCTCTACGACACCCTGCTCATCGCGCTGTCGGCCGCAGACAGCGACCCGGACGTGCGATGTGTCATCCTGACCGGCGCCGGACGTGCATTCTGCGTGGGCGCGGACCTCAAAGCGCACGCCGCGGGCACCCGCACCCGTGCCGACCAGGAACGGTATCTGACCCTGGCACAGGATGTCTGCCTGGAGATCCAGACCATGGATACACCGACGGTCGCCGCCGTCCACGGTTACGCGCTCGGCGCGGGCGCCGAAATGGCGGTGAGCGCCGACTTCCTCGTCATGGCCGACGACGCCCAGATGGGATTCCCCGAGGTCGGCCTCGGCACGTTCGTGGGCGGCGGGGTGACCCATCGCCTGCCGCGTCTGGTCGGCCTGCGCCGGGCCACCGATCTGCTGATCCTCGGCGAGCGATTCACCGGCACGCAGGCGGCGGAATGGGGTCTGGCACATCAGGCTGTCGCGGCCGACGATCTGATGGATTCGGCGACCGCGCTGGCCGATTCACTCGCGGCCAAAGCTCCGCTTTCACTGGCGCGTATGAAAGCCGCACTGCGCCGCGATGATTCGCTGCCCGTCGCATTCACCAGCGAGCCGCGCGAACTTCTCGCACTCATGGACACCAGCGACTGGGCCGAGGGCGTTGCGGCATTCACCGAGCGCCGCGCACCCGTCTTTCAGGGAAAGTGAGCTCGTGACAACGCAGGTCGCGAAACGCACTGCACTACAGAGATTGTTCGACCCGCGGTCGATCGCCGTCATCGGCGCCTCCGCGGACCGAGCCAAACGCGGCTATCAAGCCATCCGGGCACTCCAACAGTCGGGATACGCCCATCCGGTCTATCCGGTGAATCCGCGTACCACCGAAATCCTCGGACTCGACGTGATCGCGAGCATCGATCAACTGCCCACCGGGATCGACGTCGCTCTCATCGCACTGCCCGGCCCCGCGGTGCCACAGGCATTACGTGCCTGCGGGGCGATGGGCATAGCCGGGGCCGTGGTGTTGGCCAACGGCTTTCGCGAAATCGGCTCAGCCGGAGCCGAACTGGAAGCCGAACTGCTCGCGGCCATCGCCGACAGCGGTGTCCGGGTCATCGGCCCCAACACCTCCGGCGTACTCAACGCCGCCAGCGGCGCCAACCTGGTCGGGCTCCAGGATGTGCCGAACGGGCCCGTCAGTGTCATCACGCAGAGCGGCAATATGCTGCTGTCGCTGGTCAACGACGTTCGGGCATTGCGCGGCCCTGGTTTTCACGCCTACGTCGGGCTCGGCAACCAGTCCGATGTTCGCTACGACGAATGCGTCACCGAACTCGCCGCACAGCCGAATACCGGTGCGATCGCCGTGCACGCCGAGGGCTTGCGCGATGGACGGGCCTTCCTGATCGCAGTCGCACAATCCAGCACTCCGGTCGTCATGCTGCGGGGCGGGCGCTCCACGGCCGGTCAACGCACCGCGCTCTCGCACACCGGGTCGATCGCCGGGTCCGACGCCGTGGCCACCGCACTGCTGCGGCAGGCCGGTGTCGAACTCGTGCGGCGCTCGGACGAACTCGCGGTTGTCGCCGGCGCACTTGCCACCAGCACCCCGATGGGCCGTGGGCGTCGGGTGGCGATCCTCAGTGACGGCGGTGGTCACGCCACCCTGGCCGTCGACGCGTTGACCGAGCACGGCGTCGAACTCGCCGAACTGAGCGAGACGACCCGATCCGCACTGCGCGCGCTACTCGGACCGGCGGCCTCGGTGGTCGATCCGGTCGATGTCGCCGGCGCCACCGATGCCGATCCAACGGTGTTCGCCGCGGCGGTCGAGCTGCTGATGGCCGACCCTTCCGTAGGTCTCGTCCTTATGATCGGGCTCTTCGGGGGCTACCATCGCCGCTTCGACAGTCGACTCGAAGAGGCCGAAAATGACACCGCGGCAGTACTTCTCGCTGCCAGCGCACAGTACGGCACACCGCTACTGGTGCAGAGCTGCTTCGCCGCGGAGGACCTCGGCCCGCACCGAGCACTGCGGGCGGGCGGCATTCCGGTCGTGGCGTCGATCGACCACGCCGCGCGTATCGCGGCGGCCCTGGACAACCGCCGTATACGGCGAGAAACCGCGCTGTGGCGATCGCCCCTGCGGTTGCCGTCGGCCGCTGCACCGATCACCTCGGCCGTCGGCGTACTCACCGAACCCGAGGGACGACGGTTGCTGGAGGAGTTCGGAATCTCCACCGGCCCCTGGACTTTCGCATCGACGCCGAGCGCGGTCGCCAGGGCGATCGCCGACTACGGCCGACCGTGCGCGATCAAAGTGGTGTCGCCCCAGGCGATTCACAAATCCGATGTGGGCGGTGTCCGGCTCGGCGTCGGCCCGGACACCGCCGCTGCCAATGCCGAGGCGGTCATCGCCGCCGTCACCGCGGCCATCCCGGCGGCCCGGATCGACGGCATGGTGGTGTCCCCCATGGCCGCACCCGGCGTGGAACTGCTGGTCGGCGCCACCCGCGACCCGATCTTCGGCCCGGTGGTCGCTTTCGGAACCGGCGGCGTCCTGGTCGAAGCTCTCGCGGACGTCACGTTCCGCGCTGCTCCGTTCACCGAGCTCGAAGCGCACGAGATGATCCGCGAGACGGTCGCCTCCCGGCTGCTCGACGGATACCGCGGCCTACCGTCGGTGGATCGAGATACCCTGGCCCGCTTCCTCGTTCGCGTAGGGGAGGTCGTCGCAGCACATCCCGAGATCGCGGAATTGGATCTCAACCCGGTTATCGCCGCAGGCACCGCCGTGCTGCCGGTCGATGTCCGGATCGTCATCACACCCGTAGAGAGGATTTCATGAGAGAGCCCGTCCTGATCGACCGCACCGGCGATATCGTCGTGTGGACGCTCAACCGACCCGAGTCCCGCAATCCGGTCTCGGACGACGACGTGGTCGATGCGCTCGAGGATGCGGTGCGCGCGGTCAACCTGGACCAGACGGTACGGGTGGCGATCCTGACCGGTGCGGGCACTTCGTTCTCCGCCGGCGGGAACATCAAACACATGCGGGACCGGGTGGGCATGTTCGGCGGCACACCCGCCGAACTGCGCCAAGGCTACCGACATGGCATTCAGCGCATCCCGAAGGCGTTGTACCACTGCGAGATTCCCACCATCGCCGCGGTGAACGGTCCCGCCATCGGCGCGGGCTTCGATCTGGCCCTCATGTGCGATATGCGAATCGCCTCGGACACCGCGATATTTGCCGAAAGTTTCGTCAAAGTCGGTCTGATCCCCGGCGACGGTGGCGCCTGGCTGCTCCCACGTGCCATCGGTACGGCCCGCGCCACCCAGATGGCTTTCACCGGCGAGCACATCCAGGCCGGCACCGCCCTGGCCTGGGGCCTGGTCTCGGCCGTAGTCCCACCCGACCGCCTGCTCTCGGCCGCCGACGAGCTCGCTACCCGAGTCGCCGCCAATCCACCCGCCATTCTGCGCATGACCAAGAAGCTGTTGCGCGAAGGTCAGCATCAGAGCCTGGACAGCCATCTGGAACTGTCCGCCGCCATGCAATCACTGGCCCACCACACCGTTGAGCATCACGACGCGGTCACCGCCATGCTCAACGGTCGTTCGTAGCGTCCGCGATCACCGGGTGGCGGCACCGTCGGGATAGAACTGCTGAGCCCATGCTCGGTATCTGCCGACGAGGCCGTCGCTCGCGCCGATCACCGGGCGGTTCGGATACTTCCTGCGACTCCACATCAATTCACCGCGAGCCAACTGGGCGATCGTAGTGTGCGCGAGCGCACGATCCACGATAGCGCCCACCGGGTGCCAGGCGGCCCTGCCGATCCGGCTACGCCCCCGGCTCGGCAGACTGGTCCAGGAGTGCACGATCGTCTCCCCCACGCCGATCGGTGTGCCGACGACGAGCTGGCGCATCCGCCAACCCGCCGCGGCGGTCTCCACCATCGAAAACCCGAGCCCATCCACCGCGATGTGAATCCGGGCGTCGACCGTCCCGATTCCCGGCAGACGCGCGGCGAACCCGTAGGTCATCCGCGCGCGCGGCCCCTCGAGCACCAGCGGCTCGATGATCCGCACATCACCGAAACCGTGCAGGGCGATCACCGGGCCGATATCGACGCTGTGCTCGGTCACCTCCTGCGGGTGCGCCGACAGGACGGTTCGCCGTCGGCGCACGACCGGCCAGCCGCGGCACGGTTCCGACGTCGCGATCTCCCAGGGAGTCACACCGGGCGGGCCGTGCCAGACCATGATTACTCCGGCCACCTCACGCACTGCGAGCAGACGGAGGTGCCGGACGGCGCCTCGGCAAGGAGGTTGCGCCTCCACGGCCCGCGTCGGTCCAGAGCGACCGCGGAATACCATGACCTCTCGGTCCAGGAACCGGGCCGTCATCGATCCACCCGGCCTCAGCTCATTGGAGAACGCGACCGCATACCAGCTGTAGGGATAGGTCGATTCAGCCAATGAATCCCGATCCATGATCTTCCTTCGACTCATCCGAAAGGATCGGCTCCCGAATATCGGAGCTAACGCTGCCGCGATCGTATTCTGCAACGACCCGAGATGACGCGTATTCAATGAATAACGATCTTCTTTTACATCTTCTTGAGAACGGCCTATCGGCAGATTCCCGCCATTGGGAATATCGGCTGCCGATTTCGCTATCGAAGTCGTATTGTCGGGTGGCAATGTCGTACAGAACACAAGATTCCAGTCTCAGCACACTCGCCGCCCATGGCCCGCATATACTCCTCTGGACAGCGGCCACCCGCGCGATGTACACGATTTGCCGCGCCGACGGACAGGTCATTTGCCGCGAACCATTCGATACCGCACCGCACAATGCGGCGGCGGCGACGGAAACCGCCGCGCGACAGGCCGTCTGGATCGCCGGTTGCGTGCGCAACAATTGGGGTGCGAACGCAGCGACGCTACACCTGGTCCTGAACAATCGCCGTGGCGTCGATGTAGGACGTCTCGAGAGCTACGCCTTCACGGTCGGCCTGGTGCTCGACCTGAACGTCGCCCCCGTCCGCAACCCCGCCGTCCGGTTACGCGAGAACGGCACCTACATCGATTGGCGGCGCGCCGAACTCGGACCACTGATCCAGACCTCGCCGCCGCGTCTCTGAGCGTCTTTCATTCGTATTACCCGATACGCCACCTGCGCGGCCACAACATCCCCTTGAGCAGCTCGCCGAGCAGCTTCCCAGGATCTATATACCCCGGCTGCGATGACATCTCATCGTCGACGGCGTGGTCATCGTCTCGACGTTCGGGCTTTGCCTCACCGCCACCGTCGCCGGAAACACTGGTACGCAACGCATTCCTTACTCGCTCGCGCCGATTGAATTGCACACAGGCAATTCTAGGATGCCCGCGAAACTTCCCAGCAGCGGTAATGCCGCCTACGTCGACCAGTCGGCGCAGCCCCGGGACGCGATCCGACCCACCATCATGACATGAACGCCTGCCAGGATTGGGAACATCGATTTGCAATTCGGCGGAATTCATGCCGCCGACCTGCATATATCAAAGCATCGTAAAATCGCGGAATCCGAACCGCTGAATCTGTAACGACGGCGCATGCTCTGTGCACCGGGACATCCTCTACCGCCGAATTGCACCAGCGCCGAGGAACATCCCGCCCCGAGAGCTCATCACAAGTGGGAACGGAATCGTCGTGCAATACGCAATTGATATACATTCGGGAGTACATCGATCGGGTCTGTGGCGGAGTCCGGACCGCGTGCTACAGCCGGCTCAGCCGCGTGCACAGCTCTCCTCCCGCCACACCTTCACACTCGCCGCGTCACTGATCGTCTCCGCCCTCGCCTCCACCAGCGCACCGACCCCGATCTATCCCATCTACCAGGATCTTTGGGGATTCACACCGGTCACGGTAACCGTCGTCTTCGGCACGTACGCGGTATCGGTGTTGCTCGCGCTGCTGACCGTCGGCACCCTGTCCGATCATGTCGGCCGACGACCGGTGCTGATCGCGGCGGTATCAGGGCAGATCCTGGCGATGGTCGTCTTCGCGTTCGCGCAGGGCCTGATCGAGCTGCTGGCGGCCAGAACCATCCAGGGCTTGGCGACCGGCGCGATCCTGAGCGCGGTGGGCGCGACACTGATCGACATCGACCGGGATCGCAGCGCACTCACCAACGCCGTGGTGCCGACCCTGGGCTGCGCTACCGGATTGCTGGCCTCGGCACTCGCGGTCCAGCACCTCCCGCAACCCACGCAATCGATCTACCTGATTCTCATCGCGGTGTTCGCCGCGCAACTGCTCGGCGTGCTGGCGATGCGCGAGACCGGTTCGCACCGGCCCGGCGGCCTGGCCTCGCTCCGTCCCAGCTTCAGCATGCCGGTGTCGGTTCGCCGGCCGTTGTTCACCGCGATCCCCGTGGTCATCGCGACCTGGGCGCTCGCCGGTTTCTACGGTTCGCTCGGCCCCACCCTTATTTCCGCGCTGAGCGGCTCCACCTCGGCACTGATGGCCGCGTCTCCCATGTTCCTGCTGACGGCCACCGGCACGCTCACGGTTATCGCACTCCGCAAGGTGACGCCGGAGACGTTGTTCGGCGTCGGCATCGTCGCACTCATCATCGGGCTCGTGATGACACTGGCCGCGATCGACGCAGGTTCGGTCACCGGCTTCTACCTCGGCACGCTGGCAGCGGGTGTGGGTTTCGGCGGCGGCTTCCAGGGCGGCATCCGCATCGTGGTCCCGCACGCCGAGCCGCATAACCGAGCCGGTGTGATCTCTGTGCTGTACAGCTGCTGCTACCTGGGCTTCGGGGCGCCCACGGTAGTTGCGGGCTATCTGCTGACCCACCACGATGTTCCGCTGTTCATCGCCCGGGAGTACGGCCTGGCACTGGTCGCGCTCACGGCGCTGACCATCATCGGGTTCATCCGCCGCGCGCCTGTCTCGGTTCGAGAGCAGTGAGCGGTTTACCGGGGGACCACGACACCGCGGCGATCCGTGCCGCGCTTGCCGCCGCGACCGAGGACCTGATCGTCTACGACCTCGACGAGATCGCGGCCCGGTACACGTCGCTGCTGGCGGAACTGCCGGGCATATCGGTCCGTTTCGCCATGAAGGCGTGCTCGGTGGACCAGGTGCTGACCAGCCTGGCCGCGCTGGGTGCCGGTTTCGACGCCGCGAGCCCACAGGAGATCGAACAGGCTCTGCGGACCGGGGTGCCGCCGAACCGGATCCACTACGGCAATCCCATCAAGTCCGACCGGAACATCGCGGCGGCCTGGCAGCTCGGCATCCGCGACTTCGCGACGGACAGCTTGGCCGACGTGGCGGCGATAGCCACCCACGCGCCCGGCGCCCGCGTGTTCTGCCGGCTCGCCACCAGCGGCGACGGTGCCCTGTGGGGTCTGAGCCGCAAGTTCGGGTGCTCGGGCGAGGACGCGGTCCTGGTACTGGAGGCCGCCCGGGCCGCCGGCCTCACCCCGGCCGGCCTCTCTGTGCACGTGGGCTCACAACAGATGACCTCCGAGGCATGGCACACCGCGCTGGAACAGCTTGCCGTGGTGCTCGATTCCCTTCAGCTGCGCGGAATCACACTGGATCACATCAACCTCGGTGGCGGGTTGCCGGCCACCGGCTGCCTCGACCGCCATGGACATCCACTGCACCCACCGTTGGACAAGATGTTCATCGTGATCCGGGAAGGGATGGACCGGCTGCGTGAAATGTCGACCGTGCCACTGCGTTTCCTGATGGAACCGGGGCGATACCTGGTGGCGGACGCCGGCGCCGTGCGCGCCCAGGTGGCCAGGCTGACCTCCCGGCGCCAGTCCGGCGATGATCGGGAGACCTGGCTGTTCCTGAGTTGCGGAAAGTTCAACGGCCTCTATGAAGTAGACGAGTTGCAGTATCGACTGGAGTTCCCCGGCCGGGGCGACTCCGAGCGTGTCCCGGCCAGGATCGCCGGGCCGACGTGTGACAGCGACGACGCCTTCGGCACCGAGGGCATGGTCCAGGTACCCCGTGACCTCGCCTCCGGGGATCCGGTCTGGATCTTCTCCTGCGGCGCCTACGCCACCGCGTATACGACGCGCGGATTCAACGGCTTCGAGCCGCTTCCCGTTCTCTGCGTCGATCGGCAGGAGTCGCGGACATGACCGAAGACATCCGGATCAGACGACTGGCCGAGCACGACTGGGACGCGATCGTCGCCCTGGAGTGCCGGGCGTACTCCGCGAGCGGACTCTCCGAGGGACGAGACGCCCTGCGCGCCAAAGGGCACATCTCCCCCGGCACCTGCTTCGTCCTGGAATATCGAGGACTGTTCGGCGGCTATCTACTGGCCCTGCCCTACCCGCGCTTGCGCTGTCCGGATCTGGGCAGCGCCGAGAATCCCGGGACCGGCTATCGCAACCTGCACACCCACGACATGGTGATCTCGGAACAGGCTCGTGGCCGTGGACTCTCCGCCACGCTGTTGAATCATGTCGCGGATACCGCGCGACGATCGCCCGACTTCGACACTGTCTCCCTGGTGGCGGTGCACGATACCGAAACGCGCTGGGCTGCATTGGGTTACCGAGCGCATCCCGAGATCGAACTACCGGAGAACTACGGTATCGGCGCGGTCTACATGTCGATGACCCTCGACGCCTGAAACCGAACCTCGATCACCTCAACCTGTTATCTTTCCCAGCGCTATGGCCGACATCTCCATCAACGGCTGGGTGAACTTGTTCTCCCCCAACCGCTCGTAGTGGTAGGTGATACCGATCAGCACATTGTGATAGGTGAACCAGATGTCACCGGAGCTGATGTTGTTGTTGCTGCTCTTGATCTCACGAAAGCGATCATCGTCGGTCCCGGGAACCCCTACCGCGTTCCCCGGCTTGCGCCCCAGCTCCCGCTTGGCCTTCTCCACCCCGGATTGGCTCTGATTCGCCTTGAGCAGCTTGGTCGTCACGATGACCCAGGCAGCCGGCCGCCCCTGGGCGGTGTGGCTCTTCTGATTGGAGAAGTTGCACTGCGCGGACTTCTCGTAATCGCGATCGCCGCCGATGATGTCGGTCGGTTCTGTGGTGAATGTGCCCGGAATGAACGGCGCGAGTTCGGCTTCGGTGAATATCCCGCACCCCATGGGAGCGTCGGCGAGATCCAGCGAGGTGTCGACCGCGGGCCGTTTGCTCGAATCTTCCTGGAAGAACAGGAAATAGGCGCCCGCACCGGCGCCGGCCAGCGCCACCAGCCCGAACACCAGCACGAGTGCGATCACGCCGCCGCGCCCCCGGCGCGGTGGCTGCTGGTACGGCGGCCACTGCGGACCGGGCTGGGGATACTGCGCCCCTGGGTCGTACATCAATTCTCCGCTCGTGAGATCCGCTGAATGCGTGCGACAGGCGATTCTAAGCGGGCCCAACACTATTCCCACCGGCGGTAATCCGGCAACAGCTGCGATTCGGCCGAACCTCAAAGGACTGTCAAAATCGCCGCGTCCCCGAAATCCTCCGGGCGCCCACCAGGTTGCAAGCTCAACTTAATCGATCGTCAAATATCCGCGATATGAACGAAATCCAGTTTCGCCAGGTGCGCTGGTGTCGATATCTCAGTGACGACAGCAATGTCGGCATCCACCAAAGGAAAGAGGATTCGAATGAAGCGAAAGCTCGCCCGAGCACTACCCGTCACCGCCGTTGTCGGTGGAATCACCTGCGCGATAGCCGGGCTGGGCACGGTCACCGCCGGTTCCGCGGCGGCCGCTACGCCGACCTGCGACGGAACCGGTATCCATGCCGCCGGCAACTATTCCGTCGCCTACATACCCCACTACCGCGGCGGGGGCGGCACGTGGAATTGCCAGCTCGCCGAAGGCAGCTCCGGCAAAGCTGTCACGTCATTACAGACCGCGTTGAAGCGCTGCTACGGCGCCGATATCAGCGTCGACGGACAGTTCGGGCCCAGAACGAAATCCGCCTTGAAAAGCGCCCAGCGTACGGCAGGCGCCGGGTCCGATGGGATCTACGGTCCGGAAACCCGGGAAAAGCTGAAATGGCCTTCGCAGATGCAGGACACCGACAAGGGCTGTAACCGGCTCACCTGACCGTGAGCGGTGATGAGCCTGCGCGGGGTCGGCTCATCACGCTCAGTCAGCCGATTTCGAGTGCGCCGGCGATCGTCGGCCACCAGCGAGCGGCGCACAGCAGAGCCCCGGCCCGGTTTCGTCGATGCACGACCAGCCAGGCCGGGCTCGCCCGCAGATCACTGCGTGAATCGTCCGTTGCGCACCGATTCGATGAAGTCGACGACCGCCGCGGTGATGAGCTCCGGCGCCTCGATGAACGGAATGTGCCCGCCACCGGGGATTTCCACGAACGTCGACTGCGGTATGGCGTCGTGTATGACCCTGCTGAGTTCGGCCGGAATGAAGTGATCGTTGTCGGCGCAGGCCACCAGCGTGGGGGCCGTGACTTTTTCCAAGGCAGCGGTGAGCGCTCGCGGCCCATCGCCGGGCTCCCGGCGCCCGAGGCGCAGGATCGCGTCGAGGAAAGCAACATAGGTCTCGGGTGAATTGCGCTGCACGCCGGCTCGGATGTTCGCCTCCACCTGCCGGCCGTGTTCGGATTCCAAGAACTGCGGTGTCATGATCCACAGCGCGATGAAATCCGCCATCTCCGCACCCATCCCGAGCTTGGCGATAAGGCGTTGGCGGAGCGCGTAATTCAATTCCACCGAGCGGTTGAGTTCGGTGAACGCGCCGACCGCGATCAGCGAGCGAACCCGGTTCGGATGCCGTACGGCGAGCGCGCACGCGATGGATCCGCCCAGTGAGGTGCCCAGAATATGCGCGTCGTCGTAGCCCAGCGCGGCGATCAGCTCGGCGATATCGTCGGCCCAGGTTTCGACCGAGTATTCACCGCTGTCGTCCCGGTCCGACCGGCCGACGCCACGCGGGTCGATGGCGATGGTGCGGGTGGCAGCGGACAGCGCGGGCACGCCGAGCTGATAGTAGGTGTGGTCGAGCCCGAGGCCCGGGATCAGGATGAGCGGTTCTCCGTCACCTTCGATCCGGTAGTACAGCTGGGTTCCGTTGACGTCGGCGAATGGCATTGTCGTTTCTCCAATTTCAGCTACTGGTCATGGCGTCCAGCGCGGTGCGCCCGGCCTGACGCACATGTCGTGCGCAGGCATCGGCGGCACGTTGCGCGTCGCGCGCTTCGACGGCTTCCACGATTTCGCGCATCTCGGCCACGCTGCGTGGCGCGCGGTCCGGTTGCGACAGGGACAGAGCCCGCAGCACGGTGACCCGCGCCTGCAGACCTTCGACGATTTCCTGGATGGTGACGTTTCGCGACCCGGTGAGGAGCGTGTCGTAGAAACTCTTCTTGGCCTCGAGCAACTCGACCGCCGCGCCCTGGCCCGCGGCGTGGGTGGCGATCGCGTCGAAAGCGGCCCGCAGCTGCCGGACTTCGTCTTCGGATGCGTTCTCGACGAACTGGCGGCCCGCCATCCCCTCGAGTACCGCACGCACCTCGTACAGCTCGGCGGCACGTTGCGGCGTCACCGAGGAGACCACGATCCCCTTGTTGGGAATGCTGCTGACCAGACCCTCCGCCGTCAGCTCCCGCAGGACCTCGCGGATGGTCGTGCGCGAGACCCCGGTCTGCTCGATCAGCTCCCGCTCGATCAGGCGCTGTCCCGGCCGCAGCCGCATCTCCACGATCGCCTGCCGTAACTGGTCGGCAACCTGCTCCCGGATCGGCGCCGCCACCCGGTGCACCTGCATCGAGAGCCCGTCCAATGGCTTCGCTTCTCGCGCTGTCATTTGTCCGACAGTACTACGAATGGCGGCTCCCGAGCAGGCACCACTGCTCCATAATCGCCTGAATTCCGTTCGAGAAAGTCCGCGAACGCGGCGACGAAGCGCTTGGGATCCTCGAATACGCCCATATGCCAGGCACCGGGCACGATGACCAGGCGGGCATCGGGCAGCGCGCGGGCCAGGGCTTCGGCTGCCGTGGGCGCAGTGGTGATATCGGCGGAGCCGGTGATCACCAGCGCCGGAATATCCAGCGCGCCGAGTCGATCCAGGGTCGCCAGTTCCGCGATCGCCGCCCAGCACGCTGCCCAGCTGCCCGGATCGGCAGCCGCGAGCGTGCGCGCGCAGTCCTGGCCGACGGCGGCGGCCCGGGCCCGAGGCGGAAACCAGCGCTCCAGCGTCGGCTCGATGACTGCCGCCATACCTGCGCGCGCGGCCATACCGCGTTCGCGCAGCAGCGGCCGTACGTCGTCGGCGAAGCTGCCCGCGGTAGCGCACAGGATCATCGAGGCCACCTTCCGCGGCTGCCGCAATGCCAGGTGCTGGGCGACCATGCCACCCATGGACACACCGACGACGTGTGCGGGCCCGGCCTTCTCGGCCTCCAGCACCGCGGCCACGTCGCGGGCCATTCCGTCGAGGGTGATCGGCCCGCGAACCGGGCTGGACGCACCGTGCCCGGGCAGGTCGACCGCGATGACCCGGAACCGTTCCGAGAAGAGCTCGATGTAGGTACTCCACCAACTGCCATCCAGCCCGATCGGGTGCAGGAGCAGCAGGGGTTCGCCTGTTCCGCTGGTCCGGTAACCGAGCTGCCGCGGCTCGCCGGAATGCCCCAGCCGGAGGAACTTTCGCAGTGTGGAACGCCGGCTCATGCCATGCCACCGAAGTTGAGGTACTTCATTTCGGTGTACTCCTCGATGCCGTGGTGAGACCCCTCACGTCCGAGGCCGGACTGTTTCACACCGCCGAACGGCGCCACCTCCACCGACAGGAAGCCGGTATTGATGCCGACCATTCCCGACTCCAATTGCTCGGCGACCCGCCAGACCCGACGCAGGTCCTGGCTGTAGAAGTAAGCCGCGAGCCCGAATTCGGTGGCATTGGCCAGGGCGATCGCCTCGGCTTCGGTCTGGAACCGGAAGAGTGCGGCGACCGGCCCGAAGGTCTCCTCGGCGGCGATGCGCATGGTGGTGGTCGCGTTGCCGAGGACGGTGGGTGCGAAGAAGGTACCGCCCTCGATCTCCGACCCGCCGACGAGCAGGTCGGCGCCCTGGGCCAGCGCGTCGGCCACGTGTTCACGCACCTTGCCCAGTGCCTGCTGGTTGATCAACGGCCCGATGTCGGTGCCCGCCGTCAACCCGTTGCCGACGGTGAGCCCGCGTACTCGGGCGGCGAAATGCGCGGCGAAGGTCTCGTAGACGCTGTCGTGGACAAGGAATCGGTTGGTACCGACGCAGCTCTGACCACTCTGCCGGAACTTCGAGATGACAGCCCCTTCCACCGCGGCATCCAGGTCGGCGTCGTCGAAGACGATGAAGGGTGCGTTGCCGCCGAGTTCGAGCGTCAGCTTCTTCACGGTGGCCGCGCATCGGGTGGCGAGCAGCCGTCCGACCTCGGTGGAGCCGGTGAAGGACAACGCGCGGACCACCGGGTTCGCACAGAGTTCGGCTCCGATCGATTCCGGCTGTCCGGTAACGATATTGAGCACACCGGCCGGGAGCCCGGCCTTCTCGGCGAGAGCGGCGAGCGCGAGCGCCGACAGCGGAGTCTCCTCGGCGGGTTTGATCACCACGGCGCAGCCCGCGGCGATCGCAGGTGCCGCCTTGCGGGTGATCATCGCGGCGGGAAAGTTCCACGGGGTGATGCAGGCGACGACGCCGATCGGTTCGCGCAGCACCATGATCCGGGTGTCGGCGGAGTTCGACGGGATGATCTCGCCGTGGATGCGGCGGGCTTCCTCGGCATACAGCCGCAGAAATGAAGCCGCGTAGGCAATCTCGCCGCGTGCCTCGGCCAGTGGCTTGCCCTGTTCCATGGTGAGCAGCCGGGCGAGGTCGTCCCGGGACTCTTCCACGAGATCCCGCCAGCGCAGCAGGGTCTCGGCGCGTTCGCCAGCGGTTCGGGCCGCCCATTCACGCTGGGCTTTGCGGGCTGCCTCGATGGCGCCCTTGGTCTCGGTCTGTCCCATGGCCGGAACGCGACCCACCGTATCGCCGGTGGCGGGGTTCCGGACGGCCAGGTATTCGCCGCTGTCAGCGGCCGTCCACACACCGCCGATGAGGCAGTGCTCGCGACGGAGTTCAGCGGAGATCGGCTGATCGTATGCGATGTCCATGATTGCGCTTCTCCTTGCTCAGCTCGGCTCGCCGAGGTCGTATCCCTGTTCGATCAGTACTTTCTCGGTGGTTCGGTAGGCGTCCATACCCGCCGGTACCCCGGAATAGATGCAGGCCTGCAGCAGGACCTCCCGCAGCTCGGCGGGCGTGACGCCATTGTTCAGCGCTCCGCGCACGTGCAGTGCGAGTTCATGGGGCCGGTTCAATGCGGTGAGCATGGCCACGTTGAGCAAGCTGCGGTCGCGGCGGCTCAGGCCGGGCCGGGACCAGACCGCACCCCAGCAGTATTCCGTCACCAGTTCCTGCATCGGCCGGGAGAACTCGGTGGCCTGGGCGAGGGAGCGGTCCACATGCTGCGCGCCGAGTACCGCGCGGCGGGTATCGATCCCGGCTGCCAATCTGCCGCTGTGGGTGTTGTTGCCGTTGACGGTCATTCGTCACTCCTGTTTCTGTGGTGTCGGTGTCAGTCGGTTACGGAGGCCGGCGATCGCGTCTCCCATGTGGCTTCCGCCTGTGAGTGAAGATCGCGGCCCTTGGTCTCTGGGAGCAGGAAGTACAGTCCGGCCAGCGTCATCGTGGCGACGGCGGTCATGTAGAAGCCGCCGGCGCCGGAGAATTCGAAGCCGGTGGCCGATGCCGCGACGATCACCGCGGCGGGGCCGCCGAGCAGTGCTCCGGCCAAGTTGAAGCCCAGGCTGCAACCGGTCATGCGGGTACGGGCGGGGAACAGTTCGATCAGCAGGACCACCATCGTGACGTTCACCATGGCTTCGAAGAGCGCGAACACCGACATGGCCAGGACGGCGATCACAATATTGCCGCTGTTCAACAGCCAGAAGGCCGGAACCGAGAACAGCATGAGGCCGGCGGCACCGAGCAGGATGGTGGGGCGCCGTCCGATTCTGTCGGAGATGATCCCGGCGACCGGGCACAACGCCGTGTACACCGCGAGGATGGCTCCCGTTGCCGACAGCGCGGACATCCGGCTCGTGCCCACCTCGTCCGACATCAGCGTGTTCGGCGTGGAAGTGACCAGGTAGTAGTAGCCGACGGTTGCCGAGGCAGTCGCGAAGAAGCACAGCGCGATCGCTCGCCGGTTGTGCCGCAGCGCCTCCCGGGTCGGCGCCTGTGCGAGGTCCCCCTCGGCCTGCATCGCGGTGAAGATCGGAGTGTCCTCGAGCTTCAGCCGGATGTAGACGGCGGCGAGACCCAGGGGTGCGGCGAGCAGGAACGGTACCCGCCAGCCCCAGTCGAGCATGTGGTTCTCACTCAGCACATTGGTCAGCAGCAGCGCGACCGCGACCCCGCCGAGCCCACCCGCGCCGGCCGTGGCGGGCACCACACTTCCCGCCAGCGCCCGGCGGTGCTGCGGGGCCTGTTCCACGAGAAAGGCTGCGGCACCGGCCCACTCGCCACCGACCGAGGCGCCCTGCAACATTCGCAGCACGACCAGCACGATCGGGGCGAGAACCCCGATCGAGGCATAGGTGGGCAGCAGGGCGATCAGCGTCGTCGAGACCGCCATCAGGACCACCGAACCGGTGAGCGACGCACGCCGGCCCAGGCGGTCGCCGACGATACCGAAGACCACGCCACCGAGCGGCCGCATGACCAGCGCGACGCCGAACGCGCTCAGCGACAGCAGCAACTCGGTGGCCGGGTCGTCACTGGGAAAGAACAGCTGCCCGATCGTCACGGCGAAGAACCCGTACACCGCGAAGTCGAACCATTCCATGAAGCTGCCGCAGGCGGCGGCCACGCCGATGCGTCGTTGCTCGGCCGTCGAGGTGCGCACCTCGTCTGTCGTCGTTGACATTGGACGCCTCCATGCGTGCGGGGTGTGAGTCTGCCGGATTTCACGGTAACTGTATGCCCGTACGATTGCAAGACAATCTCTGAGAATAGAGAAGGTCTTTGAACTGGCATTTCAGTCCTGTACTGGGTCTAACCAGGCACTATGATTGTCAGACAATCATGCGCGAGCGTACGGCGAAGATGGCTGCGGACCGCTGCCTTCCCGAGCGGCGATCCACTTGTCGTGCATCCACATCTCGGTGCCGCGCCGGCCCGCACCGCTGTCCCAGCGGATATCGCGCTCGTAGGTGATCACCTGGCCGTCGCCATCGACGATCGTCCAGGCGTACAGGCCACTCGCATGGTGCGACTTGACCTTGAGCCCGGTGATCGTTCGCGTGACGCCCGTCGAATCCCGGATCTGCTCCTCGTGCGGTTCCACGAATTGCAGATCGAGGCCGGCGGCATAGTCGGCGGCGAAGCCATTCAGCCAAGTTGCGGCGGCGGTGCGCGCCGCAACCCGGTCGGTGGCCGCCGGCCCGGACGCGGCGGAGGCGGTCATCCGGGTGTAGCCCAGTAGTGTCCCGTCGGCACCGACGACGGTGGTGATGTGCTCCCCGCCCAGATCGCGCCGCGCGTCCTGCTCGTAGCGGACTACGGTAACGCTCTGCTGATCATGGCCGGCGGCCTGCACCCAGGCGGGCAACCAGCCGTCCGGCAGCGTGAGACCCGCTGTGGCCAGGGCATTGCGGGACTGCGTGAGCGCGGCGGTGTGGTCGTCGCCGGTCAACGGAACGGTCGGGACCTGCTGGGCATGCGCGGTGCCGACTGCCGAGGGGCTGCCGTCCGTGACGGCGAACGCGGCGGTACCGACGGCTCCGGCGAGGGCCAGGGCCGCGAGGTAGGAACGATGACGCATGGAAATCAACCTCCTGAATTGTCCTGTGACTATGCGTGTTCGGCTTGGGTTGCGTGCAACGCGCGAACGGTCCGCCAATCGGTGAGCGGCTCACCTTCGTAGAGTTCGATCTTGCGATCGAGAACGACCACGGTCTCCTGGAGTTCCGCGATGCGGTCCAGTACGTCCTCGCGGGTGCGGCGCAGCATCTCGAGCCGATGCGGATAGGTGGCAGCGCCCGCCCGGACCAGTTCCGCGTAGCGGACCATGTCGGCCACCGACATGCCGGTCCGCCGCAGCGTCCCGATCAGCGACAGCCAGTCCAGATCTCGATCACTGAACCGCCGCTGCCCGGCATGATCCCGGCCGATGTAGTCCATCAACCCGACCCGCTCGTACCAGCGCAGCGTGTCCCGGGACAGGCCCGACCGCTCCGACACCTCACCGATCGAATAGCGGGGCCGCTCGTAATTCGCCTCGTCGTCGACAACTGTCACGATCACTGTTGGCGCTCCTTTCGTCGAACGCCGTCGACGCTAGTGAGCTGGAGAGCACTCCAAGCAAGACCGCGACCGGACAACTTCTCGAATGGGACGCAGCCCGGTCACCGGCAAGGTCATCGAATTTCGAGCGCGGTCGCGATGGTCGGCCAGGACCGTGCCAATTCGTCGGCCCAGTACGGCCAGGAGTGGGTTCCGGTGGCTCGCAGATTGACTGTCGCCGGAATACCCAGCCGGGCAAGCCGATCCACCAGGGCCAGCGTGCAGGTGAAGGCGCCGGCTTCCAGTGGACCGCCGACCGTGATCGCGTCCGGGAGGTCGGTGCGCCCCGCCAGGTCGTGTTCGCCGGGGATTCCAGTGCCGCTGGACAGGTAGATCGCGGTGCCGCGCAACGCTTCCGCATGTGCGATGACATCATGGGCGAGCCAGTCCGGGTCACCCGGCGGGCCGAACATATTGTCGGGATTGCCGCCGTAGCTGGCCACGATCCCGCGCGCGTGGGCCTGTCCGGCGCCGCGCGCAATGGTGTAGCAGCTGCTGTGCGCCGCGACGGCCGCATACCGCCCCGGGTTCCGGAACGCGAGCATCATCGCCGCCTCCGCCCCCATCGAGACACCCTGAATCGCGTTGCGCCCGTTACCCTCGAACGCCTCCTCGATCAGCGGCGGCAGCTCACGGGTAAGGAAGGTCTCCCATTTGTTGACGCCGAGCACCGGATCACGTCGTTGCCAATCGGTATAGAGATTGGCCGGACCACCCGTGGTCAGCACCACAGTGACGTCCTTCGAGGCGAAGAACTCCACCGCACCGGCGTGCAACGTCCAACTGCTCTCGTGTTCCGGAGCCCCCCGGCCGTCGAGCAGATACACCGTCGGCCGCGGCTTGCCGCGGTCGGCCGGCAGCAGCACCTGTACCTGCACGACACGTTTCATCGCGGGTGAACGCACGAAGACCCGCAGCCAGCGGTCGGTGATGGGCTCGATCCGGTCGATCATCGACCGCACCGGCCGATCCAAACCCTCCGAGGGGCCCTGATATCCGGAGGATCCCGTGTCGGGCGGTGCGGCTACGGCCGGTACGGATGTCATTCCGACCGTCACGGCGGTCAACACAGCGGATGTGACCAACTCGGCGAGGCACCGCCGCCCACGAGTACGGCGGACAACCCGGTAATTCTGTTTCACACTCGAACCCAATTTGCCGTACGGGAACCGATATCGGACCACTGATCGGCTCGCTCACCCTCGACAGTAACGCTCGAGCTAACCCCAGGTCTGCCTGGTGGAACGACATTTACAGCGATTTTAGAGTCGCGGTCCCGAGCCGTTCCGGGGGTTCGCCGGGTATGGCGCGCAAGCGGCGGACAGGTGAGCGAAGCATCGGCACGGCAGCCAGCAGACCACCCGCGGCGGCCAGCATCAGCACCGTGCGCGGCCCGATCGATCCGGCCAGCGCACCACCGAGCAGAGCGCCGATCGGAATGGCACCCCAGTTGATGACCCGGAAAGTCGCCGTCATTCGGCCACGCAACTCCGGCCAGCACCGCACCGAGACCGGCCGGTGAAAGCCTCAGCTCACGAACGCAATACAACACCAGTACCGCTTGACCGATGCCACCGATCCCGAACAGATTGCCCAAGCCGCCCGCCAGCGCCACCGGGCGCAGCAGCGGGTCGGCGAAGACAGTCCGCAACCCCATGGCGATCTCGCCGGTCACGGCGGTGCCGCCGCGCGGCGGTGGAGCGGGCTCCCGCTGCTGGATCGACAGCAACGTCAGCCCGGAGATCGCGAAACTCGCCGCGTCGGCCAGGATCGCGAACGGCGCGGTGGCCCACTGCACCAGTAGCCCGCCGAGACCGGGCCCGGCCAGTTCGCCTGTAGTGCGCGACAACTGCATTCTGGTGTTCGCCCCCCACCAGGTTATGGATCCCGACCAGCGTCGGGAGGTAGGACTGTGCCGCGAGATCGTAGAGGACACCCATCGCGCCGATCGCGACCGCGACCGGAAACAGCAGCCACAATCCCAGCACCCCGCCGGCGGCCGCCAACGGAATCACCAGCAGCACACCACATCGCACCGCGTCGGCGGCGATCATGAGCGGCCGCCGGCGCATCCGGTCGACCCACGCTCCAGCACTCCGCCGATTCGATGGGCGCAGGCGACGACGCAGGCTTCTAGCGCGGGAGGTCCTCGAACCAGTGCCCCCGGGCGTTCTCGGCCGCGATGTGGAACGGGTGGTGTGGATCGGTCATCTGCCGGTACAGGAATTCGGTTGCCGTGCAGTCGAAGCGGGTGCCCTCATCGAGGCTGTCCACCGCGTAGACCGGCCACCGGCCGGGATCGGATCCTTCGGTGATCCAGAAGTATGTCTGCTCGTGCTCGTTTTTCGACCAGGGGATCAACCCGCCCCTGGCCGGGAACGCCGGATATTCCTCGCCGGGCATCAGATCGTCACCGGCGTAGTACTCGGTGTGCCAGATGAGTTCGCCCGTATCGAATACGTCGAAGAACCCGTTGAAACGACCGGCGCAACCGAACGCCTCGACCAACTGCTTGTAGTCGGTCGGCAGCGGCGTGCCGAGCCTCGCCTCGACCGCAGCCCAATCAGGTTGCGGGACAGGCGAGGACGGCCCGTCCGTGATCGCGACCAATCGCTGCACCCAGGACAGCTCCTCGGGCGGCTCGACCGGCTCCGGGATGGTCCGCTGCGCCACCGCGACAACCAGACGCCCCTCGGCGTCCTGGCCGTCGAGCACCGCCCGCATGCCGTGCACCCAGGCTTGGTCCCAGTCATGCTCGTCCGGAACCGCCATGGGCGGCTCGCCCCGCCAGTACGCCTTGACGTACCGGCTGTCGAACGCGTCGTCCACAGCCACACCGTCGTCGGAAACCGACACGCAGGTGTGCCCGCCGGCATGCCCCGGCTGGTCACACGTCAGCGCACCACTCTCGACCTCCATCAGATGAAATACGGCAGCCATCAGCTGTTCACGATCCATGAGCGCAATCCAAACACCAGTCGGCGCACCGGTCCACCACAGCACCTTCGCACCCGGAACATCATCATCACGGGGATGCGGGCACTATCCGGCTGATCGTGGCCGATGTTCCCAGCCGCGGGTACCGGTACCTCTGTGTGGCGCCGTGATCGGCAATTACGATCGCACGGTGGCAGCGAATGCGCGGTTCGACGCGAATTTCATTGCCGGTGCGTTGAACAGCGCACGGCGCCGACTGGACGAGGCGGCGGCCATTCGGGTCGAGGTCAGCCAGCGGCTGATCCTGACCTCGTTCGAGATCACCGCCGACCACCTCGCCCATGGGGAAATCACCGCCGACTCATGGCGGGTAGCGGCGATCGCCACACCCGACACCATCGTTGTCAACGCGGATTCGATGGCGTGGCTCGATCCCGCCTACGAATCGGCAGGCGCGCGATTGGTCGGTAACTGGATGCGCCCTGTACCCGGCTGGGACTGGTGTGGCACAGTGCTCGAGCCGGGATTGCGCTGGCACCGCACCGGACAGTCCCAGAAGTTCCCCTATCTGCTGGACGCACTGCGCCCGGCAACCCTGGTGCGGGCGATCGATCGCCTGCTCGCGGATTTGCGCCGCACCTCGGGGCGCGACGAGCACGGCCGGGCGCTGCGGCGCACCGTCTCGATCGATCCGGATCGGGGTGTGTTGCGCGTCCGGGGCCGCGGTGTCCGTGGCCGGTTCGCACTCGATACCCCGCACGATCCACTCTCGCTGACCATGCGGTGGCGGGACCGAGACCTCACGGTTCACATCGTGTCGACAACCGTCGACGCACAGGCCGTGCGCGCCAAGGTTTTCGACGTCCTCCGGCCCGTCGGATCACATGCCCGAGTGGCAGCTCCGGTAGTGCGCCGACCGCCCAGCGAGCGGGCCGGCGAGCAGGAGTGGATACCGCCGGCCGAATGGCGGCAACACCCGATACCGTTCCGCGGCGACGGCTCGGCGCTCAGCGCGATTCCGCACGCCGCCACGGCGCAGCGAGTGACCGGCAGCCCGGTACCCGCCGTCGGCGAGGCCGTTCCGGCCACCCTCCATTGGAACCTCACCGTGCATCCGCCCGGATCCGTGGTCGAGTCCCCGGCGTTGAGTCCGCTGGGATCGGCGATGTTGCATGCGCTGATCCGCCCCGATCCGTGGATCGGCGATCCCCCCGAGGCGACGGTCGACGATTGGGTGACCGCCTACGGGCTGCCGACCGCGTGCGAGGCGGCGGTCCGCCTACTCGGCCTGCAACCCATCGGGCGCGCCGAGGCCGGCGGGATCGTGATATCCCAGCAGGTGCGGGAGATGTGCGACGACCACCCCGGCATTCTGGCCTGGTTCGGCGTGCTGGACCGGGTCCGCGAACATCTCGCGGTCGCCGAGCACCTCACCTACCGCGACTCGGTGGATCGGCTGGCCGCGATCCGGGCACGATCGAACCACCTCTGGATTCATATCGCGGCCGCCTACCTGATCCCGGAGCGACAGGACTGGGTGGACGCGGTCCTGGCACGCACCCCGGGTCACGGCACCGACCCGAATCCCTATGCCATGCTCGGCAATTCGATCAGTACCCGGGCGCAACTCGACCGGCTGCTCGAGGTGTGCGGCCATCAGGTAGCCGATGCCTGTATGCCCGCGCTGATCGCCCGGCTCGGCCCGGACGCGGCCGTCGCCGTTGCCTGGCTGCTCGACACCTTGCTCGACGATCCGGCAGTGCAACGACCATGGGCCAGACTCACGTGCATCGTGGAGGATCTCGCCGGGCTGCTCGCGCTCATGCCCACCGACGAGGCCTTCGAACTCCTACTGGACCGCATCGACCAGCAACCCGTCCACGACGCGATACACCGCGCGACGGCCAGATTCCCGCACCGAGCGGCGCGATTGCTCGCGCAGCGGCTCGCAGCAAAACCCGATCCGACCCTCGAAACCCTGCTGCGCACGCACCTTCGAACCCACCCCGATCTCACCACCGCAATCGAGCCGATCCAGACGGACCTGGGCATCGGTCTCCCGATCGCCGAAGCCGCCGCGCTGCCGCCGATCCTGGTCGCACCGCCGTGGACCCGACCCCGGCCCCGACGGCAACCGCCGGTACCGGGGCTCGAACGGCGGCGTCCGCTGGCACTGCGCTGGACCCCGGGTGAGCGAGCCGAGTGGGCGGAGTCCACGGACACACTGCCCTATCGGCGCATGCTCGGCACCTTCGAAACGGACGTACTCGACGAGGTGTTCGCCGCGGCATCGAAGCAGCCGATCACGCTCGCCGCGACACTGGCGCCGGTGCACGGCACCGCAGTCACAGAGTTGTTCCTGGACATCGTCGTCCGGACGCGGGCATCGGGGGTGGCTCGAACCTGGTTCCAGCGCCACGCCGACACGGCTGTCCATGATCTGATCCCGATCGCCCTGGGTACCACACGACGCCGGCGACCGGCGGAAACCGTGCTACGGCTGCTCTACGACCGGGGCCATGCCTCGGCCATAGCGGTTACGGCCGCGGAATTCGGTACCGAAGCCGCGGGCGCGGTGCACGCGATTGTCCGAGGCGACCGAACCCTGCTCCTGCCCAAGCGAATTCCACCGGTCCCCGACTGGCTCGACCTCGACCGCCTGCCCCGGATCCGACTATACGATCACTCGGCGGTATTCCCGGATACCGCCGCCTGCACATTGATACGCATGCTGCGGCTATGCGATCCGGACACCGACTATCCCGGTATCCGCACCGCACTCGCCGCCGCCGACCCGGTGTCCCTGGCCGAATTCGGACGCGATCTATTCGACATGTGGCGCAGGAACGACTATCCGGGCTCGCCGTTCTGGCCGGCGCACGCCCAGGCCCTGCTCGGCGACGACGAGACCGCGCGCAGGCTCGGCAAGCTCACCCCCGCATCCACACCGCCGGCGGTGACGCACCGCGTCCTCGAAGCGCTGGCCCGAATGAACACCGAAACCGCACGGCAGCAGATCAGCCGGGTCGTCGTCTCGACCGAATCCGAGCGGATCCGCCGACATGGCGAGCTGCTGCTTCAGTAGGGCCGCATGGCGATACCGGCCCGAGCGCCCGGGTCAACCCGCGCTGCGCCCGAGACGAATCCGGAACCAGCAGCGCCACAATCTCTTTCTCGACGCACGTCTCAGAACTGGGAAACCCGTTGTGGCGCAACGTCGAATAACCGAAACTCATAGACCGAATCTCCACCTGAGAGGCCGCCTTTTACAGGAATTTGATAATTCTTCGAAGACCGTTTCCATTCTCAACAGCGTGTAAAAACCAGTTCGTAACTCGCCCAGAAGTGTTTCGTTCCCCCGAAGCCGGACGATCTAATCATCGGATCCGATCTAACAAATTCGGAGCCATGACCCACGTCGAACGGAGAAACACCATGGGGAAATTACGAACAAGGGCCGCGTTATCCGCCGCTGCTGTCATCCTGGCCGGCGTCGGCACGGGAGTCCTTACCGCCGCACCGGCGAACGCGGCCAGCACCTGTTCCGGCACCTACAAGCACGAAGACCGCAGCGGCCGGATCGCCACCATGCCATCAACCGGCAGCTATGGCTGCATGATGCGCAACGGCGACTCGAGCGATGCAGTGAAGGCCCTGCAGATGGCTCTGCGGCACTGCTACGGTCAAAACATCTCCGTCGATGGCCAGTTCGGCCCCAGAACCGAATCCGCATTGAAATACGCTCAGCGAGAAGCGGGTGCATCCGCCGATGGCATCTACGGCCCCGATACCCGAAGCAAGATCAAGTGGCCTTACTGGGCCGAAGCCGTCCCCACTTGCCACAAGTACGGCGTCTGAGCAGCCGCCCGCGAGTCGCCTACAAGTGTCGACTCGCGGGCGCAACCAAACGTACTGCCCACTGGTGACCGATCAATCAGTCACGAGCACACCAGCAGACTCGGGTGTATCGGCGGGTTGTTGCGGCATCTCGACCAAGGCACGCACCGGGGAGAGTAGCAGGGGCACGGTGGCCAGCAGTGTGCCCGCGGCGGCCACCACGAGCACCGCGCGCAGGCCGATCAGTCCTGCCAGCGTGCCACCGAGCAGTGCACCGATGGGTACGGCACCCCAGTTGACGAAACGCACGGTCGCGTTCATCCGTCCGAGCAGTTCGGGCCGGGTCACCGACTGGCGCAGGCTGACCTGATTGATATTGAACGCGGCAATGCCCATGCCGAGGCAGAGCAGGCCGACCACGATTGTGCCGCCCGCCATGATCACCGACCCCCGTGCCAGCGGCAGGATCGCGATACCGACGCCCACCACGAGAATCGCGCCGACCATGACCGGCCCGACGCCGAAACGGCGCGTCAATCGGCGATTGAACAGCGAGCCGACGAAGAACCCCGCATTGCCGACGGCCAGCACCAAACCGAGCGTGGCCGGCGAAAAATCCAGTTCCCGAACGCAATAGAACACCAGTACGGCCTGCACCATGCCGCTGAGCCCGAACAGGTTGCCCATCGCCCCGGTCAATGCCACGGCCCGCAGCAGCGGGTTGCCGAAGACGGCGCGCAGTCCGGCGCCGATCTCGGCGGACAGCTTGGAGTCGGCAGCGCGCGCCGGCGGCGGTGGCTCCGGCCGGCGAATGAGTAGCAGCGCGAGCGCCGAGATCGCGAAGCTCACCGCGTCGACGAGTATCGCCAGCGGCGCGGTCACCCAGTGCACGAGCAAACCACCGATCCCGGGACCACCGAGTTCGCCCGCGGTACGCGACATCTCGAATTTCGTGTTGCCCTCGATCAGATTCTGTCTTCCGATCAAGGTCGGCAGGTAGGACTGCGCCGCGAGGTCGAAGAACACGCCCATCACGCCTATCACCACGGCGACCGGGAACAGCACCCACAGCCGCAGCAACCCGGCAGCCGCGCTGAGCGGGATGACGAGCAGCGTGACGCAGCGGACCACATCGGTGAGGATCATCACCGGCCGCCGAGGCAGCCGATCGACCCAGGCACCCGCGGGCAGGCCGATGACGAGGAACGGAACATACTGTGCCGCAACGAGTAAGCCGACTTCGAAGGCCGAGGCGCCGAGCAGGCCGATAGCGGTGAGCGGCAGCGCGAGTTCGGTGACCCGATTGCCGAAAATGCTGACGGTCTGCGCGCCCCACAGTTTCAGGAAGTCGGGATTTCGATGCAGCAAGTTGTTCTCCTGACACGGCGCCGTCCGCGGGATTCTAGACATCATCCGGCGGGCTTCTCAGAATTGGGAATCCCTTGTGGCACAAGCTCAAATACTTGCAAACTCGTCGACAACCCCGCGCCGGAGCCGCTCGAGTGTGGTCACAATTCGTATCGCTGGTAATCAGCTTTCTTGGAGGTATATATGAGCACACCATTCGCCGTTCTCCCCGACGCTGACCTGGACACGATCCAGCACTCCGCACAGGCCGGGGTCGTCCGCTTCACCGAGTCGACACTGGACACAATCCAGCATTCGGCCCAAGCGGGATTCGTCCGCTTCTACGGATCGGAACTGGATACCATCCAGACTTCGGCTCAGGCCGGCATCGTCCGCTTCGACGATTCGGCACTGGACACGATCCAGCACTCCGCGCAGGCGGGGATGACGCGTACGACCGAACCGCGCGGTGCGTAGTCCGGAAAGCGCAGTGGAGCCCGAGCCGGGCATTTTCGAGGCACAACCGAGCCCGGCCCGGGCTCATCTGCTGCGCACAAGAGTCAATTCCCTACTCCGCGAAGGTCTTCGCCGATCGATCGCCATCGCCCGATCGGCGATTCCCGACCACGCGGCGGCCGCCGAACCCGTTCTGGACGAGCTCGATATCGATCGCCGGATCGCGCCCGCTGTTTTCAGTCTGCACCGGCAGATCTCCTCGGGCATGCGCGAGCAGGATGTCACCCAGGTGGTCATAGGATTGGCCCGGTTGCGGGCATGCCATGATCGCGGCGAATTGTTCACCGACGAGATCGAAGTGTCGACCCTGCGCTGGGACGTATGCGACCACGAGACCGCGCACTACATCTACAGCTCGACCGGGCCGCGCGGTCCGAACGACGAGCTACCCACCATGCTGCCGGTTCCGGACTTCGAGCAGCACGCCGTCGCCGTCCGCCGCGCACAGGACCTCCTACGAGTTGCGTCCCCGGATATGCACGGTGAGGTAACCGCCCTCGTCTCCAGCATCCGGCTCTACGATCAGCGGCACATCGGCTCGGTCTCCACCCCGCGCAGTTTCGGCCTGATGCACCTGCACCTGCCTACCTCGCCGCCCGAGATCGACGACCCCACCGTGTGTTTCGTCGATCGGATCACCCACGAAACCTCCCACATCGCACTCAACGCGGTCATGACCCAGGACAAGCTGGTACTCAACGACCCGGCCGATCGCTTCCGCTCCCCCTTACGCGCCGACCCGCGCCCGATCGCCGGTATCTACCACGGGACCTTCGTCCTCAGCCGAGTCATTCATGTGCTGAGCCGAGCTCGCGCACACCACGACTCACCTGCGCTGCCCACCATCCTCGAACAATTGACCACCGCTTTCGACGATGCCCACGACACCGTGGCGAAGCACGGACAACTGTCCGAAGCCGGTCAGCAGATCCTGGACTCCTGCCGAGAACTGGTCACCAGAGCTACTTGACGCTCCGCACCTCGGCGGCCGCCACCGGTGAAGTCACGTCGAATACCGAACGCCGGTCAGCGATTCCGACTCCCGCCACAGACGCAGCTGAGCCTCCCGATCCAGGGCCGACGCCCCGGCCGCCACCCGAACAGGAGCTCCTTTGAGCCCGAAAAACCCTGCGGGACCGTAGTATTCACCACCCTGAACAGTAGGATCGACGGCGGCACGGACGGTCGGCAAGGCGCCGGCCGCAGCCGGCTGCTGAAGCAGTCGGCTCACCGGCTTCACCAGCGTGGCATTGTTGAACTGCCGGATCCGCTTGCCCATATTCTCCACGAGGCCGGTCTGCGCCGCGCCCGGATGCGCCGCCACGGCGATGGCCGCGGCTCCAGCCGAGGCCAGACGTCGCTGCAATTCGAAGGTGAACAGCAGGTTCGCGAGCTTGGACTGCGAGTAGGCCACCATGTACCGATATTCGCGGCGCACGTTGTCCAGGTCATCGAATTCGATGGTCGCGCGCTTATGCGTCACGCTGCTGACCGTGACTATGCGCCCTCCGGGCACGGCGGCGATCCGGTCGAGCAGCAGCCCGGTGAATGCGAACGGGCCCAGATGGTTCGTGGCGAAAGTGGTCTCGAAACCGTCTACGGTGCGGCGGTATTCGACACTCGGCGCCCCGGCGTTGTTGACCAGCAAGTCGATTCGGTCGTGGTCGGCCCGCAGCTTCTCGGCGGCCGTGCGCACCGAATCCAGGGATGCCAAATTCAGCCAGACCGTGCGCAATTCCGCGTCCGGGGCGGTGGCTCGGATGCGTTCGGCAGCGGCATCGGCGTTGTTCAGACTGCGACAGGCGAGTACGACGGTCGCGCCACGCTTGGCCAGCATTCGCGCTGTCTGGAATCCCAGGCCGCTATTGGCGCCGGTGACAACAGCCGTACGGCCGGTCAGATCCGGGATGTCAGCGGCGGTCCACGGCGCCATTTCACCCCTCCGGCAACGGCTGCGCGAATCCGCGTTGCCGGAGCAACCTGCCGAAGTAGCTCCGTGCGATATCCAAAGTCGTCTCCTGTGTCGTGCCCCTCCGCGCGATACTAGGTGGCGGACAGCACACTTCCCAGGATTGGAAAGCCGGCCTGCGCGAATTTCATTGCCGGAGTCGAATACACAATCAATCGGTTCCCGCGACCGGCTGAAAGTGTTGTGCCGCAGTCACGCTCGCAAGAGCACCACTGTGCGCCCGGCGGGCGTGGTTGCCTCGGAGAACTCGGTTCGCTCGGTGATCGGCGCGGCGTCGGTACGGCGATCGAAGATGACCAGGACACCGGTAGGCAGGTCGATACGGTCGAGGTAGCGGTCGAGCTGGGCCAAGCCCTCGCCGAGCGGGTCCTTCTGTTTGTCACGCCAGACCTTCAGCTCGAGGGCTTCGCGTTGTTCGGCGCGTCGGCCCTCCGGGTCCGCATATGGCTGGCGAATGAGCAGATCGATGCGCCCACGACCCACGCCGTACTCGCGGTCGATGTAGCCGCCACCATTGACGATGCGATGCAGAAACGCCATCAGCACCAATTGCGGAGCAACCTCGTGATAGCTCTGGTCAGCAGTCAGAACCTCGCCATTCAATTTCCAGAACGCCATGAACTCGGTGAGCAGATGCATGAAGTCGAGGCGGCCATCGGGCAGGCGGAAACCGGCCGGCTCCGAAGTGATGACATGTTCGATACCGCTCCCGAGAACACGCAGGATGACCTCTGCGTAGATCGGGTTGGCGACACGCACCGGGTTGGTCGCCGCGATGAGACCGAGAGCCGCACAGTAGGAAACACCATCATTGAAGCTGAAATCGGCGGCAGGCAGCGCACCGGCGATCAGCGGTTCGATGACCTGTTGCACCCTCGATTCGGTGAGCTTGACGACCAGCGAGTCCAAATGTGTTGCGCGGGCGGCGATCAGGCGTTCCTTGGCCATATCGATATGGTCATCGGTAATCACGGTATCGATCCCCATATTGTCGATGACCTCAACCGCCAGCGCGTTGACCAGCCAGGGCTGGCCTTGCGTGTAGTGGTAGGCCAGATCGACAGCACGTGGATCGAATTCCTGTCCGGTGGCAGCGGTGTGCTGCGCATAGAGTTCAGCGACCTCGGCTCGGGTGAAGTCACCGACGCGCATCGACTCGACCTTGATATTGAACGGACTGGCACTGGCGAGCCTAGTCGGGTCGCCGCCGGAAGCAGCCTTGTAGTCCCGGACATCACGCAAACCGCACAGCGCGACCGAGTGTACGAAACCTCGCCGGTTCGTCGTGTAGCCGTCGCGAAGCTGGCGCAGCACATTCAGCAATGTGGAGCCACTCAGCGAGTCGATCTCGTCGAAGAACAGCACCAGTGGGCGCGGGCACCGCCCAGCCCACTCGGTGAGCGCCTCGACCACCGCGGTGCCGGCCGCTGCGTCCGGCCAGCGTGACGGCGGCAATAACTCCGACGGCAGGTCAGCGGCTTTGGCGGCCGATCGAATCCGTTGCAGGATGACCGGCTCCGCGCTCGCGATGTCATCGCCAAAGGGAGACGCCGCTTCACAGCTGAAATGCAATGCCAGATACGCACCCTCGGCGGTGAGCTGGCGGGCGAGCTCGGCCAGACTGGTGGTCTTGCCGTCTGCCTCGGCGCGTGCACAACAAAGTACTGGCCGCGTTCGATATACCGCCGAGCGTCCCGCAGCCGTCCTGCTGCCGACAGCATGTAGTGCATCTCCGGATCGCATGGCCCGGTGGTGTTGAAGTACTTCACGCCACTCCCCGCTCGTCGTCACGACAGAGCCCGGCGCGGACTCGCGCCACAGCCTACCTTCGACCAGCGTTCCCACTTTCGGGGACAGCCGATACTCGACTTATGCCGAGGGCGAGCGCCTACGCCGCCGGGCTGCTGGGGTCGGGCGAAACCGCCGAGGCGCCCGATCTGCGTCAACTGCTACAAGCCCACGGAATCAGCGAATTCGAGAGCCAGGCCCTCGAAGCGGCACAGAATATCAGCGAAGACAAGCCGAATTCCACCATCGCTTCGAACAACAAACTACGGCGACTACACCGGGCACACGCAGTAGGCCTTGGACTCGGGTGGTTCGATGGGGACTGCGGCGAATAGACCTCAAATAGCTGTAAAATCAATCGGCTCACGGTCCATTCCCAACCGAGGGGATATGTACAGCGCGGGAATTCGGGATCGATTAGTTTCATCCGATGTTGTTGCGTAACAAAGTCGTGGTCGTGTCAGGTGTCGGTCCAGGGCTGGGCCAGTCGATCGCCGTACAGAGTGCCCGTGCCGGGGCAGCGGTGGTGCTCGCCGCGCGAACGGCAAGTCGGCTCGCGGAGGTCTCGAAGGAGATCGCGGAGATCGGCGGGCAGGCATGTGCCGTGCCGACCGATATCGACAGCGACGAATCGGCTGCGCAGCTCGTCGAAACCACGCTCGAGACATTCGGCCGGGTCGATGTTCTGGTGAACAACGCGTTCGCAATGCCACCGATGGCCGATTTGACCGAGGCGGACTTGGACGCGGTCGCGGCCGGGTTTCACACCAATGTCGTTTCGACACTGCGGCTTACCCGACTGTTCACGCCGGCACTAACGGAATCTCATGGCAATGTGGTGATGATCAACTCGTCGGTACTGCGCCATTCACGGCAACCGTTCGGGCCCTACAAGATGACGAAGGCCGCCCTGCTGGCGCTGGCACAGAGCCTGGCCACCGAACTCGGCCCGCGCGGCATCCGCGTGAATTCGGTTGCACCGGGTTACATCTGGGCCGACAGCGTCAAGTTCTATTTCGCCTACCTCGCGCAGGAGCGGGGCGTCTCGCCGGAGCAGATATACGACGAAGTCGCGGCTGGTCTGGATCTCCGCAAGCTGCCCGAACCGGACGAGATCGCCGACGCCGTGCTGTTCCTCGCCTCCGACCTGGCCCGCGCGATCACCGGCGTCTGTCTGGATGTCAACGGCGGCGAGTTCCATCACTGACCACGGCGCCGACGCGATTTCCGTGGATACCCAAGAAGGACAGGTTCGTGAAGAGTTCACTTCCACCGGGACCGAAGCACTCCCCGCTCCGGCAGCTCATCGAGATGGGCGCTCAGCCCTACGGCTTCCTGGACCGCTGCCGCGCCGAATTCGGTGACGTCTTCACCATCCGACCGCTCGGGCTGCCTCCGATGGTGTTCTTCGGCGACCCGGAATCGATTCATTGGATCTTCACCCGCACCCGAGACGTGCTCGCACACCAGAACGATCAGGCGGGATTGTTCATCGGCGACCGTTCGGTTCTGTTCCTCGATGGCGAGGCACACCGCCTGGAACGGCGACTGCTGACGCCACCGTTTCACGGCGACCGGATGCGCGCTTTCGGCGACATCATGCGCGACGCCGCCCTCCAGGTCGGCGACGACTGGGCCGATGGCACCGCGGTGGAGATTCGCCCGCATCTGCAACGTGTCACCTTCGACGTCATCTGCCGGTGCCTTTTCGGTGACGCGGACGGCCCCCGGCTCGCACAGTTGCGAAACGCCGTCGAGAACTTCGTCGAAGCGGCCTGGACCCCCGGCCTTTTCGTGGCATCCAGCATTGTTCCGCCGCAGCGGATCCGCCGGTACTTCGACCGCCGGAGCGCGGCACCACACTCGGGCCCGCTGGCCGCGATCGCCGATCGTCTGCTTCCCCACCGTCGGCTCGCCCGGCATCGCACCGAGATCAGGCGGGCGTTGTACGAGGAGATCGCAACCCGGCGCGCGGATTCCGCCGAGCCCGGCCGCGATGTACTGTCCCTGCTGATGTCTGCCCGTGACCAGGACGGGGCCGCGCTGGATGATCGAGCACTCCACGACGAGATCCTCACCTTGCTGATCGCCGGGCGACGAAACCACAGCCACCACCCTGGCGTGGGGCTTGCACCATCTGATGTGTGCCCCGGCGGTCGGCGAACGGCTCTATCAGGAATTGCTGGCCGCTTTTCCCGACGGCCGGGTCCAGACAGAACGGATCCAGCATCTCGAGTATCTCCAGGCGGTGGTGAACGAGATCCTGCGAGTAACCCCGATCGCGCTGGCGGTGCCGCGGCGGCTGAATCAATCCGCGCAGCTCGCCGGGTACGACCTGCCGTCGGGCACAGTGGTCGCTGCCAGCGCCTACCTCGCCCACCGCAGCGCGCGAAACTGGTCCGCCCCCAACGACTTCGATCCCGAACGCTTCCTCGCCGAGCACCCCTCGTCGTTCACGTTCCTGCCGTTCGGCGGCGGTACGCGCCGCTGCCTGGGTGCGGCATTTGCCCGTTATCAGATCGCCATCGTGCTGGCGCAGCTGTGGTCGAACTGGCGGCTCGAGTCGGTGGCCGGATTCCAGGTGCGGCCGATCATGCGCGGGATCACTGTTTCTCCGCCGCCCCGAATGCCCGCACGTACCCATCGCCGGGTAGAGCGCCGGGTTGCGAGTACAACCTGAGCCGGGCCCGAATACGGCCATGAGTGCGCCCCGGTGAACCGCAGATTCGCGTTCGCCGGAATCCCCAGCGGCGCTATCCGTTCGACGAATTCCGCTCGTCGAATCCAGTTCGCCGCCTGCCTTTTACAACCGCTCGAGACACCGAAACTCCGCCGGCGAAGAATGTGATGGTGAATTGCCCATGACAGACGGTCTTGTGTCCCAGATACTCCGATCCGGCGTGCGATGGGCCGATCTGCCGCCGGCGGCCGTGGCGCTGCTGGGTACCCGACACCGACTGGCCGGCCGGTCCGAGCCGGAACAAGCCCTCCTCCAGGCCCTGGCCATGGCGCGGTTCGCCGGCAGCATCCCGGGTCGTACATCGCGGGGGCCCCTGCGCCTTCGCTGGGCGCGGCTGCGGCGCGATCAACCACACCTGACAATGGATGAACTTCCGGCGCCGGTACGGCAACTGACGACCGTGCGGCTGGCCGACAACCGGGTGCTGCTGGCCGGGGCAAGCGCCGACGCTGTCCGGTTGTGGGATCCGTGGAACAGCGATTTCGCCGCACGGGCGATCATGCTGGACGAGCCGATCGCGTCCATGACGGTTGTGCCCTGGCCGGACGGGCGCACCGTGCTCGCCGTCGCCGGAGGGAACACCGTGACGTTCTGGGATCCGGCGTCAGCGGATTCCGCGGCCGAGCCGCTTGTCTTCGACCATGAGATCGGCGGCCTGGCCACGGTGTCCCTGCCCACGCCACGCACCGTGCTCGCGGTCGCGAATGGGTCGAAATGGGGTCTGGTCCAGCTGATCGTCCCGGATACCGGTGCCTGCGTCGCCGAGCCGGTGCAGCGAGGATACGGGGTGACCGCGGTGGCGGCGGTCCGGCAGCACGGGCGCATCCTGCTGGCCTGCCGGGAAAGGAATGAGCGAGTGTCCCCACTGTGCGACCCGATGACCGGGCAAGCGGTGAGCACCGCGGTGTGGGAGGACATCGACACGGTGGAGGTGCCGGGACCCGGCGGTGCCAATCTGCTGGCCCGCCCCCTCCACAATGCACGACACGTGATCCTCCTTTCCGATGCCCACACCGGTGCACGTGCCGGAGTCCTGAGCGGGCATCTGTCCGATGTGACAGCGCTGGCTACGCTGCCGCTGCCGGACGGACGAGTTCTGCTCGCGTCCGCTGCTGCCGATTCGACAGTGCGCCTATGGGATCCGGGCTCCGGATACTCCACCCACCCCGATTCCAGGTTCGCCGGCTTTCCCCCTGCCGCAGGCCGATTGGTATCGGCTCCCCTCGGTGGCGGCACAGTGGTGGCGGTCGGCACACGAACCGCGAGGGCGGTTCATCTCTACGACGGCGACACCGGCGCTGACGTGGGCCAGCTGCCGGGGGGCACCGAGGAGATCACCCCGCAGACGGTGGTACCGATCGCCGACGGCCGCACACTCGTCGGCACCGGCCACCAGGACTATGCGATGCGGCTGTGGGATCCGGCGACCGCGCAGGTGATCTACCGAGTACCGCCGCGGCACGGCACTGTCTCGGTGATGGCCACGGCGCCACTTCCGAACGGACGCACCGTGCTCGCCACCGGCCATCGCCATCCGATTGTCTGGGATGACCTCGACACCTCGACCGTGCGGCAACTTCCGGCCAGCGGCACCACCGGCATCATGGGCGCCATGACCGCTGTGCCGCTCCCGGACGGCGGCTCCCTGCTCGCGGCCAGCGTGGGATGGAAGAAAATGACGAACACCCGGATTGCACGATGGGATCCGGTCACCGGTGACTACCTCGGAGACCTCCACGGTTACGGGAGCAGCCTGGTGCACGCACTGACACCTGTACCGGACGGGAACGGCCGATACCTGCTGGCCGCCGGCGACGATCGTGGCTTCCTGCGCATCTGGGAACCGGTCTCCGGGAAGTTGCTCGTCGGCCCCTTCACCGGCGGAACCCGCCGCGTGTCCGCGCTGGCCGGGATCCGGCTACCGGACGGACGCGGCGTGCTGGCCTGCGCCAGCAATGCTCATCGCATTCGCCTGTGGGACACCGCGGGTCACGCCGCCGGGAAACCGCTGTCCGGTCACGGCGCCCCGGTGGGGGCGCTGGCGGCGCTGCCGGATGGACTCCTGGCCAGCTGGGGCGAGGACCGCACGCTCCGTCTCTGGGACGTCGCCTCCGGAACTCAGGTCGGCGCGCCGGTGGCCACCGGCGCCAGCGCGGTCACAGCGCTCGCCTCGATCGAGGACCGGCGCGTGGTCAGCGGCGCAGCCGACGGGACGGTCCAGATCTGGGACCTGGCGACCGGCTCGGCGGTGGGTGCTCCGCTGCGAGGTCACACCGGCTCGATCACCACGATCGCGTCGATGCCGGGCACGGCGGGTGCGACTCGGATCGTCAGCGGCGACCGCTGGGGCATGATCTGGGAATGGGATCCCGCCACCGGCGCCGGCCACCGGCGCACAGGTGATCTCGGCGCCTCGCCCACTGCCGTTCCCGCTCCGGGAGGAGCACTGATCGCGTCCATCCAGCTCTCGGCGATCCAGCTCTGGGATCCCGCCACCGGTAAGTCGGCGAGAACGATATCCGCTCGGCTCGCCCATGACTCCCTGATGGTCGCGCTGGCCGGGCCCTCGGGCCGACCGTTGCTCGCCTGTGGCTCCGGCCATGCGAACGCGAGCCCGCAGGCGTTCGTCTACGACGCCACCACGGGTGCGCGATGCCCCGGCGTCTTCTCCGTTCCGCGCGATCACATCACCCAGCTCGCCGCCGTCCCCGGCCCCGACGGCCACGACCTGCTGGCCTGTGGCGGGCGCGCGGGCGCGATCCAGCTGTGGGATCCCGTCTCCGGCACAGCAGTCGGCGAACCACTGATCGGCCACGGTTCGCTCAGCGCGCTGGCAGCGCCGCGCCTCTTCGGCACGACCGTGCTCGCATCGGCGGGCACCCGGCGATACGGCGAGCTCGACGACGCACTTCGCCTGTGGAACATCACGACCGGCGCGTGCCTGCTCGCACTCGATCTCGACATGTCGATCCTCGCGCTGGCGGCCTGGGGCAACCGGCTGGCCGTGCACTGCGACAACGGAATCTTCGTGGTGGAATTCGCGGGCTGACGAACTTGCGTTGGCGACTGCTCAGCAGTACGGCCGTATGGGAATATCGCCCTGTTCCGCCAATGCCTCCAGCTCCCTGAGATCTTCCTGCTCGACGAAGCCTATATAGATGCCCCCGCACACCCAGAAGCCGATCAATCCGTAACCGACAGCCGGCACCGCGATCAACCGACGCCTGGGGTCTCGTTGTTGCAGTGCGGCTCGTCCGCACCGGCGACTACACCGCGTTGTAGCCCGAACGCACGGCGACCTGCGAAATACTGGATTTCGCAGGTCGCGGGACATCCGTTACTGCCGGCTAGCGGCCGTAACGATGGCACTGCACGTCGGTGCCGTTGGACTTGAAGTAGGCCCATTTCAACTTCCCGAAGGTTTCGGGACCGAAGATTCCGTCCGCGCCGGCGCCGGCCTCGCGCTGCGCGTGGATCAAGGCGGCCTTCGTCCTGGGGCCGAACTGCCCGTCACGAGAAACGTTCTGGCCGTAGCATTTCCACAATGTCGACTGGAGGGCCTTGACGGCATCGCCCGAGTTACCCTCGCGCAGGGTGCAATTGCCGGTGGGCGCCGGCACTCGTCCGACCAGCGCGCCTCCGTCCCGCTCGGACCTGACGCTGTAGTCACAAGTCCTTCCGGACGCATTCGCCGGTGCGGCGGTCACCATGCCCAAACCGGTACCGATAAGCACGGTGGCGATAACGGTCCCGGCCGCCTTGATACGCATGCTCTCCATTGCAGCCATCTCTCCATTCATTCGCCCTCACATGACGAGTTGGACAGTAATATGGAGATATTCGCCGAATCCAGTTCGCCGACATGCTTTTACATCTGTTTGATATGTTTCGAACGCCTGAATATTTTCGCGGATGGGATTCATCGAAAATCGGGAGGCGTTGCGCCTCAACACGAATCGACGATAACCGGGTTGGATACACCGCGAATATCCCGATATCCGTCGCCGCGCCGCGGGCACCTGTTCGGCGAACTGCGGCGACGGCGAACGCCTGTGTCCAGGCTTGTACACTATGACCGCAGCCTCACCCCTCCGGAGGGATGTCCATGTCGAACGCAGCTCGAGTTACCCGCCCGACCGGGCGTCCCCCGATCGGAACCGGGCGTTCCCTCAGCGATCAGGCCTACGAACGAGTCAAAGCGTTGATCCTGGACGGCACGTTCCGGCCGAACCAGAAGCTCACCGAAGACGATCTGGCGGGCGATCTGGAGATCAGCCGGACCCCGATCCGAACCGCCCTGCTGCGATTGGTCGATCAGGGTCTGGTCCGCCGCGCAAAACACGGCTGGGTGGTGCACGAGCCGACACCGGCGGAGGTGCAGGACATCTACGAGGTGCGCTGTGCGCTCGAAGGAATGGCGACCGGACTCGCCGCCGTGCGCGCGAGCGCGCAACAGCTCACCGATATCGCGGCCCTGTACGACCGGCCGATGGACGAGCTGCTCGATCTTCCGTCGAGCGTGCTCGGCGAGATGAATCGCGAGTTCCACGAGGCGATCGTCACCGCCTGCGGCAACCAGCGTCTGATCGCCGACTGGCGGCGCAGCCGGGAATTCAATATCACCTACGGCATGGCGCGCTCGTTCACGCGCGAGGAACTCGCCATGTGCATTCGCGGCCACTGGGCCATCGTCGAGGCCCTGCGCGCCCGCGATCAGGTCGTCGCCGAGGAGTCCGCGCGTCGTCACGTCCTCGAGGTGCAAGGCACAGCTCTGCCCAAACTGACGGCCTAGCATCGACCTGAATCCCGTGAATCCGCAGGTAGATTCAGCTTCCAAAATTGGATACTAAGTTGTACGCTACGTTGCATGCCGACCACAGCACGTTTTCAGGCACACAACCCATACGACGGAACGCCGGGGCCTTGGCACCCCGAGAGCGCACCCGAGGCGATCGCCGAGGCGACCCGGAACGCGAGCAAGGCCTTCCGCGCATGGCGCGGGACGGACCCCACCGGACTACTTCTCGAAATCGCGACCCGTCTCGCCGCCGTCGGCGACGAGCTGATCGACACGGCGGACGGCGAGACCGGAATCGGACCGGACCGCCTGGCCGGCGAGCTGGATCGCACTGTCTACCAATTGCGTTCCTATGCCGAGCAGGCGAGCGAATATCTGGACACGGTGCGGGACAAGCCGAGGGGAACCACCCCGGATCTCCGCAGGACGAACATCCCCGTCGGCCCGGTGGCCATCTTCACCGCCAGCAACTTCCCGTTCGCCTTCGGTGTCGCGGGTACCGATACCGCGGCCGCTCTCGCCGTCGGCTGCCCGGTCGTCGTCAAAGGCCACCCGCTGCATCCCGCCACCAATGCACTCACCGCGCGATTGATCACCGAGGCGGTCGCCGCTGTCGGCGCCCCCGCCGGGGTCTTCGCGCTGGTGCAGGGCAAAACCATCGAAACCGGTGCCGCGCTGGTCACCGCGCCCGAAGTCGCGGCAGTCGCGTTCACCGGCTCCTTCGGCGGCGGGCGCGCGCTGCACGAACTGGCGGCCGCCCGCCCGCGCCCGATTCCGGTGTATGCCGAGATGGGCAGCCTGAACCCCGTATACCTCTCTCCCGCAACGGTTTCCAGCCTTCGTGACCAGACCGTCGCGGACTTCGTGACCTCGGCCACCGCGCTCAACGGCCAGTTGTGCACCAATCCCGGGCTGGTCTTCGTCCCCACCGGCGCCGATGGTGATCAGTGGATCGCCGAAGTGGTGGCGCGGATGAGCACCATCGAACCCGCGACCATGTTGTCGGAGGGCATGCGCACCGCACTGTCACGAGCCATCGCCACGGTGAAACAACTGCCCGATGTCCGAATTCGCCTGGAAGGACGGAGCGGCAAGGGCTTTCGGCAGTCTCCTACCGTGGTGGAAACCGACGTTCCCGGGTTCCTGGCCGGCGCGGTGCTGCGCGAGGAACACTTCGGCCCCTTCACCGCACTTGTGCGCTACCACGATACTTCTGAACTACTCACCGCCGCCGAGGCGCTGGAGCCGGCACTCACCGCCACCATCCACGCGCTGCCGTCCGAATCCGATTGGACCGCAGCCGTGTGCCGCCATGCCGAATTGTCCTCCGGGCGAGTGATTTTCGATGGCTGGCCCACCGGCGTCGCGGTCTCCGCCGCACAGCACCACGGCGGCCCCTGGCCGGCGACCAGCTCCGCCGCGCACACCTCGGTCGGCCCCGCGGCCGTGCGCCGCTTTCTGCGCCCGCTCGCCTACCAGAACGCCCCTACCGATCAGTTACCCCCGTACCTCGGAGATCCGCAGTAATGCCATTCGCACAAGAAGCCGCCGACGCCGCCCTCGGCTCGATCCTCGTACCCGAGCTGCCGGCACTGCGCACGCCACATCCAGAGGTGGAACGAATCCTCGCCGAGGTGCCCGATTTTCTCGGTGTCCCCTTCGTCAGCCCGATCTTCCAGGCCCTGGCACACTATCCGGATCATTTGACCGCACTGTGGCTTCCGACGCGCGGACTGCTCACGCGGCCCGGCTTCGGTGAACAGGTACGGGCGGTCCTGGCCGGTCTGCCCGCACCCGATGCTGCCGGCATCGATTGGGCCGACGTGGGTGATATCCCGGCCATCACCGGCTACACCGAGACCTTCGCCTGGCCTTTACCCAAACTGCTCACCCTGGTAACCATCTGGTACGGTGCGGTCCTCGGCGAACCCGAGGCATCGTCCGCGCCGAGCTTTCCCGAGGGCGCGCCGCTGGGAGTCCACCCCGGTGCCAGAAACCTCCCGATACCGACCGAGCCGCCGACACCCGATCTTGCCTCTGTATTCGCGGAGATCCGTGCGGAACACGAGCTTCCGCGGGTGCTCAGCTACTATCGGGCGCTCGGGCACTGGCCCGAATTCCTGCCCGCCGCATGGGAACGTCTGCGCCCCATCGCAACGGGCGACATGTACGCGAGCATTCGGAACTCCGCGCTGCGCACCGCCGAGCAACTGGCCGCCGATTTCCCGTTGCGCATCCCCGCGATGCCGGGTGATGCCGACGTCCGAGCCATCCTCGCCATATTCCGAAGCCGGATGATCCCGGCACTGCTCCTCGACACCGCATTGATCAAGGGGTTGCTGGTGGATCGAGAAGCTATGGCCACCAGCGCTATTCACCCAGACGGCACCTGCGCGTAGTCCCCTTCCCACTCACCGACAGGCGGTCCCCAATGCCCAACATCACCGTCGAAATACTCCCTGGCCGCACCGACGAACAGATTCGCGAATTCACCACCGTGGTCACCGACGCCGTCGTCGAGATCCTGAATACCGAACGCGGCCGGGTTCGCGTCCAGTTCACCGAAATACCGCCGAACCGCCTCGCCCTGGGCGGAACCTTGATCGCCGACCAGGCGTGATCAGTCTCTGATTCCCTTCACCGTCGAAGGACGCTCCATGTACGTTCAAACCTTTGATCCGCTCGGCAATCTCGGCTGGTCCGCACTGCTCGCCGCGCTCCCCCTGCTCACCCTGTTCGTCCTGCTCGGCATCGTTCGGGCCAAAGCCCAGTGGGCCGGCCTCGCCGCCCTGGGCGTCTCCCTGGTGATCGCCGTCGCGGCCTATCACATGCCGATCGGACAGGCTTTCAGTGCGGCCGGATACGGCGCCGCATTCAGTTTCCTGAACGTACTGTGGATCGTCGCCAACGCGCTGTGGATCTTCAAACTCACCGAGGCCAGCGGACACTTCATGGTGTTGCGGCGTTCCTTCGCCTCGATCAGCCCGGACTTGCGGGTACAGACTCTATTGGTAGCCTTCGCCTTCGGCGCGCTGCTCGAGGCACTGGCCGGCGCGGGCACCCCCGTCGCGATCAGCGCGCTCATGCTCATCTCACTGGGCATGAAACCGATGCGCGCCGCGATAGCAGCGCTGGTCGCCAATACCGCGCCGGTGGCATTTGGCGCCCTGGCGGTCCCGGTGGTGACCCTGGCCAAGGTAACCTCCCTGGACTTCGAAGAGCTGGGTGCGATCATCGGCCGGCAGACCTCACTGGTCGCGGCCTTCGTCCCGCTGGTCCTGGTGTTCATCGTCGACGGCCGACACGGCTTGAAACAGACTTGGGCGCATGCGCTGGTGGCCGGAATCGCCTTCGGGCTGGGGCAATTCGTGTCCTCCAACTACGTCTCGGTCGAACTCGCCGATATCGTCTCCGCGCTCTGCTGCGCACTCGCACTGGTCGTGATGCAGCGCGTCCGCCCTATTCGGCAGCCCTTCGTGGCCGAGACCGATTCCGGCGACGAGGCGAAGCAGGACAGTCGCGGGCAGGTCTTCCTGGCCTACGCGCCCTATCTGATCGTGATCGCCATGTTCGTCGTGGTGCAGATCCCGGCGATCAAATCGGCTCTGAACCGAACCGCGATCACCTTCGCCTGGCCCGGCCTGTCCTACAGCTCGCCGTCCGGCAAACTCGCGAATACCGCGTTCACCTTCAATTTCGTACCGTCCACGGGAACACTGCTGCTCGTCGCCGGGGTGCTGACAGCGGCCCTGTTGCGCATCACCGCGGTCGATGCGGCCCGCATCTGGGGCAGCACAGTCCATCAATTGCGCTGGACCATCGTCACCGTATTGGCCGTTCTCGCACTGGCTTTCGTGATGAACTACTCCGGACAGACCGGAACTCTGGGCACCAGCCTGGCCCAGCTCGGCTCGCTGTTCGCCTTCGTCTCGCCGATCATCGGCTGGATCGGTGTGGCGATCACCGGCTCCGACAACTCCGCCAACGCGCTGTTCGGCGCGGTACAGACCACGGCGGCACAGCAGACCGGCCTGTCACCCGAGCTCATGGCGGCGGCCAACTCCTCCGGCGGCGTGGTCGGAAAGATGCTGTCACCGCAGAGCTTGGCCATCGCGGCCGCGGTGGTGGGTCTAGCGGGCAGAGAAGGCGATATCTTCCGGAAGGTGCTGGGCTACAGCCTCGGCCTGCTGCTGGTCCTGTGCGTGCTCGTCTATCTCCAGTCCACACCGGTCCTGTCCTGGATGCTTCCCTGAATCACCGAGGAGTAATGATGAACCTGTTCGACCTGACCGACCGGGTCAGCATCGTGTTCGGGGCCGGCTCCGGCATCGGCGCGGCCAGCGCGCAGGCGCTGGCCACGCTCGGCTCACACGTACTGTGCGCGGACTTCGACGCCGATGCCGCTGAGCGCACCGCCGACGACATTCGCGCCGCCGGCGGTTCGGCGACCGCCCACGGCGCGGATCTGACCAGCCGCGCGGACGTGGATCGTGTTGTCGCCGCGGCGATTACCGAACACGGCCGCCTGGATGTGGGAGTCACGACCCCCGGCATCAATATCCGCAAGCGCCTGTTCGACTACACCGAGGACGACTTCGACCGCGTCATCGCACTCAATCTCAAAGGCACCCTGTTCTTCCTGCAAGCGGCCGGCCGGGTGATGGCCGAACAGGGGTCGGGCAGTCTCGTCGCCTGCTCGTCCATGCGGGCGACCATGGTCGAACCGGGCCTCGGCGTCTACGGCGGCACCAAAGCCGCCATCGTGCAGATGGTCCGCAGCCTCGCCGCCGAGATCGGCCCCGCCGGAGTACGCGTCAACGCTATCGCCCCCGGCGTGATCGACACCCCGCTCACCCGCCCGATCAAGGACGACACCGCACGCTATGAATCCTATGCCGCCCACACGGTTTTCAACCGCTGGGGCACCGCGGAGGAAGTCGCCGGGGCGGTCGCGTTCCTGGCCTGCGACGCGTCCACGTATGTGTCAGGAGCCAATCTCGCGGTGGATGGCGGATGGACCGCCATCGACGGGCGGTCCGAGGGATTCCGGTAGGCGAGCGCGCCGGACGCATCCGTGATGATGTCGGCGCGCACGCTCAGGCGCGGCGAACGGCTGAATCCGCGTAGCGGCGCGATCTCCAGAAGAGCATCAGAACTCCAGCTTTACGGCTCGGAGCGGCGAGACGGCACGGCGTTCGCCTCCGGCATACATTCCGGTTCTCCCGCGTCGGTGAATACGATCGCGTAGAAACCTGAGTCCATCTCGGGCCAGCGCCGATCCGCGTACGGATACTCATAAGCTCCGTCGCCGAGATCATCAGCCGTGTCCGGGATCTGCGCCGAATCTGCGGTCCATTCGCGCACCCGGACCACACGGTCCGGCCCGGCCCCTTCGGCGAACACCGACCACGCAAGCCGGCTCGACGGGTCACCGATCACGTTCACCAGTCCACCGTGTGTCAGCACCCACGCTTCGACTGCGTCGAACGAGTCGAATCCACCCGGATGCGTCCCGGCGCCGAATACGGTCGATAGCCAGGCACTGAACTCGGCTCGAGGCGACATACGATCCAGCAACCACGGTGCGAGACCACGCCATCCAGTGCGCTGCGCGGTGCACCGCAGCAATTCGGTCAGGGGTCCGGCAGGCAGGTTCGCCAGCGCCGACTCGATTCGCTGGGTCAGCGCGTACCAGGAATAATCGCGACTCGTCAGTCCGGGAAACGCCAACGTTGGCAGATCACCGAGCGAGCGGGCCTCCTCGGGTCGGGGACTGCGTTCGCGACGGGGAGGCGCACCCGGGCGAAAGACAGTCATGCGAGTCTGCTTGCTCAGTACTTGACGTTTGACCGCCTTGTCCGGCGGAGTCCGCGCGTCCCACCCGCCGGTGGCTCCGTGTTTGACCAGACCCAGTTCGTTCAGAAGCAGGATCGCCGCCTCGTAGCTGACCGGATCGATGTCGCCGTCGGCCCCGTCGACCAGCTTCAATTCGGCGGGGTCGATGTCGGAGACGATCGGCAACCACTCGTCATCGTCGTTGCACATGTACAGCACCCGGTCCGGGCCGATCACCACATCCGCGGGTACCGGTGGCGGAGATTCGAGCCACATGACGTACTCCCCGCGCCGAACCTCGGCGCGTTTCTCCAGTGCCGCCCACTGGTCCGGCGTCACGAATGGCCGCAACCACATCGGCAGCCGCGGCAGGTAGATCCCGAGCTTGCCCAGATGCTGCCGTGCGGCCCCCAGCACCCAGTCCAGCCGATCCAGGGTCTTCATGTATATGCCGGCAGGTTTCGGTATGCACCGGCCTCCGACACGCCATCGCGCGGCGTCCGGATTGGCATCCCACACAGCAAGCTGATACCGGCCGAGACGGTCCAGGAGTTCTTGGATCTGCTGCTGTTCTTCGATCGCGATACCGTATTCGGTCTCCAGCTTGTGGGACCCCACCAATCCCAGGTAATCGTGGGCGCGCCGGTCGAAGAACAGGTCCAGCACACCGCGTATCTCGTCGAGTTCCCTCGGTGTCCGCTCGGCACTTCCGGTCGAGTCATCCGCGCCTGTCTCGGAATCCTGGTCGGGGTGGACCACGAGCACCGTGCCCCGCACCGGGAACGGCCACCGACGGGCGGTGGTGTCGGGGCCGATCAGGACCTCCGAGCGTGGTATCGGATCGTGCTCCGTTACCGGGTGCGTCAGAGTGCCGTCGCCGCTGGCGACGATCGCCGCCAGCCATTCGATCTCGGGCAACTGGTCAGGGCGGTAGGGACGTATCCGCATCGCGGTCCCAGCGGAACTTATCCGAACAATCCCCTCCTGAACGGTCATGCACATCACGTGGCCTGCACCGCGCGCGTCTTGCCCGGCCAGCAGGGCGGACGCACGCCGCAACGAATTGCCCTTCCGATCCGATTCGGCCAGTGCCAGTAGGTGTTCGATCACGCTACTGTAGGAATCGAATGGGCGCAGTCGTCCGCCCACCACCTCCTCCAACTCGGCTTCGTCGACAGCGGACATCCCGATTTCTCGGTCGAACCGCAACTCCCGACCGATCATCACGCCGAATTGATACACCGCCATCGGCACCACATAGTTGGGCGGAAAGACTTCCGCCGTACCGTCTTCGGTCGGCAGGCGGAACGGTTCGACGAACGCGATCTCTTTCCCACCCGTGGCTGCGTGCGCACCGGCTCCGACTATGCGCGAAAGCAGCGCCTGCGTCGGCTCGAGGACACGGGATTCGCTGTCGGTGTACCCGAAGGGGTCGGCCATGGCACGCGCCCACTTCGACCTGTCTCCGGCTTCGACACCCATGGGCCCAGAGCTGTCGATCAGATGAACGTTGTCCATCTTGCGGACCGCCCGCCGAACCAGCGGTCCCGCATCGAGGAAGATCGCCTTCTCACACAACGTATTTCGCGCCGCGCCAAGGCGGCGCAGGGCGGCGTGGACGACCGCGGCACCGGCCCCCCGGCCCAGCCAGTAGGTCTTCGGCAGACTCACACCGAGGGTACGAATCGCCATGATTTCCTGGACCTGACGAATCAATCCCGCAGCTATGCGATTGCGCGCGTGGACCGCGCCGAGGTCGCGGGTGTCGACCAGTATCAGCGTGGCCGCGGTCAGATCGGACTCGAGCGGAAGAAGTCTGCCGGGCGGCATCGCGGTGAGAACAGTCGCCTCGATATGCCGTTGGGCATCGTCGACCGTTCTGCCGACTGCCAGCTCGGTGGTCAGGTTCGACGGGAGGTAACACGTCAACGACTGGGCGTCGAGACTTCCGGTGAGTATCACCATCCAATCGCCGGTGTCGTCACTCAGGTACGACATCAGATACGCCGAAGTCGGCAGCCGTCCGGTGTTCGCACCGATTCTGTCTCGCAACGTCAGGATCGCCATCAGCAGGTCGGCCTGCCTTTTCAGGAGCTTCGATTGAATAATCGGGGAGCGCTGCAGCGCTTCGAGGAATCGAGCGTCGACCTCCGTGTGCCTCCGGCACAGCTGCGCGAAGTTCACGTCGTGGCGAATGGGAACAGGCACGCCCGGGAGGTTTCCGATCAAGACCGGGTGCTTCTCGATCAGCAGGGCCTGTTCCGCGTCGTCGAGTTGCTCCCACCACGACTCAACGATCCGCACAATCTCGGCGGAAATCGGTTCGGGATCGACGTTCAGGCGCCCCGGATCGATCAGACCATGTATCCAGTCCCGATCGGGCAAGCGAATCAGCAGCCGCTCCAGCACGAGCTCCGGGTCAGGAGAACTCGCCGGCATCGTTCTCGTCGCCGCACCCTCATCGGGCTCAGGCTGCGGCGGTGCCGGATGGACTCGCCGACTCGCCCGCTGATCACCCGGATGGCTCTCGGCCGCACCGGAATCAGCGATCCGCCGCCACTCCCGCGCGCGATATTCGTATCGAGCCGGCAGTGCCGCCCACGTCTCCTCCCACTCCATCTCCGACATCCAGCAGGGCCGGACCGGGCGCTTCGGCACCGCAGGCTGAAATGGCACGACCAGCCCCAGATGGGCCGGATCAGCGCCCAGCAGCACATCGACCATGGACACGGCGTCCTCGATGCCCCCGCCATCGCTGGATTCGTCGCCGAGGGTGCACAGCACATCGACAACCACCCGATCCGAGAGCTCGAGCTCACGAGTCTCCGACGGTGGGCCGACTTCGACGAATTCGCCGAAATCCTCGACAAAGACACGGACAGCCTCGTTTTCGAGGTGCTCGACGACCGACGCCGGTATCTCCAGCCAGGTCCCGGTCTCCTCGATCGAGAATCCGTACCGCAGTCGCAGCCGCAGGATTTCCCGCTGAATCGGTGTGCCCGAAAAATTCGCCAGGGCGTCGCGCAGCTGGGGCTCGTCGGCGTGGAATACGCTGCGCAGCAATCTATGCCCGGTGCCGACACGGGCCGAAGTCGCGTATCTGACTCCAGCCTGACGACGGAAGTTCCGCCAGCCGAAGTGATCTCGCAGGCGCCGCACGACAATGCCGCTCAACCAGCTTTCGACGGGTTCCTGCCGGGACCGGTCCGGGATGTCGCGGCGGCAGTTCTCCCGAATGTCCGCGAGCAGTGCGCGCAGGCCTCGTTCGTCGCCACCACTGAGGTCGTTGCCCAAACGGCGATACAGGCACTCGTACACCTGAGTTACGACACCGGCCCACCAATGCTCGAACGCCTGCTCGTCCCCCTGCCCCGCCGCGTCAGCCAGTGCTGTCCGCTCGGGATTCCCGCCGATGGAGATACCCCAATCACCGTCCGGTCCCTCGCCGCTGGAGCCGAAACGCGGCTCGGCGTCATCGGAAACCGGAGCGTATTCCATCCCCTCCGCAGCCGCTGTCGCCACCACATCGTCCGCCAACCGGAGCACCGATCGATACACCAGCTGCTGACCTTGCGCATCGGGGATTCCCAGGAAGTCAGCGATATTCACTGAGCGCGGCCCCGACACAAGCAGTTCCACGGCACCAGGATACAGCGAATTCAGCGCCAGCGACCGGGTCGGGCAGCGCCGCACCGCACGCTTCCACTGGGCCAGAGTCAGCCGCCGCACCCACCGCACGCGCGGGTCTTCCGTGCCCAACTGCACAATATCGGTGAGGAATTCGCCGAGCGCGAGACGGCAGCACCAGAAGTCGTGATAGTCGGCCAGCAGATCTTCGATGAGCGCGTCGATCCAGCCCGAGTCGTCCAGCAATACCGGATTGCGGGCGACCTTCGCACGCGCCCGCTCGGTGATCAACTCGACGATCTCGTTCACGGTGTCGGTGGCGCTCGCACGGACAGGATCGGCGTCGGGCCACAGGTCCAGCCAGTCGGCGACGACCGTGCTCACCTGACCGCGAACTATGCGCTTGAAGCGAATCCACGGATACCGCAGAGCCCGGTCCATTTCTGAATCCTGGGCGGGCCGCGAATCATCCCGCGACGCTGCGAGTTCGGTCCAGCCGTTCAATACCTCAGCGGCGGTCCAGTGCCTGCGCCGAGTCGAAATACTCGGATTCACAGAGAATCTCGGCACACCGTCATAGTCGGATTCGACAACCAGCGACGCCATCACCGCCCTGGACGCCGGCAGACCCCGCACCCCGGTGGGCGGTTCGCCCGGCGCGACTCGCAACAGGTGCTCACCATCTCGGTCATACTTCCGATCCAGGGCTTGCCGCTCACGAGACTCCTTCTGGGTCAGGGCATCCCAGTCTTGAATTCCACCGTGCTGGATCAGACCGCGTTCGGCGAGAAGGTTCAGGCAGAATGCCAGCAGAATTGGATCGTCGACATCGGCGCCACCGCGGTAGAAGATCCCGTACAGGTCGGCATCGAGGCGCTGCGACCGCAGCGCCCCGTCCTGCCCGATGACGAACACTTCGCCGCGCGGGCCCAGCGACACATCCGTGCGTTCTTCCGCGTCGCGCCGATCCCGACGGCGTTCTTCTTGCCGACGCCGCAGGATCTCCGCATATTCCCCGTCGAGTCCCTCGGGCATCGAGCTACGTTCGTAGCAGAAGACCTTGCCGAGATCCGCACGGGTCAGATCGGGGCACAACAGCAGATCGAGATAATCCAGGCTCTTGTACTTGATATCGCGTTCCTTCGCGTACCCGGCCTCGGCCCGCAACGTCGCGAATCCATCCACATTTGCCGGGCACAACCAAGCTTCGATCGGCTTCCCGATGATCCGCGACAGATCAGCACACGCTGTTTCCCATTGGTTCCGCAGGTCTTTGGGAATGCCATAGCTTTCCTCGGACTCGGCGTCGGTCAGCGGTCCGAGCGGCCGCTCCGGCCGGGCCACACGATCGATGATCCGCTTCATCTCCTCGAGATCCCCCCGAGGCGATGCCGATGGGACAGGCAGCAGGCGCAGGAATTCCGGCCACGCGTCGATAGTGATCATGCCGTTCCGAAGCACGGAATCCAGTCGCTCGACGGCTAGTTCGATGGCGGACTGCTCCACCGGTTCGATACCGGCGGTGCGGATCGCAGCCAATCTGCTCGCCAGTTCCGCCCGCAGTACGCGGCCCGCTGTCAGCGTGGCGCGATCCATCGGCCGGCCGATGGCGTCGGCGACGAAATCCGATCGCACCCCGGGCAGCGAATCCAGCGGAAACCCCGCGGGGGGCAAGCACATACCGCGGCCGTGCGGGCCGATCAGCAGTCCGGCTACGAAGTCTCCCAGTGCCCTGGCATTGCAGTACTCGACCGGGAATTCCCACACTTTACGGTCATCGACGTCGTCCGGGATTTCGGTGAACGACCCCAAGCCGTTCTCCGAGTCCCACAGCGTACTGACCGGAATGCCGGTGTATGCGGGTGCGAGTTCGGCGAGGCGGTCATGGATCCACGAGTAGCAGGCATCGCGAACGGCTAGAACAAGTCCGGGGACGCCGTCATCCGCACGCCTCACAGCCCCCGCCGGGCGGAATATGTAGGTGCTCCGGTCGGGAAATTGATACAGATACCCATGCGGCTCCGGACCGCTGCTGGCCTCGAGCGACCGGTCTCGCCATGGACCGAACGCCGGTGTGCCTTTGTCGTGGATCGCCTGTTCCCGGCGCGTCAGCGGATAGCCCGGCGCCAAACGCCCGGATCGGGGCCGCACGACTGTGATCTGTTGCGGCACAACGACCGACAGGACCTCGTCTGCGGGCCGACCCGCAGGTGGCTCCGGTATCAGAAAGGTCTGGCGTCCGGGTGCGAAGTGCACCATAGGTCGACGATCGCTCCGATATACGGGCCGGCGCACGACGCCCAGCTCGTTATCGTCGAACGGCCCGGTCGTCGTCGACTGCACGAACGCACCGTTCGCCGGAATGCCCACGCTGGACATATCCTCGAGTACCCGCCGAACGGTCTTCAGGTCCTGCAACGGCTTTCCGTCGGATCGGGTCAGATCGACCAGTTCGGGGCCCCGACCGATCGGCCGACGCCGCCCCTGCGGATCTGTGCCGTGCAGGATGAAGTTCTCATCGAAATCCAGGTAGACCTGACTTGCCTCCGGGTAGCCAGGGCTCTCGTCCAGGTAGCCGTTGTGATGCAGCAACCACTCCCGCCTCCGATAGTCGAGTCGCCCATGAAGTAACCGCAATATCCGTGACCGCTCTTCCGCGCCGAGCCCTTCCGGCAGGACGGGTTCGCGTGGTTCGAATATCCCGACCAGCCCCAGACTCCACCGCGGTGCACCGAGCAGGCAGTCGATATCGGTGATCTCCTCGATATCCACACCGGCGGGCCTGGCATGAACGAGACCGGCCCGGAACCGCTCGCTGCTCGCGAGTGAGCCGGGAAGCCATACACTCCCGATTCCGTGTTTGTCCATCACCCATTGAATGGCGATCTGCTGTTCGGGTGCGAATCCGAGCTGTTCCAGCTGCGCGGCGCTGGTCGCCGTCGACGTACTACGGTCGGCGCTGCCACGTTGTTCCAGGATCGTCAAGATCTCATCCAGCTCGACGACCACCTCGTCATCCAGAGATGCACCGCTCATCGCATCTTCGTCAGGCGGCTCGGCATTTCCCTCGGCAAGCAGGACATGCATTCGCACAATGGCCTCGTCCAGGATTCGACGCACCTCCTGGATGTCCAGCCCGGTCTGCCTCGCTATCTCCCGGTGCAGCAGATGACCGACGGCCCACTGCTCGAGCAGACTCGCGTGCGTCGGATGGGTGTCGCCGAGCTTCCGCAGGGACGCGTCCCACAGATGCGGCCACCACACCGGCCCCTGCACGACATCGATCCATTTGTCGCGCCGTGGTGGCGACGGCATCGCCCCACCGGACAGCTCGAGGTACAGCCGCGTCACCGCGTTGCGCCGGAATTCCCACAGTTCCCGGTCCCGGAACACCGCTGTTTCCGATTCCCAGGTATCGGGGTTGTACGGGAACAGGATCCGATTCTCGATCCAGTCTCTGGCCTGTTCGGGATAGTGCTCGTAAGTAGAACGGAAGGCATCGAATCCGACTCGGAGCGCGACTTCGCGCAATGCCAGTTCCTGCCCGGCCAGCTCGAGCAGCGGCACCCATTCGGCCAGCCGAATGGCCACGATATGCGCGCCCGCGTCCTCCGACCAGCCGGCCCGACCCGGATCCACCAGCCGCAGCACGCTCTCCCGGACGTCGATGTCGAAATGCGCTATCGCCAGCTCGAACGCGTCCGGATCCGCGTGATAGGCCCGAACCAGAACGGCCGCGCGCACCGAAGTCTCGTCGACTATGTCGAATCTGTCGTTCTGCCAGAGGAACCCCCGCAGCCAGTGCACAGCCGCACGGCGCTCCGCGACCACGGCTTCCAATTCCGCGCCGAGTTGCTCCAGGTTCTCGGCACGCTCCGGCGGGCCATCGGATCCCCCTTGCACGGCGGCCGCTGATCCAATCCGGGTGATCGGGAAGTCCCTGCGCGCCTTGGCCTCCGAGACCTGGCCGGAGCGCAGCGGGCGCTCCGGAACACCGCTGTCTTGGTAGACCATCCCGCCGAGAACGCAGATCTTCTCCTCCGTCGCGGGATCCACCTCGGGCACCCCGACATCGGGCCAGCGCTTACGTTCGCTGTACGGATATCGGTAGACGTTTCCGCCCAGGTGCTCTGCGACTGCGGGAAGTTGGCCCGGGTCGTCGGTGTATTCACGCACCCAGACCACTCGTTCGCCACCTGAGACCTCGAGGTAAACCGACCAGCCGTGGCCTTCTTGCTGATCCGCCCGGATTGCGCCCGGCCGTCCGGCAACGACGTTCACCAACCCACCGCGCGTCTGTACCCACTCAGCGACATCATCGAAGGAGTCGAATCCGCCCGGATGCCAGTCGGCACCGAAAACCGTTGGTAGCCAACCGGAATAGTGCCCCTCGAGCCCGACCGGCGAATCGAACAACAGCCACGGTCTCAATTCGGCGGACTTCGTGCGCCACGCGGTGAATCGCAGCATTTCCGCGACGCAGCCCGGGGGCAGATCCGCCAAAGCCGTCTCGATTCGCCGGATGGTCGATGCTCCACCGTCCTGGTCATCGGTGGTGTGCTCGGGTTCTGGAAGGTCGTTATCGCCGTGCTCGACTTCGCCTTCGGACGGTTGATCGTCAAGTTGAGCGGGGGAAGTGCCGGACGATGGTCCGGCCTCGCTCGGCTCGGGCTCACGCAGGCACGGAAGTGTGTGCGGCCGCAGACACAGCAACGGTCCCGATTCACCCGGTGCCGCTGTACCAGCGTCGGCTACGACGTGCGATCCCGCCGACCGCCGTTCCTCCGAACGGAATCGATAACGAGTAACCAGCCGATCCCACGCTACGTCCCATTCCGCGTCGGACACCCACGCCGGCGGCGACGGGCGCTGTGGCATAACCGGTTCGAACGGGCGAACGAGTCCGAGCTCGGCAGGCGGGGCACCGAGCAGAACGTCGAGCATGGTGATGCGGTCGTCTGTTTCTCGGGCGGTATCGGGTATCCGAATCTCGGTTCCCGTACCGCGGGCGTCGATCTCGCGCTGCCGTGCGGCGAGATCAGCGACCGGAATTCCGGTCAACCACTCGACATCACCGGGCGTCAACGGAACCCCGAGTATCGCCTGCGCGGACAGCTGTGCGGAAGACCGTGTCAATACCTCAGTGACCACTCGGTCGGTCAGTTCCCAGCCAGCGCCGGGCAGACGCGGTGTGACGCCTGCAAAGCCCTCGACGAATGCCCGGATGGCCTCGTCCTCGATCGCCTCGATCACCTTGGCCGGAATCCCCAGCCAGCGCGCTGTCTCGTCGACCGAGAACCGATGGCGCAATCGCATGCGCAGCACCTCGCCCAGGATCGGACGTTCAGTGAATTCATCCAGTGCGGAACGCAATTCGCGTTCACCGGCCTGATGCAACGCGCGCACGGCCGGATCCGGGCTTCCGGCCTGCGTGCCGACCACGTACTGGACCGCGACCTGTCGTTGGAATTCCAGTATTCCCGCGTAGTCGCGCAGCCGGCGCACTGTGATCCCGCCGACCCACGCATCGACGGTCATCCCATCCGGGATCGTCGCGATATCGCGGCGGCAGATTTCACGGATCTCGGAGACCAGTTCTCGGACGACCCGGCCACCGTCGTCGGCGGCATCGTCGCTGTCCAAGCCGTAACCGCGAACAAACCCGTAGATCTCGCCTTCGACAGCGGCCCACCAGAGATCGAACGGCTCGTCACCGGCGGCGGCCGAAACCGCCAGTTCTCGTCGCCATGTGTCCCCGGCTCCGAAACCGGTCTCCCACAAATCATCCGACGCGGTTCCTGACCCCAGGAAGCGCATCGGCTCGGATTGCGCCACCGCAGGCTCGACGGCCGCCACAATATGATCGACCAGCCGCTGCAGCACCTGATAGATCGCAGTTGCCGCCTGGCCACATGGCACGCCCACCAGATCCGCGAGATTCGCGATGTGTCGCTCAGGAAGGTCCGGCTCGAAGGCGCCCGGGTGCAGCACGTTCAGTGCCGGTGCCACACCGGGGCAACGGTTCGTCGCAATCCGCCACTCGCGCAATGTCATCCGCTGCACCGAGCGCACTCGATGGTCGGAGGTATCGAGGTGCGCGGTGTGAGTGAGGAATTCGATCAGGGCCGCACGATAGAACCAGAAGTCCCGATACTCGGCGAGCACCTCCTCGGTCAGCCCGTCGATCCAGCCACTGTCGTCGAGCAGTACGGTTCGGCCGCCGTTCTCGCGGCGCGACCGGGTACTGGTCAGCTCGACGATCTCCGTGATACTGGCCTTGCAGATCTCCGGCCCGGGATCGGTCGCCGGCCACAGGGCCAGCCAGTCATCCACGACAGCTCGCACCTGGCTGCGCACCTGCTTGCCGAAGGAAACCCACAGGTCGTGGAAGACGAGTTCACTGTCGGCAGTCGTATGCGACACCGGATTCCGGCTGGAGCTACTCGAACCAGCATGGTAGGCAACGAATCTCGGAATGCCATCGAAGTCGATCTCGGCGACATAGGAAATCCACTCATCGGGCGGCAGGCCGACCATTCCACAGGGAGCCGTACCGGGCGCCAGGCGCAGCAACCGGTCACCATCGGGCCCGAGCTTCACCATGAGGGCCTGGCGGACCGCGTGTTGCTTCGGTGAGTCCGCCCACATGTCGACAACACCGCCGTGCTGGATCAGACCGCGTTCGGCGAAAAAGTTCAAACAGTGCGCCAGGAAGACGGGATCGGTGATCGGCTCGCCGCCACGGTAGAAGATGCCGTAGAGGTCGGCGTCGATCCGCTGCCGCCGGAGTTCGCCACGTTCACCGACGACGTACACCTCGCCGCGGGGCCCCAGCCGCAGATCGCTGCGCCGCCTCGCGTCGCGCAGATCCCTGCGCCGTTCCTCGCTGCGGCGTTCGAGGATTCGGCGGCTCCGCTGAGTCAACCCGGTCGGCACCGGTCCGGGTTCGTAGCAGAGCACCTCGCCGAGATCGGCCGGAGTCAGGTCGGGACACAGGATCAGATCGATCTCGTCGATGCTCTTGTATTTGACGGGGCGTTCCTTGGCATGCCCGGCTCCTGACCGCAGCGTCTCGATTCCCGCTGTTCGCGCGGGGCACAGCCAGGTTTCGATCTGACGTCCGGTCTCCTGCGCGAGATCGGCACATGCCTGTTCCCACTCCTGCTGTAGTTGCATCGGAATGCCGTAATAGGTCTCGGCGTCGTCCGGAGTCAGATCGCCGACCGGACGTGCGCGATGCATGACCGTGTCGATGATCCGCTCGATCAGTGTCGCCTCGCTCACTGTCCGCTGTGCCGGCACCACGGGTGGTGGAAGCACCTCGATGAACTCCGGCCACGCGGCCCCGCTGATCATGCCGTCCCGCAAGATTTCGTCACACCGCGCCACAGCGTGGGCGATGGCCGACGCTTCGATGGGTGCGACACCGTCGGCCCGGATCGCGGAGAGGAGACCGTCGAGCTCTTGCCGCAGCGCGTGTACCGCATCCAGGGTGCCGGAATCCAATGGTCTGCCGAGTGCGTCGGCGACGAAATCCGAACGGACATCGGGGATGGACGCCACCGAGATATCGGCCGGCAAAAGACACCATCCGGAGCCGTGCGGGCCACGCACCAAGCCGGCGATGTAGTCACCCACCGCCCGCGCATTGCGGTACTCGATCGAGTGATCACCGATCGGGCGTTCGTCGGCAGGGTCGGACTCCTCGGTCAGCGAACCCCAGCCCACCAGCGAATACCAGAGGGTGCTGGCCGGGCCACTCGAATACCCGGCTATCCGTTCCGCCAGGAATTCGTGGATCCGTGAATAGCCGACATCACGCACTGCCAGCGCCAGTGGGGGTGCGTCGCGGTATGGGCGCGACAGCGCGGACGCCGGGCGCAAGATGCACCGGCTCTGGTCGGCGAATAGGCAGGTCGATCCGTGCGGAACCGGGCCGTCACTATCGTCGTGGTCACGGTTGCTCCACGGCTGTTCGATCGGATATCCCTTCGCATGCAGCGACAATTCCCCGGGGCTCAGCGCGTAGCCGGGAAGAAGCCGTGCGGAACGAGGTTTCACGACTCTGATCCGCTGTGCGTCGATCGGCCGGTGATCGAAGACGCTGGGCCACCCACCGCTCGGCCGGACCGCAGCCGAGAAGGTCGGTTTCTTCCCGGCGGCGAACAGCGCTATCCGCTGGTTCCCGCCCCGGCCATAGGGGTGGAATTCGGTGTTCTTCGCATCGTCTTCGCGACGGCCCGACTGCCGCGACTGCATCCGAGCGCCACCGTTCGCCAGCCCGTGGCGCGACAGATCGGCGAGGATCCTGCGCAGCATCGCCGGGTCGCGGATCAGCTCCCCGCCCTTGTGCGCCAATCCGGCCAGTTCCGGGAAGCGGGCGAGCGGGCGGCGTCGTCCCGTGGCGTCGGTGCCGTGCAGGATATAGTGCTCGTCGAAATCCAGGTAGCTGCGCTCGCGATACTCCAGCCACTCCTGCCTGCGATACTCGAATCGCTCCCAGAGCAGCCGGCCGATCCGGGATTGTTCCCCGAGCGTCAGGCCATCGGGAAGGGCCGGCATCCGCGGCTCGAACGGCCCGACCAAACCGAGGCTCCACCACGGCGCACCCAGCAACCAATCCAGGATCGTGCGTTCTCGGATATCGATATCGGCAGGACACGGGTGTGCGATGCCGGCCCGGATCCACCGATTTCCCTCGGAACTGCCTGGCAACCACCAGCTCTCGACGCCGTGCGCATCCACTACCTGCTGAATCGCTTCTTGATGCTCCGGTAGCAGACCGCGCTGCTCCAGCTGCTCCGGCATCGCCCGTCGTGCGAAGTCCTGATGGTCGGCGAATTCACGGGCGAGCAGTGCGTGGATAGCATCGAGAGCTCCCGGTTCGACCGGCCCCTCCCAACGCTGGATCGCGTCGTCGGCCGGATCATCACCGAACAGGTCCCGTTCCGCAGCCATCTGGATGTCCCCGTCGGCGAGCAGGACATGCATCCGCACGACCGCCTCGTCCAACAGGTGGCGTACTTCGATCAGGTCGAGTCCGGCGCGCTCAGCGATTTCCCGATGCAGCAGGTGTCCGACCGCCCATTGCTCCAGGAGCCGAGCCTGCAGCGGATGGTTTTCGGCCAGGCGCTGCAACGCGGGCTCCCATTTGCCCTTGTCGTAGGACGAGCGCATCGGTGCTCGCAGGACGTCGTCCCATTTGGCGTATCGCTCCGGAGCCGGCATCCGCCCACCGGACAGCTCGAGGAACAGCCGCGTGACCGGCTCAGCCACTCTCAGTTTCGCCCACATCTGCTCGTTGCTGGACAATATGCGGTCGATATCATCGGCGCCCGGCTCGTTCGCATACGACCGCAGCACCCGATGCTCGATCCAGAAGCGTGCTTGTTCGGGATAGTGCGCGTAGGCAAGCCGGAATGCCTCCGGCCCCACTCGAACCGCGACTTTGCGCAGCGCCGATTCGACAGTCCGGACGTCCGCGAGCGGAGCCCAATCCCGCAGTCGGTTCCACACCACGAGTCCGGCGATGTAATCCGGCCATGGTTCGCCCGACTCTCGATCCTGGTTTTCCGGTGGCAGCGCGCCGTCGCGCACGTCGGCGTCCAGATGACCGAGTGCCAGCCGGACCGCCACCGGATCCGTTTCGTACGCACGGTCCAGCAGATAGGCATACGCATCTTCGTCGGCCATCCCATCGGAAGCGTGCTGCCGTAGGAACCCTTGCAACCAGTGCACCGCGGCTCGGTGCTCCGCGACGGCACGCTCGAGTTCTTCCTCGAGCAATGCCAGCACACGCTCCCGATCCGGCCCGGCGGACTCGGACGTGTCGTCGCGTTCGGTTTCGTGGTCGTAGGGCGGTACGGCCGACAACGCCAGTTCGGCGGGTGGCAGCGTCCCGAATCCCGCACTCGTCAACTCCTGAAGCAACCGTCGCAAGGGGGGCATATCGGATCGGGAAGCCTCCGACAACTGGGTCCGGTCCAGTGGACTCTGCCCCGATGTGGGCTGGTCGGTCGCCGCGACGTACTCGACGAATTCCCGGATCGCCGCGCGTTCGGCCTCGTCGCCGTCGGCCATCGGAATACCCATCAGCACAGCGGATTCGAAGGGTAGGGCCCGATGGTGGAAACGCAGCCGCAGCGCCATCCACTTCGGGTTCGAATCGGTGAATGCCCGCAGGAGCCGATCGTCACGGGCCCGCAGCAACGTTCGAACCCGTGGATCCGATCGATCAACGCCCGTCAGCCGCATGAACCCGACCGCGATCGGCTCCCGGCATGCGAGGAAGCTCCGGTATTCGTCCGCGCGTTCCGCGGCGAGTTTTCCGATCCAGGTCCAGAAGGTCGTGCTTTCCGGCAGCAGCGGCAGTTCGCGCAGGGCCCGCTCACGCAATTCGGTGGTCATGTGCCAGGCGAGGATGTGGATATCGGAAACCGAGACTTCCTCGTCCGTCACCACGTTACGCAGATACTCGAAGACTCTGCTCTCGACGTTCTCCCACAGTTCGTGAAATGCTTCCGCGGCGCCGGATTTCGCGGCCTGCAGCAATTCCCATTCGGCGGCGTCACCGATGCCCAGGACGGGACCGGCGAATACCGTCGGTGCTCCCGCCCACCACGGCTGGACCGCACCTGGCGGCATATCGCCGACCAGCGGCAGCCCGTCGGTCGGTATCGGCCCCCAGACTCGCCGTGGTCGCCGATTCGGCTCGAATCTGATCAGCGGCGTACCGCCACGGCAGTGCTGACCCAGCACCGCCTTCTTGAGATGATGCTCCGCCGGAGTATTCGTCAGCCACTGCAGGGTGGCACCGTGCTCGACCCGAATTCCGAACTCCTGCCGCAATGTCCGGAGAATCTGTTCGAACAGTGGCCTGGACGTGATCACCGAGCCGTCACTGTGCCGGACTGCGAACAGGTCGTAATCCGACCCGTACGGGAGTCGGCGTCCATGGAGATCTCGTCCGTACACGATGCCGTCCTCGCCGATGTCGAGGTCGGTCTGATTATGCGTCGTGTACCACTCGCGCCGACGGTATTCGTAGCGTTGCAGAAGCGCGTCCCACCTCTGCGCCCAGTCCGATTCGGACATATCCGGTGGACAGTCCGGTCGCGGTGGAAGCACCGGCCGGAAGATCCCGACCAATCCGATATGCGACGGGTGCGCACCGAGCAATCGATCGAGATCGGTGAGGGTCTTGGTTTTGATCGTTTCCGGTTTCGGCAATGCCAGCCCTTGTTCGACCCAGCGCACGCCGCGCGGGTTCGCCGGCCGGACATCGAGAATGATGCCCAAGGTCTCCGCCGCCCGCTGCAGGTCGTCCTGGTGAGCGACCGAAATGCCGCATCGTGCTTCTATCTCCGCAGCTGTGGTCGGCGGCAGGATGTCCAGGTCCGACGGTGTCGTATCGGTTTCGCCGAGAACGCCGATGATCTCGCCGGGAGTAACCGTCGAGGAGCGTAACGGCGACTCGCTGTCCGGCGTACCCGAGTCTGCGATCCGCACACCTACGTCCGACGCCTCGGGTACCTCGATTCCCAGCAGCTCGAATACGCTCGGAACCAGGCAAAATACCAGATCCTGCACATACCCCGGCTGCACGCCGAGCGCACTGGCAAGGGGGTCCACATGCGGCCATGCCGACAGTGCCAGGCGCAGCACCAGGGCCGGCCACTCTTGATCGGAGATGGCGGACAAGGCATTCCGAAGCGCGGACCAGGTCAGGTTGTCCAGCACCTCGCTCGGCCCCGGATCCGAACCTCGATTTGCCATGTCAACGCGGATCGTGCGCAGGGCCGCCCGCATCCGGAAGAAGGCGAGTTCGTCGATGACCTCCTCCGCCGCGATCCTCTCCAGCCAGGCCGCCACATCGTTCCCCACCGGCGCCTGGCCCCACATCCGCCGAGCACGCTCGAAAACCCGGTCGATCACCTCCTGACTGCTTTCACCATCGTCATTGCCGATGGAGAACTCCACGTGGTCGTTAGCGTCCTGGCTGTAGCGATCCCACAGTTCTCGAAAACCATCGGACCCGGGTCGCCGACTCGCGCGAAGGATCACCTGCTCCAGCATCGATTCCAGTTCGGCCGCAGTCCGATCCCAGGTACGGCCCTGCGCCCGCAACCGCTGCTGGACGTCCAGGGCGCGCGCCCAGGCGCCGGGCAGGTTTCGCAGGTACATCTCGATCTGGTCAGTCCACGCCATCACCGGCGGCGCGGCCTCGTATCCCTGTTCCACACAGTAGATTTCGGCGAGATCGGGGAACTCGTCGCGGAACCAGCGTCCGACACCGCTCGAGGACGACATGAGGACCGGGATACCCGCGGCCATCGCCTCCAGGTCGAACGGTTCGGCAATCGAGGGCAGGAGCACCAGGTGTGCCGAGGTGTACTCGGCCAGCAGTTCGGCGCGGACGGCGATGGGCTCGGCCACCGCCTTGTCACCGAGCATCTTCTGCAACCGAGCCGCCGTCTTCGGTGAGGCACCGCGCACCACCAGCCGCACATCGAGGCCACGCTGGTTGAGCAGCCAGACCATGCGAGCGGCTTCGTCCACCCCCTCGACCGACGCGTCCGCCCGCCCGCACAGCAGCAATTTGAACGGCCCGTCGGGCGCGGACAGCGGTGGCTGTTCGGTGAACTCGCAGCCCGGAATCAGCATGTGCGTGACCGGCTGATCCGATCGGCCCGACAGCGCTACATGTTCCACGGCATTCTCGTAGTTGACGGGCCCGACCCCCACAACTCCCGCCACCATCTGCACGGTCTCGCAGTCCGCGTGTGTGAAATGCACTAAGGGAAGCCCGAATTCGGACGCAGCGGCAGCCGATGCCGCACCGAGATCGTTCGAATGACCCAGCACCACATCGAATTCGTCAGCGGCCGACAGCGCACTCTGTGCCGCTGCCAACCGCTCAGGCACCGAACTGGCCGGCTCATGCGCCGGCAGACCCACCACCCGCACCCCGCTGGGGTCGACCACCATGCCGCCCGGCACTTCCTCGGCGACCACCACGGTCACCTCATGTCCCCGTTTCGCCAGCGCGCGAAGCAGATTGGTATTCAGCGACCGAACACCGCCGGCGGCGAAATCCAGGGCGTCAGCGAAAGCCAGGATCCTGCGCGGATTCTCGGCGACCCCGGTTCCGGTGCCCGGCACGAGGAGAGGGGCCGGATAATCCGGCCCCTCTCCATCCTCGACGCGCTGGGCGTCAGGAGATGGATCGGGGGGCGGAGCCGTTAGCCGAGTATGTCGTGGATCGGCGCCGCCGGACGCAGGATCGGCTGGTAATACCTCGTCGTCCGACGTCGATGCGCTGGGTCCACTTCCGTCCGGTCCCGGTGCCGGTGGCGCCGGTCCGTCTCCTACCGCGGGCCTGATCGCAGATTCATCGATGTCACCGGTGCCACGCGCCGCACGAATGTCCTCCGGGGCCCCAGCATCCGGAGTGGTACGTCGAGGCGAACTGGGATGCTCGCCACCACGCATCTGCCGTGGCACGATCCGCGAACCGCCCGGCACTGCCCAGAACGCACCGCGTGCCTGACCGAACGGATCATCGGTCATCGAAAGGGGCCGGGAACCCCCGCCGCCCGCCGGGCTCTTGTCCTCCGGACGGAATATGGCAGTGGTTACGCCGGTTCCGTGCCCGAACTCGTCGACGTGCCGCTCGAACGCAGTGCGGTCCGCGTGGTCGACGATCCATCGCTGCTCGTCGCGGGTGAGCGTCTGCCCCCGCAGCTCACAGCGGATACGGAGCACTTGCTGTCCATCCTCGATGGCGAGATCGGCGATGATCCGCATCTGGTCGCGGACAGCCAGCCCCTCCAGCATGACCGCGGCGCGATGGGCCGCGGAATGGAGCTCGGCGGGCGTCACCATGGCCACCCACACCGCGAGTTGTTCGGCCGGCACCGGCTGTCCCCGGTGCAGATGCATCCACTCGGCGGTCGAACCGGACATCGGGTAACGGAACCGGACATCGATCGAATCGGACCGAGGTTTACGGCCGAGATGTCCCGTATCGTCCCAGGCGACTTCGATCGCGTCGCCGGTGTACCGTGCCCTCAGGCCCAGAAGCTGACGTCCGTTCAGGAACTCGGTGATTCGCGCCATCCCGAAACACTGCTGTAGCAACGACTTCGGCCAGCCCAGGACAGCCCAGTGTTCCTCGACCACTCCGGTGTAATCGTGTGGGTCCGCGATCGTCCACCACATCTGCCAGGACCGGGCGGAGTCGGTGCCGGACACCTTGGCGGCCCACAGGCTTCGCGGGCCGTCGGTACACCCGGCGTGCAACGAATCGCCGTGGTACTTCCACCACAGATTCGCCCCTCCTTCGACCTCGACCAGCTTCGCCAAGGTCACGAAGTCGTCGTTGCCGGGGTCGTCCGCACCGACAAGCTGGGCTATCCGCCGCTCCCGCGCCGCCGGGTCGCGGATCTCGTCGAGTGAATCGGACTGCGCGGAACCACTTTTCGACACCCTCGAACGCGCCGTGACGCTCGCCGTCTTCGCCGTCTTGTCCAGCTGCCATCGCACTCGAGCCGTATCCGGTCCGTCCTCGGGGATATTCAGTGCTTCGCCGAAGTAGCAGACGAACCGTGGACGCGGACCGCTGATGTACTGGACGGTCAGTGATGTGCCGAATGGTGCGATAATCGGCACCTTCGAGAGCAGTGCCTGGACCAGCTCCGGTACTACGTCGCTGTCTTCCGTCCAGCCGTCGGCCACCATGCGCGCGCGGGCCCAGTCGGCAACCTGCTGGGCTCGCACTCGAACCCCCTCGGAACCGCAGGAGTTCACATCCAGCCAGTCCGCTCCGGACAGACCGTCGCGATAGTGGCCGAGTTTCTCATCCCAGTGTTTGACAGCGATCGCGCTGATGCCCAAGCGGGCCAGCTCTCTGGTCAGGCGCAGATCTGCGGGTTCGACCAGCACCACGGTGTGGCCCGCCTTGCGGGCCGCACGCGTGTCCGATTCCAGGTAGTAGTCGGCGCTCCGGAGTATCACCGGGCCACTTCGCTTGGGATTTCGCGGAAGGTTGCCCACCCGAGGGTAGCCGCCGAACCGGGTGGCCAGGTTGCCGTCCGAAACGCCGAGGACGGCCCCGATCTTCCTGGCTTCGGCCTGTACCCGTTCGTCACCGATGATGCGATAGTTCGCGCCGGATCGCTGCAGGACCGCCATTGTCGCGGCCGTGGCCGCCGCACCGGCGAGCTCACTTCCGCCGTAGCCGACATTCACCCAGAGGGCCACACCGTGTCTGTGCGCGAGAGCCGCGGCTTCGGCCAGGGGCAGCGCATCCATGTCCTCCAGTCGAGTATTGCGACCGGGATCGCGATTCGTGAGGAACGGCACCCCTTCGACGACATGAACATCGATGTGGACAGCCGACGCACCCGACCGCAGTCCCCGAAGGAAGTCCGCGCTCGTGCTGGACTCGCACACATAGTGGAATTCGATCGCTTCGCTGTTGCCATTCTGCCGCACCGGCGGGAGCGTCTCGCGTACCACGGGCTCGGTAATGACCTGGCTCGGTACCAGGTCCGGGCGAGGGGTTTGGACGATGTCGACACCGAGCCCCGCGATCCGAGTCAGGTCCTCGGTCCGGTCGGCGCCTCGCACGATCACCGGCAGTTCGGGATGGTCCAGCAGCAGCTGTGCGGTCAGGTCCCGGAAGTCGAACGAGATCGTCGTCGCGTCGGCAAGCAGGCCGATGGCGGGCTTGGCCCCTGGCGGAACCACAGCGGTGAGCTCGAGGGCAGGCTGCTTACCGCGCCGCTTCCCGGTCCGGCGTGCGTGAATCTGCTTCAACTTGCTCAGGGCACGGGGATCCGAGCTACCCAATCGCGTGCGACCGAGGTCGGGCAGCTCGAATTCCAGCACATTCGTCAGGAAGGCGTCAAGTTCCGACTTCGACATGTGTCCGGTCAGGAGTTCGATCGAAACCGTACCGTCCCAGCCACTTTCGGCGATCGCCGCCAGCGCGTCGCGCAGCGCGAACACTCCGGAATCGTGCAGATCGTCGAGTGATGGACTGGTGCCGGTGTCGAAGTTACCGGGGACCACGACCACCGCACGATCGGCAGTCCACCCCACGCGCAGGCACACCGTAGCCACACTCGGTTGCAGCGCTCGTCGAAAGCCTTCTATCCCGTCAGCTGTGGGGGTCACTTGGATTTCGATGTCATCTCGGCGTGGGACCGCGTGCCGAGGTACACCGGTCCTCCGGACCGATTCCGGCAAGCCGCCCGCCTCGATCAGGACATCCCGCATTCGCTCCGGATGCTCGGTGCCGATACCGACGATTCCGGCTTTCCTCAGTTCCCGTGCCGCGGTGGCGCTGACGACGTCACGCACCACGACCGGAGTCTGCGAGATGCCGATGCGGCTCCTCGAGTAGGCGGCGAACTTCCGAGCGAACGCTCGGTCCCGCACGGTAATCATCGTCACGCCATGCGCACGCGCACGGCCTGCCACCGCTTTGGGGTCTTCTTTGAAGTCATCACGACCGATCGCACGCCCCACCGGCACTTTCGAGCGCGCGATGCTGTGGAGCACGGCCCAGCTGTCGCTCTCCCAACGGTGCGCGATACGCCGCCGCGACAACACCGCCGCACTGCGATACACGAGTTCCTCGTCGATCTCTTCCGCTTCGTGTTCGGTGTCGAACCGCAACACCAAGCCGACACCGAGCCCCTCGATCAGCTCGGCCAGCACATCCAGCGCAATCGATCCGCCGGCTTCGGCCATAGGCACGCCATCGACGAGTCGGACATCGACGCCCAGCACGTTGACATCCGAATCCACCGCGGCGGCGATCGCTTCGGGGGTCACCGCGGTCAAGTCACGCCGGACTTCGAATCTCGCCAGCCGACCGGTCGCGATCTGCTCCGGCGGCATCGACCCTGCCGCAGGGCCTTTCAGCGATGTTCGCGCGAGCGGAACCGCACCGCGCGAGTCCGCTGACGCATCGGCGGCCGCAACCTGTGCCACCGCGATCGCCTCCACGCCGAGTGCCTCGAGTCGTCGGACACTCTCGGCGCCACCGGCCATGCCGATGACCGTCAGGCCGTCGCGATCCATTTCGTCATCCGGATCCCGGCTCGGCACAGACAGGGTTCGGGCCTGCCACAGCATGCGACCGATCTCCGGCGCGTCGCCGAAACGAATTGCGGTCGCGCCTCGTTCGTACGCTGTCTGCGGCAGATTCTCCGCTTCCGCCGCGGTCAGCCAGCCCGAACGATCCGGATCGCAGTAGGCGACCTGTTCCCGCGCCAGCGGAGCGCTCTGGCGCAAGGCTCTCAGCGCCGGCCAGTACGAGGTGCCGAACCCGTATGCCGCATCGGACCCGTCGATGGCCAGGAGTGCCGCACCGAGCACGCCGCGAAGACGCATTTCCACGTCCTCGGCCGGCCAGTGCGACTCCGGCTCGACCCGAATCGACACCGTAGTCCCGTGCATTGCGGCGGCGGCCGCCAATTCGGGCAGCGGCGGGATCCCAGGCTCGGTGACCACCACACCGTCCTGCATCCGAACCATGACCTCGAGCACGTCGATGGAGTCCAAATCCGGCATTTCCGATGCCGACGCACTGGTCAGCGTCCATCGAATCTGCTTGTCGCGCTTCGGCTTCGATGGGTGGTCCGGCGCACTCGGCGGTGGTTGCGCATCGTTCGGCCCGGCCGGTATATGCATCGGCCCGTAGATACTTTTCGGATCGTAGGCATACACCGGGAGCTTGGTTTCCGCGTCGTACGGAATCAGCGACACCCAACCGGTACCACTGCCCTCCGCCAGCTCGTTCGCCACCTCCGGACGCATGTCCAGGTAGGTGTCGAACTCGATCTCCCACTCGCCCAGGTCCGTTCGGCCCGCCAACAGCGCACGCTCCAGCTCGGCCGCCGCCGCGGCGTCGATGACCTCGAACGCCACCTCGGCCCGGAAACCCACCGGCTGATGCCGAATCGACGCCATCAGCTCGGCCAGTGATCCGTACGTTTGCGGCGCCCACCCCGCATTCACCTGCGCCGCAAAGTGTTCGCCCCACCGACCGACCGGGCCGGCCTCGGGCAGCTCCCGGCCCGGCACCCCCGCCGCCCGCAACCTGGACAGCAATGCTGTCAACCGCGCGCACCGCTCCAAACCCACGTTGTCTGCTGTCGCCGGGCGAGCACGGCGAGCTGAGCGCGAACTCGCGGTGTGGGAACTCGTGAACTTCTTCCAGGAAGACCGGACTATCCGGCCGTCCTGGTCGACTTCGACTTTCGGCCCGAGCCCTTTCCCGGGCACGACGCCGTACACAGTCGTCGGTGCGTACACGTCGAAATGAAATCCAGCGGCGCGCAACGCCGCAACTGCCGATGGAGCAGCACTCCCCGCCGCCGCTTCACAACCGTTCAACAGCAGTATCGGGCTGTCCTTGCCCCGAATCGCAGCTTTCAAGTGTTCGTTCGCTGCCAATATCCCGCCGAATGTCCATCCCTTGACACGCAGGAACTCCCGCACACCGGTCCGCTTCGGCCGAACGGCGATCAGGAACTCATCCGGGAAGGCATGCGCGATCACGCCGACAATCGGATGATCGACGGCGTCATCCGCGTATGGTGCGCGCACCGGTTCTCCGGGGTCGAGCACTTCTGGATCCTCCAGCCGCTCCGACCGAGTCCGGCTCCCTCCCAGGGCATCTCGAGGATGAAATGGCGTGTAGCTGTCTTTGTTGAACAGCCCCGAGGCAACCGCTGTCCGAACTCGATTCTTCTCGACCGGGTCGACGAGGAAGCAGGGTCCGATAATTCGACCATCGGGATCGAGAAGTGCCCAGCTTTCGACTTCATCGGCCTGGAACGAGTGCCACAGCCCCAGCTGGCTCCTCCCCCACAGACGTGTCGGCTTCCCCGCGTTCCAGGCCTCGATCTTCGAGCGGATACGAGATGGCCCGGTAGATATCTCCACGACATCAGCCTCCGACCCGGCAGACGGGAAATCGGCCACGTCATGCGGATCGTCGGGGTTCGCCGGATTGGACGAATTCGGCAACCCGTGCGTCTGCGGGTACACCCGCGTCACAGTGCCGCCCGCATCGATCACGATCACTTCCTCGAGGCCAACCGGTGGGTTCTCCACCAATCGCGCGGCGATGTCCCGCACAGTGCACGGGGAGTCGGACAGGTTGACGATGAACCTGACAGCCTGCCCGCGGGATATCTTCTGTGACAGCTTTTTCAGGACATTCGCCAGTGGTGTGCCCGGTTGGGGCGCGTAGTGGTCGAACGATCGGCCTTCGATCGTGAAATCCGGTTGGAGCTTTCCGCTCCGAAGATTGCGCTCATGATCGATCGCGTATCCCGCCCGGGCCAGAATCAGCGCCGACTCGAATTCCAGCCATGTTCCGCGATCGACGTCGTCCGGGTTCTGCGGCGTCCGCCGCCCGCCGCCGGGCCTCGCCTCGGGATCTGGATCGCCCGATGGCTCCGTGAGCCAATCCTGGCTGCCGGAAGTCGCCTCGCCGTTCGACGCGGCGGGATCACCCGGCAAGATGAAGTGCGCGTTCGGCGGCACGGCGCGCCCGATCGGTTGAGCACGGATTACGGGGTCGTAGTCCTGCCACATCGGCTCACGACGCACCGCCCTGCGAAGAACCTGTTCGAGGCCGGCCACGGCATGGGGCCAGGTCCGCTCGAGGGCGACCATTTCCGCCCGCAGTTCCAGTGCGCCGACCTGATAGGCATCGAAGTTCTCGTAGACGTCGACGAGCTTGTCGAGCCAGGCCACCTTGTTCACCGGCCCGTCGAAAGCCTGTGGCACCACGAACATTCGAGAGCTGTCGCCGAGCTCCAGGAGGTCCACCCCGAAACCGCTGGTGTCGGCGACGAGCACCACTTTGCCCGCGTCGAGGGCTTCGATGGCGACCAGACCATAGCCTTCGGCCGGGCCGCCCAATACCACGACATCGGATTCCTTCTTGTCGTCGGCCAGCTTCTCGGGGTCGGTGGTGTGTTCGCGGGCTTCGACTTCACAGTGCGGGCCGGCTTTTCCATCAAGAAGCCGCTGCATGTCCTCCTGTTCGTCCTTCGGAACACCGCGGACGATGAGCTTGACCTTCCGGCCTTTGCCGCGGAACCGTTCGCCGAGCTGTCCGGAGATCTCGGCCAGTTCCTCCGCGCCCTTCTGCTTGTCACCGGTACGACCGAACAGCAGAATCGTGAACGGTTTGTCGTCGTCCCGTGGCTCCGGCGGCGTCGGGTTCGGTAGCACCAATCCCGGATCCATCTGGTAGACAACGGCATCGCTGCCGGTGACATCGTGCATCCGAACCGAATCCTGGTAGATGACCGGCCCGATCCCGACCACCACGTCCGCGACGCTCACCAGGTCCCGCACCATCCGATCGTTGAGCAGACCTTCCTCAGGAACCTCCCGAACCCGCCCCAGCGGCTCCGGCACGAAGTGGGTGAACACCACCAATTTCGCTGCCGCGCAATGCTTGTTGCGGAAGTCGCGGGCCTGGAATCCGGTCAGGCGATCGTGCCCGATGATGATGTCGGCATCGTCCGGCAGATCGGTCTTCCAGTCCGACCACAGCTGCTTGGCTTCCTTCAAGCTCGCGTCCGGTTGCCGCGGACCGACCAGTTTCACGTTCTCGTGATGATCCTTCCCGGTCACGTCATGCCCCACCCGCACAATCACCTGATGGCCGGCCGCCGCGAGTTGCTCGGCCACGATCTTGTTGATCGCGGTCAATCCGCCCTTGTCCGGATCCCACTCCGGAGCGAACATGACGATCTTCAAAGGCTTTTCGGAATCGAGAGCAGCGGCCAGCCCGCCGGAAACTACGTCCGTCGCATCGTCGAGTCCCGCCAGAGTACGTTCCCGTCTCCGACGCACCTGTGGGTCAGTCGGCTCACCGCCAGAGACAAACCTGACCATCTTGCGAATCGCCCGATGCAACACCTCCGATGCGGATATTTCGTCGTCAACCTCCTGTTCGGCGACGACATCGGACAGCTTCCGTCGACGCACGAAACATGCCGTAAACCAATGCGATTCACGAGTGGTCAAATATTGCGAACAGCCTTCGAACGCAGCTGAATCATGTTGAGCGTCGATCAGCGTGGGGACCTGCGTCAACAACTCGATCAACAGGCGGATAGTGCGATAACGCAAGCCGCGAATCTGCTCGGCGCTGCCGCCGAGTTCCTGCCGTACCTGGAACAGAGTCCCATTCTCGAGGAACAAGATGGTGGCGCAGCGGCGATGATCCGGGCCGAGCAAGCCGATACAGCGTTCCAACAGATCGAGATCAGTCGATCTTGCCGCCCATACCGTGGCGTCGACCCCTGAGGACTCCGGTAGCGCATCACCGGACAATGCCTCAGCGAACTCCGGAAGCGCTCGACGCAGCTGCGCGCCCACCTTGTCTTCGGAACGGCCGCCTGCACGCGCGACCTCCGCCACAGTCTTCCCTCCGAGCCAACCCCGCAAGCACTCCTGTTTGCGCTGCTCGAACTGCGTCAGATGACTCTCGTAGAACACCGAATCGACCACGCACTCCTCAATGCGAGTCAGCGCGTCAAGCATCACCGCGAATTCTCGCACGGCTCGGCGATACATCGTTCGGACTGTATCTTCAGTGGCTCCCAAGTCCGTCTTCGCTGCTTCGATGTCGTAGCCGGGCAGCAGCAAGAGCTTGACACAAGCCTGGTAGCGAGACCCCAGCGTCGCGTAACAACGTCCGAATAGCGATTCCTCCTCCCGGAACGCTTCATCGAAGTCGCTCGGCGCCAGTTCGACAATCTTCTCCTCGGCTCGGCCCAGCGCGATCTTCTTGCTCGGCGCGGGACGTGCCGGAGCGGGCCTTGTCCCCCCAGAATTGCTGCCGCCCATCCGTTCACCCAGCACACGCAAGAGTCCCGCTTGCCACTGCTTGACCTCGGCTACGGTCACCCCCAGGGTCACAGCGACTCGCACCAACGAGGATCGCTGCAAGAATCGATGTTCGATGAACCTCTGCATCCTCTTCGCAGACATCCCACGGATCAGATCGCGCAGTTCCTCGGGATCGGCGGACCAAACCCTCTGCTCGTCGACGGTGAGGTCTGCGCCGGGCCCTGGTAGCAATAACTCAGTCAGATCACGAACGGCACCTGCACGCCATATCCCATTGCCCTCGACATGACCTGACAACGCTCGACGTTGATCCTGTCCGAGGGCTGAAAAAGCCAGCGCCAATTCTGAAACGGTTGCCACCGATAGACCGCGGATTCTGGAATCGGCATCGTCGAGTCCCTGACGCCGCAGCATCGACAAAGCATTTCGACGGACCTTCTCCAGGAACGCTGTGTCAGCAGCCGAAATCGGCCTTTTCTGAGCGCCCTCTGCGCTAACCCTCGGGTCTCCGATATGCCGCCCACCCCGACGCGGAATCTGCCGACGCGAACTCTTGCCGGCACCGCCGAAAGCCATCGATGGACCCATATCCAGGGAATCATGGTCGGTGTACGGCACAGTACTGCGCGCACCGCCGGTGGGCGCCCACACCGCCTTGCCCTTCCACTGACCCGGCCCCGTCATCTGCTGAACCAGCTGATTGATCAGGTCCGACAGTGCGGCATGGGCGAACGAGGGTGCATTGTTGAGCCACTCGCTGTCGGCTGGGTCACCCCATAGGCCGAAGAGAACCCAATCCTGGTGTTCTGGTGCGAGTTTCGTGAGCGCTTTCTGAAGGGTCGACTCGGACGCCAGAGTGAGCAGACCGCGATCGTCCACGGCGAAGGTTGCGAGAGCGGCCAGCAGATTCGCTCGAAGTTGTTGCAGCGCGGTTAATTCCATGGCTCTGAGCGGCGGCGCCGATGCGAACGCCGCCAGGCGCGCCGCCATCACACCGGCGGCGTCGTAGGATCGCAGTTCTGCGCGGAGCGCATCGATTGCCGTTTGCCCAGCGGTGTCGGAATCGACCATACTTCGCGCCGTCGCCAGCAGCTCGTTGTCACTCATCGTATTCGTCTGCACGACATCCACTTTCACGAGAAGACCCCGCAGCTGCCCGATGACGTCGCGTTGCCGGCGGCGCTCTTCATCGGCCTGTGCGAGCAGATGGTCGACTCTGCGCGACCACGACCCGGAGCGATTCGGCTCAGGTCGGCCGCGTTCGGCCAGCACCTCCGCGAGGAGTTCGGGATTGTCGGTGGTGATGGCGTAGACGCCGAGATCCACCAGCCGTTCCATCTCGGCGCGGGTGTTGACCGTCCAGGCCACTACCGGCAGCCCGGCGGCGTCGGCCTGGCGCAGGAACTTCTCGGTCACCATCGTGTAGTGAACCGACAGCATGGTGGCGCCCCGGTCCCGGGCCGCGGCCGGAAGGTCGCCACCGGGCGTATGCGGCTTGCGCAGGAGGTAAGCAGCTCCCATGCGCAGTTGAGCGAGGAGCGTCGCGCCCCGTTGCCCCATCCATTTCTTGTTCGCAGTCCCTGGGGCGATCAAAGCCACTCGCTCGACATCGGGGGCCAGTTCCTCGGCGTAGGACCAGACGCGTCCGTCGAAGCCGAGTATCCGGTATGCCACCTGATTCCGCTTGAGAATCTCGATGTAGCGCTGCATCCCCGCGCGGACCTGCTCGTCCGACCAGGCGGGAATCGCCTTGTATTCGACAGCCAGTGTGCCGTCCCAGCGCATATCCCGCACATAGGTCGCGAGGTCTTCCAGGAATGCGATCGGCTCGCCCTTGACCCGCAATGACCGCAGCTCAGCGTCGGTCATCGTGTTGATCGCCCGGCCGTGATAGCGCGGATCGCTGACGTCCGCGCTCAGCGTGGGATCGTGGTAGATGATCGGCGTGCCGTCGGCGGAGATATGCAGATCCAGTTCGATGACCTTCGCGCCGCCTTCGATGGCTGCGATGAACGCCGACATCGTATTGTCCACTCGGCGTGAATGACCGCGATGCCATTGGCTTTCCGGCCCGACCGGCTCGGCATCCATACCGCGTTCGCGGTCGGCTGCTCCAGAAGAATGCCCGCGTGTGGACTCTTCCGTCGACGCGTCGTCGGAAGCTATGCCGGTGAATCCCGCACGGTGCTTGGGGTATTCACTGGGCCCGACGCTCTCGTCACCGAAGATGATCGCGTGCACGGCGACGACCTTGCCCAGTTTCGGGTGGCCGTGCGCGCGTTCCAGCCGTTCGAACTGGTCGAGGGTGTACCAGGCGCGATGTGTGGTGTCGTAGATCCAGACGACGTCGCCGATCCTGGTCATGACGCGAGCATGCGCGCCGATTCCCGTACCGTCGCCGGGGTTCTCGTCACCGTCGGAGTTCTCGTGATCATCGATCACCAGAGCGAACTGACCGGCACGCAACCGGTCGCCGACACGGCGACGGGTGATTCGCCCGTGTTTATCCTGCTCAGTGAAGTTCTGCATGCGGCCGTGGAAGGCCCGCTCGATGCTGTCACCGAAGAACCCGGGCAGGCCGCCATCGCGTTCCAGCTCATCTGATTCGATCCCGGCGGAACGCAATACCCTCTGGCACTCCGGCACGCAATCGTCCACGAGGACACCTGCGATCAGGTCGGAGGACGGGGAACCCACGGCCCCATCGTCCGGCCTCACAGCAGGAATCCGCGCCATCCATTCGGTCGGGTGCGCCGCGTCGGAACCGGAATTCACCGGTACGCCAAGGGAATACAGCGTGCCGTAAGTGGCCCGCACTCCCTCTGCAGGACCTGGCTTGTAGGGGCGGCGCTTATTCGTCCTCGGGTCGTAGAGGTACAAACCTTTGCTTTGCTTTTCCAACACCCAGAACCGCAGGGCGCCGTTCTCGAGCTCGCTCACACCGGCGATCCGCGATCCTGGCGGCCATTTGTCCGTGCCCGAATTCTCGTGCCGGGCAGCGAGTTCCGTCGCCGCCGCGTCCCGGCTGGCGAACTGCCGCATATTGTCGCTCGCCGCGGCGATTCGCAGGTCCGGGACCTGTGGATTCGCGAACGGCTGTACCTCGTGCAGGCACTTCGTGTAGAGCAACTGATCGAGGGTCGGCCAGGTCCCGGGCAGGTTCGTGGCCCACCTGGCCTGCTGCTTGCGCTGCCGCAAGCCCAGACGCCAGGCGGCCGGGTCCACGAATCGGTTCACCATTCGATCCGCGAGCGTGGGATGGTGCACCTTCGGTCGATGATCCTCACGCTCCGGAAGCACGCCCACGAAGAATTTCGCCGAGTTCCGAAGTGGCTCGGACGGACTGCCGTCCGGGGTGTATTCGTAGTACCCCTCGTGAACATCGAGGAAGTTCAGGTGCTCCATATTGGCAGGCGCTCTGAAGAATTCTGCGATCGAGTCCGGGGCGGGGCCGTGTCCGATGCCGAGTATCGAACCGTCACTGCCCGAGATCCGCGCGCCCAACCGAGTGATCGGATCACGCGGCTCGGCCAGGACGAGAACCCGATCCGGTGGCAGACCAGCGTCCGCGGCCGAGATCAACGGGGTTCCCGGTGAACCGACGAAGGCGATCCCCCACACCGCGTTCGGCAGCATGCCGTTCTTGGCGGCGTGCCCGAGAACCGCCGAACCGTAACTGTGCCCGAACAGCACGAATTCCGCATCGGCGACCGGCTGGCCACGGTCTACAGCCGGTGGGGTGCGCTCGGCTTCGAGTGCGTACAGGTCGCGCAGCAGCAGCGGCGCCCCGCGGCGGGCCTTGTCCTGCTGGGCCGCCTCGAGCAGCAGCGCCGGCGGCTCCGTCGGCGCGTCGTAGCCGATCCAGGTGAGCGTGGCGTGCTCGATACCGGGTGCTTGCCGCCTGGCCTCGTCGTACAGATTGCCCATCCACTCCAGATTCTTCGGCACGTGCCGAAGCTGAGTTCGAATGATGCCGGGGATGTGGACGGCGATCCGCTTCGCGGTAGCAAACTCGCCCTGGGCGACCACAGCCTTACCCGAGCCGTTGAACGCGAGACTGTCGTAGTCGACCAAATACACTGGCACGTCCGGGAACCGGCGGCCGGCTTCATCGAGGCCCCGGCTGGCCTCCAGCATGTTCTTCAGCCGCTGCTGCGCGGCCGTATCGAACAGCGAACTGAACGTAAAACCCGGGCCGTCGCCGGACAACAGGCCGCCGATACCGCTCTGCTGGAGGCCGCGCGCCATGAGCTCGGCGATCTCCCGCGCGAGGACAGTGCGATTCGCGCCATCGCGGACAGCGACCGGAATTCCGTAGGCCCGGCCGACATGCTCGGGGAGATGCCGGGCGACCACTTCGCGCGCATCGCCGAGGCCGGCCCACCAGCTCTGCACCCTGCGAACGTGTGCGGCCGTGAACAGCGCCGCTTCCTCACACGTAGCATAGTCCGGGAGTACGATGCGTTCGGCGACCTCCGACCAGTCCACGTCGTCGATCCCGGCCAGTTCCTCCTCGGTCAGCCAAGAAACCAGCGCTCGCCGCACCTCCTCGGGGTACTCCCCCGCCACGACGGGTGGAAAGGCAACCTCGATCGTTTTGGAGGGGTCCTGGATGTATTCCCGCAGCAGGATTTCCAGGTCGGAGTCCTCGGCGGCGGGCAGGAAGCCGACCTCGGGAACATCAGCGGGTTCCTCCACATACGGTGCGGTGGCGTCGGATTCATCGACCTTTCCGGCACTGATGCGTGCCAGCCGGGCGATCGCGTCGCGGTCGCGAAGCGATCCGTCGGAATGCTCGAAGTTCGGGCGGTCAGGAATCTCACCATGCAGCACCGACCGAAGCAGGCGAACAAGCTGCACGAGGAATTGGCGCGCCCCGGATTTCGCCGCGTGATCCGAAGCTGCCGTGCCCCGCGCCGCGAACGACGCGACGAGGTTCCCACTCGACACATCGAGCACCGACACCCCCGAAGCGCCCCCCGACTCGAGCACGACAGTATCCACAACCCCCTCCAGCCGTGCCCGCCGCCGATCATCCCGCCGAGCCGCCGCCCGCCGAGCTATCTCACCGCCGCGCCCCGCGCCGACGACAGTGAAATGGGGGCTCGTTTGCGCGCGATCACCCCGATTTCGCTGTCCACGCCAAAATTCGATGCCCGCCCGCAGTCCCGCGAGGTCGCGGGTCAGCAGGCGGACGGCGGTACCCATGGCCTGTGCCCGCGCTGCGGTCGACTTTCTCGGCGCGTGGTAGCCCTGCCAGTGCAGGATCGACAGCGAACCGTCCATTTCCTGTGCGGCAGCGTCCGACACCCCGGCATCGAAGCGAGCGGTCTCGTCGGCATTTTCCGAGTCGACGTCCGGTACCCGCACAAGCACCGCCGCCGTGTCGTCGGCTTCCGGGTCACGCCTGGCGGTGACGAGTCGACCAGCCCCGTCGAACTCCTCTGTATCGCAAACGATCGCGAACACTTCGGGCGGTTCACTCGCGGTCGAGGTTTCGGCGGCCTCGGTGCGCTGGGCCGCGATCGCGACCTGCATCCGACGCACCCGCTCCAGCCGATCCCGGTCGGCCTGGGTAGCGCGCCCGTCGGCGATCAGGGCCTGCAACCGGTTCTCATCCTGCTTCAGACCGAGTTCGTTCGCCCAGGAACGAAAGCACACCGGAATACCGTCCGCGTTGCCGACGAAATGCGGATATGCGGCACAGATATCCCGAATCTGGCTCTTGGACAACAGATTCCACCGCTCGGCGTTGGCCCGCGCATGCTGTGCCGCCTCCACGGCCACCCGTGTCTCGTGGTATCTGTGGTGCCGCATCCGAGCGGCCACCTTGTCCCAGCGCGCGGTCTCGTGCGGGGCCGGCGGCGCCTCGCCGGGATGCAACCAGTACACCAACGCGTCGCGCACAGATTTGGGCAGGATTTCGGACACCGTCGCACCCGCCACGTCGTCGACAACCTCGGGTGTCAGCGCATCCGTCGCCTCGCCGCGTGGACGAGATTGTTCGGTCGCCGAACCGGTGTCGGAGACCGTCTGCGAGGTCGTGCCGTCTACCTCCCTGGCCATCCACCGGCCAATCTCCTCGTGCCCCTGTTCGATTTCGGTCGTGAGCTCGGCAGCTCGCTGCCTCACCCGTTCTTCCGCGGCCTCGAAACGAGCGCGGGTGTATTCGGTCAACGCCCCTGCGCTGTTCTGATCCGGATGCGGGACACTGCCGTCCGGCTCCCCCGCGAGACGCCGTTCTATCGCGGCGTGGCGCTTGTGTAGATCGGAGTCGATCGCCGCGAACCGGTTCTCCAGATTCTGCTGCGCTTCGGTGAAACGAGCGCGCGTTCGCTGTGTCAGTGATTCCGATCCACCGGTGCCCGCATCGGGAAGCCCGGAAGTGGTATCACCCGATGGTTCACGCTCGGTTCGCGATCTGGTGCCATCCGAATCTGGATGGGCAGTGGTGCCTTCCGATGGTTCGCCGTCGTCACGGGCACCTCGCGGCGGGTTCAACGGTCCCGGTTCCGGTTGCTGTCCAGGGGCGAGCCTGTACACCGGCAGGCCGTCGAGACCGTACGAAACCACCGTTATCCATTGCTTGCGCAGCTTGGGCAGCGGGAACAGCCTGGTGTACTCGCTCAGTTCGAGCTCATGGTGGCTCAGATCGACCGGATTGCCGGTCGTCATACCGGCCCGGATCGCCGCCCGCTCGGCGTCGGTGACGAACCGCGAATCCAACACCACGAAGCGATCCCGTCCGGGCACACCGACATTGCGGATTTCGATCATGTGAGAGAAACCACCAGCGGCGAGCGTTTCGTCCACGGTGTCGAGCGCCAGCTCCAGACGGGCGCCGGGTTTGCCCCGCAGCAGATCGATCGCGGAGGCGAACGAATGGACTCGCGGATCCCAATCACCTCGAACGCGTGCGGCGTAACGCTCACCCCACGAACTGGAATCCACCGCACCGTCGATGATCGCCGCTGCTCGCGCTGCGTGCTCGGCGGCCAGCGTGGCGAACCGTTCGGCCTCGAAGGCGTTTCCGGCACGGGCATACTCTTCCGACTTCGCCTCGGCCCGCTTCTGCTCCTCGACCGCGCGGACCCACGACACGAGCGCCATGGTCTCGGCGCACTCTGCCAACCCGTCTTCAGCCCGCGTGGACGTGGGCGCAAGTTTGTCGGCGATATCGTCGAGTCCGAAGTTCTCTGAACGCTCGAAATGCACCTCGACGAATTCATAGTCGCCGGGGTTGCCGTCCGTTTCCACGATCGTCGCCGTGGTGAAGCCGTGTTCTCGCGCCATCTTGCCGGTGAAAGTGTGCAGGGCGGCATACTTTTCGGAGAAACCCTCGCGTACCAGCCTGTTGAAGGTCTTCAGATTCGATTGTCCGAGCATGTCCTGCCACAGGCCGCGTATCACACGCACACGGCCTTCGAACGCCGACATCATTTCCTGGAACATCGCACGCCCGGACGGGGTGTCGATTCCCCTGCTGATCTTGAAACCGACGACGCCATCTGGATGAGCCGTACCGCTGGCGCCTTCGGCTTCGAACTCCAGCCGACGCTGCCCTGTCGTTCCGGAGGCGACCAGACCGAGTCGGCGTGCCCGGCGAGTAGCACTCTCCTCGCGGCTGACGTCGATTCGCAGCTTGCCGTCGGGCAACACTTCCGCATGTACCCGGCCGGTGCTGTCGCCGAATACTTCGCTCAACCACCGCACTATCCACAGTGGCCGATCGGTCGTGCCCGGATCGGCATCCGGACCACAGGCTATGTCACCGAAGTTCGTGCGATCCAAGAAGTCCAGCAATTTCTCGAGCCCAGCATCGTCGGGCACGTCGATATCCACGGCGTGCTCGTCGACAGCGTCGAGCGAATCGACGCCTGTGGAGGGTGATCCAGGTGCGGAGCCGGACTCTTCGGTCCAGCCGCGGTCACGCAGCTCTTGCGCCAGGATTCCCAGTGTGCGAGTCCGTAGCGCGGACACCGCGCCCGTGGTGATTCCGAGTTCACTCGCGATCAGGTGATAGCGCAGTGGGCCTGCCTCCCGCAGCAAGCCCATCCTCAGGTATCCCAGCTCATTGCCGTTCAAATGACCGGAATCCGCGAGTTCGCCGACTACCTGTCGCACTCCGGCCCGATCCACCGCGATCGCGTGATCGACCAGGATCGAATTCCGGCGTCCCGGCGTGGTGCGCTGTGGCTCGGTTTCTTCGGGCGGTTGTTCTGCCGAGGCTGTCGCCGACGCGCTCTCCGATGGGTCCGTCAGCCTGCCCGCCAAATAATCGAGTGCGTGTCGCAGCCGGGTCTGGAGCGCGGACTTGCTGATATCGAGTTCCTCGATCGTCTGCTTGGTCGATTTGCCGGCGAGGTATCGATATTCGAACGCCGCACGGGCGGAACTCTGGAGCGAGGCCGGTGAGGCGTGCTCGATCAGGCGCTCGACCAGCTGCCGGTCGTGCCGCAGATACCAATTGATCTTCGCCTGCTTGTCCCGCGTCTCGGGGTGTTCTCCAGTGGTGAGCTCCGTGACCATCATGGTGATCGCGTCGGCCAGCAGGCCCGACACGGCTCGATCACTCAGCCTGGTAGCTGTGACGGTCGCCGCGGCCGGAATCCGGTCCAGATAGCGCGCACGGAACACATCCGACTCGTCCGGCGTGAGCAGGTCCATCGCACACCGGAACCGCTCAGGGTCATCGCGGCGGACATCCTCGAAAAGACCTTGGGCAGCAAGCGATTTCGCCAACAGGTCAGGAATCCTCCCCCGATAGCTGACTACCTTGGACAGCGGAATACCGTACGTCTCGGCAATGTCGGCATTCGTCATCCCACGCAGATGAGCGGCTTCGGCCACCACAGCGTGTACCGGTGACAGCAACGCGATCGCACTGCGCACCGATTCCACGCTGTCGGCCTCAGGCCATATCTCGTGCAGAGTCTCCAGATCCACTGTCGCGGTGGCGGGTTCCGCCCAGTGCCCGGTCCGATCATCGTCGACTTCGGTGAGCGTTCGAGCGCTCGGATCATTCCCGTCGGCGGCGGTCACCGCCACGTCGTCCCAGACACGCGATGATCGTGGACGCGGCGCATCCTCGGTGCGCTTGGTGAATCTCGGCTTGCCGACGCCGAGGCTCGGCACCCGTGAAACCTCCAGGTGCCCGCTCGCCACGGTCAGTCCCGTAGCGGCCGATTCCGCGAGCAGATTGCTCAACTGCTCGACAGCATCACCGATTTCGTCAGAATCCAGCTGCTGAGCGTGGAGCCACTCCTCGACCACCCGGCTCAGCGCGCGGCGGTCGACCTCGAGAACTGTCGGGTCGATCACGATTCGCACAGTTCGGAATTCCCCGACTCGGTCGGTCGTCAGCTTCAGCCACCCCGGGAGACCGGGACGATCGGCGCAGGTAATCGCAACATTGTGATATCCGTCGTTGGAGGGCGCCATGGTCAGCCGGCCGCCGTCGGCCACCCGCAGGACCTGCGCGAGCAGGCTGTCGAGTCGAAGTCGCATCTCACTCGAGGGCTCGAGCCACCCGTGCAGGGCGTCGGCATCGACGTCATCGGCCGACCAGGCGACGAATTCGTCTGGCTCCCCGGACAATCGGCTGATCCAACGCGAATTCCGTGCCCATCCCTTGCCGACGGTCTCTGCCCCGGCCACGACCGTGACCGCGCGATCCGAATCGGGTCCGGTCACCCGAATCTCGATCGCGCCGGACTCCGCTCGCCCACGCGGCAGGTAGTGCACGCCGCCTTCGACCTGGAGCCTGGCGAACCGGCCGAACTCGGCGGCTGACTCTGCGGCGGCGGACAGGTACTCGGCCACGTCACCGGCGATATAGGCCGCCACATTCACATCATCGATCGACACCGAGGATTCCAGCGAATCCGCCAGTGCGACAGTGGTCACCACCCGAATCTCGCGGGCATCGGCAGGCCCGGAAGCGGTCAGCACGACTCGCGACTGTGTCCCCTCGACCGCCACCACCAGCGTCGCTCCGTCACCGCTCACCTCGACACGCGGGGCCTCGTCACCGGACCAGCCGTCCGTGATCGCGCGATACGCGACCTTGTGGACCAGATCCTTCAAATTCTCGAAACCATCAGCACTGATCAGTCTTCCGACAGCAAGCGCCCTCTCGACGGTGTATCCCTCGGGACATCGGACGCGCCGCGAGCCGTCGTCAGTGAGATCTTCAGGAACGTCTTCGTCGGATTCCACGGCATCGGCGTCCGACAGCGCCTCGACCAGGGCGGCCTGACCATCGAATGCCCTTGTACCGTCTTCGGATTCGTTCGATGCACGTGACGTTCCGTCGAGGCCACGGATCTGATAGTGCGGTCCGAGTTCGCTCAGCGCGCCGGGGGATTTGCCGGGGATAGGCGCACCTGGAGCACCATCTGGACGATCGATACGGTAGGTGGCGCGGGAGACATCCTCGGCCCAGGCAGGCAATCCGTCACGGTCGTAGTCGGTTTCGTAGCGGCGCAGGTCTACCGACCGGCCCACCATCAGACGGGCGATGTCGGTGTCGCTGATCGCCAGCGGCTCGAGCAGTTTGATCCGGCCGCGCTTGTCTTTGCGGGCTTCGATGATATGGGTTCCGACGACCCAGTCGCCGTTGGCGTTTCGCTGGACCAAGTCGACGGCGACTTCCATGCGCGCGCCGCGCGGTTGCGTGCGGCGGAAGTCTTCGATGAGGGTGGCGAGGCCTTCGCGTCGGTAGTAGACCGCTGTCGCCCAGGGGTGGCCGTCCTGTTCGACGTAACTGTCGGCATCGTAGTCGGCCAGGCGTGGCGGAATCGTGCCGAGTGGAACGGGGTGGGGTGAGCGCATGCGATTGATCAGCATCATTCGCCATGCACAGTCTTGGTCTACCGACCGCGCCCGCTCGGCAAACAGCTTCGGGGATCCGAGCGCCTCGATATCGAGCCAGGAGTAGGGGCGCTGCTCCGCGCCAACAGACCAGCCCCATCGCACACCGTCGCCGTCGACAACGGCTCGCACCCGCAGGGGCGACGAACTATGTGCTGCACGGATATTCGCCAGTATCGGCAGCAGGGCAGCAGACCGTCCGCGTACGACCTCACGGAGAGTATGTGGCAGATGACCGGCGAGTGCGTCCAGCTGATCGGCCGCGACATCGAGTGCGTCCGGATCGGCCGGCGCCATAGCCCATTCCAGATTCCACTCGCCTGTGTTCGTCGCGATCACTTCGAGGAACGAACCGCTCCCCCGTGACATCACCAGCTGCGTGAATTCCTGTGTAGTCTGTGCGTCTTCATCGGCGAGTTTGTGCCTTGCCAGGACATCGCCGGTGGTATCGACGAGGCCGATGCGGGTCAGGTCTGCGGCAACCTGGACAACACGATGGTCGGGCCCGGGCAGGCCGCGAACTTTCGCCACAGCCGATTCGACACCGACGCCACTCTCGACATGCGCGCTCGTGGACCACACTCCATCGACTGAACGCTTCGTACCGGGTCGTGAGAACACGGGCGCGACAAGTTGATACTCGGACTCCGGGAATGCAGACTCACCGTAGTAGTGTTTGAAACGCCAGTACTTGTCAAGGTCCTTGTGATATTCACCGGTTGGCATGTCCGGAACTGGGCCCTCCAGCTCGGCGAGACCAACCTCTGTGAACCCGAGCACCGTGCCGACGACTCGCCCGGTGAAGGTGGTGCGCGCCGAGTTCTCCGGGGTGAGGTCCGTTTGCAATCCAGCGTTGAAACTGTTTCGATTATCGGGATAGTCACTGCGCCACTCTCCGAGGAACGCCCGCGCCCAAGGTCGCAGAGCGGCCGCCATCTCCTCGAACATCTCCAGTCCGGTCGGCGTTCCGTCACCAGCGATAATCGTGACCTCGAGAATACCGTCGCGCCGGACCTTGCCGGAAACTCCCTGGAATTTTCCGCTGGTTTCGTACCGGTTCAGATAGGTCGCGAGATACTTGCGGGTGGGTTCTTCGTCGAATACCTCTCTGCTGGGTTCGTCGAATACCTCGAACCACGCGAAACCATTGCTAGTCCCCCCCGACAGCTCGGTGCTCTCGATCATTGCCCGCAGCTCGGACTGGTCATCAAAGGACAGTGGCCCTACCGGTATCTCCACACGCAGCCGGGTTGGCTCCCCGGAGGTTTCGACAGCGAAATCGCCGACAGCACTGCGGTCGTGCACACGTCCGGTCAACCGATTCGCCAATGAAACTGCAACCGCAACCTTTCGGCGGTCGATCCACCCGGCCATCCGGGTTTCCATCTGCGCCTCGAGTAGCTGTGATCCTGCGATTTCGACACGTTCGACAGCCTGGAGCGGGTGTCCAATATCCGATTCTCGATATTCCTGCTGCGATGTGCGTCCAATTCTTCCCAACACCATCGTCCGCGCCGACGCCCGGCCCGAGATCCCGATCGACAGCGAGGTGAACTTGGTCCGCGCCTCGAGCCACCGGCTCGCGTCCACTGCCTGAACCGGGTTCCGCCAGGTGGCGAGCACGTCGCGCCACAGCCCTCGGAGTGCGGTCAACCTGGCCGACGGCAAGTCGGGCCCATCGGCACGCAGCCACGTGTTGTGGAACACGAAGCGAACGTCGTCACCCCTGGCCTTCACCTCGAGCATCAGCTCAGCGGAGGCACCGTGCTCGATTTCCAGCGTCCAATCCCTCGAACCAATGCTCGGCTGCACCCTCAGTCTGCCGCCGACCAACAGCGCCTGGGCAACAACACTCGGCACAGTCGACGATTTCCAGTCATCGAGACCATCACCGAGTATTCGAATCAGTTGTTCGCGCATGCGCGCCGCAGCGACCACGTCGCCGGATGCCACGCTCGCCTCGAAATATCCCGGGATATGAGCCGACTCTTCAAGGCCCCGATTGGCTTCGCCCAGCACAGGATGGAATCCCGGTGGACGGAACTCGAATTGAGTCTCACGACCTCGTTGGCGCAGACTGCTGCGCAGTTCCGTTGGTTCCCTCTCACCGAGTTCGGCCACGAGAGCAACCGAACCGGCCGCGACGGGATAGGACGGTGCTTGGCGGCCCAACCATGCCCTATGTTCCTTCGGCCGATCTGCGGACAACCAGACATCCAGGTGGGCATTGACGACGTTCTCCCAGCCATTCTCGCCGACCCGCGCCTCATAACGCACTCGGGGAACACCCGGTTTTCCGGACAACGTCACGACATATGCTGCGCCGCTACGCTCGTTGATCACCTCGACGCTCAGCCCCCAGGCATCAACCTCCGCAACCACCTGGAACGCCGCCATGTCTTTGACACCATCCGGGGTCTGCATCGCCTCGCGTAGCATCGTCCCGACCCGATCTACGAGGTCATCGTCATGCTGCTCGCGAATATCCGATTCGACGAATTCCCAGTCCGCCAGCAGGATTCGCAGGTGGTCGGTGAACCGGGTGCGATCGTCGCGATTGTCCTCCACGCCGGGTTGGTCGTGCCGGAGAACAGGATTGGCGGCAGTATTCCGTTCTTCGAGATCATCAGGATGACGCAGGCAAGCCGTGAGACGGCGTGTCGCACCAGATTCGGAACGCGCAGGCCCGATCGGCTCAGCGGCGGACTCGGGCGAACTAGAGAAGTCCCAGACCACGGCATCGGTGACAGAAGTATCCACCACATCGGCCGTCGGCTCCTCAGCGGCCGGATCCCGCTGGAACCGGAACAGCGTGTCGCTGGAGACCATGGGCTCACCCCAGGCCAGGAAGTCGGCACGCACGCGGTGGTACACCGGGGCGGGGAACGGATTCGCCTGTGCTGCAACTACATCGATGGTCAGTAGCGGCGCATCAGCACTCTCGGTCCGGCGAACGGTAACCGTGTATTGGCCGGGCCGCCCGCCGACCAGATCCAGGATCTGGCGAACGGTCGCGGACAACCCTGGACCGCGACAGGCAGACGGGATCAAGCCACCGATCTTCTCGTGAGCCACCTCGTCGGTCAGGTCCGCGCCGTCGAAACGGCCGTCCTCGATATCGAAGACCACTTCGGCGGCACCCTCCGAGGCGAGCTCGCCGACACCGGAATCGGCTGGGCCGAGCCGGTCATCGATCCCCGTGGGCGGCGATTCGGCGGCCGCGGATTCGGGATCGAGTGTGTCGGTGGCGTCGCCCAGATGGCGAATCAAGGTCACTCGCAGGACATCCGGCTGGTCGAAGGCACCGGCGACGAGGTTGTCCACGTCGGTTTCGCTCAGGTCGAGGACATGTGAACCGACCGCATGGGGACGACCGATCACCAATTGCACACCGGGATCGCCGGTTCCACGTAGCTCGACGACGTGGACGTGGAGATCGCGCGGTCCGCTGGCGTGTTGACCGCCCTGTTCGACGATTCTCGAGATCGCGCCACCGACGCGTTCGGCCTCGGCGGCTGCCCGGCCGAAGCTCGTGAGCGCCGCTTGGATCAGTGCACCGGCGTTCGCCGCTCGGGTAGTCCGGTCACGGAACGGGACGACCAGGCCGACGCCGGTGAGATTGCGGGCCGCGGGATGATCGAAAACGGTGACCTCGATGTCGAAGTCGGCACGCAGTCGCTCTGCCCGCTCGATGCCGGTCATCGACGGTGCGGCACTCTCGCTCTCCGCGGACGCCATAGCACGCTGGACGGCGGCGGCCTCGTAGAGACCTCGGACGAGCTTGGAGTCGTCGAGGATGATGTGGTTCGCGGCCTCGCCGGTGATCTTCCCATTGTCTCGCATCTCCGCGAGCCGATTCCGGATGCCAGCGATCTGCGAGTCGTTGAATCCGCATCGCTGCCGAAGATCTCGCTCCAGCTTCGGGAAGTCCAGTGTTTCCAAAGCCGCTCGGACCGCTTCCGGCAACTGCACGTCGAAGAATTCGACGACGAACGGCGAGGAGATCCCAGCCAGGTTCGCTGGGAAAGCGTTTCCGTTGTCGATCAGGAATTCGCCGAACACGTTGTCCCGATGCCGGTCCCACGCACCCATGAGGTAGTCGATGACAGCCTGCCAGGCCGGCACGAGTTCAGGTTCGGCTCCGTCGGGGTCGAAATCGGCCCACGCCTGTTCCGATCCGGTAACCGTTCGTCCATCCGGCAACGTGAGGGTGGTCCATCTGGTCTCCGGAACACACTTGGCGCCCAGTGCCTTGTCGAGGATCGACGCCCCGACTTCACACGCCGCCGCCTCCGGGCAATGCTCGCAGTCATCGGGTTTGAAGATGGACTGTCGGCCCCCGGCGCGGGTAACGATGTAGGAATCATGTACCCCGTGATTGGGGTTCGGCTCCACCGACACGATGTCGTCGGCCGGCGGTTCGGTTGCCTCCGCGCGCCCCGGCACGAAGTCCGCCAATTCGAAGACTTTCTCGGACCCCGCACCACGTGAGCGCACACGCGCGACGGCATTCACATCACCATCGAACTGGTTCCTTCCCGCAACGATGGCGAGTGCAGCACCAGCCGGCCCACGGGATATCGCTTGCATCCAGGCAGCGATGCCGGCGTGTATCCCGGCCGGTGCCAGGGCGGTCAGCTGGGCCGCGATCGTGTGATGGTCGCTGGGGCGAGGATCGGCAATGCGCCACTCGGCGACCACCCGACCGGTCGATATACCCAGCTCGAAGAAATGCGTCCCGCGCGGATCGATCACGCTTACTTTCAGCGAATCCGATTCGCGGTCTTCGTACACCGAGATTTCCGCACGTTCGGCGGTGAGCGCCGCCCTGATCAGATCTGCGGCCCGAACTGCAACCGTGGCGCTGTCGGAGTCGGCATGTGCGTCGACCCAATTCTGGAGATAGACGTCGACGCCGGCGGGATCGCACTCGAATTCCGTGTAGTTGCCGACGCCCTGTGCGCTGAATATTCGGCCGACGGCCTTTCCCGATTCGATCGTGACGAGGAAGCCGCCGCGCTCGGCCAAATCCTGCCACCGCAACTCGATTTCGTACTCGGCCGGCGGCATGGACTCGGCGTAGAACGGACTCCACTGCGCATTGATCTCGCCCGGGACAGCCAGTGCCTCGAGGTCGTCTGGCAGCGTTGATCCGTCGGCCGACGCATGGCCAGCAGTCGAATCTCCGCTGTCCGAGACCGACGGGTCAGCCTCGGAAAGCGACTCCGGGGTGGGCGATTGCCGGATTCGCTCGGCGCCAGTACCAGGTGTAACGGCAGAATCGGTATCCGTCGAGTGCTGGCCGTTCGGCTGTTCGTACAGCGGATTGGCACCTGCCGCGGCCAGCTCCAGATCGCGAATGATCCGCAGCGATTGCAGCCGACGCCGTACGTGGCGACTGGAATCGCTGCCGGGCAGGGCCGGAAGATTCTCGTGCACACGAACGCGGTAGGGCATGAGGCCCGACCGGGTGCAATCGAGCCCCAACCGCTCGGTGCCGGTAAACCACAGGTCATATTCGGTCTGGCGCTGTGACCGCAGATCGTCGCCTTCGGCTTTCAACGACCTGATACGTACACCGCGTTCCTGGTTCGCGTTCTGGTTCCGCTTCCCGCGTCGGCGGGGCTCGGAATTCAACCGACCGAGCTCATGATCGATATCGGCCAGCCGGATATCGATCTCGTCGATTCTCTCGTTGTGCCCGAACAACTCCACGATGTCGTCGACAGCTGCCTCGGCATCGTCGACATCGAGCCACTGCCGCGTCAGAACTCTCGCGACAGCCCGCAGCACCTCTCGCCGTCGCGGCAGAACACGGGATTCACTCGGTGGGTGCTCGTTGTCCTCGATGCCGTCGGGCGCGCGAACGATCCCTTCGGGGTGCGCACGCCAGATCCAATCCTCTCGCCGTTCCTCGACCAGGTAGCTGGCGCCCGATTCGTGGATCAAACGCACACGCCACCGCTCCACCGGGACACCGCGCAGCTCCTCCCCGAGAGCATGCAGTACTCGCTCGTCGAGTATGGGATCGATCGCGCCATCCGGAGCGATGACGATAATTCGGTTGTTGACCAAGCGGGCCCACGCACCCAGCGGAATGCCACCGAGCAGTTGGAGTTCTGCTGCGGCGAGCCTGGCTGCGTCCTTGTCCACGAACCCGCCGTCGCCATCGCTGTTGGGCCCGTCCGCCCCAGGGACCTCTTTCCCACCACCGGCCCGGAAAACCGGACGGGCGGACGAAGACAGGTCGTACCGGAAGCCTTTGTGATAGATCCAGGCCCGGCCGTTGTTGTCGCGGCTGTCGGATAGTCCTTCGTAGAACGCCGTGATCCCCCGGGTCAGCGGGAAGGGCTGGTCATCGGCCCCCTGCTGCGAGTTCAACGTGTTGTCGTGGCTCACGTTGACGGATATTTCCCCTGCCTCCGCCCCATCGAAGCTTCGCGACACCTCCAGCCGCACTGCGGTGCCGCCACGGCGGCCGAGCAGCGTGTCGAGCACTTCGTCCAGCATCAGCCGGAACACCTCGACACGCTCCCGAGGGGCGGAGCTAGCCAACGCCACCGCGGCGGCGATCGCGACCGGGATATCGTCGGCAGTGTCGATAGTGCAGCCGATACTGGATACCGTGCCGTCGGATACCTCGGCAAGCAGGTCCTCGACCTGATCCAGCTCGGTGATCTCACGGAACTCGCCCCGCGCCCGGCGCTCCGAATCACGGGATTGTTCGCTGGTCTCGATCCGCGAATCCATCTCCCGCAGTTCACGAATCTGCCGCGCGCGCCGACCGGTGACGGGTCCGTCGTAGTCCGGGTGCAGTTCCTCCGGCAGCACCCCGAGCCGACGGGCATCCGCTGCCACCCCGGCCCAGGTGGAGGCGATGGCACCGCGGGCGAACTCTTCGGTTTCGACGAGGATGCGGTCCGCGTCCAGGGCGCGTCTGATGCGCGCGGCTCGGCGCGGCCCATAGTCTTCCGGTTCGGGGCCGTCATTCGCGGTCTGGTGCTCGCGCTTGATGCGCTCGAGTGCGCGTTCGATGCGATCGATCCGGCGCAGACCCGTCAGCACGGATTCCAGCAGGGCGGTCGTGCCCTGCGACTCCGGCGCTCGCGCAAGTCCCTGCGGGGTACTGATCAGCGCTTCCCTGGCTCGGCTCGTCCCGTCGAATACCGTTGCAGCCGTGGCGCTTTCCATGCTTGACGCGGGCAGATCCAGACCGAATTCGAGCAGTACGGCGCGCAGTACATCCGGGCGGTCGGTGACGATACCCGTCACGCCCAGGATGATCAGCTCGCGCATCCGCTCGGCGTCGTCCGTCCACGCGTTGACATCGATGCCGGCGTCACGCGCCTGCGCCATGAACACCGCATCGATCTGTGCTTCGTGAGCCGAGATCACGTCCGCTCCGGCTTCTTTCGCGGCGAGCGGCAGGTTGTCGAGATCGGCACGCGGATCGTTCATCCAGCCGCGAGTGTCGTCGGGAGTGCGTTTGCGGGTCAGGGCGACCAGCGCCTGAGGCGGGTTGTCGGCACGGCCGGCCGACAACTCCCGGGCGATCTGTATTCCGCGCCAATCGAAGTCGAGCAGCCGGTACCGGCGATTGCCCTGGGCGAACGCGTCCATGATCTTGCCGAGCACAGTGCGCGCGTCCGACTCCGACCAGGAGTTCCGCCGATCGGCGGCCTCGAGCCCGGTCACGACCCACCGATTCGATTCGACGAGGAACGTACCGAGCCAGCCGAGCCGGTCCGCGAGGTCGAGCAATTCGGTCAGGGTGGGGATCGAGGACCAGCCCACCGGACGCTGGTCGCCGTGTGTGGGATTCACGATGGCGGCGTTGATTTCGCGGATGTCGGCCAGTGTCATCTCGTCGATCCGGCGGCCGACATATCGCGCCGGCACCGTGCCGGGCTGCAGCGTTTCATCGTGATAGATCACGACTTCGCCGTCGGCGGTGATCTGAATGTCGAGCTCGATGGAGTGCACGCCCAGCACCATGGCCCGCGCGAAAGCCGGGAGCACACCCTCGGGCCACAGCCCCCGGGCAGCTCGGTGCCCCTGGGATTCCACCGTCGGCGGTGTCGCCGTGGCACTCGACCACCCGTCGGGGTTCGACAGGTGGTGATCGATGAAGCGATGGGCGACGGCCTGGGATTCGTCGACCTGGGTGCCGTCGGCCCGGGTACCGTAATAGGCGAACTTGTATGCGTTTTCGGCACCGATATCGTGCACGATATCGATGCGTGCACCACGTACCAAGCCCACCAGCACATCCGTGTGCGCGGCGACCTTTCGAGCCTGAGCGAGCATATGCGCTGCGGGAGAACCCGGCGGCAGTAACTCCACCAGTTCCGCGGCATTGGCCCGCCAGTCGGCATCGGCCACCGAGTCGCCGACCACCTCGTCGATCCGTGCCGTCGTTGCCCTCGCGTCACGAATCTCGATGGCCAGGCGCCGCAGGTTCACCAACCATCTTGTCGCGCGGACTTTTTCGGCCTCGTGCGCGGGCCGCGACGCGTCATCGGGCGCCAGACCCGAGAGTATCCGCTCGTGTCCCGCGAGTTCCTCCGCGACGTACATGTACAGCCCGGCCAGCTCGGCGGGCAGCCACGCGGTGAACGGCGTCAATTCTTCGAGCAGCCATTCGGTCAGTTTTCCGTCGCTCAGGCCGAAGTGGCCCCCCACCGCGTACCGATCGGCCGCCCGCGCCCGCGCCTCGGCAAAGATGTCGTCGACAGCCTCGTCCGCATCCGGCCCGCTACCGACGACCTCGGCGACCCGCTGGCGCACCTCGCTCTCGTACACCCGCGGGAATATGGCACTCACCCGTGTGAACGCATTCCGGACATCCTGCGGCACAAAGCCTTCGAGCGGGTCGCTCGAGGTCTCGAGCACATGCCGCATCGCGCGCCCGATCGCCAGGACATTGTCGATCGGATCCGAATGGCGATCGAAGGCCGCGCGCAACGCGGCGGAGATCTGCGGGTGCTCGCCGCGGAGGAATTCCCACAGCAGACGCAGATCGGCCACCACCAGATCCAGGTCCACCCAGCTGTCCAGTTTCCGCAGCCACTGACCGAGCACACGGTCGTCGACCGAGTCGGCTCGGGGACCGTCGCGGACGTCCACGATCAGGTCGTCCCCGTCGATGGTGATCGTGATCGCGACATCGCCGCGGGTGGCGTGGCGTTCGGCGATATCCGCGCACAGCGTCTCCAGCAATCCCGGGCTGTCGCCCCGCACCACATAGCGCAGCTGGGACAGTCCGGTCACCGGTCCGGGTGCACCGGTACGAATCGTGATCGCGAGCCGACGGCCATCCGTCGCCGCCTCGAGGTCTACTTCGGCACTGCCGACCGGACCGGTGACCGAGACAACGAGTTCGTCGCTGGTCACCGAATTCAGCACGGGTGACAGCAACGACTCGGTCTGCTGGATTGCCCGGACATCACTGAGCGCACCGAGCCGGTCGGCGAGATCGCCGCCCGTCCAGCGATGTACCTCGCGTGTCGGCTCACCGTCGACGCTCGGGAAGAACTCCATCCGCATAGTGGTGACGGGCTCACCGCCGGAGCGCGAAGTTTCCGTCGCCTCCATGACGAACGAGCCGCCCTGGGCGACATCGGACAGGGCGGCAGTCGCCGTCACCGTGTGGCCGGGCAAGCGCGGGCTCGGACTGTACCAGCGGGCCGCACGAACGGCGGCGAAACGAATATGGTCCAGACGGCGCAGCTCCGGCGTATCGCGGTCAGCGGTCAACGGCATATCGGTCCACAGCCGCAGATCCCCTACCCAAGCATCCAATCCGGACTGGTCGTCGACCTGCCAATCCCCCTGCAGTGCGCCGCCGGGTCCAGGGAATCGTGCGGCCAGCCACTCGAAGTCCGCCAGCACGTCGTCAGGGATCGGCGGAGCGGGCTGCTCGATGTATCCGCGGCCGGGATACACCCGCAGACAGGTGATTTCGCGCAGGATCGCAGCCAAGGTGGCGGCCGGCTCGGCCGGCGGCAGCATCTCGGTGTAGAACGCCGACTGTCGCCGCATTCCGTTGCGCAGATAGTCCTCGATCGAAACATCCCTGGTCATCATCGCAATATGCGTGATGTCGGGGTATAGCTTGCGAAGTGTCCAGTACACCCTTTGCGCATGCTGCTGGGTGGTGAAGACCATCAGCTTGCGTACCGGCGCACCGGATCTCGCTTCGATCAGCCTCGGTACCGACTCCTGGATATTGGCCTGTGTATTCGTAGCTTTTGTTTCAATCGTCAGCCGATCGATGGGCGCCCCGGATCGGACCGCCTCGGCGGAGATCCGCGCGGACTCCCCGCCACCGCCGGTCGACACCCATGGTATGTCGAGTCCCGACAGAACTTCACCGGCCAGCTGCGCGTTACCCCAATCGGCACCGGACAGCAGCAGCGCACCGTCGTAGTCGATTCCGGGGTCGAACTGCGCACCCTGCACCGTACTGAGGAATCTCCAGACGTTCGCCGCTTTGGCCAGCATCGCCTCGACGTCGATACCGCGTGCGGCCAATTCGGCCAACCAGAGATCCAAGGGGTCGAGAGTTGGCTCAGAAGCAGACTCGGGCTGATCCGAATCGGGTGCCACGGGCGAGGGAGTTGCTCCCTCCGGCGCAGCCTCTGTGCGCGAATTGTCCCTGTCAGGGTAGGATATCGGACTTCCCGAACCCTGCTGTTTCGGCGCCGCAGACTGCCCCCACTGCCTGGGTGGCCCGGTTTGCCGGAGTGCGTCCAGGTACCGCTGCTGTGCCGCACCATCGTCCGTCGCGACCTGTTCGGACTCCGTGATCTCAGGGACGCTCCGTGCTCGGTCGTTCGCTTCGATCCGCCTGTCCATAGCCCGCAGTTCGCGAATCTGGCGGGCGCGCCGGCCGGTGACGGGGCCGTCGTAGGTGGCATCCAGTTCCTCGGGTAGCGCCCCGAGCCGGCGCGCGTCCGCCGTCATCTGAGCCCTGGTCGCGTCGAGGTCGCGGGCGGTGGTCGCCCGTGCGTCGGGTGCGCGGTCGTCCGCCTCGAGTGCGCGCTCGAGCTGATCGATCCGGCGCAGACCCACGAGCACGGATTCCAGCAATTGCGATTCCGCCGCCGTCGCCAACCCCTGAGGGGCCCCGATCAGCGCTTGCCGCGCCTGGCGCGTCCCGTCGTATACCGTTTCGGGGCTGCCCATTCCCGGGGCGGGTTCGGCCGGGTCCATTCCGAATTCGATCTGGACGGCACGCAGCAGGTCGGGGCGGTCGGTGATGATGCCGGCTACACCCAGGATGATCAGTTCCCGCATCCGGCCGGGGTCGTTGACCGTGTGCACCGTGACAGCGATCTCCGCGGCCCGCGCCTGGGCCATGAACGCCGCGTCGACCTGTTCGTCGATCGCGCAGATCACGTCCGCGCCAGCTTGTTTCGCGGTGGCGGGGAGGTTGTCGAGATCGGCGTGCGGTTCGTCCAGCCAGCTGCGTGCTTCGTCCGGCCCGCGCAGACGGGTGACAGCGATCAGGGCTGGCGGATACCCGATGCCTTCGGCGAGAAGTTCCTCGGAGGGGTTTCCAGCGCGTTGGGCAAGCAGTTCCTTGGCGAACTTGATGCCACGCCAGTCGAAATCGGTGAGCCGGTAACGGCGAGCACGCCCCGCGAACTCGGCGATGACGAGGCCAGCCAGCTCGCGCACCTCGTCGTCGCTCCACTCGTGCCGAACACGCGCCGCGTCGCTCCGCGCGTACCGGACATCGGCCGCGTCGCTCGGATTGGTCTTCAGTTCGACGACGAATTCACCCTGCCAGCCGAGCCGATCGGCGAGGTCGAGCACTTCGGACAAGGTCGGCACCAGTGCCCGGCCCACCGAACGCTGGCCTGGATGAGCCGGGTTCAGCGTGGCAGCGTTGACTTCCCGAATTTGCGCCAGCGTCAGCTCGCGGATCAGTTTGCCGCGGTACTGCTCCGGCACCGTGTCGTCGTCAGGCAGCGCTTCGTCGTGGAAGACGACCCCCTCACCATCGGCGGTGACCTGGACATCCAATTCGATCGAATGCACCCCCAGCAACATGGCCAGCGCGAAGGTCGGCAGCACGTTCTCCGGCGCCAGACCTCGGGCCCCCCGATGTCCCTGGCATTCCACCAGCGGCGGCGTCTCGGTGATATCGGCCAGATTCGACAGAAGATCGACGGCCTCGCGGCTCTCATACACGGACCGATACGCGTTCTCGGCGCCGCTGCCCGGCACGGCCTCGGTGCGCACCGCACCGCGACCCTGCACGACATCGGCGCGCACCAGCTCTACCAGCCTCACGACATGCGCGTCGACCTGCCGAACGCGGGCCAGCAGGTGCGCGGCAGGCGATCCCGGCGGAACCAGTTCCGCCAGTTCCGCCGCTCGGCCCAACCACATGCCCTCGGCCTGCCCGCTGCCCAGGGTGGCATCGATCCACGCCGTAGTGACGCTGGCGTCGCGAATCTCCACGGCCAGCCGCCGCAGGTTCGCCAACCAGACTTTCCGGTCCCGCGCGGTCCGCGTCTGATCCTCGGGCAGGGTCCCGGAAGTCGATTCGACGAGTCTGCGCTCGTGGTCCGCGAGCTCGTCCACGAGATGCGAATACAGTCCCGCCAGTTCTCGCGGCAGCCACGCGATGAACGGGGTCATGTCCTGCAGCAGCCAGTCGGTCAGCTTCCCGTCACCCAGGCTGGAGTAGTCGTCGCGCGCGTATTCATCCGCCTTCGCCTGCGCCTGGTCGAAGATGTAGTCGACGGCCGCGTCCGCCGCCGGCCCGGTGCCGACGACCTCGGCCACGAACCGGCGCACCTCGGCGTCGAACACCCGCGGAAGCATGGCGCTCAGGCGGGCGAACGCCTCCCGAACAACCTGCGGCACATCGGATCTGTGGTCCGGGGATTCCATCACCTCCCACACCGCACGCACGATCGCCGTCGCATTGTCGATCCCCGATGCCTCCTCGAAACCCGCGCGCAACGTGTCAGCTGTTGCCGGGTGATCACCGCGCAGGAAACCCCACAGAACCACCAGGTCCGATGCCATCGCATTCGAGTGGGTCCGGCCGTGCAGCCACTGCCCGAATTGTTCGTAGCTCTGCAGGTTCGCCTCGAGCACCGACGGTGCCAGCTCCCCGAGCAGCCATCGCTCGATGCCCCTGTCCAGCAGCGGGTCCAGATTGCCTCGTGCCGCATAGGTTTCGGTAACCATCCGTTCGGCCTCGGCGAGGATCTCCTCGGTGATCGCTCGCACCATCGGCTCGTGACCGACCGCGGCATCGACCAGCTCCCGCACCTGTGTGTGATACAGGCGCGGGAAGACCGTAGCCAGCAGGTCGAAAGCGTCGCGTACCTCGCCGGGGACGTTCTGGTCGGCGATGACCTGCCGGTCCGGGAGTTCGATCGCGCCCTTCATCTCGAACAGGATCGCGAGCATGGTCTCGTCCATCGCGGGGGCCGGCTCGACCGGAACATCGTTCACGGAGCCGTAGGCCCGCATTCCGTAAGCGAGGTATGTCGCGGCGGATACATCGATCGAGGTCACCGAGATGTCAATGTCGAAGACGATCCCGAGTTCGCGGCGCTTGTCCACCACCCACTGCTCGGCCAGCGCCTTGATGCGGCGCAGGTGCTGCGGGTTGGAGTAGAATCGGACGGATCTCGGATAGTCGCCGTTGAGCTGTTTCAGCTTCTCCATGGAGAAGGCGATGTTCTCGGCGGTGTCCGACGCCTCCGGTTCCTCGAGGATACGGAGTGCGGAATTCGTGTCGTAGGCCTCCAGTTCCCGTCGGATCGACTTCGACTCGGTCACAGCCTCTTCCGGCGCGCGGTAACCCGACACCACGACCGGTTTGCCGTCATAGCCGGGGTTGTCGACATGGTCGTTCCAGAACACCGCCGCCAAAGCGCGATTTGTCGCGGAATTCCCACAGATGACGAACGCTTCGGGCGCGGGCGCACCGGATACCGATGTCCTGTCCGCCGAGAGGAATTCCCAGATCTTCTGCAGCGCGGGCAGCGCCGTGTCGCCGTCGATCCGGCCCAGCTGCGCAAACCATGCGGCAAGCAACTCGGACGTCGAGTCCGCCGCATCGAAGCCCACGAGGGTTCCGCGGCGGGCAGACTTCGTCGCCTCGGCCGAAGCAGGGTCCGGGAAATCTTCCAGGTCGACAATGGTCACGACGCCATCGGGCGTCGTCGAGCGGGCGATGGCGTCCAATGGAGCGCCGGTTCGCGATTGTTCCACCGTGATTTCCACCGGCTGCCCGTCGGTGCGCCGGGATACCTCCGCCAACCATGCATCGACACCGATGTCCCCGGCCAATGCCGCCAATTGTGCACGCACAGTGTCGAGATCAGAACTCTGACGATTCACGAATCGCCAGATGCCATCGACACCGCCGCCAGGGAAACCCACATCCACCGACAGACTGTTTCCGTGCCCGTCGACGGCATCGATCCGAAGCTTTTCCGCCTCCAGATGCGCCGTCACCTTCGAATAGCCGGCGATCAGCGCGATCCTGATCACCTCGACGGCTTTGCCCGCAGCCTCGGCACTGGGACGACCGGCATGCGCGTCACGCCATTGCCGCAGATACTGGTCCACTTCCGCCGGTGCGCAGCTGAATTCTGTTGCATTCGAAACCATTTCGGCGATGCTGCCGAAACCATCCGCCTGCACCGCCACACCGACGGCCGTTTCCCCGTCGATCCGTACACCGAATCCGGCGCGCTCGGCGTAATACTGCGCCCACATATCGAATTCGGCCCGGTCCTCGTAGACACTGCCTTGATTGCGACCGAAGCCGAAGGGCTGCTGCGGCGCTTCGCCATCCGACCCGAGGGAACCGAATGCGCCGTCATCCGGCGGGCGCGCGATACCTGTCGGTTCGATCAGTTTCCGGACGGCACGGTAGGCGATGGAACGGGCCTCATCGACAGGGACCTCCAGCTGGTCCGCGATCACGGCCCACGACTTTCGGCCGAGAGCGAGTTCGCGGTAGTCGTCCTCCAGCTGCGTCAGGCGGCCCCAGCGCTCCACCAGGTCGGGGGCGATACTCTGGATGGCCTCGATCACCCGGGGTGGCTGGTCGATACCGGCTTGCTCACTCATCAGATCCACGGCCAGTTGGAGCACTCGCACGCGATGCTGTTGGGCCTCCTGTGTCCGAGCGGTGCGGCTTTTGGCTCGATCGAGATCGAGTTCATCGGCAAGCTGACGATCCGTGTATTTCTCCTCGATCACGCCGGCGAGAATCCGCCGGTCCTGCTCGGAGAGGGTTTGCTTCATCGTCTCGTAAGCGTGCCGATCCTCGACGCGAGCGGCCTCGACTCGTTTCCGGTTCGCCGCCGGCGGCGGTTGAACGGCGATCAGGACATTGGCGAGTTCGAGGATGGCCATGTGGGCCTGCTCCGCCGGAATTTCGTCACGCAGCCAGGCCTCGACCGTCGCTCGACGCTCCGCGGCGGAAGTACGGCTACCAGCAGGCAACCAGAACAGGGCAGATTTCAGCACACCCGGGAGGATCTGTTCGACCCGCCGGATCAGCGCGATCGCGTCGGCGCGGTGGCGTTCGCGATCGGTGACGACGGGCACCGTCACCTCATCGGTGGACACGGGTTCGGGAGCGGGCCGACTCTCCACCGCGTCGGTGTCAACCGAAGACGCACCGCTGTCGTACTCCACCGCCGGCGCGTTCGGTAGATCGGCAGGATCACCGTCCGGCGGCGGGGTGGGCTCCGCATCCTGTCGCGACGATCCTTCGTCGTTCAACGGGTACTCGAACCAGTACTCGATCGAGCCGTCCACGGCCTCGTGGCCGAATCGGTCGACCTTGCTCTGCAGCAGTTCCAGTATCTGCGGGTTCGCTTCGCCCGCGGGGCGCTTGTCGGAGACCCTCACTCGGATCCGATCGGTCACCAGTTCGGCACTGAGCGTGACGTTCGGGTTGCCCAGGGCGCCGAGGATATCGAGCGCTAGATCGGCGGCGGCGTCCAGGGCGACATCGGCCGCTTGGGCCGGCGAAAGCACACTCAACCAGTCGCGCAGCGGCCCGTATTCGCCCCAGCGGTAGTCCATTTCGATGACGATCGGAGTAGCCACCACGGCGGGATCGCGCTGGCTGAAGGTGTATTCCGGGCCACCGAGAACCTTGACCTGCACTTCGCGCTCGTCGGGCATTCCGGTCACCACAACCGACCCCAGCCGGCCGAACATCCGGTGCAGCCGACGCTCCACCTCGGCAGCCCAGTCGTTGTCGCCGAGCATTCGCCGCGACCAACCGGCCTGCTGTTGAGCCTGGTCCGAACGAGGTCGACGGTTCGACCGCTTCCAGCGGGCCTCCCACTTGATCCCGCCGTTCTCGAGTTCGAAGACATCGAGTGTCATCTTGTCGATATCGGCAACGGCATCGAACGGAACATCACCGAGAGTGCGCATGTAGATTCCGACGCCATTGTTCGGGCGATCCCACTCCTCACAGTTGGCGACCATCAGCTGTGCCGCGCCACGCTTCTGCACGAGCCACACCGGGCCGTGGGCAAGCACCTGGGACGCCGACTCGGCGACGAGGGCACGCTGCACAGCCGTCAGCACGCCGGTCGTAAGCGCTTCGACTTGTGCTTCGAGCAGCGTCTGCACGGTGTCGCCCGCGAACTGCGGGTCGATCTTCACACTCAGGCGCGACGAGCCCCCGGCCACTGCCTCCACCGTCATCCACGCATTGCCGTCACCATCTTCGAGCCGGAACTCGAATTGCGTCGGACCGTTGGGGTTCGACACCTCCACCACCACCGTGCTGGGGGTGCGTGGTCCGAGTTCGATCGCACGGCGCACCAGGCCCGCGATGGTGTCTTCCCACCTGGCGCCCACCCCGGCATCGTGTGCCAACGGGCTGATCGCCTCGAAGGCCGCCTCGAGCTCCTGCGGTGCGTCAGGGCTCAGAACTGTCTGGTACCGCTGCAGTTTCGAACGCATCGGCTTGTCATAGGCATATCGTTCATCGCGATACTCGCTGTGCGCGGTCCGCGAACCATCGGTCACCGTGATATCCAGCGGGTTCCAGCCATCATCCTCGGTGCGAACTCCCCGCTTCACCGAGATCGTGATATCGCCGGACCACGGCTGATCCAGTACCTTGGCCAGCCGATCGGCCACCGCAGTTTCATCGTGCAGGTGCAGACTCTTCAGCGCGGTCTGCAGTGCGGCGTCGATGCGCTCACGATCGCCGTGCGGCAGCGTAACGGTGTTCGTGAACCACCAGCCCCGATCCGGGTCGCGGTTTTCGGTCGCCGCCCACACTTCCCAGACATTCCACGCCGTCCCCTCGGCATCGTCACACCGCTCGATTCGCACCCGGCCGTGCTCGTCGACGACCGCGCGCAGCCGGCCGCCGGCCGGGAGCGTGCCGTTGCCTATCGGCAGCAACGCTGCTCGCAGCTGCTCGTCGAGGTGACGGAACTTCAGCTTGTGCATCCACTCGGTCAACCGCTCGACTGCCACGTGGGTGCCGACCGCCTCGGTCGAGCAATAGTCGAATGTGGCCTCGCTCAACCTGCCTGTCGCCTCGTGGTATTCGAACGTCGACGTCTCGACCCCGGCGCGCCGTGACGTGACCACCGCGACTCGATCGCCGGGATGGCCGGTCACCGTCACAGACGTCGAGGCATCACCGGGGGCATCTGCCGACTCCCGCAGCAACCCATTGATCAGATCCCGCGGATGGTAGTTCGAGTTCCGGGTCCAGCCCTCGAAGAGCAGGACATCCTGCCGTTGCGCGAGCGGCCACGTGCGCGACTCGCTGTCCCATGACTTGTTCCATTCGATCGAGACACCGGTCGCGTCTACCGAGATCGTGCTGCCGGCCTCGCCGATCCGCACGACAACCTGCCACCGCCCGGTGCCTTCGAACCGCTCGACCTCGACCGTGTCGGCCTGCTCCAGCAGCGGTTCGACCAGCGCCGCCGCCTGCGCGCCCTGCTCCGTCCCCATCAAGACGTTCAGATCGTCGAGCACCTTCGGGATCGTGTCGCTGTCGGCGCGCTCGATCCGGCTGTGGAACTGTCCCGGGCGATCCGGCGATTCCGTCAGGACAGCCAGTCGAGGCCGCGGGTCATCGTCTGGTGTGGGTGACTCACCGGCTTGCTTTCCCCTCAGGTATTCATTGAAGGACGCCTCGTAGCGGTCGATGAAGCCGAGATCAGGGCCTTCATAATGGAAACCCGCAGCGGGGCCTGATGAACCGGGCGGGGTCGTTCCGCCCTGGAACTCGGGCGGCAGCGAGTCGGTCGGGGCGGCAGCACGCAACCTTTCGACCTCTTTCTCCAGCTTCTCCTTCGCCTTGACCAAGTCATCCCACTGGGACCGAATCTCGTTGTCCGGCAGTGCCCGCTTGCGCTCCTGTACTTCCAGTTCGCGCAGTGCTCGGCCGGCCTCGTCGAGCTGGCCCAGCAGCGGGTAGCGCGCGAGGTCGACGAGCAGGGAGACGATGCCATCATCGGTTTCGATATCGGAGGCGATTCCGGTGAGGATGTCGCGTACCTTGCGCAGCATCACACTGCGCATGATCGCGATACGTTGTACCTCGCTGTAATTATTCGTGCTCGGGAACGCCACCAGGCCGGCGTGGTAGGGAAAGCCGAGGCGGGTGAGGACTTCCCATACCGGGATCATCTGATCCCGCATACCCGGTTCCTGGAAGATGGCGCCGAACATCGTGCGGTTGAGCAGTTCGGCGGCCTTGTTGACCAATCGGTGTCCGATATCCCACCCTTCACAGGTGCCGACGCCCATCGCGTCACGGATCATGACCTCCCCGCCGGGGTAGCGCACCCACACCTCGGGGATCGTGGGAGTATCCGGAGCACAGTGCGGGCAACTCGCGGTTTCGACGACACCGTGATCTCCGCACCGGAACTCCACCGACAGACCAGGAGCTTTCGGGGCATTCTCCACGAGATAATCGACGACGCTATCGATATCGACGGCACCCTCGTGCGTCGCCAGGAAGTTCGCAAGTGTCAGCGTGAGCCCGTACTCGGCCGCGTGTCCCTCCATCGCCAGGTGATAGTCGACAATGAATCCATAACCGGCACGGGTGAAGTCCTTGCCGTTCTTGGTCCGCATGAATTCGGTCTTTTTACCGCCACGGTTGATGCGTTCGAGGTCGTCCTTGTTCTCGTGATAGATGTCCTCCAGCGAGCGCAGGACCGACGTTTCCTCGAATTGCGCCTGCCAGGTGACCGACATGGCCGCTTGGGTCCGCTCGGTCGTGTCCGTATCGGCCCACCGCGCCGTGACACGTCCGTCCGGTTGGCGCTTTCCCGCTTTGCAGCCATAGCAACCGCAGAACTCCGCTCCGTGCACAATCCCCAGCACAGCCCGGCCGATCGAAGCCTCGGCCGCAGTACGACCCGAATGCTCCGGCGACAAGGGAAGATCGAACGCGGCCCCGGATTCCGCGAGCCTTTCCGCGATCTCGTCGACCTCACAACCGAGCTGCAGTGCGGTCATTCGATCCGCGTCGGCCAGCAGTGCACCGTTGACCTCCAGCAGCCGCCCGCAGTTCGCCCGCACCTTCTCACCGTCGACCCCCGCCGCGTGTTCCGACCATGCCCGCAATCGTTCGGACAGATCGGCCTCGGCCACCTCACGCAGGTACCTGTCCCGGGTCTCGTCGAGTACCCGGGTGACAATCTGGTTCACCAGCGACGCCTCGGTGTCGTCCCCCGCGAGACCCGCCAGATGCGCGTCGGCTGCTTCCGCTGTCCGCGCGACCTCGATCATCGCGACGACCGAGTCCATCAGCCGCGCCCGCGCAATCATGAGGGCCTCGGACGTATCGAATTTCGCGTCGAGCAGGCGGTCCAGGTCGATATCGGGCGTCCGTGGCGACACCGCGTGCGCGTCGGTGTCGGCGGCGAGGGCGGCTCGGCGTTCGGGATCGGACACCTCCTCGATCAGGGCGGCGCGCAGCTGCTCGAGCCCCTTGCCCCGGAATGCACTGGACACCTTCTGCTGCGTGCGCTGCCGCAGGATCTCGGGATGCTCGGCCGCTTTCTTGTCGAACTTCAGGACCCGTGCGAGCACCTCTTTCGTCACGGCGAACGGAGTTGCGTAGGTCAGGGCCAGCTTTTTCAGTTCGTCGTAGGTCAATTCGTCCAGGTCGGGTTGCTCACCCTCCGATGTTGCTCGCAGGATCCGCCCCCGGAGATCGTTGGACTCCGCCGCCACGGGCGGCAGCTGCGATGCCAACCGCCAGCCACGCCAGCCGATTTCGGAGTTCTGATGCCACCACCACCGTGTACCGCGGACATTGCCCGCCGCGCGCAGCTCGTCGTTGCTCTCCAATTCGGTCAGGTCCGCCTCGAGGCGCGCGCTCTTGGCCTGAAGCCTCGCTATCTGCAGACCACTGATGTGCGTGAGCACCATCTGCCGGGCGGCGCGGTTGCCGACGGCAGGCAACAGTGTCTTCTCGATCTTCGCCGGGTCCTTGGCGGCCAACGCTTTGCCCACGGCCTTCAGTTCGAACTCGGTGATTCCAGCCGCCACGCAGAGCCTGTTGAACTCGAGTTCCTCGGCGGCACGTGCTTTTCCGCTCTTTTCGCTCGCCTCCGCGGTACGCATCTGGAACGTATTCAGCAAGTGCTGCAAACGCTCGGTGTCCGGAGCGGGCTGACCGTCCCGGCTACGTTCGGCTGCCAACGCGATGGTTGTGGCCTCGAGTTCCGCACGCACACAGTCGATCAGCGACGAGGGCGGCTCGACGACGCTCAGGTCGAGGTTTCTGCCACCAGAACTGCGTTCCTCGTATCGGTGCAGGCGTGCCGTGCGAACAGAACGGGGCCCGCCGAGGTCGGCTTGCAGCTCGAACCAACCGTAGGCCCTGGGAAACCATTCGGTGAATTTTGTGCGCAAGCCGCTGTCGGCGTCATTCCAATCCACACCCCACACATCACACAATTGTTCGATCGCTATGGTGCGGACATCGTCACCGTCCGGGCCATTCGGTCCCCACGAGGCCTTCCAGCGCCCCTCGGAATCCTTAGTCAGGGTGTGCCAGTATTCCCATGTGGTCGGTTTGGCGGTAGCGAGCTCGATACGCAGTTCACCGTCGAATTCGGCGAACACCTGGGCGGTTGCGCCCTCGACGCCGGACAAACCCGCCATCAACCATCCCCTGAGCCACGGCGGTGGGGAAATGCGCTCCTGCTCGACAGCGGTCAGAATGTCGCCGACGATCACCTCTGGCGGCCCAGAAAGCCGTTCGGCGACTTCGATACCACCCTCGGCGGTGTCGATATTGACGATTCGGCTACTCCGTGCACCGTGCACGCTCACAGACAGCCGGTCGTGCTCGCTGTAGTGATCTTGTAGCCGACGCTCGAGGTCCGCGAGCTGCTTCTGGTCCCCTTGCCAATGCGGTGTGAATCTCTCGACGATCCCAGCGATCTCCACGCCGGCAACCGCGGTGATCGCGAGATCGCGATCGACAACTGCCCCTATTTGGGCAAATCGATAGGACAGCCAGGTCGTAGCGCGCTTATCGACAGCGCTCAGGGCAACAGTTCGCCTGCTGCCCTCGCTCGAGGACACAGCACGCTTGCCAGATTTGTTCGTGACCGCAGTGCGCTCGCCGAGCTCATCCGTCAGGCGAACAGTCAGCTTCTGAGGGATCCGCCCCTGCAGCATCTCGGCAACAGCGGGCAATCCGCGATCCACAGCGACACCTGGGATCTGGGGAATCCCGGTGATCAACCCATCGATCTCCCATCTCCGCATCTTCGCCCCACGCGTCCACGTGTACGTGGTCGCAGTACGACGCGGGGCGGCCTCGAATATCTCGAATCCACGTCGGTCCCAGCCGTACTGGTCATAGACCAGCTCAACCCCGAGAACTCGCTGGCCTTCGACACCCGACCGCCATACGTTCACTGTGTACCGTCGGCGATCGATACTGCGCAACTGTTCGACGAGCCAATTGCGGACACTGTGTCCGGTACCCCACCCGTCTTGGTTCCGTGCGACCAATTCGTCGATCGCGTCGAGCGTCGCCTGTCTCGTCGGCTTGGGGTCTGCCCGCAGCATCGACCACGTGCCCAGATCTTCCCGGTCGGGTGTGGCGTCCGCAGCCAGCGTGGTCGACACACCATTGCTGTCGTCACCGTCGTCCTGGACATCCTCGGAATCGACAACAGTCACAACACCATCCGTCGTCGAGCGAGCGATGGCATCCGATGGGGCGCTGGGTTCAGTGTCCCGAGCAGGTTCGACGTCGACGAACCGCGGAACATTCGGGTGACTTTCCGGGCCCCGGAACATCTTCCGATCCGGGCCAGTCCACCCACCCAGGCGGTCGATCCGCTGAGGCGAGGGCGGCTGGTCCCCTGTTGCAGATGGTGTATTGGTTGTCTGGCGGGTATCTTCGCGGAGCTGTTCGCCTGCGGGCGGGCGCTCGAGCAGGGTGACCAGCTCGGCGATCGCCCAATAGCGCTGCGTTGTGACCCAACCGGCGTGCTGCCCCAGCTCATCTGCTGTCTCCGCTGTCGAGGCACCACACAGCAACCGGCGCAGCACCTGACGCCGGGGCAGATCCAGCAGGTCGATACCACGCATCAGCCGGGCGTGGTCGGTGCGCCAGATCTCGGCGATGGGGTCGCCGAGGACCGGCACTACCCGTTCGGGGTCGACCTCATCGACCCACTCGGCGCTGAGTTCCAGAGCCGAGGGCTGTGCCGGAGTCCGGCCCGGTGCACCGACCAAAAACACTCCGTCGACGATCTGTAGCACGTCACCCTCGTCCCGGGTGACAGTGCCGTCGGCGGCGACCAGTCGGTACTGCACCGGCAGCATCGGTTGCCCCGCGACGTCTACCTGGACGACCGGACTGGTCGACGCGAGTCCGGCAACCATTGCGCGCCTGGCACTCTCGGTGGTCCCCGCCGGGATCACGAGGACAAGCTTCTGGTGCCCCCCGAAGTCGGCTGGCACGAACGCAGCGGTTGGCGAGACGAATCGCGCCTTCTCGCCGGACAGCGCCCACACCTCGGCGCGCAGAGCCAGTGAATCCGCGGAGACGGCGGGCTTCTCTACCTCGGGGATGGTCGTCCCCACCAGCGCGGCATCGAACAATGCCTCCGAAGGCTCGGTCCGCAACAAGTGGCCCGCGAGATCGGTGCAGCGCTCGACGAGCACGGCACATCGAGTGGATTGCCGGTCCCACCGTTCCCAGAGGTCCAGCAGGGCGGCCAGTTCGGCAGTGCGCGCGTGCCGGTCGAGATGATCCCGCAGCTGCTTGCCGGGCACCGCTCTGGCCGAGTGCTCGAATATTTCGCCCAGTTCCTGTGCGGCGGACTGTCGCAGTTGTTGCACGTGTGCAGCTATCTCGGAATCCAGCCCGTACGGAATCGGCAAACCGGTCAGCGCCGCGTACGCCTCGCACGCCACCCGGCAGGTCGAATCGGCTTGCCGCGCCGCTTCTTCCAGCCGGTCGATGCCGATGATCCGCGTTCCCAACTGGTGGTAACGGTGGGCCGCCTCGATCAGTCGGCGGGTATCGCGGGCGTTGCGATCTTGTCCCGAAGCCACCAACCTGGCGTGCTCTGCGACCAACTCGCGCAGTTCGTCCGAACCCTCTACCAGATTGGTGGGGTCGTGACGCCGCTCGCGAATCAGGTTCTCGTGGGTGTGCCGTTCCAGTTCGGCCGCACGCCGCACCTCGATCAGAGCGGTCGCGCCCACACCTGGGCCAGGGGCCGAGGACCGGGGCGCATCGGGTTCGCTCGAACCGGCCTGCAGCGCAGCCCTGGCCACAGCCATCCGCTCGACAGGCTCCGCGTCGAAGATCTCAGCGATCCTGGCGCGCAGCAGGTGGTACTTGCGGTCGAGGTTGTCGAGGTTGTCCGCGACGGCCTGGATCTGGGTTTCGTCGGAGGTTGCGAGAAGTCCGATGTACCTGGCGAGCGCGGCGTCACGGAGTGCGCGCGCATCGGTCAGGCCGGCTTCGAGGCGGCGCAAGGTGTCGAGATCCCGCAGCAGGTCGGCAGACTTCAGCTCGCCGTCGAGCAGCGGCTTGTACCACGGCACGCGTGCACGCCTTGGGACATCCTTCCTCGGTTTTGCGAGATCTTCGAGGTAGTCCACCAAGGTTTGTTTCGCTGCCTTGCGCATCGCGACCAGCTCGGCGCCGAGTGGGCCTTCGAGCTGGATGGCGGCGTCCGCGGATTCGGCGGCGAACTCCTGTTCTTCCGCCGGCTGTGGCTCGGGGGCAGTGGAGGGCTCCGCTGCGGCATCGAGGGGCTCGAGCGCAGTGGTGCCGGTGGTCAACGGAACATAGTTCTCGGGCTCGAACAGCTTGCTCAGGAGGTCGTATGCCTCGCGCACCTCAGGCGGAGCATCCTGTCCGAGACCACCGAACCCTTCATTCTCGGCCTGCGCCAGCAGCCGCACTTCGTTCATCAGCACCGTGACGACATCCGCTGAATCCGGAACCTCGGACGGGCCGCTCGGCAAACCGTAGCGCAGGAATTCTGCCACGGACATGTCGACCGATTGCACGGCGATATTGGCGAATTCCGGGCAGAACAGTCTCGCCAGCAAGGCCACGCGGCGGGCGTGTGGCGGGCGGCAGAAGAGGATCAGGTTCTTACCTACGAGATCCTCGAGACTGTCCAGCCCGAGGTGCCGCAGCATGAGCTGCTTGGCGAACATGAAGTTCTGCGCTGTGTTACAAGCGTCCGGCTCCAGCAGAATCCGGTTCGCGGGATGGCCTCCCTGCAGGGCGAGAGCTCCGGCTTCGGCGGCCTCCCCGTGCCAGCCGGAGAAGATCGTCAAAAGCTGCTCGAGGTCGTTATCGCTGAGGAATCCCGGGGCGAAAAGCGCGTGGACAGGCTTCTTGTGTCCCAGCAACAGCGCGAAGTCGGGCTTGCGCGCGGGATCGAAAACATGTTCAGGCTTGAAATCCGGCCCGTTCGGATCGTTCCGCAAGTAGGCCCACATCGTCTCGAGGGCCGCCCGCGCCGCGGGCACGTCCGACTGCTGGACCAGCGTCGCCAGCCATGTGTCGAGCCAGGTGTCAGCGGTCTGCTCGATCCTGGAACCGTCCTCGCCCTTGGGAGCGGGCGCCTCCGCCATTTGATCCATGAAGCTGCGGCGCACGGATTTGCGAATCTCGTCAGGGGTCTTCGGCCGACCAGTGATCCGGTCGGCGGGAGTCCGGTCCGACAGAGGCAGCTCGGGCAGATCCACGTCGAGCATGGCCCGATCGAAGTTCCGGTCGAGGACGACCCAGTTCTCCCGACGCGGAACCTCGCCCTGCCCGTCGTGGATCCATACCCCTGACAGCGGACCGTAGGCGGTCGACAAATCGGCCAGCGTCTTCGCCGCGATGAGCAGCGACTCCGGGTTCAGGCCTGCGCCGTCGTTCTTGTAGCCACCTCCATCGAGCTGATAACCGAATCCGACGGCATTGATGCCGTAGTGCCGCAACAACTCATCGGCGTCGAGTGTCGCCCGCCGCGAGTCGACGATGGTGGTTCCGAATCCTTCGCCCGATGGATTGGGCCCCGTCGACGTAGCGTCCTGTGTCACAGGACCATCGCCGGATCGCGCAATCTGGGCCGCCGCGGCCACCAATTGCGCATTCAACTCGTTTTCGCCGCCGTGCGGCAGTCGATCGCCTGCTTGCGAGCCCCCGAACTCGCGATTCAGCTGACCGCTGAGGGTTCCGAACGGAAGGCTCGCATCCGGTGGCAGGTCCGATCCGCGCCGGGGCGGTCGAGGTGGACCGGAATGCGGGCGGTCCGGGTTCTCCGCGCCGTGGCGCCAGTCGGGGCGATTCGGGTTCTGGGTTGCGGGCGCGGATTGTGCGTCCTGCGCCTCGGTGTCTGCCACCGGACCGTCGTTATTCGAGACGGTGATCTCAGTGGCGCGACCTCGCTGCCAGTCGCGGAATCCGGACACCGCGTCGCCCAATTTGCGTGCGTAGTAAGAATCGGTGAGTTGGCTTGCGTAACGCTCGCATTCGGACACGAACCGATCTATGCCTGCAACGAGTTCGTCGTCGACAATGTTGCCTTCGCGCAACGTCGTCAGCAGCTCGCGGAACTTGCGGGTCGGAGCCCACGTCGCTGCCTCCGAATTCGGAGTGTCGTCGGTCCGCACCGACTGCCAGTCCCGATGCCCCTGGATATTTCGCAGCAGGTCCTGCGCGATGTCGAGGGCGCGGAGGACGGCCGCGTGTGTGTCCTCGGCCCCGTAGGCAGCAAGGGATTTCGCGGACCACAGCACCGCCGCGGACGAATCCAGCATCCGCACGACCGGATTCGGGTCTTCGCCGTAATCCGGGTCCTCACCACGCCGGTGGTAGTAGATGTCCTCGGGCCGAACTTCCACGTGATTGACCTCGGCCCAATCCTCGTGGTAGACCCGGTGCCGCGCGACCCGGCCACCGATCAGCCGACGTTTCCGGCCCCCTTCGTCCCTGGTGAATACCCCGAGTCGCCAGATGGGGCCCCCGTCGCCGGTGACCAATCGCGTCACGACGCCAACACCCTGATTCCCGTGGCCGAGCACACTGTTGATGACCTGCTCGAAGGCACGCCAGGCGTACTCAACCGCTTCAGCAGGGAAACCGAAGGACCGCATCTGGTCTCCGATGCGCCAGAGCGTCCACATCTCCCGTGCCTCGTAGAACGCGGGATCCGCCGGAAGTGTGTGTTCCATACGCAGTTCGTCGGCACTTCGAGTCCTCGTGGCCTCCAGCGCGGGCCGAGTGCTCGGCATTCCGCCGAGTTCGTCGACAACAGGCTGTTTCGCGATCAACGTCGCGAGTGAGCCCGGAACATCGTTCCAGGACGAATAGCACAGTCCGGAAGCGCCACCGCGGACCAATTTCCGCGTCAGACCGGCGTCGGTCGGATCCACCACGATCACCGACTCCTGGCCGAACGCCACACTCGTGTCGGCATTCGACGCCGCGTCCTGCTCGACCAGCACCGTCTCTACCCGCGCCTTGCTCCGGGCGTCGGCCGTCTTCAGTTCGGTGTCGGCCAAGGAGGTGGCCAATCGGACGTCCTGGACGAACTTGCGGGCTCGCCTCGCCGACCTGGCGTTCTTGACCTCCAGGCGGTACTCGACCCCGGATCGTTCCAACACCGCCAGCGTCATCCGCAGCGCCTCGTCATCGAGCCCGTAGGGGCACACGAGCAGCGCCACGTTCTGCTCTTTCGCCAGGCGTGCTGCGTGGGCGAGCGCGAACAGCCTGGTGTCGATGAGGGCCGTTCCAACGCCGAGACGACCCCCGCCGAGGACCGGAATGCCCTCCACCGCAGAGGTATTGATCCTGATGGTGGTAGCGCCCGATTCCAGTGCCTGCACGAAAGACTCAGCCGTATCGCCGGCCTCATAGATCAGGTCCAGCGACGCCACCGGCGCCGCCGCGCGCGGCCCCGGTACGGGAATCGGCATGTCCGGCAACGAGGACGGGTCCAGCGTCTGCACATCGAGACCGAGGGCCATCATGCGTGCGGCTTTCTCGGGGCGATCCGCACGCACGAGCAACGGCCGGTCTTTGAACTCGAGCAAGAACTCGGCGGTGACGTCCGCACTGTCCACCGACAACGTGCCGACCCTGCGGGTATTCGGATCGGGCAAACGGCCGCCCTGGCGCACCGTCAGTACAGTGTGGGACCACTTCAATGGCTCGAAGCCGGTCCCGTTCCGTCGCCTTTCCGGAACCTTTTTCAGCACCTCGAGGTCTCCGCTGGCCCAACGATGCGGAATCGTCATTCGATCCATGAGTTCACGAATGAATCCTCGGACCTGATCCGCGTTCAGACCGGCAGTCACCAGGTCCAGCACGACTTCCCCGCGCCAGCCGGAATCGGCGATCTCCGCGAGCGCCTCGGTCAGGGTGAAGCAGCCCCGGTTGCTCAGGTCGACCAGAGTCTCGTTCGATGTCTCGGCGACGGTTTCGGGCACGACGACTATCTCGCGGTCCGCGACCGCAAGGAACTCGCGGTCTGCGGTCCAGCCGACACGCAATCGCACCTTGTCGGCACCCGAGCGCAGCGACTGGCGCAAACCTTCGATGCCCGCATTGTCACCGACCACCGTCACCGATACCGGATGCGACTTCGGCGGTGTCGCCGGCGTCCCCGCCGACCTGTTCACCGCGAGTAGTGCGGGATCATGGTTGGGCAGGAGCACTGCCATCCGGTCCGGCGCGGATGTAGTGATCCCGGCAACACCGTCGGCGATCATCGCGAGGCCGGCACCCGGGCTGTCGACCTTGTCGACGATCACGGTGATCCCGAGTTCACCGGCTTCGCGAACGAAACGGGCGGTCGCGTGATCGGCCGAGACGGTAATAGTGGTGAATCCGTGTGCGCGTATGGAACTCAACGACGGAGAATGGTAGGAGTCGTACCACTGCACGCCCAAAGGCGTCGCTACCGCAGGATCCCGCGAAATCGACTCTGCCGCACCCATCGACAGGTCGTGGAACTCGAAGCGGCGGGCGATTCGGTGGCGCGACAGTATCGCCTCCGCACCCAGAAGGGCGTTGCGGGCTTGCTCGGCCTGCCGGTATAGGCCCGCATACGCATCATCGAGCTGCAGTACCAGCCCCATGCCCGAGCCTGCGATCCGGCGCGCCAGCTCATCCAAGGGCATCAGCCCGTCCAAGCGAGCGTGTTCGTGCGGCGGTGGCAGGGTGCCGTGTGAGCCGACCACGCGAACCATCGGCACGCCTTCGACCCACACCAGCTTCGCCCTGATGGCGTTCGCGCCGGATCGCAGCGCCCGTTCCACCCCGGCGGCAGTGGCCGCGTCCAGGCTGGTCTGCAGCTCTGGGTTCGGCCAGCGCTGCGTGGCCGAGGCCGGGGCATCCGCGCGTACCGTGCACGTCACACGGCGCTGGTCCACCGCGCGGGTGGCGTCGTCCGGATCGGTGGCGACGATGCCGTCCACACCGAGATCCAGCGCACGGGCGAGATTCGCTGCCCCACTGGCATACGCGATCGCCCGCACATTCGGCTGTCGCATGGCCTGCCACACCTGCTCGCCGTCGACCACCCCGTCCACGGTGAACATGAAGGCCCGAGGCGTATTCGGCGCGAGCTCCTCGGCAGCGTCCAGCAACGCCCAATCCTCGGCAACGAACTCGGCGATCGGCGCGATTCCGTCCGTCGACAGAACGCACGCACCCACCATCGCCCGAGCCTGCACCGCATCGATTCCCGGCTGGTCGGCGAGGATGCGTACCGACAGGGCGACCCCGCAACGGTCGGCATGCCAGGCGACCTCGGCGAGAGGAGTGTTCGTGCCTACCAGGAACACTCGACCGAGTTCATCGACGCGGACATCGACCAGCATCGCCCGCGGGCCGTCGGGGGTGATCGCGTCCTGGTACGGACCTGAGCCGACCAAACCTCGGACCGTAACCAGATCAGAGTCGGCCGGCGCACGGAATTCATCCAGTGCCAGCCGAAGATATTGTGCGGCTTCACCTTCCGCGAGCCTGGACAGCTCCTCGCCGACCGACTCGATCAACTGTGCCGAGTCGGGCGCGGCGTCTCGGTGCTCGTCCAGCACGGCCTGGAAGACAGCGACGGCATGGGACACGTTCGCCGAATCACGGGCATGCAAACGCGTCAGCGCCTGACGAAGTTGCGCCACGGACTCCGCGCTCGGCGAGCCGCTGCGCTGCGCCAGGACAGCTACGAGCCGAGCCACCGCTTCGTCCGCGTCGGGATCGGGATCGGGATCGGTTATCCGGAACTCGAAACGCGGCCCGCCGGTGACGTGAACCCAGAGCCTCCGGCTGTCGCCGGGGGTACCGGAGGTTTCTATTTGCAGCGAGCGCTCCGGATCGACGCCGTCGCCGATGCTGAGATCGAGCGCAGCACGAGGGTCGCGGTTGTCGACGCTCAGTCCACTCCCGGCAAGGAGGTCGAATCCCCGATTCGCCACGGCAGTACGCCCATGCCCCGCTGTCCCGCCGCTCAACTCGATCGCCCGTTGCACAGACGCTTCGTCCGCCGCGGTTGTCGTGGTGCACGAGAGCCAAGGCAGCCCCTCATCGTCACTCAGTGTGATCTCGACAGAATCTGTGCCGGCGACCGCGACCATGCCACCACCGACCTCCGCCGTCGCGGTCTCCAGCAGCGCCAGCATCCAATCCGCCGCACCGGCAAAGCCTTCGCGGCCGGCCAGATGTTCGCGCACACGCGCCACGGAGTTCGAATCGTCGGGGGACACCCGGAACAGGCCGTTCTCGGCACACCAGTCGCGATAGGACTCGAGTTCCCGCCGGAGCTGATCGGCGGGTTCCGACTCACCAACCAGTCGAGTCAGCTGGTCACCGAGTTGTTCGAACCAGTGCGTCATTGTCGGCGCGGGAGGCTTTCCCGAATACCGGTCTGCAAACACCCTGATGCAGAACTCCCAAACGGCCGCTGCCAGGTCGGCGGGATCAGCGACCCGCACTGCGCTCAAGTGCTCGACCGCAGCTTTCGCCGTGGAGATACTGAAGTCGCGCAAAACCGTAGAAATCGGCTCCGGCGAGTTGTCGGCCGGATCGCCGTCATCGGTCGCCGCAACGTCCGCCCCGCCGACAACCGGGTCCTGCTCGGCGTACTCCACCTCGGGCGCTGCACCGGACGACATTTGACCGATGACCGGTGCGGCTGATAACCGCGCGGCTTCGTCAGAGTTTTCCGATTCAGCGCGCTGCGCGGCAGCCGCGGCGGCGGTGACGCGTTCGTCGATGCTTTCCGGCGAACCATGGAAATCCGGGCCGAACGCCAGATCGAGGTACTTCGCACCGCTGAAGTCAGCCTCGTCCGATGTGACCTCTCGCTCGGGTTCGGGCGCGGACTCGAACGGAATTGCAACGATCGAGATGTTGTCGGATTCCCCACGCGCCAACGCTGTATCGACGACCGCTTCCGCACCGTCACGATCGTTTCCAGCCAGGCGGAAAATCGCAGCCAATTCCTCCGGATCACCGATCTTCTTCGACACACCGTCGCTGACCACGACGAAACGTCCTCGGCCAGGCGGCCGGAAGAAGCCGAGGTATCGGTGGTTGCGATCGGTCGGGAGCGGAATGTTGTTTCCGCCCAGCCACCGTGCAATGCGGTTGTCCTCGCCGTGATCGTCTGTGAGGAGCACGGATTCGTCCTCCACGTCCGACAACCAGTAGACCCGGCTATCCCCTATCCAGCCGTACCACGCGCCTTCCGGTCCGACCTCGACGAAGGCGGCGGTTGTGGCCGGGTCCTGGTCGGCTGCGGTCTCCTCGGGATACAGCAGCTCGTTGACCTCACATATGACCCGATCCGCTTCAGCGATGGTCGATTTGCCCCGGTCGGCCGGGCTCTCGTCAGTACCGATCGACTCCAGCAGGCCGGCAAGTGTCGTCCGGGAGCCGAGTTGCGAAGCGACGTGTGGGCTGGTCGATCTCGAGACACCGTCACAAACCACACCGACTGTGATCCGCACGTCATCGAGAGTGATCGCTTCCCCAGCGGCACAGGAATCCTGGTTGACCTTGTGATGGAGTCCCTTCGGCGCTCGACCGATGTCCGTGACAGTGACGGCCGAGCCGATGGCGCCGACCTGTCGCTGCTGGCGCTTCGGGGAAAATGCCAGCTCCAGGTAAGCGCGGATCTTGTCTCGCAGCATCTGGCGCGGATCGTGCCCGGATCGCAGCTGCTCGGCCGTGAACACGCGGGTGGCGTTCGGGTCGAGGACAGCCTTCAGATACTCGAGTGTCGCCTCTGCTCGAGGTGCGAACTTCCACGGGATCAACCGGGCCGGATCCACGCCCAGTGCTCGCAGCTCATCCTCCGCAGCGCCAATGGGATCGCCCGGCTTGCCGTTGATCCAGCGATCATCGTCGACCCACGTATCCCCGGACGATGCCGCCGATGCTTCGCCGGCGCCATCGTATCGCCAGAGCGGTTCCTGTTCTCCGGTCGTCGATAGCAGATCGACCGAAACGGCCATGCCGGACCGCGCAACGATCATTTCTGGAGAATCGCCGCCGCTCTTGCGGTGTCCATGTTGCGCATCGGAAAGCTTGACGCTGAACCTCTCGCGCCCCGAGTTGGAAACACCGAACAGCACGTGGCTCTCGAGGAGCATGTCCATCAACAAACTCAAATCATTGATGTCGTTACCATTCCAGCCACTGTCCCAAGTCACCGACAACGAATGGGCGTCGTCGAACCGTAGCGTCAGCGCCAGCCCGCGCTCACTCTCCACACGAACCGCACGTCCAGATGCGGCGCCCAGTGAGCCGGCATCGGGGACACCGACCACCGCGGCTCCGGCAACAAACATCACGCACATGACCAGGTCTCGAACCATGCGTATTTCGGGCGGTGTCAACCCCCATTCGGCCAGGGCGGGCGTCATCGGTCCCTCGTGCGCCGCATCTGTGGCCTGTTCTATCCGCAGGCTCCGTTCGGTGAAGCCTCGCCGAGGATCGAGGGTTTCGGCGTCGAACATAGTTTCGGCCGGTGCCGATGCCGGGCTCATGGCGTCCGGAACGTCCGACTCGATATCATCCTCGCCGTCCGAATCGACGAACATCTGATCGTCCAGAATTCGGCCCTTGAAGAGCTCGACAATATCCGCGCGCATGGCTTCGGCTGTCGGAGTTCCGGCCTCAGGCGCGATCACACCACTAGCGGTTCCGGTGGGCCCGACCTGCACATCGATTCCGGCGTAGTCGGATCCGCAGGTGTTGCGGTACGAATACCCGCCGTCGGAGAACCATCCCACCGACCACTCGCCTGGGCCGGACAGGCTGATCGTCACCATGTGGACGCCGCCACCCTCGGACACCTCCACCGACAACTCGCCACCGCGGGCTCGGATCGCCGCGTTGGTCGGCTCGTCCGCGAAGTCGATGATCTGCTCGATATCGTCGTCGTTCGCCCAATCGGTTTCGCGCAGCACCCGTTCGATCTCGGCCCGAACCGGGCTGTGGGTGGGTGGTTCTTCAGGGCCCGCTTCGTTCGGCAGGTCCGAATAGTGGCGCGGGCCCCAGCTCTCGTCCGCGTCGCCGACGCCGATGTATCCGTTCACCCGGGCTTTGGGTGCCAACTGCGCTCCCAGCGCCTCGGCATCCGCGATCAGCTCGTCGAGGGCGAGCGCGCCGCGAATCCGATCGTCCGGTGCGGTGCGACCGAGGGCCGCCAGGTCGGCGGCCAGCTGGTCGCGGACGCGGGTAAGAGCGGTTTCGAGTTCGGTGGACGCCGAATGGTAGGGGTCGACGGAGTCGTCCGGCAGCAGACGCCGGTCGGCGACCTCGCGGTTGGCTGCGGTCGTGGGATCGTCTTGTCCGAGAAGCATTCCGAACTCGTCGACTACTTGCTGGTCGGCCCGGCCCGCCAGCATCGCGCGGTACTCCCCCGACAGGCGCGTGTCCCAGCCGGAGAGCTTGGCGAAATCGTCGATCGCCGGCCGCCCACTCGGAGGGTTGCGGCGCACCTCGAGTTCCTGTTCGAGCCGTTCGATTTCGCGCAGGCCGGCAACAACGTACTCGAAGGTCGCGCTGCTGTCGGCCTGCAAAGTCGCACGGATTCTGCTCAACCGGTCAGTCGGTCCGGTGGAAGATGCTGTGTCGGCCGGGGATTCGACGAGGAACCCGCCCAGCAGGTCGAGGTAACCGGCGTCGATACCGGCCCGGTCGAGCACCGCGCGCAGCGTCTGCGCGGCGGTGGCGGAATCAGGCACTTCCAGGGCGAGTCGATACAGTTCGATCGCGCACAGGCGGATCGCGCCGGTGAACTCACCGAGCTCATGCAGACGGCCGAGCATCGCGCCGAACATTTCGACGGTGGCCTGGACGGGGTAGGCGAACAGGCTGTCTGTCGCGTTCACTCCGGCCAACAGTTGTGCCGCGCTGAAGATCTCGGCTGCGGTGGGCGCCACGACTCCGGACCGCAGGTCCTCGAGCAGTCCCTGCGCGCGATAGATCGTCGCGAGATGGGTGCGGAGAACCTTCTGCTCGGACTCGGGCCGAGCGTCGATTTCGGCGCGCAGCTCGTCATGGAACACAGCCGCCGGACCGAGCCGGACGATCCCTGTCGCTCCGGCTTCCCAGACCCGGACGGCTCCCGCATAGCGCGGCGTGGCAGGTGAATCCGCTCCGGCCGCGAGCGCGGCGGCTGCGGACGAACCGACGAGACGGACCGGCGCATCCGGGCGGAATTTCGCACTGAGCCGATCGTGGATCTCGAGAATTTCGGGCGGGATGGGCCGGCTTACGATGTGCCCGCTGCTCGGGCTTTCGACCAGCAACTGCACTTCGTTCAGGAACACCGTGTGGATCTCGCGGTGATCCGGGTGGTCGGACGGGCCGCTCGGCATCCCGCTGTGCAGGTATTCGGCGACGGAAACGTCTTCGGAGACCACGGCGATGTGATCGAACTGCGGATACCGCTTCCGCGCTGTGCCAAGCACCCGGAGTCCGTGCGTCGGCCGGGTGAACAGTATGAGATTCATACCTTCGAGGTCGTCGACGCTGCTCAGCTTGTGCTGCTCCATGAACATCCGCACGGCGTTGTCGATGTTCTGCAGGGTGTTCTCAGCGCTGGGTTCCACGAGGATCTTCCGTGCGAAACCCTCTGTTGCCCGCACGAAGAACTCAGCCGTGGCGGCCTCGCCGGCCCAACCGGAGACAACCAGCCAAGTGCCGTCGAGCTTGTTAGCAACAAGGAACTTTCCAGCCGCGACCGCTAGACGCTTGGGCCGCCTATGTCCGGCCAGAATCGCGAGTTTGTACTCCTGCTGAGGATCGAATGCTCGCATCGGATCGAACCATGGCGAGGTCGGATCGTTGCGCAGATAGGCCCACAGCGTCTCGAAATCACGCTTCGCCTGGTCGATTTCGGACGGCGCGTACTGCGTCGCCAGCCAATTCGCGAACCATGCGTCGTCAACGTCACGTTCCGCCGCCCGGCGGCGAGTCAGATCCGAGGCCTGGTCACTGTCGACCCGGCCGTCCGGGACGTAGGAGCGTCCATCCACCCGCACCAGCACCGGCCCGTCGTCAGCACCGGAGCTGACCGATATCTGCAGCGGCGACACCGCCTTGGTATCGACCTGGCAATACTCGAACTTGCCGGGCCACGCAACCAGGTCGGCATGCTCGCCCCTGGCCAATTCCGCGGCCAGTCGCAGGGCGAAATCGACCTCGCCGAGCGAGGAGGACACCACCAGTCGTTCACCCTTGATCGGGTCACTCTCGACCGACTTCGCGAACGCCGACGCGGGTACCGACCGGCCTGGTGCTGCCGGACCAGCGTTCTCGTCGCTCGGTGGATCCCAATCACCCTTGATAGCGGTAACTCCGGCGCGTGCTTCTATCACCGACCATTGCTGCCAGGCTTCGGGCGCGATGTGGTCCTTGACCATGCTCTCGACGTCACCGTCGACCGACCATTCGTTGCGGCCGTTCTCCGCGCGGTCGATGACGATTCGGACAGCCCCGTCCGGGTTGGCGATATCGACGCGCAACGAGCCACGAGACGAGATCCGTGCCCGCACCTTTCCGCTGCCCGAACCCAGCGCCGTGTCGGCGATACCGGCCAGAATCCGGCCGATGCCGTCGTCGATTCGGTTGGCACGGAACCACTTGCGCAGATCTCTGGTCGTCTCCTCGACCGCGACTCCGGAGAATCTGGGGCCGAATCCGCGTCGGCCGCGGGCCACACCACCGGATACTTCGGCAAAGAACCCGTCGACCGCGAATTCGAATCTGTAGTTCGTAGTTCGTCCGTAATCGAGAGTTCCAGTGGAGAACCTGTCCGCGCGCTCCAACAGCTCCAGCAGATCCGAATGCGCTTGAAGTGCAGTCACATCCGAGGCAATCAGGGCATCGAAACCGTCGACGGCCGTGTTGATGCGCAGCCTCGAGTCCCCAAAGGGCCTGGTGCTCAACGTCGCCCGGGTCCCTCCGGCAGCGAGCGCGGCGGCCGCCTGCTCGAACGCACGCACCCGAACCTCGGCCTCTTGCGCACGCGCCTCAGACTCTTGCGCACGCGCCTCATCCCCCTGCGCACGCGCCTCATTCCCTTGCGTACGCGCCGCATCCCTTTGCGCACGGACCTCGGCGGCACGCACCTCGATCGCGGCGGCGAGTCTTCCGAGCGCTTTCGTCAGTTCCCCGAGCAGATCTGCTGCGGCGTGTACGTCGGGGTGATCCTTTCCAGCTGGAAGCAGTGCGCCGAGCCACGCACGCAACTCGAGGACATCGGGCGAGGTTTCGCCGTGCACCCAGTAGACGTCACTGGCCAGCCCTTCCGATGCCGGGTACACGCCGTACACGTAGTGGAGCCCTGGCGGTGACACGGGTTCTTCGGCCGCAGTCGGATCAGCTGGTTTCCGCTCACCAGTAGGGGCGACAGTGATCCGATGGTATCCAGATGTCCATTCCACATTGACGAAGGCCGGGAACCCTGCCTGTCCCCATGCCTGTAGCTGCTCGAAAGCCGGGGTGAGGTTCTGCTCACTGCCCCAGCCGGTGGTGAGCGCCGCCCAGTCCATCGCCGAGCGAGACGGCACCGCGGTCCAGTCGATACGGAACCACTCACGCCCGACGTATGCCACGGTGCGGCGCACGCCGTCCTGTTCGACGGTGATCTCCAATTGCGGGGTGTCAGGATCCCGCTGCTCCTCGGGGTTCAAGTCCTGCAACTTGATTCCGATTCTGTCGACGTCACCGTCTGCGACCGACGCGACGAGTCGCAGTACCGAATCGACCGCGTCGGGGAGCAGGAGGCGGTTCAGGTGCTGTCGAAGAACAGGATGCGCGTCGTGCGCAGCATCGGACGCCTCCGTCGAACCAGGCCGCGCACCCAACCACCGCGCCGGGCGGTCCTTGCCGGCAACCGCTCTCGACATCTCCCCCTCGGCGAGCGGACGCTGCCGCTGCCGCTGCGAGTCGTAGGCGATGCGGTAGAGCTTCTTCGCGCCCGGCAGTTCCATTCCGCGCTGGTACGGATACTCGTACGCCGTGCCGCCGACAGTTTCCCGGACCATCAGAGGGCCTGCGCCGTCCCGGAACAGCACCACGATGTGGACATCGGTGGACAACACGTCCGTATCGGGCTCGGCGTAATCTACACCGACAACTACGACACCGTTCGGCGGGACCCGGTCAGCGATCGTGTCCAAATCGTCCAGGCCATCGATGTGGTTGCCGGACTCGTCGACTTCTCTCGGCAACCAGTCATTTCCGAGCACCTCGGGCAATGCATAGGCAGTCGGTCCACCGAATGTGTCGGCCTCCAGGCGCTCGGGCGCACGCAAGGCGATTCCGGTCTTCTCCGCGACAGTCCACGCTCCGTCCACGGCGCAATCCCGAGGCCGCTCGGCCCGCAGACCGGCCAACCGCTCCTGTTCGGTCGGCGCGCGCCGCACGATCTCGCTCGGATCGACACCCCGGCGGTAGATTTCACCGCTGACGACATCCGCGAGGATCTGATCGATCACCGTGTCGCTGTAGACGACCGTCGCCGCGTGGTAGGCGGCGTCCTCGGCCAGTTCGCGCCGAGTCCGGTCCACATCGTCACCGTCCGCGCCGGCCAATGCCACGGTGCGCTCGAGCGCCTGCACTTGGCGCTGGTTGGCGGCTTGCCGCTCCCGCGCCAGCTCCACCAGCCGGCGGGCCGTCCGGTACACCACGCGGATACGTGAAAGTTCCTCGGCGAAAGCCGAATTCAGGATCTCCGACCTCGGATCGGCTTGCGCCGACAGGTCGGCCAACTGAGCCGACAGATCGTCTGCCAGCTCCGACCAGTCGTGCCCTCTCCGCCGGTCGGCGGGGTAGGGCAACGGCTCGCGTCGAACCATGTCCCAGATCTCGACGACCCTCTGGTCAGCGTTGCGCAGGGCGTCCGCCAGCGCTCCAAGACCTGTCACCCGCCCTGATACGCGACCGAGATCGGCCAAGCGGTACAGCTCCGCCAGCTCACGCGGCAGCCTTTCCGGCGGCGGCAGAACACGGTCACTGTCCATGCGCGGTTCCGAATTCGACGCCTGCACCGATGCGGAACCGATTCGCCCGTCCGAGGGATAATCGCCATCGAGCTCGCCGCGACCACCGGAGTCGAGTCCAGTCAGTGTGATGAACCAACGGCGGTCTATCGGCGTGGTGGCCCGTCCGCTCTGACTCGGAGGGCGATGCCCCGCGTCATCGGGACCGCGACGCGGCCGGTTGCCGTCAGGGGACCACAGGCTGCCGAGACCTGGCCGGACGCCGGTGGTGTCGTCAGCGGGGCCGAGTGCGGCGAGGCGGCCGTCCGCGAGGGTGCGACAGTAGACGACAGGTGTGCCGGCGCTCAGCAGCTCGGTCAGTTCGCTGCTGGCGGAGCGCAATCCGCGCAGGTCGTCCCCGTCACCGTCGACCATGACCAGAGCGGTCTGGTCACCGTCCCCGACGATGCCGACCCGATCCGGAATCAGCCAGCGGCCCACCCTGTTCGCGTCGATGACGGCCGCGTAGACCGGGTCGATCGGCTGGCCGTTGACCGTGCCCTCGAGACGAGGCCAGTCGACCGGACCGCGCATGGTCAGGTCGAGGGTGAGTTCGCCTCGCGACCGGTTCCGCTCGACCTCCAACGACGTTCCCGGCTCCAGATCCAGGGCCGCCCGGAATCGGTCCAGATGCGCCTGGACGCGCCCGTCGAATTCGGCGAGGTAGCCGCGGCCGGCGACGACGTGATAGCCCAATTCCCTACCGCGCACCGTGAATTCGTACGTCAGCTCCGGTCCGCGCAGGCTGATCCGGAGTATTCCGGTCTCGTCACGCGAGATCGACACGGTGTCGGGGGCTGGATCGGCGGTCATCGTGTCAGTGACCAGGTGCGTCAGCACGATACGGAGATCGGCGGGAACGGTACTGCCGGACAAGGCATCACGCAGGTCGAGGAGGACCTGCCGCGGGGTGGGACGGCCCGGCGCCGCCTCGGTCCGCCGGTACAGGTCGTCGAATCGGTCAGCCCGGATCAGACGCCGTTGCTGCCCGATGACCGGATGGTCCTGGGCCACCACGGTGACGAACCAGCTGCCCTGATCCCCGAAGGTGTCGACACCGTCGACTCGAACCACCACGGGGTACCCGGTCGGGTTTCGGAACGCGCGAAGTATCGTCCCCTCCGAGCCGGTGTAACAGGCCGCCGATTCGAAAAGTGCTGTCCAGGTAGGCGAATTCGGATCCACCCGCAGGTAGCTGACACCCTCGTGGACAACGAACTCTCCGTCGCGATCGAGCGTCGGCGCAACCGCTGGACGCTTGTCCCTGTCGGCGATCGGGCTCGCAGACTGCGCCGAGTCGAGCTGGTCGCCATCAAGCGTCGACTCGGCCGACTCCCCGCCCGGTTCATCTAGGGCTTCGAGAAGCTGCCGTGCGCGCCGACTCAGCTCCGCCACATCGAGATTCGGGCGCGACGGGTCGTAATCCGCGGCATCGCGACCTTCGTCATCCACCTGCCGCGCTGTCGAGTTCAAGCCGAAGATCGAGGCGTCCACTCCGAGCCCCGTCAGGTTCGCCGACGATCGGTCGAGGACGTCGATCAGCTCGGCTCGCAACGCACCGTGCAGATTGCGCAACGCGTTCAGCAGGAAAGGCTTGTCGCCGACGAAAGCGTCGACCAAAGCCTCGATTTCGCGGGTCTCGGTGTCATCGGCGTGATTACCGAAGATCACGTTCCGCACTGCGCGGATCCGATCGGCGAGCCGACCGATCTCCCGGAGGGAGTCCAGAACGGACGCCTCCTCCAGCGCAACGGCTTTCGCGATCCGCTCGTCGACAGCGAGCAGTGCACGGATCTGTGGATCCGTCCTCGCCTCCAGCTCGGTCCAGCCTGAGACGCGTGGCTGGTATCCCTCGAGGGCCGCCATATCCACGGCCAGCTGTTCACGCACGTGGGTCAGCGCGATGCCCAGTTCGGCGATCGCGTCGACGCGATCGTCCAGAGCAAACCGCTGCTCGGCCTCAGCCGCCGACGAGACACCTTGTCCGAGAACACTTCTGAATTCGTCGAGAACGCGGTGGTCGGACCGGCCCGCCAGCATCGAACGGTATACCTCGGACAGCGGGACAAATTCAGCGGGAAACTCGGCGAAATCATCGATCGCCGGCCGCCTGACGTCCGTGGCACCCTCGGCGGACTTCTCCATCACCCATCGATCGGACCGTTCGGCGTCCGCGTCGAGAGCCTCGATCGCGCGCTCGAGCCGGTCGATTTCCCGAAGACCGGCGACCACGTGGTCGAGCGCCGCGCCACCTTGTGCGACGAGTTCCGCGCGGTATCGGAGCAACCAGGCCAAAGACCGCGCCGCGCCTTGCTCTGAAGCGGCATCCCCGTGGGGTATCAGCGATTCTTCGAGCTGGCGGATATCTTGGGCGAGCTGCCGCTCCCACAGCGCCAACACCCGTTGTTCCTCTTCGAACGCTGGGAACTCCGAAAGATCCGCATCCTCGACGGGGCGGTTTCGTACCAGCTCCAGATCTTCTCGGGCGCGGACCAGTGCGGCCGCGCGTTCGGCCGGGCTGCCGTGCTTCGCGATCGTCCGGTTGGTGACGACACGCCACTTGACACCGGATCGCTCGAGTGCCGAGCGCAGCTGGTCGCTCGGCTCCTCGTGCAGGGCGACGTAGTCGATGTCGTCGAGGGTGAGGTCACCGTGGATCTGTATCTCGACAAAGTTCTGGGTCCGGAACCATGGTCGGTGTGGGTCACGACCGAGCCCGTCACCCAGCGACGCACCGTAGGACCATTCGCGCGGGTCGGTCAGGGGCGAGGGCAGGGTCCGGCCCACGTCCATCAACGAATCTCCGACGGTGAACGTGGAGCGCTTGCGAACCCCAGGCTTCAGAATGATCTGCTCGCGGCCGAAACTACTCAGCTCACCTGCGTAGATCTGCTGCCCAACCGGGCGAACTCCGTCGATGGCCACATATCCATAGATCGGTTCGCTTCCAAACCACTCGTTCTCGGCACGGGCACGATGCCCACCAGGCATACGCCGGGATGTATATCTCCCCTCATCGAGCACGGAAGCCAAGGATCCGGCGTTGATTCGGATAGCGAGCGGTTTGTCGTGCAGGAGAGTACGCAGCTCGTCGCGCATCTGAGCTCGGACTTGGTCGACGCCACGACCGAGCGAATTCGCCAGCGCTTCGATCCTGAGGTCGATAATGACGTACTGCTCCAACAGGGAAAAGACTTCCTGCTGCACCAATTCGAGCTCGATCGGAGTCGGCCCGCGATCTCCGAACCTCCGCCGCAGCATCGCCTCGTACAGTCGCCTGGCTCGATCGAGGGTTCGGCGATCGGGCGGCGAGGCCATCAGCGAGGTCGTCGATTCCGGCTCGACGCCCGGTTCAGTGATTCTGGCGCGCCGCACTGGCAACGCTTGCGACAGGTATGGCCTTCCCAATGCCGCCTCGGCCTGGCGGAGCGCCAGCTCACGCAATCCGTCCCGCTCGAATTCCTGCACCATCGCACGGGTGTACCCGGTTTCGGCCATCGTCTGTCGAACGGTCTTGCCTTCGAGATGCCGCAGTCGCACCACCGGCTGCTTGACGGGAGGCAGGGTCCGGATCAGTGTGCGAATGGCGGGCAGGCCTACATCGCGTGCCAGGCGGGTCGGGCGGTGTCGGCGGGGGGTGCCGTCGGCGTCGGGGGCGATATCTTTCACGGCGGCGCGAATCGCCGGATCGTCGCCCTGGAAGACGTAGCTGATGTCGTGGCCGTTCAATACGGCCACCACGGTCTCGACCAACTCCCGCGCCTCGGCCGCATAATCGGCCTCGGTACGAGTTCCGGGGGGCCACGCAACCGGCACCTCCAGGGTGACGACCAGGGTGGCACGCAGACCCGACAGCAGCCGTGCCACCTCTTCCATCGGAACGGGGCGCAATCCCTCCCTGTCATAGGCATAGATCACTGGGAGCCCGTCGGCTGACAACCGCCCCCGCACCTCGTACACACCCGACTCGTGCCGATCGAGTTCTTCCTCGCGCCTCTCGATTTCACGCCGGACATCCGGTGTCGTGATGAGCAGCGGCACATCCGCCGGGTTCGGTGACGTCCTGGATTCTGCACGGGCGGGGCGGCGCCGGGCGATGTCCCCGGGCGGTGTGAACTCCGCCGCGGCGTTGTGCACGCTCGATGGGGAGTTCGTCACGAAACGGGTGATGCCCAAGCACATCCACCGGCGCACCTCGTCGACGCTGTCGGCGCGGACCGTGACCGGCATACCGCGGGCTGCCACCAAATCCCCGGTACTCGGCGCGTCCTCGAAGAACACGCTCGTCGCCCCTGCCGCGCGCACCGCGGCCATGACGCCATCCCGGCTCCGAGGCCCGAGCCAGGACTTGTCGGCCGTCTCGCGCCGGACGAGCGCGACCCGGCCGGGGACATCTGCGCCTTCGACCAGTTGCGCCGCGTAATGCCAGACCCTCCAGTCGAATCCGGCGAGTTCGTAGGATACCGACGACCCGTCAGCCCCCGCCTTGTCGATGACCGACGAGACGAACCGTTCGACGTCCCGGTCGCTCCATGTCGGGTCGACGTCCAGGATCGCCCGAGCCGTCACGGGAGGCATGGCACTCGCCAGCTGCGCCGCCAGCTCGGTGAACGGAACCACCTGCACAGCCGACGACTCGACCGTGGCCGAGCCCGCTTCGACCATCGTCTCGCCGGGGCCGAAGTACGCGACCAACCGGTGGTCGGCGTCCAGGGCGACCCGGAACGCGATCACGTCCGCGCCGGCCGCGATCGCCGCGGCCACCTGATCCGCGGATTCCAGCGCGTCGGCGACTGTCGTCACTCCGTCGACCCGCAATGCTTCGATCTCGGCGGCCTCGTCACCACCGTCGGCGGGAAGATCCGCGGATGAGTCCGATACTCCGTCGCTGTCGGTGGCCTTCCATCCCCCGAATCGATCCGGGTTCGGCTCGGCCCCCTCCTGGTCGCCCGCTGGATCATGGGTATCCGCAGGCGCAGAACCGTCGAGCTCGCCCTTCGGCGGTTCCTCCGGTCCGATACCCGCACCCGCGACCAACCGGTCGCCCGTCAGCGGTTCGGAATTCGGATCGCCGAGACCCGTGCGCACCACACCCGCGCGGAAGACTGTCGCGTAGGTTTCGGTCGGTTCACCGGAGGAGTCGACGCCTAACAGTTCACCGCGAACGTGGTCGCGGGCAACCCAGCGGTTACCGATCCGCTCCTGGGCGATCCAGCGGTTGCCGATCCGCTCCCAGGCAATCCAGCGGTTACCGATCCGCTCCCAGGCCAAGACGCGGCCGCCGGGGAGCTTCATCCAGGTCCAGGAGTGGAAGTCGACCCCGCCCAGCGGATCCGGGTGCAGATCGACGACGAAGGCTACATCGCCGGGTGCGAGGGTGTCGGCGAGCACGTCATGCGCGGACTTGCGCTCGCTGGAATCGGCACCCGGTTCACGGTCGCCGTCAACGGGCTCGTCGTCCTGTGGGAGGAAACGTTCCAGTTGCGCCTGAGGGTTTCGCAAACGCAGGCGGTCGAGCACCTGGTCGACGGTCTCACCGGCCACGGCCGACCCGAGGTTTCGCGACGCGTCCACCGTATCGGGTTGCATCGCGTTGATCACGACGCAACCGTTCTGCGCGCAGGTGCCAGGCAGGTCGTCCGCGTCCTGGGACGACTGCCAGGGCGCGCTGCCGTCGTCGGAACCGGCGGCAGCCGACGATTCGAGCTGTCGCAGCGCCAGCTCGTAATGCAGGGTGGCGAGTTCGTTCTCGGTGTTCGCTTCAGCGAACGCATCCTGTGCGGCGGCGAGAGTGGCGCTGTCGAGTACCGACACCCCCGTAACGGCACTCGGCTGATGTTTGCGCAGCCAGTCGACCATTCGGCGGTCCACGTCCGGCCCTTCCCGTCGCGCGATATGCGACGGGCGGGAACTGATACCGGCATATGCTGCGATGAACGCCCCGTCAGGGCGCTGGCGCACTCGCTCGACGATCTCCGTGGGCGTGAATGGGGAGGGCCGAATGCCCGACAGCAGATCGGCGGCACGAAGCAGGACAGCCCGGCCCACCGAATGAGTGCCGATCTTCTCGACGGCCAGCTGATCGGTGTCGATCGCTCCGTTCAGCCACCGGGTGAAGACGACGGACCGATCCCCGTCGAAAACCTCCGCGATATCGGCCAATTGAGCGGCACCACCGGCCCGGGCGGTGGCGAGCAGCCGCTTGGCCGCGTCCACCCGGAACGAGGCCGCCGACCGATTCGCTGATTTCGGTGTCGGCGCGACATCCGGTCCGTCGGACTCGGCCGATCGCTCCGCCTGAGCGGAGTGCGCCGTCACGGACACGCCCGGTCGTTCGAGCCCATCGGCGGTCGCGACAGCGGCGGTGAACGCCCCTGCATCGGGAGCGAGGCGCAGAGCAATCGGCTTGCGGTCGGTGATCAATTTCTCGACATCAGATTTCGCATCCGCGGCGAGCTGCTCGGCCCCGCCGATATCGCGGAGCTGATCGACCATGCCGTCGAAGAGCCTGCGCACATTGTTCGCGCGTTCCTTGACAGCCGACCCGGTCCAGATCTTCGTCTGCCATGTGCGCTTGCCGGGTGTGCCGCAGACATCTGCCTGGAACCAGGGCCGCTCCCCGCGCGGCGCGAAAAGCAGTGATACCTCACCCGATTCGGTTCCCGGGATGATCCATACGTCCTGAGCGCCCTTGGCCGCGCGGCGCCCGATATCGGCGGCTGCACGCAATGCGCGGGCGACGAACTCCCGGTCACCGGGCAGCGAATTCGCTACTCGATCGATCTCTTGGTCCAGGATGTCGCGATCTGGAATCGAGCGGGGATCCAGGGGGAATCCGACTGGCTCCGGCCCACGCCGCTGGTCGATGTCGGTGGCTGTGTCGAGCCGACGCCGGATCTCGTCGACAAGCGGCGATGAACTGTCGCCGGTGTCACCCGAAGGAGCTGCGAGGTCGAACTCGAACGACCAGCCCGTGTCGGTAGCGGACACGTTCATCGGCCGGGATCCGGTGCGGACGGCCGCGTCCTCGATGTCGGCTTCGGTAGGTCGGCCGCGACTCCAGCCCAGCTCGATCCGCAGTGCGGGGCCGTGTTCGCCAGCAACAATCTGGGCGCGTGCAGATCGCTCGGCCGTCTGATCGCCGAGCAGATCCGCCACCAAGGTTGACGCGGCGGCGACGATGGCATCGTCGGTGTTCTCGGATACCAGTGGGCCCAACCAGTCGGCCAGATGTTCCGGCGTCATCGAACGCCGACGTTCGAGACCTGCTCGTGCGGTCCCGATACCACCGTCACGACTGTAGTCGTAGGCGAACGTCAGCCCGATTCCAGCATTCCACTGCCAGCCCATGGCGTCTTCGCTGACCTGAGCGGCAATGTCGATCATGCCCTGGAAGTTGCGTGGCGGGGATTCGCGCAGCCGGTCGAACTCAGCGGGCAGGCGCTGCGCCCAATCCAGAAGTACGGCACGTAGTTCCGGCGGCAGATGGCTGCCGACAGCGACGAGCTGCTGGCCGACGATGTCGGCCGCCGCCGGGTTCGCCACTGGGACACGGTATTTCAGGTCCCACCTGCGTGAGCCGTTCTCGGTCGCATCCAGGAACGGTTGGTACCCGCCGTGCGACACCGTGAGATTCGTGATGGCTGACTCGTCGCCGTGGGTGACCGTCAGGTTGCCGGTGACGCCGGTCAACCCGTGCCGGGCCAATTCTGCTGCCACCTCGATGACACCGGGGGTGGGTCCGGGCAGCGCCCGGACCCGCGTCACAGCCGCGTCGACGTCGGAGTCATTCTCGACGTGGGCGTCGGTGCGCCAGTGGTCACCGGCCCATTCGATGCCCGCCGAGAAGAAGAGCGGCGAGACCTTCGTGTACCCGCCGACCGGGCCCTCGAGCTTGAAGAAATCGACCTTCTCGAACCCGAAAGCGTGCCCGACCCGGCGTCCTGTGAAGGTTTCGAGCGCCGATTTCTCGTGTGCGGACCGGCGCATTTCTGATTCCGCACCGGGGATCTCCCCGGCGTTCGAAAGATACGCCTGCAATCCTGAATTGAATCGGTCCAGATTTCCGGGAAGGTCCGGCTTCCAGGAGTCGTTCACGGCCCGCACCCATGGTCGCAGCGCGTCGGCCATCTCCTCGTACATCACCGAACCCGATGGTGTAACGCCCTCTTCGGCCTCGATCCTGACGTCGAGGGCTCCGCCTCGCCGAACCTGGGCGCGGATTCCCTTGAACTTTCCGTCCGTCCCGTATCGGTTCTCATAGGTCGCCAGGAACTTGCCTCGCACGTCGTCGAATGCCTCGAACCACAGGACATCCCCGTCGATGCCATTGGCAAAGCCGACCGCCTCCAGCATTGCTGTGAGCTGGGCCCGGTCATTCTCGAGGAGTCCCGGCACCGGCATCTCCACCCGCAGCCGGACCGGCTCGTCCGAGGTCTCCACCATCGCTGCTGGGCCCCCGGCACTCGTGGCGGCCAGCTCGGCCCACCGAGTCGCGACCGCCGCCGCGACAGCAACCTGACGACGATCGACCCACTCCGCCATCCGGGTTTCCACCAGCGACGTCAGCGTGCTCGGCTCGGTCGCATACCCACGTTCCGGTTCCAGAAGTTCCGGCCCGCCAGCGGACTCGCGATATTCGTGCCGGTCTTTTTCCGTTGTGCCCTCATCGCGGCCATTTTTTTTGTAGGACCGAACCAGCGTCAGAATGCGATCCGACGGCGGACCCGACACATGGATCGCTGACAAACCGAAGTCCATCCACGCCTCGAACCACCGATTCACGTTCGCCACTTGGTCGGGGTTCTGCGAGTCGGCGAACAATTGCCGCCATTGAGCGCGTCGCCTCGCTTTCGTCGCGGACGGCAGCCCCGGCGTGCCGTAGGTATGCGGCTTGTCGGGGTAGGTGATCGTGAGCTGGCCCTGCTTGGCTTCCAGATCGAGCAGCGACTCCGTCGCGTCGCCGTTCACGATTGAAATGGTCCAGAACAACGAGTCTCCGGAACGCCGGAGACTCAGACGTCCGCCGGCGGACAACGTTCCGGTGACTGTGACCGCCACCGCCCGGCGCGTTACCTCGTCGATCCCGCCGAGCAACTCGGCGAGTTCGCCACCGACCGCTTCGGCGGCAACCTGATCGCCCGGCGCCACGCTTGCCTCGATGCGCCCGGCGTACGGCAACGCCACCAATCCCGGATTGTCCGCGCCGCGCGGGGGCGGGAATGTCGACTCGCGGTACTCGAACGGGAACTCGTGTTCCTGGTGCTGCAGGCTACTACGCAACACAGTTGGCTTGATGCCGTCCAACTCGACGGTCAGGGCCACCGGTCCCGCCGCGGCGTCGAAGGCGCGGGCGGTATCCCTCCGCCACGCCTTGTGCGCATCCGCCGCCAACGGTGTTCCGGTCAGCCAGGTGCTCAGGTAATCGTCGACGATCTGCTGCCAGCCGTCCGCGCTGCTCCGCATTTCGTACCGCAGCCGCGAAACACCCGGTTTCCCGGACAGTTCCACAATGTGTTCCGGATCCGAACCGGTCTTGCCGATCTCGACTCGCATGCCCCAGGCGTCGAGGTGGACCGTCACCTCGAAAGCCGACAGGTCCGGCTCACCGTCGGGGGTTTGCATTGCCCGAGACAGCATCTCGCCGACCAGTGACGCGAGGTCTCGCTCATAGTGAGCCCGGATATCTGTGCGATCCGGACTCTTGGGGTCACCGAATTCCCAGTTGCTCAACTGGTTTCGCAGTTGATCGGTGAAACGCTGTACATCCGTGCGCTTGTCGACGACGCCGAGCAGGTCGTGCCGAATCCGAGGGTTGCCCGTGTCGGGGTCCAGGTAGTGCGGGTCGTTCGGATGCCGGAGCACGGCTGCCACCCGCACAGGGATCTCGGTTTCGGGGTAATCCCATGAGCCGATCCCCACACCGTCAGCGAGCAATTCGATGCGGATGATCCGGTGGGATTCGCTGACGCGAAGACTCGCATTCGGCGCGGTGCCGTCGTCCAGTTGGGCCAAGGCATCGGCGAGGCGTTCACGGAGGTCGGCGCGCTGGTCCGTGCGCAGCATCGGCACCAATTGCACGTGGGCGATGAATTGGTCGATGCTGCCGTTGGTCCAGGGCAATTCCATGATCGGCAGATCGGCTGCGGCGCTGTCGGTCTCGCTGCTCCATGTGAGAAGCGCGTCGAGACGGTCGATCGCTGGACGGGCAGCCTCGAGCTTCGCGGCCAGATCGACGTTGGGCCGATCGGCTTCGTCCGGAACGACCTCGTCCTGTTCAACGGCGAGTTGACGTTCGTACTCCCAGAACAAGGACTGGAGCGGAAGGCGGAAGTCGAGCTCGTCGGACTTCAGCGAGCGGTCCAAGGGGGCGAGCGCGCGCAGCGCACGGCCCCATTCGCGGGCGGTCAAGTCGCCGAAGCGCGATTCCGGGAGATCGGCCTGGACTGCCAGCCATTGTCCGAATCCGGTGGCGCGCCGATTCACCTCGAGGACGGAATCGGCGATGTAGTCCAGCAACCACATGTCAGGGTTGCGGTCAGCGGCCAGGCCGCTGATTTCCCGGGCAGCGCGGTCGAATATCTCGGCGACGGTGGCGTCCGCGACGCGGGTCTGCCCCAGTACCTCATGAACACGGCGGGTCAGAGAAGCGTGGTACCGCTCACGCAGCGCGGCGATCACGCTTTCCCCCTCTCGGGGGTCCACAGCCAGCAGCGGCGGGGCAAGCTTCGCGAAAAAGACTGCGTTGGATGGGATTTCGGGAGTATCGCCGGGTACTTCGTCCGCAGACACGACCGTCTGTACAGTCGGCCCGCCGCCAACCTCCATCTGGAATTCGATCAAGCCGGAGCCCACCGGACCGACGGCATGTACCACGGCCTCGGTACCCACACCGAACCTCAGGAGCCGGGCTTCGAGTTCGTCCATCGACGCGAAGACCTCGATACCGTCGGTGTTCAACAGTGTTCTGAGAGTGCGGAGTTCGTCGTCCAATTGGCGCCAGGCATCCGCGAGCTGCCTCAGCTCGGCCGTTTCCTTCGGCAAAAGGTTCAGCTGGGAAAGGGTATCGGTGAAGATCTGCGGAGTCGTCCCTGGATCCACCCACATCGGGAACGACGCGACCCGGGCATAGAGCTGCTCGACGGCGGTGTCGAGCTTCTTGCGTACCTCCCAGAAGCGTTGCACGCCTGGGTGATTGCCCGTCGCCCGCAGACCCGGTTCGGCCCCCAGCGCGAAGACCTGCGCCGCGTGGTAGCGCACGAGCATTTCGCGACGCTTGAACTCCTGCGCCAGCAGGCGGGCCTGGTGCCCGTCATCGTGCGATTCCCCATAGACCGACACCGCTTCGTCGATCTGCTCCACTGTCGGATCAGCGAGCGGCCCTCCGACAATGCCGGCGCCGAATTGTGCCAGCTCGCCGGCCACCATGCGTCGAGCCGAAATGTTCGCGGCAACCAACTTCGTGGCATGCGCGAGTTCGGCGGGCGGTGTGCGCAGTTGCGCATCGAGCAGATCGGCCAGGTGCGCCGCGTACACCTGGGCCTCGAAGTCCTGGCGGGCGGCGACTGCCTCCCGGTGCCGGTGCGCGGTGGCAGCCACCGCGGTAGGCGACGGCTCCGGCAGATCCATCACGAGTGTTTCGAGCAGATCGATCTCGTAGTCGAGGAGGTACGGCTGCGCGTCCATCTCATCGAGCAGATCGGGCACCTCGCCCGCTGGGTGCGCCGGCCGCTTGCGAAGCAACTCCGCGTGCAGCGCGGCCACTTCCGGCCCCAGCGTGGGCTCGCTGTCCTGATCCACGGTGTACGCGATACCCGGCTGCGGCATACGGCCCGCGAGGTGGGTGACCTTCCAGTCCGCGACCAGCAGCAGTGGCGCGAGCCCCAGCAGATCACCCACGGCTTTTTCGGTACTGGCGCCGACGGGGCCCGCGTCATGGTGCTGAGCTTCCGATGCCAAGGCCGCAGCTACCACCTGCGGCAGCTGCCCCGAGTCCGTCGGCATTTCAGCGCCGAAATACCTGAGCAGCGCACGTGTCCGAACCCCGAGGCGGTGCTGTTCGGCGGCGGCCGCGGCATACGCCGCGATGAGCGCCGATTCCTCCGCGTCCGGCCGGAGCCAATTCTGCGCCACCCGGTCGACAGCCAGTGCCGCCAAGGCATCGGCCGCCGTGTCGGCGATCCGAGACTCCACGGCCTGTTGGGCGAGACCATCGACGTTCGGTTCGAACCCGTCGTCCGGCCCGGCCGCCGCCACGCGTACCTGGATATCGGGCAGCACGGCAATAATTCGTTCCGGTGTCGCATCCGCCGGATCGATCCAGATCGGCAAATTCGCGATCTCTTGCCGCATCGCTGTCGCTGTGATTTCGCGCGCCCTATCAATCGCCTCGAAATCTCGAACCAGTCCATCGGTAACCGGGCCCGTTCCCGGCAGACGGATCCGGTCGGCGAATTCGGTCAGCCAGGTCAGCCGCCGCGCGAAGTGGGCAGCGTCGAGTGCCGAGCTGTTATAGCGGTGAACCAACTGGACATAGCGCGCCGCGCTGGCCGGGTCGCGCCAGAACACCTCATCTACCAGCGAGTCCAGCCGGGACGGTGGTGGATCATTGTCCTCGATACCGAGCCGGGTGAGGATCTCGACGATCTCAGCACGCAATTCGGCCACGTTCGCGGCCGCGGCCGCACGGTAGCCTTCGGCCTTGGCACGCAACGCCAGCACGGTCGCGAGCAGCCCGTGGTCGTCCGACGCGGCGAATTGCGCGTCGACCACCGAATCGCCCATGGCGACGAAACCGTCTGGCAGTGGACCGGATTCGGGGCGCGGCGGCGGCGGTGTTTCGGTGTAGGTGTAGCGGTCCGAACCGTCCGCACGGCCGATCGTCAGCTCCCGAGAGTCCGGCTCACCGCCGATCCGAACCAGCAGGTCGGGGCGGCCGCTGTACAGCCACTCGGCGTGCTGGCGCGCCAGCCCGAACATCGTGGCACTGCCCTGCCATGGGACAACACCGAACCCGGTGCTGTGCAGCGCTTTCCGCAGCCTCTGATCGAGACCGGCGCTGCTCCAACGGTATTCGCGCACCACATGTCGCGGATTCGCGACCGAGAATTCCAGACGACCCGTCCACGCCGGGCCCTCCGGCCCGTTCTCGATGATCTCGACGACGGCGACCCGCGTCTCCACCGGTCCGTGTATCCGCACCGACACCACGAGATCGGTCCCCTCCGACCGGCTCTCGATCACTTCGTCGAGCAACGTCGCGACCGCGCCCTGCGGCAACACCACACCGCCATCGGTGACCGCGATCGACTCGAGCAGGCGTTCTGTCAGGCCGACCGAATTATCCCGCTCTGTATGCACCGGCCACGACATGCTCAGTTCGCTGCCGTCGTGGTGTGGCGTGTGTAGCGTCAACCAACGCTTACCGTCGACATCACCGGTAATGATGTGCAGCGCAGGGCCATCCGTGCATCCGATGAACGCCTGGCCGCCGTTCACCCACAGTCCGTGGCGAACCGACTCGATCGCCATCCGCCGCTGCGGCTCGGTGAGGCCCCAGCCCGCCAAGGTTCGCTCCAGCAGGCCGCCGGGCTGGGCATCCGCGACCAGCTGAACACGTATTGTCCGATCGTCCTCGTTGACACTCAATGTCAGATCGCGGCCCTCGGGCTCCGGCCGGTCTCCACGAGCGATCAGCGCCGCCTCGCGGTGCCGTTCGGCCGACGGATCGGCGTCCGACGGTGCCATTCCAGCCGGAGCGCCGTCAGGTTCAGCGGCCGGCTCGCCAAGTAGCGCCGACAGGTCAGCGTCTGTGATCGTCTCCGATTCCGCGCGCGCTGCGGCCAAGACTTCTTGTGCCGCACTGTATTCGCGACCGAGTTCCTCCAGTTCGCTATAGATGTCTTGATCCACGGGCGATCGGCCGTCGACGATGGCGCGAACATCCATTTCCCGCAGGAGATTGCCGAGACGGTTGGGATACAGATCGTTGGGATCCACCCAGAACCCCAACCTCGCGGCCAAGGCGCGAACCTGCTCTGCGATCTTCTCGAACTGGGGCGAAGTGTCTTTCACCATCCGCCACGCATGATGGCGCACGGCGTACTCGGCGTAGACGAGATTGCTCGCTGCCTTGCGCAGCGCGAGGTACACCGGGTCGGCAGGATCGATGTCATCGGCCAGCCGGGCCAGCCTCTGCTGAATCCGCTCCGGTTCGAGCCCGTCTCGCAGGTTCATCCGCTCGGCGAGCTGCTCCACATTCGCCGCCGCCTGCGCGCGTACGGTCACGGCGCCCACGAATGCCCGCGTCGCCGCGTCGGCCGGACGGCCGACCCCGTGCAGATCGGCCAGATGCGCTGCGGCGATCATGCGATCCAGGAGGATGCTGTCTTTCGTGTTGGCGAGGGCCAAAGCCGCCGCATCGTCGGCCGCGTCCGGCAGCTCCTCCACATCGCGCGATCCTGCCGAGTTCTGCGTCAGCCGCATCCACTGCTTGTCCGCATTTCGGTATGCCCTTGCCGCGGTGACGACATCACCGGGGAGCGGCAGCAACGACTCCACATATTTGACACGGTTGTCGGCTTGCAGATAACGCTTCGCATGACCGACCAACCTCGCCAGCTCGTGCATCCTGGACTGGTCGGAATCCGACAGATCGTCATCGGATTCGTCTTCAAGCTCCTCCAATCGCGACAGCTCGGCCTTATCTGTTTCGAGCCGCGCCTCGACATCGCGAGGATCGGTCGACTTGTCGCCGGGCAGCGCGGAGCGCCAGCGTTCGCGAGCGGCGAGCTCGGTGGCGTAGATCTGCGCCACCTCCCACCCCAGAGCCTCCGCCCGGACCGGGTCAGTGCCCAACGCCGAGTCGGCATCGAACGCGGCGTCCACAGGCTCGGTGTACAGCTCGACGAGCGCGGCCGCGGCACGCAAGCGCGCGCCGAGTTCGATCAGCTCGTACCGCAGCGCGCCATTGTGCCCAGGTACTAGTTCGATCAGTTCGTGGACTCGATCCGGGTGCTCCTGCGCCACTGTCGCACCCGGCACGCTCGGTACCGCCACATGGATCCGCGCGGTAAGCGCATGGAATTCCGCGACGGCGGCGGCGAGAGCCCGCACTTGCTCCACGGGTGTCGCAGGAGGTGGCTCGGCCGCGAACTGGGCGAGCAATGCCTCCTCCGCGGCCGCGAGCCGGTAGCGGGATGCGCTGTCGGCCAGGTCTTTCAGCGCGTGCGACAGGTCCGGTGCGATATCGGCCCCCAGCGCCGCGGTGAGAGCTCGAACCGTCGCATCGATTCGGTCGGCGGTCAGCTCGTCAGCGGAGACCGGCACCTCGAAGTCAGCGATCGCCGCGCGCACGGCCTCGGCAGCCATGGCAGTCCGATCGCGTGCCGCCACCACCAGAGGATCCATCGTGCCCGGTGCGATCACGGGGACTGGAAGCACATCCAGGCGGTGTGATGGAGCATCACCCAGGTCAGAGGGGTCCTCGAGGTCCGCGCGGTCGACCGGGTTGCCTTCTGGGTCACGGAAGATGGCGAAATACTGCACGACATCGCGTGGCGCGTCGGGAGGGTTCGTGCCCGACCTCGGCTCGACCTCGGGCTCACCGCCGTCCACGCCAGGCTTCGTGGTCAGCTCGTACATCCGCCCGTACAGGCCGGCCTCGGGATCGATGTAATAGATATGCTGCGGATACACCACGGCCGACGAACCCACCGGTAGTTCTCGCAGCCGCTGCTCCAGCAGCTCGGGCGTCGTGAACCGCTGGAAACGGCCACCTGTAACAGTGACCACCCGCCGCGCGTCCGGGCGACCTGCTCCCGGATCCGACAGCGGACCAGTGGCCGCCGCATCCCGCTCGGCCATGCGGCGAGCGTCGGCTTCTCGGTCCCGCCGTGACTGGGCGCGGTGCGCCGTCAGGGTTTCTGGATCCAGGCGGGTGGGAAGCCCTGGCGCAGTCGGTTTGTCGGCTTCGGCACGCACCAACCAGCCGGCCGCCAAGGCGGATCGTCCCTTATCGATCCACTGCTGTGCGTCCACACGCAGCTGTTCCCGCAGGTCATCCTGCTCGAGTTCGGCAACCCGGTCTCGCAGCAGCTCGGCCGTCTGCAAGCTGTTGTCCGCGAGCTCCAACTGCTCGGCCACCTCTGCTGGAAGCCCGCCCAGCTTGTCGGTGAACGCGGCGCGCAACTGGTCCGCCTCGGTCCGGAGACCAGCCAGGTCACGGTCGATCTGCTCCCTCCACAGCCGCCTGGCTCCTGCGCTGTTCGGCGCACCCGAAATCGCTTCGACGGCCCCCAACTCGCCCACCACGCCGATGGCGAGGCCCGAAGCGGGCTCGAGTACGACATGTCCGTTCTCGTCGCAGAATGCCCCATATGGGGAGTGCTTCCGCTGAGCAATTTGCCCGGCAATCTCTACGCGGTCCGCCGTGGCATCCTTGGGCAGCGCGTCCAGCTTCGCTTGCAAGGCCGGGCCGCGTTCGGTATGGATTCGGCCGACCACGATCGTCACCGGAATCGGATCCGAGCCTGGTGATCGTCGCGCCGCCCGGGCCGCCAAATCCGCCAGCTGCTCGGACGCAGTCGAACCCACCGGCCCGACGAACCACTGCTCGTACCCTGCGTAGCCGACCAGCGACGCCGATTGCGTCAAACTCGCGTGGCCGCCCGGCAGATCATCATCGAAAACATATGTCGCATAAGCAGTTCCCTCGGCACTACGGATCGGCCCACTGGTCGGGTCGCCGTACCATCCCGAACTCTGCACCGCTACGAACGTGACCTGCGCATCGCCGCGGAACGCGTCCGCCAGCATTCCGAACACCGCCCCCACATCCGGTGTGGCCCGAACATCCGGGTCTCCGTCGTAGACCAGCACCACCGGATGGCCCTGCGCACGCAGCCCATCGATATGCCTGCGGATCGGGGCCACCATCGAGTCCAGGTCAGCCGGGGCAATTCCGTTGACACTTCCCGCACCGCGCACCGTGATGACGCGCGCGTCCGACGTCCTCCACCCGGCAACAACACGGGTCTCCCAAGCACGGAGATTCTTGCCCAAGAATACGGCGGCCGACGGCTCGCCGCCGGACGACGGCTCATGCCGCTGCGGATGACGACCGCTGGCATCGCGCATGGGCGGCACGATGCGACGAGTCGGATCGCCCGGGCGGTTTGCGGGCGGATGGAAGTCCGGGAAGGACGCCGGGCCCGAGCGGGGCAGGTCGGAGCCGGGTTCGCTGAACGTCCGGCGCCCCGTCCCGCTGTCGTCCGGCTGCTCCCCCATCTTCGCGCGACGACGGCGGGCATCGTCGGCTCTGCGTAGATCGTCGACGATCTGCTCGCCGATGGTCGGGTTTCCGTTCTTCACCGCGGCGCGCGCCTCCGCCCGCGCCTCCTCCAGATTCAGCGACCCGTTCTCGTGGAAGCTGTAGCGGCTGAGCTGACCGTGCAGCCAGTGGCCGAAGGTGAGTCCTGGCGGTGCGAGTTCGTGGTACTTGTTCAGTAGCACGAGATACGTTTCGAGCGACTTGAGGAATGCCCTTCGGTAGTCCTTCGCGGACTTCTCCGACATCACCAGGGATTCGTCACGCAGCGCGGCGCGGAACTCGCTCGACAGTACGTGCATTCCCAGCCAGATCGATGGGTCCCCGCCATGCCCGATTTCGTGGCGCACGGACCGGGTCACCGGGCTGGCCTTACCACCCGGGTGATGTCCGATATAGCGCCAAGGCTCCGTCAGCCGGCCGTTCTCTATCCCGGTCCAGATATCGGACAGGTCGCTTGCGCGCGTGTATTCCGGGTTGATGAGATAACGCTCGTTGAATACCAGGACTTTGACGCCGTCCCGATCCCGGAATTCGGCTCGACGACCTCCGGCCAGTGGAGCGATTCCGAACCCCGCAAAGGACATATCCGGGTCATCTGCCAGCTCTTCGCGCATGGCCGCGAGGTACTCCCGGGCCAGATCCCGGTCGAGGTCCGGCAGGTCGAAACCGAAGACGAACTTCCCGTACCTGTCACCGACCTCCTCGGCCTCGGACTTCAGTGGGTTGATTCGCGGCGGCGTTCGGTAGCTCGCCGGATGCCGACCCGACCACCGGCGAGCCTCATCGACCAGCAGAGCGCTCAGAGCCCGGTGCCCGGGCGTCATTTCCTCGGGCCGGGTTTTGGCGATCCAGAACGACTCGAGCAGGGCGGTCCAGGAATTGACGGTCCCGTCTCGATGGAAAGCACTGGGTACACCGGGGATGGCAGGGAACTGTTCGTACTCCAACCATGCCTGGTAGCTCAGGTCACCCCACTCCTGGTCACGAAGCTCGTCGCCGTGGTCGCCGTACAGCTCGAGCAATACCTGATCGGCCTTGGGTTCGGCTCGCCAGCGACCGGAAATCAGCATGGCTTTGCCGAATTCGTACACCAGTGCGTCGCGCACCCGGTCAGCGCCGGCGTTACGCGGCACCGTGATCGATCGTGCGTGCGCAACGCCACCGACCTCGGCCATAGTGACTCGGACACGGCTGTCGGCACCCCCGAAGCGGACACCACGAACATCGAGTTCGGGATGCTGGGTCAGCATGTCGTCGACGATCCGGGCGACCTCGAGCGCGGTATCGAGCGAGACTTGATCGTCGAAACCGGCGAACGTCATCGCCGGGTATTTGACGGACAACGCCGCGCCGACCGCCGCCACTGTTTCGAATCGCGTTGCGGACCAGATGTCGTCCGGTGCCGAGTGGTCACCGAGTGGCGGGACCCAGGATGTTGAAGCCGTGTCTGCTGCGTACTGTTCGGCACGCGGATATTCGAACGACAGTCGGCTCATGCCTCTGTCGACGTCTGCGATCTCGACGAGACCCGCGCGGTCACCCAGTAGCAACCGCGCATTTTCCCGAACAACACCCGTATAGGCGAGCACGGACACACCGAGTACTGGACCGGCATCGGTCTCACGCACATCGATAACAACCGACTTCGGATCAACGCCGACGACTTCCGCGAAGTCGACCAGCAAATCCGCTACCGCATCCACATCCTGGCCGCCTGTTTCGCCCGCGACAAGCGGATTCAGCAGGTGACGCACGGTGTCGAAGTCGCTGAACTCACTGCCGGTCAGTTCGATTCGAGCCAGTGCCGAATCCGAATACCCAAAGCTCTGCTGGGTCGGGCCGACGTCCTGGGTGATGTTCAGGGATCTCCCACTGCCTACCCGCACGACTGTCATCGATGCAGCGGCATCGATCTCGGCGATCGACCGCCCAGCGGTCAGCAACCGCAGGACTTCGCGCCCGGTCCCCGTACCGACCTGAGGCAGCTTCGCCTGCAACGAATCCGGATAGACCAGCAGAGTGATATCCCCATCGACTCGCGTGATCCGGATTTCCCACAATGCTCCTTGCGGAGCCGCGGTTGCGCCGGCAGCACCTTCGAACGCGATCGGCAATACCGCAGCCAGCGAATCGAATACCGACTGTTCGACGTGATCACGTAGACGCGCCAGAGTCGCTGTCACCGCCGCCTGTGCACGGTCTGCAGCCGCCCGCTCACCGGCCGCTGCAGGCACCCCCCGCTCGGAGGGCAGCCCGATGAAACCTACCGATGCAGAAGCGCTTTGGGCCGCAGCATCCGTCAGTCGCCTGTTGAACTCGCCTTCCCCGTCCTGCGGCAGATGGTCTCCCGGCCCTACATGACCACCGTCGCGACCCCACGCCTGGTTGCGGTTCGGGCCCCAGTACCTGAACGGATCGTTCGAGGTGTCCCCGGTCGGTTCGTAGGCGCGTCGCATCTGGCGGCTCGGCTGAGACTGCTGTGGCGCGAATGGATTCTGCGCGCCGTGCAGGGAGGGTCCGCGGCGAGTGGGCGTAGCCGGGGAATCGCTGCCACCCAACAGTTCCGCGTATTCAGCGGCATTCGGGTGGCCGCCTCGATCGGCACCGCCGGAGCTGGTCTGCACGGTGCCCAGATCCGACTCGTCATCCGCCGGAGATTCGTCTTCGACGAGTGTCGTGATCGGTTCGTCCGACGGTGTGTCCTCGAGTGTTCCGGTCAGGCCGTCGAATCCGCTGGCCGCATCGTCACCGACGGCGTCGGCGATGGGCCTCGACTTGCCGCCGACAGAACCGTCGACTACTTCGGCTTCGACTGAAAGTGTTTGTGCGCGTTGGGAATCGTCCTGACGGAAGACGTGGTCCAGCGATGCCGCGCTGACCCGCAGGGACTGTTGTCCGGGCGGACCCGAGACTCGCACCGTGATCGCGGCCGGCTCACCGCCGAGCGCGACCCGCAACTCCGCCATGACGGCTTGTACGGTCACGTCGGTGCCGGCCCAGCGGGAGGTCAGTGCGCGCAACACCTCACGGGTGAAAGTATCCGGCCAGCCACCCTCACCGCACTCGGCAGTCCAGCGGAGCTCTGACTCCCAAATCTCGCCCGCCGCGCTGACTTCCGCGGTCAACCATGTCGTACCGTCCTGGCCGAGGCCACGAAGGTCGACATAGCCGGAACCCGATTCCACCTCGAGGTAGCGGTCCTGCGCACCTGCGCCGAACGAAGAGAGGGCCCGCAGGGCCTCGATGGTTTCCGTATCGACACGTGAGCCCTGAAGCGCGGCAACGAATTCCCCCTCGGGCAGCAGGGAGTGCGGCGGTGCGTTCAGACGTGACCGGCCGGTGGTCGGATCCGTGCGGATCCCCAGGGCGAGCACCTGGCCATCAGAAGAACGAGCGGCATCGATGCCCTCATGCCGCTCGATGAGTTCCGTTTCGCCGACATTCAACGCTCTGCCACCGGGCAGCAGGTGGGCCACCGTACCGATGACCGCGTCGGGGAGTTTCAGCCCATCGGTTTGGAGATAGGCCGGCGAGAACTGATCGGCTCGCCAAGCGAGATAGCCCAACTCGTCGTCGCGCCCGGTCTCCGCCCAATGGGACTGGCGCAGCGCGTCCTCGATCAGATCGCGCTGGGGCCGCCGCGCCTGCGTGTGGTAGGCAGCGTCGGCGATCCCGTGCGCGAGCACCGCCGTGATCCCGTCTCGGGAGCCCGCCCACGGCTGTCCCGCCAGCACATCGGCCAGCCAACCGGGGTCGGTAAATACCTTCCGGTTCAGTACCAGCACCGGAAGCGGGCCGCCGGATCCACCCTCCATCCGGACCTCGTAGGGCCGATCGCCGTCCAGCAAGTCCACCACGATCGACCAGGGCAAGCGCACCCGCCCATCCGCGGTCGCCTGCCGCAAGAAATCCGCGACGATCCTGAACTCGGCGGACGACACCGCGCCGTGGGCAACGAGCCCGCCGAGATGCACTTCCGTCGCCGCCCGGTTGGCGATCGACTGCTTGGTACGCCGCTCCAGGATGGTCTGTTCGTCCAGGCCTGGCAACCGGCTCTCCGCCGCATTCGGCAGTGCGATGGGATCGGTCCGGCGGGCCGGGCGGCTCGGGTCCCCTGCGAATTCGAGGTAGGGCCCTGGGCCCACCCCAAACCTGGGGGGCATCGGCGGCCGGAAATCTGTCTGCGGTCGTGGTGTGGCTGAGCTGTCCCCCGTATTCTCCAGTCCCGCTGGATGACCCGCTACGAACCGATCGAAATCCACCACGCGTCCGCCGACGATGGTGTGCCCTTCGCCTGCGCTCTCGATGTAGGCGCCATAGACGACCACGCTCGTAGATTCGACACTCTCCGGCAGGTCGGCCTCGCGGAGCGGCCGCCATCGAGCCTGCGCGGAGTCGTAGATCCAGACATTCTCGCCGCGGGCGAACGCTCCGAACATCGCGGCCGATTCCTGGGGCCCGGCCCCTTGTTCGGCCAAGGCTTCGGAGATCAGCACCGGATCATTGGTCAGCAGGAGGGCACGGCGTGGGCCCTTCGTCGCGCGTTCGTCGACCAGCAACGTTGTCGGCCTTGCCGATCGAAGGCGGTCGGTGAGCGCGCCGCTGTCGAGCGGCGAATCCACAGCCGCTACGTCCTCGGACGTCGTGGGTACCGGAAGTTCGTCACCGTATCGCCGGCGAAGTTCCTGGCTCGCCGACTCCAGTGCGCTGTCGAAATCCAGGACCCTGCCCGGGATCTTCGCGCTGAACGGAAGCTGACCATTCAGGGTTGGCGGCACCTGGTAGCGCTCATACGCGCCGTTCGCCAATCGAACCAACACCATGGAACCCGAGCGACGGACCGAGATCCTCGGATGCCAACCATTATTGAGCTGCCGCAGGCGGCCCAGTCGGTGCATGATGTCAGCGCAGATCGCGTCGACGGTGTCCGGATGCAAACCCACGAGCATGACATCGCGCAGCAGGCGTTCCGTCCACCCGATCGGATCTTCGTCCGATCGGGTCGGCTGCCACGACGCCTCGAGTTCATCAGCCCTTGCGTTGACGTGGAGTCGCGCGAACGTGGGCGAGTCGGCGGGATCGTCCAGCAGGTACATATCGGCACGGCTTTCCGAATGCCGGACGATCGATGCGTGCCCGCCCTGCGCGGCAAGTCCGTGCCGGACCGCGGCCAGGATCGCCCGGCGCCAGACATCCTGTCGGCCACCTTGCGCGTCGAACTTCTCCGCCGCGGACCCACCCTCGGCGGCATCGGAAACCTGTGTCGCGTGGATCGTCCGGCTGTCCGTCTCCGCGTCTGCTCGAACTCCGGGGTGTGCACCGCGTGCCGCCAGAAGCTTGTTGTGCTGGCTCGCAGCAGATTTCAGTGTTTCAGCGCTGCTGGTCCCCCCGAACAGTTCCACCAGCTTCTCGGTCAGCACCGTGGTTGCGGTATCGATCGCCGGCACGCCCCCGTGCCCGCTGGACCGCAGATAAGGCAGCAGCCCGATGAACGAGTCGACTACCGAATTCGCCTCGGCGGGGAGATCAGCGCCGTGTTCGGTGATCGCGCTCAACAGGCGACCGAGGTCCTCCAGCGCCTCGGCGCCGACCGGCTCCATCCGGATGACCATCGACCGTAGACGGCGAGCCACCACGTCGAGCGCCTCCGCCGTGGGAACGGTGGGCTGTGGTTCTGTCTCTGGATCAGAGTGCGATTGCGATGTGTCGTGCCGCCCGGACTCACTATCGGTGCGCACCGTCAATAGTTCGGAACCATCGGGTGCGAAGGCACGGAGAGTTGTCACCGAGGTGGTCGAATCCTGGACCAGAGTGGCACGCCAGTCCTGGCTCATTGCCGCATCGATGGCCAGCCGCTCCGCCAATGTGCCCGACTGGCTGCCGAAGCCCCAGTCCGACAGTATTTCGTCGAAGCCGGCGCCGGGCAACAGCATGTGCGGAAGCACATTCAGCCCGGCGCCGTTACCGCGGCGCATCGGACCGAGTGCGGTTCCCGGACCACCCAGGACCTGCATGCGGTGGTCTTTCCACACCTGCGCGAGGAACTCCCTGACCACGCCATCGCCAGGCTTGCGCGCGAGACCGGAGAACCACTTGGCCAACGTAGCCGTGACTGCCAGCTCGTTGACCGAGTGCACTCCGTGCTCATCGGTGTCGAACCCGTTCTCGCCGAAGTGGTTGATCAGGAAGTCGCGGTACCTGCTCTCATCATCGCCACCGAGGAAACCGCGCAGCGTCCGGTCGAGTGCCTCGAGATCGACCCATTTCCGGATCGGCCCGTACATGGCCTTCGCCGTTTCGTACGCCAGAAGTGACACGGGAGCGCTGATGCCATCGGCGGAAAGACCGGTGGGCAGGTCTCGGCTCACGATCTCCTGCACGGCGTCGGTGTCCGTGAACACCGAAGGATCCAGTACCAGCACCGGGAAGGCGCGCTCGCGTTCTTTGTACAGGTAGGTCTTGCTGAACGAGGTCGAGTCGGGTGTCTCGCCGGACTGCATCGAGCGCAGGCTCGCGGTCGCGAGTTCCCGAGGCAATCCACCAGGCAGGAGCTTGTCTGCCTGCGCCAACAGCTCGAGGAATTCACCGAATCTCGCGACGGGGATCTCGGGATTGTCGTCGATGCCAACCAATCTCGCGTTGAGACCGGAGTAGTTTTCGGAAATGCGGGATTTGCGCGCTCGCAGGATTTCGGCGACCGGCATCGCGGCTTCGTCCGCATTGCCCGAGCCTGCGAGGACACCGTCGTCCCTCGGACCAGTCACCAGCTCATAGAGCAACTGCTCGCCGGTGGTGACGTTCTCGAATCCATAGGCCGCCACCGCACCGAAGGCTTCAGCGAACGCCTCGTGCAGATCCAACCGGCGGACACCGTGGTTCGACCTCGCATGATCGGCCGGAAGGCGACTGTATCCCGAGAACTGCCCGTCGTACCATCTCTCGAATCCGGCGCTGCTGTAGTCCCCGGTTATCGCGTGGTAGGCCCGCTGAAGAAGATCGGTAACGACATCGTTGCCGATACTCAGGATGCCATTCGCATCGAACGAGTACCGGCTCGCCAGCCACGATTCGAACTCGGCGTCGTCACCGTTGACAGTCTCGTCGAATACCGCACGGAGGCCGTGCACGGCATGTTCAGTGAAGGTGCGCGCAGGCACCGAATATACTGCCGCGTGCCCAATTTCGTGACGAATGGTGTTCTTCAGGACCTCGCCAAGCAAACCCACCAATTCATCGCGCTCGAGCGCAGCCGTATCCTGCCGATTCGCCCGGGCCAGGTTTCTGAGGTCCGACCTATTGAAATCGATCGAAATTTCTGCATCACCGGTGACCCGCGGAACACTGAACCGTTCGTACTCCGTCGCTGCGAATGCGTGTTTTCCATCGCCGGCGTCCATATCCGTGACACGGAGCCGGTTCAGTCTGATCCACGGATACTCGTCGAGCAGGTCGGCCACGGTGGCGAGGATTTCCTCCAGCGCCTGCACGTCGATAGCCGGGTCGCCGAATCCGTTTGTCCACTGCACGGACACATGCCGCCACTTGCGGTCTTTCTGGTACCACTGGCTCTCGTTGAATTGCTCGATCGCATCTCGCTTGGCCTGCTGGCGTGTGGCGAGATCCAGCTCGGAATCCGCCAGCGCCTGTTGCAAACGATCCAGCTCGGCCGTGATCGCCGGGTCGGAATCCTGAAGCATCTGCAAATCACGGAGTGCCGAACGCCCCACTCGCACTGCTTCGGCGAGCTGCCGCAGCTCCGCCAGCGCTGCTCGGCCTGCCTCGGCCGGCATGTCCCGATGCACCACCATCTCGAGCGCAGCAGCCACCACGTCTGCGTCGGACAAATCCCCGACCCGATCACGCAACGTGTCCAGCAGCTGCCGCCGATCCGACTCCGAGGCCGCGATCCGCTCACGAATCAACCGCTCATGACTACTCGTATCGATATCGCGCGCCGCACCGCTGTTCAGCCCATATCGGAACGTATACCGGTGCCCGAGCGCATTTTCGAGATCATCGCCTTCGGCGACGATCGGCTCGACGCCTGCGCAGTCTTCCAACGCAGCCTCGACAACCGCATCCCCGCCGATATGGGCGACTTCGAGCTGCACTACCTTCGCGCCCTTGATATCGATCAATTCGATGCCGATATCGAGCGACGCATCCGGCCCGAGCGCGTGGAACAAATCCCGCAGCCGATCCGCCGCGGCGTAAATGCCGCGACCTGACGAACCCGGCGGCAACGCGCCGACGATGAGCTCATGGATCTCACGGCTCCCCAGCACCGCGCCCGCTACCCGCCGGAACGTGGTCCGGCGATCGGCGGTCGCATCGACCATGTCCGCCAGCAAACGCTGCAGGGACCCCAGTCGACGCTTCCCCACCGCCAAGATCTCGGCGGCATCGTCGGACGCCCCCGTCGACTCCAGCCGGCTCCGCAGCTCATCGCGAGCCGAGAACTCCGCCGCCACAAGCCCTTTGAGCTGCCACAACTCGGCCAGCAGGATCGTTTGCTCCCCGGAAGCCACGTCCGGATCGGACGCTCGCCGAAGCGCGGCGCGCACCACGTCCGCCGGCTCCGCGGCGGAGCCATCCAACCGGACCCGCAACGCCTCGACCGCTGCGGTCACCTTCGACGCCGCCCCCGCCACGTCGGTACGCAGCTGCTCGATCTCGGCATCAGCAACGTCAGACACCGAACCGGCTGTCGCACCACCGGTTTCAGCATCCAGGGAGTCGGGCTGACTGCCCCGCGTATTCGAGCCATCCGAGGCTGCCACATCCGAATTGACGGCACCAGCACTGTTCCGGACTGTCTCGGCTACATCCGAGTCAGCGATATCGACCACCGTGCCGTCAGCTTGCCCGGCCGACACATACCGGAACTCGATCACCGCTCCGGCATCGAGTGCGGCCCTGGCCCCGGGTTCCCGACGCAACGTATCCGCTAGTGCGCGTAGCAAACCAGTTGTGCCATCTGTCGGCGAGCCGACCACGATCATCCGCTGCCCGGCACCGTCGGCAGTCGGCGCGACACCGACCCGCCCCCAGATCGGGTCCGCACCGGCATCCCGCAAGGCGGCAAGCCCAGCTTTCCGGTTCTCCAGCAGCTGGATCTCCGCCTCTAGGCGCTGCGCCGAGCCGTACTTGCCGAACCACAGACGGAACGGCCACGTCAGGGGATCCGACCGCTTACCATTCCACCCGCTGAGCAGCTCGTCCGGCCGCTGAATTCCCACCGATTCGGCGCGGCGACGCAACTCCTGCCTCGCGCGCACCAATTCCGCTCGCAGAGTGGCGATCTCCGACGAATCGCCGTCACCGAGCTCCGCCAACCGCAAATACAGCGCCTCGATCTCAGCGACGGACTCCGCCACTCTCGGCAACCGATGCGCCCTGTCGAAGGCATCGGCACTGTCCTCAGCCGAATCGTGCGCTTCTGACAGAAGGCGATGCGCCTCCTCCAACTGTGCTTGCAGACCATCCAGCGGGTTGAATGTCGACGGATCATTTTCGTCCCAGCTATCCAGGTCGTTGTCCCACCAAGCCTCGTCGAAATAGTCACTGTCGTCCCCGCAGAACAAGTCCTCGAGGTCATTCGCGAACGAGGTAGAGCCGCCGGCTTCGCTGTATTGCCGAACGGCCGTCACGGCCTCCTGGTACGCGAGCACCACGGCGGGTGTGACAACAAATGCGTTGTCGACCAGCCACTCTCGCAGCAGGGGTTTCGGATTGAACCATCGGGGCGGCTTCGGAATTTTCGTGCCCGGCAACAACCGATCGAAGATCCGCCCAAGTCGTCGCTCGGCTTCCTCCAATTCCGCCCGAGGTGAATCCTCTGTTCTTGTATCCGTCCCCTGCGATCCACCGGGCGCCTCTTGCGCCACGACTTCCAGATACGCCCCGGAGGCATCCGCCCACGCCTGCAACTCCTGTGTGAACGCCGCCGCCAGTCCAGGATCCGCGTCCACATCCACGTGGAGCTCGACTACCGCAACCCCACCGTCGAGTGCCGAACGTAGCCGCACCCAAGCCAGTTTCCGATCGGACCCGTTCGACGCCTGGACCACATTCACACTCAGATCACCGGACACCGTCCCCGACCCGGACACCGATACGTCGGCCAAACCGTCGACCAGCTCGGCGAACACCTGATCAGCAGTATTGATACCGCCCTTGATCACCGCAGAAACGGTTCGCGAAGCCACACCGCCGACTTCCAAGACCGGCAAGCTCGCAAGCTCGTCCTGCAATCGGTCCTTTTTGTTTTGCAAAAACCGCCGACGGGTTTGCGCATTGTCCCAGTCGTCCAGCACGATGCTGAACCCCCATTTGCGGTACCATTTGCCTTCTTCGTATCCCGCCTCCACTGTCGCTTGTTGTTTCAGCTGCTCCCAGGACCAACCTGCAATGTCCTCAGCCGATATGCCGTACCCACCGTCCTCATGCTTCTGCAAGAGCCGGTCTCTGATATCACGCTCGGCCTCTCCTGCTGCTGTCTCGGTATCAGACAACAGTTTTTCGACGTCCCGCAATTCGGCCTGAAGCCGCACCCTCCTGGATTTGTCCGACTCCACACGAGCAGAACCCCTCGAACTTGCCGGTCCTGTCGAAACAGGCTTCGCCCCAGCAGTTTTCGTAGCGCTCGGTGCGATCTCCGAAGCCTGCGGGCGCGGCGGGTTATCGCCGGAAGTACGTGTGGGGCCAGCAGACACCACCTTCACCGGCTCCGAACGAGCCGCCCGCCGCCTATTCTCACGATTGGTCAGGTCACCCCGCTCGATATCCAGCGAACGAACAGCCTCCACAGCCGCATCCCACGCCGCCAACAAACTCCGCAGACCATCGGACGCCGACCCATCCCGAACACGCTTCCGCGCCTCGGACGCCACCTTCGCATCCGACAATCCAACGACCGAAGCACCCAGCAACCCACGAAGCGCACCCGCGGCCTCGGCCTTCGGTGCGGCGATCCGCCGCCTCAACGACTCGTGCTCCACGTCATAGGCAGCACGCTCGACCTCATCGAGACGCGCCAATCCCGCGGCCAGCTCCTCCGGCGAACCCTCTTGGGCAAGCACCCGCTTGACCGCCTCCGACACCACCTTCTTCGGCGCCCACTCAGCCGCATCCGGCACACCGGCCCCCACCAGCACACCCCGCAACGACTCCACCACCGTGCCCCACGCACGCGAATGCGCCTCCAGCGCTTCGGACTCCTCAACCGACCGATCCGGAACAACAGGAACCGCCATCACCGGCGAAACAGCATCCTGCGCCGCCACCAACGGCTGGTCGACCGGATCGCTTTCGGAGCTGTCCTCGACAGGCACCGCCCCAGCGTCCTCGCCCGACTGCTCTCCGGCGGATTCCCTCTCGCGCAGCTCATCCGATGCCGCAGGTTCCGACCGCTGTCCGTCGTGCAGCCGACGCCCGGGCTCCCGATCGGTCTTGCGCGGTGGCCACGATTCTTCTCGGGGATCCCAGGGAACACCGACATTCGGGTAGGTGCCCTCACCCGAATCTGAGTGTTCACCAGGTGGTACCGGAGTCGAAGCAGTACTCGAGGCGGAGGCGTCACTGCGAGGCGCGGCCAAGTCCGCCAGCAACCGATGTACGGGCCGGAGGCGGCGCCTGCCCTTACCCACCGCCACGATCTCGGCGGCGTGTTCCGGCGACCCGGTCGACTCCAACTGGCTCCGCAGCTCATCGCGAGCCGACCGCTCGGCCGCCACCAGTCCCTTGAGCTGCCACAACTCGGCCAGCAGGATCGTTCGCTCGGCCGGCGCCAGGTCCGGATCGGCTGCCCGGGCGAGCGCGGCATCCGCCACGTCCGCCGGCTCCGTCGCGGTGCTGCCGAGCCGGAGCCGGAGTGCTTCGACCGTCGCGGTCACCTTCGATGCCGCCCGCGACACGTTATTACGCAGGCGCTCGAGCTCGGGATCGGCGGCGTGCGGGGCCGAACCGTCTGTCGCACCGTCGGTTTCGGGATTCGATGCGGCGGCGAGCTGAGCCTCGAACGCCTGCTGCACCTCCTCGAGCTTCCGCAACCGTTCGAACTCGGTCAGGTTGCGTCCATCCGGGCCCGGAGCCTTTGCGGCGGCGATCATTTCGCGCAGCCACTGGTGGGCTTCGCCCCGTTCGGCGCGCTCGGTGAACGCCTTATCCGCCGACCGGTATAGCCCCTGGACGATCCGGGTCGCTTCAGCGGTGGCCTGTGCCTCGGCGTTGCGCTCGTGCTCGGCGACCTGGGCGGCGAGGTCACTGATCTGCCGCAGCTGCGGCAGCCGCTCGAGCGATCCGGCGAACTGCCCGAGCCGCGCCTCGAGTTCGTCGAATTCCGACTGGAGCGTTGACCTTTCAGTCTCGTACTTCGCGCGCTCGTCCATCAGCTCCCGGCGATGCTGCTGTCGTGCCTCGCGTCCGGCCTGCAACTGCTCGAGCTGCGCGGTCGCGTCGCCGGTCCCCAGCATCTCCTGTACAGACGGCAGCCGGGTGGAGTCGAGTTCTCCGGTGATCCGGGCGATCTCGGCATCGGTCTCGGCGATGCGTGTCCGCAGGTCCGCGACCAGCTCCGGAAGGTGGGCCGGCAGTGCAGCGGTCTCGTGGGGGCCCATCGGCGGCGGGACCAGCAGGAGATTGCGTGCCTTGTCGTTCCACTCCCGCCGTGCCTGGGCACGCTCGCGGCGCTTGTCCGCGATTTCGGCTCTGAGCGTGTCGATTTCGGCTTGCTGGTCGCCGGACCACAGCACCTCGTCGGCGACCACCTCGACTGTGCTCTCCTGCGCGGCGAGGCGTTCGCCGAGCTGCCGCAGTTCCTCGTCGAGCCGGTCGACGGTATCGGCGGATTCGAACAGGCCCGCTATGTCGGCCATCCCGGTCTCACCCGCCGCGACCTGCGGTACCTGCGCGGCCAGCACCTGCACTGCGCGACGGAATCCAGCGGCCTGCCGATGCAGCGCAGTAGCGCTGGGCACATCCTCGTCGCTGCCGGAGGCCGCCGGGGCGGTCGGCTTCGCGGACGTCCACGCCCCGTTTTGCCATTGTTCGAGAGTTCCGTCCGCGCGAACCTGCCGGACCTCGACCGTAAACCCGCGTTGCGACCAGGCCTGGCGCACTCGCGCATCCACGATCGGGTCGGTCTCCCCGGCCGGCGAAACGATCATGATTCGGTTGTCGGCGATCCGTGCCCACTCACTCAGTGCGATGCCGCCGAACCGTTCGAGTTCCGCGCGAGCGGTCGTCGCGGCACATTCCGCGCGGTAGCGGTCGTAATCGGCCAGTGCGGCGGCCACTCGATTCTGGTCGGCCGCGGGTAGCTCCGCCACCGCACGCGCTTCGGCAGCCAACTCGTCGACTGTCAACCCGCGCAGCCGATCTCGATCATCGGTCAGGCTGGCGAGTACGTCCTCCAGCCGTTGGCCGACTTCCGAAGCGCGCGAATCGGGATCGGGCGAGGCAGCAGCACCATCGATCCACTGGTAGAGGGGCTTGCGCACTTGTTCCAGCCGCGCCAGCCGTTCGGCCGCGGTCGAATCCTCACCGCCGGCGAACATCGGCAGCATTTCGCTGAACTGTTTGGCAAACGCGATCCGCCGTTCACGGTCGGAGATCATCACGGCAATGTGCCGAGAGATCTGTTCCTCGAAATCGACGACCTTTCTCGAGGCTTCCGCTTCGAGTTGCTCGATTTCCTGACGGGTCCGGTCGGCGTGGGTGGCGGCTTCGTGCAGTGCGCGCAGCGTGGCCATACGGTTCGAGTCGGCTGTATTCAGGCTGTCCAGGGTCACCGCGGCTCGGTCGCGCTGGGTCTGCCACCGCGTTCGCTGCTCGGCGTGCTCGGCGCGGACGGCTTCCAACCTCGCCCGCTGGATGCGCAGGGCATTGGCGCGGGCCTGCATCCGGGATCGTTGTGCCGACGCGTCGACACTCGTGGCGGCGTCGGGCTGGGTGCGATCGAGGTGGTCGATCTCAGCGCTGAGCTGGTCGATTTCGGCTGTCCGGCGGGTGATCTCCTGATCGGCGGCCTCGATCCGCGCCTCGAGCGCGGACACGGTCTCGGACACGCGATACGGCATCGCACCGGTCGTATGGGAGCCCGCCTCGGGCAGATCCAGCGCCATCCGGTCGGCGATCTCGAACCATTTCGCCCGCGCCTGCGGTCGTTCGCCTCGAAGTTGAGCTGCTCGGGCGCGCAGTTGGTCGAGTTCGGCGAGCTGCCGAGTGGCCTCGTCACCCTCGGTGGCGGTGAGACTTTCCAAGCTCTCGACGATGTTCTCGTCGAGTTGCTCGAGTTCGGTGTCCAGATCGTCGACCACGGTCGCGGCCGCGAACAATGCCATGACATCGGCAAACCCCTCGGACGCGCCGGAGTCCTTCGTACTCGAAGGCATCTGTTGCGCCGAACTCAATGCATCCACGACCGCACGGAGTGTTTCGTGCTGCTGACTGAGTACATCACGCTGCTTCAACAGCAGTGCGCCCCTGGTGAATCCGGTCAGCTCCGGTTCAGCGGCCGGTGCTGTGGACGGCTTCGCCTCCCACCGACCGTCCTCCCACCACTCGACCACGACACCGCCGACAGCATCCACCCGGCGCCGCTCGACCAGCACCCCGCTCGACTCCATCGCCTGCAACACATCGGCATCCAGAAGCGGATCGCTCAGCCCATCGGCGGTGGCGATCACAAGCCGGTTGCCGAGCACCCGCCCCCAAGCGCTGATGGCATCACCGCCCAGGCGGTCGAGTTCCTGACGGGCGGCAGCGGTCCGCCGCTCCTGCGCGGTCGCGGCAGCGGTGTCGTAATCGGTTAGTACGTCGGCCAGCAACTGCTGCTTCGACAACCCCGTTGCACCATCGATCGCCTGCAGACGCTGCCATTCCGGTGAGCCCTCTTCGGGTTCGGACATCAGCTTGCGCGCGGTAGCCAACCGCTCCGACAACGTCCACTCGGGATCGACCACGCCCTCGAGCGCGGCGGCGAGTCGCCTGTTGATCTCGTTCCGCTCGTCCGCGGACCAGCCCTCCGCCTCCGCGACGACGGCGTCATAGGCGGCAAGCACGTCACCGAGCCATTGCCGCACAGTGTCGTCGAGATCATCGGCGTCCGGTCCATTGAACACCGCTCGGGCCTCGGCCAGCAGTTCTGTCGGGGGCAGACCCGCCAGCCACGCGGAATCGGCCACGATCGCTCCCATGACCGCTGCCAGTGGTTCGGCCACAATGGCCGCGGCACGGGATTCCGCGCTCAGCGCAGTCCCGGCGTTGTCGATACCGGAATCGGCCACGGCCGGTGGCCCGATCTTCGCCTCCAGCTTGCGCCGAACCCGCTCCAGCTTCGTCAAACGCTCCAGGGCAGTCGGTGCGACGCCGTCGACATCGCTGTTCGCCGCGGCGATGTCGACGCTGAGCTCCTTGCGGAGTTCCAGGCGTTCGGCCGGGCTCGGAGCTGGATCCTGCTCTGCGATATAGGAATTGAGCTGTTCGAACAGCCGCCGCGGGTAGGCGTCGGCTCTAGCCGTCGCGGTTTCGGGATCGGGCCGTGGCCCGATTTTCGCCTCGAGCTTGCGCCGCACCTCTTCGAGTCCCGCCAACCGCTCGAACGGTGTCAGCGCCACATCGTCGACGGCGCCGTGGGCCGTCAGGATGTCATCGCTGAGTCCCTTACGCAGCCCAGGTTTTCCCGGTCGCAGCCCGTGCTTTTCCGGATGCTCGGCGAGATACAACTCGAGATGTTCGAACAGCTGCTTCGGGAGGGCGTCCGCTTTCGCGGTGGCGGTTTCGAGCAGTTCGTCCTGTTGGCGGCGCTGGATGGCGACGTCACGCAGAACTCGCAGTGCCGCCAGCTTGTTCACTATCCAGTGATCCGCTTCCCGGTACGGCATCTCGCCGGTCTCGTGCGGGCCGGGCTCGGGCAGACGCACCGACAGCCGGTCGATGAGCTCGTACCACTCGGCTCGCGCCTGCGCACGCCGGGCCCGCAGGTCCGCCGCCTGCGACGAGCTTCCGGAATCGCCGAGCCGTTCGAGCTCGGCATCGATCTGATCGACGGTATCGGCTGCTTCGAAGAGCGCCAGCACATCGTCGATACTCGGGTCGCCCTCGACGTCGAGCAGGCTCTCCGCCAAAGCATCCCGGATCGGGCCGAGCTCCAGATACTGCGACCGCAACGCCGCATACCGGCGTTTCAGCGATTCCCCTTCGCCTTCCGGCGACGCTTCGGTGGTCTCGGCCGCCGTTGTCTGCTCCTCCGACAGCGGCTCCCAGATATCGTCCCGCCACCGCTCGAGAATCGGCGCACCGGAGTCGTCGACTCGCACACGCCACCGTTCGATCTCGTATCCTGCGGATTCGAGTGCTTCGCGCATCGACGGCGTGAGCGTCACATCGCTGGCATTCTCGGCTGTGACCACCACGATCCGGCCGTCGACCACTCGCGCCCCGGCGCTGATCGCGATACCACCCAAGCGCTCCAATGTCGCAAGGACGGTGGCATCCATCAGTTCGGCCCGTCGGCGTTCCACTTCGGCCCGCCAGCGTTCCCGCTCGGCGACAAACGTATCGTGGGTGGCGAGCGCGGCCACCAATATCTGCCGCGCCTCGTCCTCGAGTTTGGTGCCGGCCACCTCTTTTCGGGCCGCAAGCAGGAGTTCATCCGTGGTTTTCCCCGCGGTGTCGACCACTCCCTCGAGCCCCTCGAAGAGCTGGCTGCCGATCTGCGGAGGCGCGGCAATCGGCCAGCCTCCGTCCTCGCGCTGAGCTCGGTCGTCCTCGTAGGCGATCAGACTGTCGGCGAGCTGCTCCTGGACATCGGTCGGGATGTTTTTGAAAGTCTCGCTGCCCATCACCTTTCGCGCCTCGGCTACCAAATCGTCCAGGCTCGCCCCCACCAGACGTTCGGGCAGTTCGTCGGCCTCAGTGAGCGCGGCCACCAAGGTCTTTCGCGCGTCCGCACCCAGGTCGGTATCGTCCAGTGCCTCCACAACCGCGGCCAGCAACTCATCCGAGCTCAGTCTCTCCGGCCGATCCACCACACCTCGGAGCCCTTCGACCAGGTTCTCCTTGATGGTTCCACGCGACCACGCCAGCGCAGGTGCCAGTGCGACCTCCAGAAGGACTCCGACCGACTGCGTCCGGTACTCGGCAGTACGCGCACGCTCCAGATCGACTTCCTCTTCCTCCTCCGGAGGTCCCTCACCGCCACCGATGATGGCCGTGACCTCAGCTTGGGTCAGCGGCTTGTCAGCACGCGAGTACTCGGCCAGTCCTGCGGAGATTTGAGCGATGGGTTCCAGGGATTCGGCGGGTGCACCCGATTCGTCGTGGGCGAGGTACTTTTCCCGTTCGCCCGTGCGGCCGAAACGCTTGGTGCCCGGCAACGACACCTTGGTCTGTACACCGCCGAAGGAGGGGGCCATCGGGTTCATGCCGAGGCGGCCGAAGAATGACGACTCCTCACCCGGATGCGTTTTGCCGAATACGGTGTACGGATCGTCCAGGTCCGCGATGATCGTGACGTTCTCGGCGCCGATTCCGAACTGGTCGGCGGTCTCGACCGGTCCCATACCTGGCGAGTTGACCACCGTGATGGCGTCGACCTCTTCCGCCAGCCTACTTTCGACGTGGCCGATCACGGTGCTGCCGTAACCGCTGCCGACCAGGTGAACGAAGGCCGGACGGTCACGGGCGGCATTGATCTCGGTGATATCCCGGACCAGCAGATCGGCACCCGCTGCCGCAGAATCGGTGTCGCCCGCGAACTTCAGGCTCCGGCCGCCCTTCGGGGCGTCGTAGCCGAGCCAGACGAGCGTGGCGACCCGGCGGCCCGGATCCTCGCGCTGAGTTTGAATGTGATGGTTGAGTCCATCCTCGAGCTCGGTCCCCATCGACTCGACGGTCGCGCCGATACCTGGCACCAGCACCGAATTGGTATCGGAGGTATAGGGGTTGCCGATCGAGACCACCGCACGGCCCTTGCCGTCGAACGCGGTGGCGTCGAAGTCAACCAGGTACACATCCAGGTCTGGATGGGCATCCCGGATATCCGCGAGGTACTGGTGGATGGCCTCGAGGTTCTTCCGTTCACGGCGCTCGGCCCGGGTCAGCAACCGGTGCGGTCGGTCGTGAAGTTCGGCGAGCCTGCGTTCGGCCTCGAATTCCTTCGCGGCGAACTCGGCGGTGGGGTCGCTGTCGATGGGATCAGCGTTGACGTCAGCTTCTACCGGATCGGCAACGACGTCAGCCTCGACGTCCGCCGAGTCGAGGTCGGCGTCAGCGTCAGCGTCAGCGTCAGCGTCAGCGTCAGCGTCAGCGTCAGCGTCAGCGTCAGCGTCAGCGTCAGCGAGATCGATGGCGACAGGATCACCGGTGTCAACCACCTCCGGATCGTCGTCGGCCGGAGCCGACGTCACAGGCGGGTTGTCCGCCAGCCGCCGCAGCTCTTGGACGGCGGGTGTGGTGTCGGGTTCGCCGACTGGGAAGTCCCCGACTTGTACCAGCACTGAACCTTCGCCCGCGTCCAGCGCGGAACGCGCCGCCCCCATTGCCCGGCCTACCGAATGCGCGGTCAGGTCTGGCTCGGAGATCACTTTCGGATCAGCGCTGTCGCCGATCCGAACGGCCACCCGGCCACCAGATGGCTTGGGGTTGAAAGTGATCAAGCGGACCGGCGCATCGGTCTGCTGCATGGCCGAATCCATCTGGTTGCGTAGGACAAGCAGCATCTTGAACCGCTCGAGCTGCTCCGGAGACAGTTCCGGGTCAGTAATCCGTCGCTGCAGCGCAGCAGGCCCGGCGAATTTCTCCAACGACTCGGCGAACGACCGCAAGTTCGCCTGGTGCCGCCAGTCCTCCGGGATTCCTTCGGCATTGCCGACCTGGGCGCTGAATGCTCGTGCGAATATGCGACGCTCAGCGTCCGATTCGAATCCCTCCCAGAACGCTTTGTTCGCGGCCGCGTCGGCGTCCTTGCCGATCATGCGGCCCGCTACCGCGTCGAACAGCTTCTGGAACTCGGCCTGGATCTCGGCGGGTGTCCTTGTCCGGGTATCGGTTTCGGCGTCGGTCTCCTCCGGCGCGGGGTCCGAATCAGCGCCGGCTTCCGTCTGCGAGTCGTCGGCGGTCTCGAGCTCATCGCCATCGACCGCGGCATCAATCTCGTCACCTGCTGCCGGAGTGCCCTCCGTTTCAAGGGGCTCATCGACTTCGGGATCGCCGACGATGTCGTTCTCGACAACCTCCGCGGCACCAGCCTCGCCGCCCTGTTCAGCCGCTGGAGCCGCGAGCGCGGTCTCATCGGCGGTGGGCTCGGCGCCATCGCTCGCAGTGACCGCAGTCTCAGCAGCATCGGCGGGCGCTACCGCCGAATCACCGTCGGCGGCAGCAGTTCCGACCTCCTCGACGTCAGCCTCATCATCGAGGAGATCACTCGTTGCCTCGACCTGTGTCTCACCACCGACGACCTCGTCTCCAGCAAGATCGACCGCTTCGACGGCGTCCGACTCCGTTGCGGCACCACCGGCGACGGCATCGGGCTCGACCAGCTCCGCTGCTTCGACGATCGCCTCATTCGCAGTACCGGTGGGCTGAGACTTGTTGGTCGCGGCAGCAACCGGGGTAGCCCCCCTTCCGTCAGCGTTCGCGGCGATTGGCCCGCCGCTGCCGGTCTCCCCGCCGGTGACAGCATCGGTCCCGACAGCAGCGACGCCACCGGCCTCGTCGGCCGAATCCCCGACAGCCTGTACCTGATCGGTCTCGACACCGTTCTGCTCCGAACTCCCGACGTCGGGATCGGTTCGAACGACCGCAGTGTCGACTGGGCCTGCCGCCGACTCCTCCTCAGCGGCAACAGTTTCGGTCACCACCGCAGGGACCGGCACGGCGTTCGGATCAGGCTCCGCCGCCGCGGCCCCGGTCTCGGCAACATCGCCTGCTTCTTCGATTCCAGCCGCCGCCTGGGCAGCGGCAGCGGCGACTACTTCGGGCCCGACAGGTTCCGCCAGAGTCTCAACTGCCGCGGGGTCGGCCGCGTCCGTTGCGACAGCTTCGGGCTCGACCAGCTCCGCTGCCTCGACGATCGCCTCATCCGCAGCGCCAGCGCGCTGAGACTCATTGATCGCGGCAGCAACCGGGGCAACCACCGTCTCCTCAGCGCTGGCGGCGTTTGCCACACCGCTGCCAGTCTCCCCGCCGGTGACAGTATCCGTCTCGACAGCAGCGACACCGCCCGCCTCGTCGGCCGAATCCGCAACGACCTGTGCCTCATTGGTCTCGACGCCGTCTTGCTCGGCCCCTTCGGCGCTGATGTCGGACTCACCAGCCGCGGGATCGACGGCAGCCCCGGCAAATTCGGCCTCGGAATCCGCAGGGTCTGCCACCACGGCCGCAGCGGCTTCCAGCTCAGCCTGGGCAGTCTCCAACTCGTCCGACAGTTCATGCAGCGACACTTTGTCTTCGTCGGTCATCAGCCGGAACAGTGAGCCGACAGCGGCGTTGGAGTCCTCATCGGTGAGGGGCTCGACCTTCGGTAGAACGTCGGCCAGCGGCTTCGGCTTCCGGCTCCGCGCCGAACGCGGCACAGCCTCAGGAGTCGTCACCGGATGAGTCGCCACCAACTCGCCGGTCTCGGCATCCCGGTTGTAGTAGATGGCGTAGGTTTCCCGTGCCGGGCCGTACCCGGGTGGGGTACGCACCGAATCGGCGGCTTTCCGGTTGTATGCGTACGTCTCGTCGGTCTCCGGGTCGTATACCCAGTTCGTCCGGGATTCCCGGTAACCCAGCAATGGCCTGCCGACCAGATCACCATTCGTGGATTCGTGCATCTGGACGATTACGACCGCCGCGCTCTTACCCGACCGGAACCTACCCAGCTTCCACAGTGGCGCAAAGGCTTTCGCGAGCGACTCGCTCTTGACCATGGTACCGCCGGCATCCTGCTGCACCTGCTGTGCGCTCAGACCCTTTAGGCCTGCATCCTCCGCCGTCCGCACCTTGACCTTGGTGGCTCCGAATCTGCGCAGGACAGCCATGATTCGCGGTATACCCGTCGACCGGGACGGGGTCGCCGACTGGTTCGCCTGTGGCGAGGAACCAGGTCGGTCCTCCGGTTTCCCGGGTTGCTCCTCAGCGGGCTGATCTTTGCTCTGATCAGCCAATGTCTTCGAGAACTTCTCCCCCTCAGCACTGGACTCATCGACGACCCGGCCGGCGAGGCCGCCCTCCAGCTTTGCAACCTGTCCGGCCTGCGGGTCAACCGCCTCCTTCTGCTTCTCAGCCGCTACGTCCTGCAAATCCCCCGATAGCCCGGACTCTTCCGCGCTCTCGGCGGCAGGGGAATCCGAAGGTTCCGGCTCCATGTCCAGCACAGGCGGCGCCGCCACAACCTGCTCGATCTCTTCGTGTCCAGCAGCAGGAATCGAATCTTCACTGTCGGAACTCGGAACGGCGACCGTCCGGCCATCCGTCCCGACGAGTGCGGCCGCGTCTACCTGGGCGCCGGGATCCTCCGCCACCTCTTCGCTCGCCGGATCGGCAATCGGCCCAGCGAGACTGCCCTCGGACTCCTGTTCCGCGCGCTGCTCAGCAGGCTCAGACTCAGTGAGCGCTACCGGCATGTCGGTGGGCTGTTCGACCTGCTCGGTTTCGAGCATATCGGCAGTCGCATGGACTTCCTCCGGGGCGAGCGCCATCCCATCGACTTCGCTCGGACCAGGTACTTCTTCATCCGTCGCCCCGGTTTGCAGCATGCCCTGCTGTGGATCCCCACTCCCAGCGGCCGCTGCGCGCGACTTACCAGCGGAAACGTCCCCATCCGCGTCAGCGGCGTCACTCTCGCTGTTCGGGCTCGGAATATCAGACCCCCAACTGGCCATTCCGAGGAGCGCAGCTCCCTCCACATGCGCGGCCGCGTCATCCGCTAGACGGGCGAACACATCCGAATTCTCGTCGAGCAGTTCGCCGTCACGGTCGTACCAGCGCTCGTCTTCTCGCCGACCGACCAGAATCACGACGGCGTCCCCGGCCATGGATACCGACGGCGTCAAGGACAATGTCTGGTCCGTGCCCACTCGCCGACCCTCGACCCGGGTGTTCGCGGACACCAGCGCGCGGGCAGCGCCATCGCCTTCCAGCACCCGCGCCAGTACCCGGACCAAGTCGACATCGCTGTCCGTGCCCGATGTCTCCACGATCAAACGCCGATCGTCGAGCTCACCTTCCACCCATGCCCGCGCCATCACCGGAGTTCCGTCGACACCCGGCACTTCTCGCCAAACACCGTCGGCCCGTTGGACTTCCTCCATGGGCGCCACCGATGCTCTGGACTGCGCGGTACCGTCGACGTTCTGATCGGCGGCACCGGGCTGAGACCCCGTCGCAGCCGGCGCTACCGAACCGACACCACTGGTAGCGGCCACATCCTCCGGCGTGACCTCCGAATCCGGCAGTGGATCGGCCAGTCCTCCCTCTGCCTGCGCTGCCTCCGGCAGAGCGCCTTCCTCGACCGCCGAGTTCGAAGCCTCTCCAATACCCTGGCCGGGCAGCTCGACACCCGATTTCTGCTGTCCAGCAACGATGTTCGGTTCGCGACCGGAATTCGACGCAGCCTCCGCGCTAGCCCCGGCGTTCGGCTTGGCATGGGCACCATCGACGCGAGACTCTTCGGTATACGCGCCGGTGCGCTGGTCTTGGTTCGCGTCGGACACTCCAGGAACGAAATCTTCAGGGCCGCTGTGGGGATCGCCCGCGCCGCCGCCTGGGCGCATACCAGTCGATGTCCCATTCACCCCTGTCCCGTCGGAACCACCGGGCTTGAAAGGACGTGGACCGCCGCCGCTCGTGCCATCGCCCGGTGGCGGAGGTGGATTGTTCGGACCGATGGGCCCGTCCGGCATCGCGGCGCCCGGCGGCGGAGCCGTTCCGTCGCGCCAGCCGTGATGGAAGTCCGATGCTTGCTGATGTCCGTAGACCGCACCCGTGGTTCCGCCGCTGAATAGTGCCCCCGTAATGCTTCGCCAGTCCCAGTCCCAGCTCTTGGCGATGACTCCGGTTGCAACCCATGCGGCGACCGAGGCGGCAACCTCCGCGGTCATACCCGGAACAGCGCCCTTGATCCAGCCGGCCATGTTCTTGTTCGCCACTGCCTGGTGAGCAAAGTACCCGACCGGGCCCGCAACACCACCCGCGATCGCGGAAATAGCGGCGTTCTGACCGACTTCCCCCCAGTCGTATCCGTCCTGACGCGATTTCTCGAGCCCGATGCCGTGCACCAGAATGCTCTGTGTCGCCAGTTCCTCGGCCGTGCCCTGGAACGCTTCCTCGAAAGCCTCCTGGAGCATCTGGAATACCGGGTGCACAAGGAATTTAGCGGCGGCGGGGCCGAAAAGTTTGGTCAAACTGAAGCCGATGCCCATCAGGAACTTCTTGCTGAGCATCTCGATGAATTCGCGGGTAGCCACGATCGCCGCGTGCTGAATGACCGGTGCTCCAGCACCGAGGGTAACCGCCCACAGAAGTTCCCCAGCCAACCAGAACAGCGCGAAGATCCAGGATACCTTCGTCTTGAAAGTCTGGTTGCCGAGTTCCTCGGCCGACTGCGCCATTTCGCGGAAAAGCGCGCTCATTTCCTCGATCGACGAGTCTCCGCTGCGCAGCGGATTGAGCACTCCGTCGATTATCGCGTCGCGGCCTTCGCCTGCCGGATAGACCTGCTCGGTCTGCTCGATCAACGCTTCCAGCTCAGGAGTCAGAGCGGCAATGTCTTCGCTGGCCTTATACCAGGCGTCAGCTATCGCCCAAAGCTCATCCTCATTGGCCTGCGGAAACTGAACACCAACGAGCCAGTCCACCCATGCAAGTGACGGTGGGACCTCAATGGCCATCCCATCCCCCCTTCACCCAGGCGGACGCGAATGACCACGCCACGCCCGGGTTACCAGGAGGAATCTGCAACTTCGCTGCCTTGGCTCTCGTCCGGATTCTCGACGTCGGTGAATTCCATTGGGGCGGCAGCCGCCCCACCGCTATCTCGCACCTCACGAACATCCACATCCACCGGCAGTTCCGGAGGGGCGGGTTCGGTCAGCGGCGCCGGCGGGGCGACCGGGATGTGCTCCTGAATATCGGGCAGCCCGGGAAGCAACTCCGACAGCTTGGGCAGACGGCCACGCGCCTCGACGACCGGCGCCGCGAGCTCACGGCTCTTCTCGGCGACCGCGGCGGCCGCTTTCTGCGCCGCGGCGGTGACCGCTTGCGCGAGCTCCTCCAGGTCCAAATCCGAACTATCGGCATCGAACCTGGTTGCGACGACGATGTTGTCGGCGTTCACCACAACGGTGACAGCCCCCTCGGCAGCGACACCCTCGGCAGTGAGCTGGGCACGTTGACGTTGCAGCTCCGCGATATCGCGCATCTGCTGCATGAACGCGTCCGACATCTGCGCCAGTTCGGCGGCGCCATCCCTGTTTCTCATCGATCAGTTGAAACCGCGAGTCGAATTGTGCTCACTGCCGTCCAACGCATCGGCAGCCACCGTCAGGTTGAGCGCAATATTGTCGCACGTCTTTCCAACGCTCACGCAGTTATCCGTCATGTTCTTACTGGTCGGCTCGAGCTGACCGGCCATCTCCAAACCGGGATCATCAGTGCCACAGGCCGGCTCGATCATGGTGTGTGTTGTCTTCGAATTGTCCGCGACGGCAAAAATGCGGTCAGCAAAGCTCGCAAACTTGGCAGCCAATTGCCGCAAACCCTCGGGGTCGACCTCGATGTTACCTGCCATTATCGAACCTCACCTCCGGAGTCGCGCCTGCTCGAATTGCATTGCGCCGCAACGATGCGGCTTCTAATTGTGACACGACAAGCCGGAAAACACCTCTCAAAGAACTGTAAAATCCACCGTCACAGGCGACTTCGCTCGTCCTTGATCGCGCGAACCACTGCGGCAATTTCGAAGTTCAGTCTGCCCGTCAGCCGTTCGCAATCCACACCGATGACCATCGGGGGATTGTCGGGAACCAGCAGGTACCGGCCGTCCTCGACCACGTCCCGCCATCCCAGCGTGCGCCCGACAACGCCGCGCGGGCCGAAGCGGGAGCGGCCCTGAGAAATCTCGATCTTGCCGAAGCCGGTCGGCGGCGCAGTCAGGAACTCCTCGACGCGGCCGCCCCAATGCGGTTCGTCATGACTCTCCCGAACCTCGGACTGGCCGAACTCGTAGTCGAGATCCACGTCGGGGGCAGCTGGGAGCACCACGTCGGGGCCACGTCCGGCGGTTGCCTCGGGCAGTCGAGCCACCACTGCGGCCGCCAACTCGAGTACATGGCATTCGGTAACGGTGAATCCGCCGCTGTGCGCGACGGTTTCGCCGGGCAGCTGAGTCACCAGATACGCGCGGTCGGCCTGGCGGACGGCGAGCAGACGCGTCCACGCGGTGGGATCCTCCAGATCGTAGGTTTCCCAGCCGCGCACGACCATCCGGATATCCGGCTGCGCCATAGCTCGAACCACATCACCGAGAAAGGGATCCGCGATGTCACGCAGCCGACCCCTTGCCAGCGCGAAAGCTCGGTCGGCCTCCTGGCTAGTTGTCACGCGGCTGGTATAGACGAACGGCGCCGGCAAACGCCGCTCCACCGCATCGCGCCAGAGCACGACGAACTCGATATCGGTCAGTTGCCAGGTGCGGTTCACTGCCCCACCACGGTTTGCGGCACCTCGGGCGCCAGCGGATCCTGGCGGCGACGCGGAACCGGCGGCGGGGTCGGCGGCGCGACCGGAGCAGACGACTGCGCATCCACGGGCGCAGTCCGCGGAGCCGTAGTCGACTCGCCCACAACGGCTCTCGTCATATCCAGCGCCTCGCCGAGCGCGTCGTCGACATTATCGGAGCGGTTCAGGTATTTCGCCCGCTGATGCTTGTTGTCGTCCTGGCCACCCTTGGCACCCGGCGTACCCGCCGCTCCTGGCGAACCGGGCATACCCGCTGATGTACCTGCCGAAATCTGCGATCCGGTCGATCCGAGCGACATCGCCGAGGTCGGCACGGACGCCCGCGGGAACAGCGATGAACTGTATGCGCCTTTCGGAGTGCTGGTTCCAGCACCAGCACCACTGACCGCACCACCGCCGCCACCTAGCCCCCTGGGCGTGTAGCTCGAAGTCGGGGTTTCCAAGCCCGTTGGCATGATGGGCAGCGCCGACGGAAGCGACTGACTCGCCGCTTGCTGCGCGGCACTCAACATGTCATTGACACCCTGCCCGAGCGTGCTCGCTCCCTGCGAAAGCGCCGACTGGAGGGCCTCCTGCTGCGCCCGCGCCTCCTGCTGCGCCGCAGCTTCCTCCTGGGCCTGTTCATACTCCGCCAGCTGGGCTGCCTGCGCCTTCGCGTACTCCTCCTGCTGGGCCGCCAGATCATCACCGTACGAGGATCCGGCAGTCGACAACAAGGGACCGGTACCACCACCTCCGCCCGACCACCCGTTCCCGCCGCCCCCGGCATTGCCTTTATCCCCCCCATTGACATTCGGAAGATCAACACCACCGCCCACCAGGGTTTTCGGTGGAGCAATTTCGGGCAGGTATTCAGCGAGCGCCGTCATCGGGGTATAGTAAAGATTCTCGTAGGCCTCCTTGTACCGATCCATCTCAGCGGTATCAAGAACCAACCCCGCCTCGTCCCATCTGGTATTGAAATCTCTCAACCAGGAGACGAACTGATCCTCATGCGTATATGGCGGATTAGGGTCGTCTGGCATCGCATCCATAGTATCTGCAAGAATACGCGATGCGTACGAATAGTTATCCGCCAATGAATACGCAGCACTGGCCATTTGTTTGAGATCGTCAACATGTGAAGTGATAGCCGCAGCGGCATAGACTGCAGCCTCCCCAGCCCAGTTATTGTTGATGACATACTCCAGTTGATACCTGAAGTCCTCGCATACGTTCGTTTCCAGCGATCGCGCGATTGCTGTCCAATATCCACCGACTATACCGAGCTCTTGCGGTGCACTAGCGGTATCTACAAGGCCAAAACTTCGAGTTTTCAGAGCATTTCCAACATCATAGAGCTTCTGGTACAACATGTTGTCTGGATCCCCAAACGAAATTGCACCCGATTGCCTCAGGGTGTAGCTCTCCATATTCTCGGTGACTTCGACGATTCCCGGATCGGCTCCAGAGTAGAGACTTGCCGCAGTAGATCCCGGCGGTGCCGCATCGATACTGATAGACGATTCCTCAGGCAATGTGGCTGCGCCAAAATCTGCAGCACTCATATCCTCCATCTCCCGGTATGCAGTCTCGGCCGCCACAAACAACTCCGAAAGACTCTCGGCAACCTCGATATTTGTCTTGAGTGCGGTGTCATTAAACTTTGTAGCAGCCTCATCGAGACAGCGCACATACTCGGTCAAGCCAGGCGGGGCATACCACCCCAAGTCGCCGAACGTATCCCAACTGGCTCCCAGACACTCCTTCTGGACGAATTCACGAATTGTGTACAGGACTTCAACCACCCCGGCGACGAGCTCGGCACACACCAGAGCCGTACCACCCACCATCCACAACGTGGGGTCATCAGCCGAAGCCGCCTCGGTCAGGCCGTTCAACCCAGCGAGCCCAGCCGATGCAGGATCATAGGCCCCCGAGGAGTCATAAGTCACCCCGGGAGTCGTCGACATTTCCTCGCCCACTGATCAACTCCTGACTACGTCACCGGCCCCCGAAACACCGAACCATTTCGATTCGGGGCGATGACGATGACGATGAACGCTGCGTCAAGTCCACTCAGCCCGCGATCCGCTGTCAACAGAATTAGTTCGAGCAGGCAGACTTCTTACAGTCCATTGACCAACATCGCACCTCCGGGTCTCCGCGCGAGACTAGCACCAGCCGGATCGACACAGCTTTCCCAACCGTGAGAATAGTGTCGACAAGGAACTCTTACAGCTAGCTCGGCCGCAGCCTCCTCAAAGAACTGTAAAATCTCACCGGCAGGCACAACAGCTCGCCCGTTTTGCAATTCTATGAGGTAGCAGCAACGGATGGCGATGCTATTCTCGCGGTACGAGCAACCACCCGATGAGACATGCTGGCAGCGAACATCGACTTCAATTCAGTATCGTAGGACCGAAGAAAGAAAGCAACTCATGGCATATGACGGTGAAGTAGCAGCGGATCATGAAGACCTCGGGACGCGGGCCGCGAACCTCTACATCTCGAAGGATGACATCAGCGAGACTATCAGCAAGTTCGAAGGAAAGGTCGCCGAAGCGGCGTCTTATTGGTCCGGCAAAGCCAACATTGCGTTCGAGGCTGCGAGCGCTGACTGCCGGGATGAATTCAAAGCACTGCGGGACCTCCTCGAGGCCATCACCACCGAGCTGGATAACTCGAATGTTTCCTTCGAGAACCTCGACGACGACAACGCAGCCCGGGTACGCAACGCCGCTGGAGCCGAACAGACCAGCCAATACAGCGGATCCGAGCAGACCAGCCAATTGACCAATCTGTAACCGACTCAGCTCACACTGCCGAAAGAAGAGGACTTAAAATGGGCGGATTCCGCTACTCGCCAGAATTGAGAACCATCACCACCGATATGCGATCGCTGAAAGTGCAATTCGAGAACCAAGCCGGAAACGTCCTCAAGGACACTCAGGCCGTCGCAGAGTCGATGACCGGCGACGGCCAAGAGGCGTTCAACGAAATCGCTACCCAGTGGCAAAAAGAGATCCAAGACAGCATGCAGATCCTGCATAATATCATCGACGCTGCCGACGGTGCCCTCGATAATGCGCAGGAGACCGACCGTAGAATCGGCAACGGCTTTCGAGGATTGCGAGGCTGACCACCACCCGGCTCGCACAGGAGCCCGGTCACCAGCTCTGGTGACCGGGCTCCTGACCTTTCCGGGGCGAGCTGGATGGCCGACCTATTCGGCCGGACCGCACACCTTCCAGGCGTCGCCTTCCTTGACCAGCCGCAGCTCGGTGGTCGTGCTCTCGCCGGACTCGGTGACCGTCACCTCGAACGTCGCCTGATCGCCCTCGATCTCGACTTCGCCCAGCGTCGCTTTCACATCTCCCGGCTTCGTCGGCTCTTCTTCCGGGTCGTCGGAAGACGGCTCGTCCGGGGTGTTCTCCAGCTCGGCACAGAGCAGGTCGGGCGGCAACGTGCCGCTGTTGACACCGTCGACGTACTGGCGCGCCACCGTTGCCGGGTCGCTGTTTTCGGGAGCCGCAGCCGCCGGCGACGAGCAGAAGACCGCGGCCATCGCCGCGGCTGTGAGGGCGATGGAGGCTATGCGTGCTGAGTTCAAACTAGTCACTATTCCCTTCGAGTTCGATAACAACAGGCCGTGGGAGCGTCAGTCCATGTACAACGTCCATGGACGGGTGGGGCTGATCGGGACAAATACACACTTGTGAACGCTGTACATAGATGCGCCGTTGTCGTAGATCGTGCTCGCGCGGCCTTCGCAAATGGCTTTCGTCTTGTGCCGACTGACCTTGACCCACGCCGCGCTGGCCGGTCCGGCTGTGATCAGTGAGCCGGTCAGGCTCAGCAACACAGCGCCCGTGATCGCCGCGATAATTCGCTTCATCAGATCCCTTCTTCCTGTGAATCCCCTACGCACTCATTACAACAGCGGATAATTTGGTCGCAGAGCAGTACATCGATTACCGCCGAGTAACCGACCTCGTTTTACGGTCCATTGATTTGATCGGCGGACCGAGTCAGCTCGAATACGACGCATGCGCACGCAGGCATTCGTCCAAACGAGGGCCATGCTTCGGATCGTCCGCGGCGAGCAATTCCCATAGTTTCACCGCGCGAGCGCTGATTTTCACCGCCTCGGCGTGCTGTCCGGCATCGGCCAGGTGTTTCGCGTGATCCGTCAGGACCCCGGCACCGTTTTCGTCGGCCTCCGAATCTTCGGTAACCCCAGCATTTTCGTAGATCGTCACCGCACGCGCGGACAGATCCAACACGCCCGCGTGCCCGCCCACCAGTGCCCGCCAGCGCGCCCGATGCCACAGTGACCACGCAACATCCAGAGATGGCTCGTCGGATTCTTCGGCCAGCTCCTCCCAGATCGGGAGCGCACGATCGTTGTACTCCAGTGCGGCACCCGGCTGGCCGGCCGCGGCCAAACTGTCGGCCAGCGAATCGAGATAGTCGGCCAATTCCGCACGGTGATCGCCGCCTTCGACAGCGATAGCCTCCTCCAGTACTGCCAGTGCCGCGCGGCCCGCTGCGACTGAATCCGTACGGAGTCCGGCGTCGAAACACAGCCACGCCTGCTCGCGCAGTGCGTCGGCGAGCCCGAAGCTCTGTGCGGTGCCATCGATTTCGACAAGTAGCCGCGCCTGGCGAACAGTTTCCTCGATCGCGGGCACCGCGGCGTCGTACTGCCGGGTCTCGTGCAGCGCGGTTGCGAACTGGCGATTGGCCGCGATCGAATCACGCAGCAGATCAACGTATCCGAACCCATGGTCCGAGGCGAGCAACTCCGCGAACGCCGCGACCGCACGATCGGCGTACCCGACCGATTCGGTCCATTCACCATTGTTGCCACAGCCCGCCGCGCACTCGTCGAGCACACCGGCCAACTCACGCAGATAGAGATCGCGATCGAGTTCCGCCAACTCCTCCCACAGCTGGATCGCAGCATCGAAACTGTCCCGGGCCCGCGGCCACTGCTCGGCGTTCACCAACCGGCGCGCGAGATTGTGGGTGACGCGGGCCAGGAGATCGAGCGCCGCGAGACGATCGACTGCCGCGCAACTCTCGGCAATCCGGACCGCGCGTTCCTGAACACACACGGATTCTTCATGTCGCCCGAGTCCATCCATCGCGAGCGACTGGTGGTGCAGGGCCTGTGCCAGTTCCGGCATGCAGGTTCCGGATTCGGCCGTGAGTTCCTCCAGAAGCGCCACTGCCCGAGTAGCGTGATCGAGTGCCTCCGAGTAATCGCCGACACCACTGAGTCGTCCGGCCTGATTCAGCAGGCACTGCCCGTGAAACATTGTGTCGCGCCGACCTTCACATGCGGCGAACGTCGCCAGCGCGCGGGCGCCGAAGCTACGGGCCTCGGTGGCCTGGTCCACGGCGTCCAGCCGTTGCGCGTGGTTCTCCAGGCAGATCGCCAGCTCTGGCAGGTTCGACGCGTCGTCGCGGTCCGGCAGCGATTCGAAATGGGCGATCGCCTCGGCCGACACCTCCAGCGCATGTTCGTGCTCGAGTGTCACGCCGAGGAACAGCGCATACCGATCGAGCGCCTCGCCCAGATGTTTGCGATACGGGCCGGGCTCGTAGCCGAAGAGTTCACGGAACAGTTGCACCGCTCGTTCCGCCGGTGCGAGTGCGCCACGCGGGTCACCTGCGGCCGACAGGCTTACCGCGTGATTACCCAGTGCCACAGCGAGTTCCGCGGTTTCGGCGACCGGATCGCGGACAGCCATGCGCTCCCGGAGCTCGAGCAGCGACTCCGAGCACGCCACCGCCTCCTGCGCCCGCCCGGTACGCGTCAGGACCCGGTTGATCGTATGCAGTGCCATGGCACGCTGTTCGTCCTGGTCGCTGCCGGGCTGGAGCCGCTCTCCGATCGCCAACGCGTCCTGGGCAAGCGCGCCCGCCGTGTCGACATCACCCCGGTCCAGCAGCAGCGCGGCTTGAAGATTCAACGCGTAGGCGAACTCCGAGCAGTAGACCATCGAATCCTGTTCGGCCAAACCGGAATACACGAACTCCGCTTGCTTCGCACTCTCCAGCGCCGCATCGACTTCGCCCAGTTTTCCCAATGTCGCTGCCCGGGTACACAGCACGTTGGCCAGCGAGCCGCGATAGTCCAGGTCGCCGTCGACCAGACCCTCGTAGAGCGTCACCGCACGGGCCGTCATCCGGCTCGACTGCCGGTAGTCGGCATACCAGTTGAGTGCGAGCGCTCGATTGTGCAGTGCCTCGGCCAGATCCGCCGTGTAGTCGCCGGTACCCGAATCGGCCAGCCGTTCGGCGACCTCGACCGCCTCGAGCGAACGAGGACCCGCCTCACTGCGCCAGAAACGCACATGCAGGGTAGTGGCCCGGGTCAGGGTTGCACTCAGAATCGGCAGGTAGCGCCGGGAGTCGAGCCGGACCAGTCCGCGGGCGGCCGCCACCGCCTGCTCGACCGCGACGCAGGCATCGATACCACGATTCAGTTCGGCCAGCCGGTTCGCTCGGACACAGAGCTCATCGGTCAGGAGCGGGAGATACCGCCCGGGATCGAGCGTGGCCAGGCGGGTCCACTCGTCGATCGCCGCACCGCCGAAGTCCACCGCGACCGGCAGGTCGTCCAGGGAATGTGCCAGGTCGGCGATTGTCGCGAGTCCCTCTGCGACGATTGATGATTCGCCTTCGACACGATGGACTTGCTGCCGCAGATCAGCGCACCGACGCCAGTGCTCCAGCGCCTCCGCACGTCGATCCGCTCGATGCAGATACTCACCGTGTCTGCGCAGGACATCGGACAGATGGCGTACTGCCAGGATATCGGTGTCGGCGGCCAGGTCGGTCACATACGCGACAACCCGCGCGGAGACGGCCACCGCTTCGGTGTACAGCGAGTTCTCCCGCAGCAGCTCCGCCAGCTGCGACAGCACATCCTGAGAGGCGTTCGCGCAGTTGCCGACATGGCCACGCAGGACCTCGATGCGGTGGTGGTCGGATTCTCGTGCGCCTCGGTCATCGCCCGCGCGCTCGAGCAACGCGATGTGCTCCGTCCACGCGCGGTCGAGGTCGGGCGCCACCGCCGGCCCGGCGGTCTCGGCCAGTTCGCGCCAGGCGCGGACACCGGCCGCGGTCTCGGATACACCGGCGGCAGCACCCTGCGCGCGGGTGATGAATCGACCCGCCAGCGTGTGCGCCTCGGCCGAATCCCGCAGATACGCACCACGATCCATGCGCACGAGTTCGGTGTTGATCGCGACCAGGCGTCGGGCGGCATCGGCACCCCGCTCGATCGCCGGGGCCGGATCATCGGCTTCCGCGTCGATCAGGTCGTCCAGCACGTCCAGTAGTTCCAGCAACAGTGGTGCCAACCGGGTCAGTGCGGTGACTCGATCGTCGACGATCTCGTTGTCGCACAGTGTGATCGCGAGATCCAGGAGTTCGGCTGCCACCGCATTGCGATCGCTGTCGTACATCTGCTCGGACCACTGTCGCAGTATCCGTACCCGCCGCGCGGGCGCCGGATCAGCGAGCCACGCACCGCGCGCAGCCCGCAGCAGCGCCAGCTGCAAGTCCTCGAGACCCGGGCTCGGGTAACAGGCCTTGTCCACAGCGAGCGCCGCAGCCCGCGACACCATCGGGTGATCCCGCCAATGCGCGAGTGCGGTCACCAGATTCGAGCCCGGCCCCTGGTCGTCGCGCTGGCCGATCGCCCACACCGCGTCCGCCAGCAGCAGACCGAGTTCGTCAGCGAATTCATCTGGCTGCGTGGGGATCTCACAATCCACAGCGTGCGCCCGCGGCGGCATCATGACCACAATTCTCCCCCGGCCACGATCGAGGAATTCCCATTGCTGGGGATCATTCCGCGACCATAGACCGAAAACCTCTCCGATATATTCGGGCCTCCCGCAAAGAAGGAGCACCACAATGGATTTCATCATGGCTCACCTGCTCGGATACGTGGCCGGTTTCGTCGGAGGGGGCGCACCGGGACCGAGTGGATCCTCGTCCAGCTCCGGTACCCCGGGCGGCGGAATCTGCTGAGCGAGCACGGATGAAACCTCTATTGGCCATCTCGGCCATCGCTGTAGGCGTACTGTCGGCCACCTCGACGGCCGCACCGGCCGGCGCGGCGCCGGACATCGACACGGGCACCTGCCAGAACTGGTCGGTGATCCCGGACAATATCAAATCCGCGATCCTCACCGAACTGATGAAAACCCGGACGGGCCATGCACTCGCCGACCAGCCCGACGTGCTCCTGAAGAAGGTGGATGTCGGCTGCGAAGTCGCCGAGAAGAACGGTTCGGCGAGCACACTGAAGGTCAGCGAGATCATCGACGAGCTGGACCGATAGCCGGAAGACCCAGTGGCCCTGCCCTTTCAGGGCAGGGCCGCCCGAAGTGCACGTTCTCCTGCCTGACCAGATGATATCCGCTGAGCTCGATGAAGCGTTCCCGTCGCGGTCGCGCCGGAATCCGCGCGCAGGGTGAGCTTGTCACCGTCGATGTCGTAGCGGCCCACATAGGCAGCCTTCCTGCCGCCGAGTTCTCCTGCCCAGGTTCACCGAACCTGAGCACAGCAGACCGGATACCAGGGCTATGCATCGGGTGAAATCGGCTTCGCGGGAATGGAACTGACCAACCCGCCATCGACGATCAGATCCTGTCCATTGATGTACCCGGCCGCGTCGGACGCGAGGAAGGTCACTGCGGCGGCCACCTCCGCCGCCTTGCCGAATCGGTGTGCCGGGACGCGGTTTCGGCTCGCAGCAGCCACTTCCGGACTGAGTTCGGCCTCCGGATACATGGGTGTATCGATATAGCCTGGGCTGACCGAGTTGACACGGATACCGCGCGAGGCGAGATCAGCGGCCAGGGTCCGGGCCAGGTTGTGCGCGGCGGCTTTGGTGGCCGAGTACAGCGTGAGAACGTCGACGCCCCGATGCAAGGTCCACGAAGCGTTGATGACAACAGCGCCGCCAGCAGCCATGAGCGGCAATGCCTTCTGAATCGTGAAGAACACACCCTTGAAATTCACCGTCACCACCTGATCGAAATCGTCCTCGGTGATCTCGGTGCTCGGTTTGAAAACCCCTACCCCGGCATTGGCGAAGAGGATATCGAGCCGACCGTAGCGCTCGCTGATCGTCTGGATCAGGCCGTCCAGTGCGGACAGATCGCCGACATCCGCGACCACGCCGAGTGCACCCACCCCTAGTTGCGCGACCGCCGCGTCCAGTCGGTCCCGGTCCCGGCCTGTGATGACGACGTGCGCACCTTCGTCGAGCAATTGGCGGGCGGTGGCCAGGCCCATACCACTGGTTCCGCCGGTAACCAGTGCGATCTTGCCGTTGAATCGAGTCATGGACAAAGCCTGCGGGCGGGGCGGGCGCGGGACCAGACTCGGCTGATCATGGGTTTGCCACCACCACGCGCCGGGCACACTCAGCCGGTGCGGCGGGGTTCAACTGTCAGTGCGTCCAGCCGCGCCATGGTGTCGGTGTCGGGCGCGGGGTTGTGCAGGACGATGTAATACCCGGGATGGTCCGGCAGCGGCAGCCTGGTGTATTCGAAAACCAGCTCCCCCGCGTGCGGATGGGTGATGAACTTGCGGCCCTGCGCCGTCTCGGTGACATCGTGCTCGGCCCACAACCTCGCGAATTCTGTACTGACTGAGCTGAGTTGGGTCACCAGCCGCTGGAATCCGGAATCACCCGGATGTTTCGCAGCGTCCGCACGGAACCGCGCCACGATATCCGGCGCAGCGGCTTCCCAGCGCGTGAACGCGGCGCGGTAACGGCTGCTGGTGAAGAACGCCACCAGGCAATTGTGGTCGCGGTCGGTGAGCCCGAAAACAGTGCGCGCCATACTGTTCACGGCCGCAAGATTCCAATGCTGGTCCAAGATATAGGCCGGTCGGGGTTGCCAGCCTTCCAGGAGGCGGTGCAGTTCGGGGTCGACCCGGCCGACGTAGCCGTTGTAGACCGACGGCGGATTGAGCCCGGCGAGGCGATACATGTACGCCTGCTCGTGGGCGTCCAGGCGCAGTGCGTCGCCGATGGCATCCAAAACCTGTGCGGATACTTTGATGTCGCGCCCCTGCTCCAGCCAGGTGTACCAGGACACCCCGACTCCGGCGAGCGTCGCGACTTCCTCCCGCCGCAGGCCTGGTGTTCGGCGTGGGCCCACGTCCGGCAGACCCACGTCTGCCGGTGTCAGCCGGGCCCGACGGGTTCTGAGGAAGTCACGGAGCTGATCTCTGGGGTCCACCTCACCCAGAGTATGCGTGCCCGCGCCTGGAGTCCCCTGGGCGACAGCTTTCCGCCCCACGCGAATGTCAATCACCGACTGGAAGACTGGAGATCGTGAATGGCAGCTCCGGCGCCTGCCCGGATACGAACCGGTTGTACTGGCTGTTGACTACGAGAATGCGTCCCATGTCGGTCAGCGCGGCCTGACTGGGATGCCGGAATCCTCCCGGTGGGATGAGGGAATCCACGACCCGAGCGCTGGTGAGATCCTCATTCATCGCCAGGACGGCGACGCGCGGCTCCTGATCGCTGGCCGCATAGAGGTTGCCCTGCGTCACGAAAACCCGCCGCCCGTCGTTGGAGATCAGCGCGTCCGCGCTGGGCAGCGGCGCCGATTGGACCTCGATCACCGCACGGGTAACCCGGTCGATGCGCCAGAGCTTGCCGGTGTTGCTCTGCACAGACAGCAAATGCCTTCCGACTGCGAGGATCCCGTTCAAATTATGCTGGCCGGGCACCCAATCGATGACCGTGTCCGCCACATTCAGCCAGGGCTCCAAGTGCCAGCGGCCATCGGACTCGGTGATCCGGTAGATCACCGGAAGGAACGAATCGGTGACATACGCCGAACCGTCGTCGGCGATGGAAACCTCGTTGACGAAACCCCCTTCGAGACCGCGAAGTTCGGCGAGCAGGGCGGCGCTGCCGGAATCGTAGATACGAATGGTGTTGCTACTGGCGCCATTGACGAACAGCCGGCCCGCTGGATCGAGTGTCATCCCGGAGGTGAGCGCGCGCCCGTCGGCCCCGTTCGGCGACCAGAGTTCCACCTCCGGCCGATCCACATGCCCGCGGTAGAGCGCGCCATCGGCCGCACTGCCGACGAAATAGTGGCCGGTCGCGGGGTGGTAGGCCAGACCGGTGGGGAACGCGCGATCACCCGGGATCACGTAGCGGTCGAGCGAAGCGGGCGACGGCTCGACGGGGGCGGCGGAGGTACAGGCCACGGTAACGATGGCGGTCACACCGAGAAGAAAGTGACGGATACGAATGCGCATAGCGGTCGGTCCTTTCCTGACGAAATGCAGCATTCATATCGTCGGTCATACGTGCGGTCTCTCTGTATGACCGGCGATCCAGGGTTTGGTACACATAGGATCGCCGCGCACCGGGTGCCGCAATCGGTCTCGCGGCTATCGTCACGGTATGTCCGCGCCCAGCGCGTCCCATTCCGCGGGCGCATCCGCCTGCGCGCCACTGGACATCGATGAGGGCACCTGCCAGAACTGGTCGGTGTTTCCGGACAACATCAAATCCAAGCGACCCTGCCCGATTCGGCGGCAGGGCCGTTTCGGCTGCTAGAGCCGGGGTGTGTGCTGGTTCAGCACATCCCATTCCGCTTCGGTCAGCGGCGGATCGGCCAGGTGCGGCACCTTCCGTGCGAAGTGGATACGCAGCAGCAGATCGGGCCGGACGAGGTGAGCCGACGCAGTCTCCATGCTCACCGCACCGATCAGGGTTCGCATGACCTCGGGACTGCCGGCGGCCGCGTCGACCACGCGGTCCAGGTAGCCGGTGCGAAGCCGCTCGAACATCGTGGGCGGCGTCGGACGAGCGCCCGGGTAGAAGATATCCTGTCCAATGGCGAGATCCCATGCCTGCTGGGCTCTCCTGCCGATCGCCTGCTGAATCCGCGGGGCTGTCCGCGTCGCGTCGATAGAATTGCGGCGCAGTACCTTTCGTAGATCGACCACGCTGCGGGCCGCCACACTCATACCGTAGCCGTACACGGGATTGGTGCTGGCGACCGCATCACCGAGGGCAACGAACCCTGCAGGCCAGGTGACCAGCTTCTCGTAGTACCGGCGCCGGTTGGCGGTATTGCGGGTGGTCGCGACGTCGGTCAACGGCTCGGCGTCCGCGAGCAGATCGCCGATCACCGGATGACACAGTAATCGAGCATGCGCGAGAAACTCCGCGTTGTCGCCGCTCGGGCGCCCATCCCTGCTCGCACCGAGGGTCACGCTCCACCGACCACCCTCGACGGGCACGATGACGCCGAAACGCCCCGGATTCTCCTGGGGATTCGGCTGGATGTTGACCACCGGGAATCCGTCGGCGGTATGCCCGGGCGCCCGATAGAAGCGGCTGGCGTAGCCGAAACCGGCGTCGACGACCGATTCGACGACCGGCGGCAGCCCGATCTGCTCGAGCCACGCCGGACCGCGACTGCCGCGTCCGCTCGCATCGACGATCAGGTCGGCGGTCAGCGACTCTGCACCGTTCGCCGATTCGATCCGGACCCCCGTGATCCGCGCCGAACTTCCTTCCAGCGCAACCACTTCGGTCGCCTGTCGGAGCTGTATGCCCGGGCGGGCGAGTACCACTGCGCGGATCGCGGCATCCAGCAGGTCACGGCTGCACAGCAGATTGGCGTACGGCGTGTGGGTGGACCGTGGAAACCACGGCCCAGTAGGTGATTTCGAGACGAACGAGCCCATCAGAGGTGCGCGGCGAGCACCCGCGGCGATCAACCAGGCGACAGCCTCGGGCAGCAGGTCCTCGAGTGCGGTCGCTCCGCCCGACCACAGCAAGTGGGTGTGGCGCGCCTGCGGCAAGCCCTTACGGGGTTGCGCCCCGTCGGGCAGCGAATCTCGCTCGATAATGGTGACCGAAGCGAAATCCGCCAGCACGGATGCCGCGAGCATCCCGGCGAAACCACCGCCGATCACGATCGCACGGTACCGCGGCGCGGCTGGTCCACAATTCATAGTTCCTCGGTCCTCTGCGTGCTGGTCGCGCCGAGGTGCTCGAGCAGAAGGCGATTGACCATTTCCGGCTGCTCCTCGTTCACCCAGTGCGAACAATCAGGTATGTAATGGATGCGATACGGGCCGGAGAAGTAATCACCCATGTCCCGGGCGAGTTCCAGTCCGAGCGCGACATCGTTTTCTGCCCAGATCACTGCCGTGGGAGCGCCGACGGCAGGACTTCTCGACAGGCGGCCGAGACCGCGCAGCAGCGCCCGGTAGTAGTGAATCATCGCGGTCGCGGCACCCGGCTCGAGCAGGTTGCGTCGGTACTCCTCGATATCCTGGTCGGTGAAGGTGCCCGCGCGGATCGTCATGTCGCGGAACATCACTCGCACCACCGCCGCGCTCCACCGGCGCAGTACCAGTTCGGGTAGCCGGGGAATCTGGCAGAGGAACATGTACCAGCTGCGGCAGATCTGGCGTGGGTTGCTGCGAAGCGCCTTGGCGAATCCGACTGGATGCGGGCAGTTCGAGAGGGCGAGATGGTCGACGATGTCCGGGTGGTACCGCGCCGTCGCCCAGGCCACGATGCCGCCCCAATCGTGCCCGACGACGTGGGCCCGCGGCGCCCCGAGTGCCCGAATCAACGCCGCGACATCATCGGCCAGGAACTCGAGTCCGTAGTCGGCTACCCGTAGCGGTTTGTCGCTTCGACCGTAGCCGCGCATATCGACGGCGACCACCCGGAAATGCTTCGCCAACACCGGAATTTGATGCCGCCACGTGTACCAGAACTGCGGAAAGCCGTGCAGGAGAACAACCAGATCCCCGGCGCCCGCCTCGACAAGATGAAACTTCAGGCCATTGGCCTCGATCATGCGGTGTTCCCAGTCCACCTTGCCTCACCGCCTCGACGGAAGTTGTTGCCACCACCAGGCGATTTCCGGGTACGGCGGCGGCGTGAAGTCGTCCGGGTCCCAGAGCAAGGGCGTATCGGTGAAACTGACGTGTGGTGCCTCGGTGAAATATCGGGCAGTGTTGGTCGCGAACTGGATACCGGCGGGGATCCAGCCCGGCAGATCGGCGGCGAACCGAGCAACGGTGGGCCGTGGGTCGAGCAGCAATTGTTCCTGCAACCGCAAAACCAACATGACCGTCCGTTCGAACAACTGCCAGCCCTTGGCGAGTGCCGCAGTGGTGTCCAGAGATTCGGCCTGGCCGAGAACCGTGAACAGATTGGTGCCGGCGGTGCCGGTAATGATTTCCTTGGCGACGCTGAACAGATCGTTGATGAACATGCAGGCCACCATGACCGCCTCGGTGAAAGCCTGTAGCAACGGTTCATTCGACGGCCGGGCCTCGAGCGGATACGCCGAATACGCGGTGAACGGAACCATCGTTCCGACACCGGATTTGACCCAGCGCATCCGCAGGTACTCGCCCACCTCGAGCGGCGCGGATCGCTGCCGAACAGCGCTGTACCACAGCTGACCGTTCAACCACACGGCGTTCTCGTGCTGGAAGGCGGCGAACCCCTCGGCCGTGAGCACCTGCTCGATTTCCGCGCGCAGGTCCCGGAGACTTTCGACCCATCTGTCCCGCGGAAGCGGCGCTTCCGCAGCTGCGAACATCACGCGTTGCAGCTCACCGACGTGGGCGGTAATTCGTGGTAGATCGTGAGATCCGCTGTCCCACACATCATCCAGCAGCGATCCCCAGTAGAAGTACTTGGTGAACGCCTCGACTGTCGCTTCGGAGGCGAAGGACAGGCCCGGCGCCACCCCGACCGCGCAGGACATTCGCGTCGAAACACTTCCCGGTTCGGTCAGTCCGTGTGCCAAACACCAGTCGACCGCCCGCGCGTCTATCTCTGCCACATCGAATACGTGCTCCCGCAGGGGAATCGGGCAGTACACCGTCAACTTCTGCCATAACGCGGCAAGCGCATCGGCCCACCCCGCGGCCGTATGGTTCGGGAACTGAGCGTTCACAGATTCCTCCAGGTATGCGAAGCGAAACTCAGGCTTCCCGGTCGCGAACGAGTTGCGCGAGGACAGTCAGCTGATCACGTCCGACCGTGTCGGAGCAGGCAGCGGACAGATATCGGAGAGCCGAGTCGATCTCCTGCCGCCCGTATTCACGGACCCATTCCCGCGCGCCGGTTCGTTCGATCAAATCGGCGGCTCGCTCCACCTGCTCCTCGGACAGCAACCCGTCACCGTGATAGAACGAGGCCAGCTCGGCCGCTGCCGGATTGTCACTGGTCAGAGCGAATACGACGGGCAGGCTCTTCTTGCGCTGCCGCAGATCGGCCAGTACGGGTTTGCCGGTGTTCTCGGAAGCGCCCCAGATGCCCAGGTAGTCGTCGACCGCCTGGAACGCCACTCCCAGATGGTGTCCGAAACGGCCCAGCTGATAGCTACAGTCCGAATCGGCGCCGCCGCAGTGGGCGCCCAGGACACAGGCTGCCTCCAGCAGCGCACCCGTTTTCGCCGCCGTCATCGCCGAGCATTCGGCCAGCGACACCTCACCGCGTGCCTCGAACGACGTGTCGGTGAGCTCACCCGCGACAAGTTGCTGGACGGCGTCGACGAATACCTCGGTGGCTGCGCCCACATCCCGGACCGCGCCACTGTGCAGGGCTCGGATCGACGCGAAGAACATCGCGTCCGCCACCAAAATGGCGGCGGGAGCGCCGAACTCGACCCAGACCGCGGGCCGATGCCGTCGAACAGTGTCACCATCGATGAGATCGTCCTGGATCAGTGATGCGTTGTGCACCAATTCGATCGCGACTGCGGCAGGTACCGCCGCCGACTCCTGGCCGCCGACAGCGCGGGCGCAGGCCAGGACGAGTGCGGACCGCACACCCTTACCCCAGGCATGCTCACCGACGGCCGGATCGGTCCAGCCGAAATGATGCGCGGCGATTCGCTCGACCGCGGGCGGCAATGTCGCCACCGCGGCGCGCAGGCCCGGCGTCACCAAAGCACGTGCCGCACCGAGTAGTTCACCGACATTGCCGGACCAGGAGCCGCTGGGAACCACGCGCAGGTGACGAACGACAGGATCCGCGGGAGGGGGTGTCTGAACATCAGGCTCGATCATCATGTCTCCCGAAATAGAGCGGCCGACAATTCGCCGGATGCCGTTCGTTCCGGCCCGGACTGCGGGTGTCAACCGTTGGAAATTCGCGCTTTTCGCGATTCGCCGAATCGTAACAACGCGGGTCATGGCCACACTTTGTCTGAGAAACGAATTGATGTTTCTTTGAGGTGGCCGACACGGAGTAGATCGCGCCGGCCGAGAATGCGACGCATCAACGGGATCGCACCGGCGGGCGGCGCGTAGAGGATGCTCAGGGCGTCGAGGCCGCGCCCACGCGGTAGCTGTGGTCGTCGCCCGCTACCGGAGGTCGGTTGCGCCAGAATAGGTTTCCCCTCAGAACACGGCAGGTAGCCACTCCGCCGACCGCCCGGTCGCGAACGCGAGAGCAGTGAGAGTTCCCGCGCCGCCGTGCGCGAGATCGGTCGAAGCACGCACCGCGTCGAGGCCTGGGGTAAGGCAGTAGTCCGACCGGGTTCCGGAGAAGGATCTGATTCCCGCGATGATCGGATCGATACAGCGATCGAGATAGGCGGAGTCGAAAATATCAGGGTGCCTGCGTAGTTCGGCGTTCGCCGCGAGGCCACCCGCGAGCCCGCGATAGAGGCCCGGCTGATGTCCGATCCTGCGACTCGCGTCGCGTTGCCAGCGGTCGGCGGGCATGCCGAGCTCGGCAGCCGCCAGTGCCAGGCCGGCCGCACCGGACTCGAGCCCGGTCGCTCCGACGGTCGACTCCGAGGCCGCGAATGCGGCCGAAATTGCCTGGGCATACTTATCTTTCGGACAGATCCGATGAAAACGATGCAGCGCCAGCGCAATACCGGCCATGCCGTCGAGCAGCCCGGCCGGTGCCGCGTCCGCGCGGTGCAATCGATCGGCTACGCGATCGGCAAGCAGATCAGCGGCCGATTCCACCGATTTCAACGTGTCGATCGGCAGATCGCGGTCGGCCAGCCACAGACACATCAGCAGGTAGCCGGCCAGCCCGTTGCGAATATTCAGCGGGCCGACGTCGAGCTCCACGCAACGGGTCAGCCTGACGAACAGATCGGCTGCGAGTTCACGGTGCCCGATCCGCGCGGCTACCACCGCGTTTCCCGCCCAGCCGTCGAGCAGACCGCACCCGAGAACACCGAAGCTGTCCATCCGCCGCTCGAGCCATGCGCCATAGCCCTGGGCGATATCGTTCGGCAACGTGCCGGCGCAGGCCAGCGCCCAAACCGCTCCCCCCGGACCGTAGCTGAGGCTGTCGCACAGATGGGCCTGGTACCCGGAGGGGCTCGTCGGAATCGGGTGGGCGGCCGTGAAATCCAACGATCGCATCACGCCGCGGGCGATCAGTCCGACATATTCGTCGGTGGACGGGTTCGGAATCGACTGACCGGCGCCTGAGCCCGTACGCGTCAGCGCCTGACGCATCCTGGCTCGCCATTCATCGTCCAGATGGAAGGTTCGATACGCGAACTCGATGAGACTTTCCATGCCGCCGTCGACGAATGTCGTCATCCGCACCGCCGGCACATAGAGATGTAGTTCGGTGGCGGCGAGAGCATATCGATCACGAGCCGCGCTCACCGCGTGGCCACCGGTGAAACCCGGTGTTCCCACCGCTTCCACCACCGGATCCGCGATACTGCGAGCACCCTCCAGATCGACCAGCCACAGCAGACCATGCTCGCCTACGATCACATTCGCCGGCTGCAGATCACCCACGACGAATCCGGCGTCGTGCACGCGTTCCACGATCTCGTTCAGCTGCCGCATATACCGATTGACGTCCTCGACGAACTGCTTCGCGGCGGCGGGATCGATCGGCCGATCCGGGTGCGCGAGGTGCAACGCGGGATTATTCTCCGCGGCCCAGGTTCCGAGTGTGACACCGGGGACGAAGCGGTAGGCGAGAAAGTCGCTGTCGCTCTGTGTGAAGCTGTCGAGCAGTTGCGGAACCGTGCAGGTCGACCGCAGACCGCGCAACGCGTCACGCTGTGCCGCGAGACGATCGACCGCGGAGCGCATCGAGGAATCGAAACCCGTGTGGTGTCTGGCCTCCTTCAAGATCACCGAATCGCCGGTTGCCCGGTGCGAAGCCAGATAGACGCCGCCGGCGTTCGAGAAATGCAGAGCGCGGACAATCGAATAGACGGGCGCCCTGCTCTGGTCGAGCTGCGCTGCCATGGCGTCGACGATCGCCGGGCGTTCGACGAAATCCGGAGTCCGCGGAACAACGTCGCGCACATCGGCAATGAGACGCCCCCCAGGCTCGACGAGGGCGGAGCGCGGATCACCATCGATGTCGCGGACATAGCGCTCGACGAACCCGCCGTAGCGGGTGTGCACGATCGAGTCGCCCAGGCGGTAACTGCCCAGTACCCGGGGACCGGACAAACCGGCGAATTCGGCGTGCAGATCGGCCAGTACGGTGTCGACGTCGTCGTTCTCGCCGGGGTAGATGACGATCACCTTGCCGCTCGATGGTCGCGGCGCATACTTGGCGTTGACCGCGAGGGTGAACTCGAGTCTGGACAGGTGCTTGAAGTGTGTCTTTCGCCGGAAACAGAAGTCGGCTGCGCGGGCGATGACCTCGGCCGCGTCGGAGGGCAGTGGCGCAAGATGCACTTTCCACCCTTGTCCGGGTAGCTTCCGCAATGGCGGGGAGAGAATCGTCCACGGTCCCCGGCTGCGTCGCTGCCACCCAGCGGGCGTTTCATACACGTCGGCCGAACCGCCAGGCATCGAGCTTCCGCTCTTCCGCCAGTCCGCGAAGGGCGTGAAGAAGACCGGGCTTCCCAGGGTTTCGAGATAGTAGTCCACAAACGACCTACCGCTCGTGTACCACGAATTCGATTGTCCCCGGCGGGATCGGCGCCGGGGACACCGCGTCATGGTCTATCGAGCAGCGGCTTAACCTGTATCAGTCGATGGACTCCAGACCGTAGACGGATTCCAACGGCAAGTCCTCGGCCGAGCCGAGGCTCAGGCTCTGCAACTCGGCGACAGTGGTGATATCGATCATGATGAAACTCCTTGCTTAACAGCGCATTGCGACCTGCTGCAACGGCAACCTGTCGCGTTGCTCGGATAACGTGAGACTAGACACACCGCTTGCGCCGCATAAGACCTGATCGGAGCATTTTACGATCCATTGAGCAATATCGACTTTCGGATGTTACGACGCAACCGGCACCCGATCGGCTACCTGCGGTAGATCGCGCGGTGCGAGCAGAGTGCGAGTCAACAGGATGACGCCGGCGACCGCGACCAGCCCGAGCATGAGCCAGAGCGCGGCCCGCACACCCAGCCAGGTACCGAGCAGTGCGGCCACCAGCGCGCCGAGTGGGTAGCTCCCGTTCAGCAGAAAGCGAACCGTCGCGGTCACCCGGCCGAGCATTCCCGCGGGTGTATACGACTGCCGGAAACTGGAGACAATGATGTTGGTTATCGCGATACCGGTGCAGCACAACAACATTCCCAGCGCGTAGCACACCACCCCGGCTCCCGGGGTGGCGAGGGGAACCAGCAGAATCGGCGGGCTCAGGACCAGCGTGCACACCAGCAGGCCGCGGGCGGTTCCGAGGCGGGCAGCGATGCGTCTGGCCAGCATCGCGCCGATGACGGCGCCGATTCCCCCACAGGCCAACAGGATTCCGGCCAGGCCGGGTCCGACACCCACATCACGGACGAGGAACAACATGATCAGCGCGTCGTGTCCGGTCAGACCGAAATTCGAGAGCGCGGCCCAGATCGTGATCGGCCGCAGGTAGGGATCCTTGGCCACGAATCCGATGCCCGCGGCGATACTCCGCCGGAGTGGTTCGGCCGGAGCAGGTTTCGTTGTCGTCGCGACCCGATGGGCACGAATGCGCAGCAGGCACGCCGCCGATACCAGAAAGCTCGCGGCATTGACCGAGAGCGCTGTAGCCGCGCCGATAGCCTGAGCGAGGAACCCACCCAGGCCGAGCCCGCTCAGCTGCGCGACGCTAGCGGTGCCGCGCAGTTTCGCATTCGCCTCCATCAGGTCGCCGGTATCCACCACCGTCGGCAACGTGACGTGGTAGGCGGTCTCGAAGAACACACTGGCGGTGCCGGAAACGAATGCGACGACGAGTACCTGCTCGATGCTCAGCAGATCCAGCCAGGCCGCCAATGGCACGGTCGCGAAGCACCCGGCGGCGACGAGGTCACTGACGATCATGACGTTCTTGGCCGGCAGCCGATCGACCCAGGCGCCGGCCTGCAATCCGATCAGCAGCCACGGCAGAAAGGTCAGCCCGGTCAGTAGTCCGACCTCGAACGCTGTGGCATCCAGGACACTTACCGTGAGCAGCGATAGCACCACGACGGACAGCGAATTCCCGATATGGTTGACCGACTCGCCGAACCAGAACAACCGGAAACCACGCTGACGCCAGATTCCGCCGAACGCCATGGTGTTACTCGCCGGTGCGGGTGGGCAGCTTATGGACACCTCGGCCGGTCGGCAGCATGGGAACGCCGACCCGGCTGAGAAAGAATGTCTCCAAGCCGGGAACGAGTACCGTGACTACGGGAACCGCAGAGTCCGCCGCGTTCCAGCGCACGTAATAGCCTGGCATTCCGGCACTTTCCAGCGCCTGCGTCACGGAGCGGAACTGCGCCTCGACCGTGATCGGCGCCGGATCCCACCACCCGGTGGGGCGGCGCGGCATGTGCTGAGCGATCCCGGCGAGGCGGGCGCCGTCGAGTGTCATGCAGCTTTCGAGGGCCGGCCAGGCCTTCAGGCGCGTGAGTTTGCGGCGCAACTGGGCATCTCGCTCGGGACGCGCGGTGAGCGTGACATGAGTCTGGAGCATTTCGCCCAGAGCGCGTTCCACCGCGTAGCCAGGTGTCGTGGCCGCGCCCGCGCCCCCGGTCACCAGGTGCGGAGAACGCACAGGCAGGGCACAGTAGGCCGGGATGCCGATGTCGGTCGTTATCTCACAGATCACCGGCTCGCATCCGGCGACACCCTCGAATTGTGTGCACAGCTGCTGGAGATCGCCTGGCAGGTCATCCGGATTTATCGTCCAGGCGATAGGGTTCGCATCGAAGGTCCAGCCCAGCAGCGCGAGCGAAAATGCATCGCCTTCGACGACCTCGAGCAATGCGTGCAGAATCGCTTCCGATTCCGACATGCCGGCCGCGGTTCCGAAATTCGTCGAATAGCGCAAATATGGGTGATAGCCGATGTCGTCGCCCGGCACCGGATATTGCACAAACCATGGAAATCGGGCGAACGCAGGATACCAGATCGGCTCGGATTTCCCACCGATCGAATCGAAGCGGATGCAGGCTATCCGGGTGTCAGGGAACTCGTCGGCCATACGGTGGACTAGCGAGTCGCGGCCCAAGAGCGGCTGGTTCGATATCTCCTTGCCCGGAATCGACCGCATACGTTCGGCGTCGTTCCGGAACTCATCGAACCCGGACCTGTGGCAGTAGTTCTCCCACGCCTCGAACATCGCGCTGGCCTTGGCCGCCCAGCCGACCCCACGCCCGGAAGCATCCGCGACCACTCGGTTCTCAGGGTCACGAAGGATGCAGCGGATGACATTCGTCTGCGTCTCGGACTCGATGGTCAAATCCGCCGAAACCGCACGCCGATCCAACTCTTCCCGCAATATTCCGACCGCTCGGTCCGGCCCCATTTGACGAGCATTCCGGACGCGCAAAGACCCGCTCCCTTCTGTGGCGATGTTCGGGCGACACGAGTCGCCCGAACATCGCCCCTCAAAACTTAACGATCAGCCTTCGCGCATTTGAAGGCGCGCGCCAGGCGAGCTGCCTCTTCGGCCGTGATCTGGAACTCCTCCAGCGGCGCACCCTTGCCGTCTTTGACGTCATGGTTTCCGGGACCTGAAGCCATCTTCCATTCCTTTCATTCGGCGATCAGTAATCTGACCGAAACAAGGATGAAGGATCAACCTTCAGGCTGTCAACGAAAGACGTATTCCCAATTCGGGGAACGTCTTCCATTTGACTTTCATGATTATTTCTACAATCGCGGCAGATAGGCGACCTGAACCATTTCGGTATCTCGGCTCCGCGACACCAGGTGACCGCGCCCAGGTGGAAGCTTCGCCGAGCGGATGTCGCCGAGGATCTTCCCCTCGTCCTTCGGCGCACTCATCAGCAGGGCATCGACCGACAGATCCTTCAGACTGCCGAGCACCTTGTCGTAGAGCGCCCGGCCGGCACCGCCGGACCGACGCGCGATGATCAGATGCAGCCCGATATCGCGCGCCTGCGGCAGGAGTTCCAGGAGCGGCTCGAGCGGGTTGCGTCCGCCGGTGACCACCATCTCGTAGTCATCGACGACGACATAGAGTTCGGGGCCGCTCCACCAGCTCCGTTCACGCAACTGCTGCGGCGTGATGTCGTTGTCCGGCATGCGTTTGGCCAGATACGCCACGACCTCCTTGATCATCGGGCCCGAGGTCTGCGCAGAAGTGGAGTATCCAGCCAGTTGTGCCCCCTCGAGCACGCCGAGCATGGTGCGGCGATAGTCGATCAGGATCACCCGGGCCTGTTCCGCGGTGGCGTTCTGGGCCAGGCCCATCAGGATATTGCGGAGCAGTGTGGTCTTGCCGCACTCCACATCGGCGAAGGCCAGAAAGTGCGGCTGTGCCTCGAAGTTCAGGATCACCGGCGACAGGTCGCTCTCCCCGACGCCGATGAGCACGTTGGTCTGATCGAGCCGAAGACCGCGCTGCCGCGCTTCGGCCACCAGGCGATCGTGGGGAATCTCAGCCGGCAGCATCCGAACCTCGGGGGCGCGCCGGCCTCCGTACAGTTTGTTCAGCCCCAGCCTGGCCTCGGAGATTCCCTCGGTCAGCGTGAGCGGGTCGGACACCGCGTCCAGGCGGGGCAGCGCGATCAGCATGTGCAGCCGGTCCGGGGTCAGGCCACGACCGGGCCGCCCGATCGGAACGAGAACAGCCGTGCGCCGGTCGGTCTCGGAATCCGCCGGATCGCCGAGGCGCAGCTCCAGTCGCGTGCCGATGAGATCCTTGACGACGGGGCGGATTTCGGCCCACCGTCCCGCGGAGATCATCAGGTGGATGCCGTAGGACAGTCCCTGCGCCGCGATGGCGTTCAGCTGCGGCTCCAGCGATTCGAATTCGGCGCGCACCGTCGACCAGCCGTCCACCACCAAGAACACATCACCGAACAGGTCCTCGGACAGCGGATCCGATCGACGCTCCACGGAATCGAGCTGTGCCGCATGGGCTTTGCGATCGCGGAACTCCTGGACCGAATCGATACCCAGTGCCCGGAAACGTTCCTCCCGCTCCCGCAGCAACGTCGTGACCTCGGCAACCGTGCGTCGGACGCGATCGGTCTCCGATCGGCTCGCGACCGACCCCACATGTGGCAGATCCGCCAACCCGGTGAGCGTGCCGCCACCGAAGTCCAGGCAATAGAACTGGATCTGCTCCGGACTGTGCGTCGCCGCCGCGGACATCATGATGGTGCGCAAGGTCGTCGACTTGCCAGACTGCGGCCCGCCGACGACCGCGAGATTGCCACGCGCACCGGCCACGTCGATCACGAGGACATCGCGCCGCTGCTGGTAGGGCTTGTCGATGACGCCGATCGGCATCCAGAGCCGACCGTGCCGGTTGACCTCGGAGTGCCAATCCGGGTCCGGCAACAGCATGTCCACCGACGGTGACTCGTCCAGCGGCGGCAGCCACACCTCGTGCGCCGGGCGGCCGTGCCCACGTAGTCGATCGACCACAACGCTCAATAGTGACTCCGAAATAGCGGGAGTAGCAACCGATTCCAGATCCGCCGCAGTCGGGGGCGGCGGCAGCCCCGGCAGCCCCCGCGCCGACTCGGCAACGGCATCCGTATCCGGCTCGACCTTCGTCGCTGTGAAAACCACCACGGATTGCCCGCCGACGGCGCGCCCGGCCACTTGCTTCGCGCCGCTGGGCGAGACGTACTCACCCGAAACGTAACTCGCGTTGAACCGCACCGGCTCCGCGGCATCGCTCTTGAGATACGCGGACCCGGGCACACTGGGCAGATGGTAGGCATCGGTAATGCCGAGCACAGCGCGGGATTCGTTGGCCGAGAACGTGCGCAGGCCGATCCGATAGGACAGGTGCGAGTCCAGCCCCCGCAATTTGTTCTCCTCCAACCGCTGCGACGCGAGCAGCAGATGCACCCGCAGCGAGCGGCCGAGTCGTCCGATCATCACGAAGAGATCCGCGAAATCCGGTTTCTGCGAGAGCAATTCGGAGAACTCGTCTACCACGATGAACAGCGCCGGCAGCGGGTCGAGCCGAGCTCCGGTGGCCCGCGCCTTCTCGTACTCGGTGACATTGGCGAAGTTGCCGGCCGAGCGCAGCAATTCCTGTCGGCGATTCAACTCACCGGACAGCGCGTCCTTCATCCGGTCGACCATCGAGAGTTCTTCCTCGAGGTTGGTGATGACCGCGGCCACGTGAGACAGCGCATCGAGGCCGAGAAATGTCGCGCCGCCTTTGAAGTCGACCAGCACGAGGTTCAGCTGATCGGGTGAGTGCGAGGTCACCAGGGACAGCACCAGGGTGCGCAGGAACTCAGACTTCCCCGAACCCGTTGCACCGATGCATAATCCGTGCGGTCCCATGCCGTTCTCGGCGGCCTCCTTGATGTCCAGTTCCACCGCCGTACCGTCGGGTGTGACACCGATCGGAACCCGGAGCCGCTCCCGATCACTGCGCGGGCGCCAGACCACAGCGGGCTCGATCTGCGCTGCGTCGGAGATCTTCAGCAACGCCATCAATCCCGGATCGGCGCGACGATCATCGTCCAGATTCATCATCTGGACCGCGGTCGCGATGCGATATCTCGCCAGATCTCGCGCCAGGGCCGCCGCTTCCGCGGCGGTAACCAGGTCGGGCCCGGCGAATTTCTCCACTCCCACAGAGGATTTGGCGGCCACCATCCCGTCGGCGACAACCAACTGCAGACCGCGTCGCACGGCGAGCCCGGACTCGGGCGCGGTCAGATCCAGCACGGTCACCGCATCCAATCCGGCGTCGCTGACCAACCTTTCGGTACCGCTGACGAATCCGTCGTCGATGACGACCAGCAGATGCACCCTGCCGGTGGATTGCGCGTTGCGAGTGAACCGGCCACGTTCGAGGAGATCGGGGCCCATGGCGGTTTCGAACTCGGCCAGCGACCGGTACATCATCCGAGCCGGCCCGACGCCGTCGCGCTCCACCGGATGCTGGAGGTGCGGTAGCCATTTCGCCCAGGACCACGTTTCAGCGTCCGGATCTGCGCATATGATGGCGACCGCGGCGTGATCGGGACCGTGGAACGTGGTGAATTCCATCAGCATCGAGCGCACCAGCATGCGAGTGGCGTCGAGTTCGCCTCCGATATTGACAGCCGGAAACGCGCGCAGCGAGACTGCCGTCGGCAGGCCGTGCACCACCGCATGGGTACGCACGAACCGGCGCAGCGCCACCGTGGACACCGGTTCCAGGTCTTCCAGCGGCCCGGTTTCCGGTCGTGCCAGTTTGGTGGCCAGGCGATGACTACCGATCCCTACCCGCACGTGCCCGAAATCGGGGTCACCCGGTCGCCGCTCCCACATCCGCCTGGTGCCGACTATCGATTGCAGGTCCGTGGGGGCCGGGTGGCTCCACAGGAGCGCTTTGAACTGTGCCCGACCGGTTTTGCGCACGTCGTTGCGCACCTGCTCGAGGTAGCGGAAGTAGTCCTTGCGCTCCTCGTTCAGCTCGGCAGCCTTCTTCGGGCCGCCACCGCGCATTCCCGCCAACATGCCGAACATCGACATGATCAGCATCATCGGGAACATCATCATGTAGGGATTGGCCAGCAGGCTACGCCCCATCATGACCATCATCGCGATCATGCCGAGCACGGCGACCACCATGACCATCGGCAGTAATCGCATGAACAGGCTGGCCGGGATCGGCCGCTCCAGCTCCGGCGGTGCGGCAAGCGCCACCTCCCCGCCGGGTGGCCGTGGTGGCGCGATACGGGGCCTACGGACGAAACCTTCAGTCACCATCACGGAACATCGTGGGCGATTCCCGCAGGTGGGAAGGCCGATGAGCAACCGCTGAGCGTACTCTTCGCTTCCACCCTCTACATTCGGGAGACTCGGTTGGCTGTACGAACCGACACTGAGATGGATCGCCGTCTTCGCGAGTGTGAGCAGTTCTATCGACTACCGGAATCAGCGGCCCTGGGCCCGAGCCGGCGCGCCGCTGCCCTGGCCGAACTCGGGGCCTTCGGCGCCTATCGGCAGACGGCCGATGAAATCACCCTCGGAGCGCGTCTGGCCTGGCGCAACGCCGATCGTTGCGTAGGCCGGGCGATGTGGAACGGCCTGACCCTGTTCGACGCACGGGCGGTGACCACCGCGGGCGAACTGGCCGAGAAGTGCTGGGAATATCTGGAATCGGCGACCAATGGCGGTGCGATACGCCCGATGATCGCCGTCGGACCGCCGCGCCGACCCGACCGCGCCGACTTCCGGATCATCAGCCCGCAGCTCATCCGTTACGCGGGCTACCGGAACAGCGACGGAACAGTCACCGGCGACCCCGATCAGCTGGGCGTGACCGAACTCGCGACGAGTCTGGGATGGCACGGCGCACACACGCCGTTCGATCTACTGCCGCTGCTGATTCGGACCCCCCGAGGCGATATCGAATGGTTCGAGCACCCGCACGGGCTGGTGCTCGAGGTCCCGATCCGACATCCCGAATTCGAGTGGTTCGCCGACCTGGGGCTGAAATGGCATGCGGTGCCTGCGATTTCGAACATGACGCTGGAGGTGGGCGGAATGTCGTACACGGTGGCGTTCAACGGACACTACCTGGGCACCGAAGTAGGCCGGGACCTCACCGACTCGAACCGCTTCAACATGCTGCCGCTCATCGGCGAACTGATGGGCCTGGATCAGCGACGCGAACGCACACTGTGGCGCGATCTAGCGCTGATCGAGGTCAACCGGGCCGTGCTGTACTCCTATGACCGAGCCGGTGTGCGCATCGTCGACCATCACGCCGTCGCCAAACAGTTCTGCCTGCACGTGGACCGCGAAACCGCAGCAGGCCGTGCCTGTCCGACCGACTGGACCTGGATCAACCCACCCATCTCCGCCAGCCTGACACCGACGTTTCATCGGTACTACGACGCGCCCGATCCCGACTTGCGACCCGCTTTCCTCGCCGCCGAGCCGCTGGACCGCCGGTGAGACTCGGGCTTCCGGGCCGGCATCGCGACCATGTGCAGGGCGTCCGTCCGCGCGGCGAAGCGCCCCGCCGAGGATGCCGAACTCTCCACCCACAGCCGCAATTCGGCGATGTCCGGGTCGCGCTGCCACACCGCCATATCGGCTCGGCCGGACAGACAGCCAGCTCGACCAGGATCGCCGGATCGAACGCTTTGTTCAGGCGGTTGTACTGAATCAGGTCCTCGAGAGATCGGGGCTGGACCATGCCACGAGGCTAGCGGTCCGCGCAGCACTCAGCTTTCCAGCGCTGAGCGGAACCGTTGTCTCGCCGATGGACTGCCCCGGCTCAGAGTCCCGCGGCGGAATATGTCCCACTGAGAATCATCTGCACGGCCGCGACCATGCTCCAAGCCGGGAGCACGATCCAGATCGAGTTGGACAGACCGACCAGCACGAACAGGATGGCCCGCCGATGGCCACGCCCGCGGCGGTTGAGGATGTAGGCGAAGAAATAGGCGACTGCACCGTAGGCCATCTGGTAATGAGACGCCAGAATGACTATGCCGAGCCACTGCGCGGGCACGACCTGCCAGGTCATCATGACGAGAGTGAAGATGCTCGGGACGAGAGTGGAGAACCCGTTGCCTGTGTCCGCGATGAACCCGAACGACGAGCGATCGATGTACGAGCGGTCCAGTCGCGCGTAGTAGGCCCACACTTTCGCCCAATAGCGGGGACTCAGGCCGGCATGGCCCTGCCGGGCACTGAATATCCGGCCGATCTGCCGGAAGGTGGTCTGCTTCTCCACCGCGACACTTCTGGTGTACTCCGCGACGACCTCGTCGGCGTAGAAGTAGAGGATCATCTCCCACGCGCAGACCAGGATATTGATCGCCAGGAACAAGGCGGTCACGGCCTGAGTCCAACTGAACCCGTGCACGGTCGTGTGCACGAAGACACCAGCGGCCCACACTCCGGCGATGAGCGCCAACGGGGCACACATCACAGGTATCCCCCGTGCTGTGCGCACCAAATCGACAGTGGCCGTGGAACTACTTGCCTGCGTTGACATCTTCCAACTCCGGATAGAACTGATTCGCCCATCGGCGAAATTTGTGGATAGGGCCATCGCCCTGCGCCAGCGCGGGTTTGGCCATGTATTTCTTGTTCTCCCAGACCACCCGGTCCCGATGGAACTCGATGGTCACCAACTCGAGAATGAATCGCCCGAGTATCCATTCGAACGGGGACAGAAATCGGGAAACGATGCGCGAGGTCGAACGGCGATGCACGCTCGTGGCAATGTGCACAGCCTGATGGCGCCCGACCGTGGGCGTCACGAGAACGAGCTGGCGGAACTTCCAGCCGATATCCAAAGTGCTCTCGACCACCGAGAATCCGAGTCCATCCACCCGAATGTCTATCTCGACACCGATCGGACCGACGACCGGTGTCGGCCGGGTAGTACGACAGACCGACCGCAGCCGCGGTCCGTCGAACCGCAACGGAGACACCACTTCGAACGTGCTGAAGCCGTGTAACTCAGTGAAATGCCCATAGTCGACGCCATTTTCGGCGATCTCCTGCGGATGGCTGTGGCTAAGCTCGAGTTTGCGTTTGTGCAGCGGGCGCCAGCAGCCGTCATCGGACGGCACATCGATTTCCCACGGCGGCTTCCCGGGCGCACCGTTGTACACCAGTGCGATACCGAAGACCTCACACACCGGCAGTATTCCGAGCCGCGCGGCCGGAGGTGGCGACGCAGCCTTGTACGGAGTGAAAACGCAGGTGCCCTGACCATCGAACCGGAATGTGTGGAACGGACATTCGATTGTCTCGCCGTATACCCGGCCACCGCGTCCCAGGTGCGCGCCCAGATGTGGGCAATACGCTTCGGTGGCGTGCAGTTTCCCAGAAACCGTTCGGAACAAGACGATTTCGCGCCCCATGAAGGTACGCGCCAGTACGGCGCCAGGAGCGATCTCGTCGGCGAAGGCAACAGTGAACCACCCCGTGGGAAACGGGTGCGGTCCGTCTTGGATCCCACGGTCCGCAAGGGGGCCACTGGCGACCGGACCCGAGTTGAGAACGGACATGGAAGCCTCTCAGTTCGTCTGGTCGGGATAGAACTGCCGACACCACACGCGAAACTTGCTGATCGGTCCATCGCCGGCGCCCAGCGCGGGCCGATTCAGATATTTCTTTCGCTCCCAAATCACTTCGTCACGAATGAGCTGAGCGAACATCTCGTGCGAGAGCACACGGTCGAGAATCGCGTCGACCGGCCGCCAGAGGATGCGGGTGAGCGGGCTGTTCCCCCGGCCGCGAACACTCGTCCACGCGCGGACGACAACTTCACGCTCGTTGATCGGCGTGCCGACGACCAGTTGGCGCATCTGCCAGCCGGCCGCCTTCGTCTCGACCACCGAGAAACCCAGTCCGTCGACGAGAATGCGAATCTCGGTATCAATGCTTCCGATCAGCGGAATCGTCGTACTGAACGCGTAGCGCATCCGCGCCCGAGGGCCCTCGGTGACGAACGGATCGATCACCCGTACCTTGTCGAAGCCATGCAACACGATCAGATGTCCGATGTCGACGCAGTTCTCGGTCATCTCCTGCGGATGGGTACGCACCACCGCCGTTCGCAACCGCATCGCGCGCCAACCCGGACCGGTTTCCGGTTCCTCTATCTCCCAGGGAATCTCGCCTGCGGGACCGTGCCAGACCATGACCATGCCGGAGATCTCGCGCACTTCGAGTACACCCATGCGGGCGGCCGGCGGCGCGGCGCCGTAGGGCGAGTACACGCAGGCACCGGACACCCCGAATTTGAAACCGTGGAACGGGCAACGGATATCATCGCCCTCGACGCTGCCACCGCCGAAGTGCGCACCCAGGTGCGGGCAATACGCTTCGATCGCGTGCGCGGTCCCGGAACCGGTGCGATACACCACTATCTCGCGTCCCATGAAGGTACTCGAGAGCAATCCGCCGGGCTTCAGCTCACTACCGAACGCGACGGCGTACCAACCGGAGGGATAGGGTGGCGGGGTATCACACATACCCCGGCGAATCAGGGCGCTATCGGCCGGAAGCGATGTCATGTCGAGTGTGGCCGGTTCCATCCGGTTCCCCTTGCCTCATCAGGGTGATCTTGCCGTAGCAATTCTCATACAGACGTGATCCATCACACATTCCCATTCTTGAGAAGCTCGCGAACCCCGAGGAAATACGCACTGCCAGATTGCCAAGGCCATCGAGCGACATGCCGAATCGCGCACGCGGGACAGCATTTACCGCCCGGTGGCCGCTCGTCGTCTTCAGCTGCCGAAGTAGCCCTTCCACAGACAGACCGGGACATCCGGCAGGCTGCGGCGACCGTCCGCCACCGCACGCACCAGGTCGCCGTAGGCGACCTCCTCCTCCGCCAGCCGAGTCCACGCCGCGTGCATCAATTCCCCGCTGGGATCATCGGTCATCAGCAGGTGAAACGCCCGGTCCGCGACCACCGCGATGCGATCGATGACGTCACCGAGGCTCTCCTCGTGTTCGATCGCTCCGGCCGTGGGCCGCCGATGCCGGCTCGCCCACCCGTTGATACGCGTCACCAACTCGCCCCGGTACCAGCCCATCTCGGCCATTCGCTCAGGATGGCTACGCAATTCGCCGTGCACTACGGCAAGTGCTCGCGCCCACCCACAGAGGTGCCCGCGCACATGGTGGCCACGTAACGCACACAGCAGCATGCTCGGACTCGGCAGCGCGATATCGGAAAAGGCCGTCTCGGGTTGAACCAGACGAATATTCATACCGGATCCACAGGGGGTTGGTCGAGCAATCAACGACAGGTCGTGCAAAGAGCTACATAACGCGTTTCTACCAGGTTCTATGCAGAGTTTCTCTCAAGAGAGTGTCAAAACGGTCCCGCCCTTCCCAGCAGTGGCAATTCGAAATAATCGGACCGCGCGCGAGAGGGGAAGGAGATCCAAGCATGAAATTGAGCGTGGCGGCAGGCAACGAGGCATTCGGCCGGGCTTTGGCCGAGTCGCTGTCCAGATATGGACACAACACCTGTTACGAGGTCGGGAGTTCGAATCTCCTCGGCTCCCACCGACGGTACGACGCGGCAATCCTGGACCTCGAGCTCACCGGCGGCGTCGACCTGCTGCGCAACCTTCGTATGGTCAGCAACATGCCTGTGGTCGCCCTCGGCGCATCCGAGGACGAGCGGTCCATTATTCGGGCCTTGCGCTGCGGCGCGGACGACTACATGGTCAAACCACCGGGTGTCCGCGAACTCATCGCGCGGCTGGAGGCGATCGCACGCCGAGTTCCCCCGCCCCGTCCCGCCCCGAGCCAGGTGACCGCCGGTGACGTGCGGATCGACCTCGACGAACGCACGGTCGAGGCAGGCGGCGTCCCGGTCGACATCACACGCAAGGAGTTCGAACTCATCCGGGTGCTGGCGGAGCGGCAGGGCTGCCCGGTGAGCCGCGAACAACTGACCGATCACCTCTGGAGCGACGCCGCCCGCCCGGCCTCACGCACGCTCGACGTGCACCTGAACGCGGTACGGAACAAGCTCAACCGGCCCGGACTGATCACGACCGTCCGCGGCTACGGCTTCCGACTCAGCCATTGAGGGGCGCCGACCCGCACGTGGGGGCTATTCGTCGTCATGCATCGTGCGCTGTCCCGTTCGGGGGCGCGCTGTCAGCAAGCTCTCGTTCGAATATCGCACGTACTCGACGGACGTGCTCGTCGATGCTGTCTACGCGCCAATCCCGGGTGTCGATCGGCGGTAGCAGGGTCACCGTTATCTCACCCGGATCCACCAGCGCGGAACTGCGCCAGAGCACGGCACCGGCATTGCGGATCACGACCGGAACAATGGGCACTCCGGCTTGGATCGCGAGATGGAAGGCCCCCTTCTTGAATGCGCGCAGGCTGGCTGTCGGCGACACCTGCCCTTCCGGCGCTACCGCCACGGCCACGCCCGAACGGAGCAAATCGACAGCCGGTCGGAGGGTCTCGATCGCCGCCGCGGGCTTGGCTCGATCGATGAACAACACCCCGATGAAGTCCATCAGATAACCGAATATGGGGTAGCGGCGCGCTTCTTGCTTGACCACGGCGGTGAAGTCGCGCCGCAGGACCCAGGCGATCACCAAGGCATCGAGCTGACTCTGGTGATTGAATACGAAAACCGCGGGACGGTGGTCGCGCACGCGCGACCCGTCCTCGAGCCGCACCCGCACTCCGGCGGCCCACAGAGCAGCAGTGGGCACAACGGCGCACACCCGGTTCCGGCGGCTCCGCCGATCGCGCCCCACCGTACCGACCAGTGCCACAATGGCACTCAGGGCCAGCGCCAGCACACCCGCCGCGGTGCGGAACACGCGGATGCCCACAGCGTGGCGGATTCGATAGGGCCCCCCATGAATACGATCCCGCAGGCCGACCGACTCCATACTCACGGTCGCAATTCTGGCGTCACAGAGAACGCGAGCCTTCCCACTGCTGAGAACACCTGCCGGGACGGACGCGGTAAGTAGCCTGCAGAAGTATCCGGACACCCTTCTACGCCAGGAGAACTCGTCGTGCTCAGTTTGGATCTGCACCCGATCTTCCGCAGCAACCGCGATATCGATACCGCGATGCGTCAGTTCCTACTCAGAGCCGCACAGTCGGGTGAGCCGGTCGCCGAGATCATTCCCGGCAAAGGTTCAGGACAGCTCCAGCGCCGCGTGCTGACCTATCTCGACCAGAAGCACATCAGAAAGCTATATGTACGCCGGGAGCCCGATCCCGGCAACAGCGGTCGAGTCCTGGTGTATTTCGCCTGATCGTCGCCCATACCGGCCCGGTCACCTCACCTGGTGGCCGGGCCTTTTCGTGCGCCACGGGCGCTGTGCCGAAGGCCGGATCGGCGAGCACGTAGGTAGAGAGCGGCGTCCGGACGTTCGACTACCGATGCGTCCACCGCTACCTAGCCGAGGAGAATCCGTGCTGAACGAGCTCGGGCCCGAGCAGACCTGTCAAGGGAGGACGATATGGTCAGCCACGCAGTGCCGACGGGGGGACACGGCGAATGACCAACGTACAGATGGTGTCGTTCACAATTGTCGCGGTCGAAGTACTACTGATCCTCACGGCGCTGTGCTGGCCGCGCCGCCGCTGGCCGGCAAACAGCGAATCGCAACGGACGATATCCGACGGCGACAGCGGCCGGAAGTCGATCGCCGAGCGCGTCTAGCCGAACTCGCCGGCTGGTCAGCGACGGCGATGACCGCGGACTGGCCGGCGTATCTCGCTGCTCAGCACTGCCGCCGTGCATTCTCTTGGCCGGCTGGACATCGCCCTGACTCTTCAAGGCGACTCACCCTCGGCCGCGATTGACGCGGAGTTCACCAATGGTTGACGAGCCGGTAGTCCTGGGTCGATAAGGTCGGCCGAACCCTCCGCACCATAGGTTCGAACACCCTCCGGGTTCCCAGCCATGAGAGCAATGTGCCGTTATTCAACGGTACGATGGGAAGTGGCACGTAACACAGCGTGTAGCCGCTGCCTATAGCGACCGCTGCACGTACCCCGAAGGAGAAGAACCATGTCCCACGCTCATACCGTGTCGCGCAACGCGCGACGGATCGCCTCGGTGTCGGCCCTCTGCCTGGTCGCGCTGGCACCGGCCTTCGCCGTCCCCGGCGTCGCGAACGCCGGGCGCGACAACGACACCAGCGCTCGATCCGAGCGAAGCAGCAACAACAACGACAACGAGCCCGGCTACGACATCCACTTCGGCGACAACGGCTACGAGCTGCACTGGCGGGACGGCGGCAACCGCTCGCCCCGGCAGAGCGAGTACTCGCGCGGTGGCGACGGCAGCACCAGCGGCTGGTACATCTGCAAGCGCCAGGCCAATTGGTGCTAGAACGGCTACGGGCGGGGCTGCCGCGGCGGCAGCCCCGGAATGCCGTAGCGGCACTGTCCCATGTGGCCATCGATGAGCGGTTCATCAGTTGTTGTTTCGATATTCCCGAAGAGACGATGCTCAGCGTGGCGCCGCCGACCCGGCTGCTTCACGCACCTGCCGCTGATAACGCAGCAGGAACGGCAAAACCTGATCGACAATAACCTTGTTGTACTCATTCGAGCGTTGAATTGGGTTGGCGTGTCCGGTATTCGATGGAAACACCACCAGGAGAGTGCCGTCCACGCCGCCCGCGAGTTCGACCAGCACCCGATGGGAGTACTCGACATCGACGACACGGTCACGGTCGGCATCGCGCGGGCGCAGGAAGACGATAGCCGGGCGCGGCTTGCCCTCGACCGGGCGCGACAGGGCACGCAGATCGCGCGCCGCGCCGCCCGCGACGATCGCCAGGAACTGCGCTTCGATCAGGCCGTTGCTGGCGGCGTCGTCGGAGAAGATCTTGTCGTGCAAGACCCGTTCGGCCGCGTCGCGGAACTCCGGTAGCCGGATGCCGAGTGCGCCGTCGAACCCTCGATCGACGAATTCGCCACGGCGCGCGTACATTTCGACGATGAAGCGGAGCGTGCGGCTTTCCCGCGCGCCGGGCAGCCAGCCCATCCAGCGCACCATGTCCTCACCGCGGGTGCGGCTCTCCTCGCGCACCGCGTTCAGGTCCACGGGCGTGCAATCCAGCATCACCCCGACCAGTCGCCGATCGCTGCCGGTGTGGATGTGCCGGGCCACCTCCAGGGCGATCACCCCGCCCATACTGTGACCGACCAGCACGATGTTCTTCAGGCCGGACATGAGCGCGGCACGCACGATCAGATCCGCGATGACCTTGGTGTCGATACCGCGATTGTCGTATTTGATCGCCCACACCACCCCGAGCCGGCTCAGCGCGGGTAGCGCCGCCGCGGTATTGCCCGCGTTCAGATTGCCCAGCCCGACCAGATCGACCACGACGGTGTCCCAGTTCCGTTCGTCGCCGGGAGTCGCGACCGGGAGCACAGCGGGCTCGGTGCGGGCCAAGCGAGCACGTTCCGGCGCCACGTCGGTCACCCAGTACTGGGCGAACAGCGCGAGCACGGCGGCGAGCACCACGGCGAGGCGAACCAGCGTCACCCGGGTGCGGCGCAACCTGTGCCAGTCGTGACCGAGACGGGTGTCTCGCCAGCGGGCCCGGCGTCGCGCGTCGTCGTAGTCGGTGACGGTGGACGGATGCCGATCGTCCAACAGCGACATCACTCCACTGTGGCCACAGAAACCGAGACGGGTCAACCCGGCCAGGTCAGCGAACCCGACCGCACGGTAGAGTTCCCCCGTCATCCCCGGCGGGTGCGGGAATTCGGTGAAATTCCGGAACGGTCGCGCCACTGTGATTCGCCTCGCGGCGTAAGTCAGACCTCGTCCGCCGAGACGAACTCTGGAAAGGCCGCGACTTGCCTATGGAGCCAACGATGATCCGCGCGCGGACATCGCTCATCGGCGCGTACCGTCGAATACTCGGCGGACCCCACGACTTCGCCTGCCGCGTGTCGCTCTCGCACCGCCCACTGACACATCTCGTCCACCGGTCTCCGCGTGCCGGGCAGTACACCGGCCCAATTCGATGTCATCGGACGCCGGGCGATCACCTCTGGGCACAGAGCTGATGGTGCGAGTCCGGACCGCGCTGGCGCTGCCGGTACTCGCAGCGCTGCTGCTCGGCGCGATGGTCATCGCCACCGGATTCGGCGCCGAGACACTGCCGGTGTCGGCGGTGGTCGAGGTGTTGAAGCACAGGCTGTTCGGCACCCCGACCGATCTCGCGCTGGACACCATCGTCTGGCAGCTGCGAGTACCGCGCACCGTACTCGCCGCCGTCGTCGGCGCGGGATTGGCACTGGCCGGCGCCGCCATGCAGGCCCTCGTGCGCAACCCGCTGGCCGACCCGTATCTGCTCGGCGTCTCCTCCGGGGCCGGGGTCGGGGCGGCCGCCGTGATCACCTCGGGTCTGTTCGCGGGGGCCGGAATCTGGGCGCTGACGGGCGGAGCACTGGCCGGGGCGTTCGCGGCGGCGGCGCTGGTCTTCGGTATCGCTGTCGCACAAGGCGGACTCACCCCGATGCGGCTGGTGCTTACCGGCACCGTGCTCGGCTCGGCGTTCGCCGCGTTCAGCAGCTACCTGATCTTCCGTAGCTCCGACCCCGCCGCCGCCCAGTCGGTGCTGTTCTGGTTACTGGGCAGTCTGGCCGGCGCCGACTGGACCACCATCGGACTGCCACTGGCCGTGGTCGTCCTGAGCGGACTCGGCCTTGTCGCAGCCAGCGGCTGGCTCGATGCCCTCACGTTCGGCGCGGACACCGCCACCGCCCTCGGCGTGCCCGTCAAAGAACTGCGAATCGCGCTGTTCGTTTTGCTCGCCGTCCTCGTCGGCGTCCTGGTCGCTGTCTCCGGTGGCATCGGTTTCGTCGGGCTGGTCATCCCCCACGCCGCCCGCCTCATCGTCGGCCCTCGCCATCGCGCCCTCCTCCCCGCCGCCGCCCTGTGCGGCGCACTCTTCCTCGTCGTCGCCGACACCGCGACCCGCGCCCTCGGCCGCCCCACCGAAATACCCGTCGGTGTGCTCACCGGCCTCATCGGCGCACCCACGTTCCTGCTGTTGCTCGGCCGCCGCCGCTACACCTTCGGGCAATCATGACCGCCCGGCGACGCCCCCGAACCCCACGCGGGCGAGGACGGGCTACGGGGAAGCGAACCGCGATCGGGCGCGGCGATTCGCAGCCGCGCGACGGTCGCTACCGCTCCGGGAAATCATGAGTGGCGCAGCGTTGTCCGCGTGGCAGCTGGCCTGCGCGACCGGGAAACGGGTTGTCGTCGGTGATGTTTCATTCGAGATCGCACCCGGCGAAGTCGTCGGCATCGTCGGGCCGAACGGGAGCGGGAAGTCGACGTTGCTGCGCGCGCTCGCGGGGATCACGAAGCCTGCCCGCGGGCGGGTCGCCGTGGATGGTGTTGCCCTGCATTCTCTTTCGGCGCGGCGACGAGCACGGACCGTGGCCATCGTGACTCAGGACGTGCGGCCACCCGCGGACCTGCGCGCCGGGGAGGTCGTCGCGTTGGGTCGCACTCCCTACCTGCCCCCGTGGGGTGCCGGGTCGCCGCGCGAACAGGAGTCCATCGAAACAGCCTTGGCCGCTGTCGATCTGGCGGGGTTCGCGGACCGGCCGGTGCAGCGTTTGTCCGGCGGCGAGCGGCAGCGGGTGCTGCTCGCGCGGGCACTGATCCAGGACACCCCGATATTGCTGCTCGACGAGCCCACCAACCATCTCGATATCACCCATCAGCTCGAACTACTCGAACTGACAAGAACCCTGAACCGCACCGTGGTCATGGCGCTGCACGAGCTCGCACTCGCCGACCGCTACTGCGACCGGATCCTGGTGCTGCACAACGGTTCCGCGAGTCCGCTCGAACCTCCCGAGATCGCTTTGCGCCCCGAGGTTCTCGACACCGTGTTCGGGGTGCACGCCATCCGGGTCCCGCATCCGGACACCGGCGAATCCCACCTTCTGATCACCGCGTCCGCGTGACGCATTCACGAAAGGCAAGACCGATGTTCCGAGCGCTGGCCGCGGCCACCCTGGCCGTCCTCCTCGCCGGCTGCGGCAACCAGCCGCCTGCCGACGCCACCCAGACCATCCGCAACTGCGACACCGAGGCGCAGTTCCCGGCGCGGGCCCAGCGCATGTTCGTCAACGACGGCAATCTGGTCTCCATGGCGCTGGCACTGGGCGCACAGGACCAGGTGGTGGCGGTCTCGAGTGTCCAACGCGACGCCGACACCCTGCGCCGGCACTACGGACCGGCCCTGGACAGCCTGAAATCGGTTGCCCCCGAATACCCTTCGCGCGAGACCGTGCTGGCGCAGCGTCCCGACGTCATGGTGGCGGGCTGGAGCTACGGCTACGACGAGGCCAAGAACCTCACCCCGGCATCGCTGCGCAAGGACGGCATCGCCGCCTACGTCCTCACCGAGAGCTGCCGTCGGACCGACGCGGGCACCCGCGGCATCGTCGATCCGTGGACCGCGCTGCGCGGCGACCTCACCAATCTCGGCGCCATCACCGGCCGCACCGACCGCGCCGCCGAACTCACCGCCGATCTCGATCGACGGCTCGAGGCACTGCGCGCCGCGCCGCAGGCCGGCCACAAGCCCACGATCTTCCTGTTCGACAGCGCCAGCGACACCGTCTTCTCGAGCGGCAAATTCGGTGCGCCACAGGCCATTCTGGAAGCCGCGGGCGGCCGCAACATCCTCGAGGACGTGGACGACACCTGGACCCGGGTCTCCTGGGAGCGCCTGGCCGCCGCCGACCCGGACGCCATCATGTTCGTCGACTACCCGCCGCAGACCTTCGCCCAGAAGATCGAGCTCCTACGCGCCAAACCCGGCATCAACCAGCTCCGCGCCGTCACCTCCGGCCGGTTCCTGAACCTGCCCTACGCGCTGTGGACCAGCGGGCCACTCAACATCGACGCCGCCGAGCAGATCCGTAAGCAACTGGAAGGCTGGAACCTGGTCCCCGCCTCGACGGTCGTCCCGCAAGCCGACGACGTGATCCGCTGATCACAGCCGGGGAACATCCGCGCACGTCAGGGCGTTTTCAGACAGTGGTGCCGACGCACTCGCGGCGGAGATCCCGGCCGCGCCGACGTGAAACGAGGTGTCATGGCCGTACAGGTCGAGATCTGGACCGATATCAACTGCCCCTTCTGCTACCTGGGCAAACGACGGTTCGAGGAGGCCCTGAGCGACTTCCCGCACCGCGACGCCGTCGAAGTGGTACATCGGTCCTTCGAATTGGATCCCACCCTGGACCCGGGCCACAGCGACGCGGTGATCCCGCACATCGCCGAGAAGTACGGCATCAGCGAAGCGCAGGCCGCGGCCAACGAGCGCGGCATCGGCGCGCAGGCCGAGGCGATGGGCCTGGACTACCGTATCGACGGACGCGATTTCGGCAACAGCTTCGACATGCACCGTCTGCTGCACTTCGCCCTCGCCCAGGGGCGTCAAGAAACCCTGCTGGACGGGCTCTACGCCGCCAACTTCAGCGATGAGCGCCCGCTGTTCGGCGACTCCGAGCGCTTGGTTCAGGTCGCGGTCGCCGCCGGATTCGACGAGTCCGAGGTTCGTGCCGTGCTGGCCGACCCTGACGCTTACGCCGACGCGGTGCGCGCCGACGAAGCCGAGGCCGCTCGCCTGGGCGCGCGCGGTGTTCCGTTCTTCGTCATCGATCGCAAGTACGGCGTCTCCGGAGCCCAGCCGCCGGAGGTGTTCACCCAGGCGCTCGAGCAGGCGTGGAGCGATCACACACCGGAGATCCAGGTGCTCGGCGACAGCGACGACACCTGCGGCCCCGAAGGGTGCGCAGTCCAGCGATAACGCCCGAGCCCCCGGCACGATCGTCGAAGGCGGTGGCACGCCGATACTCGGGGCGACACCTGTGGCTTCGACCGCTGTATTCGGGCTATAGCCGCCCGCCGACGGTAGCGTTCCACGACCGATTGCCGGGGCTGTGCTGCCCGACCCTAGTCACTGTGCGCACGGCTCTCATCGGAATCGAAGCATCGGTGGTGACATGCTATGCGGATGGACCAAGGCGCAATCGCGATCACCGGGCCGCGCCGGTGTGAGTAGTCTGCGGATGCAGAGTTCGTATCGGAAAGGTGTTCGTATGTCGGTCGCGGCAGCGGTAAGTGATCAGATTCAGCGGGCCGGTGGGAGCTTCATGTTCTCCAGGGAGGCCAAGGAATTCGCGGCGAGCACCGGCGTGGACGGCTTCCTGGGCGGCTACGTGCGAGGCCGCGGCGGCGTGCTCGGCGACGTGGACGCCGATGTCGTGTGCTCGGCGTTCGGATTCTTGCCGCTGACCACGATTCGCACCGGCTGGGAGTCGACCGCTGCCGTCCCCGCAGCCAAGGCTGCCGAAGGATATCTGGCGGCCTGCCAGGACTTCGGACGGCGCAAGCTGGCGACGTTCGAGGCGGCCCCGCGACTCGCGGAACTACTGGAAGCCGTTGTGCGGGGCGCGGATTCGTCCGGCGCCGCCCTGTTCGCCGGTTGGCGGGCCATGCCTCTGGCCGCGGACGCCCCGGCCCGGGTCCTGCACCTGGCGCATGCCCTGCGTGAACTGCGCGGCGGAGTGCACCTGATGGCGATCCGCGCACACGGCGTAACTCCCCTCGAGGCCGTGCTGATCAAGGGATCACCGTTCAACGACGGCCCCGGCCAAGCCGCCTGGTTCGGCTGGCAGGCTCCGTTCCCCGAGATCACCCCCGAGGTGCGGCAGCGCTGGGAACAAGCCGAAGCACTCACCGACGAGATGATGGCCCCGGCGTTCGCCGTCCTCGACACCGAAACCGCCACGGAATTCGTAACTCTCGTCGCCGATTGCCACGACACCATCTTCGCGGCCCGCTAGGAACCCGCCCGTCAGCGCTGTCCTGCGTCCACGGCAGGCGACGGCGGCGGTCGTTCGCTGTGCGGCGGCGGCCGGTTGGCTGTGCGGCGGCCGGTCGGTTGGCTGTGCCGCGACGGCGGCCGGTTGGCTGTGCCGCGACGGCCGGTCGGTCGGCTGTGCCGCGACGGCGGTCGGTCGGCTGTGCCGCGACGGCGGTCGGTCGGCTGTGCCGCGACGGCGGTCGGTCGGCTGTAGTCAAGGGAGGCGGCCGGTTTCGGCGAGGGCGGCGAGTTTGGCCAGGGACAGGCGCCAGCCGAGTTCGTTCAGCTCCGGGTCGACACCCGCGGGAAGATTCTCGTGGAGGGCGACGATGTCGGTGCCGCCGTTCGCCGCATCGGTGAGGGTGAGCGCGATGATCATCTCGCCGCCCATGGTGGGATCGTCGCTGTCGAATTCGACGACCTGAACCACCTGTTCGTCCGGGACCAGGGTGACGAAGTGGCCGTGGTGCGTGTCGGATTGTGCAGTGGTCTTTCCGGTGCCGGTCGGGTCGTCGTAGGTCAGCGTGATCCGGAACCGGCCGCCCTCGTGGGCCTCGAATTCGTGCACCTCACTCGACATTCCGGTGGGCACCTGCCACTTCTGCACCGATTTCGCGTCGACCAGCAGCCGATACACCGCGGAACGGGGAGCGTGCACGTGCCATCCGATTCTGGTTGTCGCCATTCCCGCCTACCTCCGACGATGGTGTTCAGCCGAGTTGGATCGAACGTTTGGCCAGTCCGTACCAGAACCCGTCGATCGCTGTGCGATAGGCGCCGAGATCGGCTTCCCCGGCGCCGAGGGTCACGAACAGCGGCGCGAAGTGCTCGGTGCGCGGATGGGCGCGAACGGCATCGGGGGCGGTGTGCTGAAAGTCCAGCAGCGCGTCCACATCGCCGGCGGCGAGCGCCTCGCGGCCCCACTCATCGAACTCCGCCGACCAGGCGGGCGCCGGCTCGTCGGTCGTGTCGGGCACCATTTCGCGCAGATTGTGGGTGAAGAATCCGCTGCCCATGATGAGTACGCCCTCTTCGCGCAGCGGCGCGAGCTTACGGCCCAGCGCGAAGAGCTCGGCCGGTTCGAGGGAGGGCATGGAGATCTGGAGCACCGGCACATCGGCCTCCGGGTACATTTCCACCAGCGGCACATACGCTCCGTGGTCGAGCCCGCGATCAGGCGCATCGTGGACCGAATTGTTCAGGAGCGTACGCACTTTCGACGCCAGCTCGGGCGCGCCCGGTGCCGGGTATCGCACCCGGTAGTACTTGTCGTCGAAGCCCCAGAAGTCATAGACCAGCGGCACTGTGCTGGTCGCACCGAGCGTGGTGGGTGCATCCTCCCAGTGCGCGGAAACCACCAGGATCGCCTCCGGCGTCGGCAGTTCCACCGACCACGCCGCCAACTGCCCCGGCCACAACCGATCATCGGCCAGCGGCGGAGCGCCATGACTGAGATAGACAGCTGGCATGCGCGTCATGGGTCCAGATTAGTAGAGCATCGGCTCTGCGCGATCGAGGTGAGTCCAATCGGTGCCCCCGACCTGGATCAACACCTGATCACCAGTACATCTGGGCACATCTCCACCAGCCGCACCGACTGCTTCTCGTCAGCGTAAACGCAGGAAGGCCCCCAACAAAATGCTGGGGGCCTTCCGCAAAAATGTTCCGGCGGTGTCCTACTCTCCCACACCCTGTCGAGTGCAG